>DATBDY010000023.1:0-335819 GCA_036269695.1 Allosphingosinicella sp. | reverse complement strand
CTCGATGGTGAAGTCGACGTGGCCGGGCGTGTCGATGATGTTGATCCGGTGCTCGTTCCAGAAGCAGGTGGTCGCCGCGCTGGTGATCGTGATCCCGCGCTCCTGCTCCTGCTCCATCCAGTCCATCGTCGCGGTGCCCTCGTGGACCTCGCCGATCTTGTAGGACTTGCCGGTATAATAAAGGACGCGCTCGGTCGTCGTCGTCTTGCCGGCGTCGATGTGCGCCATGATGCCGATATTGCGATAGCGCTCGAGCGGGTGGCTGCGGGCCATTGTCTAACCTCTTTCAGATAGTCTGTGCTGGACGAGATACTCTCCAGCCAGAGTTTGTAATCGTTCGCGCGCCTCGGAGAGCCTGCGCTGCTGGACCGGATCGTCGAGCCAGATATCGCCAAGCGATCCCATCCCACCGATGAGTGCTTGCCATACCCGAAATGGGTATTCACGATCCTCTGACAAGAGCTTAATCCAGTTTTCGCAATCTCCCCGAAATGCATTGTTTCGCAGGACAGCCAGAGTCTCGTCGACCGCGGCCTCCCACGCGTCCATTCGTCCTTACCAGCGGTAGTGGCTGAAGGCGCGGTTTGCTTCGGCCATGCGGTGCGTATCCTCGCGCTTCTTGACCGCGTTGCCGCGATTGTTCGAGGCGTCCATCAGCTCGCCCGAGAGGCGCGCCGACATGGTGTTCTCGCTACGCGAACGGGCGGCGGTGATCAGCCAGCGGATGGCGAGCGCCTGGGCGCGCTCGGGCCGCACTTCGACCGGCACCTGATAGGTGGCGCCGCCGACGCGGCGGCTGCGGACCTCGATGCCCGGCTTCACGTTGTTGAGCGCGTCGTGGAAGACGCCGATCGGATCGCGCTTGGCGCGGCCCTCGATCGTGTCGAGGGCGCCGTAGACGATGCCTTCGGCGACCGACTTCTTGCCGTCGAGCATGACGCTGTTCATGAACTTGGTGAGGACCACGTCCCCGAAACGGGGATCGGGCAGGACTTCGCGCTTCTCGGGGCGACGACGACGGGACATACTGCTCTTCCTTTCTCTTCAGCCGGTTCCGGAACCCGTCCGGGGCTTACTGCAGCGATTATTTCGGGCGCTTGGCGCCGTATTTGGAACGGGACTGGCGACGGTCCTTCACACCCTGGGTGTCGAGGACGCCGCGCAGGACATGGTAGCGCACGCCGGGAAGGTCGCGCACGCGGCCGCCGCGGATCAGCACGACGCTATGCTCCTGGAGGTTGTGGCCCTCGCCGGGAATGTAGCTGATCACCTCGCGCTGGTTGGTCAGGCGGACCTTGGCCACCTTGCGCAGCGCCGAGTTCGGCTTCTTCGGGGTCGTCGTATAGACACGGGTGCAGACGCCGCGCTTCTGCGGGTTCTGCTCCATCGCAGGGACCTTGGATTTGGCCTTCTGCGGCTCGCGACCCTTGCGGATCAGCTGGTTGATCGTCGGCATGAAGCCCTTCACTTCCTTCAAGTTACTTTACTGAGGCGCAAAAAACGCAAGCAACCGGGGTGCCTTGCGGCCCCCTGGCCCTTGCGACGCGACAGCAATGTTCAAGCTCTTGCGCCCGTTGCGGGACGGCCTGGTTTCTCTAGGAGAATCCCACCGGCCCCGGGGCGGGGCGGCCTATAGCCGCGAGAGGCATATGGGTCAACGGGCGTGATTTGTGAAGGGCGGCGGATTCAGCCCCTTTCCGCCTCCGCCATCCACCGCCGCGCCAGCGGATGGAGCTCGGTATAGGCTGCCCAGGTGGACTCCGCCCACCGCCGCACCGCCTCGCCCCACTCTTCCGGCCCGCTCTCCGGCGGGAGGTCGCCGATGGTCATGGCACCCCGCCGTTCGGGCAGCGGCGGCTTGTCGAGCCGGCGATCACCGCTCAGCCAGCGATGGAGGCGGTCGGGTCCCGCCGCGGCGCCGGCCCCGCCTTCGAGGATCCAGCACAGGCCGGCGAGATGCGCCGCCAGCGACTTGGCCGAGGCGCAATAATCCTCCGGATGCTGGAGGCAGTAGGTGTCCACGAACATCCGGTGCACGCGGTAGAAGAGCGGATCGGAGAAATCGCGCGCGAGAAACGCCTCGAACCGCTCCCGGCAGCCCTGCCGCCCGCCCGCCAAGGGCCAGCCGCATTGGTCGCAAGGCTCGATGTCGCTCATGTTCCGAGGGGTAGCGCGATCGTTTCGTTTCCGCTATGGGGCCGCTCCCCAGACCTGCAGAGAAGGAGGGCGTAGATGACGAATCCGTATATGCCGCTCCCGATCGCTGTCGGCGACGTTAACCGCTGACTGCTCGGCGGCCCCTCGGCCGCTCCGCCTTCCAAATCTGAAACTTCTGCAGGGACGCGCGCCGCACGGTGCGCGGAAAAACAATGACCGTCCGTTCGGACAAGCGGGCCTCGAAATCCGCACTCCGCACCGTCCTCCGCTTCGCGTGGGGACATTGGCGGCGGCGCAAGGGCCAGGCCGCTTTGCTCTGCGCCGCCATGTCGCTGGCGACGCTGACGGAGATTTTCGTGCCGGTCTTCGCCGGCCGGCTGATCGACGCGCTGTCGCTCGGCGCCGCAGGCCGGCCCGGAGCGACCGCGGACTTTCTCGCCATCGTCGCGCTGGGCCTCGTGATGGTGGCGCTGCGCCAGGTCGGCTGGTCGACCATCGTCCCGTTCACCCTCTCGATCATGCGGGAGGTCGCGTCGGACGCGTTCCACCGCGTCCAGCGCCTGTCGACCGACTGGCACGCCAACAGCTTCGCCGGCTCGCTGGTCCGCAAGGTCACGCGCGGCATGTGGGCGTTCGACGCGCTCGACGACGTCGTGCTGCTGGCGCTGTTGCCGTCGCTGGTCGTGCTGATCGGCACGGTGGTCCTGCTCGCCGCCCACTGGCCCCTGCTCGGGCTGGTGATGGCCTTCGGCGCAATCCTGTACATCGCCATGACGGTGACGCTGGCGACGCAGGTGCTGGCGCCGGCGGCGCGGCTCTCCAACCAGTGGGACACCAAGGTGGGCGGCCTGCTCGCCGACGCGATCGGCACCAATGCGGTGGTGAAAGCCTTCGCCGCCGAGGAGCGCGAGGACGCGCGGCTGGCGACGGCGCTCGCCAAATGGAGCCGCCGCACGCGGCGAACCTGGATGCGCTTCACCTGGAGCGGCACCGGCCAGCTCGCCTTGCTGTGGACGATCCGCGCCGCGGTGACGGGCACGGCCCTGTGGCTGTGGTCGGCGGGCCAGGCGAGCGCCGGCGACGTCGTCTACGTGCTGACCGCTTACCTCGTACTGCACGGCTATCTGCGCGACATCGGCCAGCACACGCACCATTTGCAGCGGGCGGTGAACGAGATGGAGGAGCTGGTGCTTCTCCACGAGGAGCCGTTCGGAGTCGCCGACCGGCCCGGCGCGAAGCCGATCCGCATCGACGGCGGCGAGATCCGGTTCCACCACGTCTCGTTTCGCTATGGCGGCCACGCCACCTCGCTCTATTCGGCGATGGACGTCACCATCCCGGCCGGGCAGCGCGTTGGCCTCGTCGGCCATTCCGGCTCGGGCAAGACGACCTTCGTCAAGCTCATCCAGCGCCTCTACGAGGTGACCGACGGGCGGATCGCGATCGACGGGCAGGACATCGCCCTCGCGACGCAGGCTTCGCTGCGGCGGCAGGTGGCGATCGTGCCGCAGGAGCCGATCCTGTTCCACCGCAGCCTCGGCGAGAACATCGCCTACGGCCGGCCGGACGCGACGCAGGCGGAGATCGAGGCGGCAGCGCGGCTCGCCAACGCGCACGATTTCATCGCCGAGCTGCCCAAGGGCTACCGCACCCTCGTCGGCGAGCGCGGCGTGAAGCTGTCGGGCGGCGAGCGCCAGCGCGTCGCCCTCGCCCGCGCCTTCCTCGCCGACGCGCCGATCCTGATCCTCGACGAGGCGACTTCGAGCCTGGATTCGGAATCGGAGGCGCTGATCCAGCAGGCGATCGAGCGGCTGATGGTCGGCCGCACGGCCATCATCATCGCCCACCGCCTGTCGACGGTGCGCGCGCTCGACCGGATCCTGGTGTTCGACAAGGGACGCATCGTCGAGGACGGCACGCACGAAAGCCTGCTCGCGCGGCCGGGCGGCCAGTACCGCCGGCTGTTCGAACGGCAGGCGGGTATGGTGCGCGAAGAGGAGCCGCTGATCGGCTGAGGCAACGCCTTCAGCCGGTAATCCTGTGTGCCGCCAGCCGCTCGTAATAGGGGCGGCAGCGGTCGGCGAGGCGGCGGGCTTCGTCCGGCAGCGTGGCGGGCTGCTCGGGCGGACCGAAGCCGGTGCTTGCTTCGACCGCCTGGTACCAGTGCGGCGCCCAGGGGCCGTCAGTCGGCCTCCGGCCGGGCGGCCAGGACAGCATGGCGGGATCGAAGGCGATGCCGAGCCGGGCGCAGAGGGCCGAGAGCGTTCCGCGGGAATCGGCGAGGACGTCGTTCGCGTCCACCACCGGCGGGGCCGTGCCGAGCCGGTCCGCCTCGCGCTCGAAGAACTCCGCCTGCCGGTCGAGCCCAAAATCCTCGAACGCGGCCGCCTCGCGCTTGCGCAAATAAGAGGCGATCATGTTGGCCGGATCTCGGATCAGGAACGCATGGGTGAAGCCCTCGAAATCGCCATAGCCGATCGGCCCGACCATATGGTGCCACATATGCTTCTGGTACCAGATCGGCCGCCCCTCCGGCGCCGGCCCGGCGAGGGTGCGCGCGACGCTGCGCCAGTCGCAATCCATCGCCGCGATCACCGCCTCGCGCATGGGATGGTCGGCCCCGCTCGTCTGCAGGAAAGCGCCGTAGAAGGGCTCGTCGCTGACCACCGTGTCGGCGCGATTGCCGAAGCTGCGCATCATCGCCGTCGAGAGATTGCGCGGCCCGGACCACATGGCGATCCGGAGGGTCATGTCAGGGCCGCTCGGCGGCCGCGACGTCGGCCTCGAGGCGCTGCTTGTAGAGGCCCTGCAGGCGCTCGGTCATCGAGCCGCGGCCCTCGGTCAGCATGCGCCCATCCACCGACCGTACGGGGACCACGCCGGCGAAGGTGCCGGTGACGAAGGCCTCGTCGGCCCCATAGACGTCGGTCAGCGAGAAATTCTTCTCGAAAACCGGAATGCCCGCGTCCCGGCAGATCTCGATGACGTTGGCCCGCGTGATCCCGCCCAGGCAATAATCGCCGGTGGAGGTCCACACCTCGCCCTTCCGCACGATGAAGAAGTGCGTCGAGTTGCAGGTCGCGACGAAGCCGTGCGGATCGAGCATCAGCCCCTCGTCCGCGCCCGCCTCGATGGCCTGGATGCAGGCGGTGATGCAGTTGAGCTTGGAATGGGAGTTGAGCTTCGGATCCTGCACCGCGGGGTCGCCGCGCCGGACGTGAACGGTGAACAGGCGAATGCCCTCTTCGACGATCGCGGGCAGCGGCTCCTTATACTCGGGAATGATAACGATGGTGGCGGCCGAGACCACGACGCGCGGGTCCTGATAAGGCGTCGAGCGAAGGCCGCGCGTCACCATCAGACGAATATGGACGCCGTCGGTCATGCCATTGGCATCAAGCGTCGCATAGAGCCGCCGGGTCAGCGCCGCGCGATCGAGGCCGATGTCCATCGCGATCGCCTTCGCGCCTTCGAAGAGCCGGTCGAGATGGCGGTCGAGGAACGCGATCCACCCCCTGTGGACGCGCAGCCCCTCCCACACGCCGTCGCCGAGCATGAAGCCGGAATCGAACACCGACACCATCGCCTCGCCGCGCGGCTTCAGCACGCCGTTGACATCGATCAGGATCGAGGCGTTGCGCGGGTCGGAAGCGCTGTCGTAGGTGCCCTTCATGCGGCGAGCGTGAAGCCTGGGCGAAGGCTTGGCAAGGTAATTGGGGGTGGCTGGTGATGTGGCCGTTCGACTTCAAGCGAACAGGCTAGCCGATAGGCGTCCGCAAGGGGTGGAAAGCGGACGATTAGTCGACGCAGCTATACGGCTCTGCGAGCCTCCCTACTTCGACGCGCGCGTGGCACCCAAACGTTTCTTTCTCGGCCGCGCAGTGCCCGGCAACGGCGGTTCCCACCGAGACAGCCGCCGCGTTGTCCGGCGCGTCGCTCAGACACTGTCCAAGGCAATCAGCCTTGCCTGTGCAACTCTTGCCGGCATCGGGATATCGAAATTGGCAGAAGGGTGTACCGAAGGGTGCTCTACTCTCGTAACCTCCTTCGATCCGGCACTGCTGCGCTTCGACCGTGTTCAAGGTGGGTCGCCGATGTTCGGCGCAGCTGACCCCCATCGCCAACAGACCAACGCAGCCGACCAGAGTGGCAGAGATCCGCTCCATCATCTCATGGTGCGCTCCCGCCGGGATGTCTGCAATGGGTCGAAAGCGGACTATTAGCGCAAGCTAAGTTCGCGGCCACTCGAACCCTTCGTGGACAACCGTGAGCGGCTCATTGGGAGGGAGATGGTACATCTCGGTTACGACACTTGTGGCGAATTGCGCTGCGTCCGGACACTCGACGCGTAGAAACGACACCCCGTTCTCTGACTTTGCAGCCGCCACAAGGTTGTGAGCTCGGGCGAAAGCCTTGAATTTCTCTTCGTCTTCAATGTTTCTCGGGGCCAAGAGAACCCAGTCAAACCCCACCCTGCCATTTATTGAAGAGACCTGAAGAGCCACCGCATCGTCATCGGATGGACGGTCTGGAGTGTTGAACATCAAAGCTGCCCATCTCACCGGTGCGGTGCCGCGAGAGAGTGCATCGACCAGAACAGGGAGATCGTTTGTCGCGATCTCCGTTTCGTTAAGCACGCGCGGCATACCCGCTTTGCCTCGATCCCATGCGAGGTAGCTGGACTTCGAGACACCCATAAGAAGAGCTGCAACGACAACGAGGGCAACAATGGCAGCGACAGCACTCAACTGCATCCACCTGTTCCGTTCCGGCTTGGGCATGTGAGCCAAGCTAGTATGGACAGCGGTCGCGTCAATGCAATGCCTGGTCGCTCTTTCGCCTATTCCGTGGTGCGGCCGCCCCAGTGGTCGTTCGCGTGGTCGAGAATGGCCATGGCCGCTCCCAATAGCGCGCGGCGGACTTCGGCGCTCACGCATTCTCCCGATCTCGATGATCGAAAGATCCTCCCCTGCATTTGCAGGGGAGGGGGACCGCGCGAAGCGCGGTGGAGGGGAACGGCACGGTGCAAGGCCCCCTCCATCATGCTTCGCATGGTCCCCCTCCCCTCGAAACCGAGGGGAGGATCTGGTGCCTATTCGCTCTTCACGACCTCGCCGCCCTTGATGACGGTGCGAACGTGCTCGAGCGTGCGCACGTCCTGGAGCGGGTCGCCCTCGACCGCGTCGATGTCGCCATAGCGGCCGACCGCGAGCGCGCCGACGTCGGACTCGCGGTTAAGCGCCCGCGCCGCCTCGGACGTCGCCGCCTGCACCGCCTGGAGCGGAGTCATCCCCCACTCGACCATCTTGGCGAATTGCAGCGCATTCCAGCCGGCCGGGAAGACGGCGCCGTTGTCGGTGCCGAAAATCTGCTTCACGCCCGCCCGCACGGCGGCGCGGAAGGTCTCGCGCTGGCGGCGGCCGATCGCCCGCTCCTTGACGAGCGATTCCTCGTGCAGCCCGTTCTTGGCGCCCTCGGCGAGGATGTAGTCGTCGTCGTAAATGTCCATCGAGAACCAAGCGCCATGCTCCTTGGCAAGGCGGAAGCTCTCCTCGTCGGCGAGGCTGGCATGCTCGATCGTATCGACGCCGGCGCGCAGCGCGTCGTTGATGCCGGCGGTGCCGTGGGCGTGGGCGGCGACTCGCAGGCCGAGCATGTGCGCCTCGTCGACGATCGCCTTCATCTCCTCGAGCGTGAGCTGCTGGGCGCCGGGTGCGTCGGTCTTGGAAAGGACGCCGCCCGTGGCGCAAATCTTGATCACCTCCGCACCATATTTGTGCAGCTTCCGAACAATATTGCGCATCTGGTCCGGCCCGCTGCCGAGCGCCGGCTGGGGATGGTCGAGCGACGGCGGCAGGTCGCCCGTATCGTCGCAATGGCCGCCGGTCGCGCCGATCAGATAGGTGGCGGGGACGATGCGCGGCCCGGGGATGTAGCCGCCCTCGACCGCCTGCTTGATCGCGACGTCGTTATAATTGTCGGAGCCGACATTGCGGACGGTGGTGAAGCCCGCCTCCAGCATCTTCTTCGCATTGGCGACGCCGACCGCGGTCCAGAAGGTGTCGGTATAGCCGAGCCTGCGATAGCCGCCGATCCGCGCGTCCGCGTCGAGATGGACGTGCATGTCGACGAGGCCGGGAAGGATGGTGCGGCCGGGAAGATCGATATGGCGAGCGCCGGCGGGGATCCGCACCTCGCCCTGCCGGCCGACGGCGCTGATCCGGCCGTCGGTGATGATTACGACCGGCTTCTGGACCTCGGTGCCGGCGAGCACGTCGACCATGCGGTCGGCGGTGACGGCGACGACGTCCGGCCGATGCTCCTGGGCCGCCGCGGGCGTCGCGATCAGCGCGGCGCCGACCATTGTCGCAGCCAAATGGATCAAATGCTTCATCTTTCCGCCCTCTCGCTTACGATCCGCTCCATGCAACGATCGGCGGACCGCCGCAACGCCTCAGACCGGCGGCGGCAAAGGCGTCAGCAGCAAGCGGCCGGCGACGCCGGCGACGGTCACCGCTCCCGCGACGATCCCGAAGGCGATCAGATGCCGCCGCCGGATCGCGCCGGCCGCGGCGAGCAAGGCAATGCCGAGTCCTGCCGCGAGGATCGTCCAGAGGTGATAACGAAGATCGGACGCAACGCTGACCACCCCATAACTGAGACCTCCGCAGACGGCGGAGAGCAGGAAAGCCAGTGCGAGATCACGCTCGGGGCTCGCCGCCGCCCGCGCCGCCAGCCACAGAGCTACGAGGGCTAGCGCGAGCCAAAAAGCGGGCCAGCCGACGGGCAGCGCCGTCCATATCGCGCCGACGCTCCAGAAGGCCCGCGCCACGTCGTTCGATTTACGGCCGAGGCCGAGGTTGTTCGATTCCGGATCGATCGGCGACATTGCATCCCGCAAATTGGCCGGCACGGCGAGGCGCATGGTCGAATTGAAATGGGCGAGCCTGTGCTCGGCATAAGCGAGCGGATGGCGCAGGATCGTCTCCAACCAAAGGCGATAGAGTGGCGGACTCCACGCCTCCGCGGTCAACCGCGGATCGGGCTGGCATCGCGGCGCGTCGATCGAGCCCCAGGCCGCTTCGCTGTAGCAACCTTTCGCCGCCATGCGCGACCAGGTGGAGGGCGGAAGCCCCGCGACATCCCCGGCCCGGGCGCGGATCGCCGTCCCCACGATATCGTAGGCGAGCAGGCTGTTCTCCACGCCTGAACGGTCTGCACCCAACAGGCTCCGGTTGACCGCCGGTGTGAGGAATATGATGAGGATCATCATCGCCAGCGCGAGGGCGGCACGCGTCCAGAGGGCACGAAGGCGGACCCAGTCGAACAGAGCGAGCCCAAGCGGCACGACGGCGAACACGGCATTGGCCCGGACCAGCACGGCGTAGAGGAGCAACAGCAGCACGATAACGGCTGCCCAGGCCGGCAGCCGCTGCTCCTGGAGGAGGTACCACCCCACGAACCCCGCCGCCGCGGTCAGGGCGCCGACCATCTGGACGTCCTTCAGGATGGCGGCCATCCAACAGGAGAGGAACGACGACGCCCCCAATGCCAGCACCGCCCAGCCCGCCCACTTGTGGTCCCGACGGGCGCAGGCGGCGGCGAGCAGGCCGATGCCGAGCCAGAAGAGGCCGAGCTGGAGCAGGAACATCGGCCCGGTCCCGCGCCAGACGTGCGCCAGCAACGACCAGAGCCGCGCCATGACCGGCGGGTGCCAGTCGTCATAGGCCCCCGTCAGCGCCTGCTCATATTGATAGACGCTGTCGTAGAGTGCGATTCCCGGCCAGAAGAGCGCCAGGAAGAGGAGGAAAAGGAGGAGAGCAGCCCCGGCGTGAAGCAGCCCCCGCCGCCCGGCCTCCGCGATCATTCGACGACGGCGCGGCGGTGCGCGGCGGCGCCCTCCTCGGGGCGGACGAACAGACGTCGCACCGCCGGCCAGCGCTGCGCCGCCTCCGCCTCGATCCCGGCGACGATCTGCTCGACCCGCCCGGCGGTGATCTCATTGTCGAAGTCCACGCTCACCATCGCGGTGATCTGGTCCGGCGCCGAATGGACGGTGAGGACGAGGCCGACGCCCACCACCCCCTCCTGCCGCGCCGCCAGAGCGCGGATGCCCTCGACCAGCTCCGGATCGGCCGCCTCGCCGATTAGCAGCGCCTTGGACTCATGCGCCAGGAACGCCGCGGTGACGCCGAGGATCAGCCCGATGACGACCGAGGCGGCGCCGTCGAAGAAGGGATTGTGCGTCGCCTGGCTCAGCGCCAGCCCGGCCGCCGCCGCGAGGATGCCCGCCATCGCCGCGCCATTCTCCAGTAGGACGATGAAGCCGGGCGGATCCTTCGAGACCCGCACGGCCTCGAGCCAGCCGAGCGAGCCCTTGGCGATTCGGAATTCCTTGAACGCCGAGACGGTCGATCCGCCTTCGAGCAGGAAGGCGATCAGCAGCACCCCGTAAGCGATGATCGGAGACACGGCCGGCTCCGGATGGCGGATGTGGACGATGCCCTCATAGACCGAGACGCCGGCGCCGAGCGCGAAGACCAGCAAGGCGACGATGAAGCTCCAGAAATAGAGCTCGCGCCCATAGCCGAACGGATGCTTGCGGTCCGGCGGCTTGCGCGACTGGCGGCGGCCCCAGATCAGCAGCACCTGATTGGCGCTGTCGACGACGCTGTGCACGCCCTCGGTGAGCATCGCCGACGAGCCGGTCATCCCCGCCGCGACGAATTTCGAGACCGCAATGCCAATATTCGCCGCCAACGCGATCAGCAGCGTGCGGTTGTTCTCGGTCTGAGCGCTCAATAGTGGATCGCCCTTCCGTAAGCGTCGAGGACGCTTTCGTGCATCATTTCGCTCAGCGTCGGGTGCGGGAAGACGGTTTCCATCAGCTCGGCTTCTGTGGTCTCGAGCTGGCGGGCGATGACATAGCCCTGGATCAGCTCGGTCACCTCGGCGCCGACCATGTGGGCGCCGAGCAGGGCGCCCGTCGCCTCGTCGAACACGGTCTTGATGAAGCCCTCCGCCTCGCCGAGCGCGATCGCCTTGCCGTTGCCGATGAAGGGGAATTTGCCGACCTTGACCTTCAGACCCTGCTCCTTGGCCTTCGCTTCGGTGAGGCCGACCGAGGCGACCTGCGGCCGGGAATAGGTGCAGCCCGGGATGTTCCAGGTCTCGAACTTGTGCGGATTCTTGCCGACGATGGCCTCAACGCAGACCACCCCCTCATGACTCGCCTTGTGCGCAAGCCAGGGCGGGCCGGTGACGTCGCCGATGGCGTAGATGCCCCCGACATTGGTGCGGCCGTAACCGTCGGTGACGATGTGGCCTCGGTCGGTCTTCACGCCCAAAGCCTCGAGCCCGATATTCTCGGTATTGGGGACGATCCCGACCGCGACGATGACGTGGCTGAACTCCTGCGTCTCGCCGCCCTTCAAGGTTGCCTTCACGCCGTTCGCGCCGGTCTCCAATTTCTCGACGCCGGACGAGACGTGGATCTTCATCCCCTGCTTCGCCAGCTGCTTGTGCATGAAGGCGGAGACGTCCTCGTCCTCCACCGGCAGGATGCGGTCGAGCATCTCGACGATGGTCACGTCGGCGCCCATGTCGGAATAGAAGCTGGCGAACTCGACCCCGATCGCGCCCGAGCCGATCACCAGCAACTTGGTCGGCATCTCCTGCGGCACCATGGCGTGGCGATAGGTCCAGATGCGCTTGCCGTCGGCCTTGGCGAACGGCAGGTCGCGCGCCCGCGCACCGGTCGCGACGATGATGTGCTTCGACTGGAGGTCGGTCTTCTTGCCGTCCTTGGTGACGCTGAGGCCGCCCTTCCCGGTCAGCACCCCCTCGCCTTCGACGACCGTGACCTTGCTCTTCTTCATCAGGCCCTTGACGCCGGCATTGAGCTGCCCGGCGACCTTGCGGCTGCGGTCGACGATCTTCGCCAAATCGAACGCGGTCTTCTCCGCCGACAGGCCGTAGGCGGAGGCGTGGGTCAGATAATGATTGATTTCGGAGGTGCGCAGCAAAGCCTTGGTCGGGATGCACCCCCAGTTGAGGCAGATGCCGCCCAGTTTCTCGCGCTCGACGATCGCGACTTTCATGCCGAGCTGCGCCGCCCGGATCGCCGCGACATAGCCGCCAGGTCCCGAGCCGAGAATGATGAGGTCGTATTGGTCAGCCATTGACGACTCCAAGCCCCTCTCCCCTTGCGGGAGAGGGAGGGACCCAAGCCGCAGGCTTGGGAGGGTGAGGGGAATTGAGTGCGGCGAGGATCGCGGACTGCACGGCCTCAGGCTCGTTCAGGACGTGGTTGTTCCAGAAGCGCATGACCCGGAAACCGTGAGCGCGTAGGTATCGGTCGCGCCGCAGATCATCTTCGCTCTCGGCATGTTGTGTCCCATCATCCTCGATGATGAGCCGCTCCGAAAGCGACACGAAATCGGCAATGTAGGAATCGATGATCTGCTGCCGGCGCAACTTGCAGTGCGCGAACCGCCGGTCGCGGAGCATGGACCAGAGGCGCTTCTCCGCCTCGGTCGGGTTGGCGCGCATCCATTTTGCGCGGGCGAGCAGGTCCTTTCGGGAAGGTATGCCCACACCCTCCCACCCGCTGCGCGGGCGGGTCCCTCCCTCTCCCGAAATGGGAGAGGGGTGGATCATGCAATCATCCCCAGCGGCGCTTCGACGAGGTTCTTGAACGCCTGCATCAGCCGCGCGCCGTCGGCGCCGTCGATGGCGCGGTGGTCGAAGCTGCCGGTGGCGCTCATCACAGTGGCGATCTGCAAGGACTCGTCGATGACATAGGGGCGCTTTTCGCCGGCGCCAATCGCCATGATCATGCCTTGGGGCGGGTTGATGACGGCCTCGAACTGCTTGATCCCGTACATGCCCATGTTGGAGAGGCTGGCGGTGCCGCCCTGATATTCCTCGGGCTTCAATTTGCCTTCGCGGGCGCGGCCGGCGAGGTCCTTCATCTCGGTGGCGATGGCGGACAGCGCCTTGGTGTCGGCCTGCGTCACGACCGGGGTGATGAGGCCGTTCGGGATCGACACCGCGACCGAAACGTCGGCGCGCTTGAACGAGACCAGCTCGTTGCCGGTGAACTGCACGTTGCACTCCGGCACCTGCATCAGCGAGACCGCGAGCGCCTTGATCAGCATGTCGTTGACCGAGAGCTTCACGCCCCGGCTCGCCAGCGACGCGTTGAGCTCGCCGCGCAATTTCAGCAGCGCGTCGAGGCGGATGTCGACCGTCAGATAGATGTGCGGAACGTTCTGCTTCGACTCGGTGAGCCGCCGCGCGATCGTCTTGCGCATGTTGGAGAGCTTAGCGACCTCGTGCGGGATTTCCGGCACCGCATAAGCCGGCGCCGGTGCATGAGCGACGGCGGGCTGCGGCGCCGCGGCAGGCGCGGCCTCGGGTGCAGCAGCCGGTGCGGCGGGTGCAGCCTTGCCGGCCGCCTGGTCGATGTCCGCCTTGACGATGCGGCCATTGGGGCCGGAGCCGCGCAGGGACGAAAGATCCACGCCGCGCTGTTCGGCGAGGCGGCGGGCGAGCGGGCTCGCCTTCACCCTTTCGCCGGCGTCATGCCGCGGTTGCGACGCCGCGGCGGCTGGGGCAGGTGCCTGGGCTTGGGGCGGCGGAGGCGGGGCGGCCTGCTGCGGCGTCGCCGGCTGGCCGGCGCCGGTCTCCCCGGCCTTCGTCTCGGGCGCCTTTGGCGCTTCGGCCTTGGCCGCCGGCGCGCCGCCGCCCGACGCGACGGACGAAACGTCCTCGCCTTCCTCGGCCATGATCGCGATGACGGCGCCGACCTTCACCTCGTCTGTCCCTTCCGGGATCACGATCTTCGCGATCTTGCCCTCATCGACCGCCTCGAACTCCATCGTTGCCTTGTCGGTTTCGATCTCGGCGAGGATGTCGCCGGATTTGACCTCGTCGCCCTCCTTCACCAGCCATTTGGCGAGCGTGCCTTCCTCCATGGTCGGCGACAGAGCGGGCATCTTCAGTTCGATGGACATGGAAGGAAGGCTCCCTTCGACTTCGCTCAGGACAGGCATTGAACCGGCTCAGCGCTGAACGCCAAACAGCATCAATCGGTGCCGGGTCAAGTCCATCCTGAGTGAAGTCGAAGGGCCTGTCCTGAGCGAGTCGAAGGGGGCGTGCTTGCGTGACCATACGATCTGGCGCAGCATCGACGGGGCACAAGCGAGGGGCGAATGCGGTCATACCTGGTCGTTGTTGACGAGACCGGCGAAGCGGACGTGGCGCTGCGCTATGCCGCCCGCCGCGCCGGGCGGACCGGCGGCTCGGTGCTCATCCTCGCCATCGTGCCGCAGCAGGAATTCGTCCAATGGGGCGGCGTGCAGGCGGCGATGGAGGAGGAAGCGCGGCTGCGCGCCGAGGCGATGGGCCTGCAGGCGGCGAGCGCGATCGACGAGGAAGCGGACGTGCAGCGGACGGTCCTCGTCCGCCACGGCGACCCGGTGAAGGCGATCGGCGAGATTCTGAAGGAACGGGAGGACATCGCCGCCCTCGTGCTCGCCGCCGCCGCCGAAGGCGGCCCCGGCCCGCTCGTCGCCCATTTCTCGGGCGCGGTGGCGGGGACCCTCCCCTGTCCGCTGGTGATCGTGCCCGGCCGGCTCAGCGACGAAGCGCTGGACCGGCTGAGCTGATCAGCCGCGCTCGCCGCCGCCTGGAGGCGGAGGCGGCGCCATCACCCGACAGGTGCAACGGCGGACGTGGTGGCGATGCCGCACCGGCACGCGCACGGTTTCGTAGGTCACGATCGTGCGCTGCTCGACCACGGGGGCTTCCGTCACCGTCGTCTCCGTTACGAGCACCGGGCCGTAGCCCATATAGGGCGCGCCATAGCCGTAACCGCCGCCATAGCCGGGCGGCGCCGGGGGTGGGCCCATCGGTGCCATCGGCGCGTGCTGGACATAAACACGCTGCTGCACGCGCTGGCGCGCGTCCATCTCGCGGCGGTCGTAATGCTCGGCCCATTCATAATCGCGGCCGCGCGGCTGGAAGTCGCCATTGCCGACATAGACGGGAACGCCGTCGCCGTCCGCGCCCCAGCGCTCGCCATAACGGTCCCAGTCCCAGCCCTGCCGGCTGTCGTGGACGCGGCCGTCGCCGTCGATCAGCAGGGCATCGTCATAATAACGGATCCAGCGGCCGCCCTGGAACGGCTGGGGGAAGCCGTATGTCTGCCAGCTGCGGACCTGGACGTCCGGACCCCACCAACGCTGCGGCACGACGCCGCCGCGGTCGATGCGGCGGTATTCGACGTTCCGCCGTTCGCGGTCCATGTTGTCGCCCGGACCCATGCGGCGGACGACGAAGGTCTGCTGCTGGCCCATACCCTGGGGCGGTGGGCCCTGCATCCGCATGTGCATGTCGCCCTGCGGCGCCTGCCAGGTGGTGCCCGCCGGCGGCGCCATGCGGCGGCGCGGCGGCGGGGGCGGCATGTTCGGATCGGGCGAGACGCCGTAATAAGGATCCGGATCCGGCACGGTCTGCGCCGCGGCCGGGGCGACCCAGGCGGCGGTGGCGGTCAGTGCAACGAGCGCGAGAAGTCTCATCGTCGCTTTCCCCTTGATAAAAGCGCGGCCGATTCTCCCCAAGCAGGAGAGCGGCGTTAGGACTTCTTTAACCCTCGAACGGAGCTTTTGCGACTCAGGCGAGGCGCGGTGCGAGACGGCGTGCCAATTCGAGACAGCCCCTCTCGTCTTCCTTATCGAAGCGGGCGCGGCGGGGACTGTCGAGATCGAGGACTCCGATCAGCCGATCCTCGTGCACCAGAGGCACGACCAGCTCCGAGACCGAGGCGCTGTCGCAGGCGATGTGGCCGGCGAACGCGTTGACGTCCTCGACGCATTGCGCCTCCCGCGTCGCCGCCGCGGTGCCGCAGACGCCCTTGCCGAACGGGATGCGGATGCAGGCCGGGCGGCCCTGGAACGGCCCCAGCACCAGCTCGCCGCCGACATTGCGGTAGAAGCCGGCCCAGTTGAGGTCCGGCAGGCTCTCCCAAAGCAAGGCCGCGACATTCGCCATGTTGGCGATGGCGTCCGGCTCGCCGTCGGTCAGCGCGTCGGCGGCCTGGATCAGCTCGCGGTAAAGCGCGGGCTTGTCGTGCGCGTCGATTTTGAAGTCGTACATTCGCGTTCCTTTGCCCCGAAGATGGGCACCGTTGCGGCGGAGCAAAAGGGGCATCGTTCTGCCACCGTTAAGGCGCCGTCATGAATCAAGCGGCAGCCGATTGTCCAGCAGGAGTCGTGTCATGCGTGCTCTCGTCGCGTCGCTCTGCGTCCTCACCGCCTCCCTCCTCGCCGCACCCGCCAACGCGCAGTTCGTCGGGCGCCACGATTACGGACCCGTCGATATCCCGAGCTCGCTCGCCGGCGACAGCGGACAGCGCGGCCCCGGCCTCGGCCGCGAGCTGCACAACATCAGGCAGCGTATCGACCAGAAGCGCAGGAGCGGCATCCTCACGAGGGTGGAGGCGCACCGGCTGAAGCTGGAAGCCTATGCGATCGCGGATCTGGCCGATCGCTACGACGCGCAGGGCATGCCCCAGTCCGCGCAAGACGAGCTGGAGGCGCGCACCCATTATCTCAGCGACGCGGTCAACCGCCCGCGCTGATCCCTCAATCCAGCCGCGGCTTCGCCCGCGCCTTCTTGACCGCACTCCGCCCCTTCTTCTCGTCGACCCGCTTTGCCTTGGCGGCGCGGCTCGGCTTGGTGCGGATACGCCTCACCGGGCGGACGTGGGCGCGGGCAATCAGGTCCGCCAGCCGCGTCCGTGCCTCCTCCCGGTTCGCTTCCTGGGTGCGGTGGGTGCGGGCGGTGATGATGATCTCGCCCGCTTCGGTCATCCGGCTCCCCGCCAGCGCCTTCAGCCGATGATAGACGGTTGGCGGCAGGCCGAGCTTGAACACGTCGCAGCGGAGCTGGACGGCGGTCGCGACCTTGTTGACGTTCTGGCCGCCCGGCCCGGTGGAGGCGAGGAACTTTTCCTCCAGCGCGTCTTCGGGGATCTGGAAAGGCTCAGGCGACATCGCCGAACCCCGCCTCGGCGAAGGAGGGCGGCAGCGGCGCCCGCGCCTCGACGGGGTTCTTGCCCGGCCGCTCCAGACGCAGCGACAAAGCGTGGAGCAGCATCGGCCCTCCGCCTGTGCCGTAAATGGGGTCACCGACGATGGGCGCCCCGAGGCCCGAGACGGCGTGGACGCGGAGCTGATGGGTCCGCCCCGTCTCCGGCATGAACAGGATCGCGCTCCGTCCCTCCCGCACGGCGAGCCGGCGCCAGCGCGTCACCGCCGAAACGCCTTTCACGTCCGGCACCATCCGCCACCCCTGCTCGCGCGACGAGATTTTGGCGAGCGGCATGTCGATCCTCCCCTCCTCCGCCTCCACGACGCCTTCGAGCACGGCAACGTAGGTCTTTTCGACCGCCCCCTCCTCGAATGCGCGCTGGAAACGCTTGTGCGCCTTCGGGTTGCGCGCGAGCAGGAGACAGCCGCTCGTGTCCCGGTCGAGCCGGTGGACCGGGCTCGGCCGCCGCGCGAAGCCGAAGCGGAGATCGTCGAGATGATCCTCAAGGCTCGCGCGCGTGCGCGGCCCCGGATGCACCGCCAGCCCGGCGGGCTTGTCGATCACCAAAGCCTCGGCATCGATGAACAGAACGCGCTCTTCTTCCATCCCATCCTTGTGCGGCTTCTGTTGCGCCGCTGCAACATTCACGCGACTCATTGTGATTCCTCGTTTAATTCGAAATTAACCTTTTGCGTTCACACCTCCGATGGTTAATGAACTGCAACAGGGGGAAACGAAGCCGCGGCTTCGGGAACCGCTGGAAGAGGGGCCAAGACATGCGCGTTCTGCTGATCGAAGACGAACCGACGACCGCCAAAAGCATCGAGCTGATGCTGGGCGGCGAAGGCTTCAACGTCTACACGACCGACCTCGGCGAAGAGGGCTTGGACCTCGGCAAGCTCTACGATTACGACATCATTCTACTCGATCTCAACCTGCCGGACATGCACGGTTACGACGTGCTGAAGAAGCTCCGGCTCGCCAAGGTCGGAACGCCGGTCCTCATCCTCTCCGGCATCAGCGAAATGGATTCCAAGGTCCGCGCCCTCGGCTTCGGCGCCGACGATTATGTCACCAAGCCCTTTCACCGCGACGAGCTGGTCGCCCGCATCCACGCCGTGGTGCGCCGCTCCAAGGGCCATTCGCAATCGGTGATCCGCACCGGCAAGCTCGCCGTGAACCTCGACGCCAAGACGGTCGAGGTCGACGGCGCCCGCGTGCACCTCACCGGCAAGGAATATGCGATGCTGGAGCTGCTCTCGCTCCGCAAGAGCACCACGCTCACCAAGGAAATGTTCCTCAACCATCTTTACGGCGGCATGGACGAGCCGGAGCTCAAGATCATCGACGTCTTCATCTGCAAGCTCCGCAAGAAGCTCTCCCTCGCCTGCGGCGGCGACAATTATATCGAGACCGTCTGGGGCCGCGGCTACGTGCTGCGCGATCCCGAAGACCTGGAGACCGCGAAGGTCGCCTGACTCCTTTTTGCGAGCGGGGTCCAGGACCGGCGTCCGCAGCCATGCGGGCGCCGGTTCTCTTGTGCGACCGGCAAATGGCTCACCTGTGCGTCAGCTCACGAATGTATGGATGTGCCCTTTCGTGCCCACCAGATCCGGCAAATGTTCGCAGCCGTTCGTCTCATCGGCGTGCCCTCCTTGCAGCCGAAGGTCTCACCGAATTCGGGAAGGTGGATCAAGCTTACAAGTGAAGCCAGGTTAGAAGCGGAATCGCCACCGCGTAGAGCGCAAGCCCGATCATGATCGGCGCGGTGCCCGCCATCCCGGCGACGCGGCCGAAGCGCCACCCGTCCATGCCGAAGCCATGGAGCATACGGGCGATGAGGAAGACCGCAGCGACGATCCACAGCCACAGATGCGTCCCCTTCGCCGCTTCGATCACCGCGAGCAGGATCAGCACAATTGGCGCATATTCGGCGAAGTTGAGCTGCGCGCGCATCCGCGCGGTCAGCTTCGCATTGCCCCCGTCGCCGATCCATATGTTCTCGGCATCGCGGACCTGCGCGATGCGCCACGAAAGCCAGAAATTGACCAGAGCGGCGGCGCCGGTGGCCGTCAACGCGATCGGCAGCATGATCATGATGATCCCCTCCCCGGCGCGATACGTCGCACGGTCCGGGGATCGTTACAACAGCGGAACGACTGCGGCGGAGTGGGGTGTCATCGGGAGATATGCCCGCCGGTCAATTTCGACCGCACATCTCGAGCTGCCGCCGGACGTTGGACATGACGATGCCGACCGTCCCCTTTGCCCGGGTATAATATTCCACGCCCGCGCGCGGCTGTCCCCAGCTCGGATGTCTGGCGACGGCGTTGCGATAGGCATTGCTCAATCGGTCGAGGCCGCTGGTGAGCCTGCATATGCACGCCTGGCTGCGCGGGTTGCAGGTGTCGGCGTCCTTCACCAGCGCGGAAATGGCTGAATTGACAGCCTCAGCGTCTGCAATGTCGCCGCTGTCCTTGAGCATGATCGGGGCGATGGACCCGCTCTGGGCTGAAGCCGCGGTGCGGGGATTCAAGATCAATGCCGCAATGGCCAACACAATTGCCGACCGCAGCACGGCTGCCACACACCTGTTCGGCATAGAGAGCACTCCCGTTATCGCGCCCGCCTGACGGTCTCGCGAGAAGAAGGAGCTAGGATGAATACGCGCCGGAGCTTGACCAATCGTTTCGTCCTCGACGATATCGAGACGAGCTGGGCTTCTGGCGGGGAAATGCGGCGGCTGTCGTGCCTAGCCACTCCGAAGGAACTCGCGGCTTGCCGCGAGAAAGTGCCGCCAGGCGGGGTCGTGCTCCAGCAGGATATGGTTTTCGCTGTCCAGCTCTAGGAAGGTGCAGCCGGGAATGCTCGCCGCCAGCTCCCGCCCGCTTTCGAAGGCTACGACGTGGTCCCTTCTTGCATGCGCGACGAGCGTCGGCACCGTCACGTCCTTCAGCAGATTCATCACGTCGATCGTGGAGAGAACGCGCTGGAGCCGTTCCGCATTGGCGGGTGAGGTGGAGACCTTCTGCAGCTCGTTCCACCAGCCGAGCTGCTCCGCGCTGCCCCCCGGTATATAAAGCCCGGTGAACATCTGGCGGTAGGCGGGATTGTCGTTGCCCCAGCCGGTGCGGGTCAGAGTCACCATCGCCTCGCGGCGCGCCAGATCTTCCCCCTCGACCCGCAGCCGCCAGCCGCGGGCGTAGCCGCCGAGCAGGACCATGCGGCGGATCCGGCCCGGGTGACGAAGCGAATAAGCGATCGCCACCGGCGCGCCCTGGGAGATGCCGAGCAGATCGAACCGCTCCAGCCCGGCTGCGTCGACCACGGCTTCGAGATCGGTGACGAAATCCTCGAACGAGAGGTTCGGCGTATTCCAGTCGGACAGGCCGTTCCCCCGCTCGTCGTAGCGCACCAGGCAATTTTCGCGGGTCAGCTCCATCAGCCAGGGGCGCCAGACCGGGCTCTGCCAGTCGAACTCGATATGGTTCAGCCAATTGGCCGTCTTGACCAGAGGGAAGCCCGAACCCACCGCCGACCAGGCCAACCGGGTTCCGTCGCGGGTCGTGCAATAGCGCACCTGCTGCTCCGGCAGCGGCGATGCAGGGGCCCCGGCCTGCAGCTCCTTGCGCCAAGTCACCGGCGGCCGGCCGTAGACGCGCCGGAAGGCACGGTTGAACGCCGCCTCGCTGGCAAAGCCGACCTCGTAGCCGACGTCGGCCGTGCGGCGGCCGTCCTTCAGCAGGCCCGCCGCGACGTGAAGCCGCCAGCGCGTGCAATAGCGCATCGGCGGCTCGCCCAAATGCGAACGGAACCGTTCCCCGAGCACCGTTCGCGACACACCCGCCTCGCGCGACAGCAGGCCGATGTCGAGCCGGTCGCCGTAGCGGGTGTGGATGATCTCGAGCGCGCGGGAGACCGCCGGATCCCCGGCCTTGGCCGGCAACGCGTCCGGCACGGGCGCCTCGCGGGCGATCATTTCGGCTCCAATCAAAGGCATAGGCGTCGGACGATGCATCCGGGACGGTTCCCGTGGATCTGCCCTAGAGGGGCAATAGCAGATCGGCGGCGTTTCGATCAATTTTTCCGGCCGTCCGATCATTGGCATTTCGGAGGAGAAGCGTAGTCCAACAGGTCTGCCCGACGCGGCTGGATGTCTTCCAGGTATCGCGAACCCCCACTCAAGAGACCAGATGGAGTCAATGATGACTAACTTGAATTCAGACGTGCTCAACGAACTTGTCGGCAAGATGCTTGGCGACCTCGGCGGCGCCTATAGCGTGCCGACCGCCCGCATCGGCTTTCGACTGGGGCTGTTCGACTCGCTGCACGCCGCCGGCCCCGCGACCTCGAACGAGCTCGCGCAGCGCCTCGGCCTCGCGGAGCGCTACGTTCGGGAATGGGCGCTGGCGCAGGCCGCGAACGACTACGTCACCTTCGACGCCGCCAGCGAGCGGTTCAGCCTCTCGGCCGAGCAGGCGATGGTGTTCGCGGTGAAGGACAGCCCCGTCTACCTTGCGGGTGCTTTCGACCTGGCGGCATCGATGATCCAAGGCGAGGCGAAGGTGGAGGAAGGTTTCCGCAGCGGCGCCGGCGTCGCCTGGGGCGACAGCGACCATTGCCTCTTCTGCGCCGTCGGGGCCTTCTTCCGGCCGGGCTATGTGAACGGCATCGTCCAGGCCTGGCTGCCGGCGCTTCAAGGCATGCTGCCGCGCCTGCACGCCGGTGCCAAGGTCGCCGACATCGGCTGCGGGGTTGGCTTCTCGACCCTGCTGATGGCGGAAGCGTTCCCGAACAGCGAATTCATCGGCTACGATTTCCATGAGCCGTCGATCCAGCAGGCGAACGCCCATGCGACCGCGCACGGCTTCGACGGCCGCGTCCGCTTCGAAACGGCGCCTGCGAAGGAGATCGCGGAGAGCGGCTTCGACCTCATCACCATGTTCGATTGCCTGCACGATATGGGCGATCCCCGCGGCTGCGCGAAGCACATCCGCGGCCTTCTCAAGCAGGACGGCTCGTGGATGATCGTCGAACCGATCGCCGGCAAGGATGCGGCCGAGAATATCGGCAATCCGGTCAGCCGCCTCTACTACAACGCCTCCACTATGATCTGCGTCCCGACCTCGCTCGCGCAGGAAGTGGGCGAGGCGCTGGGCGCGCAGGCGGGCGAGGCGAAGCTCACCGAGGTGCTGACGGGCGCCGGCTTCGGCAGCGTGCGGCGGGCGACCGAAGGCCCCTTCAACATGGTCCTCGAAGCCCGTCCCTGATCGACGGGATGTCCGGGACACGATGCCGATCGCGCGGTCTCAGCCGCTGATCGGCACCGTGTTCCAACCGCCCGCAGCCTATTTCCGCTTCGGCTCCCGAAGCTCGATCTTGGTGCCGTCGGGATCCATGATCCAGGCGAAGCGGCCGGTGGCGTCCTCGTTCCGCTTCAGGATTGGAACGCCCTTGGCCTTGAGCCGCGCCGTGAAGACATCGAGGTCGTCGACCGCGAAATTGAGCATCACCTCCCGCGTCGACGGCGCGAAATAGCCGCTCTGGGCCGGGAACGCGCTCCAGACGATCTCGGCCGGGTGGCCCGGCGCATCGTATTTCAGGGTCGCGCCGCCCCAGGCTTCCAGCTTGATCCCGAGCACGTCGCGATACCAGGCCGCGAGCGCCTTGGGATTGGCGCTCTTGATGAAGACGCCACCGATGCCGGTGATCCGCCCCGGCTCCTGCCCATGCGCAGCACCGGCTAACATGGCCGAGGCGACCGCGACTCCAACCCATTTGTTCAGCTTCATCGTTCGGCTCCCCAGCCTGTGCAGCCGGCGAGTCGCCGGCGCCGGAATGTACTATCGGGTCTCGAAGGCACAAAACGGCACGTGCCGTCCACCGGAGGTCATCGATTCTCTCCCAGAATTCATGTGCCGCCCTCTTGGAGCGCCGGCCGGCCTGACATATCATGGACATAATCGCCGGGCATCGCGCCAGCCGCCGGAGAGCGGCGCGCGTCCCGCCTCGATCCCTTTTCCTCGATCCTGCTTTAGGTGTCCCGTTGCGTCTGGCCCTCACCGTTCCCGCGCCGCCCGACACCCCCCACCCGCCGCTCCGCCAGCGCGCCGCGTCGTTCGTGCTGGCGGTGACCGCCACCCTGCTGATGATTCTCGTGCTGTGGACCCTGAACGGCCGCGCGCCGGAGCGGCCGCGGTTCAAGGGCAGCCCCGTCATGCTCGATTTCAAGCCCGACGCCGACAGCGCCGACACCACGAAGAAGCAGGCCGCGAAACCCGAACCGCGCAAGGAGGCGGAAGTGCGGCCGCAGCCACCCGCGCCGCCCAAACCCGTGCCCCCGCCTCCCGCGCCGCCGCTGCTGCCGGTGGTGCATCCCTATTACATCCCCCTCACGAGGGAGGAGAACGACACCGCCGACATCTCGAAAATCCGCCACCCCGAGCTCGCCGGCGCCGGGCCCAGCAGCGCGGGCACGCAGGGTGCGGGAGGGAGCCCGGGCGATTCGAAACCGATCGGCACCGCCCGCGACGGCACGCCGCTCTACCGGGCGCAATGGTTTCGCGAGCCGACCAATGCCGAGCTCGGCTTCTATCTTCCCAAGAACAAGGACATTCACGGCACCGGGATCGTCGAGTGCAGGACGATCGCGGATCATCATGTCGACGATTGCGTCGAGGTGGCCAGCTCGCCCCCCGGCAGCCACCTCGCCGGCGCGGTCCGCCAAGCCGCCTGGCAATTCCTCGTCCGGCCGCCGAGGCTTGGCGGCAAGGAGCTGATCGGCGCCTGGGTCTATATCCAGATCGACTATGACTGGACGGTGACGAGGGCGGCCGACAACGCGTCGGGCGCGCCGGCACCGGACTATTGATGGGGATCGAAGCGCGGCAGCCGAAGGCCCGACCGCGGCGGAGCCGCTTACGCCGGGATCAAGCTCGGTCCGCGGCGCATCGCAAACCCAAGAAAAAGGCCGGGCGAGGCTGAACCTCACCCGGCCGTTTTCGGCTGCGCGATCCGAGCCGCTTACGGGCTGGTCGGCAGGTTGTTGTGGTGGTGCCGCGTCGCCAGAATGATGACGGCGATGATCGCCGCGATCGCGACCAGCGGCAGGATGAAACCGCCGTGAAGCTCGCTGCCGTTCACATTCTCCCCGGCCGGCGCGACCTCGGCGGCGGCGGCGTGCGGCGCCTGCTGCGCGGCGGCGATCGTCGGCGTCGCCATCAGGGCGACCGAAGCGGCCGCCGTCATAATCGATTTGAAAACCACGAAATTCTCTCCCTTTCTACTCAACTCTGCCCCCGCGAGTTGCCGATCGAGTAACGGCACCCTTTGTTCGTGTCCACGCCGATTATGTCCGAAATGGGCGAGACGCCCGCCATGCCCGACGAGCAGCGGCGAGAATTCCGTCACCCGTTGCGCAAGTCGGAAGCCGGGCTATCCTAAGGCGTGATGATCCTGGCAGCCGTCCTCGCGATCGTCGTCGGCGCGACCGCCTTGCTCAGCCTCACATGGGGCAGGATCCTCATGCGAAGAAGCCCGTCTCTGGCAATCTGGTGCTGCGGCCTGGCGGCCCCGCTCCTGCTTCTGGCCGCCGCCGGCGTGGATTACGTCCTGACAGCCGGCAGCCCGCGGCCGGAAGCGGCGACGGATCAATGGCCGTTCGGGCTCATCTTGCTCATCCTAGCGATCGTCTCGCTACCCCTCACTCTCCTCACGAGCATCGTCGCGGCATGGCGGACCTATTCTTCGCCCTCCCGCGATGACTCCGTTCCGCAGGGCGCATCCACCGGCGCTCCGACGGCCTGACCCGTGAAGCTGCGCGCAATCGCCACGGACCGCCTGTTCCGCATCGCCGCGATCGCGAACTTCGCAGCCTTCGTGATCGGCACGTTCTGGCTTGGAGGCGACGCCCTCAACGGCGCCGTTCGGGGCGGCCATTATTTCCTGGGAATGCACCGCCACTTCCGACAGGTGAGCCACGCGACATGGCTTTACAGCCTGCTGCACGAGATCAGTGTCTTTGCCCTGTTCGTCCTCGCCTTCGCGGCTCGCCAGGACGCGCGGGAGCAGGAGCGGCGGCGGGACTGAGGGCTGGCGCGCCGTGCCGCGCCCGGTATCTTGGGACGAAAGGAGCCGCGATGGACGAATGGAACCTGCCCTGGGAGGGCGGCTGCCGGTGCGGGCGGGTGCGGCTGAGGATTATGAAACCGCCGCTACTGACCGGCATCTGCCATTGCACCGGCTGTCAGACGATGAGCGCCAGCGCCTTTTTCCACCACGATCACCTTGCCGGGCGACGGGCTGGAAGTGCTTTCGGGCGAGCTCGTTCGCGGCGGCCTGCAGCAGGACCCGGCGCACCATCATTTCTGCGCCTGGTGCAAGACCTGGCTGTTCACCCGCGTCGCGGGGTTCGACTGGTTCGTGAACGTCCGCGCCACGATCCTCGACGACCATGGCTGGTTCGTGCCCTTCGTCGAATTGTGGACGAGCGAGAAGCTGCCCTGGGCCGCCAGCCCCGCCCCGCACAGCTTCGCCACGTCGCCCGATCTCTCCGAGTGGGAAGGGCTGATGAAGGATTATGCAGCCCACGGGGCGCGGCCCGGCGCCTGAGCCGCCTCGAGCCTGCACATCGGCAGCCCGTCCGGCGTGCGCAGAACACGAAAAGGCCCCGGCATCCCCGCGATGCCGAGGCCTTAGGAGTCTCACGCCGAAGGTCGCGACATGAGCGGCCTTCCAGCTAAGGCGGCGGCGGTTACGAAAGGGTTAACCCTGCCGCCATTGGGTGCGAACCCCGAATTTCGGGCGGAAGGAACCTGATGCAGATTAGTTCGTTCTGGAATTTGTGCTCCAAGGGCAAGGGGTTGCCCCTCCGGCGCGCGACATTGGATAGAGCGTCCGATCTCCCCCGGGATCGGACGCTCTTCTTTTTGCCTGCCTCTCCCTCGCCGCCCGGATCTGTGCCTATAGGGGGCGCACCCATCCCAGGAACGGCGCCCTCCGAATGACCCCTGAAGAGTTCCGCCTCTACGGCCACCGGCTGATCGACTGGCTGGCCGACTGGCAACGCGATCTGGCGAAGAGGCCGGTCCAGCCCGCGACAAAACCGGGAGAGGTCCGCGCTCAGCTGCCCGCCTCCCCGCCCCTGGACCCGGAGCCGTTCGACGTCGCCATCGCCGATCTCGACGCCATCGTCGCGCCGAACCTCACCCTTTGGCAGCACCCGCGTTTCTTCGGCTATTTTCCCGCCAATTCGCTCGCCGCCGGCGTGCTCGGCGACCTCGTCAGCACGGGGCTCGGCGTGCTCGGCCTCTCCTGGCAAGCCTCGCCGGCTTTGACCGAGGTCGAGGAGGTGGTGACCGACTGGTTCCGGCAGATGGTCGGCCTGTCGGAAGCCTGGGTCGGCGTGATCAACGACACCGCCTCGACCAGCACCCTCGTCGCCCTGATCTGCGCGCGCGAGAAGACCACGGGTCACGGCCTCGACCGAGGCGGCCTGCAGGCGGAGGAAAGCCCGCTCATCGTCTACACCACGAACGCCAATCACAGCTCGGTCGAGAAAGGCGCGCTCCTCGCCGGCTTCGGCCGCGACAATGTCCGCATGGTGGCGATGGACGAGCTGTTCGCGATGCGGCCCGACGCGCTGGAGGAGAACGTCCGCGCCGATCTGGAGGCGGGCCGCCGGCCCTGCGCGATCGTCGCCGCGGTCGGCGGCACGGCGACCACCTCGATCGATCCGATCGGCCCGATCGCGGAGATCGCCCGGCGCCACGGCCTGTGGCTCCACGTCGACGCCGCGATGGCTGGGAGCGCGATGATCCTGCCCGAATGCCGCTGGATGTGGGAGGGAATCGAAGCAGCGGACAGCCTGGTGATCAACGCCCACAAATGGCTCGGCGTGCCGTTCGACTGCTCGCTCTATTACGTGCGCGACGAGCAGCACCTGCTGCGGGTGATGTCGACCCATCCGAGCTATCTCCGCTCGAGCGTCGACGAGGAGGTGCGGAACCTCCGCGACACCGGCATCCCGCTCGGCCGCCGCTTCCGGGCGCTCAAGCTCTGGTTCGTCATCCGCGAACAGGGCGTCTCGGGCCTGCAGGAAAGGCTGCGGCGCGATCTCCGCAACGCGCAGCATCTGGCGGAGACGGTGGCGGCCACGCCGGATTGGCGCGTCGTCGTCGCCGTCCAGCTGCAGACCGTCTGTATCCGTCACGAGCCCGAAGGCCTCCAGGGCGAGGCGCTCGACGATTACACCCGCGCCTGGGCGGATTCGATCAACCGTTCCGGCGAAGCCTATGTGACCCCGGCGATCGTCGGCGGCCGCTGGACCGTGCGCGTCTCGGTCGGCGCAGTGCCCACCGAAGAAGCCGATGTCGAAGCGATGTGGGAGATCATTCAGCGCCACGCCGCCCAGGCGCTGGCGGCGCTCGAAATCAGCGCCGCCCGGTGACCAGCGGCCTGGCCGGCGGCGGCGCGAATTCGAGCGGGGCGATGGCGGCGCCGGGCGAGCCCGCCGTGACCGCGCGGTAGAGCGCCATGCCGACCGGGCTGTAGGTGATCGCCTCCGTGAGGATTGCCCCGGCGAGCATGGCCGAGATGCCCCAGCGCCAGGCGGGGTGCGCGCGGCCGCTCCGCCTGATGTCCGAGCGGATTCCGACCAAGGGGAAGATCAGGCAAAGCAGGAAGACGGTCTCCCAGGCCCAGGGCTGCAGCAGCGGCGACGGCAGCAGCCGCGAGATCCCGGGTCCGATCAGGATCGACATGCCGCAATAATGCAGGCGCCGGTGCCACTCCGTCCGGCGGCGCATCAGGATGGCCGCGGTGGTCAGCCCGACGAAGGTGAACAGGATCATCGGATCAAAGACGAGGAACTGCAGCGGCCGGAAGAAGAAGGGCACGCGCCCCGCCCGTACCATCCCCGCCGTCGCCAGGCAGCCAAGGACGATCATCGGCACCATCCAGGCAGCCGCGATCCAGCCGAGGCGCCGGTGAAGCGCCATCCGGCCGGTCGCGACGAGCACGTTCTGCGCCACGTAGATCGCCACCCAGCCCATGAACGCGATCGCATGCGCGTGGACGCGCAGCGGCGAGGCGAAGGTCGACCGCCCCATCCCTAGCTGGAACGAGAAGCCGGCGACGACGATCAGCGCCATGACGATCGCGGCGCGCAGGAAGAAGCGCTCGTCCCCGATTGCGGAAGCGGGCGTGGGCGCGAGCGGAGTTTCAGCGAGAGTGGCCATGTCGATTCCCCCCAAGAATGGCGGGTCGAGTGTAGCGCACCCATGCCCCGCTTCAAGCACATGCGTCGGGTGCGAAGGCCCGGACCGGCCACCGAGGAGGTTAGCGCGCAGCCGCCCCGGCTGCCGTCGCCAGATGGCGCGAGAGGAGCCAGGCACCGAGCGCGGCCGGCCACCGGTCCGCCGGCAGGCCCCGCGCGCGCATGCCGAAGCCGTGTCCGCCTTTCTCGTAGAGGTGGAGCTCGGCCGGAAGGCCGGCGCGGTTCCAGCGCTCGTAGATCTCCACGCTCTTCTGCGACGGGACCTGGGGATCGTCCTGGGCCGCGACGATGAACAGAGGCGGCGCGCCGGCGGCAGGCGCCTCATCGCCCGCCATCGCGCCATAGACGGACACCACAAAATCCGGACGCGCCGCCGGATCGGCGCCGAGCACGACATCCATCAGGGTCATCGCACCGGCCGAGAAGCCGATCATGCCGACGCGGTCGGCCTTTATGCCGTAAGCCGCCGCCCTCGATCTGACGAGACGGAGCGCCTGGCGGGCATCCGCCGCGGCAATGCGGCGCGCGTCCCCGGTCCTTCGCATGAAAGCGTCCAACGTCTCCGCTCCCGGAGCGCCCGAAGCACCGGGCGGCCGGACGCGGTATTTAAGCACGAACGCCGTGATGCCGCGATCCGCCATCCATTGCGCGACCTCCGTCCCCTCCAGATCCCAGGCGAGCGCCCGGAAGGCCCCGCCCGGAACCACCAGCATCGCGGTTCCGTTGGCCCGGCCAGGCCGCGGCCGGAAGATTCTGAGCGTCGGCACCGTGACATTGGTGACGATATGGACCTTGCCGGCGTCCGGCAGCTCGGCGTCCAGCTCCGCTTCCGCGCCGGTCCAGCTTTCCGTGCCGGGCGCCGCAGCGGGCCAGATGCGAACCACCTCCGGCGGCCGCGCTCCGCTTCCCGCGGCCTGCGCGGTCCCGCACGCCAGAGCCAGCATCGCCGTGAACAAGGCCGCGAGCAGCGGGTTCGATCTTCGTTTGCCGGCTCTCCTCATCGTCTTCACCAGCTCCTCACTTCGTGTCTCGGGTGCAGCGCCATCGCCGCGTTTCGCTTCGCAATCTCTCCCACGCTTGTCGGATGCCCACAATGGCGCTGGCGGTGAGCGGGGGCTTGCAAGCGGAAGCGCGGCTAAGGGTGGATCGCGGACGTGCCGCGGGATAGGTTCGAGTCGGCCCACGTCGCTGTGGCCGCTGCTGTCCGGGAGGCTCGGATGATCCGCATTGTCGCTGTCGTGATGGCTGGCGCTCTCGCCTGCCTTACCGCTCCCGCCTTTTGCGCGGACCCGCCCGACATTCACGTCGACGTACCGAGCAACCGCGCCGGGCTGGAGGTGAACGTGGTCGAGCACGATTTCCAGCCTGGGCAGAGCTCGGGCTGGCATATCCACCACGGCACCGAGATCGCCTACGTCCTCTCGGGCGAGCTAAACGTCCAGATCGGCGCCGGCCCGATCCGCCAAGTCCGCCCCGGCGACACGTTCGAGGTCGACCGCGACACGCCCCACCGCGCGACCAACGACGGAACCACGACCGCCGCTCTGCTGATCACCTATCTCAGGGACAAGAAAGGCCCGCTCAAGATTGACGTGCCGCCGCCAGCGATCCGGTGACGGGCGCCAGCGACTAGTGGAAAGCGAACGTTTAGATTTCAAGGCGCTCGGAAGGCTTAGGAGCCAATCCATCCTGCCAATCATGGCTGACGAGTGCTGCCTCGTCACCCCAATGAAGTTCGTCATCGTCAACCCAGAAGTTGAAGGGCTCGCCGCCATCGACCGCGAGCTTCACCCCTACCCGCCTGCCGTGCCGTTCCAGCGATTTCACATCTGTCACCTCAACCCGGCTGAGGCTTGGGAACAGCGACTGAGTAACATCAGCGACGTCGGTTTGCCCGTATTCGCCCATGTCCACCGCCGCATCGAGCTGGCGGTTGTCCATAAGCATTTCCTCACCGTCTCCGGCGATCTGAAGGCGCAAGACCCGGCCGCTATCAAACGTGAGCAGAAGCCGGAGCGGCTTACCGTTCGCTTCGCCATTGAAGATGTGGCGGTTCGCAGTGACGGAGTTGAGCCTCATAGCTTCCATGCTGCCGCGAGCAGCTATTGTCCGCAATAGGTCGCAGCGGGCAGCGGCCGAGCCGTTCCCCACCATCCCCTTGATTCACGCGCGCTAACTCCCGCATGAGCACCGCTTCTGTGGAGGAGGATGCGATGCGGCGTGAGGGCTGGTTGAGGACTTTGGGTGTGACCGTGTGCGTGGCGGCGGTGGCGGCGCCGGTGGCCTTGGCGGCGCAGGAGCGGGCCAACCCGTTCGCGCAGCCGAGCAGTCTCCCGTTCCAGGCGCCGCGCTTCGACATCATCCGCGACAGCGATTATGAGCCCGCCTTCGCGCAGGGCATGGCCGAGCAGGCGGCGGAGATCGCCCGCATCGCGGACAATCCGGCGCCGCCGACCTTCGACAACACTTTGGTGGCGATGGAGCGCTCCGGCCGGATGCTGCAGCGCGTCCAGGCGGCGTTCGGCGCCGTCGCCCAAGCCGACACCAATCCCGCGCGCCAGGCGATCCAGAGGGCGATCGGGCCGAAGCTCGCCGCCCATGCCGACGCCATCTATCTCAACCCGAAATTGTTCGCCCGCGTCCGCGCCCTTTACGAGCATCGGGCCACGCTGCGGCTCGATCCCGAGCAGCGCCAGCTCCTCCAATTGGTCTATCAGCGCTTCGTCCGCGCCGGCGCGCAGCTCTCGCCGGCGGACCAGACGAAATTGCGCGCGATCAATGGCCAGCTCTCCACCCTGCAGACCGCCTTCCAGCAGAAACTGCTCGCCGGGACCAAGGCGGGGGGCCTCGTGGTCGACGATCCGGCCCAGCTGGTGGGCCTCGGCGACGCCGGCATCGCCGCGGCCGCGCAGGCGGCCAACGCGCGCGGGCTCACCGGCAAATGGGTGATCCCGCTGCAGAACACGACCCAGCAGCCGGCGCTCGAATCCCTCGCCGACCGCGCGACGCGGCAGCGCCTGTTCGAGCAGAGCTGGACCCGGACCGAGAAAGGCGATGCCAACGATACGCGCGCGACGCTGGCGCAGATCGCGCAGCTCAGGGCGCAGAAGGCGGCCCTGCTCGGCTATCCCGATTGGGCCTCCTACAACCTCGCCGACCAGATGGCGCGCACGCCCGCCGTCGCCGAGGCGTTCATGGCCAAGCTCGTCCCGCCGACCGCCGCCGAGGAACGGCGCGAGGCGGCGGAGATCGACCGCGTGATCAAGGCGGACGGCGAGAATTTCACGGTAAAGCCCTGGGATTGGGACCGCTATGCCGAGCGCGTCCGTAAAGCCCGCTTCGATCTCGATCAGGATGCGGTGAAGCCCTATTTCGAGCTCGACAACGTGCTCCAGCGCGGCCTCTTCTACGCCGCCGGCCAGCTCTACGGCATCAGCTTCAAGGAGCGGCACGACATCCCGGTCTACAATCCGGAGGTGCGCGTGTTCGAGGTGTTCGACCGCGACGGCAAGCATCTCGGCCTCTTCTATTGCGACTATTTCAAGCGCGACAACAAGCAGGGCGGCGCCTGGACGAGCAGCTTCGTCCCCCAGTCGAGGCTCTTCGGCACCACGCCGGTGGTCTACAACGTCGCCAATTTCGCCAAGCCGGCGCCCGGCCAGCCGGCGCTGATCAGCTTCGACGACGTGGTCACCATGTTCCACGAATTCGGCCATGCGCTGCACGGCCTGTTCCAGAACATCACCTATCCTGGTCTCGGCGCCTCGGCGCGCGACTTCGTCGAGTTCCCCTCGCAGTTCAACGAACATTGGGCGCTCGATCCCAAGGTGCTCGCCCACTATGCGATCCACTACAAGACCGGCGCGCCGATGCCGGCGGCCCTGGTCGAGAAGATCCGCAAGGCGGAGCGGTTCAACCAGGGCTATTCGCTGGGCGAACTGATCGCCGCGGCGGAGCTCGACATGCGCTGGCACGAATTGCCGGCGACCGCGGCGCTGCAGGACCCGGACGCGTTCGAGGCGGCGGCGCTGTCGCGCATGGGCCTCGACGTCGAGGACGTGCCGCCGCGCTATAGGTCCAGCTATTTCCAGCACATCTGGTCGGGCGGCTATGCGGCCGGCTATTACGGCTATCTCTGGACCCAGATGTTGGAGAACGACGCCTTCGCCTGGTTCCAGGCCCATGGCGGCCTCACCCGCGCCAATGGCGACCGCTTCCGCGACCTCGTCCTGTCGCGCGGCCACACCCAGGATTACGACGTCATGTTTCGCAACTTCTACGGCAGGGACCCGGACATCGGCCCGATGCTGGAGGATCGCGGCCTCGCACCGGCGAAACCGGGGGCGGAGTAAGGATCATGCCGCAGCACTGCGCCGTTCCCCTGACCGCACCCTAGAGAAGGATCAGCCTTGCGCGGTCGTCGCCGTCGCGGGCGCGGTGGTTCCTGCGGCGGCGGTTTCGATCGCGTCCACCCATGAAGCGGCGGCGTGCGTCGAATCGTGGTCGGAGAGGATCGTGGCGAGCAGGCGGAGGTGGGACAGCAGGGAATCGAGCTCCGTCGCGTCGCCCGATATTTCCCACGCCGCGTGAAACTCGCCGGCGAGCTTCAGGGCCTCCTCCTCGGTCGTGCCGCCGGCGACCAGCGCGACGAGCAGATCGCGCGTGGCGAGGCTGACGGCGCGATAATAGTCGCCCGGCACCGGTTCGCCCGCAAAATCATGGTCGAGATCGTCCAGCCCGGCTCGGCACGGGGCGAGGTCGGCCCCCGCGCGCAGCGCGATGAGGATGTTCGCGCTCACCGTCATCAGGCCCGGATAATAGGAATCGCTGGAGCCGCGGGCGCGGCTCAGCGTCCATGCCTGACCATAGGCGTCGCGCATCTGGGCGAGCGCCGTATCCCGCGTCTCGGCGGCGGCGAGGAGGGCCTCGCGCTGCGCCGCGCCGCCGATCAGGCTCAGCCGCTCCGCCGTCGTGCCGGCGACCTGGCAGAGGAGGACGAGCTGCTGGCGGGCGGCGCAAATCTCGCCGAGCGCCGCGTCGGGAGGCGCCGCCCCGGCCGCGTGAGCGTTGGCGGCCGCCTGGCGGATGCGGAGATTGGCGAGCGCCTCGACCAGCCGCAACGTCGGCCCCGCGTCGAGCTTCAGCGCCTCTTCGAAATGCTGAAGTGCTTCCTGGCGTTCGCCGAGTGCGAGATAGGCGTGGCCGAGCTGCTCGCGGACCCCGTCGCGCACCAGCCAGCCGAGGTCGCGAATCGCCTCCTGTATCGTGCGCAGCCGGTCGATCAGCCCGTCGCGGCGGCTGTCGCGGCCGGCGCCGACCTCCGCCTGGTTGCGGATGCCGTCGATCTCGGCGATCGCCTCGGCCGGCGAGGCGAAGCAGGGCGCCGGCAGCACCTTGGCGCGCACCTCGTTGTCCGGCCGCGGCCGCCAGTCGGGCTCGCCATAGCATTGGTAGGCGCCCCAGGTCGCATCGTCCGGATCGTTGTCGTAGACGTCGCCGCGGGCGACGCGCACCGCCTCCCCGAACCCCTGGTTGTTGGCGAGGAGCTCGCGATAGACGGAGCGGGCGAACACCAAAGCGCCCTGGTCGCTGACCTCCCAGCCGGCGGCGATCACCGCCCGTGAGCCGAGCGCGATCAGCTCGGCGGCGAAGCTCGCAGCGAATTCGGGGCGTGCGGCGGCGCGCAGCTGCGCTTCGTCATTGGGATCGATCGAGGCGAGCGAGCAGCAATTGATGAAGGCGAGCACCGGCGGATCGGGCATGCTCTGGAGGATCGACGGCGACAAAGTGAGGCGGTCGCCGAGGACGACGCCGGTGTAGCGGGGGCCGGTATAATGGGTCCAGTCGCCGTCCCAGCCCGCGGCGGAGGCAACGGCGCGATCGGACCGGAACGGGTAGTCGTAAATGCCATGGGCGGAGACGTGGAGGATGGTCCAGCCGCCCTGCAGCACCTGCTCGACCACCTCGTCCGGCGTCACCGCGTCGCCGATCAGGCGCACGACCTGGAAACCCTGCGCCTCCAGCGCGTCGGCGACCATCTCCGCTTCCGCGCGGGCGCCGGGCAGCGGCGCGAAGTCGGCGGCCGGCGCGCCGCCGCGCGGATCGCCAATGACGAGCGCGCGCTCGCCGCCGCGCGGGCTCGTCTGGAGCCGGGCGAAGCGCGACTGGATGAGCTGGCGCAGCATGCCGCGGCGAACTGCCGGAGGCCCGGCAGCGTCCGTCGCGGCGCCGTCCGGCGGCGCGGCACGATCGTCCATCAGCTCGAACGGGAGGGCGGCGGCCGCTTCGTCGAGGATCAGCCGGAGGTTGCGGTCGTCCTGGCTGGTCTGCTTGAGCTCGGCCGGCCAGATCAGCTGGAACAAGGCGCGGGTCGGCGCGGCGTTCAGCTTGCGCTTCTGCGCGGTCTCGACGAACTCCTGCACGAACGACTTGTTGGCGCCGACCAGAAAGCCGTCGGCCCGCGCCTGCTCGCCGACGGCGACGAAGCGGAATCCCATGTCGCCGCTGCCCGTGTCGGCGGAAGTCACCTGGATCGCCCGCCAGACGTCGGGATCCTCCATCCGCATCAGCCGCCGCTGCGCGCCCGCCGCGTAGGAGACTTCCCGCTCGAGCGAGAACAGGTCGCGATAATGGGGCGAGTCGATGAAGCGGCGCAACGTATGCCACAGCTTGTGGGCATCGTCCTCGAACAGCGCGATGAAGTCGATCTCGGTGAATGGTTGCAGGCCCTGCTCGGCGAGCCTGCGCTGCGCCTCGGCGAGCGCCGCGAGCGACGCGGAGACCGTGTCGGTGATCGACACCGTACCGGCACGTGTGCCGAGCTGGATCAGGCTGACCCCGCTCGCGCCCGGCGGCCGGGCGCTCGAGAGGGCGAGCTCGAGCAGGCCGGCGATGAGGGCGCCGCGAATCATGCCGGGGCTGAACGCGCCAATGTCGCCAAGTCCGACGACGACGCCGGTGGTACCGCTTCCGTGCGGCGGCGGCACCACCATCGCAGTCCCCACGGTGCCGGGATAGATGCCCAGCGCGTAGCGCTTCTTCAGCGATGCCTCGAGCGCGAAATCGAGCTGCGCTTCGGCGCCGGCGATCGAATCGCCGAGGAAATGGCCGACCACCACCGGATAGCGGGCGAACGAGAGGTCGCCGTTGACGATCGTGATGGGCGTCTGCGGCGGGGCGGCGGCGGCAGGCGGAGCCGCCGCCGGAGGGGTGGCGTCGGGCGTTGGTGCGGGCGAAGCGGAAGCCATGGTTCAGATGGCGATCGTGCTGAGATAGTCCGCCGCGCTGGCGGCGACCTTGGCCGCAACGACGTCCTTCGTCTGCATCAGCATCGCCGGGTCGGCGGCGATGTCGCCAGAATATTGGCGCAATTGGGCATGGGCAGCGCCGATCCGGAAGAAGATGACGCGTTCGGTTTCGCTGTCCGCATCCAGCGAGAAGCACAGGAGGTGCAGCCGCGCCTCGCCGTCCTTCGCCGTGCCGTAGGAGAGCTGGAAGCTGGTGAAGCTGGTATGCCGGCTCGCCCGTTCGAACAGGTCGATCCAGCCGCCCGTATCGGCGGTCTTGCCGAGTGCGCCGATCGCGGCGGCAAGGATCGAAGCCGCGGCCGCGCCGGGGCCGAGGGCGGCGGTCAGCACGCCGAGGATCGCCTGCTGGACGTCGATGCCGGCGCCGTCGAAATGGTCGTCTTTCTCGGACAATCCGCTGGTGACCCAGCCGAGCATTCCCAGCACCTCGGTATATTTGGCGTACCAGGCCTCGATCGGTCCCGACGGGGCCGCCTTGTTCGCCGCCAGCTGGGCAAGCAGCATGACGTTGGTGACGGCGGAGCGCAGGTCGGGAGAGACCGAAGCGTCGAACTCGATCAGCTGCGAACCGGCAGCGACCGCCTGCTGCTCCGTGTCGAACGGAATGGGCGGCGCCTCCGGCAGGCCGAGACCCGGGGCATCGCCGCCGCGCCCGCCGTCCAGATCCCCGCCCCGGGAATCGGCGAGCTCGAGCAGGGCGACGAATTCATGGCGTTCGCGCTGGCCGTCGGCCATGATTCCGTCCCCCCTCGATGTGTGGTCGCGCCGCCCGCGGACGGCCCGCTTGCCTCGTCCTAGACTTTTCCGCCGGTATCGCCCCCGCGTCCACCGGTGTCGCCGCCCCGTCCGCCGGTATCGCCGCCACGCCCGCCGGTGTCGCCGCCGCGCCCGCCGGTGTCGCCGCCACGCCCGCCAGTGTCGCCGCCACGCCCGCCAGTGTCGCCGCCGCGTCCGTGATCACCGCCACGCCCGCCGGTGTCGCCGCCCATGTTGCTGTCCGTGTCTCCGCTTCCGGCCATCGTTCTTCTCCCTCGGTCTCGTTGTTGACGATCGTGCAACGGTCGTTGCAGTCGGGGACGCTCACATTTTCGGCCGAATTGACTAGGCCGGGCCGAAGGGGTGTAATATCTCGATTGTCCCAAGGCGGGAAGGGCCGGATGACGGTGGGATCCATTTGGCCGAAATTGAGCGAGCGCGGCGTGCCCCGGGCTGCCGCGACCTATCTGGTCACGAGCTGGCTCGTGCTGGAGGTCGGGCATCTCCTGTCGCTGATCCTCGACATGCCGCACTGGGCGATGCGCTTCGTCTTCTGGCTGCTCGTCCTCGGCTTTCCGGTCGTGCTCGTCTTCGCCTTCAATTCGAGGATCATGGCCAAGGTCGGCGAGGTGGACCTCCCCGAGACGGAGCCCGCGTCCCGCGCCGAGCACCATCTTCACGAGGGCGGCGGCCACGGCCAGGCCAAGACGAGCGAGATCGATCCGCTGCCGTTCATCGTCGGCGGCCTCATTCTCCTCGCTTTGATCTTCCTCGGCGCGAGCAAGCTGGTCGGCGTCCAGCCGGAGCCGGGCGCCGCGACTGAAGCCGCCGCCGGGCAGCCCGTCGCCCTCCGCCCTGCCGTTGCCGAAACCGCCCGCGAAGCGCCGCGGAACAGCGTCGCCGTGCTCGCCTTCGCCAATCTGAGCGGCGATCCAAAACAGGATTATTTCTCCGACGGGCTGTCCGAAGAGGTGCTCGACGCGCTCGCCAACGTCCGCCAGCTCCAGGTCGCGGCGCGCACCTCGTCCTTTTCGTTCAAGGACAAGTCGGCGGACATCGCCACGATCGCATCGAGGCTCGGTGTCGCCTATGTGCTCGACGGCAGCGTCCGGCGCGACGGCAACCTCATCCGCGTGAGCGCAAGCCTGATCGACGCGAAGACCGGGTTCAAGACCTGGTCCGAGACCTACGATCGCAAGCTGAACGACATCTTCGCGGTGCAGCAGGGCATCGCCGCCGCGGTCGCAAGCGCGCTGCAGGTCCATCTCGGCGGCAGCGAGCTGCCGCAGATCGCGAGCGGCGGGACCTCGAACACCCTCGCCTACGACCAGTATCTGAAGGGCCGCCAGCTCGTCGACATGAGCGCCAGCGAGGCGGATTGGCGCCAGGCGCTCGCCAGCTTCGACGCCGCGCTCGCCGCCGATCCGACTTATGCCAACGCCCATGCCGCGCGGGCGCGGGCGCTAATCGCTCTGGCCAATGCCTTCCTCCCCGCCGACCAGATCCGATCGACTTATGATTCCGCGCTCGCATCGGCGCGGCGGGCAGCGGAGCTCGCGCCCGGATCCGCCGACGCGCAATCGACGCTCGGCTATGCCCTCGTCTACTCAAAGCTCGATTTCGCCGGGGCGGCGGCGCCCTACCAGAAGTCGCTCGAGCTCGGCGGCGGCAACGCCGATATCCTCATCCGTTACGGCCTCTATGCCTCCCGCACCGGCAAGGCGGCGGCGGGGCTGGAGGCGCTGCGCAGCGCCGTCAACCTCGATCCGCTGAACCCGCGGGCGCACAAGTCGCTCGCTTTGGGTCTCTATTCGGCCCACGATTATCCCGGGAGCATCGATGCGATGCGCCGGGCGCTCGCGCTCAGCCCGAAGATGACGCTCGCCCATTCGGTTCTCGGCGACGCCCTGCTGATGCGCGGCGATGTCGCCGGGGCTCAGGCCGAATACCAGCTGGAGCCGGTGGCCTGGGCGAAGATCACCGGGCTCGCCGTCGTCGCGGCGCGAAACAACCGGGCGGCGGACGGGCGCGCCCTGCTCGATCAGCTCGTGCACCAGTTCGGCGACAGCAACGTCTACCAGCAGGCGCAGGTCCAGGCGCAGCTCGGCAATTCGGAGGGTGCCCTCACCGCCCTGCGGCAGGCGCGCAAGGTCGGCGACGTCGGTCTCTTCTACGTCTGGACCGATCCGCTCCTCGACCCGCTGCGCAAGGACGACGGCTTCAAGTCGCTGGTCGCCCGGCTCAGCTGAAGCCAGACCACCCTCAGCAAGCGATCGGCGGTCGCTCCCGGCCGGGCTTGCGCAGCAGGCTTTCGAGCAGGCCGACCTGCGCCCCCCGCATCTCCGGCACCGACCAGCAGCGGCGGCCGGACGCGCTCGTGATCAGATAGCGGTCGGCGCCGCGGGGCTCGACCGCCGTCGCGCCGGGCGGCAGCGCCAGGCGCCGCGATTCGGCGATGTCGAACATCTCGACATAGACCGGGCCCGCATTGCTGGGCGTGGCGAGAACCGCGATGCGTCCGTTCCGTGACAGCCATGCGCGCCGGTCGAGATCGAAGGAGCTCTCCGTCGTCTTGACCCGCGAGGGGAGCGGCGTGAGCCGGGCGGTTTTCAGATCGTAAATGAGAAGGTCGGTCGGATCGAGCAGCGCCAGCCGCCCTGCCGCCGGCGCATAAAGGAGGCCGACCCCGCCGGGGCCGGCATGCGTTTTCCAGCCGAGATCCAGTCGCACCAAGCCGTCGGCGCCGGCCGCCGGGATTGTGGGTGCCTCGACCTCGACCCGCGGCATCGCGCCGGTCCGGACTGCGCCGACATGATGGATGCGGATCGCGTTGCGAACCGGGTCCCATTCGATCAGCTCGGCCAGACCGCGCGCGCCGACGAAGACTCTGCCCGCATCGCCCGCGGCGATGGCGAGCCCCGCGCCCGCCTGATCGACTCCCTGCACGCAGGTGAGGAGCAGGCTGGGCGCCGCCGAAGCCGAGGTCGCGAGGATCAGGTCGGCACCGGTCGGCCCGTCGGCATCGGTGGGGCAGCCATTGTCCGCCCGCGCGAAGACGAACGGGCCCTCGTCGGTGAGGCTGGCGGCGCCCCAGCTGCCGCCATCGAGGAGGTGGGCCAGCGCCGCCGAAAGCGGCCGCTTGACGATTTTGGCGCCGTCGCCGCGGACGATGGAGCGGTCCCCTGCCTGCCATGCCAGCCCGGCCGAGACCCGCAATGGCGCCACTTCGGGCGGGGCTGGAGGCGCCTGGCCGGCGATGCGGGCCCCGCGAAGATCGAGGTTCAGGCGGAGGATCCCGGTCACGCCGCGGATGAACAGGGTGCCGCCGTCCGGCGTGAAGCGCAGGTCCCGGGCCTCGATCGGCAGCATGATTCTCATGGGTTGCTGCTCCTCCCCGGAGGCGAGGAGGCGGCCGTCCCACAAAAGCAATGTCCGCCCGGTTCCGACCGCCGCGCGCGAGCCGTCGCGACTGACCGCGAAGGTCGGGCTCTCGTCGCCGGCGAATGGCAGGATCGTCCCGCTGCTGACCCATCGAACGGGCTGGTTGTCGTCTTGGCGCCATGAATATGCGTCGATTTGCGCCCGGGTCGATTCCGGCGGTTGGGAGAGGGAGAGGCAGAGGGTGCCGGGCTCGTCGCATTGCAGGGCCGCGCGGGCCAGGGGCGCGGTCATCGGAGGGTTGTCGGGAATCGGGAAGCTCGCCTCGTGCGGACCAGCCCGGGCGGCAGGCGCGACAGCGCCGCCGGTCTCGATCAGCTTTGGGGTGCCGCGCGTCGCGACGGCCTCCGGCGCGGTCGGGACGGGAACGGTGCTGGTGAAACCTTCCGTCGGCGGCGCCGGCGTCAGCGCGAGGCGGGTTCCGTCGGTGACGAAGCTCGCATTCTCCCAGCCCGGCTCCAGCGCCCGCGACTCGCAGGCCGTGAGTGCGAAGTCGCAACGGATGAGCCTTGGCCCGGAGGAGGGGATGGAGCGCAGCAGGAACAGCGCGCCGTCCGCGACCTCCATCGACTCAAAGGCGCCATCGCCCCGGAGGCCCGGCCGGAGGATGCCCGAAATCGTCCCGCGATCGAGGATCTCGCTGGCGAGCTGGCGCGCGGTGCGCGTCGCCGGAAGCAGGCGCGCGACCGGATCACGGGCATAATCGGTCATCGCCTGCTGCGCGGCGGCGAGATCATCGCTCTGGAGCGCCACCCGCGCCTCGGCAAGCCCCGCGTCGAGCCGATAAAGCAGGGCAATCGCCGCCGCCGCGAGGAGCAGGATCGAGAACGTCGCGAGGCTGGCGAGCAACGTCACCCGGCGCCGGTGGCGAGCGGCCTCGCTCGCGGCGATATATTCGCGCTGGAGCGGTGTCGGCTCGGCGGCGTTGGGCGGCACGTTCCTGAGCCAGTCGAGCGCGCGGCGAAGCTCGGTGCCGGCGAGCAGGTCCGCCGGCGAGCGCCCGCCATCCGCCCAGGTCTCGGCCGCGGCGCCGATGTGGCTGTGCTCGCGCACCCAAGGAAGATCGACGAGCATCGCGTCGCGCAACTGATCAAGCCGGGCAGGATAGGCGCCGTCGTCCACGCCGACGAGCGAGAAGCTGTTGATCCGCGCCAGCGCCGCGGGCAGCGCGTTCCAGTCGGTCGCCTCGAGCAGCACCGGCATGATCCTTTTGCCGCGGCGATGCGCCTCGGCCACCTCTTTGCCGCAGACGGGCGACGCGGCGGCGCGCGGAGTCAGCATGAAGATCACGGTGTCCGCCTCGCCGATCATCTGGACGAGCCGCGCCCACCATTCCTCGCCAAAGGCGATGTCCTCGACGTCGCGCAGGATCTCGAAGCCGCGTTCGGAGAGGCCCGCCTCGAGCCGGTCGACCGCCGCCGCGTCGGTGCGCGAATAGGAAATGAACAGCTTCGGTCGCGGCGGCCCGGCCGCCTCAGCCTCTTGCCCCGCCATCCCCCCGCGCTCCCCTTTTCGCTTCCGATATCGGGGAGTGCGGCAGATCGGACCGAGGTTCAAGGGACCGACGTTCCTGCTGGGCCGTCCGCGGCCTCGATCATGGCATTGGGTTAAGCGTCGATGGACATCGCACACTCGATTTCCGTAACGGGATGGCGGCGCCTCTTCTCAGGATGCGTGCTGATTCACTAACCGGATTGGGGAGCAGCCGGACATGTGTGCGACGCGAGAATCCTGCCCGGTGCGTGTGCCCGAAGCGACGCAGGCAAGCGCGAGAAGATGACCGAAAGCGAGAGCGGAGGCCGGCGCGACTCGCTCGGTCCGCTGCAGATCCCGATCTTCCGCCGTTTCTGGATCTCCAGCATGGCCTCCAATTTCGGCGGGCTGATCCAGACCGTCGCGGCGGCGTGGATGATGACGGCGTTGACCGGCGACGCGCGGATGGTTGCGCTCGTGCAGACCTGCGCGACCGCGCCGATGATGCTGATCTCGCTGCCCGCCGGAGCCTTTGCCGACATTTATGAGCGGCGGCTCATCATGCTGATCGCGCAGACCGGAATGCTGGCGGTGGCGGCGGCGCTTGCCGTCCTCACCGCCATGCACCTGACGACGCCGCCGATCCTGCTGGCGGCGACCTTCCTCATCGGCGCCGGCACCGCGCTCAACGCGCCGGCCTGGCAGGCCTCGATGCAGGACCAGGTGCCGCGGGAGGCGGTGGAGGCCGCGGCGAGCCTCAACTCGGTCGGCTTCAACGTCGCCCGGAGCCTCGGTCCGGCCATCGGCGGCTTCATCGTCGCTTTGTGGGGCCCAGCCTCCGCCTTCGCGCTCAACGCGGTCTCTTATGTCGGGCTGATCGCGACCTTGCTCGCCTGGAAGGGCCCACCGCGGGAAAGGTTGCTTCCGCCGGAGCGGGTGGGGCAGGCGATCGCCGCCGGTATGCGGTTCGTGGCCCTGTCGCCCTCGCTGGTCGCGACGATGGTGCGGGGAGGAGCCTTCGGCTTCTGCGGCAGCAGCGTCTGGGCGCTGACCGCCGTCCTCGCCCACGATGCGCTCGGCGGCGGGCCTTCGGTCTTCGGGCTGCTGCTCGGCGGTTTCGGGTTCGGGGCCGTGGTCGGCGCGTTCGTGCGGGCGGCGATCCCGATCGATCGCGAGCGGCTTACCCGCATCTGCTCGCTCGTATTCGGAATCAGCGCGATCCTGCTGGGGATCAGCGGCCACATCATCCTGTCCGTGCCGCTGATGGTCCTTGCTGGCGCGGCCTGGGTGATGACGCTGACCGGCCTCAGCGTCACCGTCCAGTTCGTCGCCCCGCGCTGGGTGGTGGGGCGCGCCATCGCGCTCAATCAGGTCTCGATTTTCTTCGGCATGGCGAGCGGCAGCTGGCTCTGGGGCCTCGTCGCCCATCACTGGAGCGTGCAGGTCGCCTTCATCGCCTCGGGCGCGGCAATGCTCGCCTCCTTGCTGCTCGCGTTCGTCTTCCCGCTGGCGAGCGGCGAGATTCCCGACCTGACGCCCACCCGCACCCGTCCGGTCGACCATCTCAACGGCCCCGTCGGCCCGAATGATGGACCGATCACCGTCACCGTCGAATATCGGGTGCGGCCCGAGAATTTCCGCGCCTTTGTGGCCGCGATGGAGGAGCTCGGCCGCATCCGCCGCCGCAACGGCGCCCACCGCTGGACGCTGCACCAGGACATCGACGATCCCACGCGCTGGGTGGAGCGGTTCCACAGCCTCACCTGGATCGACCATTTGCGGCGGCAGACGCGGCACACGCGGGCCGACCAGGAGGTCAGCGACCGCGTGCGCGCGCTGCACGAGGGCGAGGTCAAGGTCGCGCGGGTGGTGGAGCGGCGGATCTCGACGCGGCCGATCGCGGCGCTCGACGCCGCCCGAGATCAGAGCGAGTAGGAAAGGTCGTCCGGCGCCGGGCAGCCGCGATGGCTCCCGGGCTCGATCGCCTCGACGACCGCGTCGATCCGCCCCCATTCGTCGACGAGGGTGCGCGCGGACAATTTCCAGCGCCCTTCCCGGCTCTCCCAGCGGTCGAGATACCGCCCGGCGCGGATCCGTGTCTTGCGCACACCGTCGACGAGCACGTCCTGACAGGAAAGGATGTGGCTCTCGCTGCGCGCCGCATCGCCGTCCACGTCGATCCGCGCGTTCGAGACGAGGTGCATCCGGCCCGGCCGCGGCTCGGCCGGCGGCTTCAGGGCGGCGGCGAAAGCGGCGCCGCTCATCGTCCGCGCGCCGCCCATGTCGAGCACGGCATCCTCGTGGATGGCGCTTGCCAGCAGCTGGGAGTCGTAGCGGTCGGTGCCCCGTGCGATATCGGCGAGCAGGCTGCGGATCGCCTCGATATCCTCGAGTCGGCGCAGGCGCCCCTCGATATCCTCGATTGAGCCGGCCATTTTCAGCCGACCGCTTCCGCCTCGGCCTCGGCTTCCTTCTCGACCTCGCCCCAGGCGAGCGTCTTCGACGTCTCGCCGGATGGAATGCCGAGCACCTTGATCTCAAGATAAGCTTCGAACCCTTGGCGGCCGTATTGGCGGCCGATCCCGCTCTGCTTGAAGCCGCCGAACGGCACGTCCATGTGCATCCAGGTGCCGCCGTTGACGCTCACCGTGCCGGTGCGGATCTTCTTGGCGAACTCATAGGCTTCCTCGTTGGTCGCCGCCGCCACCTGCGCCGAGAGGCCGTACATGGAGTTGTTGGCGATCTCGAGCGCCTCCTCCTCGGTCTCGTAGGGGATGATTGCGAGGACGGGCCCGAAAATCTCTTCCTGCGCGATGGTGTCGCCGGGCTTCACGTCTGCGAACAAAGTCGGCTCGACATAGCAGCCGGCCTGGAGCCGCTCGGGGACGCGGCCACCGCGGACGAGGCGGTTGCCCTCCTCCTGGGCCTTGCGGATATAGTTCAGCACCCGCTCGCGATGATGCTTGGAGTTGAGCGGGCCCATGAAATTGTTGGGGTCCTGCGGATCGCCGACGCTGACCGCGTCCATCGCCTGCTTCGCCGCCTCGATGCCTTCCTCATAGCGCTCGCGCGGCAGCAGCAGCCGGCTGCGGGCGACGCAGCCCTGGCCGGCATTGGCGCAGATCGTCTTGGCGGCGAGCGCCGCCTGCTCCGCGACGTCGGCGCTCTTGAGCACGACGAAGGCCGACTTGCCGCCGAGCTCGAGCAGCAGCCGCTTCAGCGTCTGAGAGGCCGCTTCCGCGACCCGCCGGCCGTTCGGCGCGGAGCCGGTGAAAGCGACCATGTCGACGCGGGGATCGCGCGTCAGCACCTCGCCCGCATAATTCTCCTTCGCGGTGCCGATGTTGAGGACCCCCGGCGGAATATCCGTTTCCTCCGCCACCAGCTTGCCGACGATCGTCGCCATCCAGGGCGCGTCGGGCGAAGGCTTGAGGATCATCGTGCTGCCCGAGGCCAGCGCCGGACCGACCTTGCTGAGGCCGGAGCCCCACGGCCCGTTCCACGGGATGATTCCGGCAACGACGCCCATCGGCTCGTAGCGGATGCGGCGCTTGCTGACGACGCCGCGGAAATCGACGTCCGGCAGCTCGTCGTCGAACGCGAAGGTCTCGGCGAGCTTCGCATAATGTTCGAGCTTCTCGACTGGCACGTCGAACAAGGTGTCGCGGGTCAGCCAGATCGGCGTGCCCACCTCCGCCACCAGGAGCGGGCGGATCTCCTCGGCGTGGCGCTGCAGCGCCGCCTGCAGCTGGCGGATGCATTTGGCCCGGAAGGAATTGTCGCGCGACCAGTTAGTCTCGTCGAAGGCGCGGCGGGCGGCGGCGATCGCCCGCTCGAAATCCTCGCGCGTGCCGTCGGCGGTCACGCCGATCACCTCGTCGGTGGCCGGATTGATATTGTCGAAGACCGCTCCGGACGAGGACGGCACCAATTCGCCGTCGATCAGCATCCGCCATTCGGCGATCGGAGGATTCTTGTAGCTCACGTCACTCTCCAGCCATCATAGTGGTTCGCGTTCATCGTAACGGAGGCTGCCCCGCCCGCCTCCGCCGGCACGCCCGGCGCAGGCTTTTATCGAAGGAGCGATCAAAGCGCCGGGACCTTCACCAGCGAAGGATCGAGCCCCTCGATTTTGCTCGCGCCGCAGAGCGCCATCGCCCGCTCCAGCTCGTCTTTGAGCATGGCGAGCATAGCGGCGACGGCCTCGGCGCCTCCCGCGGCGAGCGCATAGCTGGTCGGCCGACCGACGAGCACGGCCCGCGCGCCCAGGGCGAGCGCCTTGAGGATCGCGGTGCCGGTGCGCAGGCCGCCGTCGACGAGGATTTCCGCCCTTCCCGCGCACGCTTCCACCACTTCCCCAAGGACCTCGGCCGAAGGGATGATCGTGTCGAGCTGGTTACCGCCATGATTGGAAACGATCAGTCCGGCCGCGCCGGCTTCGACGCAGCTCAGGGCGTCGTCGCCGCGGAGGACCCCCTTCACAAGGACAGGGAGGCGCGCCTCACCGCACAGCCAGGCGAGATCGTCGAGCGTCGTCGCGGTGAAGGCCTTGGCCGGTTCGGTGCGCCCGGCGGACGCTTCCCAGGGGGCGGGCCCGGGCCGCGGGGGAGCCGGCACGGCGCCAGGCAGAAGGTCGACGGTCAGTACGATCGCCTCGCAGCCCGCCTCGGCGAGCGCGCCGAGCAGGTCCCGCATCGCCTGCCGCTCGCGCTCCATGTAAAGCTGCTGCCAGAATCGCGCCTTCGGCCTCAGCGCCCGCAGCGCGCCCGCATGGGCGGCGACCGAGCTCGGCAGCAGCGCGACGGTGCCCGCCGCTTCCGTCGCTTCCAGCAAGCCAAGCTCGCCGTCCGGGCAAAACAAGGTGGCGCGTCCGTTCGGCGCGGTCAGGATCGGCAGAGCGAGCGGATGCCCGAGCAACGTCGTCGAGACGTCGACCTTGTCCACCCCGCGCAGGATGTGCGGCCGCAGCGACCGCCTATTCCACGCCTCTTCGGCGGACACGCCCGACCCTCCCCCCGCGTCGGCTTCCAGATAATCCCAGATCGCGGGATCCAGTGCCTGCCGCGCCTGTTCGCGCAGGGTATCGATCCCGTTCAGCGCCGCGGCGCCTTGTGGTAGGAATGGTGGGAGCGCCATTCCGGGTTCGGCCGGATCAGCTCGGCGCCGCCCTCGACCGAGAGCGTCTGGCCGGTGATCCAGCGCGCCTCGGGCCCGGCGAGGAAGACCACCGCCCGCGCGACGTCCCAGGCATCGCCGTCATAGGGAAGCGCGCACCGCCGTGCCCGCTCCGCCCGCAGCGCCGCCGCCGCTTCCTCGGTGGCGCAGTTGCGGTCCACCATGGCCGTCCAGACCTCGCCCGGCCGCACGCTATTGCAGCGGATTCCGTCCGGTCCGAACTGCATGGCTGTGTGATGGGTCAGGGCCTCGACGGCCGCCTTCGACGCGCTGTAGGCGAGGCTGGAGGTCGGGAAGTGCACGGCGGTGGTCGACAGGTTCACGATCCCGCCGCCGTCTTTCATGTGCGGGATTGCGGCCTTGGTCATGAAGATCGCGCTCTTCAAATTGACGGCCATGGCATTGTCGAATTCGGCCTCGTCGATCGCGGTCACGCCGCCGCCGCCGCCGAAGCCGACATTGTTGATCAGCATGTCGAGGCGGCCGAAGGCCTCGACCGTCTCCGCGACCGCCGCCGCGCAATCCGCCTCGCGCCTCAGATCGGCGACGATCGCCCGCGCCTCCCCGCCTTCGGCGCGGATCGTCTCGCAGGTCCGCTCCGCCGCCGCTAGGTCGATATCCACGACGCCAACCTTGGCGCCACCCTGCGCCAGCAGGCGCGCAATCGCTTCGCCGATGCTGGCGACGCGGCCGGGGCTGGTGCCGCCGCCGGTCACGATGGCGACCATCCCTTCCATGCTCTGCCGCTCCGGTCCGCTCATCCCGCAGCCTCAATAGGAACGCGGCAGGCCGAGCACATGCTCGGCGAGATAGGACAGGATGAGATTGGTCGAGATCGGCGCGACGCGGTAGAGGCGCGTCTCGCGGAACTTGCGCTCGACGTCATATTCCTCGGCGAAGCCGAAGCCGCCATAGGTCTGCACGCACATGTCGGCCGCGGCCCAGGAGGCGTCGGCCGCCAGCATCTTCGCCATGTTCGCCTCCGCGCCGACATTGGCTCCACTCTGGTAGAGCGTCGCCGCATGGTCGACCATGAGCTCGGCGGCGCGCATCTGGGCATAGGCCTGGGCGATCGGGAATTGAATGCCCTGGTTGCCGCCAATGGGCTTGCCGAAGACGCTCCGCTCCTTCGCATAGGAAGCGGCGCGCTCGATCAACCATTTGGCGTCGCCGACGCATTCCGCGGCGATCAGGATGCGCTCGGCGTTCATGCCGGAGAGGATGTAGCGGAAGCCCTTCCCTTCCTCGCCGAGCAGATTCTCGGCCGGCACGCAGAGGTTGTCGAAGAAGACCTCGGTCGTGCTGTGGTTCATCATCGTCGGGATGGGCTTGATCGTCATCCCCTTGCCGACCGCCTCGCGCATGTCGACGAGGAAGACCGAGAGGCCTTCCGACTTGCGGCTCACCTGCTCGCGCGGCGTCGTCCGGGCGAGCAGCAGCATGAGGTCGCTATGCTCGGCCCGCGAGGTCCAGATCTTCTGGCCGTTCACGACATAGGAATCGCCGTCGCGCACCGCGGTTGTGCGCAAGCTGAGCGTGTCGGTGCCGGAAGTCGGCTCGGTGACCCCGAAGGCCTGGAGGCGAAGCTCGCCGGTGGCGATGCGCGGGAGGTAGCGGGTCTTCTGCGCCTCGCTGCCGTGGCGCAGCACGCTGTTCATGATGTACATCTGGGCGTGGCAGGCCGAGCCGTTGCAGCCGCTCGCCTGGATCTCTTCCATGATCACCGCCGCCGCCTTGAGGCTGAGGCCCGAGCCGCCATAATCCTCCGGGATCAAGGCGGCGAGGAAGCCGGCCTCGGTGAGCGCCGCGACGAAGGCCGTCGGATATTCGCGCTTGCGGTCGAGCTCGCGCCAATATTCGCCGGGAAAGTCGCCGCATAGCGCCCGCACCGCGCGGCGGATCTCCGCCAGCTCCTCGCTCTCATGATCGGCCAGGGACTGCATGGGTCAGTCGCGCCAGCCGTCGAACACGTCGCCCGCTTCGCGCTGGACCATCGTCGCCGCCTCCATCTGGCCGTAGACGAGCGCGTTGCCGATGACGTCGAGCGTGTCGGACTTGCTCACCCCCCACGCCTTGCAGAGGAGCACGTTCTCACGAATGCCCTCGGCGACGCGGCTCATCACATGGTAATAGAGCAAGGCGGTCGGCCAGACCTGCTTGGGCAGCGCGTAGAGCATGTTCTCGATCCGCGCGCGATGCGTCTTGAGCAGGCGCGGCCGGTGCTCCGCCATGAAGCGGACATAAGGCGGGATCTCGCCGATCGTGCGCAGATACCAATCGTAAAGCGCGGCCTTCTCATCGGCGCTGAGGTCGAGGGTCGAAAAATCGAGGCCGGAGCGGAACGCGTCGATGTCGGGTACCCAGCCGGCGGGAAAGCGCGCCGGCGGATCGGGCTCGTCGGGAAAGTCGAGCCCCTCCATCGCTTCGGCGATCGTTTCCATCCCGCGCGGGCCGGCATGGACGAAAGCGATGGCGATCATCTCCAGGGCCTGCGCCTTGCTGAGCCCGTCGTTGAGGAAGCTGTTCATCACGTAACGGGCGCCTTTGACGTAGCCCATCAGCATGTAGAAGGCGAGCGTGCCGCCCCCCGTCACCGCCGGCTCGACCCGCAAGGTGAGGCTGCAATAGAGGCGGTAGCGCTTCAGCACCTCCGGATTGCGGTCGATCCACCAGTCGAGACCGTGCATCGGCACCGCGAACTGCGTGCCGTAATGGCCCTTGAAGGCGGACGCCTCCTCCGGCGTCAGCTCGGTGGGCTTCGAGAGATCGAGGCCGCGGTGGACCCAATTGCCGCTGTCGGGATCGAAGCCGCCGCTCACCTTCCTCAATTCGGTCGTCGTAATCTCGGGCATGGTGGCGCTTTCTGGTGACAATTGGGGCGGCGTGTGGGCGCTCAGCGGGGCGGCCGGAGCGAGACCGCCTTGCCGTCCTTGGCCGAGGCGAGGACGCGCGAGCCGACCGGCATCAGCGCCCGCAGCTCGTCGACCGAAATCCTCTTGCCCGCGGTCCAGCGGCAATAGGTGTTCTCGTCGATGGCGAGCGTCACGTCGCGGCCCGCTTTGTCGCGCACGGTGATCACATCGTCGGAGAAGCGCAGCACCTCGCCGATCACCGGCAGCTGGCCCGTGATCGGCGCGACGCGCACGTCCATCGACATGCGGAACCGGTCCGACATGTTCGGCAGGCCGCTGTGCGGGCACATCTTGTGGAACATGACGAGGTCGCCGGCCCGGTAGATATTGCGGTGCCAATTGTCGTCCGGCAGCGCCCCCGGCGGGATGCGATATTGGGGCGGATCGTCCTGATTGTGGAAGAAGCCCTGACGGTGCAGGCCCGGCGACATGGCGAGCCCGCCGACGATCTCGTCGATCTCCATCAGCGGGATCCAGCACGTGTAGCATTCCATGCCGAGATTGTAGAACGCGTCCTGGTGCCGCCCGATGAAGGGGTCCTCCGGGAACGCCGAAGCCGGCGGCGTGATCCTGTATTCGGTGATCTCGAGCCAGAATGGCGGCGCGCCGAGCAGCTTTGTGAAGAAGGCGTCGATCGCCGGTTCGGTTACGAAATCTTCCCAGACGCGGGCGTCGTGGAGCGGCTCGATCTTGACCGGGAAGCCGCTGAGATCCTTGCCGTTCCAGATCGGCTCATCCTGGCCCTTGTCGACAAAGCCCCAGTCGATCAGCACGTCCAGATATTTCTGCTTGAGCCGGCGGACGGCGCCCTGGTCGAGCACGTCGCGGAAGAAGGCATAGCCTTCGGCTTCGATCCGGCCGAGCGCCTTTTCGGGATCGCCGATCAGCTGATTGGCCTCCGTCATCGGCTTCATGTTGCGAAGGTCTTCCGCCGTGACCACGGCCATCGAATCTCTCCAAGTGTGGACAGTTCGTCCCTAGTCCGACTCCCCGGCCGCTGTAGCCCTCATTTGCGCCCCCGCCCCCGAAATCGAAATGTCGATCATTTTTGGGCGGTTGCAATCATCCTGCGGACGCCGCCATGGCTGGTCCAGAGATCGAGGCCCTTCTCGGCCGGCGCGGCATGGAGGTCGAGCCGCTCGCCCGCGAGCGCCGCCGCGACGCCGCGGAAGCGGAAGGTCGAGAGCGGCGTCCCGAGCATCCGCTCCGCCAGCGCGGCGAGCAGGGTCGCCTGCAGGGGCCCGTGGACGACGAGCCCGGGATAATGTTCGACCTCCGTCGCATGAGGCCGATCGTAATGGATGCGATGGCTGTTCATCGTCAGCGCGGAATAGCGGAACAGGAGGATCGGGTCGGGCAACAGGCTCTCTGCCGGGTCGTTTGTCTCCTGCGCCTGCGCCTGCGCGGGGAGCGCTCCAGAGCTGTCCTCGCGATAGACGAGATCCTGCTCCTCCTCGATCGCCAGGCCTTCGCTTCCGGACAAAGCGTGCGAGAGGGTCACGAAGACCAGCTCGCCGCTTCGCCCGGTTTTCCGCTCGATGCTCTGGATCGTCGATACGCGCCGCACCCGCTCGCCCAGCCGGAGCGGCGCGCGGAAGATGAGGCGGCCGCCCGCCCACATTCGGCGCGGCAAGGCGACCGGCGGCAGGAACCCGCCGCGCTTCGGATGGCCGTCGGGGCCGGTCTCATCGGGCCTCCGCACGTCCCAGAAATGGAGCCAGTGGTGGAGCGGGGGAAGCGGGTCGCCCTCGCCAACCGTGCCGTCGCGGCCGAGCGCCGCGAGCAGGGCGTTCGAGCGCGCCGGGTCGAGCCGGTCCTCACGCTCTTCAGTGCGGCCGATCCAGGCGGAGAAATCGCTCACAGCCGGGACTCGAGCATCAGCACAGGCAACTCACCGTCCCGCAGCGGCCGGAAGGTCAGGCGGACGCGATCGCCCGCGGCTGCCCCGCCGGGACCCGGAACATGCGCCAATAGCCTCACACCCGGTGCGACCTCGACGAGCGCGACGCCGTAAGGCAGCCGATCCGCCAGAGCTTGCTGGAAGGCGCGGCGGTAGACGACGAGGCTGCGCACGATCCCCTCCGGCGGCGTTTCGCGCCACGACACGTCGCCGCCGGTCGCGAAAGGGCTGGAGGGGCTCGGCGGCCAGAAGGTCCGGTCGGTGGCGGTGCAGAAAGGCAGGCACAGCCGACCGGCGGCGGCCGCATCCCAGAAGGGCTGCGACAGCGCATTGACGATCGGGGTGAGGCGTTCGGCCATCTAGCTCCGCTCCAGGATCAAAGCGTCGCCGCCGGCCGTCGCCCACATCGCCCGTCGCGCATCCGCAACCTGGCGGGCACCGGCTTCGCCGCGAAGCTGGACGACCAGCTCGCGCAGCTGACCCCAGCCGTTCATCTGCGCCTGGGAGAGCTGCCCGCCACTCGTGTTCACCGGCAATTCGCCGCCGAGCCTGATCCGGCCACCCTGGATCCAGTCGAGCGCTTCCCCTTCCCCGCAGAAGCCGAAATCCTCGAGCGCGTAGAGCGGCAGCGGCGAGAAGGAATCGTAGATGCCGAGCAGGTCGATCGTCTCCGGCGTGGCGCTCGCCATTTCGAACACAAGCTGCCCCCGCGCCTCCGCGCGGGTCAGGCGGCGCTCAGATTGCTGCCCCATGCCGAGCCCGACCGGGGCGAAGATGAAGGCGTCGCACCCCGCCCGCAGCCCCTGCGCGCCGGTGATCCGCACGTCGCGCTGGCCTTCGGCGGCTGCAACGATCAGGCAGATTGCGCCGTCGCCGACCGGCGAGCAATCGAGCAGGCGCAGCGGCTCGACGATCGGGCGCGACGCGCGATAATCGGCTTCCCCGATCGGCGCACGCATCACCGCATCCTCGGTCATCGCCGCATGGGCGCGGAACGCGATCGGGATCTCGGCGAGCAGCTCCCGGTCCTGGCCGTAGCGCCGGCAGTAAAGATCGAAGGCCATGGCCGCGCCCGCGATCGGCGAGGACATGCCGACATGGCCCGCTTCGCCATGCGGTCCGCCATTTTCGCGGAATTGCTCGTGGAAGAAGGGATTGTCGGCCTCGCCGATGCGGCCGAGGTCGGAATTCTTCATCGCCATCAGGCAGGCGATTCGGGTCGCGAGGCCGGACGACACGGCCATGGCGGCGTGGGCGAGAACGGTGGCGGCGAAGCGGCCGTGCGACCAGGTCTGACTGCAGAAGCGCAGGTCGAGGCCGAACGTCTCGGCGATGCCGTCATAATCGGCCCCGCGCGGCGAGCCCACTTGCACGATCAGCCCGTCGATCTGCGGCTTTTCGAGCCCGGAATCGGCAAGGGCGGCATCGAGCGCGGTGTCGGCGAACTCGAAGACCGAGGCATCGGGCCGCCGCTCGAACGCGCTCGCGCCCGCACCGACGATCGCCACCTTGCCTCCCAGAAACGCCATCAGCAGCCCAGCTCGAGCTTTGCCTCTTGCTGAAGCTTGTGCTTGGCGACCTTGCCGCTGGCAAGCCGCGGCAGATCTTCCTCGCTGCGGAAGAAGACGTGGTGCGGCACCTTGAACGAGGCTGCCCGCTCCTTGACGAAGGCCTTGATCTGGGTCTCGGCGACCGGACCGGCGGCGTCGACGAAGGCGACGACCAGCTCGCCCCGCACCGGATCGGCGACGCCGACGACATAGGCGTCGCGAACGTCCGGATGGCTGGCGATCAGCTGCTCGACCTCGACCGGCGAGACGTTGATGCCGCCGCTCTTGATCACTTCCTTCAGCCGCGCGTGGAAGATGAAGCGGCCGTCGGCGTCGAAACGGCCGAGGTCGCCGGTGTCGAAGAAGCCGTCGGGCCGCAAAGCCTTCGCGGTCTCCTCGGGATTGTTGAGATAGCCCGGCGTCGTGTGGCCGCGGATGAGGACGAGGCCAACCTCCCCCTGCGGCAGGTCGCGGCCGCTCTGAGGGTCGACGATCCGCATCTCCATGCCGGGCAGCGGCGTCCCGCTCGTCTCGAGCTTCGCCTCGAGCGGATCGTCGGGCCAGCCGACCGTCGCGTTGCCGTAGGTCTCGGTGAGGCCGTAGGCGGGGACGGCGCCCTTGATGCCCATTTCGATCAGGGTCAGGCGCTTATACTCGGCGACGGTGCCGGCATTGCCTTTCTGGAGCGAGCCGATCTTCGCCTGGGCGTAATCGGGATGGTCGAGCATGGCGCGCGTCATGTTGCCCGTGCCGTAATAGACGGTGGCGCCGGTGCGGTGGATCGTCTCGATGGCCGAGCCGGCGTCGAAATAGTCCTGGAGGACGAGGGTGGCCCCGCGCGTCAGCGTTGCCGGCAAGGCGTTGGTCGCACCGAGGCCATAGAAGAGCGGAGTGCCGAGCCAGACCCGGTCTTCCGCGACGATGCCGCGCCTCAGGCCGAGCTCGAAACCGTTCTCGACGACGCCGCGGCCGTTCAGCAGCACGCCTTTCGGATCGGCGGTGCTGCCCGACGTGTAGAGCACGAAAGCCGGATCGTCGCCACCGGCGGCCGCCGCGGCCCGGGTGAAATCGTCGGCGGGAACCGACGCGCCCTCGCGGATGAAATCGTTCCAGTTCGGAATGCCGGCCGGCACCTCGCCGAGGAAGAACAGGCTCTTGAGCGCCGGGAATTCGGGCGAGGCGATCTTGCCGGGCGCCGCCCCCTGCGCTTCCGGAACCAGGCGTTGAAGCAAGGCGAGATAATCCGCCTTAATGAAGCGGACGGCGCTGACCAGCAGCTTGAGCGCGCAATGGCGGAGCGTCCAGCGCAGCTCGGTTTCCTTGTACCAGGTGTTGAGCGGCACGAGGGTCGCGCCGAGATAGGAGGCGGCGAGCGCCATCACGACCCATTCCGGCTGGTTGCCGAGCAGCACGCCGATGCGATCCCCGCGCCCGATCCCGAGCGCGATGAGGCTGCGCGCGGCGGCGATACTTTCCTCCTGCAGCTCGGCATTGGTGATCGTGCGGCCGCGATAAAGGATTGCGGGATGGCGGGGATCGGCGACCGCGCGGCGGTCGAGCACGCCGGCGAGGCGATCGGCGTCAGGCCTGTTCATCGTCATCCTCCAACGCCCAGGCGCGCTCCATCTCCGCCAGCGCAAGCGTCTCGCGCCGAGCCCGCGCGAGCAGCTCGGGCGATTGATCCACCCGGCCCGTCCGGGCGAGCCCCTCCCAGACATCGGCCAGCGCGACGGTGGCGGCGGCGATGCCGCTGAACGGGTAGCAGGCGATGCGGAAGCCGGCCTGGCTGAGCTCATCGAGTGAGGGCACGGGTGGCGCGACCCCGCCGATCCAGACGAGCGGCGTATCGGGTAGGGCGTCGCGGAAGACCGCTGCATCGCCCGGCCCGAGGTCGAGGACCATCAGGGCGTCCGCCCCCGCTTCGCGATAGAGGCGGCCGCGCGCGATTCCCTCGTCGAGCGAACCGGCCACCCGCAGGGCGTCGGTCCGCGCCACGATTGCCAGATCCGGATCGCGACGGGCGCCGCGGGCGGCGCGCAGCCGCCGAACCATCGCCTCGGGCGGCATTAATGCGCCACGCCCGCGATGGTAAGCGGCGCGCTTCGGGTAAGGCTGGTCGTCGATATGCACCGCGCTCGCCCCCGCCGCCTCGATCTCGCGCAGCGCGACGTCGAGATGGGCCGGCTCGCCGAAGCCGGCGCCCATGTCAACGAAGAGCGGCAGGTCGACCGCAGCGGCGATGCGCGCGGTGATCGCGGCGGTCTCGGTCGCGGTCAGGAAAGGCTGCCCCTTGCCGAGGCCGAGCGCCATGGCGTTGCCGCCGAGATAGAGCGCGCGGTGCCCCGCGTGCGCGGCGATGCGGGCACCGAGTGGGTCGTACACCCCCGGCGCGGCCACCGCCTCGCCGCCGCCCAGCCACTGCCGGAAAAGCCGACGCCCCGCTTCCGTCATTGGGCGATCGAGACCGCGATGTCGAATTCGGCCTCATAGATGTCCGGCCGACCCGCGACCGGCTTCATGTCGAGCAGCAGATCGTCGCTGACCGCGCCCTCGACATAGTCGCTGTCCAGATAGGGATTGCCGGGGATGAAGAGCTGCGTCGTCAGCACGCAACGCCCGTCGTGCCAGACCTTCAGGTGGATATGCGCCGAGCGCCTATTGTGGCGGCCCATGGCCCGGAACAGCTCGCCGATTGGATCGTGGTCGTGGTCCGAATAATCGAGCGGCACGGCGGTGCGCACCTTGTAGAATCCTTCGGAATCGGCCTGCACCTTGCCGAACAGGCTGAACCGGTCGAGATCGTACTGGCCCTCGTCGTCGGCCTGCCAGAAATCGAGGATCGCGCCGGGGAGCGGCGCGCCGGTGGCGGCGTCGGTCACACGGCCGGAGAGGAAGAGAATCTGCGTGCCCGGCTCGGGCTCGGCACCGCCGAACAAGTCGCCGTCCGGCCGCAGCGGCGATGCGGCCCGGTGGAACGGCCCCTCCAGGTTCGGCCGCGTGCCGCCCTCGACCCGCGCGGTGACATCGACGCTGGTCATCGCGAGCGCCACGTCGAGCAGGCTGCGGCAGAAGCCGGCCTTGCCGAGCCGGTTCAGATAGTCGCCGGCAAGATGGAGCTCGTCCTGGTCGATCTCGAACTCGCGCACCACCTCCTTCAGCTTCTCGACCGTGCGCGCGTAGATCGCCTTCAGCCGTTCATTGCCCTCGACGCCGGGCAGCTCGGCGGGAATCTGGTTCATGGCTTCAGCACAACGCGGCCCGAGACCGCGCCCTCCTCGACAAGGCGATGCGCCCGGGCGACTTGCTCGAGCGGCAGGATTTCGGCGACCTGCGGCGTCACGATTCCGCGGGCGGTGAGCGCGATGACGTCCTCGAGCTGGGCGCGGCTGACGCTGCCGACGCCGAGGATGCTCGCCCGCTTGAAGAAGATGCGGGCGGGGTTGATCGAAATCTCCTCACCGAACAGCTGGCCGACCATCGCGTAGCGGCCATGGACGGCGAGGCTGTCGAAGCAGGCGTCGAAGACGCGGCTGCCGACATTGTCGACGACGATGTCGACGCCTTCGCCGCCGGTGCGGCGCCGCACCTCCTTCGAGAAATTCTCGCCGTCGCCGGCGACGATCACCTCGTCCGCGCCGATCCCTTCCAGGAAAGCGCGCTTGCCCTCGCCGCGGGTGAGCGCGAAGACGCGCGCGCCGGCGGCCTTGGCGATCTGCACCGCCGGCACGCCGACCCCGCCGCTGGCGCCGGTGACGAGCACGGTCTCGCCGATCCGCACGTTCGCCGTGTCTCGGAGCGCGTTCAGCGCCACGCCGGCGCCGGGGCCGAGCGAGCAGCTCATTTCGAACGGGATCGAGTCCGGCACCTTGACGAAGGCGTCCTGCGGCAAAGCGACATATTCGGCATAGCCGCCCCGCACCGGCTGGCGCCGCCGGCAGGTCGTCTCCCGCCCGCTCCGGCAGAGGCGGCAATGGCCGCAGCTGATGAAGGCCTTACTGCAGACATGGTCGCCGGGGGCAAGGTCTAGGACGTCCTCGCCCGTCTCGACGACCGTGCCGCTGATCTCGAGGCCGAGGATCGAGGGATAGACGACATCGCGTTTGTAGGTGCCGTTGCGCTCGACGACGTCGCGGTAGGAGACGCCGCAGGCTTCGACCTTGACCAGCACGTCGTCCCGGCCCGGGCGCGGCACCGGCACGTCCTCGATGACGAAGCTGTCGGGCGGGCCCGGCCCGTGGAGCACGGCCGCGCGCACCGGCCTATTCCGCGGCCACGGCTTCGGACGCGAAGAAGCGGTTGGCCGGCCGCTTCAGGCCGAGGCTGTCGCGAAGCGTGGTGCCCTCATATTCGGTCCTGAACAGGCCCCGCCGCTGCATTTCGGGGATGACCAGGTCGATGATCTGCTCGAGGCCGGCGGGAAGATAGGGCGCGACGATGTTGAAGCCGTCGCAGGCCTTGTCCCGATACCATTCCTCCATCACGTCGACGACCTGGCCGGGATCGCCCTTGATGAGGACGTGGCCCCGCGCGGGCAGCACGTGCTGATAGAGCTGGCGGATGTTGAGCCCGTCGCGCTTCGACATCTCGACCAGCATATTCCGGAAGCTCCTGATGCCGAGCGTCTCGGGAAGCTCGGGAAGCGGGTCCTCGGGCGAATATTGGCTCAGGTCGACGCCCACCATCTTCGAGAGCACGCCGACGCCGACGGATTCCGGGATGAGATCCTGAAGCTCCTTGTAGCGCGCGTCCGCCTGCTCCGCGGTATCGCCGACGAAGATGCTCGCACCCGGGAAGACCTTCAGCTCGTCCGGGTCGCGTCCGTATTTGCGGACGCGGCTCTTCACGTCGGCGTAGAAGCGCTGCGCGGCCTCCTTGGTCTCCGTGACGGTGAAGATGACGTCGGCCGTTCGCGCTGCCAGCTCCATGGCCGAATCCGACGCGCCCGCGACGACGACCACCGGATGGCCCTGCGGCGGCCGGGCGCTGTTGAGCGGTCCGCGGACCGAGAAATGCTTGCCCTTGTGCTCCAGCAGCCGGACCTTGTCCCCGTCGAGGAAGATCCCGCTCTCCTTGTTCAGGACGAACGCGTCGTCGGCCCAGCTGTCCCAAAGCGCCTTGACCACGTCGACGAACTCGCCGGCGCGCTCGTAGCGGTCGCCATGCTCGACATGCTGGTCGTGGCTGAAATTCTTGGCGTCCTCGGGGTTCGAGCTGGTGACGACGTTCCACCCCGCCCTACCCTTGCTGATCCAGTCGAGCGCGGCGTAGCGGCGGGCGACGCTATAGGGCTCGTCATAGGTGGTGGTGGCGGTGGCAACGAGGCCGACGCGGGAGGTCGCGGTCGCCAGCGCGGACAGCAGGCTTATCGGCTCGATCACCACCGGGCGGGTGATCGGGTTGCGGCTCAGCAACGCCGGATTCTCGATGCCGTTGACCCCGTTGCCGTCGGCCAGGAACATCATGTCGAGCTTGCCGCGTTCGATCAGCTTCGCGAATTCGACCCAGCGATCATAGTTGAAGCCGGCGTCGATCACCGCATCGGGATGTCTCCACCCTCCCGCGTGACCGCCGGTCGGAGACATGAACACGGAGAGCTTGAGCATCGGTACCACCCTGCAGCAGACAATTCGCCGCCCCCTTAGGCGGAACGACTTCGCCAATGTTGCGACTTGCCCGACAGGGTCAATCGCACTGCCCGGTGGCTGGGTCTAATTCGGTTACGCGATAATGTCCCGCCGCCACCCCCACTTGGGTTAAGCGGCGCGCGGTTTCGGTCAGCCCTTGGCGCTGCGCTGGCGCTTGATCGCCTCGAGCCCGTGGAGGGTCATGGACTGCATCAGCGCCATCACCAACGGCTCGTCGCGTTCGAGACAGGCCGTGATGATTCGATCGTGGTCCTTGAGGGAGCGTTCGATGTCGTCGCTGCTGTAGCTGACGAGCCGGCTGACGCTCATCCGCATCTTCCACGTGCTGAGGAGGTTCCGCAGCGAGCCGTTGCCGCATTCGTCGAGCCAGAAATTGTGGAGTCGACGCCGCGCGTCCTGGAATTCGTCGGGCGAGCGAACGACGGCGCGCTTTACCTCGTCGTGGAGCGCGACCATCTCCCGCAACTGCTCGTCTGTCGCGTTGCGGACGAACAGCCGCATCATCATCGCGTTGAGCACGGAGCGGATCTGGTAGAGCTCTTCCACTTCGGCGAGGCTGATGCTGGACACGCGCGGGCGCCGCCGGGGCGGGATCTCGACCAGCCCCTCCTTCTCCAGCAGCATCAGCGCCTCGCGCACCGGCGTGCGGCTGGTGCCGAAGCGCGACGCCAGCTCGACCGAGTTCAGATCGGCGCCCGGGGGAAGCCGTCCCTCGGTGATCTCGCGCGCGATCTCGCTGGCGATGCGCCCGACGAGCGAATCCATGCGGTCCTTAAGGTCGAGCTCCGCCGCATGCGGCAACATCTCGGCAACGTCGTTCGCTGCGTCCATTCCGACCCTCATCGATCCCGAAGCCACGGTGCTCTCCCCACTTAGAGCCTCAAATTGCCGCCATCAACGACGAGCGACTGGCCGTTGGTGAAGCTCGCTTCCTCCGAACACAGAAAGGCGACCGTCGCCGCGACGTCGTCGGGCGATCCGGGGCGGCCGACCGGCACGTTCGGCATCGACTTGGCGATCGTCGCTTCGTCCAGCGCCGCGCCGCCCATCTTCTTGCTCATCCCGCTCAGCGTCCGGCTGGTGAAGATGAAGCCCGGCAGCACCGCATTGGAGGTGATCCCGTGCGGCCCCAGATCGAGCGCCCAGGTCTGGCTGAGCGCGATCACCCCCGCCTTCGAAGCCGCATAGGCCGAATTCTGCTTCGACCCGACCCGTCCGGCCACCGAGGCGATGTTGACGATCCGGCCCCAGCCCCGCCGCTTCATGTGCGGCGCGGCGGCTTTTCCCATCAGGAACGTGCCGGTGACGTTTATCTCGACCACGCGCCGGAACTCGGCCGCGTCGATGGTGTCGAGATCGCCATGGCCGAGGCTGAACGGCGCGCCGGCATTGTTGACGAGGATGTCGAGGCTGCCGTGCCGCGCCACCGCATGCGCGACGATGCGGGCGACGTCGGCTTCCGAGCTGATGTCGCCGGTGACGAAGCTCGCCTTCCCGCCGCCAGCCTCCAGCTCCGCGACCAGATCCTCGACGCCGCGCCATTGCGGATCGGCCGCGAAGGCGGGCTCGTGGCTGTCGCGCACGCCGCTCGTCTCCACGTCGACGACGACCAGCTCCGCGCCCGCGGCGCTGAGGCGGCGGGCGATCGCCGCGCCGATGCCGTCCTTCTTGCCGCAACCGGTGACCAACGCGACCTTGCCGGAACCTGCCATTACCCTCTGTCTCCTTCTGTCCCGCTTTCTCTAGGCGGGCTTGCGGGACGAGCGGGCGAATAGCGTGCGGCGGGTGCGCCTTTTCGGGGGGACGATATCTCGCGCCGCGCCTGCCGCGCGCGTGGACTTGGCGGAGATGCGACCGCAATCCGCCGGACGAAGGAGTGCTTCATGTCCAGCAGCGTCGAACAATTGCGCGCCATCAACCACGGCTTCGATCCGTCCAACGGGAACTGGGTCCATCGCGGGCTCGATTTGTCGAAGCCGACCGAGCTCAGTGCCGAGGAGGCCGACGCCTTCAAGGCGCATTATGCGGCCCAGTTCGGCCATTCGCTCGACGGCCTCGACTGGTGGCTGGACAAGAATCCCGAGGTGCTGAAGCGTTACCGGCTCTATTCGAGCCTGACGCTGCGGGTGAGCCCCGCCATCACCGGCAACGGCACCCTCACCTTCTATGCGCTGAAGGGTCATGTCGTCGGCGTACGCTACGTCCTGCACAGCTGGCGCGCGCGGGGCGTCAGCAAGGCGCAGGCACTGGAGATGCTGGCGATGGCCTTTGTCCATGCCGGCCCGCGCGGGATGGAGACGATCGCCGAAGCTTCGGAAGGGATCGAATTTTCCGAGCGGCCGGAGGAGCCCTGCCGGTTTCCGGAGGGCTGGGCGCCGGACATCGAGGCGTTCCGCTCAGGGCTCGACTTCTCCACCGTCGACCTCAGCGAGCGCGAGAAGAGCCTGCTCTTCGACTGGTATTTGCGGACGATCGGCGAGATCCCGCCCTACGTCCGGTTCATGGCGGCGCACCGTCCCCGGCTGATGAAGACGCACCGGGCGCGGATCGAGAACATGCTCCACGTCCTGCCCAAGCAGATGTGGCCCACCACGATGCTCTATTACCATGTGATGAGCCGCACGGCGGAGGGCATCCGGGAGAACGTTCTGCTCTGCAAGGCGTGGGGCGTGAGCAAGGCGGACACGCTCGACACGATCGGCAACGCGCTCGTCTATGGCCAGATGGAAGCGGCGACGATGGTGCAGAACGAGGCCGGCGACATTTTCGACGGCTGGAGCGACTAAAGAAACGGCCGGAAGCAGGCGCGCAGCTCGGCGGCCAGAATGTCCGGTACTTCCAGCGCCGGAAAATGGCCGCCGCGCTCGACCTCGTTCCAATAGACCAGGTCGAAACGCCGCTCGGCCCAGGCGCGGGGCGTCTGGATGATCTCGGCGGGAAAGGCGGTGTGCCCGGTGGGCACGCTGACGGCCGGAAGCGGCTCCTCGCGGCCCGGCCCGCCATCCTCGAAATAGGAGCGCATCGACGAGCCGATCGTGCCGGTGAACCAGTAGACATTGAGCATGTCGAGCAGCCGGTCGCGCGGCATCGCCGCGTCAAGGTCGCCGCCGCAATCGCTCCAGGTCCGGAACTTCTCCACCAGCCATGCGGCAAGGCCCGTCGGCGAATCCGTGAGCCCGTAAGCGAGCGACTGCGGCTTCGTCCGCTGCAGCGCCTGATAGGCCATTTCGTCGCGCAGGAAGGCGTCCGTCCGCCGCACGCGCGCCACATCGGGGCCGGAAAGGCCCGCCTCCCGTTCGACGGGATCGGGGGGCGGCGCGGGCATCAGCCCGAGGTGGATCGCGCGCACCCGCTCCGGATGGTCGGCCGCCATGGTCATGGCGATCCGCGTCCCCTTGTCGCCGCCATGGACGAAATAGCGATCGTAGCCGAGCCGCTCCATCAAGGCCGCGAAATCGGCGGCGATGTGGCGGGCGCGATAGCCCATCGCGGCGATCGGTCCGGAAAAGCCGAAGCCCGGCAGCGACGGCACGATGACATGAAAGGCGTCGCGAGGATCGCCGCCATGAGAAGCGGGATCGGACAGCGGACCTATGACGTCGAGAAATTCGGCTGCCGCGCCCGGCCAGCCGTGGCTCAGCAGCAGCGGCCGCGCGTCCGGCTCCGGGGAGCGGACGTGGTAGAAATGGACGCGGCGGCCGTCGATCGCGGTGACGAATTGGTCGTAGCGGTTGAGCCGCGCCTCGCAGGCGGCCCAATCGAAGTGCCGCGCCCAATAAGCGCAGAGATCCTGGAGAAAACCGCGGTCGGTGCCGTAGGTCCAGCCGGCGCCATCCGGCTGGTCCGGCCAGCGGGTGCGGGCGAGCCGCTCGCGCAAATCGTCGATTGCGGCGTCGCCGAAAGCGACGCGAGAGGGGCTGATTTCGATGTTCAGGCCGTCCATTCCAGGACGAGGCTCTTGACCGCGAGGATGTTGCCGCCTCGCGTCACCGGCGGCGCGCCGGGCGCGATCTGGAAATCGGGAATCCGCTTCAGCCATTCCTCGAGGAAGATGGCGAGCTCGGCGCGGGCCAGATACATTCCGGGGCAGAGATGCGCGCCGGTGCCGAAGGCAAGGTGGCGGTTGCGCTCGCGCCGGAAGTCGACGGCGTCCGCGTCGGCATGGGCCTCGCCGTCGCGGCCGGCGAGGCAGAGCGGCAACAGCATCATGTCGCCCTTGCGCAGCTGCACGCCGTGGAATTCGGCGTCGCGGGTGACGCTTCGCCCCATGTTCGGCAGCGCGAGGTAGCGCAGCAATTCCTCGACAGCGCCGGGAATCAGCTCCGGCTCGTCCACCAGCTGGCGCCGATGCTCCGGATTGCGGGCGAGAAACAAAGCGATGAACGACATCATGTTGCGGACCGTGTCGAGCCCGCCGCCGATGACGTTCTGGGTCATCGCCCGCGCTTCTTCGTGCGTCGCCGTCCGGTCGCCGATCCGCGCATTGGCGAGCACGCTGATGAAGTCCTCCCCCGGCTGCTCCCGCCGCGCGCGCACGATCGCATCGACATAGTCGCGCGTCGCAAGCTTGGCGGCCTTGCGGTCCTCGGGATCGGTGCCGGCGATCGCGCGGTCGGTCAGCTCGACGAGCAACGGCATATCCTCCATCGGCAGGTCGAGCCAGCGCATGATGATGGAGGTCGGGAACAGCATGGCGATCTCGGCAGCGAAATCGCAGCGGCCGCGGGGCTGCACCTCGTCAACGAGCTCGACCATGATCCGCCGCGCCTCGACCCTGAACCGCTCCAGCGCCTTCGGGCTGAGCGCGAGCTGGAGCGCGCGCCGGTATTTGAGATTGTCGGGCGGGTTGATGTCGGAAAAAGGCTGCGGCTTCTCCAGCGAGGCGGTGTTCGGAATCATGCGCGGGAAGTTGGAGAAGAGGTCGTGCGCCAGGAACACGTCGTTGATCGCCTGATGGCGGGTGGAGATCCAATGGCCGCCGTTGCGGCCGGTCCACACCAGCGGCGGCCCGCCGGCCAGTTTTTGATAGGTCGCATGAGGATCCACCGACAGGCCGGGGTCCCTGAGATAGTCGAAGTCGACGACCAGATCGGGCGTGACGTGCGCCGGAACCACGAAATTCCCGTCCTGGATCATGTCTTCACTCCCTGATTGGCAGCCGTCGCTCGAACACCCCTTCGGCGATGCGGTTGAGGAGGATCTCGATCGTGCCTCCGGCGATCATCCAGCCGCGCGTGCGGCGGAAGCAATATTCGACGAGCGATTCCTCGGAATAGCCGGTGCCGCCCATGATCTGCATGCCCTCGTTGGCCATGTCGAAGCCGGCGCGGTTGCAGGCGATTTTGGCGATGGCGGTGTCCTGGGCGGACGGGAAGCCGGTGTCGGCGCCGACCGCGGCCTTGTAGAGGAGGAGCTGGGCGGCTTCCGCCTTGATCTTCATCTCGGCGAACTTCCACTGCAGGCCCTGGAAGTTGACCAGCGGCTGCCCGAACTGGCGGCGGTTCACGGCATGCTCGCGGGCAAGCGCGAAGGCGTGGCGGCCGAGCGCGAGCGAGCGGGCGCTGTTGCCGAGCCGCTCGACGTTGAAGCCCGATATCTGCTTCTTGAAGCCGCCGGGGCCGAGGACGACGTTCTCCGGGCCGACATAGACATTGTCGAAATAGAGCGTGTTCCAGTCCTCGCCGGAGAGGAAGCGCGACGGCTTGCCGAAGGAGAAGCCCTCGGCGCCGCGCTCGACCAGCACCGAGCCGATGCCGTCGATTCCGGGTCCGAAGCGGACGTAGACGAGGAAGACGGTCGCATGGAGGCCGTGGGTGGTGAAGACCTTCTCGCCGCTGATCCGCCAACCCCCGCCGTCCGGCGTCGCCGTGGTCTTGAGCTCGGTCACCGCGGAGCCGGCGCCGGGCTCGGTCATCGCGACGGCGATCAGCGCCTTGCCGGCGAGCAGCGGCTTCAGCAGCCGCTCCTTCTGCTCATCGCTGCCATATTGGGCGAGGACGCGGATCGCGCCGAAATTGCCGGCCTGGACGACGTCGGCGCTGCGCGGGCAGACCATCGCCACTTCCTGGATCGCGACGACTGCGTCCATCAACGTGCCGCCGAGCCCGCCCGCCTCGGCCGAGGTGGTGATGCCGATCAGCCCCGCTTCCGCCATGCTCGCGGCGACATCCCAGGGATAATCGTCGCAATGGGCGCGGGCGAGCGCGCCGTCGCGCAAATTGCGCTCGGCGAAACCGGCGACGGAATCGCGGAACATCGCCTGCTCTTCGGTGAGCTCGAAATTCATCGGCCGGAATCCGCGCGTTCGAGGATCATGGCGATACCCTGGCCGAGGCCGATGCACATGGTGACGAGCCCGTAGCGGCGGCCGCTGCGCTGGAGCTGCCGCGCCGCCGTCAGCGCGATGCGGGCGCCCGACATGCCGAGCGGATGGCCGATCGCGATCGCGCCGCCATTGGGGTTCACCCGCGGATCGTCGAGGGCGATGCCCATCAGCTTCAGGCAGGCGAGCGCCTGGCTGGCGAAGGCTTCGTTGAGCTCGATGAGGTCGATATCGGCGAGGGTGAGCCCGGCCCGCTCGAGCGCCTTGGCGCTGGCGGGCACCGGGCCCAGCCCCATCACCCGCGGCTCGACGCCGGCGATGGCGGCCGAGACGATCCGCGCCAGTGGCTCGGCGCCACGGTGCTCGCCCGCTTCGCGCGTGCCGACGATCAGGGCGGCGGCGGCGTCGTTGACGCCGGACGCATTGCCAGCGGTGACGACACCGCCCTCGAACAGGCTCGGCAGCCGCGCCAGGCCCTCGATATTGCTCTCCGAACGGGGATGCTCGTCGCGCTCGACGAGCGTCTCCGTGCCCTTGCGTCCCTTCACCGTCACCGGGACGATCTCGCCGTCGAAAAAGCCGTCGGCGCGGGCGCTTGCATATTTCTGTTGCGAGGCGAGCGCGAAACGGTCCGCCTCCTCCCGCCCGATGCCGTGCTCGCGAGCGACATTGTCGCCGGTCTGCGGCATCGAATCGCGGCCGAAATTGCGATGCACGATCGGATTGGGAAAACGCTCGCCGAGCGCTTCGTAGACCTGCGCCTTGCGGGCATAAGCGGCCTCCGCCTTGGCCATGACGAACGGCGCGCGCGACATGCTCTCGACGCCGCCGGCGAGGAACAGGTCCCCCTGCCCGACGCTCGCCGCCCGCGCCGCATCGGCGATCGCCGCGAGGCCGCTGCCGCACAGCCGGTTCACGGTCTGCGCGCCGAGCGAGACGGGAAGGCCCGCCACCAGCGACGCATGCCGGGCCACGTTGCGCGCATCCTCGCCGGCCTGGCTGGTGCAGCCGGCGATCACGTCCTCGAAATCCTCGCCTTGGAACGGCGAGCGCTCGATCACCTCGCGAAGGCACAAAGCGAGCAAGTCGTCGGGGCGCACGGAGGCAAGCGCCCCACCATAGCGGCCGACCGGAGTCCTCACCCCGGAATAAAGATAGGCGTCGGCCATTCAGGCGTTGCGGCGGACGAAGACGCCGCCTCCCTCGACCTTGACCGCATAGGCCGGCACATCCTCATAAGCGGGCCCGCCCTCGATCACCTTGCCGGTGCGGATCTCGAAGCAGGATTGATGGAGCGGGCATTCGATCCGGTCGCCGTCGAGCCAGCCGTCGGACAGGCGCACATGCTCGTGCGTGCAGACGTCGCCGATCGCGTAGATCGCGCCCTCGTAGCGGTAGAGGGCGATCGCCTCCCCCTCGACTTCCGAGGCGAAGGCTTCGCCGTCGCTCACGTCGCTCTCGTCCGCGATGCGGACCCAATCGCTCATCTCTCTCTCCTGAACGCGGCGCCTAGAGATCCATCTCGCGGCGGTAGAAATCGTAGAAGGCGCGGATGAGCGTCTCCGTCATCATCGTCGCCTGCGCCTCGGTGCCGTGGCCGCCCATTTCGAGCACCTGCACCGAATCCGGGCAGCTCTCGACCACCGGCTGCATCAGCGACAGCACCTCGCTGTCCTCCAGGCTGACGAAGCCGGCCGGCCCGACGAGGTTACTCTGCTTCAGGCGCAGCTCGTTGACCCGCGCATCGTCGCCCTCATAGCCGAAATAGGTCCAGGACAGCTCGTGCGCGCCGACTCCCTTCGGGATGACGTGCCGCACGACGAGGCAGTTGAAATATTGCTGGACGAGGATGGTCGGGAAGACCTGGAAGGCGCCCATCATCCCGTCCTTGAACTCGTCGACCACCGAGGTGACGACGTCCTTGTCCTTCATCTCGAGGTCTGAGCGGATCGACTTGATCTGCTTGCTCGCCTCGGTGGAGCGGTTCTTCAGCTCCGGGTCGTAATGCGAATAGGTATATTCGTGCCGCCCTTCCTGAAGCGGGACGCTGTGATAGTCGCCGTCCGTCCGCAGGATGCCGAATGTCGACAGGAACGGGTGCATCAGGGTCGCGTGATAGGGATCGCGGCTGTTCTCCCAATAGAGCTTCCAATTGCTCTCGACGAGCTGGCGGCTGTAGCCGAGCAGCCGCAGCGGCCGCCGCGACACGAGCCGGTCCAGCCGCATGAGGATTTCCGGCCCGAGATACTCCTCGAGCGGCGGCACGTCGTCGCTGTAGGTCGCCCAGATCGAGCCGCCTCGGACGGCGGTGCGCAGCTTGGTGAGGCCGTTCTTCGACTTGTCGAAGTCCCGCGGCATGCCGCCCTTGCCCTGCGCGCCGCGCAGGAACGGCAGGCCCATCAGGTCGCCCTTCAGATTGTAGGACCAGTGATGATAGGGGCAGGTCAGGTCCTTCGCCTGGCCGCGATTCTTCCAGCAAAGCAGGGAGCCGCGGTGCGCGCAGCGATTCTCCACGACATGGATTTCGCCAGCGGCGTCGCGGGTGACGATCACCGGCCGCTCGCCCACCCAGCTGCGCTTGAAGCTGTTCGGCTCGGGCACCTCGCAATCGAGGCCGACATAATTCCACGTCTTGCCGTAGTGGAAGACCTTGAGCTCCTTCGCGTAGATTTCCGGATCCGAATAGATCCAGGCCGGGACGCGGGTGACGCCCTCCGCCGGCCAGACCCGGTCCGTCGAGTTGCGCAGCAGGGTAGAGGTCATCGTCGGCTCCTCAAACCGGGATCACGAGCGTGGTGCGGATGCGGTAATTGTCGTAGACGCAGGTCCGCTCTCGGAACCTGAGCGCCCCCTCCTCCCGCACCACCCGATCGAGATAGCGGCCGACCATCAGGATCTGCGGCTCCTGCTCGATCAGGGATTCGACGATCAGGAAATTGGCCTCGGTCCGGACCTCATCCGCGCCGGCTTCGACGACGCGCACGCCGCTGATGAAATGGCGCAGCGAGCGCGGCTGGTAGAGCGCCGCCTCGACGGTGGCGGTGATCCGGTCCTCGATCATGGCGCGGCCCAGGCAGAAGATCGGCGCGTGCTCGAGCCCGTCGTCGTAATTCTCGCGCGAGATGACCTGGTATTTCGCGTCCTCGGTGAAGAAGGCGGGGAAGTCCGCCAACGCCTCGGCATCGAGGCAGGCGGCGACGTCCTCGTAGAATTCGCGCAAGTCGCTGCGGCTGATGGCGCTGTCGGGCATGTCGAGAATCGTCACCGCTGGTCGGGATAGAGTGTCGACACTTTACCCGCCTCCACCCCGGAAAGCACCGGGTCGGGGCCTAGACGGGGCGATTTCGAAAGGGCGATCTTTCCGGCGCGGCCCGGCCGGCGAATTGCGGCTGCGGACCGGGAGGGCCAGCACGAGCGGCGATGGTGTTCGAAATCAACGAGGTCGAGATCGCCGCCGATGAGGGGGAGGCGTTCGAGCGCGCTTTCGCCGAGGCCGCGCCTTTGCTGCTGCAGGTTCGCGGCTGCGGCTCCGCCTCCCTGTTCCGCTGCATCGAGCGGCCGGGCACCTATCAGGTCCGGGTCGGCTGGGAACGGATCGAGGATCATGTCGAAGATTATCCCACCACGGAGGAAGCAGACCGGATCCGCGCACTCCTGCTGCCGCTGATCCGCCGCGCCCGCGGCGCGCATTTCGAGGAGGTGCCCGTCCCGGGCGCTCACCCCTGAGAGGCGGCGACGAGCGCCAGCGGCGCGATCGGGCGCGAGCCGACCACCCTCAGGCCGTAGCCTTCGAGCGCCGACATCCGCACCGGCCGTTGCGACACCAGCACCATGTCGCTGACGCCGAGATCGCGCAGGATCTGAGCGCCGAGCCCATATTCCCGAAGCGAGAGCGACGGCTGCGCGCGCTCCAGGCCCTGGCTGTAGCGCTGCGACCAGCTTTGCCGCGAGTCGCGCAGGAAGACGAGCACGCCCGGCCCGTCCTGCTCGCCGATGATCCTCAAAGCATTGGGAATGTAATTGGCGCGCGGCCCGCCGTGGCGGAAGAGGTCGGTGGCGAGATCGACCGAGTGGACCCGCACGAGCGTCGGCCGCTCGGACGAGACGCGGCCCTTGACCAGGGCGACGTGCTCGGAGCCGTCGATCAGGTTGCGGTAGATGAACATGCGGAAGGCATGGCCGTCCTCGCTCTCGAACGGCACTTCGAGCACCCGCTCGACGCTGCGCTCGGTCCGGCGGCGATACTGGATAAGGTCGGCGATGGTGCCGATCTTGAGCCCGTGCCGCTCGGCGAAAGCGTCCAGCTCAGGCAGGCGCGCCATCGTCCCGTCATCGTTCATCACCTCGCAGATGACGCCGGCGGGGACGAGGCCCGCAAGCCGCGCGATGTCGACGGCCGCCTCGGTGTGGCCGGCACGCACCAGCACGCCGCCCTGGCGCGCGACGAGCGGAAAGACGTGACCCGGGCTGGTGAGGTCCTCGGCAATCTTGGTCGGATCGATCGCGACCGAGACGGTGTGCGAGCGGTCGTGCGCGGAGATGCCGGTGGTGATGCCTTCCTTCGCCTCGATCGAGACGGTGAAGGCGGTGCTGTGGCGGGTGCCGTTGTGCGGCGTCATCGGCGCGAGCCGCAACGCCTGCGCCCGCTCCTCGGTGAGTGCAACGCAGATCAGCCCGCGGGCGTGCATGGCCATGAAGTTGATCTGGGCCGGCGTCGCGAATTGCGCGGGAATGACGACGTCGCCCTCGTTCTCGCGATCCTCGGCGTCGACGATGATGAACGGCCGCCCCTCACGCGCCTCGGCGATGATCTCCTCGATCGGCGAAATCATGTGTCTGTCCTGAAAACCGGCGCGCTTCAGCGCGCCATGTGGACGAGCTGGCGCGGGGTGGTCACGTGCGGCGGCATCGCCGACGGAACGCTGACCAGGCCGAGCGTGCGGGAGACGATGCTGCGCATCGCGCGGACCACCGCCTCTTCCCGTGCGCCTGCCGGTGCGCGGGCGCACAAGGCCAGCGGCTCGCCGCGATCGGTGTTCGGGATGAGAATGGCGAAGGCGGCGCTCTCCCCGTCGACCCGGCGGACATAGCCGCGGGCGCTGGAGGCATCGAGATCGGCGGCGAGATCCTCGAAGCGGATCCGCTCCTGCTCGCTCTCCGCCTCGGCGTTGAGCCGGTGCACATATTTGCGGACGAGCTCGCGATCGGAAGTGAGGAGGAGCGCGCGGCCCTCGGCCGTGTGGAGGAGCGGCAGGCAATCGCCCTGCTCCGGCGCATCGACGCCGCGCCGGACGACGTGGAGGCAGCGCAGCCGGACGCCGTTATTGGTGGCGAGAACGACCGTGGCGCCGGTCTCGTTGGCAAGCTCGTCCATCAGGCGAAGCAGGCGGCCGTTGCGGATCAGATCAGGCTGGACCCAGGTGCCGAGCATCGCCACCCGCATCGAAAGCCGGAAGGTGCGGCCGCGGCTGCCGCGGCGCAGATAGCCGAGATGGACCATGTAGCTGAGCAGCTCGGAGGCGCTCGACTGGGGATAGCCGTAGCGGCGCGAGATGTCGCTGACGCTCGCTTCGGGGTGATCCTGGTCGAAATATTCGAGAACTTCGAAAACGCGCTGCGCCGACTTGATCGACTTGGCTTCGAGCGACCTGGGCATGTCTGATCCTCTCTCCAACGGACCGGAGCTTCACGCTCTCTCTTAGCGACTCGGGAATAGCCGAAACCGGCCCAAGTGTCGACACTTTTCTCATTTTGAGTGGTTGGATCGTTAAGTCGGCGCCGAACTCCCCTAAGGGACTGCCGGATTATCGGTTACCCGATTTATCTCGCAACCCTGATGTCGACAGTTCACCTGCACCGCCAAAGGGTTACCGAAGCCTCTCGACATCCCCGGAGGAGCTTTCGACCGTGGCCGCCCTGCGTCCCCCTGTTGTGCAGCAAGACGGCGTCGCGCCGTTCGCGGCCCGGCAGGGACTCGACATGTTCCTCGACCCCGCTTCGATCGCGGTGATCGGCGCGTCGGACGACCCGACTCGCATTGGCGGCCGGACGATCTTCAACCTGAAGCGCGGTGGCTTCGAGGGCCCCCTCTACCCAATCAACCCCGGCCGCGGCATCGTCCAGGGGCTCACCGCCTATCCCTCGATCGGCGAGGTGCCGGATGCGGTCGACTGCGCCGTCATCGCCCTGCCCGGCGAGCTGGTCATCCCGGCGGTCGAGGAATGCGTCGCCAAGGGTGTGCGCGGGATCGTCATCTTCAGCGCCGGCTTCAACGAGGCGGGCGCCGAAGGGACCGAACGGCAGGACCGGCTTCGCGCCCTCATCGCGCGCAGCGGCGTCCGCGTGATCGGCCCCAATTGCCTCGGCGCCTTCAACAGCCGCAACGGCGCCTGGCTGAGCTTCACCACCCTGTTCCAGGAGCGCAGCCCGCACGCGAATGTCGGCATGATCAGCCAGAGCGGCGGATCGGCGGCGCACATGCTGAAGCTGGCCCAAATGCGCGGCCTCGCAATCGGCACCTTCATCACCACCGGCAACGAGGCCGATGTCGAGTTCGGCGAAGGGCTGCAGGCGCTCGCGGAGGATCCCTCCGTGTCCATCGTCATCGCCTATATCGAAGGCATCAGGAACCGCGACAGCCTGCTCGCCGGCCTGGAGGCGGCGCGGCGGGCGAAGAAGCCGGTGCTGGCGCTGAAGGTCGGCCGGACCCAGGCGGGCGCTCAGGCGGCCGCCTCCCACACCGCCTCGCTCGCGGGCGAGGACCGGGTCTACGATTCCATCTTCCGCAGCTATGGGGTGTTCCGGGCCGAATCCACCGAGGAGCTGCTCGACATCGCCTATGCCGCGTCGGTCGGCCCGCAGCCGCGCGGGGGCCGGCTCGGCGTCGTCACCATTTCGGGCGGCATGGGCGCGCAGATCGCAGACGTCGCATCCGACGCGGGGCTCGCGCTCCCCGCCCCTCCCAGCGAGACGCGGGCCGCGCTGAAGGCGCTCTGCCCGCCCGGCTCGCCGCTCAATCCGGTCGACATCACCGCCCAGCTTTCCACCGATCCGCATCTGCTCGGCGCCAGCCTGAGGCTCCTGCTGGAAAGCGGCAATTACGACGCCGTACTCGCCTTCTTCGGCGTCTATGCGTCCGTGCCGGCGCTCTCGGCGGTGTTCCTCGAGGATCTTCGTGCGCTCCGCGCCGACTTTCCCGACGCGCCGATCGTCGTCAGCATCGTCGCGCCGCCCGAGGAGGCGCGCCTCTATGCCGATGCGGGCTTTCTCGTCTTCGAGGAGCCGGCGCGCGCGGTGCGGGCGCTGGCGGCGCTGCGTCGTTTCGCGGACACCTTCGACGCGCCGGTCCAGCAGCCGGAATCCCGGACGATGCCGCGTATCACCCCCGGCTCGGCCTTCAACGAAGTGTCGGCCAAGGCCCTGCTCGCCGGGATCGGCATCGCCAGCCCTCGCGAGCGGACCGCCGCCGACGTGCGGGACATCTGCGACGCGGCCTCTTCTTTGTCCTTCCCGCTCGCGCTCAAGATCGTGTCGCCCGACATCCTCCATAAGAGCGACATCGGCGGCGTCGCCCTCGGGCTGAAATCCCCCAAGGAAGCGGCCGCGGCCGCGGCGACGATGCGGGAGCAGGTTCGGAATGCCGCCCCGGATGCGCGCCTGGAGGGCTTCCTTCTCTCGGAGATGGTCGCGGACGGCGTGGAGCTGATCCTCGGCACGCGCGTCGATCCGCTGTTCGGCCCACTGGTCATGGCCGGGCTCGGGGGAGTCACCGCGGAGCTGTTCCGCGACGTCTCGATCCGCCTCGCGCCGGTGGGCAGGGACGAGGCGCTCGCAATGCTCCGCGAGCTGAAATCCTTTCCCTTGCTCGAGGGCTGGCGGGGCAGCGCGCGCAAGGATTTCGAGGCGGCGGCCGAGGCGATCGCCGCTTTGTCGGCGCTGGCGGCGACGAACGCCGACACGGTCGAGACGATCGAGGTGAACCCGCTGCGGGTGTTCGATGCCGGCCAGGGCGCCGTCGCGCTCGACGCGGTAATCGAGGTGCGGCGGTGAGCGAGCCGGTCTCGACCGAACAAGCGGGGCCGATCGGCCTCATCCGGATCGACAATCCGCCGGTGAACGCCGCGAGCAACGCGGTGCGCAGCGGCCTGCTGGCCGCAATCCGCGCCCATGAAGCGAACCCGGGCGTCCGCGCGATCCTGATCCTCTGCGGGGGCCGAACCTTCATCGCCGGCGCCGACATTCGCGAGTTCGGGAAGCCGAAGCCGCCGCCCTCGATCAGTGAGCTCGGCGACGTCATCGAAGCCTGCGCGAAGCCGGTCGTGGCGGCGGTCCACGGGACGGCGCTGGGCGGCGGGTTCGAAATCGCCCTCGCCTGCCATTATCGGATCGCCCGCGCCGATGCCTCCTTCGGCCTGGCCGAGGTGACCCTCGGCCTCATTCCCGCCGCCGGCGGGTCCAACCGGGTCGCCCGCCTCGCCGGCGCGGACGCGGCGCTGAAGCTGGCGGTCGGCGGCGCGCCGGTCATGGCCGTCGAAGCGGAAAGGATGGGGATCGTCGATGCTTTGATCGACGGGCCGCTCGAACCCGCCGCAATCGCCTTCACCGAACGCCTGATCGCCGAGCAACGGCCGCCGCGTCCGACACGTTCGCTCCCGATGCCCGCCTTCGACGAGGCCGCATTCGAAGCCTTGGCGGCGCCGTTCAGGCGCCGCTCGGCGGGGCAGGACGCCCCGGCGGCAGCGATCGCCTCGGTGCGGCGGGCGCTCACCCTGCCCTTCGACGACGCCATCGCCGCCGACCGGGAGGCGTTCATGGCCTTGCAGCACGGCTGCCAGTCGCGCGCGCTCCGCCACGCCTTCTTCGCCGAGCGCCGGGCGGGCAAGGTCGACAACGGCGCCGCACCGCGCCCGATCCGGTCTGTCGCGATCCTCGGCGCCGGCACGATGGGCGGCGGCATCGCGATGAGCTTCGCCGCCGCCGGCATTCCCGTCACGCTGATCGACCGCGATCAGGAATCCGTCGAGCGGGGGCTGGCGCGGATCCGGGGCAATTACGAGGCGTCGCTGAAGCGCGGATCGGTCGACGACGCGGCGATGCGGGACCGGCTGGCGCTGATCACCGGCGCCGACGAGCGCGCGGCGGCGGCGGGCGCCGATCTCGTCATCGAGGCGGTGTTCGAGAACATGGATCTCAAGAAGGCCCTGTTCGCCAATCTCGAGGCGATCTGCGGCGACGACACGATCCTCGCCACCAACACCTCGGCGCTCGACGTCGACGCGATGGCGGCGCCGCTCAAACGGCCGGAGCGGTTCGTCGGCCTCCACTTCTTCAGCCCGGCCAACGTCATGCGGCTGGTCGAGGTGGTGAAGGCGGAGACGAGTTCGCCCGAAACGCTCGCGACTTCGGTCGCGCTGGCGAAAAGGATCGGGAAGGTGCCGGTCGTCTCCGGCAATTGCGACGGGTTCATCGGCAACCGCATGGTGGCCAAGCGCGGCGCGCAGGTCGACCGGCTGCTGCTCCAGGGGGCGCTGCCGGAGGAGGTCGACGCGGCGTTGAAGGGCTTCGGCTTCCCGATGGGGCCGCTGGCGATCAACGACATGTCGGGGCTCGACATCGGCTATGCCATCCGCAAGCGCCGCGGCACGCCGTTCCCCGTCGCCGACGCGGTGGCGCAAAGCGGCCGCCTCGGCCAGAAGACCGGCGCCGGCTATTACCGCTACGAGCCGGGCTCGCGCACGCCCATTCCCGATCCGGAGATCGCGCGCTTGATCGGCGAGGTTTCGGCGCGCCTGGGCGTCGCGCGGCGCACCTTCTCTTCGGACGAGATGGTCGAGCGCATGCTGTTCCCGCTGGTCAACGAAGGCGCGCGCATCCTCGAAGAGGGAATCGCCGCCCGCGCTTCGGACGTGGATGCCGTCTGGATCAACGGTTACGGCTTTCCCCGCTGGCGCGGCGGCCCGATGTTCTGGGCCGACGAGACCGGCCTTCCCCACATCGCGGAGCGCCTCGCCGCCTTCGCCGCTGAGGCGGGCGACCGCTCGCTCGAACCCGCCCCTCTTCTCCAGGAGCTTGCCCGATCGGGCCGGAGCTTCGCCGACCGCGACCGCGACCAGCGGTCCGCCTCATGACCTCAGATCCGGAGACCTTTTATGGCCATCGACTATAGCGCCTACCGCTTCCTCACAGTGGAGAAGGCCGAGAACGGCGTCGCCACCGTGACGATGAACGATCCCGACAAGCTCAACTCGATCGGGCCGGAGAACCACAAGGAGCTCGAATATATCTGGATCGACCTCGCCCGCGACGAGGAGATCCGGACGATCGTCTTCACAGGCGCCGGCCGCGCCTTCTCGGCGGGCGGCGACGTCAAGAAGATGGCCGCGCGCGCCGGCACCGATTTCGGGCTGCAATATGCGTTGCGCGTGCCGCAGAACACGTTGCGGCTGTTCGAGCATATGCTGCTCGTCCCGCAGCCGATCATCGCGGCGGTCAACGGCGACGCGATCGGCCTCGGCCTTACCGTCGCCTTGTTCGCGGACATGAGCGTGGTCGCCGACGACGCGCGGCTCGGCGACACCCACATCAAGGTCGGGCTCGTCGCCGGCGACGGCGGCGCGGTGATCTGGCCCCTGCTCGTCGGCCCGCAGCGGGCGAAGGAGTTCCTGATGCGCGGCAAGCTGCTCAAGGGCGCCGAAGCCGCGGCCATGAACCTCGTCAATTATGCCTATCCGAAGGACGAGGTGCTGGCCGAGGCGCAGAAGATCGCCGCCGAGATTGCCGCCCAGCCGCTCTGGGCGGTCCGCTGGTCCAAGGCCGCGGTCAACAAATTGCTCAAGGCGCAGCTCAACCAGGTGCTCGAACTGTCGATCGCCTATGAATCGCTGACCATGCTCACCGGCGACTATAAGGAAGCCGCCTCCGCCTTCGCCGAGAAGAGAAAGCCCGAATTCCGCGGCTGGTAAGGGTCCGGCGGCGGCAGGGAGCCCGCCGGCCGGCGTTCAGAACTTTTCGGCTTTGGCGGTGTCGGCCAGCAGCGCCTGCACCTCGGGGTCATGGAAGGCAGGCCAGTCCTGCAGGGCCTCGCCGCCCGCCTGGACCTTCTGCAGCGTCCTGCGGCCCTTGCCGGCCAGCGACCCGCGCGCATGCTGGGTGGCGATATTGTCCCAAATGACGAAGTCGCCATTCTCCCAGACATGTTCGAGGACTGCGCTGGGCCGGTACAGGTAGAGGAGCGCCTCCTCGATCAGTGCCTTGCTCTCGGCGGGGGCAAGCCCCTCGATCCGCGCAGTCTGCATTTCCATCAGGTAAGGCAGTCGCTCGCCGGTCTTCGGATGCGTGATCAGCGCATCGTGCCAATGATGCGGGAGCCATTCCGGGATGTGCTCCGTCGACAGCCGATCGGTGAACCGCGATGGCATGACCTGAACAGCTCGGGCATGTTCGAGACGCGCGCGCAAAGCCGCCGGCATCGCATTCCAGCCGTTGCGGGCGCTGATCCACTGGGTCGACGACGCTCCGTCGACGACATCGACCGCGTGAAGCGAGAGCACGATCCGCGGCTTCGCCATGAACGAGCAGTCGGAGTGGAAGGTCAGCTCGCCGCGGCCCAGGCCTCCCTTGTCCGCTTCCGTCGAGACGAAATGCATGCCCTCCCGCGTGCGGGGGACGGACTCGAAAATGTCGATGATCTCGGCCTGACGCTCATGGGAGAGGTCTTGCCGCTTGAAGATCAGCACCTGGCGATCCCAAAGCAATTCCCGCAGGCGGTCCTCATCCTCTCTGGTGAGTGGCTGGGACAGATCGGCTGATACGATCGCACCGAACGGCTCGAGCGGGCACTCATCAAGCATAAGCGGTCCTTCTCCCAAAATTTTGATCCAAGAGATTGCAGGTCACGCGGCGGCGGAGAGCCCGCCGACGTCGGTCAGGAATTCGAGATGGTGGTCGGTGTCCCCGAACAAAGCGTCGATCGCCGTCAGCCGCTTGAACGCGTGGCCGACCTTGTACTCGGCGGTGATGCCGATGGCGCCGTGGAGCTGGACCGCCTGCTGGCCGATGAAGCGGCCCGAACGGCCGATCTGGACCTTGGCGGCGGCGATGTTGCGGCGCCGTTGGTCCGGCGCATGGTCTAGCGAAAGCGCAGCGAGGATCGCCATGCTGCGCGCCAGCTCCAGCTGGATCAGCATGTCGACGGCGCGGTGCTGCAGCGCCTGGAAGCTGCCGATCGGCACCCCGAACTGAACTCGGGTCTTGAGATAGTCGGTGGTGAGATCGAGCGTGTCCGCCATGATGCCGACCGCCTCCGCCGCGAGCGCCGCATTGGCCTCCTCGAACACCGCTTCGAGCAATTCCGCGCCCATGCCTTCGCCGCCGAGCAAGGCGGAGGAATCGACCTTCATGCGCTCCAGGACCATGTCGGCAATCGGAACGCCGTCATAGCCGCGGCGTGCTCGGACGCTGAGCCCTTCCGCCCCCGCCGGCACCAGGAAGAGCGATACGCCGCCGGGCGCGCAAGCGCTGACGATGAACTCCTCCGCGCTCGGGCCGTGGAGCACGGCGATCTTGCGGCCGAACAATTCCCATCCCGACCCGGCTCGGCGCGCCTTGGCGCGAACGCCGATATGGTGGCGCGGCATGTCCGGCTCCTGGTGCGCGAGCGCCATCAGTCGCTCGCCGGCGGCGATGGCCGGGATGCGCTCCGCCCGCTGTGCCGCGGTCCCGGCCCGGCGCAGCAGGCCGCCGGCGAGGATCACGGTCGAAAGATAAGGTTCGAGGACGAGGCCGCGGCCGAGCGCCTCCATCACGATCATGGTCTCGACGCCGCCGCCGCCGAAGCCGCCGTCCTCCTCCGCAAAGGGCAAAGCGAGGATGCCGAGCTCGGCCATCTCGCGCCACAGATCGCGGCTCCAGCCGTCCGGCTCGCGCATCGCCCGCAGGCGCGATTCGAAATCGTAGCGCTCGGCGACGAAGCGGGAGACACTGTCCCCCAGCAGCCTCTGCTCGTCGCTATAATCGAAATCCACGCGATCCTCCTTCAGAGCCCGAGCACCGCCTTGGCGACGATGTTCTTCTGGATCTCGTTCGAGCCCCCGAAGATCGAGACCTTGCGCATGCTGAAGTAGAAGGGGGCCGCGGCCTCGATCCAGCCGTCCTCCGGCGCCGCATTGGCGGCCGCATCGGGCATGGCGAGGCCGGCGGGACCGGCCAGATCCAGCATCAATTCGGTCATGCGCTGCTGGAGCTCGGTGCCCTTGATCTTGAGGATCGAGGCGGCCGCGCCGGCGCCGCCGCCATGCGCATCGGCGGCGACGACCCTGAGCTGGGTCAGCTCCAGCGCGCGGAGCTCGACCTCGACCTCCGCGAGCGCCCGCCGCAACCGCGCGCGCTCCGGCACGGACAGCACGCCGCGCGCGGCAAGCTCCGCCTCCTGGGCGCGAAGCTGGCTCAGCCGCTCCTTCGAAAGGCCGATGCGGGCGATGCCGCTGCGCTCGCTGCCGAGCAGATGCTTGGCATAATCCCAGCCCTTGCCCTCCTCGCCGATCCGGTTCTCGACCGGCACGCGGACATTGTCGAAGAAGACCTCGTTGGCGTCGTGCTCGCCGTCGATCGTCTCGATCGGGCGGACGGTGATGCCCGGCGTCTTCATGTCGATCAGCAGGAAGGTGATGCCCTGCTGCTTTTTCCCGCTGCCGTCGGTGCGCACCAAAGCGAACATCCAGTCGGCATGCTGCGCCTGGGTGGTCCAGATCTTCTGGCCGTTGACGACATAGAAATCGCCGTCGCGCTCGGCCCGAGTCTTCAGCGAGGCGAGGTCGGAGCCGGCGCCGGGCTCGGAGAAGCCCTGACACCACCAATCGTCGAGATTGGCGATCCGGGCGAGGAATTTCTCCTTCTGCGCGGCGGTGCCGAAGCGGCAGACGATCGGGCCGATCATGTTGACGTTGAACGGCGATCCTTCGGGGGCATGGGCCAGCGCCATCTCCTCCTGGAAGATGTAGCGCTGGGCCGGCGTCCAGGCCTGTCCGCCATGCTCGACCGGCCAGTTCGGAGTCGCCCAGCCGCGCGCGTTGAGGGTGCGCTGCCAGCGGACGATGTCGTCCTTTTCGAGGTGGCGGCGCTCGGTCATCTTGCGGGCGAGATCGGCGGGCAATTGCTCCTTCAGGAAGGCGCGGACTTCGTCGCGGAAGGCGCGCTCCTCGGCGGTGAAATTGAGGTCCATCAGGCGGCCTGCGGCAGCGGGGCAGTGCCGTAGGTGAGGCGGTCCAGCAGGGCCGCGACCGAAGGCGCCTCCTCCAGATGCGTGAGCGTCTCGATGGTCTCGCGCTGAAGCTCCGGCGGGAGCAGACCGTCGGTGCAGGCCATGAACTTGGCGATCGTCTCGTCGCGGCTGAGCTTGTCCTCGGCATCGCCATGGGCGGTGGTGCAGGTCGCGCGATACTCCTCACCCGTGACGAGCCGGATGGCGATCAGATCCTGCGGGCCGAGCTGGTCGTAACCCCATTCGTCGTGGACGATCATCTTCACCTTGTCACGGTGGCGCAGGATCGCGGGGTCATGCAGCTTCGCCGCCGAGAAGGTGCGGAAGTCCATCGGCTCCCCCGCGAGCGCCGCGGCGACGACGTGGGGCAGGCTGAAGCGCGCCTCTTCGACGTCCTTCGGTTCGGGATATTTGACGATGGTCGGATAAGCGCGGTTCACCTCGACGACCACTTCGGCCACCGCGTCCGCGTCGATGCGATGCTCGGCGACGAGCGCCTTCACCGCGTCGATGTCGCGCTGGAGCAGATAGCAGCAGGGATATTTCTTCTGGCCGACCGCCAGGATCCGCGCATCGCCGCCGGTGCCGAGCGCGAAGTCGATCTCGGGCTGGCCGGCGAGCGCGTCGTAATAGCCGGCCTTGCCGTCCATGATCGTCGGGTTGCCGCCGAGGCCGAGCGCCGCCAGGCTCGCCGCCATGATCCCGTCGCGCGCGGCGAAGCCGGCTTCGACGACATGGGCGGCCGAGCCCGTCTGCCGGACGAGCCCGCCGCCGACCGAGGTCGCCAGCGTCACCGCGTCGCGGATGCGGGTCGCGTCGAGCTTCATCAGCTTGCCCGCGCCGGCGGCGACGCCGATCGTGCCGTTGTTTGCACAGGAGAGGAAGCCGCGCGCCGCCGCGCCGTGGTTCGAGCAGATCATCCCTGGCCGGGCAGCGACCTCGAAGCCGATGACGATCGCTTCGAGCACGTCGCGTCCCGACGCGCCGAGCTTCTGACCCAGCGAGAAGAGGCCGGGGATGAGGCAGCACGTATATTGCGCCTCGGGCCAGGCGACGTCCTCGAGCTCGGTGCAGTGCGATGCATTGCAGTTCATCATCGCCGCCAGCTCCGCCGACGTGGCGAAGCCGAAGCCGACCACGCCCGCCTCCGCCGGCCCGGTCATCGCCTGCACATAGCCGGCGAGCAGACGCGGCACCTCCATGCCGGCGCCGAGCACGGCCGAGCCGATCGAGCTGATGCAGAGGTCCTTGGCGTATTCAACGACTTTGGCCTCGAAATCCTCGAGCCGCGTTTCCGCGACATAATCGGCAATACGCTCGGCAATAATCATCTGCTGCTCCGGACCGGCTGGCCTTCCAAGACAGCCGGCTCCTCGCGGCGGTCAACGGCTTCGGCCGCGGCAAGCGGCCATTTCGGGTGAGCGATACGCGCGGGCGAAAGTCAGGACCGGGTGCGCTCGATCGCTTGAAGAACCTCCTCCGTGCGCCGCACCCGCGATAGGCGTGGGGCGATGATCCTCAGCACGTAATCATGCTCCTCCGGACTCATCGCCGCCGCCGCATCCTCGACCAGCACCTGATGATAGCCGCGCTCCTGCGCCTGCCGCATGGTCGTATCGACGCCGACATTGGTGGTGAGGCCGCCGACGATCAAAGTATCGATCCCACGCCGGCGCAGATGCGTGTCCAGATTGGTGCCGTGGAAGGCGCCCCAATTATATTTGTCGACGATCACGTCGCCCGGCCGAGGACCGAGCTCGGGTGGGATCTCCTTTGCCTCCGGACCCTGCTGAAAACCGCCGAAGCTGGCGTCCGTCTTCGGGCTGGGATGCGGCATCTTGTTGTCGTCGTGCCCGACGCGGACGAGCACCACGAGAATACCCGCTCGCCGGCACGCCTCGGCAAGCCGGATCGAATTGGCGAGCACCTTGCTCGTGGGATGGGGAACAGTCTCCAAAGCGAGCGTGAAGTTCTGGAGGTCGACCAGCACCAGCACCGTCGACGCCGGATCGAATGAAAGTTCGCCCTCAGCCATTCCGTCTCCCTACCCCTCAGGCGGCGAATTCGCGAAGGACTTTGCCGGGGAGCGGGCCTTTCGGCGTCAACGGGCCTTTCGCGTCCGCGACCTGGCGGCCGTTGACCCAGACGCCGTGGACGCCGAGCGCGTCCGTGCGCAGCCGCGTGGCGCCGCCGGGAAGATCGAACAGCCTCTTCTTGGGGCCGATGCCGACGCTCGCCGGATCGAACAGCAGCAGGTCCGCCGCCTTGCCGATTGCGAGCGTGCCGCGCTCGCGGATTCCGAACAAATTCGCCTGCTGGCCCGCAAGCCTGCGCGCCGCTTCTTCCAGGGTGAGAACGCCCAGTTCGCGCACCCAGCGGCCGAGCAGGTGAAGGCCGAAGCCCGCCTCGCACAGGAAGCTCAGATGCGCGCCGGCGTCGCCGAGCGAAATCTGGTTGTCGGGGTCCTGCAGGATGCGGCTCACCGCCGGCACGTCGAAATTCGAGAATTCCGTCGCGTAGAGGGTCTTCAAATCCTCCTCGAGCGCGAGATCGATGAAGAAGTCGAACGGATGCTTGCCGGCCTCGCGGGCGAGCTCGCCGACGGACCTTTCCTCCAGCACCCGGTTGGCCTCGGTGGCCGCCTCGGCGATGGTGAGGCTGTCCCAATTGCCGCGGAAGATGCGCATGCCCGGATTGGTGGCGATCTCGTCCTTCATCGCCGCCCGCCACGCCGGGTCCTTCAGCACCGCGATAAAGGCTTCCCGCCCGTCGGCCTCGATCGCGCGCTTCCAGGCGTCGTAAGCCTCGAACGGGTACGGATTCTCCAGGCTGAAATCCATCGCCATGGGCATGCACGAGCATTGGCCGTAGAGCCGGCGCCCCCGCTCGCGGGCGTTCCGCAGCGCCGCAAGGTCGTCGAACACCTTGTTGGGCGCCGCGGGATGATGGCGCATGGCGGAGACCAGCACCGGCCGCTTCGACTCTACGGCCAGCTCCTCGATCCAGTCGATGCTCGTCTTCGAGCCCTTGACCAGCATCAAAGTGCCCTTGCCCTTGGCGCCGACGGTGCGGGCGATGGCGCGGAACTCGCGGTCGTCGGCGAGGCGCGAGGGCATCGGCACGCCGCCCCAGCCGACATGCTGCTCGTGGGTCGAGCTGGAAAAGCCGAGCGCGCCAGCGTCCATGGCCTCGCCGACGAGGGCGGTCATCGTCTCGATCTCATCCTCGTTCGCCGCGCGTTCGGTAGCGTCCGCGCCCATGACAAAGGTGCGCAGCGCGGAATGGCCGATATAAACGGCAACGTTCGGGCCGACGCCCCTCTGCTCGATCATCGACAGATAATCCGGGAAGCCCTCGAACCCCCACTCGATCCCCTCCTCCAGCGCCTCGATCGCCATGCCCTCGACCCGCGTGAGATGGCCCATCATCAGGCTGCGATGCTCGGGGCGGCAGGGCGCGATGGTGAAGCCGCAATTGCCCATGACCACCGTCGTGACGCCGAGCGCCGGCGACGGATCGCAGAGCGCGTCCCAGGTCACCTGCGCGTCATAATGGGTGTGGGAATCGATGATGCCCGGCATCAAGGCGAGCCCGTCCGCTTCGATCGTCTCCCTGCCAGCGCCGACGTCCTCGCCGATCGCGCTGATGATGCCGTCGTCCACCGCGAGGCTGCCGCGGAACGAGCGGCCGCCCATGCCGTCGAGGATCAATGCGTTGCGAATGACCAGATCGTGCATGTTCGTCTTCCCGGGTTGCGCCGCCGCTCCTCTACCGGACCGGACCGCCCGCCGCGCGCGCCCCGGATAGGCCACCTTCTTTTATCGAAGGGGCGAAGAGTCAGGCGAGGTAGACGATCTTCTGCTCCTGGAAGGACCGAAGCCCTTCCACTCCGCCTTCGCGACCGAGGCCCGATTGCTTGTACCCGCCATAAGGGAGCGTGCGGTCGACGATCACCGCATTCTTGGCGACATTGCCCGTCCGTAGGCGACGTCCGATCCGCCAAACCGCATCGTCGTCATGGGTGAAGATGCTCGCATAGAGGCCGTAATCGCTGTCGTTGGCGATGGCGATCGCCTCGTCCTCCGCATCGTAAGCGATGACGCTGATCACCGGCCCGAAAATCTCTTCGCGCGCGATGCGCATGCGATTGTCGACGTCCGTGAACAAAGTCGGCTCGACGAAATAGCCCTTGTTCAAATGGTTCGGCCGACCGCCGCCGGTGACCAGCCGCGCGCCCTCCGCTTTCCCGATCTTTACATATTCCTCGACCCGCTCCCGCTGCCGCTCGAGCGCGATCGGGCCCATGTCGGTTGCAGGATCGAACGGGTCGCCGATTCTCACCCGCCGCATCGCCTCGGCGAAGGCCTCGACGAAAGCGTCGTGGCGCCGGCGCGGGACCAGCACGCGGGTCAACGCCGAGCACGCCTGGCCGGTCAGCATGGTCGAACCCGGGAGCAGCCGCGCCGCCACGTCCTCCACGTCCATGTCGTCGAGGATGATCGCCGCGGATTTGCCGCCAAGCTCCAGGGCGACGCGGGCGAGCCGGTCGGCACAGACGCGGGCGATGTGCTTGCCGATTGCGGTGCTGCCGGTGAAGGTCACCTTGTCGACGCGGGGGTCGCGCACCAGCGCATCGGCCGCCTCGTTGCCCGCCGGCAGCACGCTCACCACCCCCGGCGGGAAATCCGCCGCCTCCAGGCATTCGGCGAGGAGCAGCGCGTCGAGGGGCGTCGAGGGAGCGGGCTTGAGGATGACGCTGCAGCCGACAGCCAGCGCCGGGGCGAGCTTGAGCGCGCTGAGATTGAGCGGCGAGTTCCACGGCACGATCGCGGCGACCACGCCCGCCGGCTCCATCACGCTGAAGGCGCGGCCGCCGTTGCGCTCGCGCGCCTCGGCCTCCGGCAGCGCCTCGACCATGTCGGCATAATAATCGAACAGATTGGGCGGGCCGGCGACGCTCGCGGTCGTGACCTTCAACGGCGAGCCCATTTCGACGGAGATCGCGCGCGCGAGGTCGGGCTGGCGGCGGCGCAGCTCGGCCGCGACGATCCGCAGCTTCGCGGCGCGCTCGGCGGGAGAGAGGCGCGGCCAGGGCCCCGAGTCGAAGGCGGCGCGGGCGGCCCCGACGGCGCGGTCGACGTCCTCCACGCCCGCCGCGGCGACGGTCGCGACAATCTCCTCCGTCGCCGGATTGATCACCTTCAGTGTTTCGCCGGTTGCAGGCGTCTTCCAGCGGCCGCCGATGAAAAGTCGGTCGGTATGAGCGATGTTCGGCATTCTGTCGCTCATCGGGAGCGCTCCCTTTCTGCATCTTCGAGGATTATGTCGGCGCCCTTCTCGGCGATCATCACGATCGCGGCATTGGTGTTGCCGGAGACGATCGACGGCATCACCGATCCGTCGACGACCCGGAGGCCGGCGACGCCGCGCAGCCGCAGGCGCGGATCGACGGCCGCCGCCTCGCCCGCGCCCATCGCGCAGCTGCCGACGAAATGATGGCCGGCGCTGCCGCGTTCGCGGATATGCGCCAGCATCTCGTCGTCGCTGCAGCCGAGCGGCGGCTCGCCGGCATCGGCGATAAAGGGACGCAAAGCGGGCGCGGCGAGGATCGCCTGCATCCGCTTCAGCCCTCCCAATGTCGTGCGGCGATCCTCTTCGCGATCGAGGTAGGCGGGGTCGATCACCGGCGCTTCGCGCGGGTCGGCGCTCGCCAGCCGCACCGCGCCGCGGCTCAGCGGCCGCAGCTGATAGGCCGACGCCATGAAGCCGGAATCGGGGAGCAGCTTCTTGCCGGTTCTGTCGGTGCTGAAGAGGAGGAGGATCGCCTGCATGTCCGGCCGAGGCTCGGACGCGCCGCTGCGGTAGAAGGCGCCGGCATAGCCCGCCGCGACGGTGAGGGGGCCGCTCCCGCGCAGCACATATTCGACGCCAGCGAGCAGCCGCCCGATGGGGCCGCGCAGCCGGTCGTTCATCGTGATCGCACGGCTGCATTTGTAGCTGGTGCGGACGTTGAGATGGTCCTGCAGCCCGACGCCGACGGCGGCGCGATCGGCGACGATGCCAATGCCCATCGCGTGAAGGGCACCGGCGGGGCCGATACCCGATAGCATGAGCAGTTGCGGCGAAGCGATCGCGCCCGCGGCGAGGATCACCTCCCGCCCCGCCTCGACCGCGAAGCTCGTGTCGCCGCGCTGGATGCGAACGCCGACCGCGCGGCCCTCGCGGAACAGGATCTTCTCGGCGAGCCCGTCGGTGATAACCCGCAAATTGGGTCGCCGCCGGGCGCGCCGCAAATAGCCCGCGGCCGTGCTGCACCGGCGAACGCCGCGCACCGTCATTTGATAATAGCCCGCGCCCTCCTGCGCCGCACCGTTGAAATCCTCCGTGCGGGCAATGCCTTCCTCAGCTGCGGCGTCGATAAAGGCTTCGGCGAGCTCGTGCGTCGCCACAGGATCGCGCACGGCAAGCGGCCCTCCCGCGCCATGAAAGGCGTTGGCGCCGTGCTGCTGGTCCTCCGACCGGATGAAATAGGGGAGCACCTCGCGGAAGCTCCAGCCCTCGTTACCGGCCGCCGCCCAGCCGTCGAAATCCTCGGCCTGGCCGCGCACGTAGAGCAGCCCATTGGTGGAGCTGCTGCCCCCGAGCACGCGCCCCCTCGGCACCGCGACCTGCCGGCCGCCGAGCTGCGGCTGCGGCACCGTCTTCAGCCGCCAATCGTAGCGCGGATGGTCGAACAGCTTGCCGTAGCCGAGCGGGATGTGGATCCACGGGCTCCAGTCGCGTCCGCCGGCCTCGATCAGAACGACCTGATGCCGCCCGCTGGCCGAAAGGCGGTCGGCCAACACGCAGCCGGCGCTGCCGGCGCCGACGATGACATAATCCGCTTGCGCCAGAAGCTCTTCGGCCATCGTGCAGCCCTGTCATTGCGGTTCGGGCGCGGCGACCGTTTCGCGCGCGCAGCCGCGCGAAATCGCGTAGCCGAACGGAGCGCCCGCATCGCCCATCCGAAAGAGGTGGGCCGATCGCGGCAATGGCGCGCTCGCCGGGGCGGCCGGCGCTAGGAAGGCTGGAATGACCGACGAGCCTGTCATCGACGTCCAGACTCATTTCGTCGGGCCCGCCGCGGCAGCGCTGCTGACCGCGTTCGAAGGCCGCGGTGGTTCCTGGCACGGCCTCGGCGCCGTCCCAGGTCCGGAGGCGCCGATCCGCGGCCTCGACGCGCGGCTCGCCGCGATGGAAGAGACCGGTGTCGACATTTCGGTGCTGAGCTTCGCGCCCCTTGGCTTGCTGGCGGACCGCGGCTTCGCGGCCGACCTCTGCCGGGCAGCGAATGACGGGCTGCTTCAGGCCTGCGCGGCCCATCCCGACCGCTTCGTGGCGGCCGCAGCCCTTCCCTTGCCTTTCGCGGACGAGGCCGCGCGGGAGTTGGAGCGGATCGGGCGCGAACCGTCTGTCCGGGCGATCCAGATCGTCGCGGATACGACCCGCTACCGGCCCGACGATTCCGAATTGGAGCCGCTGTTCGGCGCGATCGCCACGCTAGGTCTTCCGGTCATCCTCCATCCGACCGCCGGCGCGGCCGATCTTTCCGATGCGTTCGACGTCTACGGCCTTTCCTCGGGAATGCACGCGATGGTCTCGCACGCCCTCGTCGCGGCCCGGATGATTGGCTCCGGGATGCTCGACCGCCTGCCCAGGCTCGAGCTCATCCTCAACCACCTCGGCGGAATCCTGCCGTTCCTCGCCGAGCGGCTCGACAGCCGTGTCCGCGGCCCGTGCGCGCATGCCCCTTCGCACTATCTGCGAACCCGGTTCTTCTTCGACTGCTGCGGCTATTCCGCCGGGGCGGCGCTGCGCTGCGCCCTGGAGACGGTCGGCCCGGAGCGGCTGGTAATCGGCTCCGACTGGCCTTCACGCCCGATCGCGCCGGCGCTGACGGCGATCCGCGGCCTCGCTTTGCCGCCCGAGCAGGAGAAGGCGATCCTCGGCGGCAATGCCCGCCGATGGTTCAACCCGTGCCGGCAGCGGCGCTCGACGGCTCGGCCTGAGCATCTTCCTGGGGAAAGAGAGAAAAATAGACCCGCTGAAGATCGGCCTGGGACCGCAGCTCGCGGGGATCGGACTCGCCCATGATAGCGCCGAAATCCTGCGCGACGGATTCGGGCGTGAGCGCCGGGTCCAAATGGTCCGAGCTCAGCACGAATGCGAGCCGCGCGACGGCGCCGCCGCCGACCGTAAAGACGTCGCCGGTGCACTGGTTCTCTTCGCTCGCCAGCCAGGTGCTGAAGGCGGCGACCTGCTCCGGGCGGAAATGCCGGCGCATCCAGGCCCGGAAGGCCGGGTCCGGGTGCTTGTCGAGCAAAGGCGTATGGGCCGACGGCATCACCGCATTGACCTTGATGCCGAGATGCCGGCCGCTCGCCGCCGCTTCCTTGGTGAGGCCGATCAGCGCCGCCTTGGTCGGCGCGTAGGCGCCGCTCATGCCGGAGCCGAGAGCGGCGCTCGAGCTGGTGTTGACGATGCGTCCGTAACCTTGCGCGCGCATCAGCGGCCAGACTTCGCGCATCAGTGCGTAGGGGCCGAGGAAATTGACCGCGACGACGCTGTCGACGTCTTCGTCGCTGTCGTCGCCGAAGGGCGCCGGCCTTGAAATCCCGGCATTGTTGACGAGGATGTCGACCCGGCCGAAATTCTCGACGCAGGCCGCGACGATCGCCTTCGCGGCCGCGCGGCTCCCGACCGGGGCGGCTTCGGCAACAGCCTCGCCCCCGCTCCGCCGCAGCGCCTCCACGACTTCGGCAGCCGCTTCCGCACGCGCGTCGTTCACGACCACCTTAGCGCCACGGGCCGCCAGTGTCTCAGCGAGCGCCCGGCCGATCCCTCCGCCTGCCCCGGTGACGATCGCGACGCGGCCGCGAAAGTCGAGCCGGTTCATCGCCCGCCGTAATGCCAGGTGACGCTGGCGCCGACGAAGCGCGGATCGCCGGGCGTCCCGTAGGCGGTCGCGACCGCCGCGGCGGCGGTCGAGATGCCGACGCGGTTCGCCTGCGCCGAGGTCAGATATTTGTCGTTGGACAGGTTGGTCCCGTAGATCGCGAACTCCCACTTCTTGTCGGCGGTCGTCCAGGAGATCCGTGCATCGAACAGGTCGACGATGCCGCTTTCGGCGCCCGGGAAGAAGATCGCCTGGAAGGACGTGTTGCTCTGGTGGTTCCAGCCGCCGCCGAAGCGGAACGTGCCGCCCGCCATCGGCAGCGCGTAGACGAAGCCCAGCCGGCTGGTGAACTTCGGCGTCGCGTAGAAAGGCTGGCTGCTGAGATCGACCGGCAGGCCGTTGGCGCCAAGCGTGGTGAACTGCTTGTACTTGGCGTCGGTATAGCCGGCGAAGCCGCTGATCGACAGGCCGTCGACCGGGTGCCAGTTGAAATCGGCTTCGATGCCCTGGACGCGGGCGCGGCCGGCATTGACGGTGACAGTCGCGACGGTGGAGGTGCCCTCCAGCAACGTGCCGATATTGCGCTGCAAATTGCGATAGTCGCTGTAATAGAGGGCCAGATTCAGCGCGAGCGTGTGGTTTAGCAGGCTATCCGCCTTCAGGCCGACCTCATAGTCCCGCACCCGTTCGGGATCGAAGATGACGGGGGTGTCGATGGACGCCACCGGGATGTTGATGCCGCCCGATTTCTCGCCTTGTCCGGTCCTCGCATAGACGGCGACGCCGCGCGTGAATTCGTAGCGTGCCGAGAATTCGTAGGAGAGATAGTCGAAGCTGCGCTTTATCGTCACCATCGGGCATGGGCCCGACGCGATCGCGGCGCCGTTGACCAGCACGAAGCCGCCGGCGGGGCGCTGGACGCCGTTCACCGCGGTGGTGAAACCGCAGCCGACCGCCTGGATCGTGCCGGCCTGGTAGAGCGCGAAGACGTTGTTCGAGGGCTCGCTGTTGAGATTGACCCGGTTCGGCGTGATCTGGCGATCGTCCCAGGTGTAGCGAAGCCCGGCGGCCAGTTCGAGGCCGCTGACGGGCTTCAGCTCCAGATGGCCGTAGACGGCGTTGGAGGTGTTCTTGCCGCCCTCTCGGATGACAATGTGGTTGCGGAACGGCACGTTCGGCGCCGCGGCATTGACGATATAGGGGAAGGTGTCGGCGACGAGCGCGCCGCTGTCGTTGAAATAATAATAGCCGAGGATGTAGCTGAGGCTCTTGCCGAGATCGCCGTAGATTTGCGGCTCGATCGTGAACTGGTGCGACGTGCCGCCATTCTCGCTCTCGTTGTTGAGCGCCGGCGTGCCGTCGAGGTCGATGCCGCCGAGCGCGAACATGTTGCGATAGCCGGAAATGACCTTGGCGTTGAACGCGCGGGACCCGGAATAGGTGATCTGGCCGCGCCAGAAATCGATCTTCGCCCGATCGTTGCCGAGCACGTAGCCGTTGCTGTTGTCCCAGAAATTGGTCGGGATGATCTGGTCAGGCGTCAGGTGCAGACCCGACGCGTTGTTCGAGCTGCGGGTGCCGGTGATCAGCGCTTGATAGACGGCGCTGCCCGGAATGGCCCGGCGGCCGAGCGGATTCTGGTTGATGTCGATATGCTCGTAGGTCGCCCACGCGGTGAAGTTCGAGCTCGGCTTGAACAGCAGGGAGGCGCGCCCGATCCACTGGTTGCGGCCGCCGAATTGCTGGCCGGTGACGATGCTGCGGCCCCAGCCGTCCTGGGTGATGCGCTGGAAGCCGCCGCGGAAGGAGAGCGTGTCCTCGAGCGGCAGATTGATCCACGCCTGGCCCTGAACATAGTTGTGAGAGCCATAGGTGCCGGACACTTCCGCATCGGTGACGCCGAGCTCGGGCTTGTTCGTGTAGATGCTGATCGCGCCGCCGGTATTGTTGCGGCCGCGCAAGGTGCCCTGGACGCCGCGGGCGACCTCGATCGAGCTGATGTCGAACAGGCCGGCGGCGATGCCCTTGCCCTGCTGGACGATGACGTCGTCGATATAGAAGCCGACCGACGGATCGATGGCGATGTTGCTGAGCGGGATGCTCTGGCCGCGGATGATGACGTCGATGGTGCCGCCGCCGCTGTTGGTCTGGCGAAGCACGACGTTGGGAGCGACGCGGTTCAGGTCGGAGACGGTGACGATGTTCTGCTCCCGCATCTGCCGTTCGCCGATGGCGGTCACCGCAAGCGGTGCGTCGATGGCCGATTCGGCGCGGCGCCGCGCCTGGATGACGATCCCGCCCTGGTCCTCGTCCGCGGACGCGGTCTGCGTCCCCGCGGCCGGGGGCGTTTGCGTGCCGGGCTGGGCGTCGGCGGGAGCGGCGGCCGGAGCCGCGGCAGGCGCGCTCGCCGCGCCGGCGGTCGCGGCCGCATCGGGCGTCGGCGACGCGGTCTGCGCCTGCGCGGCGGAGGCGAGGCCCAGCCACGACAAGGCGATCAAGGATGCGCTCATGCTGAGCCGGCCGATCCGCACGTGAGATTTCATGTCAAACCCTCTCTGGTCGGCGCATCCCGGCACCGCGTGATGGACGGCGTATTCGCCTGCCCGATCCGGTGCGATTAAACGGACGCCCCGCCGCCGGATAGCCCAAGTGTCGCCACTTTTCGGAATATCGCGTAATCGAACGTTGCCGAAACGTCCTGGCGGAGGATTGATGTCGACAGATTGCGCATTCGCGGTCCCGCCCGCTCAGTAATCCAGAGTGGGATAGCCCCCTCCGTTGACGAAGACGAGGTCGCCGTTGATTCCGGACGCGCGGTCGGAGCAGAGGAACACGAAGGTGTCGGCCACTTCCTCCATGCGCATGTAGCGGCCGATCGCGGTCAGTTCGCCGAGCCGGTTCACGGCATCGGCGGGCGGCGGATTGTCGCGGCGAAGCTCAGGCTGTGGCGGCCGGCCGGCGCCCGCTTTCTGGGTCCGCACGATTCCCGGCGAGACCACGTTCACTCGGACGCCGCGCGGCGCCGCCTCGAGCGCGAGCGTCTTCGTCATGTTGACGATGCCGCCCTTGCCCGCCGCCTGCAGCGCAAAGCCGTAGATCGGATTGAATGCCGCGTCGGCCGAGGTGTTGACGATCGCGCCGCTGCCCTGCGGATACATGATCCGCAGCGCCTCCTGGCAGCAGAAGAAGGTCCCGCGGAGGTTGACGTTGATCACCTGCTCCCACTGCTCGACGGTGACATCGAGCGTTTCGCCGCGCCAGGAATAGCCGCCGATATGGGCGGCGGCGTCGAGCCGCGCGAACTCTTCGAACGTCACTTTATAAGCGGCGCGGATCTGGTCGACGTCGCCGACATCGCAATGGAGGGCGATCGCGCGCGCGCCGAGCGCCTCCAACTCGTGGGCGGTGGCTTCGTTATTGGCGTCGTGGATGTCGAGGCAGGCAATGCGGGTCGCGCCTTCGCGGGCGCAGGTCAGCGCCGTTTCCCGGCCGATCCCGCTCGCCGTGCCGGTGACCAGCACCGCCTTGCCTTCCATCAGCATCGTCCCTGCTCCTCCTGCGCCTCAGCCATGGCTTCACTACGCGCGCCGCCGGAGAGAGCGGAAGCCGAGCGCGGCGAAATCGCGTAGGCGAACAGCGGGGCGCGAAGCGGGAGGAGCGATATCGCCGGCCCGCGCCATCGGATAATCCCGCCGGAAAACGACATGAGAGGATGAGGAATGGCGACCGATTACCGTGATGTTCGCCCTGTCTATCGCGGCTATGCGCTCGTCCTCATCATCCTGATGTTCACGCTCGCGAACATCGATCGCAGCGTCCTTCAGATCCTCGCCGAGCCGATCAAGCGCGACTATCATCTGTCCGACACACAGCTGGGCACGCTCACCGGCCTCGCCTTCGCCGTTCCCCTGTCGCTGGTCGTCATCCCGCTCGGCGTGCTCGCCGACCGCGTGAACCGGGTGCGGCTGATCACGGTGCTGATGATCGTGTGGAGTAGCCTCACCGCGCTGACCGGGCTGGCGCGATCCTATGGAATGCTGATCGTCGCCCGCATGGGGCTCGGCACCGCCGAGGCCGGCGCCGCGCCGACCTTCACCTCGCTCACCGGCGACATCTTCACGAAGGAGCGGCGCGGCACGGTGATGGGGCTGCTTTATCTCTCCTCGCCGCTCGGCACGACGATCGGCTTCGCCCTCGGCGGTTTCATCGCCGGGCATTTCAACTGGCGCGCGGCCTTCTTCGTCGTCGGCATTCCCGGAATCCTGCTGGCGCTGCTCGGCGCGGCCACCTTGCGCGAACCGAAACGGGAAGACGCATCCTTGCCCGAGCGCGCGACGCGCACCGCCTCGGCCTCCTCGATCGGCGAGGTCCTGAGGCTGCTGCGCGACCGCAAGGTGCTGTGGCTTCTCCTCCTCGCCGGCGCGTTCAGCATCGGCGGCCAGGCGGCGTGCAGCATCTTCATGGCGCCGTTCCTGATCCGCGTGCACGGCCTCACCGTCGGCCAGGCGGGACCCCTGCTCGCCTTGACCTACGGCATCGGCGGCATGATCGGCATGCCGCTCGGCGGAATCGCCACGGACTTCATCCGCAAGCACAAGCCCGGGCGCGAGCTCGGCTTTTTCGGCATCGTCAACATCTGCGTGTCCATGGTCGCGGCCGCCGCCTTCCTGGTGTCCGACTGGCGGGTCACGATCGCATTGCTCGGCCTCTATGCCGCGGGCGCGGTCTTCTATTATGGGGTCACCTTCAGCAGCTTCGTGACCGAAACGCCGTCGCACCTGCGCGCGGGCGCGAGCGCGACCATGTTCCTGTCGATGAACCTGTTCGGCTACGGCGTCGCGCCGCAATTCGCCGGCATCGTCAGCGATGCCGCCCGGGCATTGGGAGTCACTAACCCGCTGCGCGTCGCGATGGTCGCCTCGGCCACCCTGTTCGCCATCGGCGGGCTGTTCCTGATCCTCGCCGGCCGCGCATTGCGCCGCGAAGGCGTGGCGGCCGCCGAACCCGCTGGCCTTCCCGGCGTAGAGCCGGCCTAGGGTCCGTACTCAATTCCCGCAGCGGCGTGACGGAGCGCATTTTGGCCGGTGGATAGGAGCGAGGAGAGGCGCGATGTAGACACATCGCGCCCGACGAGCGATGCCGCCACCGGCCAAAATGCGCCCGCCGCTTCGCGGTCGCCCGGAGAGGCGCGCCGGGTGCGTCGCCCGGCTTGTCCGTAGTCACCGCTACGGCCTGCGCCGCGCTCCTGCCCGGCGCACCTCTCCGGGCGATCACGCTCGTTGCGGGAACTGAGTACGGACCCTAGACCCGGCCGGTCACCGGGATGGCGGCGCCGGTGATGCCGCTCGCCCGATCCGAAAGCAGGAAGGCGATCGCCTCCGCCAGCTCCGGTACCGTCACCCATTTGGCGAAATCCGCCTCGGGCATGTCCTTCCGGTTGGCGGGCGTGTCGATGATGCTGGGGAGGATGGCGTTGACCCTGATCCCCTCCCCCTTGAGCTCGGCGGCGAGCGCTTCGGTCAGCCGCGCGACGGCCGACTTGCTGGCGGCATAGGCACCCATCCCCATCTCCGCCTTCGCCGCGGCGGCCGCGCCGATATTGACGATGGCACCGCCGCGCCGGAGCAGGGGAATGGCGGCCTTGCTCGCATTCAGCGCCGTCGCGAGATTGAGCGCGTAGAGGCGGTCCCAGGTCGCCTTGCTGCCTTCGACGATCTTCTCCCAGGCAAAGCCGCCGGCGATGTTGACGAGCCCCTGAATTCCGTCCGGCGCGTCGAGCGTGGCAAACGCCCGCTCCGTCGCCGCCTCGTCGGTCAGGTCCACGCCGCCCAGATGCTGCTTCGCGCAGGCCGGCAGGGCGTGGATGTGGTCCACGGCGACGATGTCCCAGCCCTCGGCCGCCAGACGTTCGGCGACGCCGCGGCCGAGCGCACCCGCCGCCCCTGTGACGATGATCGTTCCGCTCATGCGCTTCCCCCTTCCGACGCGTCCGTCACGCCGCCGCCGCTTCTTCCTTCGAAAGCCGGCGATAGACCATCACGCGGTGCATGACGCGGCGATAGGGCATGTCCTGGACGATATAATGCTGGGTCCTTTGATTGTCCCAGGCGACAATGGTGCCCGGTTTCCAGGTCGCCCGTAGCTGATGCTCCGGAATGTGGGCCTGCTCGAACAGGAAGGAGAGGATGGCGTCGCTCTCGTCCTGCCGCAGCCCCTTGATCGAGCGGGTGTAGACCTTGTTGACGAAGATCGATTTGCGGCCGGTCCTCGGGTCCTCGAACACCACCTCATGCTCGACCGGCGGCTCGTGCGGGCGCGCCTTGCCCCAGGAGTGGACCGCCACCAGCCCTTCCAGAAGCGTCTTCAGCGGCGGCGAGAGATTGTCGTAGGCCGCTTCCATGTCTGCGAACATCGTGTCGCGCCCATAAGGCGGCACGTCCACCGCCTGGAGGAAGCTGGTGAGATCGGTGTGCCGGCGCGGCGATGCGTCCGTATGCCAGGAATCGGTGACCATGCCGCCGAAGCCGCGGCCGTCGGTCACCAGCCGCTTGACCGCGTCGATGCCGTCGACCGGGGCGTGGGTCGGGTGATGGTCCCTGTCCGGCGTGCCGAAATGCTCGCCCAGATCGAGCAGGGATTGCGGGCTGACGTGCCCCTGATCCCGGAAGACGAGCACCTTGTAGTCGCTGAAGGCCCGGTCGATCGCCGCGATCAGGTCGGGCCCGAGCGGCTGCGACAGGTCGATGTCGTGGATCTCGGCGCCGAAATGGCCGGTAATGGGATGGACTTCCATTTGATCCTCCTTCTTCAGGCTGCGACGCGCTGCGGGCCCCGTACGAGGCGGCCGGGGAGCGCCGCGGTCGGTTCACCGTTGCGATAGGTGATGCGGCCGGAGACAATCGTCGCCTCCAGCCCTTCGGCCTTTTGCATCAGCCGCGTGCCTCCGGCGGGGAGGTCGTGCACCAGATAGGGCTTGCCGAGGCGCAGCGCAGGCAGGTCGATGACGTTGAGATCGGCTTTCATGCCCGGCGCGATAAGGCCGCGATCCTCCAGGCCGACCGCGAGCGCATTGGCGCTTGTCAGCCGGCGGACCACCTCAGGCAGCTCCAGCCCGTCTTCCGCATCCCGTGCCCAATGCGAGAGGAGATAGGTGGGAAAGCTCGCGTCGGTGATGAAGCCGACATGGGCGCCGCCGTCGCCGAGTCCGAACAGGGCGTTGGGATCGGCGATCATTTCGCGGCAGGCGCTGAGGTCGTAATCGAGATAATTGACCACTGGCGCGAAGAGGAGGGCGCTGCCCTCGTCCTCGAGCAGCAGATCGTAGGCAACGTCCGCGGCAGACCTCCCCTCGCGCGCCGCGATGGCGGCGACGGATTGGTTCCGCGGCGGCGCATAATCCGGCGGATCGCCGAGGCGGAAGACGCGCTCGTTCGAGAGGCGGCCGAGCAGCGCGAAGGTGCTGAGCTCGAGCGGGTCGTCGGCGAGCATCCGGCGCCGGATCTCGGGATCGCGCATCCGCGCCACCCGCTCCGCCAGCGGAAGATGGGCGAATTCGCGATAGGTGCGCGTCCCCGAGAACGGGTTCTGGGTGCCTTCGAGCCCGAACAGCACGCCGATCGGGCGCGGCGCGACGACGACCCGCATCGGCACGCCGTCCGCCGCGGCCTCGCGCGCGAGCCGCATCACCTGCCGCCAGACGTCGGGCTGATGGTAACGCTGCGTCACCGAGATCAAAGCGGGCCGGCCAGAGGCTTCGACGATGCGGCGGAACATCGCGAACTCGCTCTCGGCGTCGGGCATGTCCCAGTCGGAAATCGCCTCGATGACGCCGTGGCCCGCATCGGCCATGCCGAGCGCGATCGCCGTCAGCTCCTGCTCCGCCGCGCGCAAGGTCGGCACCGGATCGCCGGCGAGCGTCCTGTGGCCGGTGGTGCGCGAGGTCGAGAAGCCGAGGGCGCCGGCGCGCATCGCCTCGGCGGCAAGCGCGCGCATCCCCGCCATGTCCTCCCCGGTCGCCGCTTCGAGGCGAAGCGCCCGATCGCCCATGACGTAGAGGCGCAGGGCCGCGTGCGGAAGCAAAGCGGCGAGGTCGGCGTCGTGCGGCCGCCGCTCCACCGCACGCAGATAATCGGCGAAGCTCTCCCAGGCCCAATCCAGCCCCTCGGCGAGGCAGGGATTGGGGATGTCCTCCACCCCCTCCATCAAAGCCACCAGCTTGTCGCGGTCCCCGCTCCGCACCGGGGCGAAGCCGACTCCGCAATTGCCCATGACGAGCGTCGTCGCGCCGTGCCAGCTGGTCGGGGAAAGCCGCGAATCCCAGATCGCCTGGCCGTCGAAATGGGTGTGGATGTCGACGAATCCGGGGGTGACGAGCTTGTCCGCGGCGTCGAGCTCTTCGGCACCCGCCCCGGCGACCTCACCCACGGCGGCGATGCGGCCGCCGGAAATTCCGACGTCGCCCCGCCGGAGTGGGCCGCCAGTACCGTCCGCAATCGTGCCGTCCCGGATCACCAGGTCGAATTCGTGGAGTCCGCCGGTCATGCCGCGGCCATAGCAGCGGCCCAGGTGCGAGCGGCCGCCAATGCGGCTGCGGCAAGCCCATTTCGCCCACGCGAAATCAAGTGCCGACACTTACCGCGAGATCGGGGGATGAGCTATCGAGGCCCCCGCAGCGTAGGAGGCCGATATGTCGACGTCAGCTCATCTCCGCACCGAAAGCCTCCCGGGACCATTCGGTGTCTATGTCGACGGAATCGACGTCGCCCGGGCGAGCGACGATGCGTTCGCGGCGCTGGTGGCGGCGCTCTATGCCAATCACATTATCGTCATTCGCAACCAGCACCTCACGCCGGAGGACTATGTCGCCTTCGGCCGGCGCTGGGGCGAGCTCGTCCCCTATTTCCAGCAGCGCTGGACGCTTCCGGGTACACCCGAAATCCTGCTCATCACCAACGAGGCGGTGCCCGGCCGCGCGCTGCCGCCGGCCGAGAACTGGCATGCGGACGGCACCTATCTCGACCAGCCGCACAGCACGACGATGCTCTACGGGCGGGAAACCCCCGAGGAGGGGGGCGAAACCTGGTTCGCCGGCACCGCCCTCGCCTACGACGCGTTCGACGAGGCGACGCGGAGGCGGCTGGACGGCCTCGTCGTTCGCCACGTCAAGAATGGCGGCCATCGCCTCGCCCTCGCCGAGGAGCAGGAGAAGGCGCTGAGCCTCGACAGCCAGACCACCCAGGAGGAGCGGGCCGGCCTCCGTCCGGTCACGCATCCGCTGGTGCTGCGCCATCCGGTGACCGGCCGCCCCGCCCTCTATTGCTCGACGACCACCGCCTACGGCATCGAAGGGATGGACGAGGACGAAGCGGTCGCCCTGATCCTCGACGTGAAGCGGCACGTCCTGCAGCCGCAATTCCGGCAGAGCCACAAGACTTTGCCGGGCGAGATTCTCATCTGGGACAATTTCGCCGTGCTGCACAAGGCGGCGCCGACGCCGCTCAGCAACGAAGACGGAGAGCGCCGGCTGCTCCACCGCATCACGGTGAACGGCCTGCCGGCCTGCGTCGCCCGACGCGCCGCCTGACCGGCCGGCCGCTCAGCCTTCCAGCGCCGTCTCCGCCGCGATGGCGCCGAACGCGAACGCCTCGCCGAGGTTCGAGCCCGGCGAGGGGTAGAGAAGGCCAATCGCGCCCCCGAGTTCGCCGGCGCCGAACAGGCCCGGGATCGGCTCGCGGAATGGCGTCAGGATCCGCGCCTTGGCGTCGCGTCGTGGCCCGCCGTTGGTCGTCGCGCCGCCGGGATAGACGGGGACGCAATAGAAAGGCGGCTGGTCGATCGGCACGAGCGAATTCGTCGGCCGGCCGAACGCATCCGTGCCGGAGGCGCAGGCCTCGTTATAAGCCGCCACGGTCCGCGCCGCCGCCTCGGGATCGAGGCAGCCCGCCGCCCGCGCCGCTTCCGCGACGCTCTCCCCTTCCTGGATCCAGCCCATGTCGATCTCGGCGCGATTGTCCTTGCTCCAGGCATAATGGCCGTAGGAGCCGCCGGAGAGCGGCCGCGCTTCGATGCGGCGCCGGTCGAAGATCCAGTAGGCGGGGATGCGGGGATGCTCGAGCAGGTCCGCATCGTAGTGGAGCAGCTCGTAATAGAAATTCGGCTTCGACACCGCCTGGAGATATTCGTTGGCGAAGCGGCGGCCGTATTTGTCGACGATCGCGTAGCCGGGCGGGTTGAGCGAGATGTTGAAGCTGATCTCGCGGCCGTCCGGATGCGCGAAATGGCCGACGGCGCGGCCGATCATCTGGTTCATATGCCAGAGGTCGGCGCCGGCGGCCTGGGCCATGCGGATGCCGTCGCCGGTGTTCGACGGAGCGCCATAGAAATAGATCGGATAGGCCTTGAGATGATTGAGGATCATCTCCTGATCCTGCTCGAAGCCGCCGCAAGCGAGGACCACGCCGTAGCGCGAACGCAGCGTCTCGCTCCCGCCGCCATCGGAGCAGAGCAGGCCGGTGACGCGCCCCTCCTCCTGGACCAACCGCTCCGCCGCGCAGCCGAAGCGGATTTCGATGTTCGGCTCGGCCTGCACGGCCTCGACCAGCAGATCGTGCAGGGTCTGGCCGTTGCCGAACGGGACCGGCCCGGTGAAGACCAGCTCCCCCGGCCGCTGCGGCGCGATCTCGACCGTGGCCGGATCGACGCCCCGGGCCAGCGGTGCGAACACGTCGACGGCCTCGAAGCGGGGCAGCTTCGGATACCAGGCGCCCGCCATGCGCACGGATTCGATGCCGATCGAGCGCATCCAGTCCTGCACGCCCACCGCCCGTTCCGCCCAGGCGCGGCTCACCTCGATCGGGATCATGTTGCCCGAGCAGGCGTCGAGATAGGCGGTCGCCCCGTCCGCATCGTGGGCGCCCATGATGAGGCCGCCGGACATGCGCGTGCTGGAATAATGCGCGTCGCGCGGCTGCTTCTCGATCAGGACGACGCGGGCGCCCTTGCGCGCGGCGGTGACGGCGGCGGCAACGCCGGCGGCGCCGTAGCCGACGACGACGAGGTCGGTTTGGCTGCTCATGGAAGCGGGCTAGGCAGCCGCGCCCCGCCTGTAAATCGCGCGGGACGAATGATCGCCACCGCGAAAAACGCTGGTTCAGGGCCGCTCGTCGTTGCCCGGCACGCTTCCGGAACGCGCCTCGGTGTCGCGGATCAGGGCGACGTTCGCCGCTTCGAGCGGGCTGAGCGCCACCTGGACGGATCGCGGCGAATACCAGGGCTGGGCTGAAAAATAGGCCTGGAGGGCAGGACCGAGAAAGATGCGGCCGTGGCGCGCAAAGATTTCGTTCCGCGCGATCTTGAGCTGTTGCGGCGTGAGTCCGGCCAGATCGGCGGCTGTGAGCCTCCGCGTGCCCGAGTCGGGAATGACCCAGCGTCCGAATGACGATGGCAACGGCGCGGGTCGGGCCGAGGTTATTGGCGGAGCCGCCGCCGGAGCGGCCGGAGCGGGGGCCGGTGCCGAAGGCCGGGCTTTCGGCTGTTCGGGCGGCGCCGTGGTCGCGACTTGGGCCGGCGCCGCGGTCCCGGCTTGCGGCGGTTCCGCCGTGGCGGCCTGGATCGGCGCCGGAGCGAGTGCATGAATCGGCCGGTAGTGGTGCCCGAGATTCGCGCGTCCCAGCCAAAGCCCGAGGGCGAGCGCCGCGACCACGGCCACCGCGCCGAGCGCGATCCCCAGCCCCGCCTGGCTGCTTTTCGTCGCCTGCGCCGGTGCCGGCCGCGAGCCGGGGAGCGGCCGCGGCTCCGGAAGCCGCTCGCCGCCGCATAGATCGTCGAGGCTGAGCATGATCTTGCGCCAGCCGGGATGGTCGGTTTCGCCATTCCAGCCGCGCAAAGATGCGAACTGGATCTGGTTGAACGGCATGGGCGGCATCACGTCGTCGAGCGAGACCTGAATCAGCTTCTTCTGCCCGCGCGCGACGTCGGCCTCGGCGCGCACCCATTCCGACGCCGCGGCCTCTTTGGACCAGACGACGATCGCCGCCTTGGCGGAGGTGATCTGCTCGGTGATGACGTCGCCATAGGCGCGGTGCGGCGGCAGCTCGGCATCCCACCAGACGGACAGGCCGACGCGCGACACCGCCTCCGCCAGCCGCGCGACCGCCGCCTGGTCCGTCCGCGAATAGGAAATGAACACGTCAACCATGGGCTTCCACTCCCATCGGGGCGACCGGCGCGGCCGCGGCCGCCATGGCCCGTCGCGTCAGCTTGTACATGGGCAGCTCGCCATAGCCCTTGGCGAGCTTGACCCGCCCCACATAGAGCAGGTCGAATTCCTCGGGCGCCTCGTTGGCGAGCATCGCCGCGAACGGCAGGGTCCCGTAGACCGCTCCTTTCGGGGTCACCGGCTCGATGCGCGCGGCGCGCGTGACCTCCGTGCCGAAGGCGCTGCCGCTGCGCGTCACCGGGTCGGCACCTTCGAACACCGGGCCGTAATGGACCGCGACCCGCATACCCCCGTTTGCCAGCAGGCCCGGATCGGCGCTGGTGACGCCGACGAGCGCCTCCTGGAGATCGACCGCGATGCGCGCCGCGTCGCACGCGCTGGCGACGATCGCGAAGACGGCGTCCCCCCAGGTGTTGCGGCTGCGCACCGCGCCGCCGTGGCGGTCGAGCACTCCCGCCGCCGCGCCGAGGATCTTCTCCCAGAAGAGCGGCAAGGCGGCTTCGTCCAGGCGCGAGAATCCGGCATAATCGGTGAACACGATGCCGCGCGTCGTCCGCGCAAAGCGGTGATTGGGGGCCGCCGCGATCGCCGCGGCAGGCGCAGCGGCGGGGCGGACCAGGGGGACGATCTCGCTCCGGCCGCCGATCCGCTGCCATCGCGCGATGTCCGCCGCGGTTCCCGCCGCGCCGCCGGGCGGCTTGCCGTCCCAAGCGGCGATCTGGATTGCTTCCGTCTCCAGGTGGCGAGCGCGAAGGCGCGCCATCCCCATGGCGAGCATCGATCCGTAGGCGAATTGCTCGTCGTCCTCGACGAAACAGGCTTCGGAGGCGAAGGTCACGGATGCGGCCCCGACAAGGCAGGCCTCGAACCGCTTCACCCACGAGGCGCCGCCGGGCGCGACCGACTGCGCGACGAAATCGTCGGCCGCGAACGGGAACACCACGTGCAGCTCCCCGCCCCGCTCGAGCAGCGTCTCGGCAAAGACGATGTCGCTTCCGGCGGCGAGGCTGCCGAAGGCGATCGAGGCGCCATGGCGGTCCAGCAATTTCGCAAAATCGCGCGCGAGCCGCGATTCGAGCGCCGCGTCCGCGCCGAAGATGTGGCCGCAATAATGGACCACGGGTGGCGCGCTGAGGAGTTCGATCGGCCTCCCCGTCCCCGCAAGCCGCCCGGTGCCTGCGAGCATCGCCAGCTGCCGGACGGTCGAGGAGCGCGAGCCCGGGTCCGCATCGGCGAAGCGCAAGGCCGCTTCGAACGCCGCCGCCGAATCCCCGCCCCTGCCGAGCAGCAGGAGGGCCTCGCCCTGCGTCGCCGCATCGAAATAGCAAGCGGGAGCGTCGACGTCGCCGGCCTTCAGAACCTCCTCCGCAAGGCGCCGCGCCTCGTCCTCGTCGCCAGCGGCGAAGGCGAGGCTGGCGGCGTTGATCCCGGCATAGGAGGCGCCGGTCCTGCGATAGATATGCGCATATTCGTCGCTGGCCTGCCGGAAGGCCGTGCCGCGCGCCGCTCCATCGAGCGTGCGCGCATGGTCTTTGAGCAGCCTCGCCCGGAGCGCCAGATGATCGGTGTTCGCCGAGTCGGCGAGGCCGGAGAGCGCATAAAGCCGAAGCGCTTCCGCGGTATTGCCCATCCGCGCCATCGCCATCAGCTTCAGATATTCGAGATCCTCAGCGGGCGGCTCCCCGGCGGCGAGACCCGACGCGGCGAGATCGAAGGCGGCAAGCAGATCGCCCCGGCCGAGGGCCGCACGCGCCCGTTGCGCGAAAGCCGGCGCCTCCGTTTCAGTCCCGCTCTGTCCCCCCGCTTTGATCGCCTGCCCTCCGATCGGCCGATGCAGCGTTCGCCGAGCCTATCCCCACCCGAATACGAAAGCCAGAGAGGCTCGCGCGCTGCCGCTATTCCCTAGCTCTCAATGCGCCGTCAGCGGCCAGAAATGGGCGATGAGGGGGATGCCGCAGGCGATGACGAGCAGGGAGAGCGGCAGGCCGAGCCGCCAATAGTCGCCGAAGCGGTAGCCGCCGGGGCGCATCACCAGGGTGTTGCACTGGTGGCCGATCGGCGTGAGGAAGTCGCAGCCGGCGCCGGTCGCCACCGCCATCAGGAACGGGTCGGGATTGAGGCCGAGGCGGTGGGCGAAGGCGGCGCCGATCGGGGCGAGGACGAGCACGGTCGGTGCATTGTGCAGGAAGGGCGAGCAGATCATCGACGCGACCATCACCGCGCCGAGTGCGACGATACCGGGCGCGCCGTGGAGCAGGCTGGCGAGGCCGGCTGCGATCAGGTCGGTGCCGCCGGTCTGCTGCACCGCCTCGCTGAGCGGGGTCAAAGCGCCGATCAGGATCAGCACCTCGGGCTCCAGCGCGCCATAGGCTTCGCGTATCGAGATGCCGCCGGTGGCGACGACGAGAACGGCGGCGCCGAAGAAGGCGATCGCCACCGGCGCCACCTTCACCGCGACGAGGATCATCGCCGCCGCGAGGATGATGGCCGGCAGATAGCGGCGGCGGACGCGGCCGAGCCGGACCGCGCGCTCGGCGAGCGGCAGCAGCCCCAAATCCTTCAGCACCTGCGGCAGGGCCGTCTCGCCGCCGCGTACGACGAGCACGTCGCCGTCGCGCAGGACCAGTTCGCGAAGCCGGTCCGTGATCCGCTCGTCCCGGCGGGCGACGGCGAGCAATTTCACATTGTGCTCGCGCTGCAGCCGCATCCGGCTGGCCGAGGTGCCCACCAAAGGCGAGCCCGGCTGGACCACCGCCTCGATCGTGCGGATCTCCTCGCTGGGCTGGTCGCGCTCGACCTTCCGCTCCGCGCGCATCTCCTCGAACGGCAGGCGCGCGAAAATGCGATCCAGCGCCTGCTGCTCGCCCTCCAGCACCAAAGTGTCGCCGGGGAGCAGCCGGACGTCGGGCAGGGCGACGACGCGCGTCCCGTCCGCCCGGATCAGGGCGCCGATCCGCACGTCATCCTCGTCGAGCGCGAGATCGGCGACCCGCTCGAGCTCGGCCGGCCAGCGCTCCGGCACGCCGACGTCGATCGAGAAGAGCGCACCGGTCATCACCTCGTGCAGACCGGAACTGCCCTGGCGGTTGGCGGGGAGAAGGCGATAGCCGAAGGTCACGAACAGCAGCCCCACGATTGTGAGGCCAAGGCCGACCGGCGTGAAATCGAACATGTCGAACGGATGGCCGGTGGTCTCCTCGCGCACTTGGCTGGCGATGATGTTGGTCGAGGTGCCGACCAACGTCACGAGGCCGCCGATCAGGGCCATGAACGACATCGGCATCAGCAGGCACGAGGGCGAGGTGCGGCTGCGCTCGCCTATGCGGATGGCGATCGGCATCAGGATCGCGAGCGCGCCCACATTCTTGGTCACCATCGACAGCAGAGCCGTGGCGCCGGCGAGGGCAGGAACCTGGCTGCGAGCGGTCCTCAGCCGCACCAGGAAGGGGCGGACCAGCGCCTCCACGATCCCGGAGCGCTGGAAGGCGGCGCTCACCACCAAAGCCGAGGCGATGATGATGACGACGTCGCTCGAAAAACCCGTGAAGGCGTCCTTCGGCTTGACCACGCCGACGACCACGCCCGCCAGCAAGGCGCCGAGCGAGATCAAATCATAGCGGAAGCGGCCCCATGCGAAGAGGATGATCGCGGCGCCGATGATGGCGAAGGCAAGGGACTGATGAACGGTCATAAAGCCGGGGCCGAACGCCCGGCGGACCGTTTCGGCTCCGTTCTACGCGTGCCGAAAAAGACTCAGAAGGCGCCGTTGAGCGTCGACTGGAGGCTGGCGATGTCGGCCTGGTTGATCGCCGCGTCGTCGGAAGAGGCCTGCTGGTTGTTCCCGGCTGCGTTGGGGGGAGAGGTGGAATCGGCGAAATCGTAGGCCGTCCACAGGATGCCCGCCGCCCACAGCAACGCCATCCACCGCGACTTGAAGATGCTCGAATAACGGAACGGATACATGATGCCCGGTTTACGCCGCGCACGGTTAACGAAAAGCTCAAGGAGCGGGCGTTTCCTGGCTCGGCGTCGGGATCGCCGCCGCGGGTTCGGTGCCGAAGCCGGCATTGGCGATCCGGAAGCTGCCGCGGGCGCGGATGTCGGCGGAGGACGAGCCGACCATCAGATCGATCTCGCCCGGCTCGATCTTCCAGCGGCTCGCATCCCAGATCGCCATCTGCGCGGGGCTGAGGGTGAAGCTGACGCGCTTCGCCTCTCCCGGCGCGAGGGCGATGCGGCGGAAGCCGCGCAATTCCCGGATCGGCCGCGACACGCTCGCCACTGGATCGTGGACGTAGAGCTGGACGACCTCGTCCCCCGCGACCTCGCTCGCATTGCGCACCGTCACGCTCACGTTCACCTCGCCGTCGGCCGGAACCGAGGCGCGGCTGACGCTGAAGCCGGAATAGTCGAAGCGGGCGTAGCTGAGACCGTGGCCGAACGGGAAAAGTGGGGTGATCGGCAAATCGTGATAGCGGACCGTGTCCTTGGTCGGGTCCGGATCGGCCGGGCGGCCGCTCGGCAGGCGATCGTAGAAGAACGGGACGGCGCCGGTCGCGCGCGGGAAGGTGGCGGGGAGCTTGCCGCCGGGCGAGACGCGGCCGGTCAGGATGTCGGCGATGGCGGGACCGGCTTCGACGCCGAGGAACCAGGTTTCGAGGATGGCAGGAGCCCGCTCGGCGAGCCGGTCGATGGCGAGCGGCCGCCCGTTCATCAGCAGCACGACGACCGGCTTGCCCGTATCGAGCACGGCGTCCGCAAGCACCTGCTGCGCGCCGGGCAAGCCCAGATCCGAGCGGCTGCGCGCCTCCCCGGTCATGTCGAAATCCTCGCCGACGACGAGCAGGACGAGATCGGCGCGCCGGGCCGCCTCGACCGCCCTGCCGATCCCGCCGCGGTCGTCGCTGCGCGGGCCGGCGCCGGGCTGGTAATCGATCTGCGTCCCCTTCGGCAGCGCCTCGCGCAGCGCCGGAAGCAGCGGCGCGACATCCTCGACATGACCCTGCGCGCGCCACGAGCCAAGCTCGGAATCGGGATCGTCCGCGAGCCCGCCGATCACGGCGATGCGCCGCGCGGAGGCGGCGATCGGCAGCAGGTTTCCGTCATTCTTGAGCAGCACAATCGACCGCCGCGCCGCCTCACGCGCAACCGCCCGGCTCGCATCGGACAGAAAGACGCCCGGCTGGTGGTCCGGATCGTCGCGATAGGGATGGTCGAACAGGCCGAGCTTCTCCTTCGCGGCCAGCACGCGCCGCACCGCCTGGTCCAGCTCCGCCCGCAGCGCCGGATCGCGCTGCACCGCGGCCTTGAGCGCCGTCGCGTAGAGGCCGGCCGACATGTCCATATCGACGCCGCCGTCGAGGGCGAGCGCCGCCGCCTCCTCGTCGCTGCCGGCGATGCCGTGGTTGCGCAGCTCGGCGACCGCCTTCCAATCGCTGACAATCAGTCCAGGCCACCCCCAGGCGCCGCGCAAGGTGCCGCGGACCAGCGCCCGGTTGGCGGTCATCGGCACGCCGTCGAGAGACTCGAACGCCGTCATGAGCGACCCCGCCCCCGCCTTCGCGGCCGCGTAGAAAGGCGGCAAATAGATTTCGTTGAGCGTCCGCTCGGACATGTCTGCTTCGGCGTAATCGCGGCCGCCCGTCCCCGCGCCATAGCCGGCGAAATGCTTGACTGTGGCAAGGATAGTGCCGGGCTCGGCGAGCGAATGGCCCTGATAGCCCCGCACCTGCGCCGCAGCCATCGCCGAGCCGAGGAACGGATCCTCCCCCGCCCCCTCGACGATCCGGCCCCAGCGCGGATCGCGGGCGATGTCGACCATCGGCGAGAAGGTCCAGTGGACCCCGCTCGCCGAGGCTTCCTCCGCCGCCAGCCGTGCCGCCCGCTCGGGCACGGACGGATCCCAGCTCGCCGCCATCGCCAGCGGCACCGGGAAGATGGTGCGGTAGCCGTGAATGACGTCCAGGCCGAACAGCAAAGGAATGTGGAGCCGCGATTGCTCGACGGCGATGCGCTGCAGCGCCCGGCTGTCCTCGGCGCCGGCGACGTTGAGGTAGGAGCCGACGCGGCCCTCGCGGATGCGGACGCGCTCCTCCTCGGTGATGAGGCTGTTCAGCGCCTTGCTGCGGCCGCCCGGCATCTGCGTCACCTGGCCGAGCTTCTCGTCCAGCGTCATCTTGGCGAGCAGCGCGTCGACGCGCGCCGAGCCGCGATCGGTCGCCACCGGCCGGTGAGAACGGGCGCGATGATGGGCTGGCGCGGCGGCGGTGAGGGCGAGCGCCGAGGCGGCGAGGAGCAGGGTCCGGATCATCGTGCCTCCAGTGCCAGAAGAGCGAAGGTCGCGAGCCAATGCTCGCCCATATAGTCGCCGGCGACATGCTTCAGGCTGGCGTCGAGATGTTCGTCGGCGGTGCGGCGGGCGAGCTCGGCGAGCTCCGGCTCCAGCGCGTCGGCGAGGCCGCGCCAGCACCAGGCGCGGCTCAGATTGACGCCGTCGAGATGGGCGATTTTGCCGTCCGAGCGGTCGGAGACGAAGGCCGGGGTGAAGAGGCTGCGCGGCTCGCCGGCGGCAAGGTCGGGAAGGAAGGCGGCGAACCACGCGCGGAAGTCCTCGTCCGGCAACACGCGGCGCATCAGCAGCGCCTCGGTCAATCCCCCGGAGAGGAAGTCGTCACCGCCGGGTTCCCACCCATGATAGCGGCCGTCGCCGCCATAATAGCCCTCCGCCCGTTCCCGGATCAGCCGCGCCAGCGCCTCATCGTTCGCCTCCGCCCAGTCGAGCGCGAGGATCATCGCGAAGGCGGTGTTGAAATGGGTGCCGGTGCGGATCGGATAGGTGAGCTTGGGAAGGTAGATCTGGAACCGCTCCGCGAAGGCGGCGGCGAGCGGCGCCAGGTCCTGCGCCCAAGGCTGGTCCTCGTGACGCTGCGCCTCGCGGTGCAGGGCGAGCAGCCACGCCCAGCCGTAGGGCCGCTCGAAACCCCCGGTATAGGCGCGGTCGAGATAGGCCAGCTCGCCCGCCACCTTCTCCGGCGCCAGCATCTCCTCCGCCAGCGCCTCCACCCGCCGCGCCTCCGGCAGGTTCGGGAACAGCCGCCGCACCCGCAGCATCAGCCACCAGCCGTGGACGCAGCTATGCCAGTCGAAGCTGCCGAAGAAGATCGGATGGAGCGCCCGCGGCCCGAGCACGTCCTCCGGCCCCTCCATCACATGGTCGAGCTTGTGCGGATATTCGCGCGTGACGTGACCGAGCGCGATCGAGGCGAAGCGGGCAGCAGTCTTGGCGGTGAGCACGTGGGTCATTTCGCTACCGTACCCGATCCTCCCCGGAACGGGGAGGAGCTAAAACGCCAGCACGTAGATCAGCACCAGGTTGCACAGCAGCAGCGGGATGGCTGTGCCGACCTGCGTCTTCACCACGGCATTGCGGTCCTTGAGGTCGAGCAAGGCTGCGGGGACGATGTTGAAGTTGGCGGCCATGGGCGTCATCAAAGTCCCGCAGAAGCCGGCCAGCATGCCGATGGCCGCGACGGGTGCCGGATTGCCGTGGAACTGGTGGATGAGGATCGGCAGCCCGATCGCGCCGGTCATGACCGGGAAAGCGGCGAAGGCATTGCCCATGATCATCGTGAACATTGCCATGCCGATGCCATAGAGCGCGACGGCAGCGATGAGGCTGCCGCTCGGAAGGATCTGCGTCGCCATCCCGCCCACCACCTGGCCGACGCCCGCGAGGGCGAAGACGGCACCGAGCGCCGCCAGCATCTGCGGCAGCACCGCCGCCCAGCCGACCGAATCCATCAGCCGCCGCCCCTCTTGGAGCGGCGCGAGCACCGGCGGCCGCAGCCAGACGTAGCAGATGGCCAGCGCGATCAGCACGCCGGCACCCAGCGAGATGAGGGTCGCCTGCTTCGGATCGATCCAGCCGCTGTCCTTGAGCAGGAGCGTGCCCAGCAAGGCGGTGATCGGGATGACCAGAGCCGGCAGGAACAGCTTGTTGCCCCGGCGTTCCGACGACGCGGCGCGCTCCTCCGCGCTGGTGGTCGGTGGATCTCCGCGGCCGAGCGCGCCGAAGCCGGCGAGGACGACGAGGCAGAGGACGAGGATGCCGTTGCCGAGATCGTGGAGATAATCACCGAAGAAGAAGCTGATCGCGAGCAAGCCCCAGAAGGCGGCGTTGCCGAAGCGCCTGCGGTTCGTGCGGTCGGAGACGCTGAGCACGGCAAAGGCCCCGAACATCAGCCCCGTCAGGGCGTAGAGCCAGGTGAGCGTGATCACTTGCCCCCGCCCTCCCGGCGAAGAGAGCGGTCGAGGAGCAACAATCGCGCGCCGTGGATCAGGAAGGCCAGCACCGCCGTCGGAATGGCGAATTTCGAGAGTTGCAGCGGCTCCAGCCTGATCCCGTTCTGCTGAAGAAAGCCGATCATCAGCAGGATCGAGCCGATGGCGATGAAGATGTCCTCGCCGAAGAACAGGCCGACATTGTCGGTCGCCGCGGCGTAGGCCATCACCCTTTCCCGCCCAACCTGATCGATCTCCGGATCCTGCTTCTCCGCGGCCGCTTCGGCCATCGGCGCGACCAGCGGCCGCACCGTCTGCGCCGGTCCTGCGATGGAGGTGAGACCGAAGCTGGCGGTGATCTGGCGGAACAGCAGGTAGGCAATCAGCAGCCGGCCGGTCGTCGCCCCCTTCATCCGGCCGATCAAGGTGCGCGCGCGCTGTTGCAGGCCATAGCGTTCGAGCAGGCCGATCGCCGGCAGCATGATGTAGATGATCGTGACGAAGCGGTTGTCGTTGAACGCCTTCCCGAAGGCGGCGATGACCTGGAGCAGCCCCTTGCCCGCGATCAGCCCCGTCGCCAGCGCCGAGACGGTGACGACGAGCAACGGATTGAGGCGCAGCGCGAAGCCGGCGACGACGATCAGGATGCCAAGCAGGACCCAGTCGTTCATCCCGCTCCGAAGCCCCCTCCGCCCGGCGTCTCGATGACGAACATGTCGCCCGGCCCCATTTCGGCCGAGGCGGTGGCGCTCAGCGTCTCGATGCGGCCGTCCGCACGCACCACGCGGTTGATCCCGGCGAGCGCATTGCCGCCGCCCTCGATCCCGCGCGGCGCCACCCGGCGGCGGTTGGAGAGGATGCCGGCATGCATCGGCTCGCGAAAGCGGATGCAGCGCTCCACGCCATCGCCGCCGCGATGCTTCCCCTCCCCACCCGAGCCGCGGCGGATCGCGAACCGTTCGAGCAACACACGATAGCGCGTCTCCAATATCTCTGGATCGGTGAGGCGGCTGTTGGTCATGTGCGTCTGGACCGCGCTCGCCCCGTCGAAATCCGGCCCGGCCCCGGCGCCGCCCGCGATCGTCTCATAATATTGATGACGAGCATTGCCGAAGGTGAAATTGTTCATCGTCCCCTGGCTCGGCGCCAGCGCCCGACAGGCAGCGAACAAAGCGTCGGTGACGACTTGACTGGTCTCGACATTGCCCGCGACGACGGCGGCGGGGAAATGCGGCTTCAGCATCGAGCCCTCGGGCACCTTGAGCGTGATCGGCCTGAGGCAGCCGTCGTTCATCGGGATCGCATCGTCGACCATCGTGCGGAAGATGTAGAGCGTGGCAGCGCGGCAGATCGAATAAGGCGCGTTGAAATTGTCCGGCAGCTGAGCGCTCGTGCCGGTGAAATCCACAATTGCGGAGCGGCTCTCCGGATCGACCGTGACGGTGACGCAGACGATTGCGCCATTGTCCATCTCGTAGCGGAAGCTGCCGTCGCCGAGGCGGCCGATCAGGCGCCGCACGGCCTCCTCCGCATTCGCCTGGACGTGCGCCATGTAAGCGTCGATCACCTCGCGGCCATAATCTCCGGCGACCCGCCGCAACTCCGCCGCACCGCGCGCGCAGGCGGCGATTTGGGCCTTGAGGTCCGAAATGTTGCGGTCCGGCCGCCGCGCCGGCCATTCGCCGGAGCCGAGCAGGGCCCGCATCTCCGCTTCGAGGAAGCGGCCCTGGTCGACGAGCAGCTCGTTATCGATCAGGACGCCTTCGTCGTGGATCGTTCGGCTGTCGGGCGGCATCGATCCCGGCGCGATACCGCCGATATCGGCGTGATGGCCGCGCGCGGCGACATACCAGGCCGGCGCATCCCCGCCGTCGAGGAAGACCGGCATGATCACGGTGATGTCGGGCAGGTGCGTACCACCATGATAAGGCGCGTTCAGCACGTAGACGTCGCCCGGCTTCATGCCGCGGCCGTCGCGACTCTGCCCGCGCGTATCGATGATCGTGCGGATGGAGTCGCCCATCGAGCCGAGGTGCACTGGAATGTGCGGCGCGTTCGCGATCAGCGCGCCCTCACGATCGAACAGCGCGCAGGAAAAATCGAGCCGCTCCTTGATGTTGACCGAAGAGGCCGTGTTCTGGAGCGCGACGCCCATCTCCTCGGCGACGGCCATGAACAGGTTGTTGAACACCTCCAGCATGACGGGATCGGCCTCGGTGCCCGCGGCGCGGCGCACCTCGCGCGGGGCGGAGCGGGTGAGGATGAGATTGCCGAGCCGATCCACCTCGGCGCGCCAGCCCGGCTCGACGACCGTGGTGGCGGAGGGATCGATGATCAGGGCGGGGCCAGGGATTGTGGCGCCTGCCGAGAGCGTGGCGCGGTCGATCACCTCTAGATCCTCCCCTGCCTTTGCAGGGGAGGGGGACCGGCTGAAAGCCGGTGGAAGGGCCATTCCGCCGTGCAAGGCCCCTCCACCACCCTTCGGGTGGTCCCCCTCCCCCGGAAATCCGGGGGAGGAATTTCCGACAGCCTCGACGATGGCGGTCTCCACCACAACTGGCGTCTCAGGCGAGGTGAAACCAAACCGCGTGCGATGCAGCGCCTCGAACGCCTCCCGCATCCCCTCCGGCGCACCAACCTCCACCTCCAGGCTCGTATCGCTCCCTTCATAACGCAGTGCCGCCCGGCGCCGGATCTCGACCTCCTCCACGCCCTGCGACCGCAACGCGTCCGTCGCTTCAGCCGCAAGCTCCTCCAGCACCGTCTCCAGCGTCTCACCGCCGACGCTGCGCTGCCGCAGCTCAACCATATCCGCCAGCCCCATCCCATAGGCACTGAGCACGCCGGCGAGCGGGTGGATCATCACCCTCTCGATGCCGAGCGCGTCCGCCACCAAACAGGCGTGCTGTCCCCCCGCCCCGCCGAAACATTGCAGCGTGTAGCGGGTGACGTCGTGGCCGCGCGCGATCGAGATCTGCTTGATCGCATTGGCCATGTTGTCGACGGCGATGCGGACGAAGCCTTCCGCCACCTCTTCCGCGTTCATGCCGGCCCGTTCGCCGATCGCCGCGCAGAGCGCGCGCGAGGCCTCGGCGTCGATCGGCTGGTCGCCGCCGGGCCCGAACACGGCCGGGAAATGCTCAGGCCGGACCTTTTCGAGCACCACATTGCAGTCGGTGATGGTGAGCGGCCCGCCGCGGCGGTAGCAGGCGGGCCCGGGGACGGCGCCGGCGCTGTCCGGGCCGACGCGGAAGCGGCTGCCGTCATAATGGCAGACCGAGCCGCCGCCCGCCGCGACCGTGTGGATCTCCAGCATCGGCGCCCGCACCCGCACCCCTGCGACCATTGTCTCGCTGGTCCGCTCGTAGGCGCCGGCATAATGGGAGACATCGGTCGAGGTGCCGCCCATGTCGAAGCCGATCACCCGGTCGAAACCGGCCTCCTCGGCCGTCTTCACCATCCCCACGATCCCGCCCGCCGGCCCGGACAGGATCGCATCCTTACCCTGAAAAGCGGCGGCATCGGTGAGGCCGCCGTTCGACTGCATGAAGAACAGCCGCGTATTCTCCCCGAGCGCAGACACGACCTGATCCACATAGCGCCGCAGCACGGGCGAGAGATACGCGTCCACCACGGTCGTATCCCCCCGCCCCACCAGCTTGATGAGCGGCCCGACTTTGTGGCTGACGGAAACCTGGGTGAAGCCGATCTCCCGCGCCAGCGTCTCCAGCGCCACTTCGTGCGCGGTCCAGCGCCAGCCGTGCATGAGCACGATGGCCAGTGCTCGAAACCCCTGATCGTAGGCCTGTTGCAGCCCGCGCCGCGCGGTTTCGAGGTCGAGCGGGCGCAGCACCTCGCCCTCGGCCGTCACCCGCTCGTCGATCTCGATCACACCCTCGTACAAAGCCTCGGGAAGTTCGATCCTGCGCGCGAAGATTTTCGGCCGCGCCTGGTAGCCGATCCGCAAGGCGTCGCCGAAACCCTTGGTGATCGCGAGGACGAGCTTCTCCCCTTTCCGCTCGAGCAAGGCGTTGGTGGCGACGGTCGTGCCCATCTTCACCGCGTCGAGCGGCGCCGCGCCGTGCTCGGCCATCAGCCGCCTTATGCCTTCGATCGCCGCATCCTCATAATGTTCGGGATTGTCCGAGAGCAATTTCGCTGCGAGCAGCCGCCCGTCGGGCGCCCGCGCCACCACGTCGGTGAAGGTGCCGCCGCGGTCGATCGAGAAGGACCAATGTCCGCTGAGAGGCCGATCCGATGCCATGACCGGATCGACCTCTGTTGCCTCCCCGCCTTCGGATCAATCGAAAAGGGTCACACCGCCGCGATATGGCCCTGCCCGACCATGCAATAGAGCATCGGTATCGACAGGATCAGGTTGGTCCGCGACGCCATCATCGCAATGCTCGCCGACTTCGCCTTCACGTCGTCCGCCGCGGCGACGATGCCGAGCACGCGCTTCTGGTTCGGCCAGATGATGAGCCAGACGTTCGCCGCCATGACGATGCCGAGCCACATGCCGGTGCCGATCACGCGGAAGCCGGGCCTGAAGCCCAGCGCCTGGCCGACATAGCCGGGCTGGGACGCCTCGGCGAGAATCAGGCCGAGCAGGACCGTCGCCACGGCCGCCCAGCGGAACCAGAAGAGAGCCGCGGGCGCGATATATTTGGAAACGCCAGGCTTCAGCTCGGCCGGGACCTTCGGCATCGTGGGGATCTGGACGAAGTTGAAATAGTAGAGGAGCCCGATCCAGAGGATGCCGGCGAAGATGTGGAGATAGCGGAAGAAGCCCGCCCAATAGCCCATGCCGGCGCCGAGCAGGTCGCGGTGGAAGCCGAACATCGCCGCCAGCAGCAGCACCACGCCGATCAGCAAGGCGAGGTGGAAATTCCCCAGGATCTTGGCCATTGCGCTCCCCTTCATTCTGGTTGTGCAACGATCCTACGCCACGGCGTGGGCCTTGGTAAGTCCCCTCACTCCAGCCGCCACATGACGCTGTCCGACAGGGGCGTCCAGACGCCCGTCCTCACGCCGGCCGCGCGCAGGGCCTGACCCGTCCAGCTGTTGCAGGTGTAGAAGGCATTGTAGGGGCCCACCGCCTCGTAGAAGACGTCGGAATTGCCGTAGCCGCGCCCGATCAGCGGGATCGTGCGGCCCTGCGCGTCGGTGTGAAAGCTGCCGCGAATGAAGCGGACCAGCCGCAGATATTCGTCATGACTTAGAATGATCGGCCGCTGGATGTCGCTCGGCTGCGGATTATTGTCGTGGTCGGCGTGGATCAGGCTCTCGCCGCTCCCCGTCAGCGCCCAGAAGGCGTTGCGAAAGGTGAGGTCCGCCCAGCGCGGCGTGTTCAGGTAGAATTCGCGGTTGCCGTAGCCCAGCGCGACATAATTGCCGTTGCCCCAGCGCGGGTCCTTGAGGTGGGCGCCGGGCACCAGCGGTCGCCAGTCCATCTCCGCGCTCACCTTCGGCACCATGATCCAGGTGTGGACGCCGTTGGTGCGGACGAAGATGCGGGTCCCCTGCTTCGCCTCGTGCCAGCCCGCATTGGCGGGGATGACGCAGAGGATCAGGGCCGCCAGCAGGTAGAGCAAGGGGATGGCGAGCAGGATTCCGCCGATCAGCCCCGATATCCTGAGCACCCGTCTCACCCGCGCGAGCCTAGAGCTTGCCCGCCGCGCCGCAAGCCGCCAAGCGAAGCGCATGTCGCGGGAGCATCTCGAAACGATCTGGCGGGCGGGCGTCGAAGCCTGCCTCCCGGAGCGCGTGGTGCCGCAGCATCTACCGGATCCGCCGAAGGGCCGCACGATCGTCCTCGCCCTCGGCAAGGGCGCGGTGCCGATGGCGCGCGCCGTCGAGGAACGCTGGCGCGGCCCGCTCGCCGGAATCGCCGTCACCCGCCACGGCGCGGCGACTCCGCTGAACCGCATCGAGGTGCTCGCCGCCGGCCACCCCGTGCCCGACCGGGCGAGCGTGATCGCGGCCGAGCGGCTGCTGCGCCTCGCCGGCCAGGCGGGAGCCGACGATCTGGTGCTGGTGCTGCTGAGCGGCGGTGCTTCGGCCTTGGCCTGCCTGCCGAGCGACGGCTTCAGCCTCGATGCGAAGCGGAAGCTGACGCACGACCTGCTCCGCTCCGGCGCCGACATCCACGAGATCAACTGCGTCCGTCGCCACCTCTCGCGGATCAAGGGCGGCCGCCTCGCCTTGGCGGCGGCGCCGGCGCGGCTGGTGACGCTCGCCATTTCCGACGTCTTCCGCGACCGGCCGGAGGATATCGGCTCCGGCCCCATCGCCGCCGACCCGACGACGGTGGAGGAGGCGAAGGCCGTGCTCCGCGACTATGATATCGAAGCGCCGGAAGCCGGCTGGTCCGAGACCCCGAAATCCGTGCCCGGCGAATATCGGATCGTCGCCCGCGGCTGGAACGCCCTCGAAGCGGCGGGCGCCGCGGCCGAGCGGCTCGGCTACCGGCCGCGGCTCATCGAATGCGTCGGCGAGGCGCGCGACGTCGGCCGCGAGCATGGGCGGCTGGCGCGGGACATGGCGCCGGGCGAGGCACTGATCAGCGGCGGCGAGCTCACCGTCACCATGCTCGGCGACGGCAAAGGCGGCCGCAACCAGGAATATGCGCTCGCCGCGGCGCTCGCGGTGGCCGGTGACGGCCGGATCGAGGGCCTTGCCGGCGACACGGACGGCATCGACGGCAATGGCGCGGCGGCGGGCGCCTTCTTCGACGGCCGCAGCGCCCGCTCCCGCGGAAAGGCAGAGGCGGCGCTGGAGGCGAACGATTCCGGCAGCTTTTTCGCGCGCAATGGTGGGCTGTTCGTCACCGGCCCGACCGGCACCAACGTGAACGACTTGCGGATCATCCTCTGCGCCCGCAGGAACGGCCGATGAGCGAATGGACGATCGGCATCATCGGCGGCTCGGGTCTTTACGAGATCGAGGCGCTGGAGGAGTCGCAACGGATCGCCGTCCAGACCCCTTGGGGCGCGCCGTCGGACGAGCTGGTCATCGGCCGCTTGCACGGGACGCGCTTCGTCTTCCTGCCGCGCCACGGAACCGGCCACCGCATCCCGCCAAGCGAGGTCGATTACCGCGCCAATATCGAGGCGCTGAAGCGGGCGGGATGCACCGACATCGTCGCCATCTCCGCCATCGGCTCGCTGCGCGAGGACTTGCCGCCGGGGCGGTTCGTGGTCGTCGATCAGTTCGTCGACCGCACCTCCGGCCGCGCGAACAGCTTCTTCGGCACCGGCCTCGTCGCCCATGTCTCGATGGCGCATCCCGTCTGTCCGCGCCTCTCCGCACTCGTCGCGGGAGCGGCCGAGGCGGCGGGGGCGGCGGTGACGCGCGGCGGCACCTATGTCGCCATCGAAGGCCCGCAATTCTCCTCGCGCGCCGAAAGCGCGCTCTACCGCCAATGGGGCTGCGACGTGATCGGCATGACCGCCATGCCCGAGGCCAGGCTCGCCCGGGAGGCGGAGCTGCCCTACGCGCTGGTCGGCATGGTGACCGATTACGATTGCTGGCGGAGCGACACGGAGGAGGCGGACGTCGCCGAAATGCTGGCGCAACTCCGCGCCAATGCCGGCACCGCGCGGCGGCTGGTCGAGGAGCTGGCGCGGGCGCTGCCGCGGGAACGCCCGTTTTGCCCCATCGACACCAACCTCGACACCGCCCTGATCACCGCGCCCGACGCGCGCGATCCGGCGATGCTGGCGAAGCTCGACGCCGTCTGCGGTCGGCTGCTGCGGAGGTAGGACGATGCAGCATCCTCTCCCGCCCTATGCCGAGCTGCTCGCCCTCCGCACCGAGCGCACGACGGACGGCGCATTGCTCTGGCTGATGCCCTTTCGGGAGGAGGTGGTCGGCCGTCCCGGCTTCCTGCACGGCGGCGCGATTGCCGGCCTGCTCGAATTCGCCGCGCTCGGCACGCTCTACGACCGGCTGGAGGAGGGCGTGCGGGTGAAGCCGATCAACGTCAGCGTCGACTTCATGCGCGGCGGCGTCGACCACGACACCTGGGCCGCCGCAACGATCACCCGCCTCGGCTACCGCGTGGCCAATGTCGAGGCGCATGCGTGGCAGCACGATCGGGAGAAGCCCATCGCGGCTGCCCGAATGAACCTGCTGCTGCGTCGCTGAGCCTTTATCCGCCCCGCTTCAGCGTCTCGCGGGCGATGACGAGCTGCTGGATCTGGCTGGTGCCCTCGTAGATCCGGAACAGCCGCACGTCGCGGTAGAGGCGCTCGATGCCGTAATCGGCGATATAGCCGGCGCCGCCATGGATCTGCACCGCCCGATCGGCGACGCGGCCGACCATCTCGCTCGCAAAATATTTCGCCGCCGCCGCTTCGAGTGTCACCGGTTCGCCCCGGTCCTTCACCTCCGCCGCATCGCGCACCAGCGCCCACGCAGCCATCGTCTCGGTCTTGGAATCGGCGATCATCGCCTGGATCAGCTGGAAGTCGGCGATCGGCTTGCCGAACTGCTTCCGATCGGACGCATAGGCCACACAGTCGGCGATCAGCCGCTCGGCGACGCCCACGCACACCGCGGCGATGTGCAGCCGCCCGCGGTCGAGCACCCGCATCGCGATCCTGAACCCCTCGCCTTCCGCGCCGAGCCGGTTCGCCGCCGGCACCGGCGCCTCGTCGAAGATGACGTCGCAGACATGGGCGCCCTGCTGGCCCATCTTCTTCTCGGGCTTGCCGACGCTGACGCCGGGCAGGTCGGCCGGGACGAGGAAGGCCGAGACGCCGCGCGCGCCCGGCTCGCCGGTCCGCGCCATGACAGTGAAGAGCGAGGCCTTGTCCGCATTGGTGATGAAGCGCTTGGTGCCGGAGAGGCGGTAGACGTCGCCGTCCCGCACCGCCTTCGTCTGCACCGAGGCGCTGTCGGAGCCTGCGCCAGGCTCGGTCAGCGCGAAGCTGGTGACGATCTCGCCGCTGGCGATGCGCGGCAGCCATTCGGCCTTCTGCGCCTCGCTGCCCGCCATGACGAGGCCCTGGCTGCCGATGCCGACATTGGTGCCGAAGGTCGAGCGGAAGGCAGGGCTCGTCCGCCCCAGCTCCCGCGCGACGCGAACCTCCTCCCCCATCGACAGGCCGAGCCCGCCGTGCTCCTCCGGGATGGAGAGGCCGAACAGGCCCATGTCGCGCATCTCGCGCACGACCTCCTCGGGCACCTCGTCCTCCTCCGCCACCTGCGCCTCGAGCGGCCGCAGCCGCTCCGCCACGTAGCGGCGGACGGTGTCGAGCAGGGCTTCGAAGGTTTCGGGATCGAGGGGCATCAATAGCCCTTCATGCGCGCCAGCTTGTCCGCGTGGTAATTGGCGTCGCCGAACAGCTCGTTCAGCGCCCGCTCGCGTTTCATATAGAGGCCGATATCATATTCGTCGGTCATGCCGATGCCGCCGTGCATCTGCACGCCTTCCTTCACCGCCAGCGCCGACGCCTGCCCCGCCTTGGCCTTGGCGACGGAGACCATCGCCTCCGCATCGGGGCTGCCCTCGTCGAGCAATTGCTGCGCCTTGAGCGCGGCCGCGCGGGCGATCTCCAGCTCGGAATAGAGGTGCGCCGCGCGGTGCTGCAGCGCCTGAAACTCGCCGATGAGGCGGCCGAACTGCTTGCGCTGCTTCAGATAATCATTGGTCATCGCCATCGAGGCGGAGCCGAGACCGACCAACTCGGAAGAGGCCCCGGCGCGGCCGGCGTTGAGCACGCGCGTCAGCACCTTCTCCCCCTGCCCCACCTCGCCGATGACGGCATCGGCATCGACCTCCACATCGCGGAACTCCATCCGCGCGCCGATGCTGCTGTCGACGAGGCGGACGCTCTCGATCTCCAGCCCCTTCGCCTCCTTCTCGATCGCGAACAGGGTGAGCCCCTCCTCGGCCCGGGCGGCGACGACGATCACGTCCGCCGAAGCGCCCTGGACAACGAATTGCTTGGCGCCGGAGAGGCGGAAGCCGTTGCCGGCGCGCTCCGCCTTCATGGCGATCGCCTCCGGCCGGTGCTTCGGCCCCTCGTCCACCGCCAGCGCCGCCACCGTCTCGCCGGCGAGGATGCCGGGATACCAGCGCTCGCGCAGCTTCGTGCCCTTCAGCGCCTCCACGACCGCGACGGCCGTGATCAGGAAGGGCGAGGGCGTCAGGTTGCGGCCGATTTCCTCGAGCACGATCCCCGCCTCGACATGGCCGAGGCCGAGACCGCCATCCGCCTCATCGATGAGGATGCCGGTAAAGCCGAGCTCCGCGAACTTCTTCCAGAGGCCGTGGCCGAAGCCGTCCTTGCAGCTGATGTCGCGCCAGTGACGCAGCTGGGTGGCGATGGCGCCCTCGGCCGCCATGAAATCCCGCGCCGTATCGCGGAGCATCGCCTGGTCGTCGTTGAGGTAAAGGGGCATTCGTCTGTCTCCGTCATCCCGGCGAAGGCCGGGATCTCAGGGGGTGAAGGGCGCGAGTGCTCGTTCTCGCTGGGATCCCGGCCTTCGCCGGGATGACGTGTGCGCCTATGCCCCGGGCAAATCCAAAATCCGCTTGGCGATGATGCCGAGCTGGATCTCGCTCGTGCCGCCCTCGATCGAATTGGCTTTGGTGCGCAGCCATTCGCGCGCGGCCTTGCCTTTCTTTGACCGGTCGCTCTCCCATTCGAGGGCGTTCGAGCCACCGGCCGCCATCACCAGCTCGTGCCGCGCCTTGTTGAGCTCGGTGCCGGCATATTTCATCATCGACGGCTGCGCCGGATGCGCCATGCCGGCCTTGAGCTCGTCCATGAAGCGCTCCGACATCGCGCGGAAGGCCAGCGCGTCGACGTCGAAGCGGGCGATGTCGGCGCGGAGCAAAGGATCGGCGAGGCGGCCGTTTCCGTCGCGGCCGATCAGCTCGACCAAAGCCTCGCCGAGGCTGCCGGTCTGCCCGCCGAGCCCCATCCCGCTGATCATCTCGCGCTCGTGGCCGAGCAGGTACTTGGCGACGTCCCAGCCCTTGTTCACCTCGCCGACCACCTGGTCCTTCGGCACCTGCACGTCGTCGAAGAAGGTCTCGCAGAAGGGCGAGGAGCCTGAGATGAGCAGGATCGGTTTGGTCGAGACGCCGAGCGTCTTCATGTCGAAGAGGAGGAAGCTGATCCCCTTGTGCTTCGGCGCCTGGAAATCGGTGCGGACGAGGCAGAAGATCCAGTCCGCCTTGTCGGCATAGGAGGTCCAGACCTTCTGGCCGTTGACCAGCCAATGGTCGCCCTTGTCCTCACATTTGGTCTGGAGCGAGGCGAGGTCCGAGCCGGCATTGGGCTCGGAATAGCCCTGGCACCAGCGGATCTCGCCGCGGGCGATCTCGGTCAGGAAGCGCTTTTTCTGGGCCTCGGTGCCGTATTTGAGCAGCGCCGGGCCGAGCATCGAGATGCCGAAGCTGGTGAGCGGGTTGCGGGCGCCGATCACGGCCATCTCCTGCTTCAGGACCTTGGTCTCGGCCGGCGAGAGGCCGCCGCCGCCATAATCCTTCGGCCAGTCCGGCACGGTCCAGCCGCGCGCCGCCATCGCCTCCAGCCAGCGCTTCTGCGCGTCGTTCTTGAAGACGGGATTGCGGCCGCCCCAGCAGATGTCGGTCTCGTCGCGCACCGGCTGGCGCATTTCGGGCGGGCAATTCTCGGCCAGCCAGACGCGGACCTCCTGCCGGAATGCGCTGAGCTCTTGCGGTTCGGCCATTCGCCCTCTCCTTTACGTAAACGTCAACTGCCGCGCGCGGCGGGAGGAGTCAACCGGCGTCGCGGAACTCCATCACCCCGTCCGTCACCGTCTCGAACCGCAGGGCGACGAGATCGCGAAGATAATTCTGGTGGACCCGCCACGGCGCCTTCTCGCCCTGCGCGGGCAGCAGGCCGGCGGCGCGGCGGACGTAACCGGAGGTGAAGTCCAGCATCGGCTCACGGCCGGGCGGGGGGTCGGGCAGGCGCGGGGCGCACGAGGTGCAGCCGCGCCGGTCCATGAAGTTGAGCAGGCGACAGACGTAGAGCGCGGTGAGGTCGCATTTCAGGGTCCAGGAGGCGTTGATGTAGCCGAAGGACAGAGCGAGGTTCGGCACGCCGTTCAGCATCATGCCCTTGTAGACGAAGCGCTCGGCGGCGTTCACGGGCTCGCCGTCCACGTTGAGCGCGATGCCGCCCAACAGCTTCATAACGAGGCCGGTGGCGGCGACGACCACGTCCGCCTCGATCTCGTCGCCCGATTTGAGGCGGACCCCGGTGGGGGTGAAGCGCTCGATCTCGTCGGTGACGATGGAAACCTTGCCGCCCCGGATCGCCTCGAACAGGTCGCCGTCGGGCACCAGGCAGAGCCTCTGGTCCCAAGGATTGTAGGCGGGGCCGAAATGCCGCTCGACATCGTAGCCGGTCGGCAGGTCGCGCCGGACCAGATCGAGGAGCTTGGCACGCACCTTTTCCGGCCGCCGACGGGCGAGGTTGAAGAAGAACAGGCCGAGCGAGGCATTCTTGAGCCGGCCGAAACGCGCCCCGAACCGCCGCGCCAACGGGTCGCGCGACGGCCGCGACACGACGTAGCTCGGCGAGCGCTGGAGCATGGTCACGTGGGCCGCCGTGTCGGCCATGGCGGGGACGAGCGTCATGGCGGTCGCGCCGCTGCCGATCACGATCACTTTCTTGTCCGAATAATCCAGCCCCTCCGGCCAGTGCTGCGGGTGGACGATGGTGCCGCGGAAATCCGCCTCGCCCGGCCATTCGGGACGATAGCCCTGCTCGTATCGGTAATAGCCGCTGCACAGGAACAGGAATCCGCAGGTGACGCGGCTCTGCTTGCCGTCTGCGTCCGCCTCCACGGTCCACCGCGCCTCGCCCGAAGACCAGGCGGCGGAGACGATTCGGTGGCGGAAGCGGATATGCCGATCGATGCCGAATTCGCGCGCCGTCTCCTCGATATAGGCGCGAATATCCGGCCCCTCGACGATTGATTTCTCCCCCCGCCACGGCCGGAACGGAAAGCCGAGCGTGTACATGTCGGAATCGGAGCGGACGCCGGGATAGCGGAACAGGTCCCAGGTGCCGCCGATCGCGTCGCGCGCCTCGAAGATGCACCAGCTCTTGCCCGGGCATTTCGTCTGCAGGCGATAGGCGGCGTCGATGCCGGACAGGCCGGCGCCGACGATCAGCACGTCGAAATGCTCGCTCATCCAGCCTTCATGGCACTCGCGCCGGGTTTGGCAAAGGCGGACGCTTTACTCCACCCACGATGGCGTTAACCTGTGCCCGTAAAGGGGAGACTTCGCATGGTCCGTGGCACCACCGCACTTTTCGCCGCCGCCGCCCTGCTTCTGGCCGGCACCGCTTTGGCCCAGCATGGAAGCGCACCTCCAGGGACGAGCATGGGCGTACCCGGAAGCAACGATGCCAATGCCCGACCGCTGGAGATGGGAGCGCATGACAGCTCGAGCCTGACCTCGACCGTCGACCAGCTCCAGCACGGCGTCCAAAGGGCCGATGCCGACCGTGCGGCCGCCATCGCCCGGTCGGGCGGCAGGGCCGTGCCCGCCAAGCCGGGCGACATCGTCGCCGCGGCGACGGTCTTCGATCTCAGCGGCCAGACCGTCGGCACGATCGACGCCGTCGATCCGGACGGCGCCATCGTCGAGACAGTGGCCGGCAAGGTGAAGGTCCCGCTCAGTGCCTTCGGAAAGAACCGGAACGGGCTGCTGATCGGCGTCTCGAAAAAGGATTTCGAAATGCTGGTGACGAAGGCCAACGCGGCCCCGACCGGCTGAGGGCGCTGACCTGGTCTGACCGAAGCGCTTTCCTGCATGGAGGTCTGGAGATGAACAAAGCATATTGCATTGCTGCCGCCGCCGTGTGCGTGTTGCTTGCGGGCTGCAGCGGCGGGAGCGGCATGAACGTCAATCCGATCACGCCGCCTTCGCCTCCCCCACCGCCACCGCCGCCACCACCTCCGCCTCCGCCGCCACCGCCGCCTCCCCCGCCGGTGAACACGACGATGACCGATCTCGTGGCGAGCCAGGACTTCACCAATCTCGGCGCCGCGGTCTCTGGGACCGTCACCAACGGCACACCCTCGACGCCGCCCGTGACGCAGAGCGTCGTCACGACCGACCCCGCGCCGATCTCCATTCACTACGACGCGCCCAGCAACAGCTACACGATCACGGCCGACGGACGGACCCAAACCTACGGGCCTGCACAAGCCGGTCCGGGAACGAAAGACTTGGATTTTTATCAGCAAGGGCCGAACGACGCATTCACGCTATACAAAACGGCGGCGTCCACCTCTCTGGCGCTGACTTATACCCGCTATGGTGGCTGGAGCGCCGCAGGCGCCACCGGTAACCAGCTCGATTTCCACGACGTCTATTTCGTCTTCGGCATCCCCACGGCCCCGGCCGACATGCCGAGGACGGGCACGGCGAATTACGCCGGCAGGGCCCTGGCGACCTGGGCGAGTCCGCAGACGTTCATCAGCCAGAAGGGAATCGTGTTATTCACGGCCGACTTTGGAGCGAGCACGATCAACGTCCATATCGAGCTCGGGTCCTCCTCGGACTTCAAAGCCGGCCCGGCTGATTTCGGGATCTTGAACGGGACCGGCACCATCGACAGCGCCTCCGCCAGCTTTGCTGGGACGGTGTCCGGCAACGGCTATAGCGGTCCGCTCAAAGGTCTGTTCTTCGGCCCGAAGGCGGTAGAGATGGGCGGCACCTTCGCCGCGCGTAACTCCAGCGGCTTCAGCGTAACCGGAGTCATTGCCGGTCGACAGAATTGATCGGACGGAGTCGCCGAACCGTCAGGCGGCAAGTCGCACACGCACATTCGAGGCTGGCGGACCTGGGATCGTCCGCCAGCCTCTCGATTGGGAGCGGCCTCGCGCTGGGCCGCTCGTCCTGTGTCTGTGCCACAATCCCGTCGGCCCAAGGCGCCGGTGGCACGCGCTTCAGCTTATGTGGACGTGGCGCGCGGGATAATTGGTCTCGAATGTCTGGAGTTTGGGCGTCGTCGTTCGAAATCGGGCTTGGGGTACAGACGTCTTAAGCAACATGGCCTGTCTCCTTTGCCGGATTCAACGCGATCCGTACGGGAGCGTTCCGACTCCGGCTCCTTACCCGATGTCCCGCCGGGTCTTCATCAGCGGCTGGATACGCGCGCCGAAATTCTCGGTGCCGGCGATGAAATCGTCGAAGACGAGGAGGACGCCGCCGGTGTTCGGCACCGTCGCGATATCGTCGAGCATGCGGGCGACGCTCGCATAGGAGCCGACCAACGTGCCCATGTTGAGGTTCACCGCGCTCTCGCGGTCGGCGAGCTGGCGAACGTTGGTGGTGGTGGAGGTCTTGTCGGCCGCGCCCTGGGTGCCGAGCCAGGCGACGGCCTGCTCGTCGACGCCCTCGCGGTAGGAGATCCATTTCTCCATCGCCGCCTCGTCCGTCTCGTCGGCGATCACCATGAACAGGGCGTAGATGCGGACGTCACGCCCGGTCTTCGCGGTCGCCGCCAGCAGCCGGTCGTTGTTCGAGGAGAAAGCAGTCGGCGTGTTGACGCCCTTGCCGAGGCAGAAGGCGTAGTCGGCATAGCGGGCCGAGAAAGCCAGGCCCTCGTCCGAGCTGCCGGCGCAGATGATCTTCATGTCGCCCCGCGGCGTCGGCCGCACGCGGCAATCCTCCATCCGGTAATATTCGCCTTGGAAGTCCGAGACGCCGGTCTCCCACAGCTCGCGCAGGATCTGGGCGTACTCGCCGAGCATCTGATAGCGGTTGCGGAAATGCTCGTCGCCCGGCCACAGCCCCATCTGGCTGTATTCGGGCCGCTGCCAGCCGGTGATCAGGTTGAGGCCGAAGCGGCCGTGGCTGATCGAATCGATCGTGTTGCACATGCGCGCGCAGAAAGCGGGCGGGATGACGAGCGTCGGGCAGGTCGCGTAGAGGCGGATCTTCTCGGTGACGGCGGCGAGGGCGGCCATCAGGGTGAAGCTTTCGAGATTATACTCCCAGAATTCCGTTTTCCCGCCGAAGCCGCGCAGCTTGATCATCGAGAGGAGGAAGTCGACGCCGTATTTCTCCGCGCGCTGGGCGACCTCCTTATTGAGATCGAAGCTCGGCATATATTGCGGCGAATTTTCGGAGATCAGCCAGCCGTTATTGCCGATCGGGATGAAGATACCGACTTCCATGGCTTAGCTCCTTAGGAATTCCAGCACGATGCGGTTGAAGGTGTCGGGATCGGTGACGTTGCAGGCATGGCCGCCCCAATCCATCAAAGCGAACTCGCCTATCGCAAGCTCATCGGCGAGCTCTCGCGAGCAATGCGGCGGCACCAGCATGTCATCTGCTGACCCCACAACGAGGACGGGTCCGGTGATATCGTGCAGAAGACCGAAGGCCCGCGCTGCTGCAACGCGTTTTTCTATCACCTCGATGGGTGGGAAATGCGTGAGCTGGCGGGTGGCGACCGCGTCGAGTTCGTCCGAATGTTCGGAAATCCAGTCTGCGGGATAGAGAAAGATCGGCTGGGCACGCAGGTAAGCTTCGGGCCCACTGTTGCGCAGCAGCTCCATCCGCACGTCGAAGCATCGGGCGGTGTGGGGGTCGAGCTTGGCCCAGCCGTTGACGACCACCAGCTTTCTCGTTGCAAAATAGGAGAGCTCGAGCTCGAGACCGATAAGCCCGCCCAGGGCATGACCCACAAAATAAGGCTGGCTGACGCCAAGTTCCTGCATGAGCGCGAGTATGTCTTCCGCCATTCCCTCAATCGTTATCCGCTCGGGCGGGGCAGGATCGCTCCGGCCGGTGCCGAGATGGTCGTAAACCAGGACGCGATAGGTTTCGCTCAGCCCCGGAAGGTTCGGCTTCCAGTAATCGGCGGAGCCGCCGAGGCCCGGAGAGAGGATCAGGACCTGGCCATCTTCCGGCCCATGCCATTCATACCAGGGCCCGGCCGCATGCGGCATCAGCCGAGATGCGCGACGCTGGCGATCTCGACCAGCAGGCCAGGCTTCACCAGCCCGCACTGGATGCAATAGCGGGCCGGCTTCGCGCCGGGAAAATATTCGGCATAGACCGCGTTGATCGCCGGATAATCGGTCCAGTCGGTGAGGAAGATGTGGTTGAACGCCACGTCCGCCATGCCCGCCCCGGCCGCCTCGAGCGTGATCCGGATCGTCTCAAGCACGTGCCGCGCCTGCGCGCCGGCGTCGCCGGGGTGGAGCACGGTCCCACCCTCGCCCAGTGCGAGCGTGCCGGAGACGTAGATCGTGTTCCCCGCTTTGGTTCCGGCCGAATAAGGCGCGATCGGCGTCGGGAATTGCGGCGGATTGATCGATTCGAACGGCATCATTCTTCTCCCGGTATCTGGCCGAAGGCGCCGCAGAAATCGGCGACGGTCGAGACCCAGCCGAAGAAGGTCTCGACATTGTAGACGGTGGCTTGCTGCAGGAATTCGGGGCCGGCCTGGTGGGTTGCGTCCTCGAGCATGATCCCGAAATATTCGAGGAAGAAGCCGTCGCGCAGGGTCGATTCGACGCAGACGTTGGTGGCGATGCCGACGAAGACGAGGTTGCGGATGCCACGGGCGCGCAGCAGGCTGTCGAGCTGCGAGTTGAAGAAGCCGGAATAACGCGGCTTGTGCAGGCGGATGTCGCCCGGCTGCGGCGCCAGCGCCTCGACCAACTCGTAATCCCAGCCGCCGCGGGCGAGCAATTGGCCCTGCAGCTCGGGCCGCGCCCGCATCGTCTTGAGCGCATTCGACTTGTGCCAATTGGGGGAGCCCGGCCCGCCGGCTTCGACATAATCCGGATCCCAGCCATTCTGGAAATAGATCACCGGCATGCCGGCGGCGCGCGCCACGTCGAGCACTTTCGCCGATTGCGCGATCACCCGTTTCGCGCCGCCGATGTCGAAGCCCGCGAGGTCGAGATAACCGCCCGGCGAGGCGTAGGCGTTCTGCATGTCGATGACGATCACCGCGGTCTCGTCGACCGCGACCCGGATCGGCTCGGGCCGCGCCGGCAAGGTGACGACGCGCTTGCCGGCAAGATCCCGTCCGACCCCCGCCTCGACCGTCATCGCCCCTCCTTTCGACCGCGAATGTTGGCCGCAATGGCGCCGCCGCACAAGTGCGGGATCAGGCGGGGAAATTGCCCGCGAACACGAAGTCGCTCAGCGGCTTTCGCGGGCTCGGCGCCTCGCGCGCCCGCGTCCGCTCGTCGAGCATCGCCGGATCGCCGATCCGCCCGATCACCGCCGCCGCCTCGATCCGGAAGCGCTCCGGCACCCGGAGTTCGGCCCGCGCGCGGTCGAACTCGACGCCCGACATGCCGTGGGCATGGTAGCCCATGCGCGTCGCCTGCAGGGCGAGGCACGCCCAGGAGGCGCCGGCGTCGAAGCTGTGGCTGTGCGAGCCCTGCGGCTGGCCGGCCTTGTCGGTCATCGGCATGGTATCGGAGAGGATGTAGATCAGCACCGAGGCGCTGTGGGCCCAGCCCTGGTTCCACGGGATGAGCAGCGACAGGAAGCGCTCCCAATTGGCGTCGCCGCGCCTGGCGTAGAGAAAGCGCCAGGGCTGCGAATTGAACGCCGAGGGCGCCCAGCGCGCGGCCTCGAAGATGGTGGAAAGGTCCGCGTCGGGCATGTCGGACCCGTCGAAGGCGCGAGGCGACCAGCGGTCGAGGAAGAGCGGGTCGACGGGGTGATGAGGCTGACGCGCAGACATGAGCGGCTTGCTAGTCTTTGGTCCGCCGGCCAGCAATCCCTCCCGCCACTGGCGTAAAACCGCCGTTTCTGGCAGCGAGAAAAGGCAGCGCGAGGGAGGAAAGCCGGGGCATGGATTTTGACCTTACGGAACGGCAGGCTTTCTACCGCGACCGGGTCCGCGACTTCGTCGAGACTCGGATTCGTCCGCGCAGCGGGGAGCTGAAGGCCGAGCACAAGGACGGCGACCGCTGGCAGCCGCACCGGGTCATCGAAGAGCTGAAGCCGGAGGCGAAGGCGGCGGGCTTGTGGAATTTGTTCATGCCGCCCGGGCACGCGCTCGCCCATGTCGACGACAGCTTCGAGTTCGAAGGGACGCAGCTCACCAATCTCGAATATGCGCTGTGCGCGGAGGAGATGGGCCGCGTCGTCTGGGCCTCGGAAGTGTTCAACTGCTCGGCGCCGGATACCGGCAACATGGAAGTGCTGCACCGCTACGGCACGCGCGAGCAGAAGGAGGAGTGGCTGCGGCCGCTGATGAACGGCGAGATCCGGTCGGCCTTTTTGATGACCGAGCCCGCTGTCGCCTCGTCGGACGCGACCAATATCCAGTGCGAAATCCGGCGCGACGGCGACGAGTACGTCCTCAACGGCCGCAAATGGTGGTCGTCGGGTGCCGGCGACCCGCGCTGCAAGGTGGCGATCGTGATGGGCAAGACCGACGCGTCGGCGGACAAGCACCGCCAGCAGTCGATGGTGCTGATGCCGCTCGATGCGCCGGGCGTCACGATCGAGCGGGCGCTCACCGTCTACGGTTATGACGACGCGCCGCATGGTCATATGGAGATCGAGCTCAAGGACGTGCGCATCCCCGCCTCGGCCATGCTGCTCGGCGAAGGACGCGGCTTCGAGATCGCCCAAGGGCGGCTCGGCCCGGGCCGTATCCACCATTGCATGCGCACGATCGGCGCCGCCGAGGAGGCGCTGAAGGCAATGGTGAAGCGGCTCCAGTCGCGCGTCGCGTTCGGCAAGCGGCTGATGGAGCATTCGATCTGGGAGCAGCGCGTGGCGCGGGCGCGGATCGACATCGACATGTCGCGCCTGCTCTGCCTCAAGGCCGCCGATTTGATGGACAAGGCCGGCAACAAGGCCGCGCAGGCCGAGATCGCGATGATCAAGGTGCAGGCGCCGCAAATGGCGCTCCAGGTCATCGACGATGCCGTCCAGGCCCATGGCGGCGCCGGCGTCAGCCAGGATTTCGAGCTGGCCAGCGCCTGGGCCCACATCCGCACCCTCCGCCTCGCCGACGGGCCGGATGAGGTCCACAACCGTGCCATCGCAAGGCTGGAGTTTGCCAAGCATGCGTCCTAGCCGTCATCCCCGCGAAAGCGGGGATCCAGTCAGCGTCAGGGCGAGGCAAGGAGTCCGTCTGGATTCCCGCTTTCGCGGGAATGACGGGATGGGCGGGGCTGCCCCGAGCCTATGAAAGCCGCCGTTCTCCACGAACCGAAGACCGAGCTCGTCATCGAGGACGTTGCCGTCGCCAAGCCGCGCGCGCGGGAGGTGCTGATCCGCACCATGGCGTGCGGCGCCTGCCATTCGGACCTCCATTTCATCGACGGCGCCTATCCGGCGCCCCTGCCCCTCGTGCCGGGCCACGAGGCGGCAGGGGTGGTCGAAGCGGTCGGCGACGACGTGGTCGCGCTGAAGCCGGGCGACCATGTCGTCACCTGCCTCTCCGCTTATTGCGGCCGCTGCGAATTTTGCGTGACGGGGCGGCTGTCGCTCTGCGTCGACTCCTCCACGCGGCGGCGGAAAGGCGACGAACCGCGCCTGTCGCTCGGTGACCGGGCGGTCCACCAATTGCTCAACGTCGCCGGCTATGCCGAGACCCTGCTCGTCCACGAGAACGGCGCCGTGGCGATCGACCCTGAAATGCCGTTCGACCGCGCCGCCTTGATGGGCTGCGCAATCGTCACCGGCGCCGGCTCGATCTTCAACACGGCCCAGGTGCGGCCGGGCGAGGACGTGGCGGTGATCGGCTGCGGCGGCATCGGCCTCGCCGCCATCAATGCGGCACGGATCGCCGGAGCGCGGCACATTATCGCCATCGATCCGGTGCCGGCGAAACGCGCGCTGGCGGAAAAGGTCGGCGCGACGTCCAGCTTCGCCCCCGACGCGGAGGGCCTGAAGGAGCAGATCGTCGAGCTGACCAGGGGCGGCGTCCACCATGCCATCGAGGCGGTGGGCCGCATCTCGGCCGGCGAGCTCGCCATCTCCGTGCTCCGCCGCGGCGGCACCGCCACGATCGTCGGTATGATGCCGATCCGGGAGCGGCTCTCGATCGGCGCGATGGACCTGCTCGCCGAGAAGAAGCTGCAGGGCTGCCTGATGGGCTCCAACCGCTTCCCGCTCGACATTCCGCGGCTGGTCGATTTCTATCTCGCCGGGCGGTTCGATCTCGACAGCCTGGTGGCCGAACGGATCGGGCTCGACGAGATCAACCGCGCGGTCGACAAGCTCCGCACGGGAGAAGCGGCACGTTCGGTGGTGGTGTTCGGCTAGGGAGACGCGAATGAGCCTGTTCGACCTCAGCGGAAAGGTGGCGGTGATCACCGGCTCGTCGCGCGGGATCGGCCGCGCCATCGCCGAAGCCATGGCCGATCAGGGCGCGAAGGTGGTCGTCTCGAGCCGCAAGGCCGAAGCCTGCCAAGAGGTCGCAGACGGCATTAACGCCAAGCACGGCAACGGCCGCGCGATCGTCATCCCCGCCAGCATATCGTCGAAGGACGCGCTGCAGAACCTCGTCGACGAGACGCGGCGGCAGCTCGGCAGGATCGACATCCTCGTCTGCAACGCCGCCTCCAATCCCTATTACGGGCCGATGGGCGGGATCAGCGACGACCAGTTCCGCAAGATCCTCGAGAACAACGTCATCGCCAACCACTGGCTGATCCAGATGGTCGCGCCGGAGATGATCGAGCGGAAACAGGGTTCGATCATCATCGTCAGCTCGATCGGCGGCCTCAAGGCCTCGGCCGTGATCGGCGCCTACAACATCTCCAAGGCCGCCGATTTCCAGCTCGCCCGCAACCTCGCCGCCGAGTTCGGCCCGCACCAGGTGCGGGTGAACTGCATCGCGCCCGGCCTCATCCGCACCGATTTCGCGCGTGCCTTGTGGGAGAACCCGCAGACGCTGAAGATGGTGACGATGCACACGCCGCTGCAGCGGATCGGGGAGCCGCACGAGATCGCCGGCGCGGCGGTGTTCCTGGCGAGCGATGCGTCGACCTTCGTCACCGGGCAGGCGATCGTCGTCGATGGTGGCTCGACGACGGGAGTGGGATTGTGATCGCGCCACCACCCTGCGCTCCTGCGAAAGCAGGAGCCCAGAGCGGCCGCCGTAACTGGGTTCCTGCTTTCGCAGGAACGCAAAGGGGGGAGGCATGAGACTCGAAGGCAAAGTCGCGATCGTCACCGGCGCCGCGTCGGGGATCGGCAAGGCGACGGCGGCGCTTTTCCGGGAGGAAGGCGCGCAGGTGATCGCGGCCGACATGGCCGAAGCGGAGGGCGTCGTCCGCGCCGACGCGGGTTCCGAGACGGACGTGCAAGCCCTCATCGACCGGGCTGTGCGCGAGCATGGCGGGCTCGACATCTTTTTCGCCAACGCCGGCATCTCCGGCGGCCTTGCCTCGATCTTTGAGCAGAGCCCCGAGGATTGGGAGCAAATCCTGCGCACCAACCTGATCGGCCCGTTCCTCGCCATCAAATATGCGGCGCCGCACCTCAAGGACCGCGGCGGCGGCTCGATCATCTGCACCGCCTCGGTCGCCGGCATCCGCGCCGGCGCGGGCGGGCCGGCATATTCCGCATCGAAGGCGGGCGTGATCAATCTGGTGAAAGTGGCGGCGACCCAGCTCGCCGGCGCCAATATCCGCGCCAACGCCATCTGCCCGGGCCTGATCGAGACCGGCATGACCAGACCGATCTACGACAATGCCCGCGCCGCCGGGAAAGAGGAGCTGATCGGTCACCTCAACCCAATGAAGCGCGGCGGCCAGCCCGAGGAGATCGCCCGCGCCGCCCTCTTCCTCGCCTCGGACGATTCCTCTTATGTGAACGGGCAGGCTTTGGTCGTCGACGGCGGCCTGTCCGCCTCGCACCCCTTCTACCGTCAGGAATACGGCCGGACCGCGTTCTGAACCGGCGTCAGCGCTTCCTTCCAAACCAGATGACGTGCCGCGGGCCCTTTCCATTGGCGCGCGCCCGCACCGCCACCTCTTCCACGGCGAATCCCGCCTGCGTCAGCCGCCGAACGAAGGCCTTGTCGGGCGCCGCCGACCACACCGCCAGGATGCCGCCCGGCCGGAGCGCGGCGTTGGCCGCGCGCAAGCCCGCGGTCGAATAGAGGCGGTCGTTGGCGTCGCGGACGAGCCCATCCGGGCCATTGTCGACGTCGAGCAGGATTGCGTCGTACGAGCGCTCGCCGCCGGCAATCAGCTCCGCGACATCGCGCTCGACCAGCCGCACCCGCGGATCCTCGAGACATGTCCCCGTCATCCCAGCCATAGGCCCGCGCGCCCAGGCGAGGATTTCCGGCACCAGCTCCGACACCGTCACGATCGCGGCCGGCCCAAGCGCCGCCAGCGCCGCCCGCAGCGTAAAGCCCATGCCGTAGCCGCCGATCAGAAGCTTCGGCGCTTTCACCCCGTTCAGCCGGGCGCAGGTCATGGTCGCAAGCGCCTCTTCCGATCCGCGCATGCGGCTGCTCATCAACTCGTTGCGGTCGAGCACGATCATAAAGTCGGCTCCGCGCCGGAACAGCCGCAGCTCGCCGCCGCCGGGCACCCGGGCAGTGCCGATGAGCTCGCGTGGGATCATGGTCTTTTGCTCCGGGGTCAGTCAGATCACGTTCCCGCTGCACTGTCCGGCCGCTGGCAGCAAGGCGGTCGCGACCATCACGCAATTTGTGCATGCGCCCCCGGCGGTTGACGTTTACGTAAACCGGGGCCAAGCGGAAATGCAAAGCTTCAGCCCCGGAGACCGAAATGAGCCCGATCAGCACCCGCCGCCACGGCGACGTCCTCATCGTCACGTCGAACAACCCGCCGGTGAACGCGCTCGGGCATGCGGTGCGCGAGGGGTTGGTGAAGGCGATCGAGGAGGCCGATGCGGACGAGGCGGCGAAGGCGGTCGTCATCCTCTGCCAGGGCCAGACCTTCTTCGCCGGGGCGGACATCAGCGAGTTCGGCACGCCGAAATCGATGCAGCCGCCGGTCCTGCCGCAGGTCGTGGACCGGATTGAGGCCTGCACCAAGCCGGTGGTCGCGGCGATCCATGGCACTGCGCTCGGCGGCGGTCTCGAGGTTGCGCTCGCCTGCCACTACCGGGTGGCGGTGCCGTCGGCGAAGCTCGGAGTGCCCGAAGTGAAGCTCGGCCTGCTCCCAGGAGCGGGTGGCACCCAGCGCCTGCCGCGCGTCGCGGGCGTCCAGAAGGCGCTGGAGATGGCGACCTCCGGCAACCCGATCGGCGCGAAGGAGGCCTATGAGATCGGCCTCGTCGACCGGCTGATCGAGGGCGAGCTGGAGCCCCATGCCGTCGCCTTCGCGGAGGAGGTGCGCGACGTGCGCCCCATCCCGAGGACCAGCGCGCGCGACGACAAGCTCGCCGAAGCCCGCGCCAATCCCGGCATTTTCGACGAATTCCGCAAGGCCAACGCGCGCAAGTTCCGCGGCTTCGACGCCCCGGAATCAAACATCCGTGCCATCGAGGCGGCGGTCGCCAAGCCCTATGCCGAGGGCGTCCTCACCGAGCGGCAGCTGTTCATGGAGTTGATGAGCGGCACCCAGGCCAAGGCGCAGCAATATTTCTTCTTTGCCGAGCGCAAGGCGTCGAAGATCGAGGGGCTGCCCGAGGACACGAAGCCCCGCGACATCCGCCGCGTCGGCGTGATCGGCGCCGGGACGATGGGCGGCGGCATCTCGATGAACTTCCTCTCCGCCGGAATCCCGGTGACGATCGTCGAGATGCAGCAGGAGGCGCTCGACCGCGGCACCGGCGTGATGCGCAAGAATTACGAGGCGAGCGCGGCGAAGGGGCGGATTACGGCCGGGCAGGTCGAGCAGGCGATGGGACTACTCAGGCCCACCCTGAACCTCGACGACCTCGCCGATTGCGACCTCATCATCGAAGCCGTGTTCGAGAATATGGACGTCAAGAAAGAGGTGTTCGGGAAGCTCGACAAGATCGCGAAGCCGGGCGCGATCCTCGCCTCCAACACCTCTTATCTCAATATCGACGAGATCGCCGCCAGCACCTCGCGCCCACAGGACGTGCTCGGCCTGCACTTCTTCTCGCCGGCCAACGTCATGAAGCTGCTGGAGATCGTGCGCGGCGCGAAGACGGCGCCGGACGTGCTCGTCACCGCCATGCAGCTCGCCAAGCGCATTCGGAAGGTCGCGGTGGTGGCGGGCGTCTGCTACGGCTTCATCGGCAACCGCATGTTGATGCCGCGGCAGGTGCAGGCGCAGCGGCTGTTGCTCGAAGGCGCGACGCCCGAGCAGGTCGACCGCGTCCACGTCGCATTCGGCATGCCGATGGGGCCGTTCCAGATGGCCGACCTCGCCGGCGTCGACATCGGCTGGCACCGCGATCCGAACCGGATCGAGTCCATCCGCGACAAATTATGCGCGCTCGGCCGCTGGGGCCAGAAGAAGCAGGCCGGCTTCTACGATTATGACGAGAAGCGCCGCCCCACCCCCTCCCCCGTCGTCGCCGAGGTGATCGAGGAGTTCCGCCAGAAGGAAGGCATCGAGAAGCGCGACATCTCGGACCAGGAGATCGTCGAGCGCACCCTCTACACGATGGTCAACGAGGGCGCGAAGATCCTCGAAGAGGGCATGGCCCAGCGCGCCTCCGACATCGATGTGGTCTGGGTCTACGGCTATGGCTGGCCCGTCTATCGGGGCGGCCCGATGTTCTGGGCGGATACCGAGGGGATCGGCAAGATCGCCGAGGGCCTGAAGCGGCAGCAGCCGCGTCTCGGAGACAGTTTCGGCCTATCCGACCTGCTCGTGCGCAAGGCCGAGGCCGGCGAGAAGTTTACGCGCTGAGAAAAGGGGGCCGGGCCGCCGTGAGGCAGGCCCGGCCGTAATCGTCAGCAAACGCGGACGCGGACCCAGCGGCCCCAATAGGGGTCCCAGTGACGCCGGACCACGCAGCCGCGATAGCCGTAACCGTAGCCATAGGGGTCGCCGTAATAGCCACCGCCATAATAGGGATCCCGGTAATAGCCGCGGTTGCTCGACGCGATCGCCGCGCCGAGGCCGAGGCCGAGGATGCCGGCCCCGATCGCCAGACCGGTGCGGTCGCCGTGATGGTAGTGACGATAATAACGCTGGGCATCCGCCGGCGTCGCGGTGACCGCGAGCGTGGAGGCGGCGGTCAGCCCCAGCACGACTTTCTTCAAAACGCTCGTCATGACAAATACTCCTGTCCTGATCCGCTCACCCCTCTCAAACGCATGAGGGGCAAGCGCGTTCATTCATCCGTCGCGTCCGACGGACGCTTCATAGGGCGCTAACCAAGATGAACGGACGCTGAGTTACGGCAGGCGGAGAGTGTCGCCCATTGCGGGAGGGCGCGCTAGGGTGAGTCGCTCGTATTTGGAGGCCCCGATGCGCCGAATCTGCCTCGCCTTTCTGCTTCTCCTCGCTGCCTGCGCCCAGCCCGCATCCGACCCTGCGGCGGAGAAGCAGGCGATCCTGCAGGTGATCGGCAACATGGAGGCGGCGTGGAACCGCGGCGATTTCCGCGGCTACATGGCGGGATTCAAGAATCCCGACGTGATCTTCGTCTCGAAGGGGCGTTTCCAGAAGGACTGGCAGGGGACGCTCGACCATTACATCCGCGACTATGGCGGATCGCCCGAGCGGCGCGGCCACCTGCACTTCTCGGACATCCGGATAGAGCTGTTGTCGCCCGACGCAGCCCAGCTGATCAGCCGCTATCGCCTCGACCGCCCGAAGGACCCGCAGGACGGCATCAACACCCGCCTGATGCGCAAGGTGAACGGCCGCTGGGTGATCGCCCTCAACCATGTGAGTTCGGTGGAATAAGGCCCTGGGGTTCGCGCAGAGACGCAGAGGCGCAGAGATTCTGCGGCTTGCACAAGGGCCGCAGCCAATCTCCCCATCATCCCGCGAAAGCGGGAGCCCCCGCTTTGTCGCGGTAATCGAGAACGATCACTCGATTCCAAAGCCGCTCTGCGCCTCTGCGTCTTTGCGCGAACAAATCGGCGCCGCGCTTTCGGGAGACTAGCGCAGCTTCGCGAGCACGCCCTGGAGCTGCATCGCGTTGGACATGTCGCCCTCGACGCGGAGCTTGCCCTGCATGAAGGCGGTCATGCCATCGAGCTTGCCGTCGCGCATCTGCTCCCAGTCGGACCAGGCAACCTTGATCGTCGTGTCAGCGGGGCCGTCTTGCTCGGTCACCTTGTTGCCGACGCCGTCGAGCAGCACCACGCCCTCGTCGCTGCCGAAATCGATCTTCACTCTCTTGCCGGGCAGCCAGGCGCTGCGCTCGTTGAGGGCCGCGGCCATCTCGCTCTTCGTCATCTCGTTTCTCCCAGGTTTTGCCGTCACCTGACGGGATGGCAGCCGCGCGTCAAGACACTGACACGCTTGTCAGTAGGAGACCCGCTTCCCTTGCCCCGCGCCAGCGGCTAGGCCGCGCACCATGAGCAAGGCCCGGACCGGCGGACGCATCCTCGTCGACAATCTCGTGGCGCAGGGCTGCGACCGCATCTTCACCGTGCCGGGCGAAAGCTTCCTCGCCGTTCTCGACGCGCTCCACGACACGGCGGAGATCGACCTGATCGTCTGCCGGCAGGAGGGCGGCGTCGCCTATATGGCCGAGGCGGACGGCAAGATGACGGGCCGGCCGGGGGTGGCTTTCGTCACGCGCGGGCCGGGGGCGACCAACGCCTCGATCGGCGTCCATGTCGCCTTGCAGGATTCGACGCCAATGATCCTGTTCGTCGGCGACGTCGCCCGCGGCGACCGCGACCGCGAGGCGTTCCAGGAGGTGGATTTCGCGGCGCTCTTCCGGCCGCTGGCCAAATGGGCGGCGCGGATCGACGATGCCGCGCGCATCCCTGAATATGTCGCCCGCGCCTATGCGACGGCGATGGCGGGGCGGCCGGGGCCGGTCGTGCTCGCCTTGCCCGAGGACATGCTTCGCGACAAAGCCGAAGCGGCCGACCGGCCGAAATTGGTGCCGCCGGTCCAGCCCGCCTGCGCGATGGCGATGAATGCGCTGTGCGGGCTCCTCAAGGACGCCTGCGCGCCGGTCGCGATCGTCGGCGGCGCCGGCTGGGATGCGGGGGCGGCGCACCATTTCGCCGAGTTCGCCGAACGGCTCGGCATCCCCGTCGCCGTCGCCTTCCGGCGGCAGGATGCCATCGCGAATTCGTCGCCCGTTTATGCGGGCAATCTCGGCTACGGGCCCAATCCGAAGCTGACGCAGCGCATCCGCGAGGCGGACCTGCTGCTCGTCGTCGGCCCACGTCTCGGCGAGGCGACGACCGACGGCTACACATTGGTCACTCCCGATCATCCCGACCAATTGCTCGTCCACGTCCATCCCGATCCCAACGAGATCGGCCGCGTCTATCGCACCGACCTCCCGATCTGCGCCGACATGCGTGAGTTCGCCGAGCTGGCGGCGAGCTGGGAGGATCCGGACCTCCTCTCCTTCTCGACCGGCGCCGAGGCGCACCGGGAATGGGCGGACTGGTCGACACCGAAGTCGACCCGCGCCGCGCTCGATCTCGGCCTGTGCGTCGCCGCCATGCGCGAGCGGCTGCCGGCGGACACCATCATCTGCAACGGCGCCGGCAATTTCTCCGGCTGGTGGCACCGTTTCTGGCATTACGGCCCCTTCCCATCGCAGCTGGCGCCGACCAACGGCTCGATGGGCTACGGCCTCCCCGCGGCCGTCGCCGCTTCGCTGCGGGCGCCAGAGCGGATTGTCGTCGCGGTCGCCGGGGACGGCGATTTCCTGATGAACGGGCAGGAGTTGGCGACGGCGATGCGCAGCGGCGCGAACATCCTCGTGCTGGTGATCGACAATGGCAGCTACGGCACCATCCGCATGCACCAGGAGCGCGAATATCCGGAGCGGATCTCGGGCACACAGCTGGTGAACCCCGACTTCGCCGCACTCGCCCGCGCCTACGGCGCCTCGGCCGAGACGGTGGAGACGACGGAGCAATTCGCGCCCGCGCTGGAGAGGGCGATGCGCGAGCAGGGCGTGAAGCTCCTCCACCTCAAAACCGACGTCGAACAGATCACCAGCGCCACCACGATCACCAAAATCCGCGAGCGGGCAAAGCGCTAGACCCGTCCGTCATTCCCGCGAAAGCGGGAATCCAGTGCGGACCCGGAGCCGCTCCGTCCGCGGAGATGCAGACTGGATCCCCGCCTTCGCGGGGATGACGGGATTTGCACAGAAGCCTCGCGCTTTCTCCCGCAGCTGCACGCGAACCGCACAACAGCCCGCATTACAGCTCACCCGATGGATGCGCCCGCTTGCTCCTTCAAGAACCGCCCCTTTCACGCCCGCTTCGGCTTCGCGGCGGCGGGAATCCGCACCGTCGCAGCGCGCGAGAAGAGCTTCCGCACCCAGATCGCCTGCACCATCGCAACCGGCGTGACGGCCGCATTGCTCCGGCCCGGCTGAATCTGGTGCGCCCTCCTCCTGCTCGTCGCCGGCCTGGTGCTGGCGCTGGAGATGGTGAACGCCGCCCTCGAATATGCGCTCGACGCGCTCCACCCGCACCATGCGCTGGAGATCGGTCGGGCCAAGAACGCCGCCGCCGGCGCGGTGCTGATCGCGAGCGGCGCGGCGGCCGGACTCGGCGTCCTGATGATCGCCTCCCGGCTCTTCTAGCGCCGCTTGCGGCGCGTCGCGCAGTTCGACATGCTGGGGCGATGAGCTCCGACTACCATCTCGACCTGGCTTTCTCGACGCCGGTCATCCTCGACCGGATCGAGGATGCGGAGGCGATCAACGCCGCGCTCGAGCCGCTCATCCTCGCCCGTCGGCGCGAGGACAAGGGCATCAGCCGCTCCAACACCGCCGGCGGCTGGCATTCGGACACGCGGCTCCTCCACTGGGCCGGAGACCAGGTCCGCCCGGTCGTTGCGCGCATGGTCGAACTGACCGACGCCCATATCGTCGACACCCAGGCGCGGCCGGGCCAGCGGCGCGGCTGGATTCTCGACGCGTGGGCCAATGTCAACGAAACCGGCGCCGGCAACGCGCCGCACAGCCACGGCGCCTGCTTCTGGTCCGCGGTTTATTATGTCCGCATCGACGAAGGCGAAGGCGGCGAGCTGGTGCTCGACGATCCGCGCATGCCGATGATGGAGATGCACGCCCCCTTCCTCCGCTTCCGCGATGCGGGCGGCGACAAGGCCATCCGCCTGCGCCCGACCGCGGGGCAGATCGTGATCTTTCCGTCGTGGCTGGTTCATTCGGTGACGCCGTGGCAGGGAGAGGGCCTCCGAATTTCCATTGCGGTCAACCTGGGCGCGCCGCCGCTCCAGGGCGGCCGCTGAACCTGCACAGGAGCCTGAAGATGAAGCTTTCCCGGATTGCCGCCAGCGCCCTCCCCGCCCTCGCCTTGCTGGCCGCCGCGCCGGCGGCGCCGCATTATTCGGTGGTGCAGCGGATCGCGGGGCCGGACGGCGGCTGGGATCTGGTCAGCGTCGACACTGCCCATCACCGCCTGCTGGTCGGGCGCGACGGCGCAATGGCGGTCGATCTCGCCACCGGCGCGGTGACGCCGAAGTTCGTGCCGGGCACCCGCTTTCACAAAGCCTTCGCCATTCCGGGCACCCGCCTCGGCCTCGCCACCGCCGGCGCGGCCAACAAGGCGATCCTGTTCGACAGCGCCACCGGCGCGGTGAAAGCCGAGGTGCCGACCGGCGCCAATCCCGACGACGCGATCTACGAGCCGACCTCGAAGACGGTGTGGGTGATGAACGCGCGCGACGGCACGGCCACCATCGTCGATCCGATGGCGGCGAAGGCGGTGGCGACGGTGGCGATCGGCGGCGGCCTCGAAGGGCCCGCGCTCGACGGCCATGGCCATTTGTTCGTCAACATCGAGGACAAGAACGAGATCGCGGAAGTCGACCTCGCCAGCCGCAAGGTCATCAAGCACATCGCGCTGACCGGCTGCGACGGCCCGACCGGCCTCGCCTATCTTTCCTCGGGCATCCTCGTCTCCGCCTGCGCCAATGGCATCGCCAAGCTGGTGCGCGCCTCGACGGGCGCGCTCGCCGGCGACATCGCCATCGGGCCGCGGCCGGACGGCGCCTTCGCCGATCCCGCCCGTCACCGCGCCTACATCCCGTCGGGCGGCGACGGCACGCTGACCGTGCTCGACACGAGCGGCGCCCTGCCCCGCGCGATTGAGCGCGTGCCGACCCAAGCCGGCGCCCGCACCGGCGCCGTCGATCCCGCAACCGGGCGCGTCTACCTGCCGACGGCGCGGTTCGGAGAACCGCCAGCGCCCGGCCAGCGGCGGCAGGCGGTTTCCGGCTCGTTCGAGGTGCTGGTCGTCGCCCAGCGCTGAGCCTTCACGGCAAAGGCGTGCACAATTCGACGAGGAAGCCGTTGCTGTCGCGGACGTAGGCGACAGTCTGGCCCCAAGGCTTCGTCTCCGGCGCCGTGACATTCGCCGCGCCGGCCTTCAGCGCACGGTCGTAGAGGCCGTTCACGTCCGGCGTCACCAGAGCCACCTCGAAGCCGAGCGGCGGCTTGTCCGGCGCCGAAATCGTCACCCCATCCTTGAGATGGTCCTGGACGAGCGGCAGGCTGGCGAAAGCGAGGCGGGCGGCGCCCGTCTCCAGCTCGCCATAGGCCTTGCCGCCCTCGTCGTGGAGGAAGCGGCGCGAGAGGCCGAACGCCTTCTCGTAAAAGCCGAGGCTGGCCGGCACGTCCTTCACATAGAGGATCGCGTAGCCGAGGGTGGCATGGGCGTGGACGGGCTCTGACATGGTTCCATTCTCCCTTTGGGCGTGGGCGGCACCGGCCACGGCGAGGCCGCAGAGGAAGAGGATCGGAACGCGGATCGAACGCATCGGCCTGCTCCCTCGCCGGGTGTCGCGGCCGGTCTAGGCGAGGTCGGGTGGGCCGTCTTGAACGAATCCGACATCGTCCTCCCGCGCCGCGAAATAGGCGGTGGGGGAGAGGCCGGCGAGACTGCGGAACTCGCGCACGAGATGCGGCTGGTCGGCATAGCCGGCGTCCACAGCGAGCCCTGCCCAATCCCGCGGCCCCGGCGCCCACGCGGCCGAGAGCAAAGACCGGAAGCGGATGACGCGGGCGAAGGTTTTGGGCGACAAGCCGACATGGCGGGCGAACTTGCGCTCGATCTGGCGGCCGCTGAGGCCGGTGCTCGCCTCCAGCCGCGCGATCGGCAGCGCGCCGCGGGTGGCCTCGAGGCGGGCGACGCAGTGCAGCACATAGGGATCGATCAGACCGCTCGCCGGCAGCCGGGCGAGCAAAGCCGCCTCGGCGACGGCGGCGCGGCGATCAGGCGCCGCCTCGGCGAGGCGGTCCCACAACTCGCCAGCCAGTCGGCCCGCCACGACCGACAGATCGGCGCGGTCGTCGGTGAGCTCGGTCGCATCGAGCGGGAGGAAGCAAATGATGCCGCCGGGCCGGAAGCGGATGCCGAACAGGTCGGTCGCGCCGGCGCTCGTTACCAGCAGCGGGCGCGTCATCGTGCCGACGATGGTGGTGCGATTGCCGCCCGCAGCCGCGAAATCGAACAGCAGGTCCATGCAGCCGTCGGGCAGGACGCGGTGGAGGATCGAGCCGCCGGCCGGCGCCATCGCAGCGCTGCTCCAATAGCATTCGACCGTCTGCGCGAGCGTCGGGCCGGGCGAATATTCGCGGTACATCAGGCGCGCTTCCGCTTCGGCGCCACCTTGTCCGTGCCGGGCGGCGGCGTCTTCGGCTTGTAGCGGCAGATGTCGGCGATGACGCAGCGCCAGCATTCCGGCACCCGCGCCTTGCAGACATAGCGGCCGTGCAGGATCAGCAAATGGTGCGCCTCGCGCCGGTAGGGTTGCGGCGTCACTCTCTCGAGCTTCGCCTCCACTTCGAGCGGATTCTTGCCCGGCGCGAGGCCGGTGCGGTTCGAGACGCGGAAGACATGGGTGTCGACCGCGAAGGTTTCCTGCCCGAAGGCGACGTTCATCACCACGTTGGCGGTCTTGCGGCCGACACCGGGCAGCGTCTCCAGCGCGTCCCGGTCGGCCGGCACCTCGCCGCCATATTGCTCGATCAGCGCCTTGGAGAGGGCGATGACGTTCTTCGCCTTCATGTTGAACAAGCCGATCGTGCGGATGTGCCGCTTTAGCCCCTCCTCGCCCAATTCGAGCATCTTCTCGGGCGTGTTCACAATCTTGAACAGCTCGCGCGTCGCCGCGTTGACGCCGACGTCGGTGGCCTGGGCGGAGAGGACGACCGCCACCAGCAAGGTGTAATTGTTGACGAAGTCGAGCTCCGTCTCGGGATCGGGCGTGCGCTCGTGCAGCCGCCGGTAGAGGGTCTCCACCTCGGCGGGCTTCACTTCATCTCGTCCAGCGCGCGGCCGAGGCGGGCAAGGCCCTCCTCGATCATCGGCATCGGGCCCCCGAGGCCGACGCGGAAACGATCGGGCATTTCGAACCAGCGTCCGGGCACGATCGAGGTGTCATATTTGCGGCGCAACAGATCGTCGAGCGCGTCCGGATCGCCGCGCAGAAGGCGCGGAAAGGCGGTGATGCCGCCGGTCAGCGGCGCACAATCCAGCTCCGGCCGAGAGGCGAAGAAGGCGTTGGCGAGGGTGCGGTTGCGCGCCAGCAGCTCCTTCGTGCCTTCGGAAATCCGGTCGAGATTGGCGAGTGCGATGCAGCTCAGCCGCTCGTCGGCATGGGCCTGCGACACGCCGAACAATTCGTTCAAGCGCCAAATCCGCTCTGCCAGCCCCGGCTCGGCCAGGATCCAGCCGCAGCGCAGGCCGGAGAGGCCGTAACATTTGGTGAGGCTGCTGGTGGCGACGAAGCGCTCGCCGAGATGGACGGCGGATCGGGTGGGCTGGGCGGCGGAGTCGAGATAGACTTCGTCGACAAGCACGTGCGGGCCCAGCGAACCGATCTCGCGGAGCGCGGACTCATCCGCCAGCGCGCTCGTTGGATTGTGGAGATTGGTGAGGACGATCAGCTTCGTCGCCGGCGTGACCGCGCGGCGCACCGCCTCCGGATCGAGCGCGAAACCGTTCTCCGGACGCCGCTGGAATCGCTCCACCTCCGCGCCGAGAAAACCCGCTACACCGAGCAACGGCTCGTAGGTCGGCTGCTCGATTAGCACCTCGTCGCCCGGCCCGATAAGCGCCGCCATCCCCAGCATGTTGGCCATCGACGTGCCGTCGGCCGCGACCACCCACTCCGCCGGCACGCCCTCCTTGGCGCCGATCGCCTCGCGCAATGGACGGTAACGATAGTGGCTGGCGCCGGTCAGCTCGAGATCGGCGATGGAGAGGGGCAGCCGGTCGAGCAGGAAATGGGCGACCTCGCTCGACGACAGGGCATAGGTGACCGGCCGCTGGTTCTTCGCCCAGTGCATGTAGTCGGACTGGACCGCGCGGCCTTTCATCTCTTCCGCATCCAGTAGAGGCAGGCGGGGACGCCCGCCGCCAGGATCGCGAAGCCGATCAGGCTGTTCGCCCCATGGCTCCAGACCGTCGCCCCGACCACCATCCAGCAGGCGGCGACGAAGAAGGCGGTGGTGAACGGATGGCCCGGCGCGCGGAACATGCCTGCCTCGCCCACACCACGCCGGCGGAACACGAAGAGCGCCGCGCCGGTGAGGCCGAACCAGATGAAGTCCACCGAGACCACGTAATTCAGGATTTGGCCGTAACTTCCGGAAAGGGCGATGACGATTGCCGCCACACCCTGCAGCGCGATCGCATAGACGGGGACGCGGCTGCGCTGGCCGATCCGCGCGAAGATCGGGAAGAACAATTCGTCCTCGGCCATGGCGAAATAGACGCGCGGCGTCGTCAGCATCGATTGGCTGAGGAAGCCGAGCGTCGAAACGGCGATCCCGGCGGCGATCAGAGCGGCGCCCCGGTCCCCGACTGCCAGCCGCATCACGTCGCTCGCCGGGGTCTTCGATTGCGACAGGGCCGCAGGTCCAAGCACCGACACATCCACGAAAGCGACCGCGCAATAGAGGACGACCACCCCGGCGACACCGAGCAGCACGCCGCGCGCGAGGTCGCGGCGCGGGTCGCGCATCTCGCCGGCGACGAAGCTGGTCGTCTGCCAGCCGCCATAAGCGAACATCACCGGCGTCATCGCCGCCAGCAGGCCGAGCGGCGCGTCGGCTGAATGCGGCTGGGGCGGCGCGCCCGGCGCCAGCGCGAGGCCGCACAAAACCAGTGCCGCGATCGCACCGATTTTGAGCAGCATCAGTGCGCTCTGGACGTTGCTCCCGGCCTTGACGCCGATGCAGTTGATCGCCGTCAGCGCCGCCAAGGTCACGGCCGCCACCGCCCCGTCGGCCAGCGGCAGGTGGGTCAAATCGAGAAAATAACGCGAGAAGGTGATCGCCACCGCCGCCATCCCGCCCGACTGGATCACCAGCAGCAGCGACCAGCCGTAGAGGAAGGCCGGGAGCGGCCCCCAGGCATCACGCAGATAGGCATATTGGCCGCCCGTCTCCGGCCGCCGCACCGCTAGCTCGGCATAGACGAGCGCCCCCGCCATGGCGACGGCGCCGCCCGCCACCCAGGCGCCGACGATCGCCGCCGGCGAGTGGACGGAGCGCGCCACCTCGGCCGGATTGACGAAGATGCCGGCGCCGACGATGCCGCCCATCACCAGCATCGTCGCGTCGAACAGGCCGAGGCGGCGGAGCAGGCCGGGTGCGGCTTCGCCCTCGCTCAAAGCCCGAGCACGTCCGCCATCGTGTAGCGCCCCGGCGGCCGGTCCTTCAGCCATAGGGCCGCGCGCACCGCGCCCTTGGCGAAGATGGAGCGGCTCTCGGCGCGATGGCCGAGCTCGATCCGCTCGTCGTCGCCGGCGAGAATGACGAGATGGTCGCCCGCGACCGTGCCACCGCGCAGCGAGGCATAATAGACGCCGTCTTTCTCCCGTTCGTGCGGCCCCTCCTGCATCCGATCGAAGCGGTTGAGCGCGGTCGTGCTCTCCGCGCCGCGCCCCCGATTGACCGAGGCGCCAAGCAGCAGCGCGGTGCCCGACGGGGTGTCGAGCTTGTTGCGGTGGTGCATTTCGAGGATCTCGGCATCCCAATCCGGCCCGAGCAACAGCGCCGCCTGCTCGACCAGTGCCCGCAGCACCGCGACGCCGAAGGAGGTGTTCGCCGCCTGCAGCACCGCCACCTTCGCGGCGGCCTCGTCGATCGCGCGATGATGGTCGTCGGTCAGGCCTGTGGTGCCGACCAGGACCGGCCTCCCCGCCGCGACCGCGGCGTTCAAATGCTCGTCCAGCGCGGAGGGCACGGAAAAGTCGATGAACACGTCCGGCTCCCGATCGACGATCTCGACATCGTCGCGCGCGCCCGCGATGGCGGCGATCGCCCGGCCCATCCGGCCGCCGGAACCGAAGACGAAGATGCGCGTCATCGCCGCTTCATGAGCGACCCAGCCCGTCGTGGCAACCGGCCGTTACGCGAGGGGAACCTTCGGCCTCTTAAGCCATTGATAAGCCAACAACCCCTTGCGCTTTCCGAAGGTTTCCAATGGCTACGATCTTCGCCTGGGACGAGGCCGCCGCCGCCTGTCCGCCTGTCCTTTCCTCCCGTTTCCAGCGCCGGCTCGCGCGCTGGAACCGCCAGCGGCTCGCCCCGCGGCTTCCCGCCGCGGACTGGCGCGCCGAGCTGGATCGGGACCATCAGATGCGCTGGCTCGAAATCGCCTTTCTGGAGGAGCTGCGCGACGAGATCGCCGCCGAGGCGGCCGCGGTGCCGAGCGATCCGGACGGCTTCGTCGCCTGGTTCGAGGGCCTGAAGGAGCACGGCCCCGGCCAGGGCGACCCGCTCTTCCCGTGGATCGCCGAGAAGGCGAATCTGGAGGAGATGCGCTGGTTCCTGACGCAGGAAGCGGCCGGCGAGGCCGGTTTCGACGACCTCGTCGCGATGACCCAGGTGAAATTCCCCACCCAGGCCAAGCTCGAGCTGGCGCGCAATTATTGGGACGAGATGGGCCGCGGCAATCCCAAGGGCATGCACGGCCCGATGTTGTCGCGGCTGATCGCGGCGCTGGATCTGGAGCCGGAGATCGACACCACGCTCCCGGAAAGCTTGGCGCTCGCCAATGCGATGACGGCGATGGCGACCAACCGCTTCTTCGCCTGGCATTCGGTCGGCGCATTGGGTGCGATCGAGCTGACCGCACCCGGCCGGTCGGCCTGCACGGCGCGCGCGCTGCGGAGGCTGGGTGTCGGGCCGAAGGAGCGGCTCTATTTCGATCTCCATTCGACCCTCGACGTGAAGCACAGCGTCGCCTGGAACCGCGAGGCCCTGCGCCCGCTGGTCGCCGAGGGTCCGGGGCGGGCCCAGGCGATCGCGGAGGGCGCACTCATCCGCCTCAAATGCGGCGCGCGCTGCTACGAGACCTACCGCGACCTCCTCTGGCGCGAAAAGATCGCGCTCGCGGGATAGGCTTCACAACCCGCCCCTTCGTCCGCTCATCCCGAGCGAAGTCGAGGGGTGCTGGCACAGAGTCATCACACACGCCCCTCGACTTGGCTCGGGGCGAGCGGCGAGGTTTTGGACTGGCACGACAGCCGCTAAGGTCGCGTTGTGCAGCCCCAAACCCTCTCCCTTGCCGCCGCCCGCCGGATCGCACTGGCCGCACAGGGCCTCGCCAAGCCGCGCAAGCCCGCCCCCGTCACCACCCGCCAGCTTCTCGCCCTGATCGATCGCCTGAACCTCCACCAGATCGACAGCGTCAACGTCCTCGCCCGCGCGCATTACATGCCGGCTTTCTCCCGACTCGGCCCCTATCCGATGGAGGCGCTGGACCGCCTCGCCTGGGCCAGGCCCCGCCGCCTGTTCGAATATTGGGCGCACGAAGCCTCGCTCCTCCCGTTCGCGCTCCAGCCGCTGCTGCGCTGGCGGATGGCGCGGGCGGAGCGGGGCCAGGGCACCTGGCGTTCGATCGCCCATTTCGCGCACGAGCGGCACGGCGAAGTGGATGCCGTGATGAAGCGGATCGAGCAGGAAGGCCCCCTCGCCGCCTCCGATTTCGAGAGCAAGAGCGAAGGCGGCTGGTGGGGCTGGAGCGAGCCCAAGCGCGTCCTCGAATGGCTGTTCTGGTCCGGCCGCCTCACCACCGCGACCCGCCGCGCCAGCTTCGAGCGCGTCTACGATTTGCCCGAGCGGGTGCTCCCGGCCGCCATCCTTGCCGCCCCCACGCCCGCCGAGGCCGACGCCCATCGCGCGCTCCTCGAACGCTCCGCCCGCGCCCTCGGCATCGGCACCACGAAGGATTTGCGCGACTATTTCCGCCTCTCGCCGGCGGACGCCAAGCCGCGGATCGAGGAACTGGTCGAGGCCGGAACCCTCATCCCGGTGCGCGTGCAGGGCTGGCGCGACGTCGCCTATCTCCACCGCGACGCGAAGCCGCCGCGCCGCGCCGAGGGCCAGGCCCTGCTCTCCCCCTTCGATCCGCTCGTCTGGGAGCGCAGCCGCACCGAGCGCCTGTTCGGAATGCGCTACCGCATCGAAATCTACACGCCCGCCCACAAGCGCGAGTATGGCTATTACGTGCTTCCCTTCCTCCTCCGCGACCGCCTCGCCGCCCGCGTCGACCTCAAGGCCGACCGCAAGGCGCGGGTGCTGCGGGTCGAGGCGGCGCATGCCGAGCCGGAAGCGCCGCCCGACACCGCCGAACGGCTCATCGACGAGCTGCGGCTGATGGCGAAATGGCTGGGGCTCGAGGGCCTATCCATCGGCCCACGCGGCGATCTTGCCTCGACGCTCGCCGCCTGCGCCACAAGCCGTTAGCCGTCTGCCTTTCGACCCCTTGCGGACATCCCCACCAAGTGCGACCCTGCCACTTCACCTGCGAAAACGGTGCCGACGATGCTCCTTTTCATGGCTTTCGCATTGGCGGTGCAATCACAGGGCACCGCGCAAATCGACCGCTTTTCCTGGGCGACATCGCGCGAACGACTCGGTGCCGAGCTTCGATCGATAGAGGTACGGCTCGGATCCCCGTCGACGAGATCGAACTCAGAAGCCGTGTTCAGCATAGGCAGCTGCCGCGTCGGCTATTGGATCGACGAGCTGAACAGGATCAAGCGCATCACCGCCGAAGTGACGGCGGCCTGTCACCCGAGCCCCGAAGGCGTGCCGATCACGCCGGCCGCTACCTTTGGCGCGCTCTTTCGGCCGGGCTCGCACTACGGTGCGGAGTGCCTCGGCAGTTGCGGGTCTGCCGAGACGCCCACGCTCGTTCTGACTCGCGTCGGCCGGATTAACCAGGAAGAATCCTGGTCGCTGTTCTTCCACGCGACCGATTCAGCGGCTTCGGAGGCATGGTTGCGCGCGCTTCCTCCATCGGCAGCGGCCAGGGTCGCCGCGGAGGGGCGATTGATCGACGTCGGCAATCCGCCTCAAGGGGTCATTCCACTCCTGCAGCAAGCACGCATACGGCGGATCGAATTGAATCTGTTTCGGCCGCACGCCCCTCCTGTAGCGTCGTCACCGTGACCGGGCGGGTCCGGCAGCCAGCAGGATAAGCGGCCCGCCCTCGACGTCCGCCTCCCACCCGTAGCCGGCGTTCGGACGCTCAGCTAAACACGCCCGGTGCACGACATCTCAAACCTCGTCGTCCTGACAGGAGCCGGCGTCTCCGCCGAGAGCGGCCTCGCTACCTTCCGCGGGCCGGATGGGCTTTGGGAGGGGCATCGGGTGGAGGATGTCTGCACGCCTGACGCCTTTCGGCGCGATCCGGCGCTTGTGCAGGCTTTCTACGATGCTCGCCGCGCGAAGCTGAAGGAGGTCGGGCCGAATGCTGCCCATCGTGCTCTTGCGCGGCTGGACGCGGAATGGCCGGGCGAATTGCTGATCGTGACGCAGAATGTCGACGATCTCCACGAGCGCGCCGGGGCGAAGCGCGTGCTCCACATGCACGGCGAGCTCAAATCCGCCTGGTGCCTCGCCTGCGACACGCGCATGCCTTGGGAGGAGGATCTGGGGAGCGGCCCTCCCTGCCCCGCCTGCGACGCTTCAGGGCTGTTGCGGCCCGACATCGTCTGGTTCGGCGAGATGCCCTACGGGATGGAGCGGATCGACCGCGCCTTGATGGACGCGGACCTGTTCGTCTCGATCGGCACGTCGGGCGCCGTCTATCCCGCCGCCGGCTTCGTCCAGACCGCCCGCTATGCCGGCGCCCGAACGCTCGAGCTCAACCTCGAGCCGAGCCTCGGCAGCGTCTTCTTCCACGAAAGCCGGACCGGGCCGGCGGGGGAGCTGGTGCCGGCGTGGGTGGAGGAGATGCTGGGCGGGACCTGACCCCTTCGTCACCCCAGCCTTGAGCCGGGGTCCATGAACACGGACGTGACAGCACTCCCGGACCGTGTTCATAGGTGCCGGATCAAGTCCGGCATGACGCGGATGCGCCTATTCCTGATCCTGGGCGGCTTGAAAGCGGGCGAACATTTCCTCGCGTCGCGCCGTCGGCGACACATGGATGATCAGCGTCGTCGACAACTCGACATCCGGGTGCATCGCGCAAAACTCCGCGAACCAGAAGACCTCCTCAAGCGTCTCGCGCTCGTGCCACGTCGTCATCACGAACTTGTCGTCCGGAATCTCGCCGGAGGGGAAGCGGCCCTCGCGTGCCCCATCGACCGCATCGTGCCAGCCGCTGCAGCCTTCGCCCCACGCCATCATGTAAAGGCAGCCGCTCTCGATGAGCCACTTGCTGACCAGGTCCTGCCAATTGGTCGAAAACGGCGCCTCCAGCACCACGACCGCCCTGAACGGCGCATAAGGGGAAATGTCGGGTAGAGGCGCGTCCTCGCCAATCCTGAAATATTCGACGGTCCCCGTCACTCCACCCAGTCCAGCCCAATCTCCCGGTAAAGCCCCCGGTCCTCCTCCCATTTCGGGTTGACCTTGACGTGGAGGAAGAGGTGGACCTTGCGGCCGAGGAGCTCCGACAGCTCCGCCCGCGCGGCCTCTCCGATGGCGCGGATGCGGGTGCCGCCCTTGCCGAGCACGATCGCCTTCTGGCTGTCGCGGCCGACGAAGATCTGCTGGTGGATCGCGACCGAGCCGTCCTTGCGCTCCTCATATTTCTCGGTCTCGATCGCGCTTTCGTAGGGCAATTCCGCGTGGAGCTGGAGGTAGAGCTGCTCGCGCGTCACTTCGGCCGCCAGCATGCGGTCGGTGGCGTCGGAGACCTGGTCCTCCGGGAAATGCCACGGCCCCTCCGGCACGCGCGCGGCGAGTGCCCGCTTGAGGTCGGTCACGCCGTCGCCGGTCGCGGCGGAGACCATGAAAATCTCCTCGAAGGCAAGCCGCTCGCTGAGCCGGGCCGCCAGCGTCAGGAGCGCCTCCTTCTTCACCAGATCGACCTTGTTGAGGACGAGGATCTTCGCCTCCCGGCGCTCCGCGATCCGGTCGACCATGTCCTCGATCCGGTGCGAGAAGCCGGTCTCGGCATCGATGACGAGCGCGATCAGGTCCGCATCGTGCGCCCCGCCCCAAGCCGCGGCGACCATCGCCCGGTCGAGCCGGCGCCGCGGTTCGAAAATGCCGGGCGTGTCGAGCAGCAGGATCTGCGCGTCGCCGAGGATGGCGATGCCCATGATGCGGGTGCGGGTGGTCTGCGCCTTCGGGCTGACGATCGCGACCTTCTGCCCGACGAGCGCATTGACGAGGGTGGATTTGCCGGCGTTCGGGGCGCCGACCACCGCGACAAGGCCGCAGCGTTGGGTCATGCCCACCTCGTCATTCCCGCGAAAGCGGGAATCCAGTTCTGACTCCGCGCTGGATTCCAGCTTTCACGGGAATGACGGATTGGCCGGAGCGCGCTGCTCATTGCAATTGCTCCAGCAATTTCGCCGCCGCGGCCGTCTCTGCTTCCTGCTTACTCGTCCCCTCAGCCTGGGCCGATCCCACCCCCTTGATTTCCACCTCCACCACGAAGGTCGGCGCGTGCTGGGGGCCGGAGCGGCCGGCGAGGCGGTAGTCGGGGGGCTTACGGTCGTGGGCCGCTGCCCATTCCTGGAGGGCGGACTTGGGGTGGAGCGGGGCCTTGTCGCGGGTGCTGACCCGGTCGCCCCAGGCGCGGCGGACGAAATCGGAGGCTGCCTCCCAGCCGGCGTCGAGATAGAGCGCGCCGATCAGGGATTCGGCGACATCGCCGATCACATTGTCGCTGTCCGAGGCGCCGTCGTCCCGCGCCTGCTTGCCAAGCCGCACGTGCCCGCCGATCCCAAGCTCGCGCGCGACCTCGGCGCAGGTCTCGCGGGCGACGAGCGCGTTCAGCCGGCGGGAGAGCTTCCCCTCGGGCTCGTTCGGGAACAGCTCGTACAGCCAGGTGGCGATGGCGAGCCCGAGAACCCGGTCGCCGAGGAATTCCAGCCGCTCGTAATCCTCCTCGCCATAACTGGCATGGGTCAGAGCCCGCTCGAACAGGGCCGCATCGCCCGGCACATGGCCCAACGTCTCCCTCAGCCAGCTCTCGGTCCGCTCGTCCATCAGAAGGTCCGCCCCACCCGGTCCCAACGCGCGGCGCTGAACCAGGTCCAGGGCTTCACCCAGGACGCCGAGCCGTCGGTCGAGAAGAAGAGGATAAGCGGCCGCCCGATCAGATTGTCCCGCGGCAGCATGCCGACGCCGGTCTCGGCGATCGGGAAGCGGCTGTCGGCGCTGTCGTCGCGATTGTCGCCCATCACGAAATAGCGGTCGGCGGGGATGGTATAGACCGGCGTCTCGTCGCCCTGGCCGTAATCGATCTGGTCGAGCACGTCGTAGGAGCGGCCGCCCGGCAGGGTCTCGCGATAGCGGGGGTAGCGGCAATAGACATGCCCCTGCTCTACGACCGGAGCGGGACGATAGTTGCCGACGAAGCGGCAGGGGCTGTTCGGCGTTCGCTCCATCAGCCAGTCGGCGATCCGCACCTTCGGCACCGGCTGGCCGTTGAGGATGAGCTGGCCGTGGCGCATCTGCACCCGGTCGCCGGGGAGGCCGATCAGCCGCTTCACATAATCCATGTCGCCGCCCGGGTATCTGAAGACGACGATGTCGCCGCGCTTCGGCTCTCCGGCGAGCATGCGACCGTGGAAATGGAAGAGGCCGAAGGGAAAGGCGTAGCGCGAATAGCCGTAGGGCCATTTCGCCGCGAACAGATAGTCGCCGATCATCAGGTTCGGCAGCATCGATCCCGACGGGATCATGAAAGGGGCCGTGACGAACGTACGGACGAAGATCGCTAGGACGAACAGGAAGACGAGGAACTTCGTCGTGTCGGCGAGGCCGCCTTTGGTCCGAGCCTTCCTCGCCTTCGCCGCGCGTGCCGCCATCGCCGCGCCTTGGCTTGGGGCGGAGGCGGGGTCAAGCGGGAGGCTAGGCTTTCCCTTGGCGCGTCCCTAGATGGGCCGCCGAAGGGACGGAAACGCATGGACGATGCCTGGAAGGCCGTGGAGCAGGCCGAGACGCAGTCGCTGAAAACCCTGTTCGCGGCGGAGCCGGATCGGGTCGAGCGGCTGACGGTCGCGGAATCCGGCATCCGTTTCGATTTCTCGAAGACACATCTCAGTCGCGCCGTCCTCGACGGCTTCGTCCGCCTCGCGGAAGCCGCCGATCTCGCTGGCACGCGTGAGGCACTCTTCGCCGGACGCACCGTCAATCCGACCGAAGGGCGCGCCGCCGAGCATAGCGCCGAGCGCGGCCAGGGCGCGCCGGAGAGCGTCGCCCGGGCGAGCGCGCTCCACGCCCGGATGCGGGCGTTGGTCGATGCGATCGAGGCCGGCGCCTTTGGGCCGATCCGCCATATCCTCCATATCGGCATCGGCGGGTCCGCGCTCGGACCGGAGCTGCTGATCGATGCGCTCGGCCGTAATTCCGGCCGCTATGACGTGGCGGTGGTCTCCAATGTGGATGGCGCCGCGCTGGAGGAGGCCGTGTCGGATTTCGATCCGCAGACCACCCTCCTCGTCATCGCATCCAAGACCTTCACGACCACCGAGACGATGCTGAACGCGCGCTCGGCGCTGGCCTGGCTGGAGCAGGGCGGCGTCGCCGATCCCTATGGCCGCATCGTCGCCCTCACCGCCTCGCCCGACAAAGCGGTGGAATTCGGAGTCGACGAGACCCGCGTCCTGCCGTTTTCCGAGAGCGTCGGCGGCCGTTATTCGCTCTGGTCGTCGATCGGCTTCCCGGTGGCGCTGGCACTTGGCTGGGAGGGATTCGAGACCTTGCTCGAAGGCGCCGCGGCGATGGACCGCCATTTCCGGCTCGCGCCGCCGCTCAAGAACGCCCCGATCCTCGCCGCCTTCGTCGACCGCTATTACGCCAATGTCCGCGGCGCCGAGACCAAGGCCATCTTCGCCTATGACGAGCGGCTGCGACTGCTCCCCTCCTATCTCCAGCAATTGATCATGGAATCGAACGGCAAGTCGGTGAAGCTCGGCGGCGCCCCCGTCGGCGGCGCCACCTCGCCAATCGTCTGGGGCGGCGTTGGCACGGACGCGCAGCATGCCGTGTTCCAATTGCTCCACCAGGGCACGCATCTCGCCCCGGTCGAGTTCGTCGCTTCGATCGAGGCCGGCGACAATCTCGACGAGGCGCATCACCGCCAATTGCTCGTCAACTGCTTCGCCCAAGGCGCCGCTTTGATGGCCGGCAAGGCGAGTGACGATCCGCATCGCTCCTATCCCGGCGACCGGCCGTCGACGACGATCCTGCTCGACCGGCTCGATCCGGCGACGCTCGGCGCGCTGATCGCCTTCTATGAGCACCGCACCTTCGCCAACGCCGCCTTGCTCGGCATCAATCCGTTCGACCAGTTCGGCGTCGAGCTCGGTAAGGCGATGGCCAAGGCGATGGACGCGGGCGAGGATCTGGATTTCGACGCTTCGACAAAGGCACTCGTCGAGCGGGCGCTGGGGGAGGACGAGTGATGGCGAGCTTCGACTACGATCTGTTCGTGATCGGCGCCGGTTCCGGCGGCGTCCGCGCTTCGCGGGTGGCGGCGGCGCATGGCGCCAGGGTCGCGGTGGCCGAGGAGCACAAGGTCGGCGGCACCTGCGTCATCCGCGGGTGCGTGCCGAAGAAACTGCTCGTCTACGGCGCCCATTTCGCCGAGGACCTCGCCGACGCCCGCCGCTTCGGCTGGGACGTGCCAGAATGCCGCTTCGACTGGCCGACCCTGCGCGACAATGTGCTCGCCGAGGTATCGAGGCTGGAGGGCCTCTACACCGAGACACTTCAGCGCTACGAGGTCGAGGTGCTGAAGGAGCGCGCGACCGTCGAGGGGCCGCACGACATCCGCCTCTCCAGCGGCCGCAAGGTCACCGCGCGCGTGATCCTGATCGCCACGGGCGCGAGGCCGGTGGTGCCGAATTTCCCGGGGGCCGAGCTTGGCATCACCTCGAACGAAGCCTTCCACCTCGACCAACTGCCGCATCGGATCGTCATCGCCGGCGCCGGCTACATCGCCAACGAATTCGCCGGCATCTTCCACCAGTTCGGCAGCCATGTGACTTTGGTCAACCGCAGCGACGTCATCCTGCGCGGCTATGACGAGACGATCCGCGACCGCCTGCTCACCATCTCGATGATGAAGGGCATCGATTTCCGCTTCCATGTCGCCTTCCAGAGCATCGAAAAACGCGAGGACGGCAGCCTGCTCGTCAACATGAACGGCTGCGACCCGATCGAGGCGGACGCGGTGATGTTCGCGATCGGCCGACGGCCCAATACCGATGGGCTGGGGCTAGAGAGTGCCGGCGCGACGCTGGACGAGAAGGGCGCGGTCGTCGTCGATGCCGACAACAAGTCCACCTGCGACTCGATCTACGCCGTCGGCGACGTGACCAACCGGGTCCAGCTCACCCCGGTGGCGATCCGGGAAGGCCAGGCCTTCGCCGACACGATCTTCGGCAACAAACCGTGCCGGGTCGATTACGAGAACATCCCCTCGGCCGTGTTCAGCCACCCGCCCCTCGCCGGCGTCGGCATGACCGAGGGCCAGGCGCGCAACCGGCTCGGCAGCGTCAAGACCTTCACCTCCGATTTCCGGCCGATGAAGAACGTCCTCGCTGGCCGCAACGAACGGTCGCTCTACAAGCTCGTCGTCAATGCGGAGACGGACGAGGTGGTCGGCATCCACATGATCGGGCCGGAATCGGCGGAAATCCTCCAGGCTGCGGCGATCGCGGTCAAGGCGAAGCTCAAGAAGAGCCAGTTCGACGAGGTGGTCGCGCTCCATCCGACCATGGCGGAAGAATTGGTGTTGATGCGGTGAGCAGGTGAGTAGCCGTCACCCCCGCGAAAGCGGGGGTCCAGCTTCTTTCTTCTTCCTATCGAAGAAAGCGGGATTCCCGCTTTCGCGGGAATGGCGATAAAGGGGCGCATGACCAGCGACTACATGTCCGGCTTCGGCAGCCACTTCGCGACGGAAGCGGTGCCGGGGGCGCTGCCGGAGGGGCGGAATTCGCCGCAGCGGCCGGCTTTCGGGCTCTACGCGGAGCAGCTTTCCGGCACCGCCTTCACCGCGCCGCGCGCCGAGAACCGGCGCTCCTGGCTCTACCGGATGCGGCCCTCGGCCGAGCATCCACCTTACCGCCCCTATGGCGGCGCCTCACTGTTCACGGCCGCATCGCTCGCCGATCCGCTGCCCCCGAACCGCCTGCGCTGGGATCCGCTGCCGCTGGAGGGCCCAGGCGTCGACCTGATCGAGGGCTTGACCACCATGGTGGCGAATGGCGGCCCGGAGGCGCTCTCCGGCTGCGCCGTCCACGTCTACCGCGCGACCCGCGACATGGAGCGGCGCTGCTTCTTCAACGCCGACGGCGAATTGCTCTTCATCCCGCAGCAGGGTCGCCTCGCCTTGCTCACCGAAATGGGCCGCATCGACGTCGCCCCGGGCGAAGTCGCGCTCGTACCGCGCGGGGTGCGCTTCCGCGCGCTGCTCCCGGATGGAAGGGCCCGGGGCTATGTCGCCGAAAATCACGGCGCCCTTTTCCGGCTGCCGGAACTGGGTCCGATCGGTTCCAACGGCCTCGCCAATCCGCGCGACTTCCTGACCCCGGTCGCCGCTTACGAGGATGAAGAAGGCGAATTCGAGCTGGTCCAGAAATATCTCGGCCGGCTCTGGACGACGAATCTCGACCACAGCCCGCTCGACGTCGTGGCCTGGCACGGCAATCTCGCGCCCTGGAAATACGAGCTCGCCCGCTTCAACACGATCGGCACAATCAGCTTCGACCATCCCGATCCGTCGATCTTCACAATGCTCACCAGCCCCTCCGAAACACCCGGGCGCGCCAATGCCGACTTCGTCATCTTCCCGCCGCGCTGGATGGTGGCCGAGGACACGTTCCGCCCCCCCTGGTTCCACCGCAATGTGATGAGCGAGTGCATGGGCCTGATCCACGGCGCCTATGACGCCAAGGCGGAGGGCTTCGCGCCGGGCGGCCTCTCGCTCCACAATCTGATGGCCGGCCACGGGCCGGACGTGGCGAGCTGGAAGGGCGCCTCGGAAGCCGAATTGAAGCCCCACAGGATCGAAGGCACGATGGCCTTCATGGTCGAAAGCTGCTGGCCCTTCCGCCCGACCCGCTTCGCGATGGAAACGGACGCGCTGCAGAAGGATTACGACAGCGCCTGGGGCGGCTTTCCAAAGGCGCGCCCTCCCGGTGGGAAGCGCTGATGGTCCCCACTGCTCCGCACGGACCGCTGCCGCCCTGGCAGCGCTATTCGGCCTTTCTCGAAGAAGAAGAGCGGGAGGGCCTGCTGCGCTGGACGCTCGACCAGCGCGAGTGGTTCAAGCATTCGACCGTCGTCGGTGGACTCATCGACCCGGAGCGGCGCGCCTCCGAGAGCACCGGGAAGCTCGGCCCTTTCCGGCCGGTTTTCGAGCAGAAAATCGGCCGGTTGCTGGAGGACATCTTCCGCCGGACCGGCGTCCGACCGTTCGAGCCCGAATATTACGAGCTGGAGATCGTCGCTCATGGCGACGGCGCCCATTTCGCTCCCCACACGGACATTCCGGTCGGACCTGGCCGGAAGCCGCTCGGTGGCGACCGCAGCGGCAAACAGGACCGGCTGCTGAGCGGCGTCTATTATTTCCATCGCGAGCCGAAGGGCTTTTCAGGCGGCGCGCTGAGACTTTACCGGTTCGGCAGCGAGGGTGGCGCTCCCGAGGACTGGATCGACGTGGAGCCCGAGCAGAACAGCCTCGTCGTCTTCCCCACCTGGGCGACGCACGAGGTACGCCCGATCTCCTGCCTCTCGAAGGACTTTGCCGACAGCCGCTTCGCCGTGAACGTCTGGCTCTGCCGCGCCCTAAGTTGATGCCGACAGACGTCCTCATCATCGGCGCCGGCCATAACGGCCTCGTCTGCGCTTATTACCTCGCCGCGAAGGGTCTCAAGGTAACGATGCTCGAGCGCCGGTCCGTCGCCGGCGGCGCGGCGGTGACCGAGGAATTCCATCCCGGCTTCCGCAACTCGACGGCGAGCTACACAATCAGCCTGCTCAACCCGAAGATCATCGAGGACATGCGGCTTGCCGACCGCGGCCTGAAGGTCGTGCTGAGGAAGATCGACAATTTCCTGCCGACGCTCGGGCCGAATTACCTCCTCGCGGGCCACAACGGCCTCACGAGGCGCGAGATCGCCCGCCACTCCGCGGCCGATGCCGAAGCTTATGACACTTATTCGGCGGCGCTGGACGGCGTCGTCGCAATCCTCCGCCAGTGGATCCTGCGCGCGCCGCCCAATGCCGGCGGCGGCCTTGCCGACATCCTCTCGCTGCTCAAGCTCGGCAACAGCGTCCGCGGCCTTTCGGCGGAGGACCAGCGCCACCTGCTCGACTTCTTCACCAAGTCCGCCGCCGAGATCCTCGAGCGCTATTTCAGCCACGATCTGGTCCAAGCCCTGTTCGGCTTCGACGCCGTGGTGGGCCATTATGCCAGCCCCTACACGCCCGGCTCCGCCTACGTCCTCCTCCACCACGTCTTCGGCGAGGCGGCGGGCGTGCCGGGCGCCTGGGGGCACGCGATCGGCGGCATGGGCGCGATCACCGAGGCGATGGCGAAGGCCTGCCGCGAGAAAGGCGTCGAGATCGTGCTCGATGCGCCCGTCGAGGAGATCGTCGTCGAGCGCGGCCGCGCAGTGGGCGCCGTGGCGGGGGGCCGGACATATCGCGCCAAAGCCGTGGCGGCGAACGTCAATCCGCACCTGCTCTTCACCAGCCTGCTGCCCGATGGTGCGGTCGCGCCGGATATTGTGCGCCGGATGCGCGGTTGGGGCGCGGAATCGGCGACCTTCCGGATGAACGTCGCGCTTTCCGAGCTACCGCGCTTCACCAGCCTGCCGGAGCCGGGCGACCATCTCACCGCCGGCATCATTATCGGCCCTTCGCTCGCCTATATGGACCGGGCCTATACGAGCGCCCGCACCGAAGGCTGGTCGCGCGAGCCGATCGTCGAGATGCTGATCCCCTCCACCCTCGACAACAGCCTCGCGCCGGCGGGAAGCCACGTCGCCAGCCTCTTCTGCCAGCATTTCCCTTACGAGGTGGAGGGCGGCTGGGAGGCGCGCGTCGACGAGGCCGCAGACCATATCATCGCCCATGTCGACCACTTCGCGCCGGGCTTCAAAGCTTCGGTGATCGGCCAGCTCGCGCTCTCGCCCTGGCATCTCGAGCAGCGCTTCGGCCTGCCACGCGGCGACATCTTCCACGGCAAGATGGGCCTCGACCAGCTCTTCTCCGCCCGCCCGATGCTCGGCCACGCCGACTACCGGATGCCGCTGCCGGGCCTCTATCTCTGCGGGTCCGGCGCCCATCCCGGCGGCGGGGTCACCGGGGCGCCCGGCCACAATGCGGCGCAGGCGATCCTCGCCGACCGGAGGAAGCTCAGGCGCGCCGCCTGAAGGCGAGCAGCATCAAAGCGAGAAGGGCGAAGCCGCCGCCCGCGATGAAAGTCGCGGAAGGCCCGGCCTTGTCCCACAACACCCCTGCCAGCAGGCTCGCCAGCAGCAGGGCGAGACCGCTCGCCAGGTTGAACAGCCCGAAGGCGGAGCCGCGCGCATGGGCGGGCGCGGTATCGGCGACGAGCTTGGACAACAGCCCCTGCGTCAGCGCGAGATGCGCGCCCCAGAGCAGGATGCCGGCGAAGACGGCCGCGAGACCGGGGCCCCAGGCGAGCAGGCCATCGGCGCCGATCAGCACCGCCAGCCCCCAGAGCAACAGCTCCCGCGCCGGGCGCCGATCGGCGAGCACGCCCGCCGGGTAGGCACCGAGCGCATAGACGAGGTTCATCGCGACCAGCACGAGCGGCGCGAGCGCGAGCGTCAGCCCCTCCCCCGTGGCGCGGAGGATGAGGAACGCCTCGCTGAAGCGGGCCAGCGTGAACACGATGCCGATCGTCACCACCGTCCAGAAGGGGCGGCCGAGCGCCTTCACCTCGTGCTTGCGGATCGGCGGCTTGGCTTCCCCGGCTTCTTTCGGCGCATCGTCGACTCCGGCCAGGACGCAGAGCACCGAGAGGATCGCCGGCACCAAAGCCACCCAGAAAACCGCGCGCATGTTGTCGGAGAAGAGGAACATGAGCCCGATCGCGGCTGAGGGCCCGGCGAAGGCGCCGACCGTGTCCATCGCCTGCCGCAGACCGAAGGCGCGGCCGCGCATCGAGTCCGGCGTCACGTCGGCGACCAGCGCATCGCGAGGCGCGCCGCGCAGGCCCTTGCCGATACGGTCGGCGAAGCGGGCGCCGAGCACCCAGCCGGCGCTGCTCGCGAGCGGGAAAAGCGGCTTCGACACAGCCGCGAGCCCGTAGCCGAGCAGGATCAACGGCTTGCGCCGGCCGATCCGGTCCGAGAGCCAGCCGGAGAACACCTTGGAGATCGAGGCGGTCGCCTCGGCGATGCCGTCGATCGCGCCGACCGTGGCGACGCTCGCGCCCAAGGTTGTCGTCAGGAAAAGCGGCAGCAAAGCGTGGATCGTCTCCGACGACAGGTCCATAAACAGGCTGACGAAGCCGAGCGCCCACACAGTCCGCGGCATTTTCGGCCGATTCGTCGCCAATGCTCGCCTCCCGCAATATTGAACGGTGCTGCGCCCCGGCGTAGGCCGGGGCCCGGTTCAGGCACAAGGCCGGGAGCAGGAAGCTAGATGAAGACGAGAGCCGCGATCGCCGTCGCGCCCAACAAGCCGCTGGAGATCCACGAGGTCGACCTCGAAGGCCCGCGCGGCGGCGAGGTGCTGGTCGAGATCATGGCGACCGGGATCTGCCACACCGACGCCTACACGCTGGAAGGCAAGGATTCGGAAGGGATCTTCCCCTCGATCCTCGGCCATGAAGGCGCCGGCATCGTCCGCGAGGTGGGGGAAGGCGTCACCTCGGTGAAGCCGGGCGATCACGTCATCCCGCTCTACACGCCCGAATGCCGGCAGTGCAAAAGCTGCCTTTCCCGCAAGACCAACCTCTGCACCGCGATCCGCGCCACCCAAGGCAAGGGCCTGATGCCGGACGGCACCAGCCGCTTCCGGCTCGGGGGCGAGACCATCTACCATTATATGGGCTGCTCGACCTTCTCGAACTTTACAATCATGCCCGAGATCGCGGTCGCCAAGGTCCGCGAGGACGCGCCGTTCGACAAGATCTGCTATATCGGCTGCGGCGTCACCACCGGCGTCGGCGCGGTGATCTGGACGGCGGGGGTCGAGCCGGGCTCGAATGTCGTCGTGTTCGGCCTCGGCGGCATCGGCCTCAACGTCATCCAGGGCGCGAAGCTGGTCGGCGCGGCGAAGATCGTCGGCATCGACGTCAACCCCGGCAAGCGCGCCATGGCCGAAGCCTTCGGCATGACCGACTTCATCAACCCGAACGAGATCGGCCCGGACAAGGTCCTGCAGGCGATCCTCGATCTCACCGGCGGCGGCGCCGACTACAGCTTCGACTGCACCGGCAATACCGACGTGATGCGCCAGGCGCTCGAATGCTGCCACCGCGGCTGGGGCGTCTCGACGATCATCGGAGTCGCCGAGGCGGGGCGGGAAATCTCTACGAGGCCGTTTCAGCTCGTCACCGGAAGAGTCTGGAAAGGCTCCGCTTTCGGCGGCGCCCGTGGCCGCACCGACGTGCCGCGGATCGTCGACTGGTACATGGACGGCCGCATCGCCATCGATCCGCTCATCACCCACACGATGCCGCTTGAGGACATCAACACGGCCTTCGACCTGATGCACGCGGGCGAGAGCATCCGCAGCGTTGTGATCTATTGAGCGACCGGCCCGCCGGTTTCGCTTGTCCCGAGCGCTGGCACGGGCTCATCACGGGCGCCCCTCGACTACGCTCGGGACGAGCGGAAATGGGGTGCCTGGCTCGGGGAGGGAATTGTGACTTTGGAAACCGTCTCCACCGCTAAGTCCTTCTGCGGCACGCAAGGCATTTACCGCCACCGCAGCCGGGAAACCGGGACGGAGATGACCTTCGCCGTCTATCTCCCACCGCAAGCCGCGGCCGGCGCGAAGCTGCCTTTGCTGTGGTTCCTCTCCGGCCTCACCTGCAGTCATGCGAATGTGATGGAGAAAGGCGGCTATCAGCGCGTCTGCGCCGAGTTGGGCCTGATCCTGGTCGCGCCCGACACGAGCCCGCGCGGCACCGATGTACCGGACGATCCGTCCTACGATTTCGGCCAGGGCGCCGGCTTCTATGTCGATGCGACGCAGGAGCCGTTCGCAAAAAACTACAGGATGTTCAGCTATCTAACAGGAGAACTTCCGGAATTGTTGGAGCAGAACTTCCCCATCGATGCCGCACGCCAGTCGGTCACCGGCCATTCCATGGGCGGGCACGGGGCGCTCACGCTCGCACTGAGCAACCCCGGCCGCTACCGCAGCGTCTCCGCCTTCGCGCCGATCGTCGCGCCGTCGCTTGTGCCTTGGGGCCAGAAGGCGCTGGGGCGGTATCTCGGGCCGGATGAAGCGGCCTGGCGCGCCCATGACTCCGTTGCCTTGATCGAGGGCGGCGCGCGTGTTCCGGAAATTCTCGTGGATCAAGGGACTTCCGATAATTTCCTGGAACAGGAATTGAAGCCGGAGCTGCTGGAAGCCGCCTGCCGTGACGCCGGGATCGCGCTCACGCTGCGGATGCAGGAGGGCTACGACCATTCCTATTACTTCATCTCCACCTTCATGGAGGACCATCTGCGCTGGCATTGGGAGCGGCTGACGGCATGACATCGTCCCTCCTCCCAAGCCGTCATTCCCGCGAAAGCGGGAATCCCGCTTCTTTCTTCTTCCGCTTTGCCAAAGCGGGATTCCCGCTTTCGCGGGAATGACGAGGAGGACAGTGATGCCTTCTTCTCTTCTCTCAAGCATGATCGACGCCGCCCTCGCCGCCGGGGCGGAGATCGAGCGGCTTTATGTCGAGGGCTGCGAGGCGGAGGAGAAGCTGGACGGCTCACCCGTCACCATCGCCGACCGCCATGCCGAGCTGATCATCCTCCAGCTTCTCGCCGAGGCCTTCCGCGACATCCCGGTCCTCGCCGAGGAGGAAGCCTGTGCCGGCCGCATTCCGGAGCTGGGCGAACGCTTCTTCTGCGTCGATCCGCTCGACGGCACCAAGGGCTTCGTCGGCCGCACCGGCGAGTTCACGGTCAACATCGCGCTGATCGAGGGCGATGCGCCGATCGCGGGCGTGATCTACGCGCCGGATCCGAAGCTCCTCTATTACGGCGCCCGCGGCGAAGGCGCGTTCCGCCGCATCGGCAAAGGCGAAGAAGAGCCGATCCGCGTCCGCCCCCGCCCCTCCTCCAGCCTGATCGGCGTCGGCAGCCGCAATCACCACGCCCAGGGCAGCGAGGAGAAGAACGCCCGCCTCGGCATCGTGCACTATCTCCCGTCCGGCTCCTCGCTCAAATTCTGCCGCCTCGCCGAGGGCGCGGCCGACGTCTATCCACGCTACGGCCGGACGATGGAATGGGACACGGCGGCCGGCCAGGCGATCCTGGAGGCAGCGGGCGGCCGGGTGGCGGCGCTCGGCCACGACGGCGAAGAGGACGGTCCCCTGCGCTATGGCAAGGCGGAAGGCGGCTTCGAAAATCCGCACTTCATCGCCTGGGGCGGGCCGTCCCAGATGTGAGAGGGGCGCCCCGGCTTCCGGGACGCCCCTGCACCGTCCCCGACGGACGGCTCCTTCTTCGATCTGATCTGCCAGTGCCTACAACGCGGAGGCGGTCTCGCCGTTCCGTCATTCGCTGCTGTCCGGACACGCCGTATCGCGCCGGGCCCGACATTTAGATGATTGGATGGCGCTCCCAATTGGGGCGGTCGGCGCGCTTGCACAGGGTGCCGTGAAGCGTGCGGATGACCTCGCTTCCCGTCCGCTCGAACAGGAACGGGAAGACCGCGTGGACGAGGCAGGCGAGACCGCCGGCGATCATCCTGAGGCCGAACGCGGCCGCCTTTCCGCCATGCTCCCCGTAGCTTTCGTCGATCTCGTGGAGGTGGCGCGTCATGGGGTTCTCGGACATATCCCATCGTAGCGCCCGGCCCCGGTCCGCGCCAGAGCCCGCGGCCTTGCCCCGCTTCAAAAATGCGCCCTAGACTGGCCGGCGGAGGAGAGCGGGAATGGCCGAAGCCTATATCGTCGCGGCGGCGCGGACCGCGGGAGGCCGCAAGGGCGGCGCGCTCAGGGACTGGCACCCGGCCGACATGGGCGCCGAGGTGCTGGACGCTCTCGTGGAGCGCTCCGGCATCGATCCCGCCGCCATCGACGACGTGATCATGGGCTGCGTCGGCCAGGCCGGCGAGCAGGCCTTCCATATCGGCCGCAATGCTGTGCTCGCCTCGTCGCTGCCGGTCTCCGTCCCCGCCGTCACCATCGACCGCCAGTGCGGCTCGTCCCAGCAGGCGCTCCAGTTCGCGGCGCAGGCGGTGATGAGCGGCACGCAGGACGTCGTCATCGCCGCCGGCGTCGAATCGATGACGCGGGTGCCGATGGGCCTCCCCTTCACCCTGCCGTTGCAGCACGGCATCGGCACCGGTCCCTTCTCCAAGCGCATCCAGGAACGATTCGGCGTCGCGAGCTTCAGCCAGTTCACCGCCGCCGAGATGATCGCCGAGAAATACCAGCAGCGGAAGGAGGAGTTGGACGCCTTCGCGCTCGACAGCCACCGCAAGGCCGCGCGAGCGACGGAGGCAGGCGCGTTCGCCGAGGAGATCGTGCCGCTGCGGATTGTGCGGGAGGATTGCAGCCAAGCCCTCCACGAGCGCGATGAAGGCATACGCTATGACGCCACGCTGGAGACCATCGCCGCGGTGAAGCCGCTGAAGGAGGGCGGCCGGATCACCGCCGCCAATGCCAGCCAGATCTGCGACGGCGCCAGTGGGGTGCTCGTCGTCGGCGAGAAGGCGCTGCGGGACCATGGCCTCACCCCGATGGCGCGGATCGTCAATCTCACCGTCACCGGCGGCGATCCGGTGATCATGCTCGAGGAGGTCATCCCCGCCACCCGCCGCGCGCTCGACCGTGCCGGCATGAAGATCGAAGACATCGATCTCTACGAGGTGAACGAAGCCTTCGCTCCGGTCCCACTCGCTTGGCTGCGCGAGACCGGCGCCGACGCCGCGCGGCTCAACGTCCATGGCGGTGCGATCGCGCTCGGCCATCCGCTCGGCGCCTCGGGCACCAAGCTGTTGGCGACCCTGCTCCATGCCTTGAAGGCGCGCGGCGGGCGCTACGGCCTCCAGACGATGTGCGAGGGCGGCGGGCTCGCCAACGTCACGATCGTCGAGCGGTTGTAAGCCCCTTATTCGGTGCGCGCCCGGGCCCGCGCGATCGCTTCGGTCACCACCTCCCGCGCTTCCTCGGCCGTGCCCCAGCGGCCGACCCGGACCCATTTGGTCGGCTCCAAATCTTTGTAATGGGTGAAGAAATGCTCGATCTGCTGCATGACGATGCCTGGCAGGTCGGTATGCTCGCCGACGTTCTCGTAATAGGGGAAGGTCGAGTCGACCGGAACGGTCAGCAATTTCTCGTCCCTTCCGGCTTCGTCCTCGAGGAACAGGACGGCGATCGGCCGCGCCCGCACGACGCAGCCGGGGATGAACGGCGAGCGCGCCACCACGAGGGCGTCGAGCGGGTCGCCATCCGGAGACATCGTGTGGGGCACGAAGCCGTAATTGGCCGGGTAGCGCATCGGCGTGTGGAGGATTCGATCGACGAACAGCGCGCCGGATTTCTTGTCGAACTCATATTTGACCGGCTCGCCGCCGACCGCCACCTCGATGATGACGTTGAGGCTGTCGGGCGGGCTGTCGCCGCACGGGATCAGATCGATGTTCATGGAGCTTCCATAGGGCCCGATTTGCGAGCCTTTGCGGCGGCGCCGCTAGCACCGGCGGCCGCGCCTGACCAGCCATCCTTTCCACCCGCCTCTGATCGACTGGGCCGTTCAACCTGAGCGGATTTCCTCGTTTCCGCCGATCACGGGCGAAGCCTAGCGTCGGCGCACATCATAGAGGAGAGGCGAGACATGGACGCAAAGACGAGCGGCAGCCCCTTGAGCGATCCGGGAAAAGAACCCGCCGCGCTGCGATCCCTCCTCGGCAGAACGAATCGCGATTGGTGGCCGAACCAGCTCTCGCTCGACATCCTCCACCAGAATGGCGCCGCCTCGCCCGATCCTGAGGGCAAGGATTTCGATTATGCGAAGGAATTCCAGTCGCTCGATTATCAGGCGCTGAAGCGGGACCTCACCGCTTTGATGACCGACAGCCAGCCCTGGTGGCCCGCGGATTACGGCCATTACGGGCCCTTCTTTATCCGCATGGCCTGGCACAGCGCCGGCACCTATCGCAGCGGCGACGGCCGCGGCGGTTCGTCCTCGGGCGGCCAACGCTTCGCCCCGCTCAATAGCTGGCCGGACAACGGCAATCTCGACAAGGCGCGCCGCCTGCTCTGGCCGATCAAGCAGAAATACGGCCGCAAATTGAGCTGGGCGGATTTGATGATCCTCGCCGGCAACGTCGCCATCGAATCGATGGGCGGCCCGACCTTCGGCTTCGGCGGCGGCCGCGTCGACGTCTGGGAGCCGCAGAAGGACATTTACTGGGGCACCGAGGAGGAATGGGTCGGCGAGACCCGGCTCACCGACGAGAAGGTGCTCGAAGGCCCACTTGCCGCGATCCAGATGGGCCTCATCTACGTCAATCCCGAAGGCCCGGGCGGCAATCCCGATCCGCTCCAGTCGGCGCGCGACATCCGCGAGACCTTCGCCCGGATGAGCATGAACGACGAGGAGACGGTCGCGCTCACTGCCGGCGGCCACACCTTCGGCAAATGCCACGGCGCCGGCGACGCCGCCAAAGTCGGCGCCGAACCCGAAGGCGCGGACATCGCCCAGCAGGGCCTCGGCTGGGTCAGCAGCCACGGCCGCGGCGTCGGCGACGACACCATCACCAGCGGCCTCGAAGGCCCCTGGACCCCGACCCCGAATCGCTGGACCGACAATTATTTCCGAATGCTGCTCGATTACGAGTACGAGCTGGTGAAGAGCCCCGCCGGCGCCCAGCAATGGCAGCCGAAGAACCAGCGGCCGGAGGACATGGCGCCCGGCGCGCACAGCCCCGACCGGCGCGTGCCGACGATGATGACCACCGCCGACATGGCCTTCAAGATGGACCCGGAATATCGCAAGATCTCCGAGCGCTTCCGCGCCGATCCGGACCAGTTCGCCGACGCCTTCGCCCGCGCCTGGTTCAAGCTCACCCATCGCGACATGGGCCCGAAGCCGCGCTATCTCGGCCCGGAAGTGCCGGACGAGGATTTGATCTGGCAGGATCCGGTCCCGGCCGGCCGGCCGCTCGGCGACGCGGACGTCGCAAGCCTCAGGGACAGGATCGCGGCTTCGGGCCTGAGCGTCAGCCAGCTCGTAAAAACGGCGTGGGCTTCGGCCTCCACGTTCCGCGGATCGGACAAGCGCGGCGGCGCCAACGGCGCGCGCATCCGCCTCACGCCGCAGAAGGATTGGGAGGTCAACGAGCCCGCCGAGCTTGCCAGGGTGCTCAAGGTCTATGAGGGCATCCAAGCCGATTTCGGCGGCAAGGTCAGCCTTGCCGACCTGATCGTGCTCGGCGGCTGCGTCGGAGTCGAGAAGGCGGCGCGTGACGCTGGGCACGAGCTCAAGGTCCCGTTCACGCCCGGCCGGGCCGATGCGACGCAGGAGCAGACCGACGCGGCCAGTTTCGACGTGCTCGAGCCGCGCGCCGACGGCTTCCGCAACTATCTCCAGGTCCGCTTCAACGTGCCCACCGAGGAGCTGCTCGTCGACCGCGCCCAGCTGCTCCAGCTGAGCGCGCCGGAGATGATTGTGCTGGTCGGCGGCCTGCGCGTGCTCGGCGCCAACCATAATGGCTCGAAGCACGGCGCGCTCACCGACCGGCCGGGCAAGCTGACCAACGACTTCTTCGTCAACCTGCTCGACATGGGCACGGCGTGGAAGGAGGTCAGCGACCGCGGCGACGAGGTCTATGTCGGCACCGACCGGCGGACCGACGAGGAGAAGTGGACCGCGACCCGCACCGACCTCGCTTTCGGCTCCAACGCGCAGCTCCGGGCGATCTGCGAGGTCTATGCCGCGGACGACGCCAAGGAGAAGTTCGTCGCCGACTTCGTCAGCGCCTGGACGAAGGTGATGAACGCCGACCGGTTCGACCTCGCCAACCCGCGCGCGCACGCGCCGGAGGTGTCGGCGGGCTGACGGGCCGCTACACGGAGCGCCTGCCGATGCGCCGCGACGAGGTGGAACGACTGGATGCGACCCGGACGCACTGGGTGGCGGCGGTCGTTTCGCCCCGGCGGGACTGGGCGGGGGCTCCGGGCTGCCGCAAGGGCGCACGCTATCTCGTCGACGACGTGAACTTTCACGCCAGCCGAGACCGCTTCGCGACCTTCGACAGCGAATTCAGCTGCCAAGGCTGGGTGGCCCACAACCGCGCCCAGCTCACCCGCGCACTGCCTGGGGCTGCGATCCGCTGCGTGCCGCTGGATCGCTGGCTTCTGGGACTGGACTGAGTCCGCGGCCTAATCGGCGGCCCCAAGCCCCAGCTTTCCTGAACCTCAAACCGCCTACAGTCCTTCGCCTTCAAAAGCTCTCAAATCTTCTACTTGCCACAAGCGCGCAAGCCGCCAATCGCACGAGCTGCACTTCCGAAAGAGAACGGATGCGCATTAACTTGAGGCTAAGCGCTCCGATAGCGTACGGGTACTCCCACTGCTCAGTTTGCGGAAATTTATCCCGAGCAAGATTTCTAAGATCGAGGCAAGGTCTTTCATAGCCACTACCAGACGTGCGGACGAGTCCTTTCGCTAGATTGGCCTCTCTCTTTAGAAGCTTATATGCTCGTTTTTCGACGCCGATACAAAGGTCTCGCTGTCTGTGTATAGATTGTATTGGCCAATTTTTGTTGCGTAGCTAGGGCTTATACTATTTAGCTCCGCAAGTGCAGCGTCAACCTGCTTGACTGTGTCGGGCAATAGGGTCGTTCCCCCAATGCGCCCGAAGCACAAGGACGGTTTGATATCGCCGTCTTTAAAGACGAGCATGTAGTTCGACTCTCCCAAGAGCGCGTCCACCCTCCTGGTCGCTTCAGTCCTGTCTAGAATCTCCTGCATAAAGTAGGACCCAGAATTGCGCGAGAGCATGGTTGTATCGCGCGATGTAGGAGCGTGAAAGCCCTTTCACCCTCGCGCTGGCTGAGGCAGATCGATATGGAGATTTGCTGACCTGGAAGGAGGCGTTTAGCGCCCGCCCCAGGTGAGGCTCTTGTTAGCTCTTATGCTGTACATACGAGGTCGCCGCGTCTCTAGAATTGGCTAGCGGTCCGCAGGCTACTCCCTCACGCAGCGGTCTTGCGGATCGACGGTCAAGCATGAGTTCCCGGTGGCAACCCGACCATGCCCTTAATTTCGAATCCTATACCCGAATTGAAGGTAAACAGGAGTTCAGTCTTTCCGGCTGTGGGTTGGGCTTCAGTGCCTTCCCGTCGCGCGCGCCTCGTCGGTTGGACTGATCTCCGGGAGGATTCGCCGGATCGCCGCGGCGAGGAGCTGAAACTCGGCCTCACGCGGGCTCGAGCGGCGCCAGATGAGGGCGATCTTGCGGAAGCCGTGATCCGAGCGGAGCGGCCGGGCGTCGACTTGGGTGCCGTCGAGGATGCCCGCGTCGATCGCCATCCGGGGGATGAAGGTGAGGCCGAGGCCGTTGTCGACCATCTGGACGAGTGTGTGCAGCGACGTCCCCATCATCGCGGCGTGGGCGCGCAGGTCCGGGCGGTTGCAGGCCGAGAGGGCATGGTCCTTCAGGCAATGGCCGTCCTCGAGCAGGAGCATCCGGTTCTCGTCGATCGCATCGACGTCGACGCCGGTGCCCTTAGGCGCCTCGTCGCGCGGGAAGGCGACGAACAGCGGATCATCGAACAGGGCCGCGGAATCGACGTCGCCGCAATTGAACGGGAGCGCGAGCAGGACGCAGTCCAGCTGGCCACGCTGGAGCGCCTCGCAGGCGGCCTGGCTCGGCTCTTCGCGAAGGTAGAGCTTGAGGTGCGGCCATTCGCGGCGGAGGGGCGGCAGCATCGCCGGGAGCAGGAACGGGGCTATGGTCGGAATGACGCCCATCCTGAGCTCGCCGTGCAGCGGCTTTCCTTCGGCGCGCGCCATTTCCGCAAGCTCGTCCGCCTCGCGCAGCACCCGCACCGCCTTGTCGGCGATCCGCTCGCCGAGCGCGGTGAAGCGGACCACCCGGCGAGTCCGCTCGACGAGGGTGATTCCGAGCGAGGTCTCCAGCTCGCGCAGGCCGGCGGACAGCGTGGATTGGGTCACGAAGCAGGCATCCGCGGCGCGGCCGAAATGCCCATGCTCGCGCAGCGCGAGCAGATATTGGAGCTGCTTCAGAGTGGGCAAATGGACAATCATCATGATCGAAAATTCCAATCAGTGGGATCGCAATAGCGCGCTTGAACGATCACCGCCAGCACCCTAGATGCTGCACCGCACAAGATTCACAGCGCAACACAACAGGAGAAAAAGCAGCATGCTGACCGTTGGCGACAAGTTCCCCGCCCTCACCGTTCCCGTCCAGCAGGGCAGCGCCCTTCCCGCCGGCGAGACGCTCGACCTCGGCGAAACCAACGGCAAGTGGAAGGTGCTCTTCTACTGGCCGAAGGACTTCACCTTCGTCTGCCCGACCGAGATCATCGGCTATGGCGAGCTCCTCCAGGATTTCGCGGGCCGCGACGCGCAGCTGATCGGCGCCTCCACCGACACCGATTTCGTCCACCATGCGTGGCGCAAGGCGGACGAGCGGCTCGCCGCCGCCGACTTCCCCTGGATCGCCGACAACAAGAAGGAGCTGGCGAACGCGCTCGGCATCATCGCTCCGAATGAGGGCGTCGCGTTCCGTGCGACCTTCATCGTCGATCCGGACAACATCATCCAGCACGTGACGGTGAACGGCCTCAACGTCGGCCGCAATCCGCAGGAAACGCTGCGCGTCCTCGACGCGTTGCAGACCGACGAGCTCTGCCCGTGCAACTGGACCGAAGGCCAGGAAGTGCTCCGTCCGGCCGCTTAACCCCCCTGGCGGCCCAAACGTAGCAGCACTTCCGACCGGGGGCGCGGAGACCATCGGTTTCCGCGCCCCTTTTTCATGAATTGGAGAAACCGATGTCCCTCAAGCAGTTCGCCGACACCCTTCCCGATTGCGCGAAGGACCTTCGGCTCAACCTCTCATCCCTGCTCAACGACCAGATTTTGGGCGACCAGCGCAAATACGGCCTGCTCCTCGCCTGTGCCCACGGCACCGGCTACCGCCCGATCGTCGCCGCCGCCGAAGCCGAGGTGGAGGGCAAGCTCACCGAACAGGCGGCCAATGCCGCCCGCGCCGCCGCCGCGATGATGGCGATGAACAACGTCTACTACCGCTTCGTCCACCTCGTCTCGAACCCGGAATACGGCACGTTGCCGGCACGCCTCCGGATGAACGTGATCGCCAATCCCGGCATCGAGAAGGACGATTTCGAGCTGTTCAGCCTCGCCGTCAGCGCGATGAACGGCTGCGGCATGTGCATCGACAGCCACGAGCGCGTCCTCCAGCAGCACGGCGTGAAGGCGGAGACGATCCAGGCGGCGGCACGGATCGCCGCCGTGATCAAGGCGGTCGCGACGGTTCACGCCACCTTATAAGCGGAGGGGCGGGATACCGCCCCAGATCAGCGATGATGCGCGCGTGCCAGGGCGTGCCTCTTCGCGAGATGGTGCCCGGCGACGCAGCCCGCCGCGGCGCCGGCCAGCGCATGGCCCCTGCCGACATAGTGGCCGGCGACCCCGCCAACGAGCGCGCCCTTGATGCAGCCCTTCGCATCGGCGGGCGCGGCGGCGGTGAAGGACAGCGAGAGAGCGACGGCGGCGAGAGCCAGCGGGCGAATCATGGGGAGACTCCTTCAGCAAACGGGGTTGCGTCCGAACGCCGCCGGCGCCGGCCCGTTCCGCGCGGCACGCCGACCGAGGTTGACAGCGTCGATGCGCCGGGCAAGTCTCCGCCCAGCAAAAAAGGGGGGACATGTGAACGGATTGCGGACGGTTTCTCTCATGCTTTCGGGAGCCGCCGCAGCGGCCCTGTTTCTCATCCCGCATGCCGCACGGGCGGGCCGTGGCTTGTCGGTCGGCACCTGCGTCGTTGCTGACAAATATCATCACGGCCGCATCACCGGCTTCGTCGACGGCGGCTACACGGTGAAGGGCTTCGGCCCCAACGATACGCCGATGGTGTGGCCGTACAATGATGTGGTCGTCGGCCCCTGCGCCGATCAAGCCAACCGAACGCAGGCCGCTTCTGGCGCACGTCCCGGCATGACCCCGCAGGTGCCGGGCGCGGGAGGCGGCGTCTGCTTCGCCAGTGATCGGGTCGCCGGCGGCGGACTCGACGGGCAGGTCCGGGCGGTGCTGGTGCGGGCCTTCTCGCACGAGCCCCAACCCGGCGAGGACGGGCGCATCACCGTTCACATCAATTCGCTGCGCGTCGGCGCCGCACGCCGTGCCACCGAGGTGGACAGCGTCCAGTATCAGACAGTCGCGGGCCGCACGATCTACGATGTGCGTGCGAACTTCGACACCTGCACCGATTACAACCGCCGTCTCGTTTACGTCCGGCGCGATCGCAACTTCGCGTGCTTCATCAGGGCGAGCGGCGGCTTCGACTGCAGCATGACCGCCAGTTCGGCCAACCTCGCGCCGGACCAGAGGCGGGAAGTACCGAAATAAGGTGCTCCTCCCGGAACGGGGGGAGTTTGCCTCAGATCAGCCCCGCCAGCGGGCTCGAAGGATCGGCGTAGCGGCGCTTGCCCATGCGGCCGGCGCGGTAGGCGAGGCGGCCGCTTTCGACGGCGAGCTTCATCGCCCGCGCCATCATCACCGGGTCCTTCGCCTCGGCGATGGCCGTGTTCATGAGGACGCCGTCGCAGCCCAGCTCCATCGCCACGGCCGCGTCCGAGGCGGTGCCGACGCCGGCATCCACCAGCACCGGCACCTTGGCCTGCTCGACCATGATCCGGATCATCACCTTGTTCTGGAGGCCGAGGCCGGAACCGATCGGCGCGCCGAGCGGCATGATCGCGACCGCGCCCGCATCCTCCAGCCGCTTCGCCGCGATCGGATCGTCGGCGCAATAGACCATCGGCTCGAAACCCTCTTTGGCGAGGATCTCGGTCGCGCGCAGCGTCTCGACCATGTCGGGATAGAGCGTCTTCGCCTCGCCGAGCACTTCGAGCTTCACGAGCGTCCAGCCCCCCGCCTCGTGGGCAAGACGCAGGGTGCGGATCGCTTCCTCTGCGGTGAAGCAGCCGGCCGTGTTGGGGAGATAGGTGATCTTCTTCGGATCGATATGATCCATCAGCATCGGCTGCTTCGGATCGGAGATGTTGACCCGCCGCACCGCGACGGTGACGATCTCCGCCCCCGACGCCTCGACCGCGGCCGCATTCTGCGCGAAATCCTTGTACTTGCCGGTGCCGACGATCAGCCGGGAGGTGAAGCTGCGGCCGGCGACCTGCCAGCTGTCCTTATCCATGGGATTCCCGCGCCATCTCAGCCTCCGCCCACGAAGGTGACGATCTCATAATCGTCGCCGTCCTCGACCGGCACCTGCCCAAGCGTCGAGCGCGGCACGATCTCGAGATTGCGCTCGACCGCGACCTTGGTCGGCTCCAGCCCGAGCTCCAGCGCGAGATCGGCGATGCTGATTCCCTTCGGCACCCGCCGGTGCTGGCCGTTGACGCGGATGGAGACGGTTTCGAGCTCGGGATCGTTCACGACAAGACCGCTTGGGTTGAAAGGCTGAGCGCCCTATAGCGTGCCGCCATGGCGACGCCACCCACAGTCTATGTGCTGAACGGCCCGAACCTCAACCTGCTGGGGCTGAGAGAGCCCGAAATCTACGGCGCCGACACGCTCGACGACATCGCCAGGCGGCTCGAGGACCACGCCAAAGGCCTCGGCCTGCGCGTCGAGATCCGCCAGTCCAATCACGAGGGCCATCTGATCGACTGGCTGCACGAAGCCGGCGCCGAAGGGGCGAAGGCGGTGATCCTCAATCCGGGCGGCTTCACCCACACATCGGTGGCGCTCCACGACGCGGTGAAGGCCGTGTCCGTGCCCGTCATCGAGGTCCACCTTTCCAATCCCGCGAAGCGTGAACCTTTTCGCCACAGGAGCTTCGTCGGGTCGGCCGCCAAGGGGACCATCGCCGGATTCGGCGCGCTCGGCTACGAGCTCGCACTGGACGCGGCCGCCCGGCTCTGATCGTGTGGCTCCTGCGAAAGCAGGAGCCCAGTCTCGGCGGCCGTTCTGGGTTCCTGCTTTCGCAGGAACGCAATTGCGACAGCCGCGCTGGAACGTTGCGGGAATGATGTTCAGACCGTAAAGGCGCGCCCTTAAAGGGGAAACGAATGACCGACGAACGCGACGCGCCCGCAGAGGGCGGCATGCGCATCGAGGCGGAGCTGGTCCGCCAGCTCGCCGAGCTTCTGAACCAGAACGACCTGACCGAGATCGAAGTTGAGGACGGCGACCGCAGGATCGTCGTCAAGCGCGGGGTCGTGGTGGCCGCCGCCGCGCCAGCGCCGGCCGCGCCGCCCCCACCGCCGCCGCCTCCGGGGCCGGCTCCCGCGGGCCTCTCGGGCGCCGCCGTCGCGCCCGCCGCGCATCCGGGCGCGGTCAAGTCGCCGATGGTCGGCACGGTCTTTCTGTCGGGCGAGCCCGGGTCGAAGCCGTTCGTGGCGCCCGGCGACAAGGTCAAGGAAGGCGACACGTTGCTGATCGTCGAGGCGATGAAGGTGATGAACCAGATCTCCGCCCCGCGCGCCGGCACCGTCCGCGAGATCCTCGTCGTCGACGCGCAACCGGTCGAATACGACCAGCCGCTCGTCATCATCGAGTGATCCGGGAATGACCATCCAGAAGGTCCTCATCGCCAATCGCGGCGAGATCGCGCTGCGCATCCACCGGGCGTGCCACGAAATGGGCATCCGCACGGTCGCGGTGCATTCGACCGCCGACACGGACGCGATGCACGTCCGCCTGGCCGACGAGGCGATCTGCATCGGCCCGCCGCCGGCGTCGGAATCCTATCTCAACATGCCGAACATCATCTCGGCCGCCGAGATCGCCCATGCCGACGCCATCCACCCCGGCTACGGCTTCCTCTCCGAAAATGCCCGCTTCGCCGAGATCGTCGAGTCGCACGGCATCGTCTGGATCGGCCCCAAGCCCGAGCATATCCGCATCATGGGCGACAAGGTCGAGGCCAAGCGCACCGCCGCCAAGCTCGGCCTGCCGCTCGTCCCCGGCTCGCCCGGCCCGGTCGAAGGAGTCGAGGAGGCGCGCGCGGTCGCGAAGGAGACGGGCTATCCCCTGCTCGTGAAGGCCGCCTCGGGCGGCGGCGGGCGCGGCATGAAGATCGTCCGCTCCGAACGCGAGCTCGAAAGCCAGATTTCCCAGGCGCGGAGCGAGGCGAAGAACGCGTTCGGCGACGACACCGTCTATATCGAGAAATATCTCGGCGATCCGCGCCACATCGAGTTCCAGGTGTTCGGTGACGGCAACGGCAACGCCGTCCACATGGGCGAACGCGACTGCTCGCTCCAGCGCCGCCACCAGAAGGTGCTGGAGGAAGCCCTCTCCCCCGTCATCACCGAGGAGCAGCGTCGCCGCATGGGCGGCATCGTCGCCAAGGCGATGGCTGAAATGGGCTATCGCGGCGCCGGCACGATCGAGTTCCTCTACGAGAATGGCGAGTTCTTCTTCATCGAGATGAACACGCGCCTGCAGGTCGAGCATCCGGTGACCGAGGCGGTGACCGGCATCGACCTGGTGCGCGAGCAGATCCGCATCGCCTGCGGCGAGGGTCTCTCCTGCAGCCAGGACCAGATCCACTTCCGCGGCCATGCGATCGAATGCCGGATCAACGCCGAGGACCCGGAGACCTTCGCCCCCTCGCCGGGCCAGGTGACCAATTACGTCGCGCCCGGCGGCATGCACGTACGCGTCGATAGCGGCCTCTACGGCGGCTACCGGGTGCCGCCTTATTACGATTCGATGATCGCCAAGCTGATCGTCTACGGCTCGACCCGCGAGCGCTGCATCATGCGCCTCAGGCGCGCGCTCGAGGAGTTCGTGATCGACGGCATCAAGACCACCATCCCCCTCCACCAGAAGCTGATCGAGGACCCGGAGTTCCAGCGGGGTGAGTATACGATCAAATGGCTCGAGGAGTGGCTGAGCCGATCGGAATAAGCAGGTCGTCCGGGGGACGACCTGCCCGAGCGGGGCAGCTACGGAGCGAGCCATTTGGAGGAGTGGCTGGCCAAGGCGGAATAGAGCTCCCGTCTCCTCCTGAACTTTGAACGGCGCCTCCTGCCCCTTTGGTCGGTCGCCCAATTCGCAAGTGAAGCCTGCGCACCTGCCAATGTGAACATTTCACTCGCGTACCGGCTTGCGGGAACGTTCGGGAGGGTGGATCGATATGCTGCAATGCAACAACAGCGATCCCGCCTCAGCCTCCGCCTTTCCGGGCCCGAACAGGACGCCGGCGAGGCCCGGGTCGGCCTCATCGCCGGGGCGATCCGCAACCAGCTGAGCCTGCGCGCCCGCTATAACGACCAGCAGGTGGTGATCGCGCCGCAGATCCTGTTCACGCGCCACGAGGCGCCGCATGTCGAGGCTCTGGTGCTGGAGCGGGATGGGCGCAAGGACGCGGAGCCGAGGCTGCGCACCTTCAACCTCGCCGGCCTCCACGAGCTCAAAACCAGTGGCCTGCTGTTCGAGCCGCACAATGCGGAGTTGGACGAAGAGAAATATGAGCGCGACGGCGTCCGCATCCTCGCCGTCGCCAGCACCGGCCTGCGCGAGACGCCGCCGCAAGCCGCGATCGCCTGCTCGCCGAAACGTCCCTGGGGCATCCACGCCAAGCTCGACGACGGCGGCGCCTGCCCCCGCTGCGGCTGGGCTGCGAAGCGAGCCTAGCGAGAGACATACTCGTCGTCACCCGGCGATTCCGCTCGTTGCAGGGATCAGATCGGCACCCTAAAGACCTGAGGCAGGCGCTGAGCGAGATGGAACGCCGTTGCGGAACCTGACTGCTTTCCTCCTTTCCGTCGTGCCGGGAGCTCTCCTGGAGTCGATTGCCGTCGCGCTCTGGCCGAAACGAGGGGCGGGGATTTTCGCGAATCCTTTCTCGATGTTTGTGGCCATGTGCCTGCTCCTGTACCTTTTGGAGCTGATCTTCGGCAGCCCGGCACTCCTGCTGCTGGGCAAGAACGGATATTCCTCTCTGAAGGCCTTCACGATGGCCGGCCTCGCCGCGGTTGCGGTTCCCGTTTTGGCGCTGCTCCTGTTGATCGTGGCGCGAGGACGGATCACGGGGTATGCCTTCGCCTACAATCTGATCTTCTTCGCGGTCGCGGGCTGCCTCGCCGGCGCCACCTTCTGGCTGGTGGCGCGGCCCGACCGGCATGCACATCTGAAAGGGTTGCGAACGATCTTCTGACGGGGCCGCTACGGTCCCGGCGCCAGCATCACGTTGAGCACCTTGTCTTCATCGCCGGCGAGGGAGGCGCAGAGCAATTGCGCCGGCTCGGTCGCCGAGGCGTTGCGGAAATAATGGACGATCGCGCCGGCGGGCTCGATCGTGACGTCGCCGGTGCCGGCCGACTTCACCGGGTCGGCGCCGATGCTGACGAGAAACGTGCCTTTCGTCACGAAGCAGACGACGGGGACGTTGTGCTTATGCTCCGGCATGGCCTGACCGGGCAGGAAATCGACCCGCGTCGTCTCGACCCGGTCTACCGTCTTCCCCGGCGCGATCGGCAGGACGCGGAGCGGCGTACGCACGGGGATGGCGGCGGCAACGGTTGACGTCGCGGTGAAGGCGGCCAGCGCGGCCCCGACAAGGATGAAGCGCATCATGCTGTCCTCCTGACCCGGACCGACTTAGCGGTTCGTCCCGGTATGAGGAAGCGGCGGAGCAACAGAGGTTTCTATCCCCTCGAGTCAGGTCACGATCGAAAGAAATCCAGAATAGCAATCAGGTATCCATTGAGAACTCTGGCTTTTTCCTAGCTCTCCCCGAACTGAACCTTTCTTCACCTTGACTCCCGGGAGCGACGGGAATCTAAATTGCAGCCTCGTGGGCCGCGCTGTTTTGGTGGCCATGCGACGATGCATTCGATGACGGTGGGGGCCGTCTGCGTCGCGTCTCCGGCTGATTTGCTCCCTGCCGCATTTCCTGCAGGAGAAAGCCATGGCCACCGCACCCACCCAACACAAGATCTCACGCTACGGCTGGGTCCCCGATTTTCCCGACGCCCGCGACCACCTCTATTCGGCGCCGATCGCCGCGATCGGTCCCCTGCCGGCCAAGGTCGATCTGCGGCCGGGTTGCCCGCCGGTCTACAACCAGGGACAGCTCGGCAGCTGCACCGCCAACGCGATCGGCGCGGCCGTCCAGTTCGACCGCAAGAAGCAGGGCCTCTCGCCCGACTTCATGCCGAGCCGCCTGTTCATCTATTATAACGAACGCGATATCGAAGGGACGGTCGGCAACGACAACGGCGCGCAGATCCGCGACGGCGTCAAATCGGTGGCGACGACCGGCGTCTGTCCCGAGGACGACTGCCCCTACGACATCGCCAAGTTCACCGACAAGCCGAGCCCCCAAGCCTATGCGGATGCCGCCAGGACGCGCGTATCGAGCTATTGCCGCGTCGCTCGCAGCCTGATGCAGATGAAGGGCTGCCTCGCCGCCGGCTATCCGTTCGTTTTCGGCTTCAGCGTCTACGATTCGTTCGAAGGCGAGGAGGTGGCGCAAACCGGCGTCCTGCAGATGCCGGACCTGTCGAAGGAAACCCTGCTCGGCGGCCATGCCGTGCTCGCCGTCGGCTATGACGATGCGGAGCAGCGCTTCCTCGTCCGCAACTCCTGGGGCGACGGCTGGGGCCAGCAGGGCTATTTCACCATGCCCTACAGCTATTTGCTGGAGGCGAACCTGTCGGACGACATGTGGACGCTCCGGCTGATCGCCGAATAGCCGTCAGGGCGCGACCTCGACCCGGAATTCCTGCGTCCGCTCCGGGGTCGCGGATCCGCGCCCGGAAAGTGCGAAGACGAGCCGGGCGGCACCGTGCGCGACGGCGCGGAACGTCCAGCTGTGCGAGCCGCTGCCGCCGAGCAAGGGCGGCGGCGGCGGTTCGAAGCGATCGCTTTCGAGGCGGAGCGGCGGGTCGCTTGGCTCGACGTTCCATCGAAAACCGGTCGTCGGCGCTTCGTCCAGCCGCACAGTGACGGTGTCGCCGACCCGCACCCGCGCCGGCCCCGCCTCGTTCTCGGTGAGCAGCGTCTCGCTCATGCGGCACCGGGCGCCGGAGCGGTGAAGGCGGCGAGGTCGCCGACGCCGAGCGCGCGCTCGATGTCGCCGATCTTGCCCATCGCGATGTCGAAGCCGTCGCCGCCGAAGGTCTTGCGCTCGATGTCCTCAAACTGGTCGCCGAGCTCGTCATAGCCTTTCGGCCCGACGGCTTTCTTGAAGGCGGGGAACACGACCGTATCCTCACGCGCGGCATGGGCTTCGTACATGCGGGCGAAGGCGGTCATCGCCTTCGCCATTGCCGCCCCGTCGCTGATCTTGCCGCCGCTTGCGCGCGCGATGATGAAATCGTTGATCTCGCGCCCGCGGGCGTGCTGGACGACGAGCGTGTCGGCGAGACGCCCCGCCTCGCCGCCGGCCTTTCGGACGATCGGGAAGATGTGCTGCTCCTCGAGCAGCTGCTCGTGATAATGCTCGCCGAAGGTGCGGAAGAGGCTGGCGGCGGATGCCAGGGCGGCGGCGTCGACAGCCGCGCCTGCGGCGAGCTTCGGCGCCACCTCGCGATAGGCGACGAGGATGCGGCGCAGCACACCATGCTCGCGCATCAGATCCTCGTTGGCGGTGACCTCCGCCTCCCCGCCCTCCCCTTTCTTCTCCTCGCCGCCTTTGCAGCCTGCCAGAACCAGGCTGGAGACGGCGACGCCGGCGACGAGGCCGAGGGCGGCGCGACGGTCGGGATCGGTCATGGCGGCTCCTTTCGGGGGCGAAGCGGCGATTCGGCCATAACGTTCCACGCCGCCGTTGCGAAGCAGGCCGCAAGAACGCATGGTCGCGCCACCGGAGGGATGACGATGATCCGACCTTTGCTCGTTCTGGCGCTCGCTTTGCTCGCCTCCGCCCCCGCCGCGGCGCAATATGTCGAGCCGCACCCGGTGACGGTCCACCTCTGGCCCAATGGCGCGCCGGGCTCCGAGGCACGGCGGAACGAGCCGGAGGTCGCGAAGGATTATTGGGTCGCCAACGTCCACAATCCCTCGCTGACCATCTACCAGGCCGATCCGAAGCACCGGAACGGCGCTGCGATCGTCATCTTCCCCGGCGGGGCGCACAAGGAACTGGTGTTCAACAATGAGGGCGTGAAGGGCGCGCTGGCGCTCAACCGCTACGGCATCACCGCCTTCGTCCTCAAATACCGCCTCGCCCGGGAGCCGGGCTCGACCTACACGATCGAGGGCACCGCCGCCGGCGACGCGCGCAGGGCGGTGCGGTGGGTGCGGGCCCATGCAGCCGAATACGGCGTCGACCCGCACCGCGTGGGCGTGATGGGCTTCTCCGCCGGCGGCGAGCTGGTCTCGCTGATCGCCGACAATCCCGCGCCCGAGGACGCGACGTCGCGAATTCCGCCCACCGATGCGGTCGAACGCGAGAGCGCCCGGCCCGACTTCCAGATCCTCGTCTTCCCGGGCCCGCTCGGCGTTCCGGGCGCCGCCGTGACGAACGCGCCGCCGGCCTTCATCACCGCCGGTTCGCTGGACGAATGCTGCGCCACGCCGGCCGTCACCCTCTACGAGCAGCTCCGCAAGGCGAAGGTCCCGGCGGAGCTGCACATGTATGCGGGCGCCGGCCACGCCTTCAATCTCGACGAATCGAACCGCATCTCCATCCTCCACTGGCCCGACCGCCTCGCCGACTGGATGGCGGACGAGGGGCTGCTCGACTGGCATCGCGCCCCGCCGAGCCGATGATGCGGCGGAACCGGGACGTGCTGATTGCCGCCGCGGGGCTGCTCGCCTGTATCGCTGTGATCGCCATCCACTGGGTCGAGCATCCACGAAAGATCTGCGCAGTGCGTTCGCCGCACAGAAATCCGGCTTGGGACGGAACGCCCGGCCTGCCCTGCCCCCGGCCCTGAACCCCGATCCCCAGATTCGTCGATGAAATCCGGTGTCCGTGCCGGTCAGGCGGGAGGCAGGTCGAACGGGTCGTCCTTGCGGGGGGTCGAGGGATCCTCGCCGGTCGGCGCGGGCGGCACCCGGGCTTCGGGCGGCGGCTTCAGCAGCTCTTCCGGCTTGGCGACGTGGCTGCGGCTCGACGCCTTGACCCGCGACTTCACCGGATTGCCCGGCATCTGCAGATCGCCACGCGCGCCGCAGCCGGCGATGAGGGGGAGGAGCAGGAGCGGCAGCAGGCCAAGACCAGCCTTCCTCATCATCCGCGCCATCGCACACTCCAGTCCCGCCGGTCGGCGCTTCGCTTAGGGCGTCGGCGGCCGCGGCGCAACGATTCGCGGCCCTGCGGCGGAGCCCATTATTCCAGGGGCGCAGCCATAGCGACCGGCGCAGCGCCAACGTCCGGTGACGGGAGCCGGTGCATGATCGCGCGGACGGCGAGGCCGATGGCAAGCAGGACGAGACCCCACAGGCTCGCCTCGGCGCCCGTTCCGTAAAAGGCGAACAGGATGAACAGCAAGGCGACGACGATCGCCGCCCGCGCCGGGAGCGACGCGCTCAGCCGCCACGCGGCGAGCGCGCCGGCGAGATAGACGACGAGCACGGCCGCGGTCGAAAGCAGGATGACGAAGGTGAACAGGCTGGCGCTGGCCCGGCTGCTATTGGCCAGGATCAGCAGCACCGCGAGCACCGACCCGGCGATTTGCGCGATCACCGGCGTGTTGCCGCGCCAGGTCCGCGCCATCGCCGCGGGAAGATCGCGCCTCAGAGCCATTGCATAGCCGAGCTCGCCCGCCGCCAGGATCAAGGCATTGAGGCAGCCGAACGCCGCGATCGCGATGGTGAAGGCGACGAACGACGCGGCACCGCCGCCCCATTGCGCCGCGATGACGTCGGCGAACGGCGCCGGCGAGACCGCCACGATCCGCGCCGGCAGCAGTAGCTGCACGCCGGTGCTGGCGAGCAGATAGAGGATCGCGACGAAGAATGTGCCGCCGAGGATGGCGCGCGGGATCGTCCGGACCGGATCGCGCACCTTGTCGACCGGAGTCGTCGCATTCTCGAAGCCGGTCAGCGCGAAGAAGGTGAGCGCGGTTGCGGTGGCGAGATTGCCGAAGGTCAGGGCGGCGGGCGCCAGCGGCTCGTAGCGGGCCGATCCGATGCCGCGCAGGGCGAGGATCAGGATCACGCCGACGAGCGGCAGCAGCCGGATCGCGACGGTGACGATCGACGTCGCGCCCGACGCACGCACGCCGAGGGCATTGACCGCGGTGAAGACGACGACGCTGCCGACCGCGACCGGGATCACGAAACCGGGACCGGCGAAAGCGGGGCTGATCCACGACAGCGCCGACGCGCCCGCGATCGCCACAGCCGCCCCGGCGGCCCAGTTGGAGACCCAGAAGGACCAAGCGACGAGAAAGGCGACGTGCCGCCCCAATTGCCGTTCGATATTGGCCTGGATCCCCTCGCCGCCGAGCGTGGACAGGCGGGCGAGCGCGAAGGCGATGGCGATGGCGCCGGCGCTGCTGAGGATCCATCCGACCATGGCGTTGGCGCCGAGCGGGGCGAGCGAAACCGGGAGCAGGAAGATGCCCGAGCCGATCATCGTCCCGACGACCAGCGCGCCGGTCATCCAGATGCCGATCCGGCTGTCTTTCGCTTCCCCCATGACCCTCAGTCCCACGCGCAGGCGCTTCTGGCAATGCCGGCGTGAGCGACAGGCGCAACTCAGGCATTCATGAAGAGCGCTCATAAGCTGATGCCGGCCCAGGCCGCTAATCCGCACGAACCAACCGCCTATCTGGGACGTGACGACGGATCCGGACCTGCTCCGGACCAGGCTGCGAGGAAAATCGAATGACTATGCAAACCGCTCATCCGGGCGAGGCAGCGCGCTTGCGCCCGGGCGCCTGGGGCGCCGTTCTCGCCCTCACCCTCTGCGTGTCGACGCTGATCGCGTCCGAGTTCATGCCTGTCAGCCTGCTGACCCCAATCGCGTCCGATCTCCATTTGACCGAGGGGCAGGCGGGACAGGCCATCTCCGTTTCCGGGCTGTTCGCGGTGGTGACGAGCCTCTTCATCTCGTCCGCGACGCGCCGGATCGACCGGCGCACCCTGCTGCTGTCCCTGACCGTGCTGATGCTCGTCTCCGGGCTGACCGTCGCCTTGGCACCGAATTTCGCCGTGCTGATCGGCGGGCGGGCGGCTCTCGGCATCGTGATCGGCGGCTTCTGGTCGATGTCGACGGCGGTCGTGATGCGGCTCGTCTCCGAGCGGGAGGTGCCCCGCGCCCTCGCATTGCTCAACGGCGGCAACGCCTTGGCGACGACAGTCGCGGCGCCGCTCGGCAGCTTCCTCGGCCAATATATCGGCTGGCGGGGCGCCTTCTTCTGCGTCGTGCCGCTCGCGGCGCTGACGCTCGCCTGGCAGTTCGTCCGCCTCCCCTCAATGCCGCCGCGCGGCCGCTCGACCGCCGGCGCCACGTTCCGCGTGCTGCGCCGGCCCCACGTTCCCTATGGAATCGCAGCCGTCACCCTGCTGTTCATGGGCCAGTTCGCCCTCTTCACCTATTTGCGGCCGTTCCTCGAGACGGTGACGCGGGTGAACGTCTCGATGCTGTCCGTTATCCTGCTCATCGTCGGCGTTGCGGGGCTGGTGGGGACGTCGCTGATCGGCTTGCTCCTGAAAAAGCGGCTCCAGGCCGTGCTGGTGGCGATGCCGCTCGCCATGGCGGCGATCGCTCTCGGCCTGATCGCGTTCGGGTCTTCACCGGTCGCCGCCGCCGCCCTGCTCGCCCTCTGGGGCCTGATCGGGACCGCCGCCCCGGTCGGCTGGTGGACATGGCTGAGCAAGGTGCTGCCCGAGGACGCGGAAGCCGGCGGCGGGCTGATGGTCGCCGCGATCCAGCTCGCGATCACGCTCGGCGCGTCCGCCGGCGGGCTGCTGTTCGACAGGAGCGGCTACGAGGCGACGTTCGCAGTCAGCGCCGTCATCCTCTGCGGGTCCGCCCTCCTCGCTTTCGCGGGATCGCGCCGGGAGAAAAGCCGGCCGGCCCAGGCGGCGAACGCCTGAAGCGCCGGTGCGGCTTCAGCCGCGATAGCGGAGCGCTTCGAGGACAAGCGCGAAGGCCGGCGATTGCTGGCGGCGGCTTGGATAATAGAGGTGGAAGCCCGGAAAGGGTGGGCACCAATCCTCCAGCACGCGCACCAGCCGCCCGTCGGCGACGGCGTCCACGACATGGTCGTCGGGAAGGCAGGCGATGCCGAAGCCGTCCAGCGCCGCCGCGAGGATCAGGTCGACGTCGTTGAAGACGAGTTGGCCCTCCACGCGCACCCTCAGCTCGCGCCCGTCCTTCTCGAATTCCCAGGCATAGAGGCCGCCGAGCGTTCGCATCCTCAGGTTGATGCAATCGTGCCCCGCGAGGTCCTGCGGCGTGCGTGGCGGCGGCCGGCGCGCGAAATAAGCGGGCGCCGCCACCGCCGCCATGCGCAAATCGGGGCCGATCCGCACGGCGATCATGTCCTTCGCGACTTGCTCGCCCAGCCGGACGCCGGCGTCGAACCGCTCGGCGACGATGTCGACGAAGCCGGAATCGACGCTGATCTCGACGTGGATGTCGGGATAATCGGGCAGCAAGGCGGCGAGCTTCGGCCACAGGATCGCCCGCGCCGCATGGTCGCTCGCGCTGATCCGGATCGTGCCGGCGGGCTTTTCGCGCAGATCGCTGAGCCGGGCTAGCCCGGCGTCGATCTCATCGAGCGCCGGACCCAGCGTGCGCAGCAGCCGCTCGCCGGCTTCGGTCGGCGCGACGCTGCGGGTGCTGCGGGTGAGGAGGCGCACGCCGAGCCGGCCTTCCAGCCGCCGGATCGTGTGGCTCAGCGCCGATTGCGAGGTGCCGAGCTTGGCCGCCGCGCGGGTGAAGCTCCTTTCCTCCGCGACGGCGGCGAAGGCGGCGAGATCGGCGAGATCCTCGCGGCGCATTCATGAATCTCCAAGATAGGTCCATGTCGCTTCTAGCGGCTAATCGCATGGCGGCGCGAGACCTAGATGGGGCATGCACGGCGGCGCCGAAGCGCCCCCCGCCAGCCCCAAGGAGCCCAGCATGCCCAGCGAACCGACCGCCGCCCGCAAGGCCTTCGGCCACATCGCCCCGCCGCTCGCCGAGCTTACCGACAAGGTGCTGTTCGGCGACGTGTGGGAGCGGCCCGGCCTCTCCCCGCGCGACCGCAGCCTGATCACCGTCGTCAGCCTCGTCTCCCTCTACCGGATCAACGAGCTGCCCTTCCACCTGAAGCGCGCGCTCGCCAACGGCGTCACCCGGGAAGAGCTGGTCGAGCTCATCACCCATCTCGCTTTCTATTCCGGCTGGCCGACCGCCAGCTCCGCCGTCGGCATCCTCGATCGAGTCCTCACCGAGGCCAAAGCCTGAGATTCCGGCGGAACTCGCGCCGACATTCTTCTTTACCCCTCCATCCTCCAGCTGAAGGTCAGAATCCCTCATGGTCACCAAAGCCTATGGCGCACTCGCCGCCGACAGGAAGCTCGAGCCGCTCGACATCGAGCGCCGCCAGCCCGGCCCGCGCGACGTGCAGATCGAGATCCTCTATTGCGGCGTCTGCCATTCGGACCTGCACACCGTCCGCTCCGAATGGGGCGGGACGCTCTATCCCTGCGTGCCGGGCCACGAGATCGTCGGCCGAGTCACCGCTGTCGGCGGCGAGGTCACGAAGCATCAGGTGGGCGACATGGTGGGGGTCGGCTGCATGGTCGACAGCTGCCGGCATTGCCCGGCCTGCCAAGAGGGCCTGGAGCAATATTGCGACAATTTCGCCTTCGTCGGCACCTATAACGGCGCGACGAAGGACGCGCCCGGCCACACGCTCGGCGGCTATTCGCAGGCTATCGTCGTCGACGAGGATTTCGTGCTGAAGATCGGCCATGCCGAGGAGCAGCTCGCCGCCGTCGCGCCGTTGCTCTGCGCCGGCATCACCACTTATTCGCCGCTGCGGCACTGGAAGGTCGGGCCGGGGCAGAAGGTCGGCATCGTCGGCATTGGCGGGCTCGGCCATATGGGCATCAAGATCGCCCACGCGATGGGCGCCCATGTCGTCGCCTTCACCACCTCCGAGAGCAAGCGCCAGGACGCCCACGATCTCGGCGCCGACGAGGTGATCAACTCGCGCAACGTCGAGGAAATGGAGAAGCATGCGAACAGCTTCGACTTCATTCTCGACACCGTCGCGGCCAGCCACGATCTCGACGCGCTGACCGGCCTGCTGAAGCGCGACGGCACCCTCTGCCTCGTCGGCGTGCCGGAGCATCCGCATCCCTCGCCCAATGTCGGGAACCTGATCTTCCGGCGCCGTTCCATCGCCGGTTCACTGATCGGCGGCATCGCCGAGACGCAGGAGATGCTGGATTTCTGCGCCGAGCACGGCATCGTCGCCGACATCGAGATGATCCGGATCCAGCAGATCGACGAAGCTTATGACCGGATGCAGCGCAGCGACGTGAAATACCGCTTCGTCATCGACAACAAGACGCTGGCGGCCTGAGCCATCCAAGAGAAGACGCTATGACGCAAGAAATCCCCACGCTCACCCTCAACAACGGCGTCGTCATGCCCGCAATCGGCCTCGGCGTCTTCCAGACGCCGCCCGACGTCACCAGCGCGTCGGTCGCGGAGGCCCTGCGCGTCGGCTACCGCCTAATCGACACGGCGGCTGCCTACGCCAACGAGCGGGAGGTGGGCGAAGGCATCAGACGCTCCGGCCTCGCCCGCAAGGACGTGTTCATCGAGACCAAGGTCTGGATCAGCGACTATGGCTATGACGAGACCCTGCACGCCTTCGACAAGAGCGCGCGCAAGCTCGGCGTGGAACAGCTCGATCTGCTGATCCTTCACCAGGCGCTCCCATCGGCCTTCGACCTTACGCTCGGCGCCTATCGCGCACTCGAGACGCTGCTCGCCGACGGCAGGGTGCGCGCGATCGGCGTCAGCAACTTTATGCCCGAGCATCTCGACCGGCTACTCGGCGAGGCGAATGTCGTCCCCGCCGTCAACCAGATCGAGCTCCATCCCTACTTCCAGCAGAAGGCGCTGCAGCGCGTCCATGCCGAGCACGGCATCCTTACGCAGGCTTGGTCGCCGATCGGCGGCATCACCTCCTATCGGGGCGGCACGAAGAGCACGTTCGACGATCCGGTGCTCGGGGAGATCGCCCGCCGGTACGGCAAGTCACCCGCGCAGGTGATGCTGCGCTGGCACCTGCAGGAGGGTCGCTCGGCCATCCCGAAGTCTACCAAGCCGGCGCGGATCGCCGAGAATTTTCACCTGTTCGACTTCGAACTCTCCGGCGAGGAGATCGCAGCCATCGACGCGCTCGACACTGGCGTACGGGGCGGGCCGGAGCCCGACAGCATCACGCTCGAAACCTACGGCCGGGAAATTCCCGAGGCGTGAAACCGGAAGGAAACCCAGCGATGCAGAACATCGAGGGCAAGGTCGTCGTCATCACCGGCGCGAGCAGCGGCCTCGGCGAGGCGACGGCGCGGCACCTTGCCGGGCTTGGCGCGAAGCTCGTGCTCGGCGCCCGGCGGATCGAGCGGCTCGAGGCGCTGGCGCGCGAGCTCAATCAGGGCGGTTGGGCCGCGGTCGAGACGGACGTCACCAAGGCAGACCAGCTCCGCCGCCTCATCGATCGCGCCGTCGAGGCGCACGGGCGGATCGACGTCCTCCTCAACAATGCCGGGCTGATGCCGCAGTCGCCGCTCGATCGGTTGAAGATCGACGACTGGGACCGGATGATCGACGTCAACATCAAGGGCGTGCTCTACGGCATCGCCGCCGCGCTCCCGCACATGAAGGCGCAGAAGGGCGGCCACATCATCAACGTCTCTTCGGTCGCCGGTCATAAGGTGCGGGCTGGCGGCGCGGTCTATTCCGCGACCAAGCATGCGGTGCGGGTCATCTCGGAGGGGCTGCGGCAGGAGGTGAAGCCGTGGAATATCCGCACGACGATCATCTCGCCCGGCATGGTCGCGACCGAGCTGCCCGACAGCATCACCGAGCCGGACGTCGCGGAGCGCACGCGCAAGGCTTATGAGGGCGCCGTGTCGGCCGATTCATTCGCGCGCATGGTCGCGTTCGCGATGAGCCAGCCGGACGACGTGGACGTGAACGAGATCCTGTTCCGGCCCACCAGCCAGGAATATTGAACATGGAGAAAGTGGAAATGCAGAAGCGCATGCTTGGCCAAGGCCTCGAAGTCTCCGCCCTCGGCCTCGGTTGCATGGGCCTCAGCCACGGCTACGGCCCGGCCACGGACCGCGGCGACGCGGTGGCCCTGATCCGGGCCGCGGTGGAGCGCGGGATCACCTTCTTCGACACGGCCGAGATCTACGGCCCCTTCATCAACGAGGAGGTAGTCGGCGAGGCGCTGGAGCCGCTGCGCGACCGGGTGGTGATCGCGACCAAGTTCGGCTTCGTCATCGACGGCGCGGGTGCCGGTGCGGGACGGGGTTTCGACAGCCGGCCGGAGCATATCCGGGAGGTCGTCGAGGCGTCGCTGAAGCGGCTGAGGACCGACCGGATCGATCTCCTCTACCAGCACCGCGTCGACCCCGACGTGCCGATCGAGGATGTCGCGGGGGCCGTCCGCGACCTTATCGCCGAGGGCAAGGTCAAGCATTTCGGCCTGTCCGAAGCCGGCGTGCAGACCATCCGCCGCGCCCATGCGGTGCAACCGGTCACCGCCCTGCAGAGCGAATATTCGCTGTGGTGGCGCGAGCCGGAGAAAGAGGTGCTGCCGGCGCTGGAGGAGCTCGGCATCGGCTTCGTGCCGTTCAGCCCGCTCGGCCGCGGCTTCCTCACCGGCAAGATCGACGAGAGCACGACCTTCGATTCGAAGGACTTCCGCGCCAACAATCCGCGCTTCTCGGCGGACGTACGCAGGGCCAATCTCGAGCTGGTCGAGCGCATCCGCGAGATCGCGGCGGCGAAGGGCGCCACGCCCGCGCAGATTGCCCTCGCCTGGCTGCTGGCGCAGAAGCCGTGGATCGTGCCGATCCCGGGCACGACCAAGCTGCACCGGCTGGAGGAGAATCTCGGGTCGCTCGACATCGAGCTCAGCGGCGAAGACCTGCGCCGGATCGAGGAGGCGCTGTCCGAGATCGAGGTCCAGGGCGACCGGTACCCACCCCAGCTGGCGGCGGCGGTGGGCCGCTGACTTTTCCCGTCATTCCCGCGCAGGCGGGAATCCAGCTTCTGTCGGATCCGGACTTTCGCGGGAATGACGGAATGGGCAAAAGAGGGAGAACCATGCACGACCTCGCTGATTGGGACAGCTTCTACGTCATCACCGGCTCGGCCGCCGGCGCGCTGATCGGGCTTCAGTTCGTGGTCCTGACCCTCATCGCGCAGCGGCCGGGGACGGCGGCGGCGGATGCCGGCAACGCCTTCTCGACGCCGACCATCGTCCATTTCGGCACCGCCTTGCTGCTGTCGGCCCTGCTGCGGGCGCCGTGGCACGATATCCTCGTGCCGGCGATCCTCTGGGGGCTGATCGGCCTCGCCGGCTTCCTCTATGTTCTGGTCACGACCGCGCGGATGCGGCGCCAGACCGCCTATCGGCCGCAACTCGAGGATTGGCTGTGCCACGGCCTCCTGCCGGCGCTCGCTTATGCGGCGCTGGTCGTGTCCTCCGTCGCGGCGCCGGTCGCCACACACGAAGCCCTGTTCGCGGTCGGCGGCGCGGCTCTGCTCCTGCTGTTCATCGGCATCCACAATGCGTGGGACAGCGTTTCCTGGCACGTCTTCTTCCATCGCCGCGACGAGTAAATGCCGGATCCGGTCCCGGTTCGTCCCGTCCAGCTCGGTCTCGCTCTGGCTTATGCCGGATTGGCGACGCTCGCCGTCATCCGGCTGGGAAACGTCATCATAATTGGGGTTGCCGGCGCTCTTGCGCTGATCGGATTCGTGTCGAGCCACGGCCTTCCGGACATCTTCGTGCCGAGAGAGAAGCTCTGGCGGCTGATCGGGATCGGCGGCGTAATCGTGGTCATCGGCGCGGTCGCGGATGCCTTCGGGTCGAGTGATTCGCTCGGCTGGGCGGCGACAGTGCTCGCCTATTGCGCCGGCAACCGTTTCAGGGCGAGCCGACCCGATTGAACGGCTAGACCGCCGACCGCGGATCGTAGCTGGCAGGGCGTTCGAGGGCGGCGCGGTCCCAGCCGGCGCGTTCCGCCGCGGCCGCATAGGCGCTTTCGAGGAAGGCAAGCACCGCCTCGTCCGGCTGTGCTTCGCTCCGCACAGCTTCGTACGGCAGGAGGAACTCGCCGAGATCGCGATCATAGAAAGCGCCGGCGGGCGCGACCGGCGCGTCGCGCAGGCCGGCGGGCTCGGGCCAGGCATAAGCGTAGAACGCCGCGTCCTCATAACCGCCGCCGCCCGGCCACCAGCCGGCGCTGATGCATTCGTGCGAATAGCCCTCGCGCATCACGTAATCGGGCGTGTTGGGGACGCCGCCGGGATGCGGCGGGGCGCGGCGGCCGTTGAAGCGGGTGCAGGCGAGGTCGAAGGCGCCCCACCAGAAATGGACCGGGCTGCTCTTGCCGACGAAACGGCCGCGCCAGAGCTCGAACACCGGCGCGATATCGACCAGCACGCGCCAGAAACGCCGTGCCGCCTGCGGATCGTAGGACCGGTGGACCTCGTCCTCGGCGAACGGGATCGCCTCGGGCGTCTCCACCGGATGCGGGACGATGTGGGCTTCGATTCCGAGACCCCTGAGCGCCTCGATGAATTCGAAATAAAAATCGGCGACCGAGCGCGGCGCCAGCGCCAGCTCGCGGCGGCCGCCGTCGCTCGTCTCGATCCGCAGGACATGATCGAGAAAGTCGAACCGCGCCTCCGCCGCCCCCCCGGCATAAGGCATGGCGGAGGTCGTGAGACCCCGCGCGGTCGGGTAGAAGGAGACCTGCCACCAATGATTGGCCATCGGCGCGAGGGCGAGGCGGAGCTTCCCCACCATCTGCATCCAGAGGTGCAAGGTCTCCTTCGTCTCGCGCCAATCGTCCAGCGGCAGCGCCGGCCAGCGCGGAACGGCCTCGCTCATCCTCCCTGCTCCGCACCGGCCCGCGGCGCCGGCTCGAAGAAGAGTTCGTCGACATAGCACCAGCCCCAATCCTCGCCCGGCTGGAAGCTGCGTATGATTGGGTGGCCGGTGGCGTGGAAATGCTTCGTCGCGTGCGTATTCGGCGAGGAATCGCAGCAGCCGACATGGCCGCAGGCGAGGCAGAGCCGGAGGTGGACCCACCAGTCGCCGGTCTTGAGGCACTCCTCGCAGCCCTGGGGCGTGCGCGGCGTCACGTCCGCGACCTCGTCCAGATGGGTGCATTGACCGGCGTCCATGGCTTATCTCCCGAGCCGAGCCGCGGACGATAGCGGATCGGCGGCCGGGCGGCGATGGACCTTCGGCCCCGCTTTTTCTATGCTGCGCCCGGGGAGGAGCCATGAGCGGAGCCGCGACCGCCGAATGCGACCGCGGCATCGCCGCCGGCGCCCGCCATCGCCCCTGCCACCACGATCGCGCGATCCTCGCCGCGACCATCCTCGCCTCCAGCCTGTCCTTCGTCGACGGCTCGGTGGTCAACGTGGCGCTGCCGGCGATCGGCCACGGCCTCGGCGCGAACGGGGCAGCGCTGCAATGGGTGGTGAACGCCTATCTGCTGCCGTTGAGCGCGCTGCTCCTGCTCGGCGGCGCGGCGGGCGACCGGTTCGGACGACGCCGCCTGTTCGTCGGCGGCATCATCCTGTTCACGGCGGCATCCCTGCTCTGCGCCGTTGCGCCGGCCTTGCCCGTGCTGATCGCGGGGCGAACCCTGCAGGGCATCGGCTCGGCGATGCTGATGCCGAACAGCCTCTCGATTCTCGGGAGCTCCTTCTCCGGGGAGGCGCGGGGCCGGGCGATCGGTGCCTGGGCGGCGGCGGGCGCTGTCGCCGGGGCGCTGGGACCGCTCGCCGGCGGCTGGCTCGTCGACGCCGCCGGCTGGCGCTTCATCTTCCTGATCAACCTGCCGATCGCGGCCGGCGCGATCTGGCTGGGCCTGCGCTTCGTCCCCACGGATCGGAAAGGCGGCGGCGCAGGGCTCGACTGGACGGGCGCGGCGCTCGCGACGCTCGGGCTCGCCGGCATCAGCTGGGCGCTGACGGTCTGGACCGCCGGTCTCGGGCGGGGACAGGCGCTCTGGTCGGGGATTATGGGCGCCGCCGCCCTCCTCCTCTTCGTCCTCGCCGAGGCGCGCAAGGGCGAGCGGGCGCTGATGCCGCTCGGCCTGTTCGCGACCCGCAGCTTCGTCGGCCTCTCGATCCTGACCCTGCTGCTCTATGGCGCGCTCGGTGGCCTGTTCGTCGCGCTGCCCTGGCTGCTGATCCAGGCCGGCGGCTATTCGGCGGCGAAAGCCGGGGCGGCCTTGCTGCCTTTGCCCGCCGTGATCGCTTTTGGCTCGCGGGCGATGGGCGCGCTGGCGGCGCGGATCGGGCCGCGCTGGCCGCTGACGATCGGCCCGCTCATCGTCGCGGCCGGTTTCCTGCTGGGGACCCGCATCGACCCGACCGCAAGCTACTGGACGACCGTGCTGCCGCCCCTGTTGCTCGTCGCCATGGGCATGGCGGGCGCGGTGGCGCCGCTGACGACGGCGGTGATGGCCTCGACCGACGCCCACCATGTCGGCGCCGCCAACGGCTTCAACAGCGCCCTCGCCCGCACCGGCGGGCTGCTCGCCACCGCTTTGCTCGGCGGCCTCCTGGCGCGGCACGGGGCGGCGGTGGCGGGGCCCTTCGCGGGCGTCTCGCTGGCGGGAGCGATCCTCGCGGCGGGCGCCGGGTTGGCGATCCTGCTGCTCTACCGTTCGCCCGACGCGCGGCACCCGCACAATCTTGCACGCGAGGACCGGCAAAAATAGGTTCGGAATCGTAACGTCCGGAGAGAAAAGATGCGCGTTTTCGCACTGTGGCTCCTCGCCTTGCTCGCATTGCCCGCCGCCGCGACGGCGCAGCAGAAGACCTTGCAGGACCCCCTCCTCGACCGGATGGTCGGCCATTGGGTGCTGGAGGGGACGATCGCGCACAAGGCGGTCGTCCACGACGTCACCGCCGCCTGGGTGATCCAGCACCAATATCTGAAGATCGACGAGGTCTCGCGGACGCGCAACGCCGAGGGGCGTCCGGACTATCAGGCGACCGTCTATATCGGCTGGTACGAGCCGGAGCACCATTACGCCTGCGTCTGGCTCGACGTTTACGGCGGCATGGCGCCCGAGTCGCTCGGCACGGCCCCGCCGTCGGGCGATTCGATCCGGTTCGTCTTCCGCAACCATGACGGCACGATCCTGCGTACCGTGATGCGCTGGAACGCCGCGGACCGCCGCTGGAGCTGGACGATCGACCAAGGGCCGGAGGACAAGCTCAGCAACTTCGCGCGGGTCATTCTGCGCCGGCCCTGATCAGCCGAGCTTCGATGCCCGGCCGGTCTTGCAAGCCCCCATGCCAATCTCACCGGTATGACGTATGATTGCGGTGGGGATTGGGGGCGACTCGCATTGCGCGTGGTGCTGGGGGAGGACCTGATGAACCGCAGAGCTTTGCTTCTTTGCTTCGTTGCCGCGGCCGGAGCCGCATCGCTGGCGCAGCCTGCCCGGGCGCAGGACCCGCGGGCGCAGATGATCCAGCGCCTGTTCGACAAGGCCGGCGAGCAGATGCAGACGCGCGGCTATCGCGCGGATTCGGCGATCCAGCCGGGCTCGCTCCGCGCGTCGGGCAGCGAGCGGATCACGCTCCATGTCGGCGGCGGCGGCATCACCCAGATCATGGGCGTGTGCGACACCGATTGCTCGGACATGGATATGATCCTCTACGATCGGGCCGGCAACGTCCTCGACAAGGATCTGCAGGCCGACGACGTGCCGATCGTCACCTGGCGGGGCGGCGCCGCGGACCTCTCGCTCGAAGTGCGCATGATCAAATGCAATGCCGAACCGTGCCGCTACGGCGTGCGCGCCTTTACCAAGACCGGCGCCGCGAACGAAACCGCGAGCACGTCCGCTCCCGCACCCTCCAACGGCGGCATCGACGTCTCCGCCCTTGACGGGCGTTCGCTTCCGATCCTGCGCGCGGGCCAGCAGGTGGACGGGACGCTGACGCCGGGCAGCGTGCTGCGCAGCGACGACACCTACATGAACGGCTATTATTACGACGGCGTCGCCGGCGAGCAGATCACCGTCACATTGCGCTCGCCGGATTTCGATTCCTGGCTCGTCATCGATCAGCCGCACGGGCCGTTCCGGCAATGGAATGACGACGGCGGCGGCGGCCAGGATTCGAAGCTCGCCATCACCCTCCCAGCGACCGGCCGCTACATCATCGTCGCCAACGCCGTGGCGAAACACTCAACCGGGCGGTACACGCTCCGCGTCGACAAGGGCAACTGAGGCGGACCTAAGTCTTCGGCGGCGTCGGCGCGGCCTTGGGCGCTTCGGCGCCGGCTGCCGCAGGATGGGCGGGACAGCGCAGACGGGTGTCGGGGCCGGAGGCGCTCTGAAAGGCGATGCGGTCGCCGTCGCGGCCGAGCAGGATGGTGTCGGTCTGCTCCCACACCTGGCCGTGGCCGTCGTAGATCGAATCGACGACGATCTTGCGCGGCGCCTCGACCTTCACCGACTGGACATCGCCTTCGCCGGTGGCGGTGACGATCCGGGTCGGCCGCACGACGAGCGCGCTGTCCGTCTCGGCGGCGCATTCCTCGAGGGTGCGGCGGAACGCCCCCTGGAACGCGACGGGGATGGTGTGGCGAACCTTGGTGAAGCCGCGCCGCACCGCCTCGTCGTCCGCCTTCATCATCGCCGTCTCGTTCGCCTCGGCGGGGGGCGGAGACGCGACGGGGCTCGTTGCGAGCAGGGAGAGAAGGAGGAAACCGGCCACCGTGCCGCTGAAGCCAACCGCGCACCGCTCGTCAACCTCCTGCGCTGATGCGCCGTCAGCTTATGCCGAATTTCTTCGCCCGCTCCGGCAGCTCCGGCGCGATCGCCACGGCGGCGGCGATATCGGCGTCCGCTTCCTTGGCGAGGCCCTTGTGCCGCCTGGCAAGCCCGCGGCCGTAGAGCGACCAAGCCAGCTTCGGCTCCGCTTTCAGCGCCGCGTCGTAATCTGCGATTGCCCGGTCCCAATCGCCCATGCGGAGACGGACCAGGCCGCGGCTGTCCAGGAACGACGGATTGTTGCGGCTGAGGCTCAGTGCCTTGTTGCAATCGTCGAGCGCCCTCGGGAGATCCTGGTTGGTGAGCGCTCGCGCCCAGCAGCGGCCGTTGAGCGCCTCGGGCAGTCGCCGGTCCTCGCCGTGGACGCGAATCCACTGGTCGTACTCGCCGATCGCAGGACCGTAAGCGGACGCGGCAGAGTAGAGCTGGCCGACGCGCAGCCGCTCGTCGGCGGTCGGCGCGAGGGCGCGGGCGGCGGCGTCGAGATCCGGCACCGCCTCCTCGCGGGCGCCGCGGGCGATGCTCAGCTGGGCGCGCGCGAGCAGTGCCGGCACGTTGGCGGGGTCGAGCGCGATGGCCTTGTCGAAATCGGCCAGCGCGAGGAAGGGCTGCCGGTTCTGCTGATGCGCCTGCGCCCGCTGGACGTAATAACGCGGCTCCTTCGGCGCGAGATCGATCGCCTTCGAAAAGTCGGCGAGCGCCCGCGTCACGTCGTGCTCGGACAGGAACACCGCCCCACGCCGGCTGAAGCCTTCCGCGTCCTTCGGCTCGTTGCTTTCGCCCGTTGAGGCCGTCGACAGCGGGGCATCGGCACCCGCCGTCGCTTTCTGGTGGAACAGCTCACCGCCGGTATAGGTGAAGAACATGCGCCGCGAGCCGTTGTCGACATAGACGCGGTGCGAGATGAAGAAATCGGCGCCGATCAACATGTCCGTGGTGTCGTCGCCAAGATCCTGCATCATGATCCGCGCATTGTGGATCTCCTCGCCACCGATATCGATGGTTGAGACCGGTATCGACCAGACCTGGACGACTCGCCGGCCCAGCCCGCTGCTATAGCCCGCCGGGTGAACGCCGGGACTGTCCGGCTTGAGTCCGAGCCGCGCCGCCGCCCGCAGCGACATGGTTGTAGAGGACGCTCCCGTATCGAAGACGGCATGGAAGGAGTTGCCGTTCACCTGGACGGTGGCCGTTGTGTGCGGATTCCTCTCGCTGCGCTCGTCGATCTTGAGCAGCGAATAATTGCCGTTCGCCCAGTACGCCTTCGCCGCGTCGCGGCAATCGCGCCAACGCCACAGCCGGATATACCCGTCCGGCAGATCGTACTCGACGTCGCCGATGCCGAGCACGTTCTGGCCAAGGAGGCCGGCGACACCGGTATCCGAGCCCCCGACGTAGAAATCCATATGAGGGATCTGTTGCCCGGCAAGCCCGAGATTCTTGACTGTGGTGTAGTAGGTGGTGGTGCTGCCGCCGATGCCGGTGATCCGGAACCAGGGCGGCGCCGGATTCAACTGGACCTTCGCCGCCCCCGCCATGCCGGGCGAGAGCATGCTGTAGAAGGCGCCGCTGTCGACGATGAACTGCCCCGGCACGCCGTTGATCTTCGCCTCGACGAGCGGCCGAAGCCGACTCATCGTCACCGGCAGGTTGAATCTCATCTCCAGCTTGCACTCGGCCTGGGCCGCGCCCGCTCCGAACGCCAAAGCGGCGAATGCCGCGAGCGCGCGGCAGAGATTTCTCCTCATCCCACTGATCCTCCACGATTTCCCGATGTTTTGATAACCGAGGCGATGGAACGAGTCGATTGCCGCAAACCGATCCTCTCAGGTCCGGCGGACCCGCTCGGCGGGATGGCTCCCTCAGTCGATCCCATCCTTCTTTGCCTGCTCCAGCACGTCGGCGTCGATCGCCGTCGCGGCCTTGATGTCCGAATCGCCATCGGCGGCGAGGCCCTTGTGATGTTTGGCGACGCCTCGGCCGTAGAGCGACCAGGCGGTCTTTGGCGCGTGCTTCAGCACCTCGTCATAGTCGCCGATCGCCTTGTCCCAATCGCCCATGCGGACGCGGACGAGGCCGCGGCTATCGAGAAAGGCAGGATTGTGGGGGTTGAACCGTAGCGCGGCGTTGCAATCGTCGAGCGCCTTCTTGAGCTCGCTGCCGGCGAGCGCGCGCGACCAGCAACGCGCGTTCAGCGCCTCGGCAAAGCGCGCGTCCTCCCCATGCGCCGCGATCCAGAGGTCGAGCTGGGCGACGGCCGGCGCATAGGCATGAGCCGCCTCGTAAAGGCCGCCGATCTCCAGATGCTCGTCCAGGGTCGGCGGCGCGGAATGCGCGGCGGCGTCGAGGTCGGCCACCGCCGCCTCCATCTTCTTCGCCTCGACGTGGAGGGCGGCGCGCTGAAGCCGCGCCTCCAGGTTTGCGGGGTCGAGGCCGATCGCCTTGTCCAGATCTGCGAGGGCGAGCTCCTTCTTGTGATCCCGCAGATAAGCTTCCGCGCGCTGCACAAGATAGCGCGGCTCTTTCGGCGCAAGCGCGATCGCCCGGCCATAGTCGGCGATCGCACGAGGCACATCGTGCTCCGCGGCGAAAACCGCGCCGCGCCGGCTGAATCCCTCCGCATCAACGGGGTCGCTCGCCTGCGCCGATGCGACAGCGACGGGAGCCGTCGCGTCGCCATGGGCCTTGCCGCCGAACACCTCCCCGCCCGTATAGGTGAAGAACATGCGATGCGCCGCATTGTCGACGTAGACGCGGTGCGAGATGAAGAAATCGGCGCCGATCAGCATGTCGGTGTCGTCAGCGCCCATGTCGGCGATGTCGATGTGCGGGTGGTGGATGACCTCGTCCCCGATCTGGATCGAGTCGATCGGCGCCACCCACGTCCGGATCACGCCGCGGCCGAGGCCGCCCGCGACGCCGGACGGCTTCACCCCCGGGCTGTCGGGCTTGATGCCGGCCCGCGCCGCCGCGCGCAAAGAGAGCAGGGTGGTCGGGGCCCCGGTATCGAACGTCGCCCGCACCGGCTTGCCGTTGATGATGATTGTGCCGATCGTGTGCGGACGATCCTCGTTTCGCGGCTCGATCTTCAGCAAGGAATAGCTGTCGTTGGGGCCGACCCAATAAGCGAGGTTGTTGTGCTCGCAGCCGATCGAACGCATCAGCCGGACCATGCCGTGGGGCAAATCGTATTCGACATCGCCCACGCCGAGCACATTCTGGCCGAGCAGCCCCGCGGTACCTGTGTCCGTTCCCGCGACGAAGAACTGGATGTTGTGCGCGGTCATCCGGGCGACGGATAGATCCTTCACCGTCGCGTAGGAGGCGTCCATGGGACCGCCGATCCCGACGATCCAAAAGCCGGGCGGAGCCTTGATCAGCTTCAGCCCGGCCGCGCCGGCCACACCGGGCGAGATGAGGCTGAAGAAGGCGCCGCTGTCGACGATGAAGGAGGCGTCCACGCCGTTGATCTTCGCCGACACGAGCGGCGACAGGCCGTTCATCGTCACCGGCAGCTCGCCATGCTGCTCCACCCGGCAGGCGGCCTGCGCGGTGCCCGCCAGGGCCATAGCGGCAATGCCCGCGAACGCGCGCGCCAGATATCTCCTCATCCCCCTGATCCTCCACGATTTCCCTATGCCTTTGATAAAGCGCGCGACGGAGCGAGTCGATTGTCGCAAATCAAGAAACGGACGCTCGGCCGCGCCTCGCCCGAAAGTCGGCCCCGGCGCTCAGAGGCCAAGCCAATCCAGGCCCGCCGGCAGATCCCGGGCCGCATAGTCGACCTGCAGCACACGCCGGCGCGCGGGCCGGGCGGCGGCGCGAGAGGCGTGGAGGATCGGCGTCGCATAGAGCCAGACGTCGCCGGCCCGGGCAGTGCAGGCGACAGTGCCGCAGACGCGGGCCGCTGCCTCGATCTCGCCTTCCGGGATGCGGCCGAGCCGGTGGGAACCGGGGGCGATCAGCAGCGGTGCATTGTCCGAGGGCACGTCATCCAGGTGGACGCGTAACGTGACCATCGACGCAAGCAGATCGAAGGGCGGCTCGACATGATGAAGGCCGCTCTTCAGCGTCCAGGGACCGAAGCCCTCCGTCTCGGCCCTGGCGGCGACGCAGATCGTCCGGTCCTGGTGCCAGCCGAGCGCCCAATTAGCCGCCGGATTCTTGTCGAACAGGATCGCCCGCACCGGCCGAGACCGCTCCCCCAAGATCGAGGCGGCGACGCCGCCGATCGCGCCGGAGGGCCCCAGCTGCGGGCGCAGCGAAGGCAATTCCCGCAGGCGCAGCCCCGGTTCGGCATTCGGAAGCCCGGCCAAGGCGGCGAACAGGTCGTCGAGAATGGTGGATGCTGCCCCGGCGTAAAGCTGGGCGCCGTGCGCGGCGAAGGAGAGCGCGTTCGGAGCAGGCGTTGCGGCATCCATGGCGGGCGGCATAGTAAAGCGATGAACTCGAGAAGAGCAGCCTGCTTCGCCGCTGCCGCGACGGCGCTCGGCGCGATGCTGGTGCCTTTCTCGTCGAGCGTCGGCTCACTACCGGGGCCATCCGCCACCAGCGGCGTCGCAACGCCGCGGGGCTGGCGGCGGGAGGCGTCTCCCGGTCCGATCCCGGGCGCCGGCACCTATACGGCCGCATTGCCGCCGGAGCTGAAGACGATCCCGGTGAAGGGCGTGGATTCCTACGTCTCGGAATATCGTTCCAAGTCGCTGAGGCTGGTCTTCGATTTCGGCGCGTATGGAAGCTCCGGCGTGGAGGAGTGCCGGCAGCATCCCTCCACCTGCTCGATGACCACGATCACGGTGGATGGGACGCGGGCGGGCCGCGTGGCCTTTTATGCGGACGATCCCGACGGCGGGCTGCCGTACAGGGTCGACTACACGATCCTGATCGGACCGCCGCCCAAGCCTCCCCTGCAGCGGATCAGCCTGGTGATCTGGGCCGAATGCGCGACGGCCCGCGACCGCGCGCTTACGGACCGGATCGTCCGCACGATCCACATCCTGCCGGACCGCTAGAAAACCGCCCCTTTCCGAGACGGAAAAGCTGTGGGAGGATGGCGGGTCGGCGGCGGTCCTGGTTGGGGGGACGAGACCATCTGGAAACAGGCAGCCATTTACGGAGCATTGCTCGCGGCGGGGGCGGTCGCGCTGCAGTGGCTCGACTACCAGCGGCTGGTGCGCGCCCATGCCGGCGACTTCGCCGTCTTCCTCATCGCCCTCGCCTTCCTGGCGCTCGGCCTGTTCATCGGCGCGCGGGTGATCGCGGCGCCCAAGCCGGCGCCGTTCGACGGCAATCCAAGGGCGCTGGAGACGCTCGGCATCAGCCCGCGCGAATTGAAGGTGCTGGAAGAGATCGCCGCCGGCCGCTCGAACAAGGAGATTGCGCGGCGGCTTGGCGTCTCACCGAACACCGTGAAGACCCATGTCGCGCGCCTGTTCGAGAAGCTCGAGGCGAAGCGGCGGACCGATGCCATAGCCCGAGCGCGGGAGCTCGGCATCGTGCCGTAGGCGGGCGACAATCGGGTGAATCCGCCCAAATCACCCTTTCGGGCGATTGCTTCGGGCCGGCCGACGGGTGCTGATCGGCGCACCGTCCAACAAGGGGGACACTATCATGCTGAACAAGATCCTGGTCTACGGCGTCATTGCCGGCCTCGTCGCCGGCCTGCCGCTCTCCGCATTCGTCATCTTCGCCCACGACAATTCGCCGGCCCACGGCATGCTGATCGGCTACACGATCATGCTGGTCGCGCTCAGCACCATCTTCGTCGCGATCAAGCGCCACCGCGACGAGATGCTGGGCGGGGTGATCCGCTTCTGGCCGGCTTTCGGCCTCGGGCTCGGCATCAGCGTCGTCGCCGGAATCCTGTATGTCATCGCCTGGGAAGCGTCCTGCGCGATCGCCCATGTCGATTTCGCGAGCAGCTATGCCGCAACCGTGATCGAGCAGAAGCGCGCCGCCGGCGTGAGCGCGGCGGAGCTGGCGAAGGTCACGGCGGAGATGGAACGGTTCAAGGTCCAATATGCCAATCCACTCTTCCGCTGGCCGATGACGTTCATCGAGATCTTTCCGGTCGGGGTGCTGGTCTCGCTGATCTCCGCGGCCTTGCTGCGCAGCCCGCGCTTCCTGCCGGCACGGAGGCCTGCCGCGGCTGCCCTGTAAAATCGGAACCCTCCCGCCGGCGGCGCGTCTTGACCCAGGTTAATTGTGCCGCCCGGCGGCGGCCGCCGGCGGGAACGCGTGTTTTTGCAGACGATCGAGCTCATTGTCGGCGCCATCATCGCACTGGCGGTTCTGCTCGACGTGTTCGCGACGGTGGTCGTGCCGGGGCGAGTGCGGATCAGCGTCGGCATCCCGTCCTTCGTCCGCGCCGCCGCGTTGCCGGCGTGGCGCTGCATCTTCGGGTTGTTCACCCGGCAGCGGCCGATCCGCATCCCGAGCTCCTTCTGCGGCTTCCTCCTGCTCTGCGTCTTCATCGCCTGGATCTGCACGCTCACCCTCGGCCTGGGCCTGATGGTCCATGGGGCTCGCGACCAGTTCCAACCGCACATCCGCAGCTTCGCGGACGCCCTGTTCCAGACGGGCGGGGCGATGATGACCCTGGGCCTCAACGGCGAGCAGGCGCGCGGCTTCGCCCGGCTGATCGTCGTCGCCTGCGGCCTCTGCGGGCTGCAGGTGGTGACGCTGACGCTCACCTATATCGTCCAGCTGCAGATGGCGCTGCAGCAGCGCGATCCGCTCGTCATCCGGCTTGCCAGCGTCGCTGGCAAGCCCGCTTCGCCCGTCCGCGTCCTGCTGACGCAGAAGAGGCTCGGCCTCGACGGCGAGCTCGCGTCGATGTTCTCGCGCTGGGAGGAATGGGCGGCCTACGTCCAGCACGCCCACAAGTCGCACCCGATCCTCGCCTATTTCCGCTCGGACGAAGCCCATGGCGACTGGGTGACGGCGCTCGGGGCGGTCGCCGACACGGCGGTGCTGACCATCGTCGCCGTCGACGATCCGCACAAAGGGCACGCCGAGTTGCTGCTCGACGCCGGCACCAAGACCGCGCGCCAACTCTGCCAGCTGCTCGGCCTCGAAGCCTGCGAGGCGTGGCAGCTGTCGCAGGCGACCGTCGCCAACGCGACCCGGCAGCTTGCCGAGGCCGGCTTTCCCCTGACGCCCGACGCCGCCTCGGCGGAACGGATCAATGCCATGCGCGCGCCCTACGCCGCATCGATCAAGGCGCTGGCGCAGCATTTCGGAGTCGAGGAGCCGGTCTGGGAGGCGTGACGGGCTGACCGCCTGCCGCCGCTCTGCTAGCCTGCGGCTTCACGACAGGAGCCGCCGCCATGAACGAGCTTTTCTCCCGCCGCGGGTTGATCCAGCTGGGGCTCGGGAGCGCCGCCGCGGGGATGCTGGCGCCGGCTGCGGCGCAGACCGGCGGAGCGCCGCGCGCGAGCGGCGACGGAATCGGCTTTGCAATCGTCGGGCTCGGCAAGCTGTCGCTCGGGCAGATCGTTCCCGGCTTCCGCAACTGCCGCAGTGCCCGGCTCGCCGCGCTTGTCAGCGGCCATCCGGACAAGGCGCACCGGATCGCGGCTGAGCAGGGCCTTCCGGCCGACGCGATCTACGATTACGAAAATTTCGACCGCATCGCCCGCGATCCGCGCATCCAGGTGGTCTACATCGTGCTGCCGAACTTCATGCACGCAGAATACACGATCCGGGCGCTGAAGGCGGGCAAGCACGTCCTCTGCGAAAAGCCGATGGCGACCAACGTCGCCGATTGCGAGCGGATGATCGCGGCGGCGAAGGCGGCGGACCGCAAGCTGATGATCGCCTATCGCTGCCATTACGAGCCGCTCAACCTCGCCGCGATGCGGCTCCTGCGCGGCGGCCAGCTCGGCAGGAAGCGGCTGGTCGTCACCAAGATGGGCCGCCAGTCGGACCTCAACGAGCCCTCCGACGCCTGGCGTCTGGACATGGCGAAGTCCGGCGGCGGCGCGCTCGCCGACATGGGCATCTACGGCATCAACGGCACCCGCTATTTGCTGAACGAGGAGCCGGTCGAGGTCCGCGCCTGGGCGCAGACCGACCGCAGCGATCCGCGCTTCCGTACGACCGAGGACCTCATCTCATGGCAGTTCCGCTTCCCCTCGGGCGCGATCGGCGAGGGCTCGACCTCGTTCGATTATGCCGGGACGATGGACTGGGAGGTGTTTTGCGAGCGCGGCCGGCTCGTGGGTGCGCCGGGCTGCTTCTACAGCGGCAATCATCTCCAGGTGATCGGCGCCAGTGGCGTGCCCGCGCCGCAGATCGTCGAGATCGACCAGTTCGCACGCGAGATGGACTGGATGAGCGACGCCGTCCGCGGCCGCGCCCCGCTCGTCTCGCCGGGCGAGGAGGGGATGCAGGACCAGCGGCTGATCGCGGCGATCCTCGAATCGGTCGCCCGCGGCGGCGGCACGGTGCGGGCCGATTGGGGCTACAAGCGGGCTTACGATCCGGCGGCGATGGTGGGGGTGACGGCTTAGGCATGGTTCTTCCCGTCGCTATCGCCTTGATGGCTGCGGCGGCGGCGCCACAGCCGGCCGCGGAGGTGGGCCAGTGCGGGTGGGTCCATGGCCGCTTCGCGATCTACAATGGTTCGAGTGTTCGGCGCATCCGGATCATCGGCACGCATCGCACGGTGGCCATGCGTGACGATGACGAGAGGATCCCGCCAGAGATCGATCGCTACGAGCAAAGCGGCCCTTATTTCGACCTGAAAGATTCCCTTTCCGGCGACTTCCGCATCTGCGCCCGAGAGACGCGGCGGCTTGGCCACATGCAGCATGTGCGGGTGACGGCGACGCGGAACCTCATATTTCAGGGGAAGCCGTTCTAGCTTCATCGTCATGCCGGACCTGATCCGGCATCCATCTTGCCGCGTCGGCGAGAAGAAGGTGGATTCCGGGTCAAGCCGGAATGACGGAGGGGCGACGCTGAGTCGCTCCTCCCCGGAACGGGGAGGGGGACCGCCGCCGAAGGCGGTGGTGGAGGGGTCGAGCACGGCGCCATGGCCCCTCCACCAGCCTCCGGCTGGTCCCCCTCCCCGTTCCGGGGAGGAGCTAAGCCTCACCGATAGCGGTACAGTCGAACGCGCTGAATACCCCAAGAGCCGGACGGCAGGCGCACGAAGCGGCCCTGGTGGGTTTGATCGCCGTTGAGGAGGCGGCCTCGCTGCCATTGGCCGCCCACGAAGCGCCCCTCCTCCACTCGCTCGAGCCCAGCTTGCGGCGGACCGGGCGTGACTGGGGCGAAGGTGAAGGTGACGCCGCTGCCGGCGACCAGATAGTCGTCGGGGCCGAGCTGGATGACCAGTGCGCCGTGCGTCTCCGTTTTCTGGCCCGCCGCCGGCGCCCAAGTGTCCACGAAAGAAGCCGTGACGCGGTAATCGCCGAGCGTCGCCGACTGCGGCGCATCATCCACCGCACCCTCGTAGGTCACCTTCGACCGAAAGCCGGTCATCCGGCCAGTGCCGCGGGCGGCCAGGATCAGCGGTGCGAGCTGGTTCAGCACATCATAGGCCTCGCCTAGCGCCTCTACCCCCGGCCCTTTCGCATTCTCGATCGAGAACGGGCTGAAGCCGAGGGCATCATAGCGGCCGAAGGCGAGCATCGCCTCGGCGGGGCTCTCCGCCCGCCCCGCCTGGTTCGCCTCCGGGATGAAGAGCGGATTGTCGGGCCGGGCGTAGCGGCCGAGGATGTCCCCGAAATTCAGAAAGTAGATGTCCGGCGCGATCAGGTCGACCGCTGGCGCCCCCGCCTTCCAGACGTCGATCAGATGCGGCAGCGGCCCACCGCTTGGATAGTCGCCGGGCGCGCGGCCGGGCCGGTTCAGCGCCACGTTGACGTACATCGGCAAATCGTAGGCCGCCTTGCCGGCCCGTGCGACGGCGTCGGCGTAGCGGGCAAAGCACCAGGCCGTGAACACCTCCTCGCCCCCCGGTCCAGCGCCGAAGACGCCGCGCCAATCGCCGGACGTGCGGGCGCCGTTCGCCTCCCAGAGCGCCTTCAGCTCCGGCACCAAAGTCGCGCGGTGGCGGACGAGCCAGTCCATCAGCGCCCGCGGTACCGGCCCGGCGAAGGCGGCATCGGCGGCGGGGCTGCGGTCGCGCGCCGTCGGCAGCATGCCCATCTCGTTCTCGACCTGCACCATGATGATTGTGTGGCGATCGCCGTCGACGGCCCTGAGATGCGCCATCAGCGCCCGGAAGGCGCGCGCATCCGCCTCGACATTGGCCGGTGCCAGTGGCGAGAGGATCTCGCTCCCCGACCCGTCCGCCTTCTGCGTGCTCGGGAAGCGCGCCTGGTCGCGCTTCACCCAGGCGGGGACGTAGCTCGACATGCTGTTCTTCCAGCTGCCGAACCAGAGCAGGACGAGATGCTCCCCCGCCCCGCGCGCGTCGGCGAGGAGGCCGTCGACCGAAGCCCAATCGAACCGCCCCTCTTCCGGCTCGACCAGCTCCCAGGAGATCGGCGCCACGACCGTGTTCATGTGCAGGCGTTGGAAATCCGCCCAATGCGGCTTCAGAGCGGCGAGATCCGAGGCGGTCGAATTCCCCAGCTCGCCCCCGAGGATCAGGAACGGCTTGTCGTCGACGATCAGCTGCTTCGTATTCCCCTGCGGCGCCAGATGCGGCGGCGCGGCGGCGCAGAGGGCCGGCAGCAGGAGCAACAGACGGAGCGTGCCGCGCATCGCGAGCTGCCTCGCACGCAGTCGGTCGCCGCGCAATCGCGGCTGCGCGCCTCAAAAGGCGCGGGTGATGCCGATGTTCGCGGCGAGCCGGCGGTAATCGTAGAGGCCGACGGTCGAGACGTTGCGCTCCCAGCTCAGCCGCACGACCGGCGAGAAGCCCTTGTAATGGACCTGCCGCAGCGTCGCGCCGATGGTCGCATGGTACAGCCATTCCTTGCGACGGTCGGGGAAGAGGAACAGGCGCGCGTCTCCCTCCAGTCGGTGGACCGCGGCGGAGGCGAACAAAGTCGTCTTGCCCGCCTCGCGCCAACCGAAGACCGAGAGCCCGCCCGACGCCGTCGCATAGCCCGGGTCACGCGCGGTCTGGCGGGTGCCGGAGACGGAGATGCCGATGCCGCTCCGCGCCGTCAGCGCGCGCTCGATACCGAGATTGGCATCGTAGATCATGCCGTCCTGGAGGTCGTTGGCCCGGTAGCGGACGCGGCTGACGCTGGCGTTTCCGGTCAATTCGGTCCGCTTGTTGAGCCCGTGGATCCAGCCGAGGTTCGCGGTCGCGGTGCGCGCGTAGAGCCGGTCGCCGAACCAGCGCCAGGTCGGGCCGAGCGACGGCGTCAGCCGGTCCCGCGCGCCCTGCCACTCCAGCCCGACAAGGGCCGAGGCGGAGACGTCGTTGAAGGCGGATTCCCGATAAAGATTGCCGCCGACGGAGACGCGCGGCAGCAGCGACAAATGCTTGTCGAGCGGGATGCGGGCATAGGCTTGTCCGCCGATCTCGATCCCGATCCCGGAATGCGCGCGCGCGTCGCTCGACAGGGTGAGCGGCGCGATGATCGTGTCGAGCGTGCGCGAGGCGGTCGCGCGATTGATATTCGTGTCCGGCGCCAGCGCCAGCTCGAACGAGCCGCCGAGCAGCTTCGGCGAGCGCAGCGCATTGGCATATTGGTTGACGACGAGGGCGACGTCGGGCGGAAGCCCGGCCGCCTGCGCCTGGCGAAGCGAGCGGCGCGCGCCGGGGACGTCGCCCATCAGGGCGAGGACGCGGGCGAGCTCCAGCCGCACGCGCGCGGCATTGGGCTTCTCGTCGAGCAAAGCGCGGAAGGATTGCGCCGCTTCACTGTAGCGATGAAGGTCCGCGAGCAGCATCCCGCGGCGGAAGCGCGCCTCGGCGCGGATCTCGGCGTCGGGATCGCGGGTCAGCGCGTCGTACAAAGCCAGCGCATCGGCGGTGCGGCCCGCCTGCTTGGCCCGCTCGGCCGCGTCGAACAGCTGGACGGCGGAAAGGCCGGTGATCTTCTGCTGCGCGCGCGCCGGGCCAGGCGCGATGGCGACGACGCCCATGGCCGCCGCCAAGGCGATGCGGAAGCCGCGCCCGCCGGCCCGAACGATCATCGATGAAGTCCTTTACCCTCGCCCAAGTTGCGGAATTAGCGCCAAAAAACGGTCGGTCAACCATCGCCGCCCGGCGGCCGCGAGGGTTTACGCCCCATTCTCGGCTGCTATGACATGATGGAAAGAGAATTTCCCAGGGGCGGAAAATGCAGAAACGTGGTCTTCTTCTGGCCTGTGCGGCCGCCGCGCTCGTGGCCGGCTGCGGCGCCGGTGGCGGGGGTGGCGTCTCGGCGCCGGCGCCCGTTCCAGTCCCCCCGCCACCGCCGCCTCCCCCGCCACCTCCTCCGCCGCCGCCGTCCAGCTCGATCACCAGCCTGACGTCGAACGAGAGCTTCGCCAGTGCCAGCGGATCGACGCACGTCGTCTTCGATCTCAGCAAGGACGTGACGGCGCCGGGCACCACCACCACGCCGAGCACGGTCCAGGTATCCTACGACGCCGCCAGCCACAGCTATACGGTGATGACGCAAGGGCGCAGCCAGAGCTTCGGCCAGGCCGACGCGCAGACGGACCCCAACCCCGGCGAGACGCGCTACGCGAAAGCGAATGGCGGCACGACCGACTATCTCACGCTCGCCACCACGCCTTATACCGGCACCGTCTCCAACCATTATGTCGGCCTCGGCTTCTGGCAGCACAACGTCGTGACCGGAAGCAATCAGGACACGCTCTTCGACATCTTCCCCTACGGCTTCGAAACGCCGGCGACGGGCGTCCCGAAGACCGGCACGCTCGCCTGGAAGACCGACGTGTTCGGCTTGCTCACCACGCCCGGTGTCGCGCCGCGCGGGGTGCAAGGATCCGGGTCCTTCATCGCGGACTTCCTCAACGGCGTTTTTTCGACCAACGCCGTTCTCGACATAGAATATGATTTCATTACCGGCAGCGGCATCACAGGCTCATTGCAGCTCCTGGGCGGAGGCCATCTGACCAGCGGCAACGGCTTTTCGGGCAATTTTTCCTATAATGACGGAAATGCGGTCGGCGGCACGATCAGCGGCAAGTTCTACGGACCCGCCGCCGAGGAAATGGGCGCGAGCTTCAGCGCCTCGGATGCAAGTGGCAGCGCGTTCACGGGCGCAATGACCGGACAGCGCGATCCTTCCCAGCTGAACACCAACATCGCGCTCACCAACATCCTCGTCCAGCAGCGCCTGCAGTCGCAGATCAGCGGCATCGTGACGCAGCAGCGCAGCGGCAATCCAGGTGTTTTCTCCGACGTGAAGGCGGCGGTCGGCGGCTCGGGTTTCGTCACCGTCCAGCCGGACGGCAGCAAAATCATCGACATGGGCTCGTCCCAATATCCGGGCGTGACCCTCACCGATGCCTTGCGGGTGTCGGGCGGGCGGCCGAATTTCGACGCCTACGATACGACGATCAACGGGCAGCCGATCCACATCGAGCTCTACCGGCCCGGCGGCGCCAACACCGAGCTGGCGCTCACTTATGTGAGCTTCGGCACCTGGAATTCGGCTGCGGCGAGCACGACCACGACCGATACCGTCACGAACACCAGCCGCCTCTTCTTCCTCTACGGGATCGAGACGCCGCGCGACCTGCTCACCGCGCGCACCGGCACTGGGACCTATGACGGGGTGGTCTATGCCAATGGAGCGAGCCTCGACGGGCATCTCTACGACGTGGGCGGTACCTCGCACTTCGACGTCGACTTCGGCGGGCAGCGCTATAGCGGCTCGCTGACGCTGAACGGCAAGGAGGGCAACGGCGCGACCACCTCCTTCGGTACCTGGCAGTTCGGGGATAAGCTGGGGTTCGGCCAGATGGCGCAGGCCTCCTTCTCGACGCCCGGAGCCGATCCGCAAAGCTATATCGCGCCGCGCTTCTACGGGCCGGACGGCGACGAGATCGGTGCCGTGTTCAAGCTGATCGACGGACCGGCGACCTCCACGAGCTCCGTCACCATTTCCGGGGTCACGGTCGCGAAGCGGCACTGACGCGCGGCCGTTCCGGCGCTACAATGATCGGCGGACGGATTCGGGAGAAGGAGGGCCGCTCATGATCAAGGTGTTCGGTGCGCCGCCGACGCGGGCGCTGCGGGTGATCTGGATGCTGGAGGAGCTGGGGCTCCCCTATGAAGTGCATCAGGTCGACTTCCCAAATCGGCTCCAGGACAAGGCGTTCATCGCCTGCAGCCCGACCGGGGCGCTGCCGGGGATCGAGGATGGCGACGTGCGGATGATGGAGTCGGTCGCGATCGTCGAATATCTCGGCACGCGCCACGGGCCCTCGCCGCTCGTCCCCCCGCCGGGCGATCCGTGCTGGCCTGCCTTCCTGTCCTGGCTCCATTTCGGCGAAGGATCGCTGACGGCACCGCTCAATGTCGCCATCGGCACGCGCTTCTTCGCGCCCGAGGACCAGAAGCAGAATTGGGGTGCCCTCTTCGCGATCGACATCTTCGTTCGCAAGTCCGCGGCTTTGGTCGCGCCCCTGAAGCGCGGTCCGTGGCTGCTCGGCGACACCTTCACCGCCGCGGACATTTCCTGCGGCTACGCCCTCGGCCTGGCGCGCCCGCTCGCCCTCGAGGACCGCATCGACCCGGTGCTGGTCGACTATGCCGACCGCTGCCGGGAACGCCCCGCCTACAAGGCCGCCGCCGCCCACGGCCAGCCGCTTCCCGTCCAGGCGAACCCTCAAGCGTCCCACTGACGGAAAGCCCTCGCGCCCGCCCCTCTTCACCGCGGCGGCAATGAGGCAGTAAGAGGTAAGCGGGTCAGCGGGGAGCGGGCATGGGAAAGTGGCTTGGGTGGCTGGCGATGCTTGCGGTTCTGGCCGGCTTTCCGGCCGCGGCGCTCGCTCAGGATGCGACCGGCGATTGGCTGGGGTCGCTGCAGACAGGACCGCTGACGACGCTTCGACTTGCGGTGCACGTGAAATCCGACGGCCATGGCGGCTTTCAGGGCACGCTCGACAGCCTCGACCAGAATACGCGCGGCCTGCCGCTCTCCGACGTCGCGGCCACTCCCGAGGCTCTGTCGTTCAAGGTCCCGGCGGTGGGCGGCGCCTATTCCGGGAAATGGGACGCCGCCGCGCACGCCTGGGTGGGGGAATGGCGGCAGGGAGCCACGCCGCTTCCGCTGACGCTGGCGCGGCCGCCGGCCCAGCCCATCGCCTGGACCATCCCGTCCGATGCCGAGATCGGGCGGCTGCTGGAGGCGCGCATCGCCGGGCGGCCGGGCGAGGGCATCGTCGTCGGGATCATCACGCCGTCCGGACGGAGGATCGTCGCCCGCGGCCCTGCGGACACGAAGCGTTTCGATGGACGGACTTTGTTCGAGATCGGCTCCATCACGAAAGTGTTCACCGGCCTCCTGCTCGCGGACATGGCGCGCCGCGGCGAGGTCCGGCTCGACGATCCGGCCGACAAATATCTGCCGGCCGGCTACGCGCTGCCTTCGCGCAACGGGCGGCGGATCACCCTGCTCGACCTGGCGACGCACCGCTCGGGCCTCCCGCGCATGCCAACCAATTTCACCTCCGCCGATCCCGCCAATCCCTATGCGGATTATTCGCAGAAGGACCTGCTCGCCTATCTCAAGCAGGTCCGGCTGACGCGCGACATCGGCAGCGAGTACGAATATTCGAACCTCGGCGTCGGCCTGCTCGGCCAGCTTCTCGCCCGCCGCGCCGGCACCGATTATGCCAGTCTCGTCCGGCGGCGGATCACCAGGCCGCTCGGCATGATGGACACCACGATCCGGCTGTCACCCGTGCAGCGGACGCGGCTGGCGCAGCCGCATGACGAGTATATGCGCCCGATGCCGGCATGGGACCTCAACGCGCTGGCCGCCGCCGGCGCGCTCCGCTCCGACGCGAACGACCTGCTCACCTTCCTCGGTGCCGCGATGGGGCTAGTGAAGCGCCCTGTGAGGACCGACTTCGCCGCGATGCAGGTACGGCGCGCCGCCGGCCCTACCGGGAACATGGATGTTGGCATCATCTGGATGCTGCTGAAGACGCCGGCGGCCGAGATCGTCTTCCACAATGGCGCCACCGGCGGCTCGAAGGCCTTCATCGGCTTCGACCCGGCACGCAAGCGCGGGGTGGTCGTGCTGGTCAACGGCGCTCCCGAGCCCGCCTCGGACGATCTCGGCCTGCACCTGCTGACCGGCAGTCCGCCGATGCCGGTCCAGCCCCTCCCGCCGGCGCCGCGCGAATGGAAGGTCGTGCCGCTCTCGCCGGCGCAGCTCGACCCGCTGACGGGCATCTATCGCTTCGGGCCGCAGGAGACCCTCACCATCCGCCGCGATGCCGATCGGCTGACGGTGCAGCTCACCGGCCAACCCGAATTCCCGATCTTCCCGTCGAGCGAAACGGAGTTCTTCCTGAAGGCGGTCGACGCGCAGCTCAGCTTCGAGCTCGATGGGTCCGGCCGCGCATCGAAAGTGGTGCTCCACCAGGCCGGCCATGACACGCCCGCACCGCGGGAGCCGTGAGGCGGGTCAGTGCGGCTGGCGCTCCGGTTGGGCCCCGGATCCGGCGCGGAACAGCCAGAGCATGCCGGCCCGATAGACGTTGGGGATGTCGGCGGCATGGGTGCCGCCGTCGATGGTGATCGCCTTCAGGGCCCAGGGCGTATCGCGGCGCGGCTGCCACGCCGCGAACCATTTGAGCATCTCGGCGCGGATGCCCGGGTGATCGCGCGTGCCGCTGCCGACCACCAGGCCGAGATCGGACCGCGTTGCATGGGCCGGCGTGTCGTAGAGGAACGCGCATTCGGGGGCGCAGGCGGCATTGCTGGCGATCCGGCCCCAGAAAAGATCGGGCGCGGTGAAGGCCGAATAGAGGACGAAGGCGCCTCCCCGCGACTGGCCGACGAGGATTCGGCGGCGCGGATCGGCCCGATAGCGCCGCTCGACCTCCGGCAGCAACTCCGTCTCGAGGAAGCGTTGGAAGGCCGGTGCGCCGGCTTGGCCTGCCGGAACGGTGGCGTCAGGCCAGCGGAAGTCGATCTCGCGGCGATTCACCGCCGGATCGAACGATCCATAGGCGATGCCGACGATAATCGCTTCGGGGAGGTGCTCGTCATAGCCCAGGAAAAGATGCTCGGGCGCGAGCAGGGGGAACAGAGAATCCCCGTCGAGCAAATAGACCACCGGATAGAGGCGCGCGGGATCCTTGCCGTAATCCTCGGGATAGCGGACGTAGATATGGAAGGCCCGCCCCACCGCCTTCGAGTCCAGCCGGAAATAATCGCCGCGAAGCGCCGGCAGGTAATCGAGCGGCACAGATGCCGTGACGCTCGGCGTCGGTGCAGCCGGTGCCGCGGGCTGCGTGGCGGCGAGCAGCACGGCCAGCGCCGCAAAGGATGATCCCATTGTGCCCCTCCCCCTCGAAGCGCGATCCTTTCAGCTTGTCCCAACCCGCGGGACGGCGCCACAGGATTTTCAGGTGCGGGGAATCTCCACGCCCGCCGGTTCGAGCTTGAGCGGCGGCACGCCGGTGATCTCGTAGGTCGAGGAGCCGATGCCGATGCCCGCCGCATCGAGCGCGGCGAGGATCTCGCGGCCCATCGCGTCCTTGATCCCGCGGGTGCCGTGGTCCGGCGCGAGGAAGCGCAAGGCGAGCTCCAGCCAATTGTCGGTGATCCGCCAGAAGACGCGCGGCTCGATGTCGAGGGATTTCAGATTGTACCGCTGCTCCAGCTCCGCCAGCGCCTCCGCCGTCACCTTGTCCGGCGTCAGCGCATGGCGGCGGGCGGCGTCGAGCAGGATCTGCTCCGCCCGGCCACGGTCGTCCGGATAGCGGACAGGCAGCCGGATCTCGTCCCAGATATAGGGGAAATGGTGGGTGTAATTGTAGACCGGCTCGTCGAAGATCTTGTCATTGGTGACGGTGACGATGCGGCCGGTAAACTGGCGGCTGTGCACCCAGACCGCCGGATCGGCGTCCTGGACGGGCGGAGGCTCGCCCATCTCCATGATCTGGGTCTGCATGAAGGTGAGCGCGATGACGTCCCCGCGCACGCCGCCCATGACGATGCGGTCGCCGACGTTGAACGTCTTGCCGCGCAGGATCACGAAATAGCCCGCCACGGCGGTGATCACCCGCTGCAGGGCGAAGGCAATGCCGGCGGATACCATCCCGAAGACGGTGGCGAGGTGGCCAGGATTGTCGAACCAGATCGAGGCGGTGCCGAGGATCAGCAGGCCGGTCAGCAGTATCGCCGTCACCTGCCGGCTCCAGAAGCGGAAGCGGGGGCTGTCGATCATATGGCCGACCCAGGCGAGCAAATGCTTCAGCACCCAGCCGATCAGCCACACCAGGATGGCGAAGACGAGCGTGAGCAACAGCTTGTGCCCGGTCTCCGCATTGGCGCCGATCAGGTGGACGCCGAACAGCTGCAGGGCGGCGGCCTTGGCGTTCATGCCGTGCCTTTTCTTGCCTCGGACAACCTCCTTAACCGGACAAGGCAGCGGCGAGTTCCTTCCCGCCTGCATCGGGGCTGCACCGATTCCGGGCGAAATCCGCACACCTGCGCGCCGGCAACCAATGCTAGAAATGCCGCCATGACGCGCAGGACTATCAACCGCCTGGCTGGCATCGCCCCGGTCGCGCTTTCATTGCTTGCCTTCGGGCTGGTCATGATCGTGGTGACGACCGGGTGGGAACGGCATCTCACGGACGAGGGGGCGGCGGCCCACCTTTTCCAGCTGATGATCGCGGCCGAGGTTCCGCTCTTCCTCTTGTTCCTCTGGACGGCCGACTGGCGGCAGGCGCGGACGCTGCGCGGTCTGATCTTCTGCCAGGCCGCCGCGCTCGCTCTGGCCTTCGGCGCCGTCGCCTTCTTCCGGCTCTAGAAGCCCGAAATCCGTCAGCCCTTCTCGACAAGCTGCGAGGCCCGCGCCACAACGCCCGCGGATCGTCGCGCGGGCCTCGGGAGAAGAGCATGCTGGCAGAGCTCAAGTCGCTGAGCCACTCGCAGCGCAGCGCGATCTGGGCGAGCTATCTCGGCTGGACGCTCGACGCCTTCGATTATTTCCTGATGGTGTTCATGCTCTCCGCCATCGCGAAAGACTTCCACACCGATATCAAGGCGGTCACCTACGGCATCTTCCTGACGCTGGCGGCTCGGCCGGCGGGCGCCTTCCTGTTCGGCTGGCTCGCCGAAAGGTTCGGGCGGCGGCCGGTGCTGATGGTGGACATCATCCTCTTCTCGGTGCTGGAGCTCGCCTCCGGCTTCGCGCCGAGCCTCACCACCTTGCTGATACTGCGCTTCTGCTTCGGCGTCGCCATGGGCGGGGAATGGGGCCTCGGCGCCAGCCTCGTCATGGAAAGCATCCCGCCGAAGCTGCGCGGCCCCGTCTCCGGGCTGCTGCAGAGCGGCTATCCCTCGGGCTATTTCGTCGCCAGCCTCGTCTTTTTCCTGCTCTTCGACCGGATCGGCTGGCGCGGCATGTTCATGGTCGGAGTGGCCCCCGCTTTGCTCGTCCTGCTCATCCGCATCCACGTCGAGGAGAGCCCCGTCTTCGCGGCGCGGCAGGAGAAAGGCCGTTCGGGCCCGTGGTGGGAGCCGGTTCGCCAGGTGCTCGGCCACTGGAAGATCGCGCTCTACCTCGTCGTGCTGATGACCGCGTTCAACTTCTTCAGCCACGGCACGCAGGACCTCTATCCGACCTTCCTCCAGAAGCAGAACCATTTCGGCACCCATCTGACCGGCGTGCTGGCCGCGGTGATGAACCTCGGCGCGATCGTCGGCGGCATCGGCTTCGGCATCTGGTCCGAGCGGATCGGGAGGAAGCGCGGGATCATCATCGCGAGCCTGCTGGCGCTGCCGGTGATCCCGCTCTGGGCCTACGCGGCGACGCCGCTGCTGCTCGGGCTCGGCGCCTTCCTGATTCAGGTCGCGGTGCAAGGCGCGTGGGGGGTCGTGCCGGTCCATCTGAACGAGCTGTCGCCGCCGGCCGCGCGCGCCCTCTTCCCCGGCTTCGCCTATCAGCTCGGGAACCTGATCGCGTCCTGGAACTCTCCCTTGCAGGCGCACATCGCGGAGGGGCGGCATGACGATTACGGCTTCGCGCTCGCGCTCGTCGCCGGCGTGACGGCGGTGGTGCTGGTGATCTGGACGGCGGTCGGGCCCGAGCGACGCGACGTCGATTTCGTCGCGGAGGCGAAGAGCGCATGAGAAAGGCGGTCCTGCTCCTCTGTGCCGGCCTCGCGTCCGCCGCAGCCGGCCCTGCCGCGTTCGACCCCGCGCGGATCGCCGGGCGCTATAGCCATCATTTCCTCAACGGGTTGGTCGACGGCAGCAAATATTGGTCGGACGACGTGCTGGAGATCGTGCCGCTCGATTCCCGTCGCGCCTATTTCCGGGCCGAGCTTCAATTCTACAACGGGCATCAGTGCAGCATCTTCGGCGTCGCTCGTGCGGAACCGGGCGGGCTCGTCTATCGCGAGCCGGAGGCAAATACCGACGGCGGCCGTTGCGTGCTGCACATTAGGGAGACGCGCACCGGCGTCCGGCTCGCCGACGATCAATCCTGCCGCGACCATTGCGGTGCGCGCGGCAGCCTCAACGGCGACGATTTCGACCGCAAGAGTCGCCGCCCGATCACCTATCTGGACCGGCTGAAGGGCTCGTCCGAGTACCGTGACGCGCTGGCCGAAGATCGAGGAGAGAAGACGAAGTGAAGGCGACGATCTGGCACAACCCGAATTGCGGCACATCGCGGAACACGCTGGAGATCCTGCGGGATTCGGGCGCGGACGTGAACGTGGTGGAATATCTAAAGAACCCGCCGAGCCGGGAGGAGTTGAAGCGGCTTTACGCGCGCGCGGGGATCGCGCCGTCGGAGGGGCTGAGGAGCAAGGAGCCCGAGGCCGCCGCGCTCAAGGGCGCGGGGGACGAGGCGGTTCTCGATGTCATGGTCGAGAATCCGAGGCTGATCGAACGCCCCTTGGTCGAGACCGAGAAGGGCGTCCGCCTCTGCCGTCCGAAGGAGAGGGTGCAGGAGATCCTCTGAATACCCCTCTCCCCTTGCGGGAGAGGGCAGCGCCGAAGGCGCGGATGAGGGCCTGAACAGGTGCTCTTGCCCTCACCCTCGGCGCCAAAGGCGCCGTTTCCCTCTCCCGCAAGGGGAGAGGGGAAAAGCACCCGTTGACCTCCGCCTCCGCCCGCGCGAAGCGCCGCTGATGATCGATCCCGATCTGTTGTTGCGCGCTTATGCGATCGGCGTGTTCCCGATGGCCGATGCGCGGGACGCGGACGAGGTGTTCTGGGTCGAGCCGAAGCGGCGCGCCATCCTGCCGCTGGACGGCTTCCGGCTGTCGCGATCCCTGAAGAAGACGCTACGGTCCGGCAGCTTCACCGTGACCTGCGACGAGGCCTTCGCCGAGATCGTCCGCCGCTGCGCCGACCGGGAGGAGACCTGGATCAACCCCGAGATCGAGGAGAGCTACCGGCTCCTCCACCTGCGCGGCCACGCCCATTCGATCGAATGCTGGCAGGGCGGCGAGCTCGCCGGCGGCCTCTACGGCGTCAATCTCGGCGCCGCCTTCTTCGGCGAATCGATGTTTTCGCGGGAGCGCGACGCCTCGAAGGTCGCGCTCGCCTGGCTGGTGGCGCGGCTCAAGGTCGGCGGCTACCGGCTGCTCGACTGTCAGTTCATGACCGACCATCTGCGCAGCCTCGGCGCGGTCGAGATCCTGCAGGAGGATTATCTGGCGCTGTTGGCCGAGGCGTTGTCCGCCGGCGCGCCCGACGGCAGCGGTGCGGGCGCGGCCGGAGACGCCGCTTTGGGTTTGCCCGCCGCCGCCGAGTTCGGCGCGCTCGACCGGTTGCTCGCCGCCGATCCAACCCGCACGGTCGACGGCCCGGCATCGGGATGGGTCATCGCGCAGCTCTTGGGCCAGACGTCGTAAATCGGGTGCTCGACGACGTTGAGCGACGGCGTTTCCTTGTAGAGCCAGCCCGAAAAGACGCGGTGGAACGCGCCCTTGGGATCGGCGACGTCGAGCTGGACGAAGGCGCCGGTCAGCTGCTGGATCTCCCAGGGCGCGGTCGTCTCGCAGGCGCGCAGACGGACGATGACGTCCCCGACCCGCAACGCCTGCCCCGGCTTCAGCGTGAGATCGCGCTCGATGCCGTTACGCTTGTTGAGCAGGCCGATCACGGCGACGCGCTGCGCCATCGGCGTCGTGCCCGGCGCCTCGCTCGTCACCGTCTGCGGGATGTCGACCGTCTGCGCCTCGGCCGTCGCCTGACCGTTGCCCTGCCGCTCGGGCGCGCCCTTGGGGTTGCAGGCGGCGAGGGCCGCCAGCACCGCAAGCGGCGCCAGCATTCGGGGCGCGGGAGCGCGGCTCATGCCTCGTCCGGAGTCCAGGCCTCGTAGTCGCCGCTCGCCGCCGCGCGCTGGGCGCCGCGCTCGAGCGCGCCGGGCGGTCGGTAGGCGAGCGGCGTGCCGGTGAGGTTCGGCGTCGGCTGCCTCAGGAACTTGGGCGGCGGCGGCAGCGCCTCGTCCGGAAGCCCGTCGATCTGGTGGTGCAGCCAGCTGAACCATTCGGGCGGGACGCGGCTGGAATCGTTGGGGCCGTTGTAGATGACCCAGCGCCGGTCGCCCTTCTTGGACGCGAAATAGCGATTGCCGAGCCGGTCGGTCCCGACATGCCGGCCGGACATCCAGGTGTGGAGGCTGGTGGTGAGGGTGGCGCCTTCCCACCAGGTGAAGAATTGCTTCAGCAGGCCCATGCGCGCCGCCTAGAGCGATTCCGGGCGCGGGGGAATAGCTTTTGCCGCCGTTCATCGCGACGGAGCACGGCTCAGTCCGGCTCGACCTCGACGGCGAGCGGACCTTTGCGGCCCTCGGCGATGCGGGCGCGGAGCGGCTGGTCGGGGGCGAGATCGGTGAGGCCGCCGCGGCGGACCGTCTCCATGTGGACGAAAATGTCCTGGTCCTCGCCATCCTCACGAACGAGGAAGCCGTAGCCCTTCAGCCGGTTGAACCATTTGACGCGGACCGCCTCGAAATCGCCCGCCTGGTCGAGCAGGGCCGAGGGATCGACCCGCTCGCGCGGCCCTGCGGCCGAGGCGCGCGACGGTTCCGGCACCACTGCCTGGCTGAGGTCGATCGACAGCACCTTGCGCGCCTGCAGCCCCCGTTCCTGCTCGACGACGAGGCATTCGACGACCGCGCCTTCGGGCAGGCTGCGGCGGTCATGCTCCTTGAGGACGCTGAAATGGACGAGGATATCGCCCTTCGCCTGGTCGCTGACCAGGAACCCGAAGCCGCGCGTGGCATCAAACCATTTCATCGTGCCGGTCAGCTTGACCAGCGCCTCATCCTCCGGGCGCGGCGCATCGTGCCCCTCCCCGCCGGGGGCGGCCTCATCCGCTCGCATTTCCCGGCGCGACGTCATTCTGCTGCCGTTCCACCCTGTTGAACACCAAGGACTAACATGGCTTTCACTCTAATGGGAGCTTGTTTTCCTTGCCATTCAGGACAAGTCCGGGTCGGGAATCTCGCCGGGGGACGCATCAAGGATGCGGCGGACGAGGTCGAGGCGATGGCCGGCCCGCAGCATCGCCGCCACCGCCTTCTGCCGCGCCTCCCGGTCCAAAGGCGCCTCGGCATAGGGCCCGATCCGCCGCCGGCGCGCGAAGCGGAGGGCGGCGTCCTCGGCCTGGCTCTCCGCCTCCTGCCGCGCCGGCGCCGCATCCTCGGCGTCGATTCCGGCCGCCCGCAGCGCCTGCGCGACCCGCCTTTCGCCATAGCCGCGCCGCAGCAGCGCGCCCGCTCTGGCCTCGGCGAAAGCGGCGTCGTTCACATAGCCGAGGCCGGCGAAACGCTCGACCAGGGCCTCGACCGGCGGTGCGCCCGGCCCGCTCCAGCCCCGCTCCCTCAGCTTGCGGCGCAGATAGTCGGCGAGCTTCGCCCGCGTCGTCGCATAACGGCCGGCATAGAAGAGGCCGAGCCGCTCCAGCCCCTCCGCATCGAGCGGCGGCCGCGCCCTTCTTTTTGCTTCGGTTGTCTGAGGTTCAGAGTCCACGCGCCATCATTGTGCCACAGTCCGCCCCGATGATAAACGAGGCTGGCCCGGATCGCCGGAACTCGGCCGCCCGACGACGCTTCAACTGCCATGAGGATCGACAGCACAGTGCCCGAGACCCTCGTTCCGACGCCCACGGACGACAGCCTGCCCCGCCGTTTCGCGGATTTCGAAACCCTCGGAGACGCCCTCGATTATGCGGCGCAGGGGGTGCGCGGGCTCAACTTCCACGATCCGCGCGCCGTCCTCGTCCGCGCCTATACGTTCGCCGAGTTGCGACGCGACGCGCTCGCCGCCGCCTCTCGGCTGATCGCCGCCGGCGTGAAGCCGAAGGACCGCATCGCCCTCGTCGCCGAGACCGGGCCGGATTTCGCCGCTTTGTTCTTCGGTGCGATTTATGCCGGCGCCTGGCCGGTGCCGCTGCCGCTGCCGACCTCGTTCGGCGGGCGCGATTCCTATATCGACCAGCTCCAGGTCCAGCTCGAAAGCTCCGATCCCTCCTTCCTCTTCTTTCCGGCCGAGCTCTCCGCAATGGCCGCCGCCGCCGCCGAGGCGGCGGGCGTCAAGGGACTCGACTGGGAGAGCTTCGCGACGCGCGAGGCGCCGGAGGCGCCGCTGCCCCCCGCGCGAAGCGACGAGATTGCCTATCTGCAATATTCGAGCGGCTCGACCCGCTTCCCGCACGGCGTCGCCGTCACCCATCGCGGCCTGCTCGACAACCTCGCCGCGCACAGCCACGGCATGAAACTCGGGCCCACCGATCGCTGCATCTCGTGGCTGCCCTGGTATCACGACATGGGGCTCGTCGGCTGCCTGCTCTCGCCGATCGCCAACCAGGTCTCGGCCGATTATCTCAAGACCGAAGATTTCGCCCGCCGTCCGCTCGCCTGGCTCGACCTGATCAGCCGCAACCAGGGCACGACGATGAGCTATTCGCCGACCTTTGGCTACGACATCTGCGCCCGCCGCGTCTCCAGCCAGACCAATGTCGCCGAGCGCTTCGACCTGTCGCGCTGGCGGATTGCCGGCAACGGCGCCGACATGATCCGGCCCGACGTCATGCAGGCCTTCGTCGACGCCTTCCACAAGGCCGGTTTCAGCGCCAAGAGCTTCCTCCCCTCCTACGGCCTCGCCGAAGCGACGCTCGCCGTCTCGATCATGCCCCCGGGCGAAGGGATCGTCGTCGAATTGGTCGAGGAGACGACGCTGGCCGGCGACGGCAAGGTCCAGCGCGACCGGCCGCAGCGCTACCGGGCGATCGTCAATTGCGGCAAGGCCGCGCGCGGCATGGAGCTGGCGATCCGCGACGAGGACGGCTCCCCGCTCGGCGAGCGCGAGATCGGCAAGGTCTTCTGCCGCGGCTCCTCGGTGATGACCGGCTATTTCCGCGACGAGGAGGCGACGAAAGCCTGCCTTGGGGACGACGGATGGCTCGACACCGGCGACATGGGTTATCTGTCGGGCGGCTATCTCTACATCGTCGGCCGCGCCAAGGACATGATCATCATCAACGGCAAGAACCACTGGCCGCAGGACATCGAGTGGGCGGTGGAGCAGCTGCCGGGCTTCAAGGCGGGCGACATCGCCGCTTTCTCCATCACGACGCCCGGCGGCGAGGAGACGCCGGCGGTGCTCGTCCAGTGCCGCACGTCGGACATGGAAGAGCGCACCCGCCTGCGCGACGCCATTCGCGAACGCGTCCGCGCCATTACCGGCATGAACTGCGTGGTCGAGCTCGTCCCGCCCCGCACCCTGCCCCGCACCAGCTCGGGCAAATTGAGCCGCGCCAAGGCCCGCAGCCTCTACCTCACCGGCGAGATCCAGCCCTACGACATCGCTGCGTAAAGCTCCTCCCCGGAACGGGGAGGGGGACCATGCGAAGGATGGTGGAGGGGCCCCAGAGGCCGGGCTGAACCTCCAAATCGGAATTCCGCTAGGTGTTGGGCCCCCTCCACCGCACTTCGTGCGGTCCCCGTCCCCGTTCCGGGGAGGATTTGCTGCGCCCTTGCCCTTGGCCACCGTGCCAAGCTACCCGGGGTTGAAAGGGGGGAGTGAAATGTCCCGAAAGCCGGCTCTCATCAAACTCGCGGCCGCGCTCGCCCTCGTCGCCGCAGCGCCCGCCCCCGTTCGCCAGCCCGAGGCGCCGATCGCCGTCTCGATCGACGCCGCCCATCCCGGGCCCCCCATCGAGCGCGACATTTTCGGCCAGTTCGCCGAGCATCTCGGCGCCGGCATCTATGGCGGCATCTGGGTGGGGCGGGATTCGCCGATTCCGAACGTCCGCGGGATCCGCAGCGACGTCGTCGCCGCCCTTCGCGCAATCCACGTGCCCAATGTCCGCTGGCCGGGCGGCTGCTTCGGGGACGAATATCATTGGCGCAACGGCATCGGCCCGGCGGCGCAGCGGCCGGTTACGCTCAATTCGAACTGGGGCGGCGTTACCGAGCCGAACGCCTTCGGGACCGAGGAATATATGGATTTCCTCGGCCAGATCGGCGCCGATGCCTATGTGTCGGTGAATATCGGCTCCGGCACGCCGCGGGAGGCGGCCGAATGGTTCGAATATATGACCTCGGCCCAGCCAACGACGCTCGCGAAGGAGCGGGCGGCGAACGGCCATCCCACCCCCTATCGTGTCAAATATCTCGGCCTCGGCAACGAGAATTGGGGCTGCGGCGGCGCCATGTCCGCCGATCATTATGTCGAGGAGATGAAGCGCTTCGCCCACTTCACCCGTGACTTCAACCCGGCCCAGCAGTCGGGCGACGCCGCGATGAAGCGCATCGCGGTCGGCTGGGACGCGGGCTCCAGCGACTATACCGAAGCGGTGATGAAGGCGTGGCACGACAAGGTCTGGAGCTGGGACATCGACGGAATCTCCCTCCATTCCTACACGGTCGGCGGTTGGCCGCCCCATCTGCCCAGCACCGGCTTCGGCGAGGACGATTATGTGAAGCTCCTGAAGGAGACGCTCGGCATGGACGGGCTGCTCGCCCGCCAGACGGCGGTCATGGATCGCTACGATCCGCAGAAGAAATTGATGCTGGCGGTGGACGAATGGGGCGCCTGGCTGGCGCCGAACCCGGGCAGCAATCCCGGCTTCCTCCAGCAGCAGAACAGCCTGCGCGACGCCATCCTCGCCGCGCTCAACCTCGACATCTTCATCCGCCATGCCGACCGCGTGCGGCTCGCCAACGTCGCCCAGATGATCAACGTGCTGCAGGCGATGATCCTCACCGACGGCCCGAAGATGGTGCTGACGCCGACCTATCACGTCTATCGGCTGTACGTGCCGTTCCAGGGGGCGACGGCGATCCCGGTCCGCTTCGACGCGGGCACCTATCGGCACGGCGACGCCAGCCTGCCGCGGGTGGACGCGGTGGCAGCACGGGACGCTTCCGGAACGCTGTGGCTGGCCCTCACCAACGTCGATCCGGACCAGCCGGCGGAGATCGCGCCGGAGATCGCGGGTGTGCGCTTGCGCGCGGCGACGGGCGAGGTCCTGACGGCGCCCCGGGTGGACAGCGTCAACAGCTTCGCCGCGCCGGAGACGGTGGCGCCGAAGCCGATTTCGGGGACGATGCGGGGGGGCAGGCTGGTGCTGACCCTGCCGCCGAAGTCCGTCACGGTGGTGCGACTTCAGCAATAGCCCCTCTCCCCTCGCGGGAGAGGGACAGCCGCGAAGCGGCAGGGTGAGGGTCTGTCCCGGCCTTGCCCTCACCCACCCAAGCTTCGCCTGGGCCCCTCCCTCTCCCGCAAGGGGAGAGGGGCTTCACACCTGCGTCCCGCCGCCCTACATCGGTCTTGCGCCTGCCCGCGGCCACCGCTAAGGGCCGGACCTCTCTGGCTCTTAGGAGTGTAGCTCAGCTGGTAGAGCATCGGTCTCCAAAACCGAGGGCCGGGGGTTCGAGCCCCTCCACTCCTGCCAGGCCCGCGGCCGATCGGCCGGAGGAATAGAGGGACCAGGGGGTTTTAACGCCAGGCTGAGGCGGGTCCGGGGAAAAGCCGGATCGTTCGGCCTGTTTCGCATTTGTCGAAGGTGAGGAAAGTGGCGAAGGTCGGTCCAGGCGAGTTCTTCAAGCAGGTCCGCGCGGAATCCGCGAAGATCGTGTGGCCGACGCGGAAGGCGACGGTCCAGAGCGCGATCATGGTCGTGATCATGACCACCCTGCTCGCCGTCTTCTTCTTCGGCACGGATTCGGCGTTCCACGCCATCGTCAAGGGCCTGCTGGGGCTGCTGAGCTAGGGAAATTCAATGTCGCGCTGGTACATCATCCACGCTTATTCCGGTTTCGAGAACAAGGTTCGCGACGCGATCATGGCGGAGGCGAATCGCCTCGGCCTCGCTCAGCTCGTCGAGCAGGTCGAGGTGCCGACGGAAAAGATCACCGAGGTCCGCCGCGGTAAGAAGATCACCTCCGACCGGAAGTTCTTCCCCGGCTACGTGCTCGCCAAGCTGAGCATGAACGACGACGTCTATCACCTCGTCAAGAACACAACGAAGGTGACGGGCTTCCTGGGCTCGAGCGGCAAGCCGCAGCCGATCTCGGACACCGAGGCCGCGCGCATCCTCAACACCAAGGACGAGGCCGCCGCCGCCGCGCCGAAGCAGAAGATCAGCGTCGATTACGAGATCGGCGACAGCGTCAAGGTGCTCGACGGCCCCTTCGCCAGCTTCAACGGGCTGGTCGAGGAGCTCGATTTCGACCGCGGCCGGGTCAAGGTCGGAGTCTCCATCTTCGGCCGCGCCACGCCGGTCGAGCTGGAGTTCGAGCAGGTCGAACGCGTCAAATAAGCTATTCGAGGCTCATTTCGCCCGGTCCAGGCCGCTCCTTGATATAGGTCCCAGGACCGGAAGGCGGCGGAGCACAGACATGACGATCTACCAGGCGCTCGACATCGCCATAGGCGTCTATTTCGTCCTCCTTGCCGCGACTGTCTACCTGACGCGCCCGAACCAGCGCCGGTTGCTGGGCGCGCTTGCGGGCGGGATCGCCGTCGCAATAATAGGGGTCGGCATTGAGGCGCTATTCCACACCCTGGGAGTTTGGCGCTATCCATCGGTGGAGCAGCCCTACGGCCCGGCTATGCTCTATCCGCTCGTGGTGATCGTGTTCACGATGCTCGCCCTGATCGGCTGGCGAGTCACACGGCGGTTCGGGTGGCGAGGACAGCTGATGTTCCTCGCCATCCTGACGACGATGGGCGCGCTTCGGGATTTCCTGGTCGCCGAGCGGGTTCTCGGCATCATCGTCTTTGCGCCCGGCGCCTCCCCGGTGCTCGTGGATGCGGGAATCTGGATCGGAACCGTGGTCCTGGCGCAGGCGGTGATGCGCCTTGTTGCCGGGCCCACAGCTGAGGACCGGCTGGCCGATCGATCGTGGTCCAGCCGCCGCGAGTGAATCTCCCCATGTCGAGATTCGCGTTCGATCGTCAAAAAAAAGCGCCCGGGGTGAACCGGGCGCCTTTCTCCCCCTCAGGAACTACCGGTCTTCGCCGGTTCGGATCGATCTGGCTCAGTTGGTAAGGTCGAGCAGCCCCAGGATCAGCCCGGTCCTGCGATCGACCCGATAGATGCGCTGATTGTCATAGCCGTAATAGACCTGGTCGTTATCCTGATAGTCGACCCGATATTCGGCCGGCATCGCGCCCATGCGAGAAGAGAAACGCTGGCCGACGCGGACGTCGCCGGCGAACCGGTCGCCGCGATTCGGACGATCGAAGCGATCGTTCGAGCCGGAGTTCTGGTCGCGGGAGAAGCCGCCGTCATACTGGGCGGAGCGCTCGCTGACGTAGCGCGCCTCCCAGGCGGCACGATGGTCGCGGTCGTAGCGCGCTTCCCAGGCGGCGCGGCTGTCGCCGCCGGCGACGCGGTAACCGCCGCTCTGCTCCGCGAGATCGATCTGCTGGCTCAGCTCGGTGCCGCGCTGATCGAGGATGGCTGCTTCACGTCGGCTGATCCCGCCGGAGCTGAACCGGTGTTCGAGCGCGATCAGCTGGTGAAGGCCGTCGCGCAGCGCCGGCATGTCGGCGGGGGAAATGGCGCCACTACGAACACCGTCGTCGATCTGCATCTGCAACCCGGCGCTCTGGCTCTGATTGCCATACCAGCTCTGGGCCGCAGCCGGGGCCGCGACGGAGAGGGCGGCCACGGCCGCCATGGTCAGGAAAGTAATCTTCATCATGATGCTCCTTGAGTCCCTGGTGCGTGGGAATGGCGTGCACCTGCTCTCGGAGACGTTCAGCGCCGGGCTGTGGCCGGCGTGGAAAATCGATACGAGAAAATATCGTCCGTGGCTGCCGCGAGGCGCGGCCCCTCCGCGAAGTTCAATTTCAGAGGCGCGGGCTTGCCGAAAGGCACTCTACCCGAGTTCTGACATGACCAAGACGCACGGGCGGTTAAAGAGTTCCAAGACATTTAAAAACGTATCAAATAATTCAAAGCACCTTTATCATAACATGCATATTTTCTCTCGGACGATAAAAATAATATCCTAGTGGAATGGGCTCATATTACTGCGGCACGACTTCCAACATGGATGATCGAAACCTTGGTCCCTGGATCGGCCGCGGCAATCGCCACCACGGCCCCCAGCCGGCCCGCCAAAGCCTCGATAATGCCAGTGCCGAGGCCGGGCCTCCCCGCCACGGCGGGCATGCCGACTCCGGTGTCACGCACGGAAAGCGTCCAACCCTCCCCCTCAGAGCGGTAGTCGACAAGGATGCGGCCCTTAAGATGGCGCGGGAAAGCGTGTTTCAGCGCATTGATCACCAGCTCGGTGACGATAAGGCCGAGGCTGACCGAGCCTTCAGCCCTGCTGACGCTGCGGTCGACTTTGACATCGAGCGCGATCCGGTCCTCGGCGCCAATCATCGAGGCGCCGATGCTGGCGCACAATTCGGTGAAATAGGCGCGCAGCTCCACCTCTTCTAGGGGCGAGGCGGCGAGCTGGCGTTGCAGAGTGGCAATCGACGTCACCCGGTTGTGGGCGTCTCGCAAATGCCCCCGCGCCTGGCGTGAGCGGGCCCGCCGCGCGCCCTGCATCAGCACGCTGGCGATAATCTGAAGGCTGTTGGCGATGCGGTGCTGGAGCTCCTGGAGCAGAATCCCCTTCTCGCGCAGCAGATCCTGACTGAGCTTCGCCGCGACGCGGGCGTCGGTGACGTCGGCGACGGAGAGGACGAGGCGGACGTTGCCGGCATCGAAATAATCAAGCTTACGGGCGTTGACGACGAGGCGGCGGCGGGGGCGGCCGGGCCGGGCGAGGTCCATTTCGTAGGCCTCGATGCTGGCGGCGCCGGCAGCGGTGGCCCTCAGCAGCGAAAGGAGCTGGGCGACATTCCATTCGCCCGCGCCAAGCGCGGCGAGCGGCCGCCCCGCGGCTTGCGCCGGATCGACGCCGAATGCCTCGCCGAACGAGCCGGACGCGGCGATGATGTCGAGCCCCTCATCCAGCAGCAGCACCGGCGCGTTCGACGAGGTGATCACCGCCAGCGCCAAGCTATCGGCGGCTTCGGCCAAGAGGAGCGCCGAGGCGCTGCTGTTCATGACGGGTTCCATGCGGGCGCTCGCGAAAGGAAAGTGCCCGGCGAGCGCATTGTAGCACGGATCGGCGCGGGACCTAATCTGGCTGAGGCGATGGTTGCCAATGTGGATCAGGCGTGCAGCGCGCTAGCAGCAAGCCGCGGCGTCGAGCTGGAGTTCGAGCAGGTCGAACGCGTCAAATAGCGTTTCAACCCGGCAAAAGGCCGGGATCCATCGATCAGAATCGAAAAAGCAGGTGGGGGCGGCGGCCGGTCCGCCGCCGCCCCCCTTGTGCCGCCCCTTACGGCACACCTGCCCCCACATGCCCCTTCCGGGGCGACGCCTTGCCAGACGTCGCCCTGCGCCGACCCCCGTCAGCAACTTTGCGCGACGCCCCTGCATCCCGTTGCAGAAGCAAGGCGTGGTATCCCCGATATTTGACCGGCCGGAACGAGACGTAGCCGAGCTTCGCCGCCACCCGATGGGACGGGACGTTGGCGGCGTGGATCAGGCAGACCGTCCGCTTCGCCCCCAGCTTCTCCTCCAGCCAGGCGAGCGCCGCCTCCGCGGCCTCGGTCGCATAGCCGCGTTCCTGCCGGTCGGCGCGGATCGACCAGCAGGCCTCCGGGAACGGATCGAAATCCGCGCCGAAGCCGCGGCGGAAGTCGGCGAAGCCCGCCTCCCCCACCAGCAATCCGGTCGCTTTCTCCTCGATCGCGAAGGCGCCATAGCCGTGCAGCGCCCAATGGCCCGCATGGCGCAGCAGCCGCGTCCAGGATTCCTCGGGCGCCATCGGCCCGCGCTCCGAATAGCGCCACATCCCCGTTTCGGTCGACATGGAATGGACCGCCTCATAATCGTGGGGCGCGTAGGGCCGGAGCACGAGCCGCGCCGTCTCGATCCGCGGACCCACCGATGGCGGCCGCCGCCACGTCTCGTTTTTGGCCTCGCCTTTGGCTTCGATCCTTGCGCGTGCCGGGCCACGCTTGGAAGTCCGGGCCGTATCGGGAGACCCCATGAAGGGGTCTCCCGCCACGGGAGGCCTCGCGAAAGAGAGAACCGCGCTCAATGGACCAGCGCCTCGGCCTGAACGCTCACCACCGTCAGGGCGGCGGCGAAGGCGGTCGCGGCCATCATCAGCAGAGCGAGCGCGACGAACTTGTTGCGGATCATCATCATATGGTCCTGCCCTTCCGGCGCCATTGCCGGTGTGGCATTCGTCTAGGCTGGAACCGCGCCGGCCATCCTGAGACGAATCTGGAAAGATTCTGGAAAGCGGCCGCTGCCGCGTCCTCACAGGATTCCGCTCCTGCCGCGTGCGTAAGGCTCGGAAATGACAAAAGTTGGTGCTAGAGTCCGCGCGCTGACGCGCTGGGGGGACATTGATGCGGAAACGGAAACGATGACCGAATTGCGTTTCGGCGAGTTCCGGCTCGATCCGTCCGACGAGCGGCTGTGGGGCCCCGGCGGCGCCGTCAAGCTCGGCAACAAGGCCTTTCGCGTGCTAGAGCGCCTGGCGCGCCAGCCAGGGCGGCTGATCACCAAGGACGAACTCTTCTCCTCGGTGTGGGACGGCACCATCGTCTCCGAATCCGCCCTCACTTCGGTGATCAAGGAATTGCGCCGGGCCTTGGGCGACGAATCGCGCACGCCGCGCTTCATCGAGAGCGTCTACGGCCGTGGCTATCGCTTCATCGCGCCGGTGGAAGCGACGGGCCGGGAGCCGGTCGAGGCCGCGGTGCATCCGCGTGCGCGCCGCGAAACGCCGGGGCTCGGCGAGCCGCCCCTCCTGTGCATCGGCGCAACCGAAGACGCGGCCGTTCGCAACGTCCACCCGTTTCTCGGCGAGACGCTGCGCGAGGAGATCCTCTTCGCTCTCTCCCGCGTCCGCGACATTCGGCTCGTGCCGGACGAACTGCTCCCGGCCGAAGGCCATTTTGGGGAACGCGATTACCAATTGTCGCTGAAGCTGCTTGGCAGCGCTGATCGCGTCCGCGCTTTTGCCCGCCTATCGCGGCTTGCGACCCGCGAGATCATCTGGGCCGACAGCGCCGATCTGGGCGACGGGGGCGCCGCGGGCAATGCGGACCAATTCGTCCGCGCGATCGTCGCCGCGGCCGTGCCGAGCCTCCAGGACGACATGCTGCGCAACCTCGATGGCCAGCCCGAGGATGCCTACAGCCTCTATTTCCGCAACAAGCTGCAGATGCGCTGCGCCGACGGGATCGAGGAGGGCAAGGCGCTCGTCGCGTCGTGGGAAGAGCTGATCGCCGACCATCCCACCTTCTGCCAAGCCTATCCGTCGCTCATCCGGCTTTACAATACCGACTATTGCTTCACCGCCATCGGCGCGACGGGCCCTGCCGAGCGCGCCCGCGCCCATGCGCTTGCCCTCGTCGCCATCGCTCACGAGCCGTCGGACGCCAACCTCCAGTCAGCCAAGGCCTGGTGCCATCTCTGGGCCGGCGAGACGGCCGTCGCCCGCCGCCATTTCGACGAGGCGCTGCGGCTCACCCCCTACAATCAGGCCCGGCTGCTCGAGGCGGCGACCGGCTTCATGTTCCTCGACGACCTGCACGGTGCCGAGGAACTGATCGAGCGCAGCCGCGCCCTGACGCCCTTCGTCGCCCACATGCCGCACGAGGAGCAGGGTTTGCTCCATCTGCTGCGCGGCGAGCCCGAGGCGGCGGCTGCGGAGCTCGACAGGGTGCGCCGCTCACATCCCGAAGCTTCGGAACGGGCGCAGCCGCACGTGCTCGCCTCGCTCTACGCCCTGCTCGCCGCCGCGGCGACCGGGGCGCCGGACCTGCCAGAGCGCAGCCGCGCCTGGCAGGACAGGATGACGCGCAGCTGGTGCGGCGCCGGCCCGCTCGACGAGAAGGCGCTCGTCGCCTGGACGCTTTACCACAATCCGTTCATCCGCGCGGAGCGGCGGGCGTGGCTGGTGGACCTGCTGGAGCCGGCGCTCGCGGCCGGTCGAGATCGACCCCGGACTCGCGCGCCAGCAGATCGAGGAAGAGCGTCCGCACCGCTTCCGGCCGCGGCCCCTTTGGGCGCGGCACCGCAGCCGCGCTGAGGCAGGCGAGCGCGTCGAGGCGCTTCTGCGAGACGGCGCCGGAGGGGAGCCATGCACGGAGGCCGGCAATTGCTTCAGGGCGGAGGACGGCGTTCCCGGTCCAACCCGCAGCCGATGACTGTGTGAGTTCGAGCACCGGCTCCCACATTCTCTCGGCATAGTGAATCGAGGCCGCCGCATTCCGCACTGCTCTCGCCTCCGCCGCTCCAACTACCTTCTCTCGCACCGCCCGGCACAAGGTCGCGCGCACGTCGACCAGCGGCACCGAGAGCGGCCGCCAGCGCCATTCCGCCGGCCCGTGCGCCAGCGCCACCTCGTCGTCGGCGGCGATCCGCCCATCCGCATAGGCGCGGAAAATCGCGCCGACGCCGATCATTCCGAACGGCGCCATCTCCGCCGCTCTGAGGGCCCCGATGCTCGCCGCGCCCCAAATCTCGGCACCCCCCGCGAGGAGATGCAGGATCTCCTTGTGCCGGGGCGCCGGCCGGTGGTCGAAATAGCCGTCGATCAGCACGATGCGCTCCGACGGACGGTCCAGCAGGCGCAGCAGGTCGCCGGCTTCGGCCGGTGGGCGCCATTCCGCGCCGGGGAAATGGGTGCGATCCTCCGCCGCCAGCGACGGGCCGGCGAAGACGATCATCGCCGCCTCCGGCTCAGCGAGCCGAGCCCCGACACGAACGCCTTGCTGACGACAACGCCGGACAAGTCGCCCTGGATCTCCTTCATGGCGACGTGGCGATAGCCGGCGGCGGCAAGTGCCTCGGCGATCTCCTCCCAGGTCGCGGCGTGCGGAGGAGTCTCGCGCCAGTCGCGCAGTGGAAAGCCAGGGGGCGCGGGCGGCACGCCGGGAATGCGCACAACGGACTCGTGGTAGAGCGAGGGCAGCATGTCATCGCGCACCGCCGCGATGAAGGTGAGGCGCGACTGGATTGCTTCGGCCAGCGCCTTGAACAAGGCGACCTCCGGATCGCCGTCCGCGCTCGATCCGCCGTAGCGGCGGTAGCGGCGTCCGAACCGTTCCTCGCCTTCGATCCAGCAGAGGAAGACCGGCAGCCCGATCGCGGCTTCAGGCGCGAACAGGCGCAGCGAGAGACCGTTGTCGCGGAGCCGCGCCCGCCATTCCTGGAACCAGTCGAGCGCGATCGCTCCGGCATCGACCTCCTTGCCCAGCCGATCGAGGGCGCTCGCCCGCTCCCATTCCCCGACCGCGTCGCGCTCGACCTGCTCGCAAAGCGCCGTGCGGCGCGAGCGCGCGATGTCCGGCCCGGCGCCGAGCCCGTTGCTCGACCGTTCGACCCACGGCTCCTGCCGCCGGGTGAAGTCGAGCGCGACGAAGTCGTGCGGCAGGTGGAAGGCGCCGCCGCCAAGCACCTCCTCGGCGACGCACCAGTCGATCGGCCCGTCCGGTGCCGGCGCGTCGCGGCCGCGTGCATAGTCGGAGAATGCGGGCGCCCGCTCTGCCGGCGGAAGCTCCTCGAACCGGGCGCGCGGCCCGTCCGGTACGACGCGTTCGGCGCAATGACTCTCGATCGCCTCGCAGAGCGCGCCGATCTTCGCCGCCTCGTCGCTGATTCCCTTGCCCTGGTGGACGCTGAGCGCGCGCCCGGCCGGCCGCACCGCCTGCCACACCGGAAGCCCGATCGTATCGAGCCGGGTGATCTCCGCCAGCCGCGTCACGCCGCAAGCCGGCCCCAGCCCGATCAGCCGGGCGAGGAACGGCTCAGCCGCCAGAGACGCCCGATCCGCTGTCCCCGCCGTCGCCCGGCCCGACACTGTGGGCGGTGACGATGGCGGCGGTCATTTGCAGCGACTCGGTCCGCACCGCCTGCAACTTGGTGCCCGTCTGGAGATGGTTCTGGAGATCGCCGATCGTCTTTCGATGCTCGTCCTTCAGCTCCGGATGCTTGGGATCATATTCCAGCACCGCCACCGTCAGATAGAGCTTGCCGTCGGCTTCGATCAGGAAACGCGGCTCCTCGAGCGCGCGAATCCCGTCCCGGCTCACGATCACTGTGGGACGTCTTGCCATATCGTCTCCCCCCTAAGCTTTGGTCGAGCAGCCTAGCCGACATCAACCATAATGGGAATATGAACCATAATGGGAATATTTCGCTTTCGGTGAAATATCTCTTCTTAATTTCCAATATGATGAGCCCCAGCCGCAGGGACCGGGGCTCACGCGCTCAGGCCGTCGGCTTGCGGAACCTGAACGCAATCTGGTCGGTGCGGCCGCGGATTCGCGGGTCGAAGATCCGCAGGCGGTGGTCATCGGCCGGGTTGCGAAGCGCGTCCGATCGGCCTTCATAGCGGAAGCCGATCGCCTCCACCTGCCGCCGGATCGCCGCCGGATCGATCCGGTGTAGGGTCTCCGTATCGCGCAGGCCCGATCCGGGTTCGGCAACATGGTCGATGACGACGAATATGCCGCCCGGCTTCAGCGAGCGGTAGACCGCCCGCAGCGCCTGCCCCACATCCGCATGCTCCATGAATCGGTCGTACAGATCGTGGAAGTTTTGCGACGACCAGACGACGTCGAGCTGTTGAGGCGGCCGGAACCCCGTCAGCTTCTGCTCGACGAGGGCGAAATTGGGCCGCCCCTCGCGCGCGAAGGCTCGCGCCCCGGCGAATTCGGAGGGGTCGCAATTGCGCGCCATCTCCGCCGGGATGAAGCCGTAGACCCGGCCGTGCGATCCGACCACGTCGCTGAGGATCCGGTCGTAATAGCCGCCGCCGGGGAAATAGTCGGCGACACGGTCGCCCGGCTTAATGCCGGCGAAGCGGATCAGCTCAGCCGGATGCCGGGCGGAGTCCCGCGCGACCTCGGCGGCCGGGCGCCTCGTATCGGCGAGCGCGGCGGCGACGGGATCGGTCGACGGGGCGGCGGCGGTGGAAGAGGCGCATGCAAGCGCCAGCAGGCCAGCGGCGCCGGCCTTCAACAGATAAGTCATTTTCATTCTCCGATGTCTGAAGGGTGTTCGGTCAGATCATCGAAGCGCGCGGCGGGGGAAGCGGCGGCCGGACGAGGCGCCCTGCCGCTTTTTTCACGACCGAATGGAATTGCACGAAGGCGGCAGACGGCGGCGGGCAGGCGGCCGTTTCAGCCGGAACGGCGAAGGTCTTGCAGGCGATCTGCGCACATTGGGGCGCGGGCGCCTGCGTCTGGTGGCACGGGTCGAAGGAGGCTGCGGACGGCGCGATGACAGGTGCCGCCGCCGTGCAGGGCGCGCCGGACGCGACCAGCAGCAGGCCGATCAGGAAGACCGCCACCGCCCTGCCGAGGCCCACCTGGATGCCACCGACCATATGCGTAACTCTAAACCCAAACGAAGGGACGCCCAAGGACTATCCTCGGCGGCCATCTTAGGCTCGCGAGGTCGGTCAGCGCGTCCCGTAGGTCCTGTCGCCGGCGTCGCCGAGGCCGGGGATGATGTAGCCGTGGTCGTTCAGCTGCTCGTCCATCGCCGCGGCCCAAACCCGCACGTCGGGATGGGCGGCGCGGAACGCCTCCGCCCCCGGCCGCGCCGCGAGGATGCAGACGAAGCGCATGTCGCACACCCCCGCCTCCTTCAGCCGGTCGACGGCGGCGATGGCGGTGTGGCCGGTGGCGAGCATCGGATCGACGACGATCACCAGCCGCGATGCGCAATCCTCCGGTGTCTTGAAATAATATTCGACCGCCTGGAGCGAGAGCGGGTCGCGGTAGAGGCCGACATGGGCGAGGCGGGCGGAGGGCACCAGGTCGAGCATGCCCTCGGCCATCTGCAGCCCGGCGCGCAGGATCGGCGCGATGACGAGCTTCTTGCCGGAGATGACCGGCGAACGGGTGATTGCGATCGGCGTTTCGATCTCGACGAGATCGGTGGGGAGGTCGCGCGTGACCTCGTAGCAGAGCAGGGTCGCCATCTCGCGCACCAGCGAGCGGAACAGCTGGATCGAGCTGTCGCGGTCGCGCAGCAGGGTGAGCTTGTGCTGCACCAGCGGGTGGGAAACGATGGTCAGTCCGTCCATTTCAGGTCCTTCGGATGAGCTCAGTGGAGTGGACTTGCTCCCCGGCGAAAGCCGGGGCCCAGAAAAGAGGCTGGACCCCGGCTTTCGCCGGGGAGCAGGAACGGATGGTCGAGCGTCGCCCCACCTAGAAAACTGTCCCATCGCTGACGATCGCGAAGGGTGGGCCTCCGCCGGGGCGGAGCTCGGCGGCGATGCGGCGGCCTGCGGCCCAGCTGCCGCCCTCGAGCATGCGGGCGAGCGGGAAGTCCGCCTCGCCAACGCCGAGCAGGGCCCGCACCTTCGGCGCCATGCGGTCGAGCAAAGCGACGGTCATCGCGCGCCAGGAGACGATCAGGGGATCGGAGACGAGATGCGTTCGGGCGGCCGCGTCCGGATCGGTCAGGCGCAGCACGCCGGTATCCACGAACAGGCCGCCATTGCGATATTCGGCGAGGCCGGTGAGTCCGTCCACCTCGACCACCTCGATGCCGGCCGCCTGCAGCGGCTCGATCAGTGAATAAGCGAGCCATTGCGAGAGCTTGTGGAGCGGGACGAGGTCGTTGCTGGCATCGCCGCGGCGGATCGCGGGATGACGCCAGCAATCGCCGAGCGCGACGCCGTCGATCGTGAGCCGGTCCGCCCAGATCGGACCGAGCGCCTCGAGCAACAGTTCGAGGATGGAAGCCGCGGGCAGCCTGCCGCCCTCCGCTCGCGCCAGCAGCGCATCATAGAGTCCGCCCGGACGCGGCGAATCCGCCGTCGCGAACAGGTCCGGCCGCGCCATCGCCTGCGCGCCGAGGCGGCGGAGCAGGGCCGCCCGCCCCTCCAGTCCTGCCAATGGATTGGCCTCGTCCGCCTGGAAACCGCGGGCGAGCGTATCGGCGCCGAGCCCGGCGAGCGTGCCCGCATCCGCGCGCAAAGGCGCTCTGTCGTCGGCCGAGAAGGCACCCGCTTCGAACAGCCTCTGGCTCGCCACCGCCAGCCCCTCCGAGCGCGCCAGCTCCGCGCCGCTGACCGGATCGCGCCAGCGCCAGCCCGGACCCGCCCCCGCGTCGAGCAGGACCGAAAGGATGACGAGATCGAACGCCGCCCGCGCCCGTTTCGCCGCATCGTCCCACGGCAGCTTCGGCTCCCCGGCCACGAAATGCCGCCAGCGGGCGTGGAAGGGGATGGCGAGGTCCGGATAAGCCTCGCGCGTCACCTGCGCCGTCAGCTCGGCCGCATCGTCGAGCCGGGCGAGATCGACCGACCAGCCCTCGACCTGGTCCGCCAAAGCAAGCTCGAGCATTTCATGCCCCCGCTCGCGGACCGCGGCGGCGGTAAGGAGGGCGCGGAGGGGGTCAGCCACGCCGAGCTCCTCCCCGGAACGGGGAGGGGGACCGCACGAAGTGCGGTGGAGGGGCCGCACGGTTTCGTGCGCCACGGAAGGGTGGGAGTCCGCGGCACGCGCCCCGGCCCCTCCACCATGCTGCGCATGGTCCCCCTCCCCGTTCCGGGGAGGAACTACGACCGTCCATCCGCGTCAGAACTTTCCGAGATCCCGGCCGACGACGCCTTTCAGCGCCTCCGCGCTCGGCGGCCCGTCGGGCGTGTAATAGCCGGCGGCTTTCTTCGCCTCCATCTCGACGCTGGCGTCGGGCGGGATGAGCCCGGCGGGAATCGGCACCCGCTCGCCGATCTCCACCCCGCCCGCGGCAAGCGCATCGTACTTCATGTTGGACATCGAGACGAAGCGGTCGATTCGGCGGATGCCGAGCCAGTGGATCACGTCCGGCATCAATTGCTGGAAGCGCGCGTCCTGGACGCCGGCGACGCATTCTGTGCGCTCGAAATAGGTCGCCGCCTGGTCGCCGCCCGGCTGGCGCTTGCGGGCGTTGTAGACAAGGAACTTGGTGACCTCGCCGAGCGCCCGCCCCTCCTTGCGGTTGTAGACGATGAGGCCGACGCCGCCGGCCTGCGCCTGGCGCGTCGCCTCCTCGATGCCGTGGGTGAGATAGGGCCGGCAGGTGCAGATGTCGGACCCGAACACGTCCGAGCCGTTGCATTCGTCGTGGACGCGGCAGGTAAGCGGGGTCTTGCCGTCGCCGAGCGCTGCCGGATCGCCGAAAATGTAGAGCGTCATCCCCCCGATCGGCGGCAGGAAAACGCTGATGTCCGGCCGGGTGACGAGCTCGGGATACATGCCGCCGGTCTGCTCGAACAGGCAGCGCCTGAGCGCCCCCTCGCCGACGCCGAACCGCTCGGCGACCCCCGGCAGCCACCACACCGGATCGATCGCGATCTTGGTCACCGAGACGTCTCCCGCCTCGTGGACGATCTCCCCGTCCATCGCCAGCCGCCCATCGGCGATGGCGTGCTGGATCTCGTGCAGGGTGAGCCGCGCCCTGGTGATGGCGATCGTCGGGCGGATGTCGATCCCTTCGTCGATCAGCGCGCCGAAGTCCTGCGCCACCCGGTGGCCCCAGGGATCGAGCGAGACGATCTTGCCCGGCTCGCCCCATTGCGGATGCGGGCCAATCTCGCAGACCGGCGAGGTGTCGTGGAGGTCCGGCCGGGCATTGGGGTCCATCGCGCCGGAGGAGATGGCGAGCGCGCGATAGATGGAATAGGAGCCGCCATGCGCCCCGACCGCGTTGCGGTGCGCCCCGGCATTCACGGTGGCGATCACCGGCCCACGCTCCTCCGCAGTGGGAGCGCCCCAGTGCAGCGGAAACCGCACCGGCCCGCGCGAGCCGGGATGGGAGGTGAGACGGATATGACCGCCCGATACGCTACCGCTGACGCTCATTCATGCTCCTCTTCCCCCCGCGGGCCGTTCGTCCCGTCTTCCGGGGAGGCTACGACAGCGCCGGGGCGGTGGCTAGAGTCTTCCGCCCGTGACAGCGGCCCGGCCGGGGCGTAGTCTTCCCCGGCGGCTTCAGGGGGAGGCGGCGCTGAGCCATCAGGTCTTCATCAGCTGTTCGTCGCACGACAGGACGGTCGGGAACGCCACCTGCGCGATCCTCGAGCGGCACGGCTATCGCTGCTGGATCGCGCCCCGCGACATCATGCCCGGCCGCGAATGGGCGGAGGCGATCGTCGAGGGGATTGCCGGCGCGAAGATTTTCGTCCTCATCTTCTCGACCAACGCCAACGATTCCCCGCAGGTGCGGCGCGAGGTCGAGCGGGCCGTGCATCACGGCCTGGTGGTCGTGCCGCTCCGGATCGAGAATGTGCCGCCGTCGCGGTCGCTCGAATATTTCATGAGCGCGCCGCACTGGCTCGACGCGATGACGCCGCCGCTGGAGCGGCACCTGGACCATCTCGCCGAGGTCGTCGGCCGGCTGCTCGGCGAAACGGAGGCGGCCACGCCAGCGCCGCCGCCCGCGACGCAGGCGCGGGAGCCCGCCTGGCTCTCCATCCTCTCCCTCGCCTTGCTCGTCGCGACGCCGGCGGTCGCCGCGCTTCTGCGCCTCGACCCGCCCTGGCCGAACCGCATCGGCTATGTCTCGGCCGCTCTGGTCGCCGCGGGCGCCGGTGCCGTCCACTACCGCCCGTCCCTGCCCAATCGCCCGGCGCGCACATGGGCCGGCCGGATCGCCGCCGCCGCCGTCGTCGCGGGGCTGATCGCCTATTTCGTGCTGTCGTCGCTCTACGTGGAAACCATTCCGCGTTCGGGCGTGCGCGTGGTCAAGGGCTTCGCCTGCACGAAAGACGCTTTGCTCGTCTACGGCGCGGCCTGCCCCGATCTCGGCCGCGATGCCCTGCGCGATGCCGAATGGGAGCCGACCAATTTGTGGACCGCCTCCTCGGTGACGATGGTCAGAATTGCTTTGCTGGCCAGCTGGCTGCTGCTGGTCGGAGGGCTCGCCGCCGCGGCCGCCGGGATCGAGCGGCGGCGCATGCGGTCCGGTTGAGAGGGAGAAGAGCGATGAACGGAAAATCGTCGTTGTGGATACTGGCGGCGGGGCTGCTGCTGCTTGGGGGCGCGGGCGCCGGCAAGGCCGTGCCGCCGGTCCCACCGAAGGTCGATCCGGCCGCCGTGCCGCCCCGGCCTTATTATCCGCCGGGCTATCGCGACCTGCGGCTCGCCGCCGCGGCCGAGATCGCGACCTTCCCGCGGCCGCGCAACCTCATGCTGATGCACGGCTATCCGGACGAGAAGCGGCTGCATTACGACGTGATCGACTGCAATGCCGAGAGCCTCGACGGCAAGAAAGTCGATCCGGTCGCTCGCCGATATGGCGGCCTCGCCTACGATGTGGCGCGGATGCGGGCCGAGCTGAAGCAGCTCGGCTATGTGCCCTCGGTCTACGACCAGCCGCTGCTGGATTATGAGCGGGCGATGCTGGCGAAGCCCCGGTCGCGCGGCGATGTCGATGCCGAAGAGGCCTATGACGATGCGCCCTCCACGAAGCTCGCGCGCCAAATGGACGCGCGGCGGGCGCGGCTGCAGCCGGCCAAGCCGAAGATCGTCGCCGAGGGCGGCTGCGGCGGCGGCGAGGCGCCGTTCCGCATCCGCTTCTCGCCGCCGGGCGGCCATTTGTGGCTGATCGACGGCTTCGCTTTCCGCGTCTGCGAGCGGCGGGTGCGCGATCCGTGGGACCATCGCGCCTGCGGCTGGACCGAGTACCAGGCCGACGACACCGCCACCGTCTCCGGCCGCTACATCTACGAAGCGCGCTGGCCCGACGGCACCGTCCGCCGCGGCGCGCGCATCCTGGAGGGCGATCCCGGCAGCGAGAAGGCGACGCCGGTCACGTTCCGCAAGGACTGACGGCGCCCGCTTTCAGGGCTTCTACGCCCTCTCCCCCAGCCACGGCGCCAGCGGCCGATAGAAGCAGGGGCTGGTTGGGCCGTTCCGCCGCGTGTCGAGAAGCCGCCGCCGCCGCGGGTGGCAGACAGGCGCAGGACGCAACGAAAGACCCGGCTGACGCCGCACGATGGGACCCCCTCTCCCGACTTCCCCGGAAAAGTCATTATGCGGCAGGGGGTTAAAAGGTTATTCCGTGGGGCGGTCGGCTCCGGCATGGACGGTGGCGATCACCGGCCTCCGCGACCCGGAACGCGAGGTGAGGCGGATATGCCCGCTCTTCGGCTCCGGAAAACTCATACTGATCCTCTCGACGCGCGGCGGTGACGTACCGGCTTGCGGGGAGGCTACGATAGTGGGGGGGCGGTGGCTAGAGGTTCGCCGCCTGGTTATCGTGTGGTCAGCGGTCTCGCCGCAGATGAAACCCTGTCATCCCCTCTTGGCTCGATCACCCCGAGATCCGAAAGACGCTGCTCTAAGCCAGCGCCCCGCGCTTCGCATTCCCAGATCCTTACTACTCGCCATCCCAGGGCTTCCAGCGCCTTCGAATTTCGCTCATCGCGCTCGCGGTTATACTGAAACTTAGCACGCCAAAAATCGCTGCGGGAGACAGGGATGCGAGCCGTCGGGCAACCCTCGTGGTGATGCCAAAAGCAGCCATGGACGAAGATAACGAGACGTCGCCCAGGCAGCACGATGTCCGGTGTGCCTGGAAGATCCCTTCGGTGGAGACGGAAACGCAAACCAAGGCGGTGGAGCAGCCGTCGCACCAATAGCTCCGGTTTGGTATTTTTGCCCTTGAAGCGCGCCATCAGGCTACGCTTCGCCTGACCTTCTCGACGAAGTGATGGTGCGAGGGGAGAACTCCTATATCGTCTCAAGGAAGCTCCTAGAGCTAGCATCGGAGTGCGAAGACCCCGAAAGCCAGAAGCTACTAGCCAAAGCACAAGGCTTGGCGGGAATGGTAACGGTGAGCGCGGCGAGCGATCCTTTAGCTCATCGGGTCATGCAGGATGTGAGCGACCTAAAGCGAGAACTCCGAGGCTCGTCGGCACGAACGGACCGCTCGCGCTAAGAATGTCCCTGCGACACTGCGGGAGGAGCACCCGGAGGGGTGGGTCCTCTAAGGCTTCGCTGGCGCGAAGCCACCCACCCCTTGCCCCTTCGCCCCCACTTGCGCTAAAGGCGCCGCCTTCCGACATCGTTGGAACGGGCGTCGGGCGCACAGCCCCTCACCCCGACCCTCTCCCGCAAGCGGGAGAGGGAGAAGAGCTGCGGGAGATCGGTTTCGGCCGGTCGTCTGGACCGCTAAACTTGAACCGGAGCGGACGGCCCTCGCGGGCTCCCGCTCCCCTACAGAGTGAGACACATGGCCAAGAAGATTACGGGCTATATCAAGCTGCAGGTGCCCGCGGGCGCCGCCAATCCCTCGCCGCCGATCGGCCCTGCTCTGGGTCAGCGCGGCGTCAACATCATGGAATTCTGCAAGGCCTTCAATGCCTCCACCACGGAGCTGGAGAAGGGCATGCCGATCCCGACGGTCATCACCGTCTATGCCGACCGCTCCTTCTCCTTCGAGACGAAGACGCCGCCGGCGAGCTTCCTTTTGAAGAAGGCGGCGAAGATCCAGTCGGGCTCGAAGGAGCCGGGCAAGGCTTCGGCGGGCCGCATCAAGCGCTCGCAGCTGGCAGAGATCGCCCAGACCAAGATGAAGGATCTGAACGCCAACGATCTCGCGGCGGCGACCAAGATCATCGAAGGCTCCGCCCGCGCGATGGGCCTCGAAGTGGTGGAGGGCTGATCCGATGGCCAAGCTGACCAAGAAGCAGAAGGCGCTCGCCGAGGCCGTCGATACCCTCCGTCTCTATGGGGTGGATGAGGCGATCGAAGCGCTGAAGGCCAATGCCAAGTCGAAGTTCGACGAGACGATCGAGATCGCGATGAACCTCGGCGTCGATCCGCGCCACGCCGACCAGATGGTCCGCGGCGTCGTCACCCTCCCCGCCGGCACCGGCAAGACTGTGCGCGTCGCCGTCTTCGCCCGCGGCGCCAAGGCGGACGAGGCGCGCGAGGCCGGCGCCGACGTGATCGGTGCGGAAGATTTGATGGAGACGATCCAGGGCGGCACGATCGATTTCGACCGCGTCATCGCCACGCCCGACATGATGGGCATCGTCGGCCGGCTCGGCAAGGTGCTCGGCCCCAAGGGGCTGATGCCGAACCCGAAGCTCGGCACCGTCACCCCCAACGTCACCGAGGCGGTGAAGGCGGCCAAGGGCGGCCAGGTGGAGTTCCGCGTCGAGAAAGCCGGCATCATCCACTCCGGCATCGGCAAGGCATCGTTCCCGGCCGAGGATTTGCGACGCAATTTCGATGCGTTCGTCGATGCGATCGTGCGGGCGAAGCCGACGGGCGCAAAGGGCAAGTACGTCAAGAAGGTGTCGCTGAGCTCGACCATGGGGCCGGGCCTCAAGGTCGACACCGGCGAGCTGGCTTCGGCGTAAGGCGGCAACTGCCCCTCTCCCCTCGCGGGAGAGGGTGCGGCGCCCGCTGGGCGCCGCGGGTGAGGGCACGCGGCTTGGCCCGTTAGAGGCCAATGCTGCGTCCCTCCCCGCCCCCTCACCCTCCCAAGCCTTCGGCTTGGGCCCCTCCCTCTCCCGCAAGGAGAGAGGGATTGGCGCGTACGAGCCCTCCCTAACCCCCGGTAACCGTTTCTTTATTCGGCAACGCGATGATGGTGCGGCGCCGGGACGGCGAACGCGAGGGGCGGGTGGAGGGCCCCTTCGACTTCGCTTCCGTACGATTCCGGCGGGGGCGAGGGGAGTTCGATGGCAGGGGCATTCGCGTCCGCACGCGAAACGGCGGTCCGCTACAGGATCGAGGCGCTGATCCTCGTCCTGCTGGCGCTGACCGTCGCCGCCATTGCCTTCCAGGACCGGCTGCTCACGCGCACCATCGCCATCACCCCGCAGTCGCACCCCACGCCCGCCGTCTATTCGGACGGCGACATGGGCGGCAGCACCAGCGTCGCGTTGAGCGCGCACCGGCCGCTCCAGTGGCGCTGCGAGCTGAAGCTAAAATTCGCTTATCCCTATTGCGGCTACGAGCTGCTGACCGATCCAATGCTCTTCGCGCGGGGCATCGATCTTTCGAAATACCAGACCGCCACGATCAGCCTCTCGTATGACGGTCCCTCGGACGGCCTCAGCCTCTATCTCAAGAATTACGACCCCCGCTACAGCACGCCCGGCAAGGGGGTCTCAAACAAGTTCAACCGCATCGATTTCCGCGCCGCCCATGGCGCATCCGAGGTCACGCTCAACCTGCGCGACGCGCGCGTTGCCGACTGGTGGCTCGCCGCCCACCCGATGCCGCCCGCCCTCAAAGGCCCGCAGTTCGACAATATCGTCTCGATCGCGCTCCAGACGGCCGACGGCGCCCGCCCCGGCACCTACCGCTTCGCCCTCTCGCGGATCGTGCTGCGCCGAACCCTCATCACCGAGGGCCAATTCTATCTCGGCCTCCTCGCTTTCTGGGGCGCCGTCTTCCTGCTCTTCCTGTTCACCCGCGTCCGCGACCAGAAACGCGACTGGGAGCAGAGGCTGGCCGAACGCCAGCAGGCGGAGACGGCGCTGCGCGAGAGCAATGCACGCGCCTACGACATGCTCGATTCGATCCCGCAGATCATCTGGGAAGGCGATCGCAAGGGCCGCTGCACCTATCTCAGCCCGCAATGGTACGAGTTCACCGGCCGCCCGCACGGCGACGGCCTCGGCTTCCGCTGGCTGGACATGGTCTGCCCGCTCGACGTCGAGCGGATCCGCGAATTGTGGCGGGAGTGCCTCCGCAGCGGCGGCACCTTCGAAGCCGAGATGCGCCTGCTCCACCGCGACGGCGGCCATCGCTGGTGCCTCGTCCGCGGCATTCCCTATCGCGGAGACGACGGCATCGTCGCCAAGTGGTTCGCCACCTGCACCGACGTCAACGACCGGGTGATGACGCAGGAGGCGCTCGGCGAAAGCGAATCCCTCAATCGCTCGATTTTCGAGGCGAGCCCGGATTCGATCGTCCTGCTCGACCTCCAAGGCCGGATCCTCGACACCAATCCGGCCGCGGAGCATGCGAATGCGGCCGGGACCGGCCTCGCGGTCGGCGCCAGCTGGGCGGTCCGCTTTATTGCCGCCGACCATGCGAAGGTCCAGGCGGCGCTCGCCTCGGCCCGCCAGGGCGAGGTCGGGCGATTTACCGTCCGCGACGCCAAGGGCAGCGGCCGCTGGTGGGACGTGCTGGTGGCGCCGCTGCGCGATGCCGGTGGCTGCCCAATCAAGCTGGTCTCGATCGCCCGCGACGTCACTGAGCAGAAGCAGGCCGAGGAACATGCCTATTGGATCGCCAATCATGACGGCCTGACCGGCCTGCCCAACCGCAACCTCATGCAGCAGAAGCTCGACCGCGCCGTGCAGGAAGCGGCGGAGGCGGGCACCAAGTTCGCCTTGCTCCTCGTCGACGTCGACGAGTTCAAGCGGGTCAACGACACGGTCGGCCACGACGGCGGCGATGCCCTGCTCTGCACGTTCGCGGCGCGGCTGAAGGGCGCGATCCGGGCCGACGACGCCGTCTTCCGCCTCGGCGGCGACGAATTCGCATTGCTGCTGACCGGCGCCGCCTCCGCCCGCGACATCCACCTCTTCGCCGATGCGCTCTACGACCGGCTGCGCGAGCCCTGCATCCATGGCGGCCGCATGCTGGACCTCAACGCCAGCATGGGTGCGGCTTTGTTCCCGTGCCACGGCCGCTCGCGCACCGAGCTGATGAAGAATGCCGACATCGCCCTCTACGCCGCCAAGGCGGCCGGGCGCCGCAAGCTCAAGCTGTTCGCACCGGCCATGCGCGACGAGGTGCAGAAGCGCGGCTCGATGCTCGCTCTGGCCCGCACCGCGCTCGAGGAGGGCCGGGTCGCGCCTTATTACCAGCCCCAGGTGCGCCTCGACACCGGCGCCGTCTTCGGCTTCGAGGCCCTGCTGCGCTGGCGCCACCCGCAGCGCGGCCTTCAGCTCCCATCGACCATTTCCGCGGCCTTCGAGGATTCCAATCTCGCCGCCGACATCAGCGATGCGGTCATCGACCGGGCGATCGCCGACATCGCCCGCTGGCAGGACCGCGGCGTCGAATTCGGCCATGTCGCGATCAACGCCGCCGCCGCCGAGTTCCGGCGCGAGGATTTCGCCGATTCGCTGCTCGAGCGGCTGCACAAGGCCGGCGTGCCGCCGCAGCGCATCCAGATCGAGGTCACCGAGACGGTGTTCCTCGGCCGCGGCGCCGAATATGTCGAGCGGGCGCTGAAGCGGCTGAGCGACGCCGGCATGAAGATCGCGCTCGACGATTTCGGCACCGGCTTCGCCTCGCTGTCGCACCTCCAGCAATTCCCGGTCGACACGATCAAGATCGACCGGCGGTTCGTGAAGGGCCTTGGCGGCCGCACCGGCAATTATGCGATCATCGACGCGGTGCTGAGCCTCGGCCGCAGCCTCGGCATGGAGGTGGTCGCCGAGGGGATCGAGACGACCCAGCAGGAACAGGCCTTGCTCCGCCTCGGCTGCGAATATGGCCAGGGCTTCCTCTACAGCCGCGCGGTGCCGGCGCGCCTGGTCCCGTCACTGCTCAGCAAGACCGCCCCCGCCTGCCCCGCGGCAGCCGCAGCCTAGCTTCTTGGCTCCCCGGCGAAAGCCGGGGCCCAGTCTGAGTCCGAATCTGGACCCCGGCCTTCGCCGGGGGAACAGGATGATCGCCGCCCCGCAATCGAGAATGATATCGGTAACGCCGTCGCTTTTCCTCGCCCGTCATTTCGCAAGCGCATTGACCGGAAACCGCGACTCGGTTATCCAATGATAGCGGTAACATTCCCGCCGGAGAAAAAGCCGGCCGGCCGCCTGTGAAGCGTAAATGCAGGTGCAAGAGCACCGCTCGGACGAGGAAACGCTTTGGGGGTTGCCATGACCAGATCACGCCACGACTCCGTCACCCGTTCCGGCCTTCTGCTCGGGACCGCCGCCGCGCTCGCTCTGTTCTGGACCGGCGCCGCCGCCGCCCAAGACGGCGCCCCGCCCGCGCCGCCGGCCTCCGCGGGCCAAACGCAGCCCGCCGATCCCAATGCCGCGCCGCAGCCGACCGGTGTGGAGCAGAGCACCGCCGCCAGCGACAACGAGATCGTCGTCACCGGCTATCGCGGCAGCCTCACCCGATCGATCAACGCTAAGAAGGATTCGGTCGGCTTCACCGACTCGATCTTCGCCGAGGAGATCGGCAAGTTCCCCGACACCAACATCGCCGAGACGTTCAACCGCGTGCCGGGCGTGATCATCACCCGCGAGACGACCGGCGAGGGCCTCGAAGTCTCGATCCGCGGCCTCGGCACCAGCTTCACCCGCGTGCTGCTGAACAACGCGCCGATCGCCATCGCCTCCACGGGGCGGACGGACTCGCAGAACACCAATCGCGAGGTCGACCTCAACCTCTTCCCGACCGAGCTCTTCACCCGCCTCACCGTCCACAAGAGCCCGCTGCCGGAAATGCTGGAAGGCGGCGCGGCCGGCATCGTCGACATGCGTAGCGCCCGGCCGTTCGATCATCCGGGGACGCATTTCACCCTGTCCGGCCAAGGCACCAAGAACAGCCTGGACAAGGACTGGGGCTATCGCGGCTCCGCGCTCGCCAGCTACACCAATGCGGACGGCACGTTCGGCGTGCTGATCGGTGCCGCCGGCGCCCGCGCCAAGACTCGGACCGTCGGCTATGAGACGATCGGCTGGACCAACCCCAACCTCGTCGGCGCCCAGTGCGGCACGCCCTGCAATTCGACCGGCGGCGGCAATTTCACCATCCCGTCGGTGGTCCCCGCCAATGCGGGCAACGGCCTCGTCCCCGGCACCCCGATCGACCAGGCCTTCCTGCTCGCGCACAATCCGGGGCTGACGATCCAGCAGATCGACAACGCGATCATTCCGCGCCTCAGCCGGCCCTCGGACGAGTCCGGCACGCGCGACCGCTATACGGGCATCTTCAGCCTCGAATGGCGGCCGAGCGACTCCCTCCATTTCTATCTCGATTCGATGGCCGGCAAGCTGAAGAACGATCTCCGGCGGATCGACATGAACTGGGTCGGCCGCAACGGCGCCGCAATCCCGCTCAACATGAAGGTGGACAATTCGAGCTGCACCACCGGCTGCGTCGTCACCTCGGCGACCTACGCCAACGCCCAGTTCTTCCTCGAATACCGGCCGTTCATCGAGACGACGACCTTCTGGGGCGTCAATCCGGGCCTCGACGCGAAGTTCGGTGACAAGCTGAAGCTCGACATCCAGGGCAATTGGACGAAGAGCAAGTTCCACCGCGAATCGCCGAGCGTGCTCGTCATCACGCCCGCGAGCTCCGGCGTGACGGTCAATTATCTCAACGACGGCAGCGCTCCTTTCCCGCAGGTGACGAGTAACGTCGACCTCAACAATCCCGCCAATTTCGGCTGGAACGGCGGCCGCCTCAACATCCAGGACGAACGCCGGAGCACGGAGACCAAGGGAATCCGCGGCAACCTCACCTGGGGCGACGAGCGACTCAACCTGAAGGTGGGCGCCGCCTATGACGACATCATGCGGCGCATCCGCGCCTACGATAACAGCCAGGCGTGGCAGAATGCCGTCTGCGGCGACAACCCGACGGTCTTCCTGCCGTCGCCCAACTCGCAGCCGCCCTGCCAGGGCCTGAGCGTCGTCGGCGCCGCACCCGCGGGCTATCCGACCTATCCCGGCTACGGAACCGGCTTCACCGCCGGCGCGACCGGGCCCGTCACCTATCAGGGCTCGCTGATCCCGCAATCCCAGCTCGCCTCGTTCCTGATGCCGCGGCCGGACGGCTTCATCACCGTCAACTGGGACCAGTTCAAAGCCGCCTCGCATTACGACCAGTTCCACAATGCGGAGCCGGAAGCGGGCTCCTCCAACACCGGCGCAAGCGGCGGCCTGGTGCGCGAGCGGACGCTCGGTGCCTATGCCGAGCTCAACGGCGACACGCCGATGGGCGGCGACGGCAACCGGCTGCGCTGGGATATCGGCGTGCGCTGGGTGCGAACCATGCAGACGATCGGCGGCCTCGTTTCCATTCCCGACCCGCGCAACACGCCGGCGGCGCCCGCGGTGGCGCCGGCCGACGGCGGCAAGTTCCCCAACATCAGCAACTTCATCGAAACCAGGCACGATTACGACAATTGGCTGCCCTCGGCGACCGCTGCCTACAATATCGGCGAGCACGGCATCATCCGCGCCGCCGTCTCGCGGACGATGACCCGGCCGAACCCGAATTCGATGCTGCCGGGCCTCAACTTCAGCTCGCCCTCGGCCGATGTCGGCTCTGTCGGCAATCCGGCCCTGCAGCCGTTCATCTCGGAGAATTACGACCTCGGCGTCGAATATTATCCGGGCCACGAGGGCCTGATCGGCATCGCCGCCTTCCGCAAGCTGCTCACCGGCTTCACCGTGACCGGCTCGACCACCGTGCCCTTCGCCACGCTCAGCCAGTACGGCGTCACCTTCGACACGCTGACGCCGACGCAGCAGGCGGCGATCAATTCGCGCGGCGGGCCGAACAGCGCGACCGTGGTGCTCCAGGAGCAGGTCAACGCCAGCGGCAAGCTCACCGTCGATGGCGTTGAAATCACCTGGATCCAGCCGCTCGACTTCATCTTCGGCAACTGGATCAAGGGGCTGGGCTTCAACTCCAATTTGACGATCATCGACCAGAACGGGAGAGGCGCCGCGCCGGCCGTCGCCACCGGCGTCCCGCCCTACACCTACAACATCACCGCTTATTACGAAAATCACGGGGTGAGCCTCAGGCTCTCGACCACCTTCTACAAGGGAAATCCCGCCGCCACCGCACCGCAGAACGGCATCGCGCTCGCCGGTCTCTTCAACAACGATTACCGGCAGTGGGATTTCTCGTCGGTGTTCAACCTGCACAAGATGGTCGGATGGAACGTGCCGGTCGAGCTCACCTTCGACGTCGTCAACCTGACCAAGGCCAAGCAGCGCCAATACTTCCAGTTCCCGGACGCGGCCTTCACTTATTACAATGGCGGCCGCACCATCATGTTCGGCCTGAGGGCCGCCTTCTAGGGATCGGGCAAAAGGTCGGCGGGTCCTCCCCTGCGGCGGCGCTCCGGCGCCGCCGCCCTTTGCCCGCCCGCCTTCAGCCGCGGCGTGCCGGCCCCGCTTGCCCCCATTCATCGATGAAAGGATAAGCCCAGCCAGTGGAACATAGACTGCCCCGCCGCCGCCAGCGCTCCGCCACCATCCACGACGTTGCCCGCCATGCCGGCGTCTCGTCGATGACGGTGTCGCGCGTCATCAACGGCGAGGGCAATGTCCGGCCGGCGACGCAGCGGCTGGTCGAGGATTCGATCCGCGCGCTCCACTTCGTGCCCAATGCGGCGGCGAAGACGCTCGCCGGCGGCGAGATCCTGCGCATCGGCCTGCTCTGCTCGATCCCGAACGCCACCTATGTCAGCGAATTCCTGATCGGCGCGCTGGAGCGGTGCAGCCAGGTTAACGCCCAGCTGATCGTCAAGCGCTACAGTCCCGGCGACGACCTCGCCAAAGCGGCGGCGATGCTGATCGACGCCGGGCTCGACGGAATCATCCTGCCCCCGCCCGTGTGCGACGCGCAGGATCTTGTCCGGGTGCTGCGCGAGGCGGGGATCGCCGTCATCGCCACCGGATCGATCCGCCAGGGCACCGATTTACCGTCGATCGGCATCGACGATTTCGCCGCCGCGCGGGCGATGACCCGCCATCTGATCTCGCTCGGCCACCGCCGCATCGGCTTCATCACCGGCCGCGCCAACCATGCCGCCACCGGCCTCAGGCTCGAAGGCCACCGCGCGGCGCTCGCCGACGCCGAGCTGGAGGTCGAGGAGGCGCTGATCGCCCCGGGCAATTTCACCTACCATTCGGGCCTCGACGCGGCCGAGGCGCTGCTGTCGCAGGAGCGGCCGCCGACGGCGATCTTCGCAAGCAATGACGACATGGCCGCCGCCGCGGTCGCGGTGGCGCATCGCCGCGGCCTCGACGTGCCCGCCGACCTCAGCGTGTGCGGCTTCGACGACACGCCGCTCGCGACCACCATCTGGCCCGAGCTGACGACGGTGCGCCAGCCCGTCTCGGTCATCTCCGAGGAAGCGGTGTCGATGCTCGCCGAGATCGTCCGCCGCGGCGGCGGCGCGCCCGATCCGACGCCGCACCGCCTGCTCGAATTCGAGCTGATCCGCCGCCAGTCCGACGCCGCCCCGAAGTCGCGCCCGGCCAGCCGATAGGTTCGGAACCGGTCGGGGGGCAGACCGTTACGCCCCTGACACGGCGCTCGTGCCGACCGTCATGGTTCGAAAGGGGTTGTCATGCTTCTCGCTATTGCCGTCATCCTGCTCATCCTGTGGCTGCTCGGCTTCCTCGCCTTCCACGTCGCGGGCGGGCTGATCCACATCCTGCTGGTGATCGCGATCATCGTCTTCATCTTCCACTTCGTCACCGGCCGCAGGGCCCCGTAAGCACCAGGAAGGTCCCGGGCGCCCCAGGCGCTTGATCCTTCCGGCAAATCCTGTATAGGCGCGGCTCCGCAAATGGGGCCGCGCCTCATTTGCATCCGTCCGAGACAGTTGGTGGGGTTCGCCCCTTAATCTCCAGCCTAGACGGGGAAGAGTTTCTGCCGCGCCGGCCGCTGATGCGACGCCGCGGGTGCCGGTTTCCGGCCCGAACCCCCTCCCCTCACGGACATCAACCCTGCCCGGGCGCCTTTTCGCGCGGGCATTGTGAAGGAAGTGGCATGGATCGAGCTCAAAAAGCCGAGCTGGTCGAGGATCTGAAGCGTACCTTCAACGAGACGAGCGTGGTGGTCGTCACCCGCAATCTCGGCATGACGGTCGCCCAGTCCACCGCCTTGCGCATTCGCATGCGCGATGCGGGCGCCAGCTACAAAGTGTCGAAGAACAGCCTCGCTCTCATTGCTCTCGAAGGCACGCCCTACGCTCCGATCGGCAATCTGCTGACCGGGCCGACGGCGCTCGCCACGTCGGCGGATCCCGTCGCCGCGGCGAAGGTGGCCGTCGATTTCGCCCGGACCAACGATCGCCTCGAGATCGTCGGCGGCGCGATGGGCGACACCGTCCTCGACGTCAACGGAGTGAGGGCTCTTGCCGAGCTCCCGTCGCTCGACGAGCTGCGCGCTCGCATCGTGGGCCTCATCCAGGCGCCCGCGGCCAAGATCGCGCGGACCATCAACGAGCCGGGCGCGATGCTGGCCCGCGTTTTCGGGGCCTATGCGGCCAAAGAAAACGCCTGATCTATTTTCGGAACTGAACCCACGGGCCGAACGCCCGCATTTGGAGACTTAAAATGGCAGACATCAAATCCCTCGTCGACCAGCTCAGCGAGCTGACGGTTCTCGAAGCGGCGGACCTCGCCAAGGCGCTCGAAGAGCGCTGGGGCGTGTCGGCGGCGGCCGCCGTTGCGGCGGCTCCGGCGGGCGGCGGCGGCGCGGCCGCTCCGGCCGAGGAAGAGAAGACCGAGTTCGACGTCATCCTCGTCAACGACGGCGGCAAGAAGATCAACGTGATCAAGGAAGTCCGCGCCATCACCCAGCTCGGCCTCGGCGAAGCCAAGGCGCTGGTCGAGGGCGCTCCCAAGCCGGTCAAGGAAGGCGTCAACAAGGCCGAAGCCGAGGAGCTCAAGAAGCGCCTCGAGGAAGCCGGCGCGACCGTCGAGGTGAAGTGACGATCAGCATCCGCTGAGCGTCATCCCGCGAAGGCGGGGATCCAGACTGGGCTCCGGCTTTCGCCGGAGCACAAGATAAAGAAGGGGCGGCTCCATCGGGGCCGCCCCTTTCCTTTTGCGCTCTCGCAAAAGGCTTACGCTTTCTCCATCTCCCCCATCGGCCTGGCGACGACGTCGTCGTGGAGGCCTGAGGGGTTGTCGACGGCGAAATGGGCGAGCTCCTCGCCGTCCGGGACGCCGACCGCGAAGGTGGCGGAGGTGCGGCCCTCGCTACCGTCCGGAAGCGTGTAACGGGCGTCGGCGACGACCACCGGCAGCACAGCATCGCCCTCGACCTTGTCGGTCGGCAGCGCCACCGCCGCCTCCACCTGCTTGGTCTCGCCGGCCGCGATCTCGACCGCCGGCATCTCCTTCGACGCGATCAGATCGTGCTCGGCTTCCGATGCGCCGGCCTGGAGCATGAAGGCGGAGACGCGCACGTCCCGCGCGGGCGCGCCGCCATGATTGTCGACCTGCAAGGCGAACTCGACGATCGCCTTATCGCCCTCGACGCCGGCGCGGACCGGCTGGAGCGTGAGGTCGAGCCACGGCCGGCGTTTTTCCCCGACCGCCGCGACGGGCGCCGCGGCCGCAACGGGCTCAGCAACCGGCACTTCGTCTTCCTCATAAATCTCGTCGCGCCGACGGCGGCGAAGCAGGGCAAAAGCGGCGACGGCGAGCACCAGCAGGGCGATCACCAGCCAGGGCAGCCACGACCGCGCGGACCGTGCGGCGGGCGCCGTGGTCGGCGCGGAAGGCACCGGAGCGGGTGCCGGCGTAATCGTCGGAGGCGCCGCTATGGGAGCCGGAGCCTCGGCCACGGGGGCCGGGGTGGTGACCGGCGCCGGTGCCGGCGTCGTGGCTGCGCGCGTGGCCGCTGCGGTCGGAGCCGCGCGAGCAACGCGGGATGCCGTGGCGACAGACGCCGGCGTGCGGACCGGCGTCCGCGCCGTTCTCCGGGCAGTCGCGGGCGTGCTCGTCGGAACGCCCGGCGTCGCGGCGACCGCGGGCGGGGCGACCGCGACCGGCGGCACCGGCGCGGGGGCCGGCGTTGCCGCCGGAGCCGGGGCGGCCGGCAGGTCGACCGGCGCCTGGGCCGCGGGCGGCGGGGTTGCGCTCTGGGGCGTCGGTGGCGGCGCGGTCGGCGACTGCACGTCCTGCGCGAGCGAAGGGGTGAAGGGGAGCGCGGCGGCGGCGATCAGCAGCCCGGCGGCGCGACGGGCGGGGCGAAGGTCCTGTTTCATGAAAGTTCAAATGATTCCGGGACCGTTTCGGACCCGCCGCGCCGGGCCAGCCGTGCCGCGAAGGCGGCGAGTGGTTAATATTCGCCTACCCGCTTCACTGGCTCGAATAGAGCTTCACCAGCCGGTACAGGAAGCCGCGGCCCTCCATCAGCGAGCGCACCGGCATCCGCTCGTTGAGGCCATGGGCGTGGGTGCCTTCGCGGTTCTGGAAGAAGCCGGAGAGGCCGTAGGTCGGGATGCCGGCGGGCGTCAGGAAGGCGGCGTCGGTGGCGCCCGCCGCCATCAAAGGCACAAGCGGGACGCCCGGAAAGAGCTCGGACGCGACCTTCTTCACCGGCCCGACGACATTGTCGGTGAGCGGCGGCGGCGGCGCGATCTCGCTGCGCGTCTCCAAGGTCGTGACCTTCACCTGCGGATCGCCGACGACCTGCTCGAGCGTGCGCCGCACCGCCTCGACCGACGTGCCCGGGAAGATGCGGCAATTGACGTTCGCGCCGGCGCGCTGCGGCAGCGCGTTGGTGGCATGGCCGCCATCGAGCATCGTGGCGACGCAGGTCGTGCGGAGGATCGCGTTCCAGCCCGGATCGGCGGCGGCGATGCGCACGGCAGCATCCCTGTCGTTCGGATTGGCGGCGAAGGCGGCCATGGCCGGCGAGGCGGGGCCGGGAAGGAGCTTCGCCATCGCCCCGAAATAGCCGCGCGTCGCCTCATTCGCCTGCACCGGGAAATCGTAGGCGCGCAATTTGATCAGGGCGTCGGCGAGCCGGTAGATCGCATTCTCCCGCACCGGCCGCGAGCTGTGGCCGCCTGGATTGGTGACTTCCAGCCGATAATTCTGCGGGAATTTCTCGCCCGCCTGGATGTTGAGCGCAATCTTCCTGCCATTGTCCTCCATGAGGCCGCCGGCGCCTTCGTTCAGCGCGAACTCGGCATCGATCAGCTGCCGCTCGTGGCCGGCGAGATATTGCGCCCCGTTGAAGGCGCCGGCCGTCTCCTCACCGCAGGTCAGCGCCATCTTGATCGTGCGCTTGGGCCGGTAGCCTTCCCGCTTCAGCCGCGAGAGCGTGTCGACCCACACCGCCGCCTGCGCCTTGTCGTCCGACGAGCCGCGGGCGTAGAAATAGCCGTTCTCCTCGACGAGGGTGAACGGGTCGCGCTGCCAGTCGGCCCGGTTCGCCTCGACCACGTCGATATGGGCGAGGAGCAGGACCGCCTTCAGCTTCGGGTCGGTGCCGGGAAGCACGGCCACCAGATTGCCTTCCTTCGGATGGCCGGGCGCCACGATGAGATGGAGATCCTGGTCCGGAAAGCCGGCTGCCTTCAGCCGCGCCGCCATCCGCTCGGCGGCGAGCGTGCAGCTGCCGGCGGACAGGGTCGTGTTGGTCTCGACCAGCTCCTTGTAGGTGGCACGGAAGGCCGCCTCGTCGGGCGACGGCTGGGCGGAAACGGGCATTGCGGCGGCGGCGAGCAGCATGCCGAGAACGGCGCGGCGGAGGGTCATTTTTTGGGTCTCCCTTGGATGCCGGAACATGTCCGTCGCGGCGCAAGTGTGTCAATGTTGAGACACAAGCCCGCTCCTCTGCGGCGGAGACAGGAACATCACCTGTGTTAGTGCGCTTTGCGAGCCATGCCGCGCTTCTACTTCCACGTTTACAACGATATCGTGGCGATCGACGAGGAGGGGCTCGATCTGCCCGACGTCGACGCGGCGCGCGAGCAGGCGCTGGAAAGCGCGCGCGAACTGGTCTGCGAAGGAATCCACAAGGGCCAGCTCAACCTCGATCACCGGATCGAGATCGAGGATGAGAATCACAACAAGGTGCTGACCCTCACCTATCGCGACGCCTTCACCGTCACCGGCGAACGGCCGACTCAGTCGGTCTGAGGGCCGCCAGCGCCTGCTCGGCCGCGTCGACGCCGGTTTCCCAGGCGCCGTGGGCGGTCGAGAAATCGTGGGCCGAGCACGCCTCGCCCGCGAAGAAGATGCGGCCTTCGACTGGCTCCGCGAGCGCCCGCCGCGCACCGGCATGGCCGGGCATGGCGTGGCTGTAGGAGCCCCGGACCCACGGCGAAGCGCCCCAGGCGGAGCCGGCGAGCGGATGCAGCCGCTTGCGGAAGCCGCTGCCGAAGGCCGAGATCAGCTCCCCAACCGCGAAATCCGCCATCGCCCCCTCCCCCGCGCCTTCCAGAACCGCCGCGCCGGCGCCGCCGAAGAAACATTCGATCAGCGGCCGTCCGAATGGTCGCAGATAATAGCTGCCCGTCTCGGCGCGCCTCGGATTGCCGAGCATATGGGCGTCCGAGTCCAGCTCCTCGGCGTGATCGAGGGTGAGGAACAGCTTGTCGGCGAGCCCGAGCGGCAAGCAGGAGGCGGCTTCCGCCTTGCCGTCGAGCGGCGGATCGAAGCGCAGCCGCTCCTCCGCGAGCACCACCGGCGGCACCGTGACGATCGCCGCCCGCGCGGTCAGGCGCCCGCGCGCGGTGTCGATCTGCAGGATTGTGCTCGTCCGGTCGATGCGGGAAACCGGCGCGTCCAGCGCGATCGGCAGCCCCTCAGCGGCGCCGGCGATCAGCGTCCCATAGCCGTCCCGCAACCGCCAGTTCTCGTCCGTGGCAGCCTCGTCATAAGCGAGATAATCGGCGACCGAGAGTTGGGCGAGGCCGACGCCGTTCAGATAGCCGCTCCGCGCCTCCAGATACTCGTTCCAGCGTTCGCCCGGATCGAGCGCATCGAGCGCGCGGTCGCTCGGCGGCGGCTCTTCGCGCAGCCGGCGGTCGAATTCGTCATACGCCTCTGCGGCCTCCGCCTGTTCCTCCGGACTGAAGCCGAGATTGGCGAACTGGCGCCCCCAGGCCGGCCGCGACCGGTCGATCGCGATGCCCTCCTCCTCCGCCAGCTTGGCCCACGGATTGCGGTCGGCGGAGTGGAGCCAGCCGCAGCCGAGGTCGAGCGGCATGCCATCCCGCGTCACCGTCCAGGCGCGCCCGCCGACCCGGTCCGCCGCCTCGACGATCTGGAAGGAAACGGCCGGGCCCGCCTCGGCCAGCCGGCGCCCGGCGGCGATGCCCGCCCCCCCTGCGCCAACGATGACGATGTCGAGCTCGGTGGCCACGGACGCGGTCAGCCGCTCCCCGGATAAGGCCGCTCCCGAAGCAGCGCCGCGAGATGGGCGGCGTTGCTCGCGGCCATGGCGGCGGTCTGCCGCACCTTGTCGGGCACTTGCGGCAGATCGTTGAAGTCGGTCTTGGCCATCGCTTCCCCCACCCAATAGCTGACCGCCGCGGCGGGGATCGTCCAGCCCGTATCGGAAAGCGCCTGGTAGAGCTCGGCCGAGACATGGTGGGCGCCGTCCTCATTGCCCACGACCGCGACAAGCACGATTTTGGAATAGCTCGGCATCCGCCCCTGCGCGTCGGTTTCGGAGAGGAAGGCATCCATCCGCTCGACGACGCGCTTGGCGAGGCTCGACGGCTGTCCGAGCCAGATCGGCGTGCCGAAGACGAGGATGTCGCAGTCGAGGATCCGCCGCCGGATCTCGGGCCATTCGTCGCCCTCCCCTTCGTCGGACGTGACGCCCGGCTTCACGTCATGGTCGGCGACGCGGATCGTGCCGCGGAATTCGACGCCCTTCTTCTTCAGCTCCGAGACCAGCAGCCCGATCATCTTATCGGTCGAGGAGGGTTCCCCCGACGATTTCTTGAGGCTGCAATTGAGCGCGATGGCGCTGAGCGGCATGGTCGGCTCCATTCGGTTTTGCAGCGGGAGACGCGCCATCCTCGCTGCCGGTTCCAGCGGCTTCCGACGACGACCCGCGGCTGGGTTCGACGCGCCTCAGGCCTGGCCGTCGCCCCCCATCTGCTCCGCCTGCCGTTTGACCTCCGCAATCTCCTCTTCGCTGAAGCCGAGCTCCTTCAGGCGTTCGTCCAGCGTCTCCACGATGCGGTCGAGCCGCGCGCGGAACGTCTCCGGCTCCGGAAATGGACCTGGCACCGGCCTTCTCCTTTGCGCGCGCCTTAGGGTCCGTACTCAAATCCCGCAACGAGCGGGATTGTCCGGAGAGACGCGCCGCGATCGCGACGGCTCGACGGCACGTTTTTCCGTCAACGCACGGCGCGCCGGCGGTTTGCATTTACCCGGACTCGCGCCTAGGAAGAAACCCGCTCCCAGTCCGATACCGGGGGCTCCGCCGTACGGAGCACCGATGACCCACCTCCACGAACAATATGCTGCTCGCGCGGACGAGGCTCGCGCCGAGGCCGAAGGCACGAGCCTCGACAATGTGCGCGAACGCTGCCTGCGCTCCGCCGCCGCGTGGGAAGCGATGGCGGCACGCGCCCGCCGCAGCGACACGATGCGGGCGAAGCTGCTGGCGGAGAAGGAAGCCGCGCTGGCGGAGACGGCGGACCACTAGCGCCGGCGGCGCATTCAGTGCCCGCTATGCTGCACCGAATTGAAGAAGCTTTCGACGCTGGCGGGCGGCGGCTTGACGGCCGGCGCCGGCCTGGCGGGCGGCGGCGGAGGCGGCGTGTCGGGCACGGGCGGCTCCGCGCCCGCGTCGACATTGGCCATCGCGCCCGGATCGGTGGCGGCATGGTGGAGCTGCGGGGCCAGCTTCTGCAGCTCCTCGGGCGACGCGCACCAGCGGATCCACGCGTCCGCGACGAAGTCGTTCGGGTCGTCGAAGGCGAGCTTCGGCGTCTCCGCCACCACGGCAATTCCGTCGGGGTTGATGACGAAGGGGCGGAAGACGGGCGCGGCGCGGCCGATCGGCTTCGACGCCACCTCGCCGCAAGCGGCCCCGGCCGCGCCGCCGCGCAGGTTGCGGTAGAGCGCGTCCCTCGAGTCGGACATCACCATCGGCATGGCTTTCGCGATCAGCGCCTGGAGGCGGGCCGGATCGTTCGGGTCCGGCGGCGCGAGGGCATTCGCGAGCATCGCATTGGCCGCGGCGCCGGTCGCGACCGCTTCGTTGTCGACGACATTGCCGCCGCCGCTCGGCTTGTCGCCGCAGCCGGCGAGCAGCAGAACCAGCGCCGCGCCGCAGAGATGGGAAAACTTCATAAGGGGGGTCATAAGGCGAAAAGCGGATTGGCTGAACCGTTTACAGGGATCAAGCCAACCTCGCCGCGTCCTTGGCCGAGCGCGGGCGCGTGCGGGTGATGGTGACGCGCGTCGCGCCGTTGGTGAGGCCGTAGAGCCGCTTGGCGAAGCCCCAGGGCAGGCGGATGCAGCCGTGCGAGGCGGGATAGCCGGGGAGATGGCCGGCGTGGAGCGCGATGCCGGATTGGGTCAGCCGCTGCATGAACGGCATCGGCGCGTTGCTGTAGATGTTGGAGCGGTGATGGACGGCCTTCTGCAGGATGTGGAAGTGGCCGACCGGAGTCTCGTGGCCCCGCTTGCCCGTTGAGACCGGCGCGGTGGCGAGGAGGTCGCCTCCGTCGAACACCCAGGCTTTCTGCTGGGGGATGCTGACGAGGATGCGGATGGCGGCGCCCGGACCGGCGTAGAACCAGGACGGCACCGCCGGCTTTTTCGGCGCGGGCGGCGCGGGCGCGGCGGGCGGCACGCTCAGGCAGGTCGGTGCGCCGAGCGCGCAGGCGGCGTCGCTGAAGACCGACGGATCGATCCTCAACCGGATGGGCGGCGAGACGCTCGCCACCAGCAGCGCCGTGCAGCCGCCGGAAATGCACCAGAGCCGCGTCTTTTTCCCGGGAATCGCAAGCCGCATCCGGCCTGCCTAACAAAGCCGCAGGCAAGTGTTAACGTGCGTTAACCACGATTCTTTCAGCTCAGGCGGAAGAAGCCTGGCGCCAGAACGGGCCCACCTGCCCTAGGCGTTGGAAATACTCGGCCGCGTCACCAAGGTGGCGGCGCTCTTCGTCAGGATCGGCGGCGGCAGGCTCCTGCTCCGCGTGCGCCAGTCCGAGGCGGCCGATCAGCTCGCGCGCGGTGGCGATGTCGTTGAGATGGCCGAGGCTCTCCTGCATCCCCTCCAGCGCGGCGGCGTAGCGCTTCTGCGCCGGCGCGGCCGAACGATAGAGGCCGGCCAGAAACTCGACCGCATAGCGCAGCTTCTTGACCTCGATACGGAGCCGATGCCGCTCCTCCTCCTCGAGCGACTCGAGCTCCCGTCCGCCGTCGCGCACCTTACGCCACAGCCGGTCGAGCCGCTCCTCCGCGAACTCGCCAAGCGGCGCGCGTGCCTTGCGGCGCCCGCGCCAGTCGCCGGCCTCGAGCCAGACGACCAGCTCCAGCATCAGGTCCCGGAAGCGCTGCGAGTCGAGCGCTCCGACGACCTGATCGTAAGCCCACTCGCGCGCCGCCAGCAGCGCCTCCTGGTCGAGCGCGACGCCTTCGCCGGCCTTGCGTGTCAAGAAAACGTCGAGGTTGCGGGCATCGCCCAGCGTCCCGGTGAACCAGCGCAGCTCCTCGCGTAGCGCATCGTAGCGATCGTCGCGGATCGCGGGACGGAACAAAGAGAAGGCCGAGCGCAGCCGCCGCATCGCTACGCGCGCCTGGTGCAGCGCCTCGGCCTCGCGCCGCTCCGTCACGAGCCGCTCGTTCAGCCGGAAATGGCGGAGGCAGGCGTTGACGATGGCGCGGAAGCCCTCGGCGACGTCCATCCGCGCATCGACCTCGACCGGCGCCGCCTTGCTGACCTTGTCGAGCCGTCCTTCGGCGAGCGCGAAGCCCCGCTCCACCTTGCTGAGCACGCCGAGCCGCAGCGGCACGCGCTCGGCAAGCCTGCGCGCCAGATCGAGCACCGCGCCGGGATCGCCCCGCTTCAGCTCGATCTCGATCTCGTGCAGCGGCCGTTCCTCCCTGCCGGCGTAAATCGTGCCCTCGTCGAGGACGAGCTCGACCTCGCTTTCCTCATGGTCGAGGCGCCAGATCGTGCGTTCGATGCGGATTCGACGACGGGGACGAGCTTGCCGACCCGGTCGGCGCCGATGATCTCGCCGACCGGCGTCTCGGCGATCGCGGCGGCATCGGGACGGTCATGCTCGACCGGCACCTCCCATTCCGGCCGGTTGAACAATCCGGCGCCGGCCGAGGTGCGCTTCACCGTCTGCACATATTTGCCGCCCGAACTGCGGACGCGGAGCGAATAGCCAGCCTTGCGGAGCGCGTTCTTCCTGGTGTCGAAATAGGTCGAGCATTGGGCGCGCGTCGAGGCCTCCGCGCCGGCCAGCAAGGGGTGGCGGCGGAGGTCGCCGGCATCCCTGGGATCCAGCTCGAGCTTCAGCTCGAATTCGTGGCCGTTCGGCACAGGCATTCCGGCTCGCGCTGCCGATTCTGACCCAGTCTAGCCGGATTGCGCCACCAAGGCGAACGAGGTGCGTTGCAGAAGCGTGAAGCTGCCCCGTCCCATCCGTGCGCCGGCCCGCCGCCTGCTCAGCCGGATCGCCGAACGCGATCCGGCGACGGGGCGGCCGCTGCAGGTCGCCGCCCTCCCCTGGCGCCGGGCCCCGGATGGATCGCTGGAGGTGCTGCTCGTCACCGGCCGAAGGTCGAGCCGCTGGATCGTGCCCAAGGGCTGGCCGATGCGCGGCCGCACGCCGGCCCAGGCGGCGGCGCGCGAGGCTTATGAGGAAGCGGGCCTGGAAGGCGATGTCGAGGCGCGCGAGATCGGCCGCTTCGACCATGTGAAGAACCATCCGCTGCTCGGCCGGCTGCGGACCTCCGTGCTGCTCTTCCCGATGACCGTCACGGGCGAGCTCGAGGCCTGGCCGGAAAAGGGCCAGCGCGGCCGACGCTGGTTTGCGCGGGAGGCGGCAGCGAAACGGGTGGCCTCGCCGGAGCTGGCGCGGCTGATCCTGCGCTTCGACCCCGGCACCGCCGCGCGAAAGGCCCGACCGGAGAAAGCCGCCGCCTGACCGCGGCGACGTGTCAGCGGCAGATTACAGGCAGATCAGCTTCAGCAGGCAGATCGGACCCGGCGTGGGCTTCGGTGCCGGGGCAGGCGCGGGAGCCGGGGCCGGGTGGGGCAGCGGAAGCGGTGCCGACGGCGCGTTGGTAATCGTGACCAGCCCCGCCAGCCTCTGCTCGGCGGGTATTTCGCTGCGGACCGCACTCACAAGCTGCACGAGATCCGGCTCCGGCCGGCCGTGGGCGTCCGGCAGGCTCGCCGGCGTCGCCCAGATGGCCGCCTGGACCCGCGAGGGCTCGTCGCCGTCGGCGGGAAACGTATAAGCGAGGCGCGGCGCATTGTCCTCGGCGGCCTCGCCGCTCCCCTCCAGAGCCACATCGGCATAGCCCAACTTGGGGCCGCAGCCGGTCGTCTCGTCGGCACAGGCGCCCGCCGACTCCGCCTCATCGGATGCCGTCGCCGTCGGCAGACCGGCATGAACGATCCGCGCCGGGCCGCCGGCCTCCCTGATCCGCCACGCCGCTTCTGCTGCGCCCGCGGAGGTGCCGAGAGTTGCAGCGGCAATCAGGAACGGGAGGCAGGCGCGCATTCGGTCCTCCGCGCCGCCCCCGCGGCGGCCCGGACCGCTTACGCAGCGGCGGTTTCGTTGCCGTGTAGGGACATCGCGAAAGCCGGATTAACCGTTCCGGCGCCGTATCGTCCTAAAGCTCGGATTCCGCTGGCTCCTGCGACTTTTCGTCGTCGCGTGCATGCCGCAAGGGCAGCGCCCAGCGGATCTGCTCGCGCAAGGCACGCTCCAGGTCGCGCAGCCCCGCCCGCCGCGCCGCCGCGCGCTTGTTGAGCAGGTCGACGAGGATCTGCTCGCGCGTCAGCCGGCGCGATTGCCGCCCTTTCGCCAGTGCCGAGGAAAGCTTGTAGGACAACCTGCTCATTCTATTCTCCGGCTCCCCCACGGGTGAGATTTTTAGCCGGCGCAAGTTGCTGAAAAGCTAACGGATCGTGTTCTTCCCCCTCGAAGCGGGACCGAAGCAATCCTCGTGGGGGAGATTGAGCTTCGGCCCCTGGCCGCACGCCGTAGCGCACGGTTGCGGCGTCCTTGATCCAGATCATCCGGGCCGTCACTACCGTAGAAACACGGTGACGGTGTCCGTGGAGCTAGCCTCGCTATTCGGCCGATCCCGGCGCGCAGGCGCCATGGTGCCAGAGACACTCCCGATGCACCGCCACGGCGACCAGGAGGATCAGCAGTTCGAGAAGGAGAACGAGCGCCAGCCGCTTCACGCGGGGCGCTCTAGGCGAGCGGCGCTATCGCGTCGTTACCGTAATAGTACGCGGATTTCCGACAGCGATGCTGGAACTCCCCCTCTCGGCCTCACGTTGGCGCGGCGGACCACCGGAGGCGCGATCGATGGCGAAAGGCGGATGCAGGCGTGCGGGCCTGAACGAAGCGTCGCTGCTGGCGTTGCTCGCGGTGCCGCTCGCCGCCGCCTGCCATCGGGCGCCCGGCGATCAGCCCGTGCTGCCGGCCGACCAGCTCGCCAACGCCGTCGAAGCAGTACGGGTGGAGCATAAGGTGGTCCCGAAGCCGCCGAAGCGGCTCGGCTTCCTGCTCCCAGGCGATCTCGGGCGAGCCAGCGGCGACATCCTCTGCACGCTCGCCCAGAACGGGCGGGCCATGTTGGTCTCCGGGAGCAAGCGCGCGCTCGCCCGGGTCGACGGCAAGCCCGTCCTGCTCGACCTCGGCGGCCCGATCGGTCCCTCCGCCGCCTTCTTCCGCGCGCCCGGAGTCACCATCAGCCTCGGTCGCCGTGACGAAGTCGATCCTCGAGCGGAGCCGCCGGGCGCCGCCTGGCCGGTGGGCGTCACCGTCGGCGGGCTCGACGATGTCGAGGACGAGAAGATCGACGCGACCTGGGCCTGCGGAATCAGCCGGCCATTGCGGCCGGGAAGCCGTTGAGGACCGGCGGGATTCCGGAGAGCTCGCGGATCGTCGCCATCAAGGCGTGCGCCGTATAGGGCTTGGGGAGAAAGCGCGCGCTGCGCGGCAGCATCTCGCCCTTGGGCATGACCCGGCCGGAGGTGGCGACGAAGGAGATTCCGGGCCGCTCGCTCCGCACGCGCGCGATCAGCTGCAGCCCGTCCATGTCGCCGGGCATCGAGATGTCGGTGAAGAGCAGGCCGACATCGTCATTGGCATCGAGGACCTCGAGCCCTTCCTCGGCATCGGCGGCTTCGAGGACGGTGAAGCCCTGGTCGAGGAAGATCTGCACCGCGAAGAGGCGCGCGAACACTTCGTCGTCGACGACGAGCACGATCCTGGGATTGACGCCATTCACTGTCGGAGCCTCACATCGCTGCTAGCTCCCCCGCAGGTACGCACACTAACCCGCCGGTTGTTAACGAAATCTCACCGCGCAGCGCGGCTGACCGCGATCGGCGGACCCGCCGGCGCGTTTCACCAATACCGCCTTTGCAATCGATGCTATGAGCGGGCGGCGGGGGTTCGATGGAACGGGTCGCGACATGTCATTGCGGAGCCCTGGCGCTGGAGTGCCGGGGCGAGCCGCTCAAGGTCTCCCTCTGCCATTGCCTCGACTGCCAGCGGCGGACCGGCAGCGCGTTCAGCGTCGCCGTCTTCTATCCGCGCGAGCAGGTCTCCGCGCTGCGCGGCGAGACGGCGTCCTTCGAGCGTGGATCGGCAAGCGGCTTCGACGTGACGTTTCGCTTCTGCCCCCGCTGCGGCACCAATTTGTGGTGGGAGCCGGCACGGCTGCCGGAGCTGGTCGGAATCGCCATCGGCGGATTCGCCGACTCCGCCTTTCCCGCGCCCGAACAGGCGGTCTGGTCGAAGGATCGTCACCAATGGCTGGACGTCCTCGCGGATATTCCGGAGCATGCGGAAAATCCATCAGGGGCAAACGCGTCGTCGGCTCGTCGACCGCCCTTGGCGAGCGAGGCGGCGGCCGCTAACCGGACCGAAGCCGCGGTTCGGCCGACTTGGTGAAGGATGAGAGCTTGGCGGTAGAGAAAGCGGAAGGATCGGACGCGACCACGATCGCGCTTCTGAAGTGGATCTTTGCGGGGCTGCTGCTCCTCAACGGCGGGGCGTTGATCCTCGCGACCGAAGGCCGGGCTGTCCACGACGGCCTGCTTGGCGGCTTTCGCTGGAATTATGCGGCCGGCGTCGCCTGCGCCTTGGTGGGCGGCCTCTGCTGGATGCTCTCCCACGGCTCGATCCCGCAGCACGATGGAGGGGGCGAACGGAATGGGGCGCTGCAGGACCGCCCCGGCGCGCGCGATCACGCGATCCTCTTCGGGACCCTCGCCATCATGTTGTGGGTGGCGTCGCTGGCGACCTTCGTCACCGGCTGCGAGCGCCTCTCTTGGTCGCCGCGGGTAGACCGGACGCAGAGGCTGCTCCATTCAACCCCCGTTGCGGACCGGCATCGAAGCTTCGCCGGTTGATCCTCCTGTCCACGCTCACGCCGCGGCGCTGGGTCTTCGCCGGATCTGGATCTCCGCGGGCACGGTGACGAAGAACCGGCCCCATTCGTCATAGGCTCCGAGGTCGAGCTCGATCGCGTCGCGATAGGCCTGTCTGCGATCCCGCCGCCACGGGCCCCTGGCCACTCCGAACACGATTACGCGATACTCCATCTTCCGCCTCGGCGACTCGTCTGCTGATCGGAAAAGATTGGAACAAAAGAAGAACTTTGGGCAAGATGGTTTGCACCCATTTCGGCTCTTTCGCCGGCCGCGGTAAGGCCGCCTTAACCGAGTGCGGCTAATTTTCGCGGCTCGGAGGACGCGCGTTGAAGCTTGTAATCATGAAACGGGGCGGCCAGCGCGGCGAGGTGGCGGTCAATGTCGACCGCATCGCCTATGTGGCGGCGACCCCCGGTCCCTTTACCGACATCTATTTCGGCGATTTTCACGTGACCGTAGAAGGCACGTTCCACCAGGTCTGCGCCCGCCTGTCCGCCGAGGCGCCGGCGGCGCCCGCGCCCGAGGGCGGCGTCCCGCGCAGCTGGCTCCAGCAAAGGGGCTAAGCCCCTACTCTAATTTCACGCGCACGAACGCCATCGCCCCGTTGCGATCGCCACCGTAGAGCGGTGCGAGCGTGTGGGGCACGAAGTTCCGGGCAACGAGCGCGCCGATGCCGAAAGCGAGGTGCGGCGCGAGGCGGAAGTCGCGAATCGCGCCGAGCGAGATCTTGCCGACATCATAAGCCGGGCCATGGCCCCCGGCCGCGGCGACGATGAGTTCGTCATTTTGCGTATATTCGCCGCGGCCGAAGATCGTGAATGCGCCGAGATTCACCGCGCTTTCGAGCGCCGCCGCGTTGAGCCTGCCGGAACCGCTCGACTTCCTGCCCCAGGCCACAGTCGTGGACCACCACTTGCCGTCGCCCAGCCGCTTCGTCCAGATCGCACTCGCCGACCAGCGCGTCTGGTTCTCGGCGGGATCGAGCTGCTCGGGGTGCGTCAGCCGCGCCCAGCTCGCCTGCAGCGCCAGCTCCCGCGTGGGGTTCCACGAGAGGCGGACCGCGGTGGAGTCGAGCGGCCCCGTCTCGATGTCCCAGCGATGCTGATCGGGCTCCCGGCCGTTGAAGCGGGAGGCCTCCAGCTTCCAGTTCCGCCACGTCGCGCCCGCCGTGACCACGCCGAAGCTGATATGCGTCGAATCCAGCCAGTGATGGGTGATCGGTGCCTCGGGCGAATCCAGGATCGACAGGCGATGCATGAAGGCCGGCGGCCCGAAAGCGGGCTCGCCGGGAAGGCCGCCATAGACGAAAAGGCCGCCGTCGCTGCCGATCCGGACCCGATAGGTCGCCGACAGCTCCATGAAGAGATCGTGCGGATGCTGCCGGTCGACGAGCGAATCGCGCCCGTTCGCCGTCTCGCCGGCAGCCAGCAAAAGCGGATAGCCGCGCGCACCCATCAGCGGCTCGGGGCTCAGCATCGCCCGGAACTGGAGCAAGCTGCCGTCGGAGAACTGGCGCATCGCCATGCCCATCAGCATGCCCGACAGGATCGTCTTCTCGTCTCCACGCCGGCCGCCTTGCCAATCGGCGACGCCGTTCAGCAGCGCGTGACCCATCAGCATCCAGTCGCCGGCCATCACCTTCACGCCGGCATCCGGCGTCACGTCGGGCTGCCATGCGGTACCCGAGGCCCAATGGTTCATCAGGAGGCGCGTGTCGGCGACGACGATCTGGCTCTCGTCGCCCATGTTCATACCCTGCATCCCGCCCTGCGGCTGCGGAGCAGGCCGAGACTGGGGCGACGGCGGGGCGGGCATCTGCATGCCCGGCATCGGCGCGTCGGAACCCTGATTGCTCGGCTGCGCCACGGCGGGAGCGGAGAAGGCCGCGAGCATTACCGCGGACGCGAGGGAGAGACACTTCACATCGCCGTCCTACGGTGCGACGCAGTGCCCGCGTCAAGGGCGGCGCCTCACGCCTCCGGCGCGAGACCCGCGAGCAGGGCGATGCGGACCGCCTCGGCGGTGCTGCCGACTCCGAGCTTGGCGAGCAGCTGCGCGCGGTAGGATTCCACCGTGCGCCGGCTGAGGCCGAGCGTATAGGCGATCAGCTTGTTGGATTGGCCCAGCGCCACGCCTTTCAGCACCTCGCGCTGACGCGGCGTCAGCGCGTCGACCTGCGCCTGGGCCGCCTCATAATCCTCGACCCGCGCCGGCGGACGGGCCGCGGTCGCCCGTTCGAGCGCATCGAGGAGCCGTTCTGGCGGGCAGGGCTTTTCGAGGAACTCGGTGGCGCCGAGCTTCATGACCTCAACCGCGACCGGAACCTCGCCATGGCCGGTCAGGACGACCACCGGCGGCATCGGTCCGCGGGCAGGCAGGGCGCGGAGCACATCGATGCCCGTAAGCCCAGGCAGATGGAGGTCGAGCAGGATCGCGTCCGGCGGCTCGGGCAGCGCGGCTGCCAGGAGGTCCTCGCCCCGGGCGAATTCCACCACCCGATGGCCCGCTCCGCGAAGGAGCAGGGCCGTCGACCGTCGGACGACATCGTCGTCCTCGACCAGAACGATCGTTCGGGCGGGCGCCATGCCGTCGCCTCCCTGCTTCCCCTTAACACTTCGTTGCGGCCGGCGGAAACGCTTAGGGTCCGTACTCAGTCCCGCAAAAAAAGAGGACCCGCCGCATCGGGGTGCGACGGGCCCTCGAAGAAGCGACGCCGTTCAGCTCGTGGGGGGGCCGTAGCCGGCGTCGCGCGACGACTAAGCCGCCGGCCGCCGCAATTGTCACCGCCGTATTTATACGGTGTTAACCATCAAAAGCGTTGAGCGCGGACGAGAATTTCTTCTGGCGCGCAAGTTTCGTCGATGAGCCGACGCAAAAAAGCGGCGCCTCGGGGTGAGAGGCGCCGCAGTGTCTGGACGGTACGGGACGGCGTACCGCTCAGCATCTCTTGAAGGCGTTCGCGTCAGCGCCCCTTGAGGGCGATCACGCCCGATCCGCCGCCCGCCCGGGCGAGCAGGGTCGCGCGGCGATCGGAGACGGATTTCATCGTCTCCGCCCGGCAGCTGTCGACCTGCGCCCGACCGTTGAGGTCGGTCGGGTCGGCAGCGCCGCAAAGCTGCGCGACCGCATGCTCGATGCGGCGGTCGAGCTTGGCGACTCCCGCGGGCGTGGCGAGATCGAGGTCGGAAATGCGGACCGTCCCGGCCGGCGGCTGCGCGAGCGCCGGCGCGGAGGCGAGGATGAGGGCGAGCAGGGTGAGGCTCTTCATGGCGAAGTTCCTTTCAGTGCCGGCGCGAGGAGGCGCACCGGTTGAATGGAAACTGCCACTCTTCCCGCCGGAGGATGAGGAGGAGGAACCGATCTTATGCCGATGTCTTGCCGATGATCGCTTTCGGCACTTTGGCGCGGCGCCTCAATCGGGCTAGGATGGCACCAGGATTGGGGAGCCATGGCAACGGACGGGCACGAGGATCCAGATCAGTTCCGGCGGCAGCGGGTCAGCCTCGCCGGCGAGCCCAGCCGGCGGCTGGGGCCGCTGACGATCGAGCCGGCGCTGCGCCGCGTCGCCCATGACGACGGCCGCGAGGAGTTCGTCGAGCCGCGGGTGATGCAGGTGCTGCTGGCGCTGCTTCGCGCCGACGGCGCCACCCTCTCCCGCGACGAGCTGGTCTTCGCCTGCTGGGACGGGCGGATCGTCGGCGACGACGCGATCAACCGCGTGCTCTCGCGCCTGCGCCGAATCGCGGAAGGGATCGGCGAAGGCTCGTTCCGCATCGAGACGCTGACGCGGGTCGGCTACCGGCTGATGCGCGAGGGTCAGGAGGCGCCGAATGGCCAGAGGCGCCGGCGGCGCTTCTCCCCCCTTCCCGTCTCCGTCGCGGCGGCCCTGCTCCTGGGCCTAGCCGGAGGGAGCCTGCTCGCCTGGGACCGGTGGGTCCGCAAGCATGACATTCCCTCCGTAACATTGGTCAACCAGGCGCACGGCCCCGAGGCCGGGATGCTGGCGGCGAGCGTCGCCTCGGACCTCTCGCGCCTAGCCGCCGCCCGCGCCTCCGATCTTGCCGTCGTCCAGTCCCCGGCCGCGGCGGATTACGTCATCGCCGTCAGCGGCGAGCGGCGCGGCGACCGGCTTCATGCCCAGCTGACCCTGTCCGGGCGCGCCACCGGCGAGATGCTGTGGTCGATCGGCTTCGACCGCGCCGCGAGCGATGCGGCCGATCTCCACCAGCAGGTCGCGGTGAAGCTCGGCGACGTGCTTTTCTGCACCCTCCACGGGGCGCCGGCACTCGATTCCGCGACCCTGCGCCTGTTCCTGAGCTTCTGCGACCATCGCCACGACTTGCCGAGCATCGCCGACATCGACCTGTTGCGGCAGGTCGTTGCGCGCGCCCCCGGCTTTGCCCGCGCGCGCGGGATGCTCGCCGCGCGGGAAGCCGAGCTCGGCTCGCTCGACGAAAGCATGAATCATGACGACACGCCCGAGCGGCGCACCTATCGCGCGGCGGCGCTGGCCGATCTGAATGCCGCGCGGGCGCTCGATCCGACGCTCGCGGAAATCTACTATGCGCAGGCGCGGATCGACACCGATCCCCACCATTGGGCCGAGCGGCTGGCGGTCCTGGAGCGTGGCATCGCCAACGACCGCGCGGCCATTCTTTACCAGGCCCAGGTCGAAGACCTGATGCGCGTCGGCCGGATGCAGGACGCGGTCGAGGCCGCCCGCAACGCTGTTTCCCTCGACCCGCTCTCCCCCTGGAACCGCGAGGCCTTGATCTCCGCGCTCGCTTATTCCGGGCGAACCGAGGAAGCGCGAGGCGAGCTCGAAGGCGCCGAACGGCTGTGGCCGGGCTCGGAACTCATGACGGACGTGCGCTACCGCTTCGATCTGCGCTACGGCGACCCCGCCAGCGCGCTTCGCCTGCTCGCAGGCCAGGGCTCGCCGACGATCGAGCTCACCCCGTCCCCGCCGACCGAGAAAGCGTTCCTGCTGGCGCGGATCGATCCATCTCCGGGCAAGATCGCGGCGGCCCTGGACGCGGCGCGGCCGCACCGGCCGGGCGCCTACCCGCTCCTCAGCTTCTACCTTCAGGCGCTGGTCACGTTCGGGCGGATCGACGAGGATTTCGCGGCGATGGATGCGAGCCAAAGCGATCCCTTCTGGCGCGAGGGGACCTGGGTCCTGTTCCGGTCGCACATGCGCCCGCTCTGGCGCGACCCGCGCTTCATGGGGTTCGCGGCGAAGCTCGGCCTGGTCCATTACTGGGCGCACAGCGGCCATTGGCCCGATTTCTGCTCCGATCCGGACCTGCGCTACGATTGCCGGGCGGAAGCGCAGCGCCTGTCGCGTCACTCGCAACCGGCGCCCGCGCGCATGGGCTGACGGCGCAACGTCACCGATTTTTACGCGATCTTTATGCCGCCGCTGCGGTGGCCTCTCGCCTTTTTACGAACACCTGCCGCACATCGCCGCGCGCCTGACGCGTCGTCGGAGATGCCGCCCTGTCCACCGCCGCAATTCCCTTTGCCGCCGCGCACGACGAGGCGCGGGCACATCACGGCCCCGCCGAACCGCTCCCCAAGCTTGCCTTGGGCGCGATCGGCGTCGTGTTCGGCGATATCGGCACCTCGCCGCTCTACTCGCTGCAGCAGAGCTTCGTCGGCGCCCATCCGCTGAAGGTCGATCCGGCGCACATCTTCGGCGTGCTGTCGCTCATCTTCTGGACGCTGACGCTGGTCGTCACCGTCAAATACGTCCTCATCATCATGCGCGCCGACAACAAGGGCGAGGGCGGTTCGCTCGCCCTGCTCGCACTGATCGCCCGCCACATGCCGGGCAAGAAGTGGACGGCCGGGATCGTCCTCCTCGGCGTGCTGGCGACGGCGCTCTTCTATGGCGACGCGATCATCACGCCCGCCATCTCGGTCCTCTCCGCGGTCGAGGGGCTGGAGGTCGTCCAGGCGAGCTTCCATTCCTTGGTCCTGCCGGTCTCGATCGGCATCCTCGTCGGCCTGTTCCTGATCCAGGCGCACGGCACCGCGCGGGTGGGCACCATCTTCGGGCCGGTGATGCTGGTCTATTTCGCGGTCATCGCTCTGCTCGGCATCGTCAACGTCGTCGCCGCGCCCAGTATCTTCGCGGCGATCAATCCCTATTGGGCGATCCATTTCTTCACCCTCAACCCCCGCCTGGCCTTCCTTGCGCTGGGTTCGGTGGTGCTGGCGGTGACCGGGGCCGAGGCGCTCTACGCGGACATGGGCCATTTCGGGCAGCGGCCGATCTCGGTGGCGTGGCTCTACCTCGTCTTCCCTTGCCTGCTGCTCAATTATTTCGGCCAGGGCGCGCTGCTGCTCGGCGATCCCCACGCCGTCCAGAACCCCTTCTTCCTGATGGCACCCGCCTGGTCGCGGCTGCCGCTCGTCTTCCTCGCCACCATGGCGACGATCATCGCCAGTCAGGCGGTGATCTCCGGGGCCTTCTCGGTGAGCCAGCAGGCGATGCAGCTCGGCTTCCTGCCCCGGCTCAAGATCCTCCACACCAGCGAAAAGGCGGCGGGCCAGATCTTCGTCCCCTTCGTCAATTGGACCCTGCTCGTCCTCGTCATCGCTCTCGTCCTCGGCTTCAGGGAATCGGGCCGCCTCGCCTCGGCCTACGGCATCGCCGTCACCGGCACGATGTTCATCACCACCTGCATGCTCGGCGTGCTGCTGTTCAGCGTCTGGCGCTGGAACCGGCTGCTCGCGGGCGCGGTGACCGGAATCTTCCTGCTCGTCGACGGCCTCTATTTCGCCTCGAACCTGACCAAGATCCCCGACGGCGGCTGGTTTCCCTTGATGGTCGCCGGCATCGTTTTCACCCTGCTCACCACCTGGGCGACCGGCCGCAAGGTGCTGCGCCGGCGGCTGGCCGAGGGCGCCGTGCCGCTCGACATCCTCGTCCGCCAGCCGAGCCGCTCGCTCACCCGCGTCCCCGGCACCGCCGTCTTCCTCTCCGCCAATGCCGACGGCGCGCCCACTGCCCTCCTCCACAACATCAAGCATAACAAGGTGCTGCACGAGCGCGTCGTCATCCTCACCGTGAAGATCGAGGACGTGCCCTATGTCGACCCGGCCAAACGGATCGAGACGGCGCCGCTCGGGCACGATTTCTACCGGATCGTGCTGCGTTACGGCTTCATGGAGGAAGTCGACGTCCCCGAGGCGCTCGGCCAGGTGCGCGAGTGCGGGACCATGCTGAAGATGCAGGAGACCAGCTTCTTCCTCGGCCGCCAGACCCTGATCCCGTCCAAACGGCCGGGCATGGCGATGTGGCGCGAGCACCTCTTCGCCTGGATGGTCCGCAACGCCGAAAGCGCGATGGAATTCTTCAAGCTCCCACCCAACCGCGTGGTGGCGCTGGGCAGCCAGGTGGAGATTTAGGCGCGGACCAAGCTTGCGGTCTCACCGCCCATCAGGCATCGACATCCTCATCAAATGATGCTAATTTCCGTGCCTGAGGAGGCATTCATGCGGACCACGCTCGCTCTCGACGACGATCTCGTCGCAACCGCCCAAGCCTATACCGGGGTCAAGGAGAAGTCCGCTTTGGTGCGGGAGGCGTTGAAGGCGCTGATCGAGCGGGAGGCCGCCTCCCGTCTCGCGCGGCTCGGCGGGAGCGATGCCGATGCTTCGGCCGGCCGACGCCGCCGTTCCGCCTAGAAATCGTGCTTCTCGTCGACACCGGCATTTGGATCGATCATCTGAGGCAGGCCGTCCCTGCGCTCGAACGAGTACTCCTCGCGGGCGAGGTGCTGGGGCACCCGTTCGTCACCGGCGAGATCGCCATGGGGAGCCTGAAGGCTCGGGAAACCGTCATCGACGCCCTCGGGCGTCTTCCGCAAGCGGAGACGGCAACGGACGAGGACGTCTTGGCGATGGTCGAGCGGCGGCGTCTGTTCAGCCTGGGCCTCGGCTGGGTCGACGCGCACCTGCTCGCCTCCACCCTCCTCACTCGCGACGCCCGCCTGTGGACCCATGACCGTCGCCTTCGCGAAGCCGCGGACCGGCTGGGCATCGCGGCGGAGGCATGAGCCTCGGGAGAGGGCGCTAACCGGTCATCAACCGGTACCCCACGCCCGGCTCATTGCGGATCAGCACCGGCGCCGAGGGATCCGCCTCCAGCTTCTGCCGCACGGCGCGGGCGGCGACGCGGAGATATTCGACGTCGTGCTCGTGGCCGACGCCCCACACCGCCCGCAGCAATTGCGCATGGGTCAGCACCCGGCCGGGATGGCGGGCGAGCTCGGCGACGAAGCCATATTCGCGTGGGGTCAGATGCACCTCCTCGCCGCCGCGGCGGATCTGGCGGGCGTCGAGGTCGATCTCCACCTCGCCCACCCTCAGCAGCGGCGCCTCGGCCTGGGCCGAAAGGCGGTTGCGCAGCACGACCCGGATTCGCGCCAGCACCTCCTCGGTATCGAAGGGCTTGGTTACATAATCGTCGGCGCCGAGATCGAGCGCGGCCACCTTGGCTTCGGTATCGTCGCGCGCGGAGACGACGATCACCGCCGGCCCCGCTTTCTTGATCTGCGGGATGATCTCGATCCCGTCGCGGTCGGAGAGGCCGAGGTCGAGCAGGACGACCTCCGGCCGGTCGATGCCGAGCGCGTTCAGCGCTTCGCGCGCATTGGCGGCCTCGACCACCCGGTAGCCGCCCCGCTCCAGCGCGGTGCGGATCAGCCGCCGGATCGGCGCCTCGTCGTCGACGACGAGGATCTTGGGCGCCAGCGCATTCATGCCGCCTCGCTCCCGCGCACGAGCAGGCTCTCGGGAAAACGGATCGAGAAGCTGGCGCCGACGGGGTCGGTGCGGCCGGCGGCGGAGACGCTCGCCCCCATCGCCTCGGCGAAGCCCTTGACGATGGCGAGGCCCAGGCCGGTGCCGCCGCTCCGGTCCGACCCTTCCAGCCGCGTGAAGGTCTCGAACACCCGCATCTCCTCCCCCGGCGGCAACCCCGCGCCCTCGTCGATCACCGAGAGCACGAGCCCGTCCGGCCGGCGCCGCGACTGGACCAGGATCGGCGTTTCCGGCGCGGCATATTTGCCGGCATTGTCGAGCAGGTTGATCAGGCAATGGTGGAAGAGCTGCGGGTCGAGGCGGACGAGCGGCAGATCCGGGGGGACGTCGAGCCGGATCGGATGGCCGGCCAGCGCCTGCTTCAGATCGTGCACCGCCGCCGTCACCGCCTCGGTGAGGTCGACCGGCTCCAGCGCCAGCTTCAGCGCCCCCGCTTCGACGCGCGCCATGTCGAGCAGATTGGCGACGAAGCGGTTCAGCCGTTGCGCCTCGCTCTCGATCGAGGCGACCAGCGCCGCGTCGGCGCCTCCCGACCGGCGCAGCTCGGCGATCGAGCCGAGGATGGTCGTGAGCGGCGTCCTCAAATCATGGCTGACCGAGGAGAGCAGGGCCGCGCGCAGCCGGTCCCGCTCCTTGAGCTGCGTCACCTTGGCCATCTCGCTTTCGAGCGAGATGCGCTCGAGCGCCAGCGCCGCCTGGTCGATCAGGCTCAGCAGCAGAGGCAATTGGTCGGAGCGGACCGGCTCGTCGAGCGGGCGGGCCACGCCGAACACGGCGAGTGCCCGTTCGCCCACCATCAGCGGCTGGAACAACCAGTCCGACGCAGTCAGCGTCTCGGAGCCCCGCCCCGCCGGCTGGCCGTGATCATAGGCCCAGCCGGCGGCCGTGCGGTCGATGATGTCGAGCCGGTTCTCCGGCGGCACCGCGGCGGCCAGCTCCAGCTCCTTGGCGGCCGGCAGCAGGAAGACGGCATCGACGTCGAGCAGCCGCGCCGCCTCGCCGCATAGGGTCCGGCCGAGCTCCTCGGCGTCCATCAGGCCGGTGAGCTGGCGGGCGAAGCCGGCGAGCGCCGCATTCTGGCCGGCGCTGCGCCGGGCGAGCTCCGCCTGCAGCCGCACGCGCGCGGCGAGCTGGCTCATCACCACGGCGACGGCGAGCAGCATGAGAGCCGTGACCAGATTGGACGGATCGCTGATCGTGAAGGTGTGGAGCGGCGGCAGGAAGAAGAAATTGTAGGCGAGCGACGAGAGCAGGCCGGCGAAGATGCCGGTGCGCAGCCCGTAGAGCGTCGCCGCCGCCATGACCGGAATGAGGTACAGCAAAGCGAGATTGGTCAGGCTGCCCAGCGCGTAGATGCTGATCCCGAGGCCGGTCACCGCCGCGACCATCAGCGCCGAGACCGCATAGCCCCAGGGGCTTCCCCAGCCGCCCCGCGCCGCGGCCGCCCCGCCCCGGAGGCGTGGCCGCTCCGGCTGCTCGGCGAGCGGCAGGACGTGGACCGCGACGCCGGGAGTCTCGCGCACCAGCGCATCGACGACCGAGCCGTGACGCAATTCGAACCAGCGCGAGCGCGCCGATTTGCCAACCACGATCTGGGTCGCGCGCGCCTCGATTGTATAGCCCTTCAGCCCCTCGATCACGTTCTCCGCGGGAACCGAGGCGACCTGCGCGCCGAGCTGGGCGGCGAGCTGGAGCACGGCGGCGACCTGCTGCCGCTCGGCGTCGCCGAACGAAGCGGCGCGCGGCGTTTCGATGTACACGGCCGTCCACGGCGCACGCAGGGCGTCGGCCAGCCTTTTCGTCGCCCGCACCAGCCCTTCCGAGCCGGGCAGCTCGCTGACCGCGACGACGACCCGGTCGCCCCCCGCCCAGGTGCCGGCGAGGGCGTGGGCACGCAGATAATCGAGCATCTGCGCGTCGACCGCCTGCGCCGCGCGCCGCAGCGCCAGCTCGCGCAGCGCCGACAGGTTCGATTTCGAGAAGAAATGGCTGAGCGCCCGCGTCGCCTCGTGCGGGACGTAGACCTTGCCCTCCTTCAGCCGCTCGATCAGCTCGTCGGGCGGGATGTCGACCACCTCGATCTCGGCATTCTCCAGCACCCGGTCCGGCACCGTCTCGCGCACCCGCACCTTGGTGAAGGAGGCGACGACGTCGTTCAGGCTTTCGAGATGCTGGATGTTGATCGTGGAGTAGACGTCGATGCCGGCGGCGAGCAGCTCCTCGACGTCCTGGTAGCGTTTGGGGTGGCGGCTGCCCGGCGCGTTGGTGTGGGCGAGCTCGTCGACGAGGGCGAGCTGCGGCCGCCGCGCGAGTATGGCGTCGAGGTCCATCTCGGCGAGCTTGCGCCCTTGATAATCCACATCGCGGCGCGGCACGATCTCATAGCCGTCGAGCAGCGCTTCGGTCTCGGCGCGGCCGTGGGTTTCGACCACGCCGACCACCACGTCCGTCCCCGCTTTCCGGCGCTCGCGGCCGTCGACGAGCATCTCGAACGTCTTGCCGACGCCCGGCGCGGCACCCAGGAAGACCTTGAGCCGGCCGCGCCCCTCCTTCGCGGCCTCGCGCAGCAGGGCGTCCGGCGAGGGACGGTCGTCGTCGCGGGTCGGGCTCACCGCGCGGGTTTTGCGCCGATCCGGTCGAGTTGTCGATTGAGCGCCAGCACGTTGACCACGGGGTCGCCGAGGAACGGCAGGAGCGGCGTCTCGACATGGCGCTCCACCAGGGCGTGCACGAAGCCAGGATCGACGCCGCGCGCGCGGGCGACGCGGGCGACCTGGAGATAGGCAGCCTCGGGAGAGATGTGCGGGTCCAGACCGGAGCCGGAGGCGGTCACCATGTCCGGCGGCAGTGGCCCGCTTGCCCCATCCGTCCTGGCAGCGGCGACCGAGGCCTTGGTCCGGTCGATCAGCGCCTTGCTGGCGGGCCCGAGATTGGAGCCGGACGAGTTCAGCGGATCGTAGCCGTTGCCGGCGGCCGAGGGGCGCCCGTGGAAATAGCCGGGGCGGCTGAAGCTCTGGCCGATCAGCTCGGAGCCGACGACGCGGCCGTTCTCGACGATCAGGCTGCCATTCGCCTGGTGCGGCATCATTCCTTGCGCGATCCCGGTCATCGCCAGCGGGTAAACGGTCCCGAGCAGGAGGGTGAACAGGATCAGGAGCGCGACGGCGGGGCGGAGCTGGCGGATCATGGGGCTTCCTTCAGACGAGGCCGAGGCCGCCGACCGCGAGGTCGATCAGCTTGATGCCGGCGAAGGGCGCGACGATGCCGCCGAGCCCGTAGACGGCAAGATTGCGGCGGAGCAGCTCGCCGGCGCCGACTGGCCGGTATCTGACGCCTTTCAGCGCCAGCGGGACGAGCGCGGGGATGATGAGCGCGTTGAAGATGATCGCCGACAGGATCGCGCTCCGCGGCGTCGCAAGATGCATGACGTTCAGCACCGCGAGGCCCGGATAGAGGGCGACAAAGATCGCCGGGATGATCGCAAAATATTTGGCGACGTCGTTGGCGATCGAGAAGGTGGTGAGGCTGCCGCGCGTCATCAGCAGTTGCTTGCCCAGCCCGACCACCTCGATCATCTTGGTCGGATCGCTGTCGAGGTCGACCATGTTGCCGGCCTCGCGCGCGGCCTGGGTGCCGGTGTTCATGGCGATGCCGACATCCGCCTGGGCGAGCGCGGGGGCGTCGTTGGTGCCGTCGCCGCACATCGCGACCAGCCGCCCGCCCTGCTGCTCGCGGCGGATGAGGGCGAGCTTGTCCTCCGGAGTCGCCTCAGCGAGGAAATCGTCGACCCCCGCCTCGGCGGCGATCGAGGCGGCGGTGAGCGGATTGTCGCCGGTGATCATGATTGTGCGGATGCCCATCTTGCGCAGCTCCGCGAACCGCTCGCGCATGCCGGCCTTGAGGATGTCCTTGAGCTGGAGCACGCCGAGCAGCCGCCCGTTGGAGACCACCGCGAGCGGCGTGCCGCCGGAGCGGGCGATCTCGGCCGAGATTCGCTGCAGCTCCGCCGCCGCCGAGGACTCCGCCTGCTCCGGCACCGTCCGCAGCACAGCGTCCACCGCGCCCTTCTGGAGAAACAGCCGGGCGGTGCGCACGCCCGAAAGCCGGGTCTGCGCGGAAAAGGGAATGATCTCCGCGTCGGCGGGGAGCGGCGTTTCCTTCACGGAATATCTTTCGCGGGCAAGGGCGACGATCGAGCGGCCTTCCGGCGTCTCGTCGGCGAGGCTGGCGAGATGGGCCGCTTCGGCCAACTCCCCCCCGGTGATGCCGGTCAGCGGCCGGAACTCGGTCGCGTGGCGGTCGCCGATCGTCACCGTGCCGGTCTTGTCGAGCAGCAGCACGTCGACGTCGCCCGCCGCCTCGACCGCGCGGCCGGACTTGGCGAGGACGTTGAAGCGCACCAGCCGGTCCATGCCGGCGATGCCGATGGCCGAGAGCAAGGCGGCAATGGTCGTGGGAATGAGCGTGATGAGCAAAGCCGCGAGCAGCGGCACGGGCACCTCGCCTCCGGCATAGGAAGCGAAGCCCGGCACCGTCGCGACCGCGATCAGAAAGATGATGGTGAGGCCGACGAGGAGGATGGTGAGCGCGATCTCGTTCGGCGTCTTCTGCCGCTCGGCGCCCTCGATCAGCGCGATCATCCGGTCGAGGAAGCCCATGCCGGGCTCCTGCGTGATCCTCACCCGGATGGAGTCGGAGATGACACGCGTCCCCGCCGTCACCGCCGACCGGTCGCCGCCCGCCTCGCGGATGACCGGGGCGGATTCGCCGGTGATCGCGGCCTCGTTGACCGAGGCGACGCCCTCGACCACCTCGCCGTCGGCCGGGATGAGGTCGCCGGTTTCGACCAGCACGAGATCGCCTGCACGGAGCCGCTCGGCCTGCACCTTTTCGGAGGCATTGCCGGCCCCGAGCAGCTTCTTCGCCCAGAGCTCCGCCTTCGCGCCGCGCAGTGACGCCGCCTGCGCCTTGCCCCGCCCCTCGGCCAGCGCCTCGGCGAAATTGCCGAACAGGACGGTCAGCCACAGCCAGAGGACGAGCTGGATCTGGAAGCCGAGGCTGCCGAAGCCTTGGCCAAGGACGAGCAGGATTGTGAGCAGGAGTGCGACAATTCCGGTCGTGAACATGACCGGATTTCGGCAGAGCTGCCGCGGGTCGAGCTTGACGACGGCCTGGCCGATCGCCGGCACGAGAAGTGCCCGGCTGAAGACGGAAATCTGGGGTTGCGCGTGACGGGACATCGTTCTTCCCTCAGGAAAGCTGGCCGTGGACCATGGCGAAATGATCGGCGACCGGGCCGAGGACGAGGCTCGGCAGGAAGGTGAGGCCGCCGACGATCAGGATCACGCCGACCAGCAGGCCAATCCAGAGCAGGCCGGTGGTCGGGAAGGAGCCCGCCCCCTCCGGCGTGTAGCGCTTCGCCGCCAGCGAACCGGCGATGGCGAGCATCGGGATGATCACGAAGAAGCGCCCGAAGAACATCGCCGCGCCGAGCAGGCCGTCATAGAAAGGCGTCGCGGCGGTCAGGCCCGCAAAGGCCGAGCCGTTGTTCCCGACCACGCTGGTGAAGGCGTAGAGGATCTCGGAGAAGCCATGAGCGCCGTGGTTGAGCGGCCCGGCGAGGCCCGCCTGGGTGACGCTGGCGATGGCGCTGAAGCCGAGGATGACGAGCGGCAGCACGGCGATGCCGAGCACCGCGAGCTTGACCTCCCGCGCCTCGATCTTCTTGCCGACATATTCGGGGCTGCGCCCGACCATCAGGCCGGCGATGAAGATGGCGAGGATGGCGAAGAGCAGGAAGCCGTAGAGGCCCGAGCCGACGCCGCCGAAAATGATTTCGCCGAGCTGGATGTTGACCAAAGGCACCATGCCGCCGAGCGCGGTGAAGCTGTCGTGCATCGCGTTGACCGCGCCGCAGCTCGCGTCGGTGGTGACGGTCGCGAAGAGGGCGGAGGCGGCGACGCCGAAGCGCACCTCCTTCCCCTCCATGTTGCCGCCGGCCACGCCGAGCGCGTGGAGGTTGGGATTGCCCGCCGCTTCCTGCCAGTAGCAGAGCGTGACGCCGATCAGGAACAGGACCAGCATCGCCGAGAAGATCGCCCAGCCCTGCTTCACATTGCCGACCGCCTTGCCGAAGCACCAGGTGAGGCCGGCGCCGATCGAGAAGATCGATAGGATCTGGAGGAAGTCGGTCCAGGCGCTCGGATTCTCGAACGGGTGCGCCGAATTGGCGTTGAAGAAGCCGCCGCCGTTGGTGCCGAGCATCTTGATCGCTTCCTGGCTCGCGACCGGACCGAGCGCGATCACCTGCTTCGCGCCTTCCAGGGTCGTCGCCGCGACCGACCCCGCGAGGGTCTGCGGCACGCCCCCGGCGATCAGCACGAGCGCGAAGACGGCCGAATAAGGCAGCAGGAGGTAAAGGGTGATGCGGGTGATATCGGCCCAGAAATTGCCGATCAGCCCCATTCCGTTCTTGGCGGCCTCGCGCCGCGCGAAGCCCCGGATCAGGGCGAAAGCGAGCGCGATGCCGGTCGCCGCCGAGAGGAAATTATGGGTGGCGAGCGCGGCCATCTGGGTGAGGTTCGACATCGTCGACTCGCCCGAATAGCTCTGCCAGTTGGTGTTGGTGACGAAGCTCACCGCCGTGTTGAAGGCGAGGTGCGGCGCCGGCCCGGCGAAACCCTGCGGGTTGAGCGGGAGGTAATATTGAAGCCGCTGCAGCGCATAGGTGACGACGATGCCGGCGACGCTGAACAGCAGCATCGCGACCGCATAATCCTTCCAGCTCTGGTCCTTGTCCGGATCGACGCCCGCGATCCGGTAGAAGCCGCGCTCAACCGGCCCGAGCACCGGGTGCAGCCAGGTGCGGCCGCCCTCCATGACGCGAAACAGCCACATCCCCATCGGCTTCGTGATCGCGATCACGAGCGCGGTGAAGACGATGATCAGGGTCCAGCCTTGCGCGGTCATGCGCGGCTCCTCAGAAGCGTTCGGGCCGCACGAGCGCGGCGACGAGGTAGAGAAGAAGGCCAAAAGCGGTGAGACCGCCGAGCCACTGGGCGATGCTCATCACGCCTTCTCCGCGAGACGGATGTAGAGGAAGCCGAGCGCGGAGAGCCCCGCGATGGCGGCGAGCCAGATCAGATCCTGCATGGGGGGTTCTCTTCTAGGAGTGATCGATGCCGGCCGGACCGGCGCGCGGCGGACGCGGCTGGGAGCGGAACAAATCGGGTCCGATGAAACTCGCCATCGCGCCGCCGAGGCCGGTCAGCACCGTCACGAACGACAACAGCATCTCGGCCAGGCTCGGCGGATGCCGCGGCATGGTCGTGACCGACGCGTGCAGCCTCAGCACCGCCCAAGCGCAGACGACGAGCAGCCCGACGCCGGCGAGGCGTGTCGCGGAGGCCCACGCGGTCGGAGGCGCCCGTTCGCGGGCGGCTGCCGCACGCTTGTTACTGATGGGAGCATCCATCCCAGCGCTTTCATCCGGTTCGGATGCTCTGTGCGGTGGAACGACGTAAGGCTTCCATGGCGAAGCCGTGCCGCCCCGTAAAGGTAGAGTAAAAGCCGCGCCGGAAGCAGATGTGCTCAGGCCGGCGGCTGCGTATCCTCTCCCGCGACGGCGGCCGCGTCGGCGACGCTGTAATAGGAGCGGGCGACGAGGTCGGTCGCGCCCGCCTTGCGGAGCAGGTCGCGGATTGGATCGCGGACGCGGGCGAACAGCAATTGGTGGCAGCGTTTGCTCATGCGCTCGTCGAACTCGACGAGGGCCTCCAGAGCGGTGGTGTCGAGGTCGTAGCTCTGCTCGAGGCTGACGATCACCGTCGCCGTCCCGTCGGCGGTATTGCGGCTCACCGCTCCGAGGACCGATTCCGCATTGGCGAAGAACAGGGGCTGGGCCGGCCGCCAGATCTCGACCCACGGCGAGACCTCCGCCTCCGGATGACGCGCGACGTCGACGAAATCGTGCGTCCCCGGCAATTGCCCGAGCCGCACCAAATCGTGCGCAGCCATCCGCCGGATCACCGCCGCGACCGACAGCAGGATGGCGAACAGCATGCCGTTGACGATGCCGAGCGCCAGCACGCCCAAAGCCGCCGCCGTCGCGACATATTGGTCGCGGCCGAGCTGCCAGAGGCGGAGCAGGGGCGCGGGGTTCAGCGCTTCCGCCAATGCGGCGATCACCACTGCCGCGAGCACCGCCCGCGGCAGGAGAGCGATCCAGGGCATGGCGACGATCACCGCCGCCGCCATGGCGAGCGCCGCGGTCACACCCGCCCAGCGGCTCCGCGCGCCGGCCGCCTCACTCGCCGAGCCGACGGAGAAGCCGGCGCCGACCGGCATGCCCTGCAGCAGGCCCACGGCAAGATTGGCGGCGCCGAGCGCGGCGAGCTCGCGGCCCGGCAACACCTGGTCGCCGTGGCGCAGGGCGAGGGTGCGGATCGTGCCCCAGCTCTCGGTGAAGAGGATCAGCACCAGCGGCACCACCAGCTGGACGAGGCGGGCGAAGGTCGCCCAGCTCAGGGCCGGCATGGCGGGCGGCGCGAGGGCGAGGACGATGCGCCCGACCGTCGCGACGCCGCGGCCGGGAAGGCCGAGGAACCAGGAGGCTGCAATGCCAGCCAGCAGGACGAGCAGGACGCCAGGCAGCCAGTGGAAGCGCCGCAGCAGGAGCAGGACGGCCAGCGCCGCCGCCCCGGTCAGCGCCGTCGCGCCGTTCGCGGCGGGAAGCTGCGCGGCGAGATGCGCGACGAGCCTCGGCAGGTCGGCGCCCCCGGCCGGGATGCCGAGCAATGTCGGCAGCTGGCGAAGCACGATGGTGATGGCGAGCCCGAACGCGAAGCCGCGCACGACCGGCCGCGAGACGAAGCTCGCCAGCGCGCCGAGGCTCAGCGCTGCCGCGCCGAGGAAGAATGCGCCGACGAGCAGAACCGCGAGGGTCGCGAGGCTGCCGGCGTCAGTCGGCCCCGCCGAGAGGCTGGCGAGCGCGGCGGCGAGGATGGCTGCGGACGAGGAGGTCGGCGAGACGATCGCAAAGCGGCTCCGCCCCAAAGCGGCGTAAACCAGGCAGCCGGCAATTGCGGAGACGATGCCCCGCACCGCCGGCAGGCCGGCAATGCCCGCATAAGCGACGGCCTCCGGCAGCATCAGAGCGGCGACGGCGAGGCCGGCCGCCAAATCGGCTTTCCCCGCCCGCCGCACCACCCTTCGCGCCCTCCCCGCCGCTGCGCCCGGAACCAATCGTACAGTTATTGTTTCGGCACGAAAATGAAGATGCGTTCAGCCACGGCTCATCGCGATTGCCTCTAGGGGCGGCCTTCGCCATAGACGCCGCGCTTCATCTTGGGAAATCAGTATGAGTGAGGACGACCTCCCCCGCGCCGGTGCCGACCACCTCCCGCCGGCATCGGCCACTCCGGTTTCCAATCCGACCATGGAACGAACGGTCGTTTACGAAGAGCCGAGGCGCCTTTCCGGGCGAGGGCGCGCGTTCAGCTGGTTCATCGGCCTGCTCGGCCTCCTCGCACTGATCGGCTTCGCCGTCTGGCTCACGCGCTCCAGCAGCGCGACGCAGGGCGGCCCCGGCGCTTCGGCCGGCGGCCGCGGCGGGCCGGGTGCGGGACGGGGCGGGCGCGGCGGCCGGGGCGGTCGCGGCGGTGGCGGCCAGCCGACCACGGTCGGCACCGCCAAGGCGACGCTCGCCGACCTCCCCGTGCAGCTCGAGGCGCTCGGCACCGTCACGCCGGCGGCGACGGTGACGGTGAAGCCGCAGGTGGCGGGCACGATCACCCAATTGCTCTATCGTGAAGGCCAGATCGTCCGGCGCGGACAGCCGCTGGCGATCATCGATCCGCGTCCTTTCCGCGCCTCGCTGATGCAAGCGCAGGGCGCGCTCGCCCGCGACCAGGCGCAGCTCAAGAACGCCCAGCTCCTGCTCAGCCGCTACAACCAGTTGCTGCGCCTGGATTCGGTCGCCCGGCAGGACCGCGACACCCAGGCGGCGCTTGTCGGCCAGCTGCAAGGCACGGTCACGGTCGACCGCGGCGCCGTCCAGCAGGCGCAGATCAATCTCGGCTATACGCGCATCGTCGCGCCGGTGGGCGGCCGCATCGGCCTCAAGGTGGTCGACGTCGGCAATTATATCGGCGCGGGCGACGCCAACGGCATTGCCGTCGTCACCACCCTGCAGCCGATCGACGTCGAGTTCGCCATTCCGCAGCAGCAGGTGGGACAGATCGAGCAGAGCCTCGCCCATGGCAGCCAGATCCCGGCGCTGGCGCTCGACAGCACCCGCACGCAGACGCTCGACCACGGCCTGTTCTCGACTCTCGACAACCGGGTCGATCCGACCACCGGCACGGTGAAGGGCAAGGCGCGCTTCCAGAACGCCTCCTACCAGCTCTACCCGAGCGAGTTCGTCAACGTGCGGCTGACGGTCTCCACCATCCACAATGCGGTCTCGGTGCCGCCGGCGGCGATCCGCTCCGGCCCGGACGGCAGCTTCGTCTGGCTGCTCCAGCCGAACCGGACGGTCACCGAGCGCAAGGTGACGACCGGAGTCTCCACCGGCAACCTCACCCAAGTGACCGCGGGCCTTTCGGCCGGCGACACGGTGGTGACGGACGGCGGCGACCGGCTGACCGAAGGCGCGCGCGTAATGCTGCCCGGCGACCAGCCGCCGACCGCCGGCGGCCGCGGCGGGCGCGGCGGACGCCACGGCAATTGGCAGGGCGGCGCCGGCGGCCAGGGCAATTGGCAGGGCCGCCAGGGTCAGAACGGCCAAGCTGGCGCTCAGGGCGGCGGTCAAGGCGCACAGGGCCAGCCTGCTCAAGGGCAGCAGGCCGCTCCGAACCAGGCCGGCGCACCGGGCCAGAACGGTCAGCGCGGCCGACACTGGGGCGGCCACGGGCGCGGCGGCCAGGGACAGAACGGTCCGGGCCGGAACGGCCAGGGCGGTAACGGCCAGGGTGCGGGGGGCGCCGGGGGAGCTCAGGGCGGGCCGACCGGCTGAGCATGGGCCCATCCCGCATCTTCATCCTGCGGCCGGTCGCGACCGCGCTCTTCATGATCGCGATCGTGCTGGCCGGCTTCGTCGGCTTCCGCATGCTCTCGCTTTCGGCCCTGCCCGAGGTCGATTACCCCACCATCCAGGTCACCACCCTTTATCCCGGCGGCAGCCCCGAGGTGATGAGCCAGACGGTGACGGCGCCGCTCGAGCGCCAGTTCGGGCAGATGCCCGGCCTCGCGCGGATGCAGTCGACCAGCTCGTCCGGCGCCTCGGTCATCACCCTCCAGTTCACGCTGACCGAAGGCCTCGATGTCGCCGAGCAGGAGGTGCAGGCCGCGATCAACGCCGCCAACGCCTTGCTTCCGGCCGACCTGCCGGCGCCGCCGATCTACGCCAAGATCAACCCCGCCGATGCGCCGATCCTCACCCTCGCGGTCACTTCCAACACGATGCCGCTCACGCAAGTGCAGTCGATCGCCGACACCCGGCTGGCGCAGAAGATCAGCCAGATTTCGGGGGTCGGCCTCGTCGGCCTCGCCGGCGGCCAGAAGCCGGCGATGCGGATCCGCGCCAATACCCAGGCGCTCGCCAGCTACGGCCTCTCTCTGGCCCAGATCCGCACCGCGATCACCAACGCCAATGCGAACAGCGCCAAGGGCAGCTTCGACGGGCCGAACCGCTCCTACCAGATCAACGCCAACGACCAATTGGAGACGGTCGACGACTATAAGAGCCTCATCGTCGCCTATCAGAACGGCGCGCCGGTGCGGCTGTCGGACGTCGCCATCGTCATCGAGGGTGCCGAAAACACGGCTCTCGGCGCGCTCGCCAACACCACTCCGGCGATCATCCTCAACGTCCAGCGCCAGCCGGGCGCCAACGTCATCGCCACCACCGACGCGATCAAGAGCCAGCTCCCCCAGCTGCTGAAGAGCCTCCCCGCGGGCCTCCACGCAACGGTCATCGCCGACCGCACCACCGGCATCCGCGCCTCGGTCCACGACGTCGAGTTCGAGCTCGTCCTCGCCGTCATGCTCGTCGTGCTGGTGATCTTCTTCTTTCTCCATTCGAGCCGGGCGACCCTGGTGGCGGCCCTGGCGGTACCGATCAGCCTCGTCGGCACCTTCGGGGTGATGTATTTGCTCGGCTACAGCCTCGATAATCTCTCGCTGATGGCGCTCACCATCGCGACCGGCTTCGTCGTCGACGACGCCATCGTGATGATCGAGAACATCCAGCGCCACATCGAGGAAGGCATAAAGCCCTTCCAGGCGGCGCTGCAGGGCGCGGGCGAGATCGGCTTCACGATCATCTCGCTGACCATCTCGCTGATCGCGGTTTTGATCCCCTTGCTGTTCATGGGCGACATCGTCGGCCGCCTGTTCCGCGAGTTCGCGGTGACATTGGCGGTGACGATCCTGATCTCGGCGCTCGTCTCGCTGACGCTGACGCCGATGCTGTCGGCGCGCTGGCTGAAGGAGCCGAAGGACGAGCGGCCGAGCCGCGTCGCCAACCGCGCCGCCGCCGCCTTCACCTGGGTCGAGCGGCGCTACGAAGTGGGGCTCGACTTCGTCCTCGCCCGGCGCTTCGCGACATTGATGGTGGCGATCGCGACCCTCGTCCTGACCGCCCTCCTCTACATCACCATTCCCAAGGGCCTGTTCCCGACCCAGGATACCGGCCAGTTCCAGGCGCGGATGGTGGCGCCGCAAGGCATTTCCTACGGCCGCATGGCGAACATGCAAAGCGAGGCGGCGCGGCGGATCCTCGTCGACAAGGACGTCGAATCCCTCTCGTCCTTCGTCGGCGTCGACGGCTCGAACAATGCGTCGGTCAACACCGGCTCGATGCTGGTCAACCTCAAGGAATCGCACGACAATCAGCAGGCGATCATGAACCGGCTTAAACGGTCGGTCGACCAGATCCCCGGCCTCGTCCTCTACCTCCAGCCGACCCAGGACCTCACCATCGACGCCGAGAGCGGGCCCACCCAATACCGCTTCTCGGTCCAGGGCTCGAACACCGCCGACGTCACCGGCGAAGCCAACCGCATCGTCACGGCGCTCCAGCGGGTCGGCCAGGTGCGCAACGTCTCGACCAATGCCGGCGCGACGGGCTCGGCCGCGTTCATCAACATCGACCGCGACACGGCCGCCCGGCTCAACGTCACCGCCTCCTCGGTCGACGACACGCTCTATTCCGCCTTCGGCCAGCGCATCGTCTCGACCATCTTCACCGACACGACCCAATATCGCGTCATCCTCGAGGCCGACCCGAGCCTGGTCAGCGACCCCCAGCAGCTTGGCCTGCTCCACCTCCCCGCCTCGGGCGGAGCGACCCCGCTCAACGCGGTGGCGCAGATCAGCGAAGGCCAGGCGCCGCTCACCATCGACCATGTCGGTCAGTTTCCGGCGGCCACGGTCAATTTCGACACCGCGCCCGGCACCTCGCTCGGCCAGGCGACGCGGGCGATCGACGCCGCCGTCCAGAAATTGCAGCTGAAGCGGGGGGTGACGATCACCTTTCTCGGCGCCGCCGGCGCCTTCGGTGCCTCGCTCAACAACCAGCTCTGGCTGATCCTGGCGGCGGTGGTCGTGGTCTACATCGTCCTGGGCGTCCTCTACGAGAGCTTCATCCACCCGGTGACGATCCTCTCGACGCTGCCGGCCGCCGGCGTCGGCGCCCTGCTCGCTTTGTGGCTGACCGGCCATGACCTCGACATCATCGGCATCATCGGCATCGTCCTCCTGATCGGCATCGTGAAGAAGAATGCGATCATCATGATCGACTTCGCGATCGCCGCCGAGCGCGACGAGGGGATGAAGCCGGTCGACGCGATCCGGCAGGCCGCTTTGCTCCGCTTCCGGCCGATCCTGATGACGACGCTCGCCGCCTTGTTCGCGGCGATTCCTTTGATGATCGGCTTCGGCATGGGCGCCGAGATCAGGCGGCCGCTCGGCATCGCCATTTTCGGCGGCCTGCTGGTCAGCCAGCTGCTCACCATCTTCACGACGCCGATCATCTATCTCTATTTCGACCGTGCCCAGCAGAGGCTCGCGCGCCGCGGCTGGGGCGTGCGCGCCTCGCCCGACATCGGGCCGGAGGCGACGGCTTGAACCTCAGCGCGCCCTTCATCCGGCGGCCGGTCGCAACCATCCTGCTGACCATCGGTCTCGCGCTCGCCGGGATCGCCGGCTTCTTCGCGCTGCCGGTGGCGCCGCTACCGCAGGTCGACTTTCCGACGATCAGCGTCAGTGCCAATCTCGCCGGCGCGAGCCCGGACGTGATGGCGCAGAGCGTCGCGACGCCGCTCGAACGGCGGCTGTCGACCATTTCCGGCGTCACCGAGATGACCTCGCAGAGCTCGCTCGGCTCGACCCGAATCACCCTCCAGTTCGATCTCTCCAAGGACATCGACAATGCCGCGCGCGAGGTGCAGGCGGCGATCAACGCCTCGCGCGTCGACCTGCCGGCGACGCTCCGCCAGAACCCGACCTACCGGAAGGTCAATCCGTCCAACCAGCCGGTCTTCATCATCGCGCTGACCTCGAAGACGAAGACACCGGGCCAGATCTACGACGCCGTCTCGAACATCGTGCAGCAGCGCCTGCTCCAGATCCCCGGGGTCGGCGACGTCGAGGTCGGCGGCGGCTCGCAGCCGGCGGTGCGGGTCGACATCGATCCCTACCGGCTCAATTCCTACGGCATCTCGATGGAGGACGTGCGCGCCGCGATCGAGGCGGCGAACGCCAACCGGCCCAAGGGCATCTTGCAGGGCGCGAACGGCCGCTCCTGGCAGATCTACACCAATGCCGCGGGACGCGTGGCCGCCGACTATAGTCCGCTCGTCGTCGCCTGGCGCAACGGCGCCGCGGTGCGCCTTGGCGACGTCGCCGACGTGAGGGACAGCGTCGCCGACGTCCGCACCATGGGCCTCTACAATGGCGAGCGGGCGGTGGTCGTCACCATCACCCAGCAGCCGGGCGCGAACCTCATCAAGATGGTCGACGCGATCAAGGCGCAGATGCCGGAGCTCGAGGCGCAGCTCCCGGGCGACGTCCACGCGGCGGTGGCGATGGACCGGACCAGCTCGATCCGCGCCTCGATCCGGGAGATCGAGATCACGGTGGTGATCGCCCTGATCCTCGTCATCATGGTGGTCTATGCCTTCCTGCGCGATATCCGCTCGACGATGATCCCGACCGTGGCGACGATCGTCTCGCTGCTCGGCACGTTCGGAATGATGTGGTTCCTGGGCTTCTCGCTCAACAACCTGTCGCTGATGGCGATCACGGTCGCGACCGGCTTCGTCGTCGACGATGCGATCGTCGTGCTGGAGAATACGACGCGCCACCTCGAACAGGGCATGGGCCGGTTCGAGGCGGCCTTGCTGGGCGCGTCGGAGGTCGGCTTCACCGTCCTCTCCATCTCGATCAGCCTCGTCGCCGTCTTTATCCCTCTGCTGTTCATGGGCGGTCTCGTCGGTCGTCTGTTCCGCGAATTCGCCGTCACCTTGTCGATGTCGGTGCTGATCTCGCTCGCTTTGTCGCTGACCACCACGCCGATGCTCTGCGCCTGGTTCCTGCGCCGCGACATCGCCAGGGAGACGGTGCCGTCGCGCCGGCCGGGCCGGATCAACCGCTTCCTCGAAGCGGGCTACAAGCGCGCCGAGCGCACCTATGCCGCTTCGCTCGACTGGGCGCTGTCGATGAAACGGCTCGTGCTGCTGCTGCTCGTCTGCATCATCGGCCTCACCATCTACCTCTACATCGCGGTGCCGAAGGGTTTCTTCCCGGAGCAGGAATCGCCTCTGCTGTTCGCCGGCGTGCGCGCCGACGAAAGCGTGTCCTTCCAGTCGATGCAGCAGAAGCTGACGCAGGTGGTCAACATCATCAAGAGCGACCACGCGGTGCAGAGCGTGATCGGCTTCACCGGCGGCAGCCGCGCCGGCGGCGCGTTCATGATGGTGGCGCTGAAGCCGGTCGAGCAGAGGCGGGGGCAGCCCAGCACCGCGGTCATCCAGCGGCTCCAGCAACGCCTCACGCAGGTGCCGGGCATCCGCCTGTTCCTCAGCCCAGTCCAGGACCTGCGCGCCGGCGGGCGCCAGGGCAATGCCACCTACCAATATACGTTGATGGCGGACAGCACGGCCAATCTGCAGATCTGGGCGCAGAAGCTCGAAGACGCGATGAAGGGCAGCCCCGTCTTCACCAGCGTCGACAGCGATCTCGCCCAGAATGGGGTCGAGAGCTTCGTCACCATCGACCGCGCCACCGCCGCCCGGCTCGGCATCTCGCCGCGCGACGTCGACAATGCGATGTACGACGCCTTCGGCCAGCGCAACGTCGCCACGATCTACGAGGACATCAACCAGTATAGCGTCATCCTCGGGTGGCGGCAGAACGCGGCGACCGGGCCGCAGGACCTGCCCGACATCCGCATCCCCGTCGCCGCCGCCCGCGCGCCGAGCACGGCGGTCAACGCGACGACCGGCAGCGCCGGCGGCACCGGCAACAGCCTGTCTTCCGGCCTCTCCGCACAAGGCGACGCGACCGGTACCGCCACCGTCTCGCGCGGCACCGGCGGGGCCTCGTCGGCGACCACATCACAGGTCGCGGTCTCCGGCCAGAGCGCCGCCGCCTCCGTCCCGACCAACCCCGCCTTGCGCAGCCCCTCGACGGGCTCGGCGCTGAGCACGACGCCGCGTATCATGGTGCCGCTGACCGCGATCGCCCACGCCGGCCAGGCACCGACGGCGGCGAGCGTCCAGCATCAGGGGACGGAGGTGGCGGCAACCGTCTCGTTCGACCTGGCGCCGGGCAAGGCGCTGTCGCAGGCGGGCGAGGAGATCGATCGGCTCGAAGCGCAAATCGCCATGCCCTCGACCGTCCACGGCGCCTTCGCCGGCACCGCCTTGGTCTTCCAGCAGCAGCAGGGCTCGCAGCCCTTGCTGATCCTCGCCGCCCTCCTCACCATCTACATCGTGCTCGGCATCCTCTACGAGAATCTGATCCATCCAATCACGGTGCTCTCCACGTTGCCTGCCGCAGGCGTCGGCGCGGTGATCGCCTTGATGCTGTTCGGCATGGACTTCTCGATCATCGCCCTGATCGGCGTTTTCCTGCTCCTCGGCCTGGTCAAGAAGAACGCAATCCTGATCATCGACTTCGCGCTGGAGGCGCAGCGCAGCCGCGGCCTCAGCGCGGAAGAGGCGGCGCGCGAGGCGAGCCTGATGCGCTTCCGGCCGATCCTGATGACGACGCTCGCCGCCGCGCTCGGCGCGCTGCCGCTGGCGATCGGCTTCGGCGAGGGCGCCGAGCTGCGCCGGCCGCTCGGCGTCGCGATCATCGGCGGCCTCGTCGCCAGCCAGCTCCTCACCTTGATCACCACGCCGGTCGTCTATGTCGCCCTCGACCGGCTCTCCCGCCGCCGCGGCCGCCCGCCGCGCCCGGCGCCCCGTCTCAGTGAGCTTCCCGCATGACCCGCAAGCCGATCGCCTTTCTCGCCGCCCTGACGCTCGCCGGCTGCTCGCTGGCGCCGCCTTATCATGTGCCGACCGTGCCCCCGCCGCCGCCTGGCGGCTGGAAGACCGCCGACGGTTGGCGTCCGGCCAATCCGAACGATGCCGCCATCCGCTCGGATTGGTGGACGGCATACAACGATGCGGTCCTGAACGATCTCGAAGCCCGCGCCATCCTTCACAACCAGACGGTTGCGCAGGCGGCGGCGACCTGGCGCCAGGCGCGCGCCGCGACTCGCGAGGCGCGCGCAAGCCTGTTCCCGACGGTCACCGCCAATGGCGACGTGACCCACTCCTTTTCCGGCGGCGGCCGCACCGTCGTCACCGGCGGCACGATCAATCCGGGCACCGGGACCGGCAGCACCGGGACCGGCACGGGAACGGGCGGCACGACGGTGACGACGACGAGCAGCGGCCGTTCCTCGACCAACTACCGCGTCGACATCGGTGCGAGCTGGGAGCCGGACCTGTTCGGCCGCATCTCCAACACGGTGAGCAACGCCCGCGCGACCGAGCAGGCGCGGCTCGCCGACCTCGCCAATGCCCGCGTCGCGATCGAGGGCGAGCTCGCCACCGATTATCTGTCGCTACGCGCCACCGACGCGCAGATCGCCAGCCTGACCGCGACCGTCGCCGCCTTCCAGAAGGCGTTCACCATCGCCAACAACCGCTACACGGTCGGCATCGCCGCGAAGACCGACGTGTTCCAGGCCCAGTCGCAGCTCGCCTCCGCTCAGTCGGACCTCGAAGGCGATCGACGCACCCGCGCGCAGTTCGAGGATGCGATCGCGGTGCTGGCCGGCGAAAATCCGGCGAGCTTCACCCTGCCGGCGCTCGCCACCGCCTGGAATCCGCTCACGCCGGAGATTCCGGTCTCCATTCCTTCGGCCCTGCTCGAGCGGCGTCCGGACATCGCCTCGGCGGAGCGGCAGGTGGCTGCGGCCAACGCCAATATCGGCGTGCAGCGCGCCGCCTTCTTCCCGACGGTGAACCTCACCGGCAATGCGGGCTTCGACAACAACACGTTGAGCGGCCTGTTCTCGGCGCCCGCCTTCCTGTGGTCGCTCGGCGCCTCGGTCGCGCAGACCCTCCTCGATTTCGGTGCGCGCAGTGCCCGCGTCGCCCAGGCGCGCGCGGCTTACGATGCCGCCGTCGCCAATTACCGCCAGGTAGCGCTGACTGCTTTCCAGCAGGTCGAGGACAACCTCATTGCCGGCCAGATCCTCGCGCGCCAGGAAGCGTTCCTGCGCGCGGCCTCTGTCGCCGCGGACCGGTCGGAGCAGACGTTGCTCAATCAGTATCGCGCCGGCATCACCGTCTACACCAACGTGGTGACTGCGCAGGAGACGGCCTTGTCCGCGCGTCGCGCGCTCATCCAGGTCCAGCTCGACCGCCAGAACGCCGCGGTGGCCCTCGTCCAGGCGCTCGGCGGCGGCTGGACCGCGGCCGACCTCACCAACGGCACCGACGCCGCCCGCGCCGCCGCCATCCAGCAGGCCCAGCCGCACTGACGATGGGCCGGGCACGGTTTCGTCGCATCGCGATGTCGGTGGTGGTGGTGGTGGTGGTGGTGGTGGGGCTCTGTGCCTTTGCCGCCGCTACGGCCCTTGCCCAGCCCTCCGCCATCAAGCCGGCCGAAGCGCATTATTCCGCCGCTCCCCAGGCGATCCCGTTCGAGCTGTTCCGCAACCAAAGGATCTTCCTCAAGGGCACGATCAACGGCGTTGAAACGGCGATGATGCTCGACAGCGGGGCCGGCGTAACGTCGGTCGATCGCGCCTTCGCGGAGAAGATCGGCCTCAAGGGCAATCGGACGGCGAAGGTGATGGGCTATGACGGGTCCGTGCCGGGGCAGGTCGCCACCGACGTCACTCTCCAGATCGGCGGTCTGAGCCTCCACAAGTTGAGCGTCGTCATCTTCGACCAGAGCCCCGCGGCGCGGGGCGTCGGCCGCGACATACAAGTCATCCTCGGCCGCGACGCCTTCCGAGCCGGGGTCGTGTCGATCGACTTCCCGCGCCGGCGGATCCTGTTTGCGAATCGCGCCTCGTTCCGGCCGCCGGCCGGAGCGGCCCGTATCCCTCTCGGCGAGCATGGCTGGTCCGCGACCGTGACGATCGGCGTCGCCGGAAAGCCGGTGGATGCCGACCTCGACCTCGGCAATGGCGGCACGATCATCCTGGCGAAGCGAGTCTGGGCGGGACGGCCGGAGCTTGCCGGGCTCCGCCACGCCGCCGGCGAGGTCGGCGGCATCGGCGGCATCACGCCCGTGCGGAACGTCACGCTCCCCGACGTCAGCCTCGGCGGAATCCATTTCACCGAAATCCCCGCGAAGCTCGTCGAAGACCGGAAAGGTGGGCCGGACATCGGCGCCAATATTGGCGTCCAGATGCTCGAGCCGTTCGTCGCCACCTTCGACTGGACCGGCGGCGCGCTCTATCTCGAAGGCTCGGGGCCGATCCCGCCGTTCGAACGCGAACGGGCCGGCGCCCGGCTGGAGCTCGCCGGCGACCGGCTCGAAATCGCCTATGTCTCGCCCGACGGCCCCGCCGCGGCGGCGGGCCTCAAGGCCGGCGACCGCATCGTCACCGTCGACGGCCGCCGCGTGGACGCCGGCTATTACGAACGCCCCGATTGGACCCGCGGTCCGGCAGGGACGGACGTCCTGCTCGAACGCGCCGACGGCGGCCGGGTGAAGGTCACGCTCGCCGATTATTATTGAGCGTCCGCGGCCGAGGCGCGCTGACCGCGCCAATACGCTATAGCGACTCGCTATGACCGATGAGACGGCCGACTCGCTCATCGCGGCACGCGGCGCGCAGATGTTTCCCCGGCTCACCCCGGAGGAGCTCGCCCGGGTTTCGCGTTTTGGCAAAGCGCGCCGGTTCGCGGCCGGTGAGCCCGTCGTGCGGGTGGGCGAGGTCGGCCCGGGTCTCACCCTCATCGTCAGCGGCGAAGTCGATGTCGTCCAGCATGACGAGACCGGCCGCCTGCGCCCGATCGTCTCGTATGAAAGCGGCTCGTTCCTGGGCGAGCTTGCGCAGCTCTCCGGCCGCCCTTTCCTCGTCGACGCGACCGCGCTGACGGACGTCGAGGCCTTGACCGTGGCACCGGACCGGCTGCGCGCCCTGCTCGTCGCCGAGGCAGAGCTTGGCGAGCGGATCATGCGCGCGCTGATCCTGCGCCGGGTCGGACTCATCGAGTCGGGCGCGGGTCCGACGATCATCGGACCGGCCGCCGATGCGGACGTGCTGCGGCTGGTCAATTTCCTGCGCCGGAACGGACACCCCTACCGGCAGCTCGACCCGCAGGAGGACAATTGCGCGAAGACGTTGCTCGAGCGCTTCCAAATCTCCACCGAGGAATTGCCGCTCGTTCTCTGCCCGGGCGGGCAGCTGATGCGCAATCCGAGCGAGGGTGGGCTGGCCCGCTGCATCGGCCTGCTCGGATCGGTGGACGGCAACCGGCTGTTCGACGTGGTGATCGTCGGCGCCGGCCCGGCCGGCCTCGCCGCTTCGGTCTATGCCGCATCCGAGGGCCTGTCGGTGCTCGCCCTCGATTGCCGCTCGTTCGGCGGCCAGGCGGGCGCCTCGGCGCGGATCGAGAATTATCTCGGCTTCCCGACCGGCATCTCCGGCATGGCGCTGATGGGCCGCGCCTTCAGCCAGGCGCAGAAATTCGGCGTCGAGATGGCGATTCCGGACGAGGCGCTGTCGCTCGAATGCGATGGCGCGTTGGGCGTGCGACTCGCCAATGGCGAGCGCGTGCGGGCGCGCACCGTCGTGATCGCGACCGGCGCACGCTACCGGCGGCTCGGGATCGAAGGGCTCGAAAGCTATGAGGGGCGCTCCGTCCATTATTGGGCGTCCCCGCTCGAGGGGGACTTGGCCGCCGGCGCGGAGGTGATGCTGGTCGGCGGCGGCAATTCCGCCGGCCAGGCGACGGTGTTCCTCGCCGGCCGCGCGCGCCGCGTCACCCTCGTCGCGCGGCGCCCGCTGCCGGAGACGATGTCGCATTATCTCGTCAGCCGGATCGGCGAGCTGCCCAATGTCGACGTCGTCATCGGCGCCGAGCCGGTCGCGCTCGAAGGCACGGACGGAGAGCTCGAAACGGTTACCCTGCGCGTGCGGCCCAGAGGACGCGAGGAGCGCCGCCCGGCGCGTTTCCTTTTCTCCTTCATCGGCGCCGAACCGAACACGGACTGGCTGCAAGCTTGTGGGGTCGCGCTCGATCCGCGCGGCTTCGTCCTCACCGGCTCCGAGGCGGACGCCGAACGGCTGCCGCTGGAGACGAGCCGCAAGGGCGTGTTCGCGGTCGGGGACGTGCGCTCCGGTTCGGTGAAAAGGGTCGCGGCCTCGGTCGGTGACGGCGCGCAGGTGGTCGCCTCGATCCACGCCTGCCTTGCCTCCACGCCGGAGCCCGTCCTGGCTGCCACGCCCGTCGCGCAGACATCGTGACGCGTTTCGTGCCGATCCTGATTCAGATCAGCAGGATTTCCCGGAACCTGGCGCCATGGTTACCGTTCCGGAACCGAACCGGGCGGCAGCAGCGCTGCTCCAAAAAAGGGGTTCGATCGTCTTGGCAGGGACGGCCGTGACTGAGCCTTCCTCCGATCCCGGCGGCGCGCGGCGCTTCGGGAGCTGGCCTGTCCCCCTTCTCCTCGCAACCTCCGCCCCTTTGTTCCTCGCCGGCTGCGGCTCGAACAGCCTGTTCAAGCCGGTCGGGCCGGTCGCCGCCGACGACAGCAAGATCCTGATCGACGCGACCGTGATCATGCTGGCGATCGTCATCCCGACCATCCTGCTCGCCTTCTGGATGGCCTGGCGCTACCGGGCGTCGAACAGCAAGGCGGAATATCTGCCTTACTGGTCCTATTCCGGCCGGGTCGAGGCGATCGTCTGGTCGATCCCGATCCTCACCATCATGTTTCTGGGCGGGGTGATCTGGATCGGTTCCTACGATCTCGATCCATTCAAGCCGCTGCCGTCGAAGACGCCGCCGGTCGAGGTCCAGGTCGTCTCGCTCGACTGGAAATGGCTGTTCATCTACCCGCAACAGGGGATCGCCACGGTCAACCAGCTCGTCGTCCCGGCCGGCACGCCGGTCCATTTCTCGATCACCTCGGCGAGCGTGTTCAATGTGTTCTTCATCCCGCGGCTCGGCTCGATGATCTACGCCATGCCCGGCATGGTCTCGCAGCTGAACCTGAAGGCGGACCGGCCCACCACCCTGTTCGGCCAGTCCTCCCATTTCAGCGGCGACGGCTTTTCCGACATGCAGTTCCAGGTGAAGAGCGTGCCGCCGGCCCAGTTCGCCGCCTGGACGCAGGGCGTCCGCGGCACCGGTCCCGTCCTCGACCGCACCGCCTATGCCCAGCTCGCCCGCCAGAGCCAGCGCGTGGCGCCGTTCACCTTCCGGGGCGTCGATCCGCAGCTCTTCCAGGCGGTCGCGACGCAGAAGGTCCCGCCGGGCCCCGGACCCGAGCCGGAAAATAGCCAGCATTCGGGTCGCGAAGTCTCGACCGGGGGAGGGAAGTGACCGATGTTCGGTAAGCTGACCTGGTCGGCCATCCCGTTCAACCAGCCGATTCCCTTGATCACCGGCCTCGTGCTGGTGGTGATCATCGGCGGCGTCCTCGGCCTCATCACCTACAAGCGCTGGTGGCCCTATCTCTGGAACGAGTGGATCGTCAGCGTCGACCACAAGAAGATCGGGATCATGTACATCCTGCTCGGCCTGGTGATGCTGGTCCGCGGCTTCGCCGACGCGATCATGATGCGCACCCAGCAGGCGGTCGCGATCGGCGGCGCCCAGGGCTATCTGCCGCCCGAGCATTACGACCAGATCTTCTCCGCCCACGGCACGATCATGATCTTCTTCGGGGCGATGCCGCTGGTGATCGGCTTCATGAACTTCGTGATGCCGCTGCAGCTCGGCGTCCGCGACGTCGCCTTCCCGACGCTGAACTCGGTCAGCTTCTGGCTGACGGCGACCGGCGCACTGTTGGTCAACGTCTCCCTGGTCGTCGGCGAGTTCGCCCGCACCGGCTGGCTGCCCTATGCGCCGCTCAGCGAGAGCACCTACTCGCCGGGCGTCGGCGTCGATTATTACCTCTGGGCCGTGCAGATTTCCGGCGTCGGCACGCTGATGACGGGGATCAACTTCGTCACCACGGTGCTGAAGATGCGCTGCCCCGGCATGAGCTATCTGCGCATGCCGATGTTCTGCTGGACGACGCTGGCGTCCAGCCTGCTGATCGTCGCGGTGTTCCCGATCCTGACGGCGACCCTGGCCATGCTCAGCCTCGACCGCTTCTTCGGCTGGCACTATTTCACCGTCGATGCCGACGGCAATCCGATGATGTTCATGAACCTCATCTGGGCCTGGGGGCATCCGGAGGTCTACATCCTCGTCCTGCCCGCCTTCGGCATCTTCTCCGAAATCTTTTCGACCTTCTCCGGCAAGCCGCTGTTCGGCTACCGCTCGATGGTTGCTGCGACCCTGTTCATCTGCATCGTGTCGATGATGGTGTGGCTGCACCATTTCTTCACCATGGGCGCCGGGCCGGCGGTGAACACCTTCTTCGGCATTTCGAGCAGTGTCATCGCCGTCGGGACGGGCGTGAAGATCTACAACTGGATCTTCACCATGTACGGCGGCCGCGTGCGGATGAGTGTGCCCATGCTGTGGTCGCTGGGCTTCATCTTCACCTTCGTCATCGGCGGCCTGACCGGCGTGCTGCTCGCCGTCCCGCCGGCCGATTTCCTGGTCCACAATTCGATGTTCCTCGTCGCCCATTTCCACAACGTCATCGTCGGCGGCGTCGTCTTCGCCCTGTTCGCGGCGCTCGATTACTGGTTCCCGAAGGCGTTCGGCTTCCGCCTCCACGAAGGCTGGGGCAAGGCCTCCTTCTGGTTCGCCTTCCTCGGCTTCTGGGTCACCTTCACGCCCCTCTACATCCTCGGGCTGGAGGGCATGACGCGGCGGCTGCAGCACGTGAACATCGTCGAATGGCGGCCGCTGCTCCAAATCTCGGTGGTCGGCATCGTCCTGCTGGCGATCGGCATGCTCTGCCAGGTGACGATGCTGGTCGTCTCGATCGTCCAGCGCGACAAGCTGCGCGACGTGACCGGCGATCCCTGGGATGGCCGCTCCCTCGAATGGGCGACGCCCTCCCCCGCTCCCTTCTTCAACTTCGCCGTCATGCCGAACGTCGAGGGCGAGGAAGCCTATTGGGGCATCAAGCTGAAGGCGATCCAATCCCAGCGGCTCGGTCCGGAGCCCAAATATCATTCGATCGAGATGCCGGTGAACAGCCCGGTCGGGTTCTACACGGCGGTCGTGGCGACGATCATGGGCTTCTCGCTGGTCTGGCAGATCTGGTGGCTTGCGGGCGTCGGCTTCGTGGGAGCGCTTGCCGGCTTCGTCGTCTTCGCCTGGCGCGACGTCCACGAATTCCACGTCCCCGCCGAGGAAGTGGCGCGGGTCGACCGCGCCCGCCGCGCCGCGCGCGAGGCCCTGCTCGACCGGATCGCCGCGGAAGGAGCGTCCGCGTGACCGACAGTGCGAGAGACGACCTCCTTCCCGCCGCCCTCGAGACGCTGCGGCGCGTCCGCGAGGATCCCCACCGCCTCGGCCATCGCGGCCATGGTAGCGAGGAACCCGTGGAGGGCGCCGGCCATGGCGAGACCGGGCCGGCGCACCGGCGGATCATCGTCGGCTACGGCTTCTGGATCTTCCTGCTCAGCGACATCATCATGTTCTCCTGCTTCTTCGCGGCGTTCGCGGTGCAGCGGGGCGCGACGGCGGGCGGGCCGGGCATTCGCGAATTGGTGGAGATGCCGCGCGTCGGCATGGAGACTGGCGCGCTGCTGCTGTCGAGCTACACTTGCGGCCTGTCCTTCGCCGCGACCAACGCCCGCAACAAATTGTGGACGCAGGTCTTCCTGCTGGTCACCGGCCTGCTTGGCCTGATCTTCGTCGGGCTCGAGCTGCAGGAATTCGTCGGCCTGGCGAGCCGCGGCATCGTGCCGCAGCGGAGCGGCTTCCTGACCGCCTTCTTCGGCCTCGTCGGGCTCCACGGCGTGCACGTCACCCTGGCCGGCATGTGGCTGCTGACGATGATGGCTCAGGTGCAGGTGAAGGGCTTCCGGCCCGAGATCGTCCACCGGCTGATCTGCTTCAACCTGTTCTGGCACGCGCTGGACATCGTGTGGATCGGCATCTTCACGATCGTCTATCTGATGGGAGCCGTCGCATGAGCGAGCTCGAGTTCGATCCGCAGAAATATGCCGGCACGCTCGACGGCCGCGAAGACCACGCCCCCGGCGACGAGCCCGAGGAGAGCGCGGGCCATTGGATCGCAAACGCCAATCTCGGCCTCGGCTTCTCGATCGTCCTCACCGCCGCCGCCTTCATCCTCGCCGGCACGCACGTCATCTACGGCCCGGCGATCCCCGTCGCGCTGGTCGTGCTGGCGATCGCCCAGATGGGGGTGCACCTCGTCTTCTTCCTCCACATCACCACCGGGCCGGACAACACCAACAACGTCCTCGCGCTCGCCTTCGGCATCATGGTGACCTTCCTGATCGTCGTCGGGTCGATCTGGATCATGAACAACCTCCACCACAACATGATGCCGATGGACCAGCTCAGGCAGATGCAGCCTTAGAGGCGTTGTCCGAGAGCCTGACGCTATCGCCCGGACTGAACATCCTTTAGCGTCCCGGAACATGGGGATGCGCGGGACCGGATCGGGAGCGGTGGGGGCCGGTGACTGATCGGACGCGCGATCCCGATGCCGATCTCGTCGCGGCCGCCGTCGCGGGGAACCGCGATGCGTTCGCCGCGCTGCTGGAGCGCCATTATGCGCGCATCCACGGCCTCGCCTGGCAGCTGACCGGGTCGCGCGCCGATGCCGACGATATCGCGCAGGACGTCTGCTGCACGCTGGTCGAAAAGATCGGCGGCTTCCGCGGCGAGGCGAAGTTCAGCACCTGGCTGTGCGGCATCGTCTTCAACGCCTGCCGCGATCTGCGCCGGCGTCGGCGGTCGTTCGGCGGCTTCACCGATCGGCTCGCGGTGCTTGCCGGCCTGACGCGGCCGCCGGACGGGCGCGACCTCCACGATGCGATCTGGCTCAAAAGCGCGATCGCGCGGCTGAAGCCGGCCTATCGCGAGACCGCGGTGCTCGTCGCCGGCGAGCAGCTCACCCATGGCGAGGCGGCGGAGATCCTCGGCGTCACCGAAGCGACGATCTCCTGGCGCATGCACGAGGTGCGGCGGATGCTCGTGCAGGAGCGCGGCTGACCCGCTCCCGCGGCCGACCGACAAAATTTTTGAGAAACGTCCCAAGGATTTTCCCGCGGGGTGCGTCCCAGTGACAGGCGGACGAATCGTGAGCCGCCGTCATCAGGGAGAGTCTCATGTCCCGTTTGCATACATTGATCGCGATGGCGTTCGCCGCCGGCGCCCTCGCCTCCTGCGCCAAATCGCACATCGAACAACCCGCCCCTCCCGTCGCAGCCGCGCAGGATGGCAGCATCCTCCTCACGGGCACCCGTGTCAGCCGTTCGAACACCCAGATGGCCGACTCCAACGTGGCGCAATCCACGCCGATGTCCGAGGCTCCGCCGCCGCCTCCACCGCCCCCACCGCCACCGCCACCGCCACCGCCACCGCCACCGCCACCCGGGATGGTGAACGTCCCGATGGCCGCCGGAGCCCAGTTCGCGCCACAAATGGGGTTTGTCGACCCGCGTCTGCTGCCGCCACCCGTTCAAGGGCGGGACCGCTTCACCAGCACTCCGGAAAATCCGTTCCACGTCGCGGCCGAGGAGCCGGTCTCGACCTTCTCGATCGACGTCGACACTGCCTCCTATTCCTTCGTCCGCGCCTCGCTGAACCGCAACGCCCTGCCGCAAAAGGCGGCGGTCCGGACCGAGGAGATGATCAACTATTTCCCCTATGATTATGCCGCGCCGCGCAGTGCCGAGCAGCCGTTCAGCACCAACGTCGCGGTGTTCCCGAGTCCCTGGATGCCGGGGCGCAAGCTCGTGCGGATCGGGATCAAGGGCTATGCGCTCCATCAGGCGAGCCGGCCGCGCGCCAATCTCGTCTTCCTGATCGACACGTCGGGCTCAATGGCCGAGCCGAACAAGCTGCCTTTGGTGAAGCAGTCGCTCTCGATGCTGCTCGACCAGCTGGACACGCGCGATACGGTCGCCATCGTCACTTATGCCGGCACTGCCGGGACCGCGCTGGAGCCGACTCCGGCCAGCGACAAGGGCCAGATCCGGGCGGTGATCGACAGCCTCCACGCCTGGGGCGGCACCGCCGGCGGCGAAGGCATTCGCCAGGCCTACGCGTTGGCCGAGCGCAATTTCGATCCGGACGGCGTCAACCGCGTCATCCTCACCACCGACGGCGACTTCAACATCGGCATCACCGATACCGGCCAGCTCCAGGGCTTCATCGAGCGCGAGCGCGACAAGGGCGTGTTCCTGTCGGTGCTCGGCTTCGGCATGGGCAATTACAACGATTCCATGATGCAGGCGCTGGCGCAGAACGGCAATGGCAACGCCGCTTACATCGACACCATCGCCGAGGCCCGGAAGACCCTGGTCGACGAAGCGACCTCGACGCTCTTCCCGATCGCCAAGGACGTGAAGATCCAGGTGGAGTTCAACCCGGCGCAAGTCGCCGAATATCGCCTCATCGGCTACGAAACGCGGATGCTCCAGCGGGAGGACTTCAACAACGACAAGGTCGATGCGGGCGACGTCGGCTCGGGCCAGAGCGTGACCGCGCTCTACGAGATCGTGCCGACAGGCGGACCGCGGACGATCGACGGCCGGCGCTATGCCGCCCCCGTCCGGGCCGCTCCTGCGGCCGCGGTAAGCGAGTACGGCTTCGTGAAGATCCGCTACAAGCTCCCCAAGGAGGACCACAGCCGGCTGATCTCGACTCCGATCGACCGGCATGTCGAGTTCGCCCGCTTTGCAGACGCGCCGCTCGACGCACGCTTCGCCACCGGCGTCGCCGCCTTCGCCGAGCTGCTCCGCGGCGGCCGCTACACCGGCTCGATGAGCTATGACGACGTGCTGGCGATCGTCTCGGGAGCGCGCGGCAAGGATGAATTCGGCTATCGGGCCGAGCTCGCGCAGCTCATCCGCGCCGCCAAGTCGGCGCCCGCGCTGCCGAACTGAGCACAGTGCGGCCGGTCGGCGCGGGACCCCTGCGATCCCGCGTTCGACCGGCCCGGCATTTGGTTATAAGGTCGGCGCGATGTCCTTGTTTCCCCCCTGCTTCACGCGCGCTCCGGCCGGAATGGCGGCTCCCGCCTTTCAGTCCTACGGAGGGCGGTGAATGGCCGGCGATGACGACATCGCTCCGCTCCTGCCGAAGCCCCCGCCGGCCGCGCCGGCCAAGCGTCGGGCTGCGATCGAAGCGGCGCTGCGCCGCTATGATGGGGCCGAGGAGGCGCCGGCGCCCGACCGGCGGCGCCTCGCCTCGGGCTGGCCGGCACCACGACGGGCGATGGCCGGGGCATTGCTCAGCGCCGTCCTCGTCGCGCTGATCGGCGGCCCGATCGCATGGGAGGAGATGCGGCACTCGCCGGCGGTGATCAGCCAGCAGCATTCCGCGCCGGCGTCGACAGCGGCGGTCAATCCCGCTCCGGCCCTGACCCAGGCGAATTCCGTATCGCCGGCTACCCCGACGACGGCCCAGCCTGCCATCTCCGAGCCCGAGCGCGCCGCTCCGTCGGGATTCGTCGCCGAGACGGCGCCACCGGCCCACGGAGCCGTACCTGCCGTCGAGGCTCCGGCACCACCGCCTCCGCCTCCCCCGCCGCCGCCGCCGCCGCCTCCTCCTCCGCCACCTCCACCACCTCCACCACCTCCACCGCCGCCGCCGCCTCCGCCTCCGCCTCCGCCACCCCCGGAGCAGGCACGTGTCGCGATGCAGGCGCCCGCGGCGGAGGCTGACGCGCAAAACGCGATCGCCGTGACCGGGACTCGTGTACGGGCGCCGAACTTGGCCGCGCGCCGCGGCGACTGGAACGCCTGCACCGTCGACGATCCGGCCGGCAGCCTTTCGGCCTGCCGCAAGGCCGTCGCGCGCGCGGTCAAGGGCGCCGCGGCCCAGGCGGATCTGGCGGAGGGCCTCAGCCGCGCCTGGCAGGGCGATACGGACGCGGCGATCGCCGCCCTCGGCCGTGCGATCGCTGCGGCGCCGAAATCCGCCTTCGCCTATCTCAACCGCGGGCTCGCCTATCGCGGCAGCGGCGACCTCGACCGGGCGCTCGCCGACCTGGACCGGGCGGTGAAGTACGCCCCCTCCGAGGCGCGGACCTATTACAATCGCAGCGTCGTGCTCCGCGAACGCGGCGCCGTCGCGCGTGCCCGGCGAGACGAAGAGCGCGCGGCGGAGCTCGATCCGGTTTATGCCGGGATCGTGCCCTAACGAACGGAGCGGCAGGCAGCTTTAGGGGGAAATCGATGATCGTTGGACTGCTTCCGGCTCTCTTGCTCGCCGCGCATCCGGTGCCGCCGCCTCCGGGGATCGAAGGCGAGCTGATGGATGTCTCCATCGAGCGCCTGCACGCGCTCTATGCGACGCACCGCTACAGCGTGCGCCAGGTCGTCCAATGGCACCTCGCCCGGCTGCAACGCTATAACGGCGTCTACAAGGTGGCGCCCGCCATCCTCACCCAGGAAGCGCTCGCCGAGGCGGATCGGGAGGATGCGGAGGCGCGGCGCCCCGGTTTCCGGCCGGCGGCGCTCTGGGGCGTGCCGATCGTCATCAAGGCCAACATGAGCATCAAGGGCCGGGTCACGACCGCCGGCTGGCACGGCTTCATGCTGCCGGGGCACGAATTGATCGCGCCGCGCGACGCCACCGCCGTTGCCAGGCTCCGCGCGGCCGGCGCGATCGTCATCGGCGTCACCAACATGCCGGACTTTGCGGCGAGCGACACCACCCGCTCGACCGCCTTCGGGCGCACCGGCAATGCCTATGACGTGCGCTTCTCGCCGGGCGGCTCGTCGGGCGGCACCGTCACCGCCGTTACCGGCAACATGGCCGTGCTCGGCACCGGCACCGATACCGGCAACTCGATCCGCATGCCGGTCGCGACCAGCAACCTCATCGGCATCTTCCCGACCCGCGGCCTGGTCAGCATCGCCGGCATCGCCCCGCTCGACTCGCTGCTCGACAATGCTGGCCCGATCGCCCGCAGCGTCCCCGACGCGGCGACGATGCTCGACGTGATGGCCGGCGAGGACCCGCTCGATCCCGGGACGAAAGGCACTGCGCAAAAGGCGGAGCCCGGCCCCTACACGCGCTACCTCGTCGCCGGCTCACTGAAGGGCAAACGCTTCGCGGTCCCCGCCTTCATCCTCGACGGCGCCTCGCCCGTCTTCCAGGGCATCTGCCCCGGCACGTCCTCCGATGCGGCAGCCAAGGCGCGGAGCGACGCCCGCGTGCCGCTCAAGCCCGAGACCCGCGCCGCCTTCATGCGCGCCGTTGCGGAGCTTCGCGCGGCGGGCGCGACGGTGATCGTCGACCCGAACATCCTGCCCGACGACTTCGCCGACATGGCGTCGCAGGTCTGCACGCTGCCCTATTTGCGCGAGGGCTATGAGCATTTCCTGGCCGATTTCGGGCCGCCCGAATATCGCAGCGTCGCCGCCTATGAGAAAGCGACCGGCCATCCGCTTCCGTCCGCCGTGATCGGCGGCGGCGGGACGGCGCTCTCAGGGCAGGCGAACGCCAAGCAGGCGCGCCTGGAGGACAATCCCGTCGCCGAGCGCACCTATCTCGGCCCCCGCCGCGCCCTGCTCGCCCGCTACGTCGCCGAGATGGACCGCCTCCACCTCGACGGCTTCGTCTATCCGGCGATCCAGATGCCGCCACCCGACGAGACCATGCCGCAGGATCACCAGGTGAGCGGCGGCCCTCACAGCGCGACCGATTGGGTCAACATGATCGGCGTGCCCGCCATCTCGATCCCGGCCGGCTTCTACGAGGACGGCCTGCCCTTCGGCATCGAGCTCAGCGCCCGCCCCTGGCGCGACGGCGACCTCATCGCCTGGGCCTATGATTACGAGCGCCTCACCCACCACCGCCGCCGGCCCGTCCTCGTCGAGCAGGGCCTGCTCCCCGACGCCGCGAAGCCGCTCGACCCGACCGACGGGCCGCAATGATGTTTCAATCCGGCTGGGGCACCGGCCTTTTTTTCGTCCCTGCCAGTTCCTGGTCCAAGGAACGGATCTCGGCCGCGGCGGCGCGGTCGCCGATCGTCCAGTCGGGGTGGAGGGCCTTCAGCTTCGGCGTCACCGCCTGCGCCAGGGCCTCGTCCTTAAGGCCGGCCTTGCGGCCCTCGGCCACCAGGTGCTGCAGGTCGAGCAGATAGGCGCGGAAATCCTTCACGTCCGCGAGGCCGGCGACATCGCCGTGGCCCGGCACATAGACCAAATGCGCTGCGTCCGGCATGGCGGCGAAATCGGCATCCGTCGCCGCCCATTCCTTCACCGAGCCGTCGATCAGATTGGGCGTCACCTTGCGCCACAGCATGTCGCCGCAGAACAACACCTTCGCGTCGGGCACGAAGATGGTGAGGTCGCCGCCGGTATGGCCGAGCACGGTCCGCACCACGACCTTGCGGCCACCCAGCCACACGATGAGGTCCTTGTCGGTGACGAGATCCGGCAGCGGCAGGGCCTCGACCTGCGCCCTGATCTCCGGCGTGATCCGGTTTCCGAACAAATTGACGTTGTTCGTGCGCACCCATCCGCGAACGTTGCGATGGGCGACGATGATCGCGCCGGCGTCGCGCAGCACCTGGTCGCCGCCGGTGTGGTCGAGATGATAATGCGTGTTGACGACGTAGCGGATCGGTTTGGGCGTCAGCCGCCGGATCTCGGCGACGAGCGCGCGGGCGGCATCCTGGGTGAAGAAGGCGTCGACCACCAGCACCCCGTCGTCGCCGATGACGAAGCCGGCATTGGAGCCCGCTTTGTGCTCCGGCCCGTCGATCGCCGCGTAGACGCCCGGCCCGATCTGCTTCAGCACGAACGGCAGCGGTGCGGCTGACGGAGCCTGGGCCGCGGCGGCGCCGCCCAGCACGAATGCCGCGAGGGCGCCGATCAATCGTGCGAGGATCATCCGGGCAGAGTGACGCGGATCGACGAGGTTCGCAATGGCAGCCCTTCAGAAGCTGCGCGTGAGGGAGAGCAGGAGGGTGCGGCGCCAGTGGCCGGATTCCTGGGTCGGCGTCGCGCCCACCGCGGCCAAAGTGAGAGTCATGCGGCCGAAGCGCCGCGTCGCGCCGAGCCGGCCGTCGACCTCTAGCGTCGGGCGCCGTTCGCCGGCTTCCTTGGGCGGGGCGAGCGCCCCGATATGGCCCGTGAGCGACCAATCGCCGCGGTCGAGCAGCAAATCGTCCACCTCCGCATAAGCGGCGGCGCGGCCGTGGCGGTCGTAATCGGGCGAAAGGAAGATATGCGCCGACATTCTCCTGCCGACGATTCCCACATAGGCCTCGGTGACGTCCCGGGCATATTCGCCGGTATAATAATGGCTGGAGAAGCGGTGGCTGAGGCCGACGTCGATCGACACGCCCGATTTCAGGCGCTTGGCATAGCCCACATATTGGACGGATTGCAGCGGCGCGATGCCGTCGCGGGCGACGGCTGTGAACGATATGCCGGCATAGGGGCCGTGGAGGTCGTCATAGGCGATGGAGAAGGTCGCCACCGGCCGGTCGCCGCTGACCGAGTCGCCGCGATAGCGTTCGTCGGTTGCGAGCGTCCCGCTGAACGCCAGCTCGGCGCGCGCCGGCGCGGCGACGGCCAGAAACAGGAGAGCAAGCGGGAGAAGCCGGGGCGCGACACCCCGGCGGCGATCATCTCGCGCTCTGGCAGAGACGGTCGGCCTGACCCGTGGTGCGCGCGAGCGTCCGGCAGGCATCAATCAACCCACCCCCGTCCCGCGACGACACCAGCAGGCGTTGGGACGCCTTGCTCGATCTCTCGCGCATCAACGCCAGCAGGCCGCTGACGTGCGCCGCGGCATAGGAATTGCCGCTGACGAGATACCATCGCCCCCCCGGCTCCGTGGTCGGTATATCCCGACCGGGGGCATTGTAGACACCCGCTCTCCCCGCTGCCAGCCCTTCCTGGGCGACCGCGATCACGCCGGGGATCGACGCCGGAAAGCCGCTGCCGGTCCGCGGATCGACCGCCGCCACGATTGCGGCGCCGCGATCGAGCCCGACCTGCACCAGCCGAGTGAGGAGCGGATCGCGCGGACCGGTGAGGCTGAGGTTGATCACATTGGCGTGATGCTCGACCGCATAGGTGATCGCCTTCGCCAGGCTCAAAGTGTCGCAGATCGTTGCCGCTTGTCCGGGGTTCTGCCAGCAGGCGCGAAGGCCCATCAGCTCCGCGCCCGGCGCGACTCCGACGATGCCGAGAGCATTGTCGGCGCGAGCGCCGATGATCCCGGCGACGCCGGTGCCGTGCGCCTCCGCACTGGATGCCGGGCTGCCGACGAAATCCTGATTGTCGATCAGGCGGCCGCGCAGGTCGGGATGCGACATGTCGACGCGGCTGTCGATCACCGCCACCTTGACGCCTCTCCCCGTCGCCATGCGGTGGAGGTCGGAGAGCTTCCATTCCTGGGCGGCGGGCTGGCCCGCGAACAGGCTGTCATTGTGCGGCTGGACCGCGCCCTGCGTCTCGAATTCGTGCATCGGCTGCGCCCAGTCGACGCCCGCGAGGTGGGTCATATGCTCGGCAACGGCCTCGGGCGAACGACCCTCCGGAACGACCATCACCACGCAGTCGATGCCGAGGATCGGCATCGGCCAGTTGCCGGCGAGCTGAAGTCCGTTCTCGCGCGCCAGCCTGGCGGCGAGCCGCTTGCGGGCCTGCGCGGCCGCGGCGTCGCCATAGCCGCCGCCGGCGCCATAATCCGAGGCCGGCCGGTAATGCTCGGCCGGGAGATGCAGCATGACGAGGATGCGGCGGTCCTGCGTCTCGGGGGCGGCCTGAGCGGCGGCCGCCTGGGCGGTGGCGGCCGCGGCAGGGGGTTGTGCCGCGGCCGTCCCGTCACCGGCGGCCAGGGCGACGCCGGTGCACAGAGCGAGGAGGAAAGCGCCGAAGGCGCGCTTGCGGGTCATTCCGGGGGCGCCTCTTCGATCGGTTCGGCCATCGTGACGTTCGGATCGCGCCGCAGCGCGGCCAGCTCGCGGCCCTTCTCGCCACCGGGAACGTCCAGCACATAGGCGCCCGCCGGGGTGGGGCCGTCGACGAAGCGCGCGCCGCTCGCATCGAGCGAATGCCGCATCGCCGCGATGCTCGCGTCGGGGCGGAACATCGCCAGCACGTTGCCGCTGCGGCCCGCAGGCGCATCGCCGAGCGTCCGATAGGCGCCCTGGCGCTCGGCCGGCACGCTCGTTGCCGTCGGCAGCACCGCGACACTCAGCACGACCAGAGCCGCGAACTGGGCGCCAACCACCCATTTCAGCCGCTCCGGCCGCATCAGCCTAGGGCCCAGAGCGGACCACGGCCGGTTCGCGCGTCGCGGCGCCGGCATCGACCGCCGGGCCCGCGCCTCCAGCGCCGCCCAGCCGGTCTCCGCGTCAGGCGACGCCGAAGCCAGAGCCTCCTTCAGCATGGGCTCCGCTTCGAGATCGGCGCGGCATTCGGCGCATTCGCCGAGATGCGCCTCGACCATCGCGCGCTCGTCCTCGGCCAGCTGACCAGTCCCGTACCAGGGCAGCAGGTGCTGCACCTCCGGGTGCCGGTCGGCTGGAAAGGTGACGACATGTCCCATGACGTTCTGCCTCATATCCAGTCGGCGAGATCGCCGGCGAGGGAGTGCTTGAGGTGCCGGCGCGCGTGGAACATGCGCGTCTTCACCGTATCGACCGGGCAATCGAGGATCTCTGCGATCTCGCGATAGCCGAACTCCTGGAAATAGGTGAGGTTGACGACCGCCCGATGGGCCGGAGACAGCGCATCGATCGCCTTCGTCAGCGCCATCCGGGACCGGCCGTGGGCCGCGCTCTGCTCCGGTGTCGCGTCCTGGCTCTCCATCGTCGCCGAGCGCTCGTCGTCGACCGGCTCGTCAAGGCGGCGGAGAGCACCCAGGCCCTGGCGGTAGGCGATGCCGAACATCCAGGTCGAGAGCTTGCTCGCGCCCTGGAAGTCGCCGATCTTGTCCCACACCACCATCATCGTATCGTTCAGAACCTCTTCGACCAGCTCCGGCCGGCGGACCATGTTCAGGAGAAAGCGCGACATGCGGCCGTGATAGGCCTTGTAGAGCTGCTCGAAGGCGCGAAGGTCCCGCCCGCGAAGGCGCTCGACAAGCACGTCGTCGCTCACCGGGAGCGCATCCTGGCCTGACATTCGATGGACCACACGACCCGGTCTAAACATTCCCACCACCTATTGCGAATGAGTGTCGCATCTCCTTCGAAAGGTTCAAGGGGCTGCGATTTTCGAGGTGTCCGGAGCTCCCGCGCGGCCGATCCTCAGACCGCCGTCTCCTCGAACAACGTCGCCGAGAGCGCCGGCGGTCCCGCGAATGGATATCCAAGCTGCGGCGACAACGCCTCCTGCAGACGCCGGCGGGCACGCAAGTGCCGCGTCTTGACCGTGGCGGCGTTCAGGCCGAGCTGTTCCGCGGTCTCGGCGACGCTGAGCCCATCCACGGCGCGAAGGAGGAAGACGTCGCGAAAGATGCGGGGAAGGCTTTGGATCGCCTTTTCCAGCGTGATCCGAATCTCTCCTCGCAACAAAGCCGCTTCCGGCGAGTCGTCGCGGCGGCAGCCTCCCAATGCCTCCCGATATTCGCGGACGGCGAGCAGGCGTTCGTCGCTCAGCCGTTCGGCACGGGACCGCAGCTTGCGCGCGCGGCCGAGCGCCTCGTTCATGACGATCCTGGTGAGCCAGGTCGAAAGGGTGGAGCGGCCGGAATAGCGGCCGATCGCCGTCACTGCGTTGACGAAGCCGCTCTGGACCGCGTCGTCCGCTTCGGGATGATCCTTGAGGATCCTCCAGGCGGTCAGGAAAAGGCGCCTCTGGTTGCGGCCCACCAGCAGCCGGACCGCGACCCGATCGCCGGCGGCGACCCGCCGCGCGAGGGCAAGATCCTCCTCGAAGCGGGCAGGTTCCACGCCGTCCGTCGGCCGCAGGCCGGGTGCGCCGCCCTGGGTATCGTCCGTCGCCCGTTCCCGGACGTCATCCGCCGCCGACGCGAGCATCTTAACGCATCGGCCTGTTCCCTTGCGCCACGCACGCGATGCGTGGCGACGAGAGGGTCTGCAATCCGTTCACTCGGGCACCCCAGTGCGGCTGGCGACAATTGAGGTGAGTGTCGCTTCTTCCTCGGAAGGTTCAAAGGAGGCGGCGTTTTGGACGTCCACCCTTCGCCATGAAATGGCCCGCGTTGATGGATGTCATTGGCGAAGGTACCAAAGGGGCGATGCGAAGGATCGATCGGAAAGTGGCGCTCGTCATTGGGGGCACCCGCGGCATCGGCGGCGCCGTCAGCCGCAGACTGGCCGCGGATGGAGCTTCGGTCGCCATGGTCTACGCAACGCGGGACGCCGAGGCGGAGCGAATGAAGACCCTCCTCGCGGCCGAAGGCGCGAGCGCCATCGCGATCCGCGCCGACGTCGGCGAGCCGGCTGCATTGAATGCAGCGATTTCAACCTGCGTCGAACATTTTGGCCGTCTCGACATTCTCGTCAGCGTCGCGGGCCTGGCCATCCCCGGATCGATCGAAACGCTTGCCGACGAGGATTTCGACCGCGTCTTCGCCGTCAACGTCCGGGCGCCTTTCATCGCCGCGAAAAGAGCGTCCCAGGTGATGACCGATGGCGGCCGGATCATTTTCATCGGGAGCATCGTCGCCGAGCGGACGCCGGGCAAAGGAGCCACGCTCTACACGTCCAGCAAAGCGGCGCTGCGCGGCCTTACGCGAGCCCTGGCGCGCGATCTCGGCGAGCGCGGCATTACCGCGAACCTCGTCCAACCGGGACCGATCGATACCGAGCGGAACCCGGCTGACGGACCGAATGCGGCCGACAACCGGTCGCCGCTCTCGATTCCGCGGCACGGCACAGCGGACGAAGTCGCCGGCCTGGTGGCCTATCTCGCCTCGCCGGAGGCGGGGTTCGTGACGGGTTCGGTTTACAACATCGACGGTGGCTGGAGCGCCTGAAATCGCGGCGGTCGTCACGTCCGGTGTGCGCTGGCCTTAGGGATCGCGGCCCTTCACCCTCGGCAGAGCTGTGCTAGGCTGATCGCTGGTTCGGCTGAGGGGGATTTGCGAGATGGCGACGTTCATTCTGGTCCACGGCGCCTGGCACGGCGGCTGGTGCTGGGAGCGTCTGTCTCCCTTGCTCGAGGCGGCGGGCCACCACGTGCTCGCCCCCGACCTTCCGGGCATGGGCGAGGACACGCGCGCCCTCGGCAGCGATCCGCTCGCCGAATGGGCCGATTTCGTGGCGGACCTCGCCTCCCGCGCCGAGGCTCCGGTCATCCTCGTCGGCCACAGCCGCGGCGGCCCCGTCATCAGCGAGATCGCCGAGCGCGTGCCGGAGAGCGTCGCCAGCCTCGTCTACCTCACCGCCTTCCTCCTGCAATCGGGCGAGTCGCTGGTCGACGTCGTCGAGCGTCATCCCGGCGTCGGACCGGGCCCGGCAATCCGCCCCAGCGACGACCCGTCACGGTTGGTGATCGACCTCGAGCTGGGCATGCCGATCTTCTACAATCTGACGTCCGATGAGGAGGCGCGAGCGGCGGCAAGCCGGCTCACGCCCGAGCCCCTTGCGGCTTTGACGACGCCGGTCAGGGTCAGCGCGGAGCGCTTCGGGCGCGTCCCCCGCTTCTATATCGAAGCGGTGCACGACCGGGCGGTCAGTCTCACTATGCAGCGCGAGATGCAGGCCGCTCTGCCGTGCGAGGCGGTGATCACCTTGGAGTCCGACCATTCGCCCTTCTATTCGGCGGTGCCGGAATTGGCCGAGGCGTTGCTCAAGCTCGCTTGAGCCGCAAGATTGAAGGACCCCGTTCGATGCTGGTCTGCAGAAGGGAAGCAGTCAGTGGTGCCGCCTTGCTCGTCGGCGCGAGCGGCGGCCGACTCGCGGCGGCGGCCGTCGGCGGCGAGGCATTTTCGTGGAAGGCGCTGGCAGAGGAGGTCAAAGCGGAGCTCGCCTGGGCCTGGGACAATTACCGGCAGCACGCCTGGGGCAAGGACGAGATCAAGCCGATCAGCGGCGGCTCGTCGACTTTCCCGCTGAAGGAACATCATCTCGGCCTCACCCTGATCGAAGCGCTCGACACGCTCTGGGTCATAGGGCTGGACGGCCGCTTCCAGGAAGGCGTCGACTGGGTCCGGCACAATCTGGACTTCGCGGTCGACGGCGAGGTGTCCGTCTTCGAGACCTCGATCCGCCTCGTCGGCGGCCTGCTCTCCGCCCATCATGCCTGCGGCGATCCGATGCTGCTCGCCAGGGCGGCGGACCTGGCGGACCGGCTGCTGCCGGCGTTCGAGACGCCGACCGGAATGCCGTATCGGCTCGTGAACCTGAAGACCGGGGCCGCGCGCGAGAGCGTCACCAGCCCGGCGGACATCGCCACCTATCTGCCGGAATGGGGGACGCTCAGCCGGCTCACGGGAAACCCACGTTACGCGCAAACGGCGAAGCGGGCGGTGCGGGCGCTGTTCGACCGCCGCTCGAAGCTCGACATGGTCGCGACGAAGATCGACGTCGTGACCGGCGAATGGCGCTCGCGGCGCGCGACGGTCGGATCCTATTGCGACAGCTTCTTCGAATATCTGTGGGACTGCTGGCAGCTGTTCGGGGACCAGGATTGCAAACGGATGTACGACATCTGCACACGCGCCATCCTGAAGCACCAGCAGGTCTGGCAGGGGGGCAGCCTGTGGTTCGCGGACGTCGATTTCGAGACAGGAGCGGTCGTCTCGACCAAGCAGGACGAGCTTGCCTCCTTCTACGGCGGCCTGCTCGGGCAGGGCGGCGCCCGCAGGGAAGGCGCGGCCTACACCGAGAGCTGGGCCAGAGTGCAGGACCGCTACGGCGTGCTTCCCGAAGGCTTTGATTATGCGACCGGCACGCCGACCCAGGTCTCCAATGCGCTGCGTCCCGAGCTTGCCGATTCCTGCCTGAACCTCTGGCTGCTCGACCGAAACCCGCGGTGGCGCGAGATCGCGCGGGCGCATTTCATGGCGATGAAGCGGTGGAACAAGGCCGCTTACGGCTATGCCGATCTCGCCGACGTCACCTCCGACCCGAAGCGGCAGGCCGACCATTGCCCGGGCTATTGGTGGTCCGAGCAGATGAAATATTACTACCTTCTATTCTCCGACACGCCGCGCTTCGACTATCGCCGCAATTACCTGTCGACCGAAGGCAATGTGCTGCTGGGGTTCCGCACGAGCCGCTCGGCTCCGCATCGGTGAAACGGTCCGGAGAGCAGGCCGGATCGGAAGAGGGAGCGCCGCCGTTCCGGTGGCGCCAGGCGATCCTCTTCGCGAGCGGCGACTTCGGCTGCAATCTCTATTGGCAGTCGGCGACGCTCTACCTTCTCTTCTACGACACCGACTATCTCCAGATTCCGCCCCATGCGGCGGGGCTCATCTATCTTGCCGGCCTGTCGTGGGACGGCGTGGCTGGGCTCCTGATCGGCATCTTCGCGGACCGGGCGCGGGGGGGCGGCACGCCGCTGCGCAGCTGGATGAGGCTGAGCACAATCCCCCTCGCCCTCAGCTTCCTGCTCATCTACTGGGCCCCGCCGGCCAGCGGTCTGCCGCTTCTCTTGCTCGTGCTCGCCTTCCACCTCGTCTTTCGGACGCTCTATGCGGCGGTCAACGTTCCCTATGTGGCACTGCTGGCGCGGGTCGCGCGGACGAGCGGGGAGCGGTCGCGCATCGCCGGGCTTCGGATGATCTTCGGCGCGGCCGCCGCCGCGCTCGTGGCGATCGGCACCCAGCGGATCGGCGCCGCGGGCGGAGCCCAGTCGGGCTTCTTCGTCGCCGCCTTGTTCTTTTCGGCGCTGGCGAGCTTCGTCCTGCTGTGGGTCGGCTCGGCGAAGCTCCCGCACCCGACAATCCGGGCGGGCTCCGACGGGACACGCGCCGCGGCGGCGGGCTGGCGGCTCAACCCGGCCTTCGTCACCCTCAACCTCGCGATGATCGCCGCGGTGATCGCAACCACGATGGTCGGCAAATCGACGCTCTATTATTTCAAGTACCAGATCCATGACGAGCACGCCGCCGGTGCGGCGCTCGCTTTGATGGGCGTGGTCGGCGTTCTCTTCGTCCCGGTCTGGATGGCGGTGGCGGTGCGATGGGGCGCGCGCGCGCAATGGTTCGCCAGCGTGGCGACGGCCGCCGCGGCCCTCGCCCTCTTCATGACGACGAGCCCGAGGACGGCGACCCGCATGGATATGTTCCTGGCGCTCTTCCAGGCGTCGGTGTCGGGATTCAGCTTCGGCTTCTGGGCGATGCTCCCCGATGCCATCGAGCACCGCTCGGAGGCGCCCGCGGACGCGCAGGCGCTCATGTTCGGACTCGCGGCGCTGCTCCAGAAGATCGGGCTGGGCATCGCGGCCGCCCTGGTCGGCGCGCTCCTGGCCTTTTCCGGATACAAGGCGAACGCGGTGCAGAGCGCAGGCACACTCCTCAGCCTCAGGGCGGCCATGTCGCTCTTTCCGTTGGCCGCCTTAGCGGTCTCGGCGGCCGCCATGGCCTTCAATCCGCTTCGCCCCGAGCGGGGCGGCTGATCAGGCGAGCAGCTCGAACCGCCCGGCAAGGCCCTCCGCGGCCGAGGGGCCGACCCAGAGGTCGAAGCTCCCCGGCTCGACGCTCCATCTGTTCGCGGGGCCGACGAACCTCAGATCCTCGGCGCGCAGCGAGAAATGGACGGTGACCGACCCGCCGGCCGGGATCGCCACCTTCCTAAAATCCTTGAGCTGCCGGACCGGCCGCGTGATGCTCGCCGCCCGCTCATGGGTATAAAGCTGGACAACCTCCTCGGCCGGCCGGCTGCCTTCGTTGCGGACCGTCACCGAGATTGCGAGCGGCGCGCCGGAGCGAAGGCGATCGCTGCCGAGACGCAGATCGGCATAGACGATCCGTCCGTAGGTGAGCCCGTGGCCGAACGGGAAACGTGCCTCGTTGGCCGCGGTGCGATAATGGGCCTTATATTCTTCGGGCGGCCCCGGCGGGTTGGGCCTGCCGGTCGACCGATGGTCGTAATGATAGGGTTCCTGGCCGGATTCGATCGGGAAGCTGACCGGCAGCCGCGCGGACGGACCATGGTCGCCGAAGATGATGTCGGCGAGCGCCGGGCCGGTTTCCGAGCCGAGGAACCAGCTGACCAGGATCGCATCGGCGGCGAGGACGCCGCCCTCGAGCGCCAGCGCCCTGCCGTTCTTGAGGATGACGAGCGTCGGCTTGCCGACGGCCGCGACGGCGTCGGCGAGCTGCTGCTGGGGCCTCGGCACGATCACCTCCGTGCGCGACTGCGCCTCGCCGGACATGTGCGCGCCCTCTCCGATCGCCAGGATGACGATGTCGGCGCCCCGCGCCGCGGCGACGGCAGCCTCGATACCGCCTGCGATCGGCTCCTCGACGCCGGACCCGGGCACGATTGCGAGAAGGCCCGGATCGGCAAGCGCGCGGCGCAGCCCGGTCGCCAGGTCCACCGCCTGCTGGTCGTCGCCATAGACGTTCCAGGGGCCGATGAGGTCGTGCTGCCCCGCGCCGAACGGCCCGATCAGGGCGATCCGCCGGCCCGATCGCGGGAGCGGCAGCAGCGGCCCTTCATTCTTCAGAAGGACGATCGACCGGCGCGCCGCTTCGCGGGCGAGGGCAAGTGCTCCCGCGGCGCGGACCCGCTGCGCTTCGCGTCCGCGAACGATGCGGCCGAAGGGATTGTCGAGCAGGCCAAGCTTCGCCTTCAGCACCAGCACCCGCCGGACCGCCTCGTCCAGCCGCGACTGCGGGACCGAGCCGTCGGCGACCAGCCCGGGGAGGTGTTTCAGGTAGAGCCCGCTCTGCATGCTCATGTCGACGCCCGCCAAGAAGGCGAGCCGCGCAGCCTCACGCTCGTCGGCCGCGTAGCCATGGGCGATGAGCTCCTCGTCGGCGGTGTAATCGGAGACGACGAGGCCGCGAAAGCCCCACTCACCGCGGAGCACGTCGGACAGGAGCCAGTGATTGGCCGTCGCCGGAATCCCGGAGAGGTCGTTGAACGCGGCCATGACCGATCCCGCGCCCGCGTCGATCGCGGCCTGGAACGGCGGAAAATAGACTTCGCGGAGCGTCCGCTCCGAAACGTCGACGCTGTTATAGTCGAGGCCCGCCTCGGCCGCGCCGTACGCCGCGAAATGCTTGGCGCAGGCCAGCACGCTGTCGTCGCGGTCCAGCCCCTCTCCCTGGAAGCCCTTGACCCGCGCCGCGGCGAAACGGCGGCCGACGAGGATGTCCTCCCCCGCCCCTTCGACGCCGCGGCCCCAGCGGGCGTCGCGGGCGATGTCGACCATCGGCGCGAAGGTCCAGGCGATGCCCGCCGCCGACGCTTCGATCGCCGCCGCCCGCGCGGTTCGTTCGGCGAGATCGGGCTCGAAGCTCGCCGCTTCGCCGAGGGGCACCGGGAAGACCGTTCGAAAACCATGGATCACATCCGCTGCGAACAGGAGCGGGATCTTCAGACGGCTCTCTATCGCAGCCGTCTGCAGGCGCTGGTGCCAATCGCTCCCCGCGCCGTTGAAGATGCCGGTGAGCTGGCCCGCCCGCGCCGCCGCGAGCTGCTGCTCCACATCGTTGCGGTTCGGCGGGTTGAGGGCGCTCGCCGCCGCCCCGCCCTGGGCGGAGGCCATCAACGTCAGCTGACCCGCTTTCTCCTCGTTGGTCATCCGCGCGATCAACTGCTCGACGCGAGCGGGCGCCTCCTGCCGCGCCGGACCAAGCGCGAATCCGACCGCCGCGCGGGAGCCGAGGGCGAGCGCGGCGGCCCCGCCGATCAGGCGCCTTCGGGACAGGTGAAAATCGTTCATCGGCATGATTTCCGCTCCCACGGCGCCAAGGTCATCCACGTCATTCGAGCCAGCCTCCCGTGAATCCGGCACGGGCAAGGCCGCGGCGGATCACCGGCTCGTCCCGCATCAGCTTCCAGACGAGGCCGCTCCGGTAATTCTCGATCATCGCGAGGATCGGGCCCTGGTCGATGCCGAGCCGGTCCCGATCGTACCAGCCGCGACCGGGAATGACGCGTCCTTGCCGCGTCGGCACGTTCGGGTCGTCGAAGCTCGGATTGAAGGCATCGGCGAAGCCGTAGCCGTCGTACAGAGCGGAGCCGTGGCGCCGCGCCATGGCCTCGAGGGTCGCAATGCAGAGACCGGGCGCGAACGGAACGGAGCCCCCCACCGCCGTCGGCGAGAGGGTGCCGTCGTCATACTCGCCCGGGCCGCGCGCGGCATAGGAACGGAACTGACGCCGATCCGCGCCCGATCCGAGCGTCACGTCGGCCGGGCCGTCGCAGGCGGTGAGGCCCCATTGCAGCGGGCCATAGCCTTTCCACCCCATCGGATTGCGGATCGCATAGGCATGCTGAGCGCGAACGGCGCGGCGGCTGTTCTCGAAATAGTCGATGTCGTGCGCGCGGCAGAAGGAATCGCGGATATCCCGAAAGTCGATCCAGACATGGCTGTATTGATGGCCGAACAGCGGCGGGAAGGCGAGGTGGGGAATTCCCTCGGCCGCGCGCCAGGCCGACGGCGCCGTGGCGAGCCAGCCGGCCCAGCTCGCGGGCGGGGCAGGATCCCGCGCCGCCCCCAGCGCCAGGATGTAGATGAGCATCGCCTCGTTATACGCCGTCCAGTCTCGCGGTATGAAGCCGGCTTCGGGGTGCCAGCCCATCGCGATCAGCGGCCGCCGGGGCATCGCCCAGGACCAGTCGACGCGGCCGACCAGACGATCCGCGAGCTCACCGATCGCCCTTTCCCGGGGGCGGTCGAAATAATGTTTGGCGGCCAGCGCTCCGGCGAGCAGCAGCGCGGTGTCGATGGTCGACAATTCCGTCCGGCCGAAACGCATCCCGGTGGTCTGGTCGAGGAAATGGTAGAAGAAGCCGCGATAGCCCGTCATTCCGACCGGAGCCTCGCCTTGCGGCGCCTCGGCGAAGAAGCGCAGGGTCGCAAGCGCCCGCTCGGCTGCCCGTCCGCGATCGACGAAGCCGTGCTGGGCACCGATCGCCAGGGCGGTGAGCGCGAAGCCGGTCGCCGCGATGCTGGAAAAGGATTTCGTCGGCCAGCGGTCGGCGGCGAGTCCGTTGGCCGGATTGGTCGTCTCCCAGAAGAATCGGAAGGTCCGGCGCTGGACGTCGTGGAGGAAGGCCTCGCCGGCGCCCGGATCCGCCGCGAGCGGCCGGGCCGGCGCAGCACCGGCCACGCTCGCGACGGCCAGGCCCGACGCGCCATTGCTGAGGAAGCTACGCCGGCTGATCACCGTCAATCGCTCCACTTCGTAGGCCGACAACAGAGGGCGGCCGCGGACGGCCGCCCTCCTGATTCATCAGAACCTGACCGACGCCCCGAACTGGAAGGTTCGCGGCGGCCCGGCGAGGCCGTTCGGCGTGACATTGATGGTATCGCCCGGGCCGAAGAAGTTGTTCGCACTGCCGAAGTTCGCCCGGTTGAACAGGTTGAAGACCTCCGCCGAGAGGCTGAATTCGCGGCCGTGACCGAGGTTGAAGATCTTCTGCAGGCGCAGGTCGGCCTGCAGGAAATAGGGCAAATGCCTGCTGTAGGAGAGGCCGATCACGCCGGGCTGAAAACCTTGCGTCGCGTCGATGACGAAGAACGGCGCGCCCGAACCATAGGTGACGAGGCCCGAAAAGCGGAAGTCGAGCGGAAGGTCGACGATCCAGTTCACCACGACATGATGCTTCTCGTTGCCGGAGTTCGAAACGAACGGCGTCGCGGCAATGTCGGGGCGGTCGAAGTTGAAGCCGTTGCCGCCCGGGTTTCCGTTCTCTTTCGACCGCAGCACGCCCGTATAGGCGATACCGGCGCCCCAACCCGAGGCTTTCGAATAGGGCTTATCGACGGTCACGAAGATGGCGTCATATCTCGTCTGACGCGTGTTGAAGGCCGCCACGACGTTTCCAAAGCCATTGATCAGCGGGATGAAATCGAAAAAGCCGTTGCCAGGATTGGGGACCGCCGAGCGGTTGAGCGGTGCGTAGCCGACCTGGTCCTTTCCGATGATGTGATTGAATGACAGCGACGTCTGGAAAATCCCGAATTTCTGCCGAATGCCGACGCTGAACTGATCGGTGTATGGCGTTTGCAGATTGTTCGGGATCACGCGCAATTCGGACGTCCCCGGCGCGAGCGGATTGGTCGCAAGGCTGGCGAGCAACGCCTGGAATCCCGCGGGCGTCAGGAAGGAAGGATTGAACTTGATGGTCGGCTGCCCGTTCCGCGGCAGCCCGTCCTGCGAGAACAGAAGCGTGCCGTGCTGGAACTGCGAGAGGAGCTGCTCCTCCGCCGCGCTCCGGAACAACGTCCGATCGTAGAATCGGCCGTAGCCGCCGTAGAAGACCGTCTGGTGATCCCCATTCAGATCGTAGGAAAAGCCGATCCGCGGAGCGATGTTGTTCCAGTCGGGATGCCGGCTGTTTCCGGTGGAAATATAATCGTTGATATTGAAGAACGCCGGCTGGACGCGGGGATCCGCGGCGAGCGCCTGGAGCGCCGCGACGGCGCGCGCCGGCGTGACGAAGCTGTTGTTCTTCGCATTCGTGTCGACGTCCCAGCGGACGCCGACGTTGATCAGCAAATGTCTGTTCACTTCCCAATCGTCCTGGGCGAACAGGCCGACCTGCGTCGTGTTGGCGCGCACGTTCGGATTGCCGCCGCCGAAATTGACCAGCTCTGGGAAGCTGAAGTTGAGGTTTCGGCTTGGATCGAACGTGAAGCTGAACTGCGGGTTGGCGTCGGGCCCGCTTCCGCCCACCTGGTATTTCTGAAACGACAGCTTGCCACCGACCTTGATCAGATGGTGCCCGTTCCACTCGACGTTCGTGAGGCTGAAGTCGTCGCGGAAGGTCAGGCCCTGCTGCCGGACCATCTGGAAGTCGGGACGCCCGCCGACGGAGATCACCCCGTTGAAGGTTTCGCCGAAATCCGTCGTATTCGGCGCGCCGAACGTAAGATCGGATTTGAGGTAATCGACGGTTGCCTCGTTCAGGAAGCCGTTGCCATTCCACCGGTCGGTGAGCTTGGCCGTGTAGACGTTGTTCCTGACGTTCGTGCCGCGCGAGAATGCGCTCTGACCGCCGACGTCGCGGACATCGGTCTCCTTGCGGATGCTGCCGGTCAGCTCGAGCGTGTTGTTGTCCGTTGCCAGATAGGTGAGCTTGCCGAATCCGAGATGCTCACGGAAGGGCTGGGCGAACGTGCCCGCCAGGCTTTGCGGGTCGAATGGAATCAGCGACCCCTGGCCGGCGGGCGGCGTACCGGGCACCACCGTGGCCGTACGATCCTGGTGGTTCGCTTCGTAATTCAGGAAGAAGAACAGGCGGTCCTTGATGATCGGTCCGCCAAGCGCGATGCCATATTGGTAGCGCTTGAACGGCACCTTGGCCTGACCGCGTTGCTTCGTGAAAAAGTCGTTCTCGGTCAGGCTCTGGTCCGTGTACAGGCCGAACGCTTCGCCGTGGAATTCATTGGTGCCGGATTTGGTGACCGCCGTGATAATCGACGTTCCGGCGTCTTCATATTCCGCCTTGTAGTTGGACGTGAGCACCCGGAACTCGGAAATGGCGAGCTGTGAGAACGGATTGCCGGAGCTGACGTCCTGCCCGACGATGCCGCCCTGCTGGACGTTGCTGCGCAGGCTGACGCCGTCGATGAAGACGTTGACCTGCGGGCCATTGAAGCTGTCGCCGTTCGTATCCAGGCCGACGCCCGCGCCGCCGAAGGTCTGGCGCGTCTGAACCGGAAATCCAGTCTTCAGGATGCGGACTCCCGGCGCGAGCTCCGCGAAGTCGATGAAATTGCGGCTTCCCTGCGGAAGATTCTCGATCTGCTGCGTCGTGACGTTGGTCGCCTGCTCCGAAGTCCGGGTCTCGATGAGGCGCCGACCCGTGACGACGATGGCAGCTCCGGACTCCGTGGAGGCGGGGGCACCTGCTTCCGCCGCGCTTTCAGCCGGCGCGGCAAGATCCATGTCCAGGCTGGCGGTTTGGCCAACCGAAACGATGACGCGCTGGGTGACGGCCTGGCCGCCCGCGGCGGCGAAACTGACGTCATACGCGCCCGGGCTGAGACCGCTCAGGACATAGGTTCCGTCGGGCCCGGCGACCGCATGCGCAACCGCTCCGGTGTCGACGCTCTTGGCAACGACCGTCGCGCCAGGCGCGGCGACCTCCTTGTTGGTGACATGGCCGCGGATCGTCGCCGTGCTCAGCTGTGCGGCGGCGGGCACCGAAAGGCCGAGTGCGCCGGCGAGCAATGCGGCCCGAAAAAGGGCGCGTGCGGAAATGCTTCTGGTCATGAGCTTACTCTCCCTGTGGAGGGGGACGGTCTTTCCGCCTCCCCTTTTTTGTTGGCCGAGGACGCGCGCACGGCGAGCGCCGGCGCGAACACCTTGTGGACTGGCTTCGTCAGCTCGCCGCGGACGAGTTTGACGCAATATTCCACCGCTTCGCGCCCCATCTCGGCGATCGGGACGCCCGCGGTCGTCAGCGGCGGATCGAGGAAGCGCGCGACGGGAATGTCGTCGAATCCCGCAAGCGCGACGTCGCCGGGAACGGCGATGCCCGCATTCTTCAGCGCGTGGAGGCAACCGAGCGCCATCGCGTCGTTCGCGGCGAAGATCGCGTCCGGCCGCTCCCCGCGAAGGAGGAGAAGGGTCGCCGCCGCGAAGCCCGACTCCTCGCGGAAATTGCCGCGCAATATTGGCCCCGCCTTCACCCCGGCCTCGCGATGGGCGTCGCGAAAGCCGCGAAGCCGCTCCTGCGATTCGAGATTGTCCGGCGGGCCGCCGATGAAGGCTATCTTCTTGTGGCCGGCGGCGAGGAGATGCCGTGCAACGGCGAGCGCGCCGGCATGGTTGTCCACGGCGAACGCGGCATGCGAGCCGCTCCTCGCGCTGTTCAGGAGGACGAGCGGCACGGCCCCCTTGAGGGCGTCGCCGACCAGCTCCCCGTCGGCGAACGGCGCCATGACGACCAGTCCGTCGACCCGGCTGCGCATGCTGCGCAGGGCAGCGATCGCTTCCGAGATATCGCCATGCGACGCCGAAAGCAGAAGGTTCTGGCGCATGCTGCGGGCGCCGAGGTCGAGCCCGCGGATCAGCTCGGAGAAATACTCGCCGTGCAGGTCCGGCAGGACCACGCCGATCGTGTCCGTGCGCTGCAGCGACAGCGATTGCGCGCCGGCATGGGGCACGAAATCGAGCTTCTCGGCAATCTGGAGCACATGGCTGCGCGTGCGGGGAGTCACGGTCTCGCTACCGCTGAGCGCCCTCGACACGGTGGCAACCGAAACATTGGCCGCGCGCGCCACGTCGCGGATCGTAACCCGCCGGCGCCCTTGACAGAGATCGTCATCGAGATCGCCGCTATGCGCGTCCAATCCACCCTCTTTTCAGCCATGTAACCGGTTACAGGCCTATCGCCTCTCCAGCCGCCGCGCAAGGCGAAGCTCGGTCACGGGGGCGGGCGCCGATATGATCGCCGTTCAGACCGACGACGACGGCTAGTTGCGATCGCTTGCAAGCCTCGCCGCAGCATCTTTACCCTGCATTGTCCGCCGGTTACCGTGCCGATGACGTGGTGAGGAAATCGGCGATGACCGCACGAGCGGGTAGAGACGGAGGGGCCGTCTTGGCGGCAATCGTTGCAATAGTGTCCTTGGCGCCCCCGGCCGCCGCGGCGACGGCCGCCGCCCCCGTGGCGCCTCCCTCAGTGGCTTCGCCGCATGGGCCATTCTACCGAACCGCCCCGCCGATGGACGTGACCGTCCGGAACTGGCTGATGCCGCAGATGAGCAACCTGCTCGACCGCATGCTGCGCGAAGGTCGGGGGATGCGGCTGGATGGGGTCCCGGTCTTCGAGGCGCACGACCAGTTCCTGCCCGGCAAGATCGCCGGCGCGCTCGCCTTGCTCCTGCTCGAGACGCCGCGCTCGGATCCGAATTTCGAACGCTATGTCGCGGGGTTCCGGCGCATCAGCGACATGACGGTGGACGACGAGAACCACAGCTGGGGCATTTATTATTACGTCTCCGCCCTCTACCGGCTGAAACAGGCGGGCCTGCTCGAGCGCGCAGTGAGCCCCGAAACCCTGGCGAAGCTGCGGATCAAGCTCGACTGGCGGCTTTTCGTCCGCCGCGATTTCACATTGATCGACCTTCCCAACAATTATTACGGCGTGGCCTTCAGCATCGCGCGGCTTCGCATGCTTCTCGGCTGGGAGGATGCGTCGGGCAGCAACAAGCTTTTCGCGCGCATGATCGACCATTACCGGCGTTATTCGGGCGCCTACGGCTTCGCCGACGAGACCGACGGCGAAGGGCGCTTCGATCGCTATTCGGTGCTGCTGATCGGCGAGATTGCCCAGCGGCTGATCGAAACCGGAACCCCCGCTCCGCCCGAGGTGAAGCAGGCGCTGCGCCGCTCGGTCGACCTCATGCTGCTGCGCTTCAACATGCGGGGGGAAGGCTGGGAATACGGGCGCAGCATCGGTCCCTATGGGGAGACCTGCTTTCTCGAAGTCATGACCGCCGCCGCGAAGCTCGGCCTGCTCAACGCGAGGGAGCAGGCGATGGCCTATGCCTTCTCCGCGCGGATCGCGGCGCGCTACATGGACTTCTGGGTCGATCCCGCCACCGGGTCCGTCAACATGTGGGACGGGGGACGGCGAACCGACGATTATCGTTCGAAGAACCGCATCCTTGGCGAGAATCTCAGCCTCGCCCGCCAATATATTTATACGAACGAGGAGTGGAACGAGCTCGGCTTCAGGGATCGGGCTCCCGATCCGGGCTATGCCGACTGGCTCGCGCGGCTACCGAAATCGACCCTCACCTGGTTTGCACGGGAGCGGTTCGATCGTGCCCTGCTGACGGTTCGCGACGGCAGCCACGTCATCGGCCTGCCGCTGGTCAACGGCGCCGAATCCCAGCACATGCACAACCCCTATTTCCCGATCCCCTTCTCGCCCGGGATGCTGTCGGGTGCGCCGGACGCGACGTGGCCGCAACTGGTCCCGCGAGTGACGCTCGAGGACGGCACCGTGCTCATGCCGCTCGCCTGGTTCCGCGACGTGCGCGTGACGCGGCACGGCGACACGACGATCCTCACCTACCGCCAGGATCTGGTCGATCGGATGGGCGGGCCGGCGCCGGTGCAGGACGGGAGGCTGCAGGTCGCGACGCGTTACGAGTTCAGCCACGGCCGGATCACCCGTTCCGATGTGCTGACGCCGGTGCATCCGCTGGCGGTGAAGGCGCTCGACCTGGTCTTCGCCAGCTTCTCGACGGGCGCACGACAAGCCGCACCAGGCGAGGTGCGCTTCGCCGAGGGCGAGGTCGGCCGATTCGAGGCACAGGGCTTCCACTCGTGCGCAGCGGCGCCCGTCGACGCCGCGCCTTACCGGGCACCCTCGGGTCCATTCAGGTCGCTGGTGACATGCGCGTCCGGACCGTTCAGCCTGTCCCGGCCGGTCTCCTTGAGCTGGACGATCAGCTACCGGTAGCGCCGCGCGGAACGGCGGCACAGCCCGCCGTCCGCGCAGGGGCGTCAATAGCGTATGCGAATCCCGGCGAAGATGGTCCTGCCGCTATATTCGGTCTGGGCGATCTCGCCGACCACGGGCCGATAGAAGATCTGCGGCGTATTGGTGATGTTCGCGACCTGAAGCTGCAGCTCCGCGTGCGGGGCGAACGTGTAGCGCAGCGACGCGTCGACGAACGAGCCCGAGTCCACGTAGCGGTTCGCGGCCGCGCCGGTCGGCTCGAGCGGCTTGAAATAGCCGGAGCGGTAACGATAGGTGGCCCGCAGCTCGAAACGGTCGTTCGACCAATAGACGGTCGCGCTCGCGACATGCTTCGACAGTCCGATAATCCCGGCGGGATCGGTGAAATCCGCCAGCGGATGGGCCGGATCGACCGCGGACGGATCGGCGAATTTGTAGTTCGTCTGCGCGAAGCTGTAGTTCAGCTGGGCGCCAAGGCCATTGAGCGGCGTCGGCAGGTTCCGGAACGCATGCTGGGCAGTGACCTCGAAGCCGCGCAGCCAGCTTTTCTGGTTGCTGTTGGCGAGTTGCGCGATGTTCACCGCAAAGGGCGTGCCGTCGACCAGCACGGTCTCCGGGGTGCTGACCGTCGTGAACGCCGCCTGCAGGACCTTATAATAAGGGGCAAAGGAGAGGATGGTCAGCGGGTCGGGATAATATTCGAACGAGAGATCGTAGTTCCAGGCGGTCAGCGGCTCCAAACGGGGGTTGCCGCCGCTGGCGCTGGCCAGGGCAGCCTGCACGGTGGTCGCCTCGCCCGACAAGGTGGTGAAGGTGCGGCCGGCGCTCATTTCCTCCATGTTCGGGCGGGCAAGCGCCTTGTAGACCGCCGCGCGTACCTTGAAGTCGCGGCTGACGTCGAAGGAGAGGTTGAGGCTCGGAAGCACGTCGGTGAAGGAATTGCGGGCGGACACCGGCTGCAGGTTCACGGCGTCGGCGGTAAGCGTGATGAAGCCGTCCGGCAGCTGCGTCGCATGCAAAGCGGAGCTGAAGCCGTTGACCTTCTCGTTGGTGCGGATCACGCGGACGCCGACATTGCCGTTGAACGGCAGAGTGCCGAGGTGCGAGCCGAAGCTCGCCATCACATAGCCGGCGAGCGTCCTTTCATCGACGTCGACATTGCCGGGATCGCGGGCGATCACCGGAGTCGCCGCATCGCCGCCCGACATCGCGCGATAGAGGCAAAGCGGATCGAAGGTCGCCCAGCTGCTCGGCTGGGCCGGGCCGCCCTTCGCATCGGAGCCCCAGTTCGTCTCCTGGAAGCCGGCCTGGCAGGTCCCGATCGCCGCGTTGATCGTCGCCAGGCTGGTCACCGGATGCGAGGCGCCCGTGGCGCTCAGGCTTTGATGGTGGCGATCGGAGTAGCGGAATCCCGCCTTGATGCTGCTGAGGAAGGAGGATTCGAAATGGCGGGTGACGTCGAAGGTCCCTGCCTTGATATCGTCCACGAAATCGGTCGTGTTCGAGGACCAGTTGGCGGCGGTGGTGCTGTTATACACAGCGGCATTGGTGGGGTCGAAATTGGTGAAGGTGAGCGCCGGGATGTCGTGTCCGTCCGCAGTCACGGTATAAGGGATGAACGCGGTGGTGCCGAGCGCCGCCGATCGGTCGGTCTGGACCCGGTGCGACCGGCTTTCATCAAGATCGGCATGGACCGTCCATTGACCCGGGGTCCAGTCGGCGGCGAGGCCGCCGCCGGTATAGCGTTCGAAGCGGTCGCGATAGCGGGTCTGCGCGCCGATCCGGCTGTTGCCGCTATAGCTCGCCAGCACGCCATTGGGGTCGATCGTGGCGGCGCCGATCCCGCGTCGGCCGTCGAGCAGGACGAGATCGTGCCAGCCCTCGATATCGTCGCGGGTCGAGGATTCGAAATCGGCGATGATGTTGAGGTCGCGCGCCGGCCGCCACTGCACCGAGCCGAGGAAGCTCTCCCGATTCTCGCTCGTCGCCAGCTCGCGGTAATTATAGGAGTTCGAGATGAAATAAGGCGTGTCGGAAAGCGTCGTGGTCGAGCTGGCCTTGGTCGCGACCGAGCAATTCGTGGTCGAGGTCGCCGGCTTGGTCGCAAGGGTATTGCAGGGGCGCCACGACGAGCTCGTCGTGTAGAAATCCTCCGGCACCCGGTCGTGCGCCCGGAAATAGCCGAGGATGATTCCGAATTCGCCGATGCCGGTCTGGAATCGGTCGGTGTAAGACGCCGAGGCGCGGTAGCCGAAGCCGCTCTCGTCGTTGAACCGCGCGGCGTAGGGATCGTATTGGCCCTTCACATTGAGATCGATATGACGGCCGTGAAAATCGAGCGGCTTGCCGGTCAGGACGTTGACCACGCCCGCGACGCCGCCTTCCACCAGATCGGCTTCCTGGGCCTTGTAGACGACCACGCCCCGCGTCAGCTCCGACGGGAATTGCTGGAAGGAGACCGAGCGGTTGCCGCCGCCGGACGAGATGTCGCGGCCGTTGATCGTCGCGAAACCGAGGAAGGGGCCGAGGCCGCGGATCGACAGCTCGCTGGCGCTGCCCTTGAAGCGATCGCCCGACACGCCGACGACGCGCTCGAGCGTCTCGGCAATGGAATTGTCGGGAAGCACGCCGATCTCGTTCGCGCTGATCGCGTCGACGATCGTGGTGGCGTCGCGCTTCACCTGGATGGAGCTGCGTTGGGTCGCACGGATCCCGGTGACGACGATTTCGGGAGCTGCGGCGTTGGCGGGACTCGCGGAGTCGGCGGGAGCCGGAGCGCCTGGAGATTGCGCCTGGTCGGCAGCGGCGGCTGCCGGGGCCGTCTGGGCCGGCGCTGTGCCTGCAGTCTGCGCCAGCGCGGACGTGGAGCATAGCAGCGTCGCGGCCCCCAACAGCAGCGCCTTACGACTGGTGTAACGATCCAAACCCATGCTTCCTCTCCGCAACAATCTGTCGTGCGCCGTCTGTTCACAGTCGCATTGATCCGGCCATTGACACCGGTGTCTATTTGGTTGTCAAGGGGGTTGTCGCGGGGCGCGGACGAGATTCGATTGGAGATTGGCCCTTGATTCTCAAACGGAAATTTTTGTGCCGGGCCGGAACGGCCTTGCTCGCCGTTACCACCCCGCTGGCGGCACTTGCGGACCCTGTTTCAGCCGCGGTCGAGAGGGCGGGAGCACCGGCGATTCCGGCTTACGACGCCGCCGGCGCGCCCGCCTGCAACGGCGCCGATGGCTATGCGGCGGCATTCGGCGGCCGGCGCACGTTGCGGTGGCGCCCTGACTGGCTTGCCGACGTCAAGACCAGGATCGGCCGCGGCGATCCGGCCCTTGCGCCGGCCTATCGGGCGCTGCTGGCGCGAGCCGACGCGGCGCTGAACGGCGGAACCTACACGGTGACCGCCAAGGGAGTTGCTCCGCCGAGCGGCGACCGTCACGATTATTGGAGCATCGGGCCCTATTGGTGGCCCGATCCCGACCACCCGAACGGGCCCTATGTCCGCCGCGACGGGCACATCAATCCGGGGCGGGACAGCGCGGATTTCGACACCACCCGCCTCACCCAAATGAGCACGGCGGTCGAGTCGCTCGCCCTCGCTTATTATTTCACGGGAGACAGGCGGTACGCCCAGAAAGCGTCCACGCTGCTGCGGGTCTGGTTCCTCGATCCTGCAACCCGCATGAACCCGAATGCGAACTTCGCGCAGGGCGTGCCCGGAAGGACACCGGGGCGCGCAGAAGGCGTGCTCGACACCTATCGCCTGCTGCCGGTCGTCGAGGCCATCGGCCTGCTTGCGCCGTCAGCAACTCTGGGGATGCAGGAGCAAGCGGGTCTGGAGAAGTGGTTCGGCGACTATACCCAGTGGATGGCGACGAGCACCAACGGCAAGGCGGAACACGCCGCCACCAACAATCACGGCCTCTGGTATCTCTACCAATTCGCGGAATATGCCCTGTTCGCGCGGCGGGCCGACCTTGCGAGGGCGGCCATCGCGGAAGCGCGCGAGCGGATCCCGCGTGAGATCGAGCAGGACGGAAAGCTCCCCCTCGAGCTGAAGCGGACCCGCGCCCTCCATTACTCGGTCTTCGCGCTCCAGGCGCTGGCCGGCGCTGCCGACCTCGGCCGCTGCTTCGGATCGGATCTCTGGCGCTTCGAGAGCCCGGACGGGCGCGGCATGCACAAGGCGATCGACTTCATCGCCGCCTATGTCGGCCGCGAGAGCCAGTTCCCCTATCCCGAGCTCAATCCGGGAGAGACCGTCGAAAACCTCGACCTGCTGTCCGACGCAAGCCAAGCCTATCGCGACCCGAATCTCGGCCGCAAGGCCGCCGAGTTGGCGCGCAGGAACCAGGACGATGTCCTCAACCTGATCATCCCGCCTTACCGCTAGGCACTCGCCGCCTGCGAAGCCCCCTGTTGCGTTCGGCCCGGCAAGCTGCTGGTGTCGAGCGTGCTCGATCCGTCGTGATTCTTCACCCGATTTCCTTCCGACCGAGCTGATCGTCCGCAAATCCTGCGGAGGCTGATTGGGTCGTTCCTTCCCAAGGCCTCGGTGTGCGAGGGCTGTGAGAGACGGGGGCCGCCTTTCCAGGGCTGGATTTCTCGGAGCACATCCTTTATATACCAAGCGTTATGGAATTAGCCGCTCAAGCTCCGGTCAAAGGACGTCCCCGCGAATTCTGCACGGAAGCAGCGCTCGCGGCGGCTTTGCGCGTCTTCTGGGGCAAGGGCTATGAGGGCGCTTCGCTGACCGACCTCACCGAAGCGATGGGGATCACCCGGCCGAGCCTCTACGCTGCCTTCGGCAACAAGGAATCGCTCTTCCGCCAAGCGCTCGACCTCTACGAGCGCGAGAAGCTCGCCTACATCCGTGAGGCGCTGAAGGCGCCGACGGCGCGGCAGGTCGCGGAGCAATTGCTGCGCGGCGCGCTCGATTCGATGTGCAGCGACTGCGAGCCCAAGGGCTGCCTGAGGGTGATCAGCTCCGTCGCCTGCGGCACCGAGGCGGAATCGGTCCGCGAGGAGGTGATCGCACGCCGCGTCTCCTCCCAGCGGGCAGTGATCGAACGGTTCGAGCAGGCGAAGCGCGAAGGCGACCTTCCCGCCAGCGTCAGCGCCGAGGATCTCGCCACCTATCTCAGCACCCTTCTCCAGGGCATCGCCGTCCAGGCGGGCGCGGGCGTTCCGCGCGCGCAGCTCGACCGGCTGGTCGACACCAGCCTCTCCCTCTGGCCCGGTCGTTGAAAATATATTTATCGGTCGGTACAGAAATCCCTTGACCGGGTGGATTCCGATTTATATACCAATCGGTACTGAAACAAATCCCCGCGCCACGGCAAGGAGTCCGACGATGCGCAAGACCGTGATCACCGCCGTCCGCACGCCTTAGCGCGCGACCGGCCACTACCCCCCAGAATTCCGATCCCGAGCACCGCCGGCCCGTAGCCGGCGGAGGGCCGAGTGCGTCCCGGCGGGATCGGCCATCCAGTGCGCGTAAGCCGAATGCCCACGGCCGCTCCCGCGGCGGCCGACGGGTTCGTTCGTCCTCAAGATCCGCGAGAGATGTCATGTCCAAGCCCGCTCCCCTTTCCCCATCCGTTTCCACCCTGTTGCGCCTGCCCACCGAGAACCGCCTCTCGGCGCTCGAATGGTCGGTCGTGGCCCTCGCCGAACGCGACGATGTCGACAGCCTGAAGGCGCCCGGGCGCATCGCCCGCGCCTTCGCCTCCCTCTTCCCCTCCTCGCGTGGGGACTCCGGTGGGGATCCGCGGCTGGAAGCGCTTCGCCGCATCACCATCCTCACCCATCGCATGGGCGAGGCGGTTCCGCTGACCGAGATCCGCCGGTTCCTCAAGGCCGGCTTTTCGATCGGCCAATATGCGACGGTTGCGAACAGCCTCGGGCGGAGCGCGCGGCCATGACCTATCTCGGCACCATCGCCCCGGCGGCGGAGCTCGCGCCGCGTCAGTCGCGGGCGCTCGCATTCCTCCTTTCCGGCGCCCCCTCCGCCCCCGGCGAAGCCCTGGCACTCACGGCCGAGCCGGAAGTGGTCCTCGGCCGCGAAGAGCGCGCCGCCGTGCTGACGTCGCTGCGCGACGGCCGTCCGTCGGCGGCCGGAAGCCGCTGGCGCACCCGTGTGGCGCGCATCTTCTTCGGCCTGCGGCCGCCCGTCTCGCTCGGCAATCGGCGGCTGGAAGCGCTGCGCCGCTACGCTGTTCTCTACCGCCTGGAGAGCTCCGCCATGTCGGTCGAGGAGGACGAACGCCTGCTCGATTCAGGCCTGTCGGTTCGCCACGCGACAGCGATCCGGGCACTCGTTGACGCTTATTATGTGCCCGAGCGCAGCCTCCCGCGTGTGCCCTGGACGATGGCGGCCATGGTCGCCCTCGTCCTCGTCGCCGCGGCTTCGCTCTACCGCTGGCTCGCGGCCCAGTTCGACGATTCCGCCGGCGCCCTCATCGTCACCATCCTTCTGGCGACCTGGGTCGTCTCCATCTCCGCAATCACCGCCCATCCACATGGGCGGCACGCCTGAGCCGCCGCGCGCAAGGGGAGCTTCTTCGCATGAACATGATCTCGACAATCGACGTCGCGGAACCGGCCGCCCGAGTCCGCCGCGCCCGCCTCCGCCGGCCGCTCATCGCCTTCTCCGCCATCGCGGTCGGGCTGGCAGGGCTCGGCCTGGCGACCCGCAACCATGCCGCGCCGCCCGCCCCGCCGACTCCCGTCGTGATGGTGGCGGCGCCGCTGGTCCGTCCGGTCGCCGAATGGGACGATTTCATCGGCCGGTTCGAGCCGAGCCGGACCGTCGAGATCCGCCCGCGAATCTCGGGCCAGGTCGTCGGCGTCCATTTCGCCGACGGCGCCTTCGTGCGGCAGGGACAGCTCCTCTTCACCATCGACCCGCGGCCGTTCGCGGCGGCGCTCGCCGAGGCCCGCGCCAATCTCGCCGGCGCGAGGAGCGACCTCGCGCTCGCCCGTTCCGATTACGATCGCGCGCAGCGCCTGCTTCCCGACAATGCGATCTCGCGCAGCGAGGCCGAGCGGCTGAAGGCGCGGGTCGAGGCCACGGCCGCCGCGCTCGCCGCCGCCGAGGCGCGGGTGCGCGAGCGGGCACTCGACCTCGAATTCACGCAGGTGCGCGCGCCGATCGCCGGCCGCATCTCCAATCGCCGGGTCGATTCCGGCAATCTCGTCAGTGCGAGCGAAAGCGGATCGGGAACCTTGCTGACCGTCATCAACGCGGTCGACCCGATCTATTTCAGCTTCGACGCCTCCGAAGCCCTGTTCCTCAAGATGAAGCGCGCCGCCGCCTCGGGCGCCGCGCCGTCGGCGGCCGAGATCCGCCTCCAGGACGAGGGCGATTATCGCTGGCACGGCCGCCTCGATTTCACCGACAACGGCCTCGACGCGCATTCCGGCACGATCCGCGCCCGCGCGATCGTCGCCAATGCCGGCCGCTTCCTGACCCCGGGGATGTTCGGCAACATGCGTCTGTCGACCGGCGGGACGTCCACCGCTTTGCTCGTTCCGGACGCCGCGATCGGCACCGACCAGGCGCGCAAGATCGTGCTCACCGTCGGTCGCGACGGCGTCGTGACGGCGAAGCCGGTCGAGCTCGGGCCCGTCGTCGATGGCCTACGGGTGGTCCGCTCCGGCCTCACCCCCGCCGACCGCATCGTCGTCGCCGGCATCCAGTCCGCCATGCCGGGGAGCAAGGTCGTCGCGCATTCCGGCCGCATCGCGCCGGAAACGCCGGCCGCGGCTCCCGGCGTCGACCTGCCGCCGAGCGCCGAAGCCACCCTGGCCCGCTGAGCCAGGACAAGGGGAAAACATCATGCGCCTGTCCCGATTCTTCCTGACGCGGCCGATCTTCGCCGCCGCCATCGCCGTGCTGATCATGCTGATCGGCGGCATCGCCTATCTCGCTCTGCCGGTCGCCCAATATCCGGAGATCGTGCCGCCAACGGTGACGGTCACGGCCACCTATCCCGGCGCGTCCGCCGAGACCGTGGCCGACACCGTCGCGGCGCCGATCGAGCAGGAGATCAACGGCGTCGACAACATGCTCTACATCTCGTCGCAGTCGACCGGCGACGGTGCGGTCACGATCACCGCCACCTTCAAGCCCGGAACCGACCTCGACGCGGCGCAGGTGCTCGTCCAGAACCGGGTCGCGATCGCGGTGCCGCGCCTGCCGGCCGACGTGCAGCGGCTCGGCGTCGTCACCAAGAAGACGTCGTCGAACTTCCTCCTGATCGTCAATCTGGTCTCGCCCGACCGTTCGCTCGACCAGGCCTATCTCTCCAATTACGCGCTGACCCAGGTGCGCGACCGGCTTGCCCGCATCGACGGCGTCGGCGACGTCCGCCTGTTCGGCAACCGCGATTATGCGATGCGGGTGTGGATCGATCCCGGCCGCGCGGCGGCTTTGGGCCTCAGCGCCGGCGACATCGTCGCGGCCTTGCGGGCGCAGAACGTCCAGGTCGCCGCCGGCACGCTCGGCCAGCCGCCTTATGCGACGGGCAGCGCCTTTCAGGTCAATGTCGAAACGCAGGGGCGGCTCGCCGACCCCGCGCAATTCGCCAACGTCGTCATCCGCACCGATGCCGACGGGCGGCAGGTGCGGGTCTCGGACGTCGGCCGGGTCGAGCTCGGCGCGGCCGATTATGCGTCCAAGACCTATGTCTCGAACCAGCCGACGGTGATCCTCGCCGTCACCCAGCGGCCCGGCTCGAACGCGCTGACCACGGCGCGGGCGGTCGAGGACGAGATGAAGAGGATGGCCTCCAGCTTCCCACAGGGCCTCGAATATCGAATCCTCTACAATCCGACCGAGTTCATCGCCCAGTCGATCTCGGCGGTGCGCGAAACGCTGATCGAGGCGGTCCTGCTCGTCGTCATCGTCGTGGTCGTCTTCCTGCAGAAGTGGCGGGCGGCGGTGATCCCGGTGGTCGCCATCCCGGTCTCCCTGATCGGCACCTTCGCGGTGCTGGAGATGGTCGGCTATTCGCTCAACAATTTGTCGCTGTTCGGGCTGGTCCTCGCCATCGGCATCGTCGTCGACGACGCCATCGTCGTGGTCGAGAATGTCGAGCGCAACCTCGCCCGCGGCCTTTCCGCCCTCGACGCCGCGCGGCTGTCGATGGACGAGGTCTCGGCCGCTTTGGTCGCGATCGCGCTCGTCCTCTGCGCCGTCTTCCTGCCGACCCTCTTCCTCGACGGCCTCGCCGGCGCCTTCTACCATCAGTTCGCGGTGACGATCTCGGCGGCGACCGCAATCTCGCTGCTCGTCTCGCTAACCCTCTCGCCCGCGCTCGCCGTCCTGCTGCTCGGCCACAAGGAGCCAGAGGGCGAAGCCGGGCGCTTCCGCCGCCTGATCCTTGCGGCGGGCGACCGGTTCAACCGCGGTTTCGCGTGGCTCAGCGACGCCTATGCCGCCTTGAGCGCGCGGCTGGTGCGGCGGCCGAAGACGATGTTCGCGGCCTATGCCGCTTTGATCCTCGCCACCGCCGGCCTGTTCTGGATCACGCCGAGCGGCTTCATCCCGCAGCAGGACCAGGGCTATCTGCTCACCGTCGTCCAGCTCCCGCCCGGCGCCTCGCTCGACCGCACCGACGCGGTGCTTCGCACGGTCGCGGGGCGTCTCCAGCAGATCCCGGGCGTCAAGGGGAGCGTGATGCTCGCCGGCTTCGACGGCGCCTCGCAGACGCTCGCGCCGAACGCCGCCGCCGCCTATGTCGTGCTCGACTCGTTCGAGCAACGCCGCAAGCTCGGCATCACCTTCCCGCAGATCCTCGACGAGGCGCGCAAGCGCACCGCCGACATCGACGAGGCGCGGCTGATCGTGCTGCCGCCGCCCGCCGTGCAGGGGATCGGTTCGGCCGGCGGCTACCGGATGATCGTCGAGGATCGCGCCGGCGGCCATTCCTACCAGGCGCTGCAGGGCGCCGCCTACGGCCTGATCGGCCGCGCCAACCACGAGCCGGGGCTCAGGCAGGTCTTCACCCTGTTCGACACGAGCACGCCGCGGGTCTTCGCCGACATCGATCGGGCCAAGGCGCAGCTGCTCGGCGTCTCGCCGGACAGCGTGTTCGAGGCGCTCCAGGTCTATCTCGGTTCCGTCTTCGTCAATGACTTCAACCTGCTCGGCCGCACCTATCGCGTCACCGCGCAGGCCGACGCACCGTTCCGCGCCAGCACCGCCGACATCGCCAGCTTGCGCGCGCGCTCGTCCTCGGGGGCGATGGTGCCGATCGGCTCGGTCGCGACCTTCCGCGACAAGACCGGACCCTATCGCGTCGTCCGCTACAATCTCTATCCCGCGGTCGAGGTGGACGGTGACACGGCGCCCGGCTTCTCCTCGGGCCAGTCGCTCGACGCGATGGACAAGCTCGCCGCCGAGACGCTCCCGCGCGGCCTCGGTACCGAATGGACGGGTATCGCCTTCCAGGAGAAAGCGGCCGGGACGACGGCGGCGCTCGTCTTCGCGCTGGCGGTGATCTTCGTCTTCCTGGTGCTCGCCGCCCAATATGAGAGCCTGACGCTGCCGCTCTCGATCATCCTGATCGTGCCGATGTGCCTGCTGGCCGCGATGGCGGGCGTCAATTTGATGGGCCAGGACGACAACGTCCTGACGCAGATCGGGCTCATCGTCCTGGTCGGGCTTGCGGCGAAGAACGCGATCCTGATTGTCGAATTCGCCCGCCAGGGCGAGGACGAAGGCCTGTCGCCGGTCGAGGCGGCGGTGCGGGCGGCGCGGACGCGCCTGAGGCCGATCCTGATGACGAGCTTCGCCTTCATCTTCGGCACCATGCCCTTGCTGTTCGGCAGCGGCGCCGGCCACGAGCTGCGCCAGGCGCTCGGCACGGCGGTCGTGTTCGGCATGATCGGCGTGACCGGCTTCGGCCTCCTCTTCACCCCCACTTTCTACGTCGTCTGCCGCGCCCTCGCCGAGCGCCTGAAGCGCCTCCGTGCGCAGGCCCCGCGACACCGGCCCTGCTGCAGCCGGCCGAATAGGAGATCTCTCATGGCCCATTCCGCCCGCTTTCTTTCCGCCCTTGCCGCGCTGGCCTTGTCCGCCTGCGCGGCGGGGCCGGACTACGTCGCGCCCGCCCCCCCGCCGACGGCGTCCGGCCCCTTCCTTTCCACCCAATCGCCAGGAATCGCCGCGCAGGCGCCGGTCCCGGCGGACTGGTGGCGGCTCTACGACGATCCCGTGCTCGACCGGCTGGTCGCCGACGCGCTCGCCGCGAACACCGACATCCGCGTCGCGGTCGCCCATCTCGAGCGGGCGCGGGCGGCTTTGCGCGAGGTGCGCGCCGACGCGGCGCCGCAGGCGGCGGCAAGCGCCTCTCCGAATTACGGCCGTCTTCCCGCCGACCAGCGCGTGCCCGGAGCCCCTCGCGAGGCGTGGCAGGTCGATGTCGGCCTCAACGTCTCCTATGAGCTCGACCTGTTCGGCCGTGTCGGCCGACAGACGGAGGCGGCGCGCGGCGATATTGGCGCCGCCGAGGCGGACCTCCACGCCGCCCAGGTTGCGGTCGTCGCCGACACCACCCGCGCCTATGCCGACGCCGCCGGCGCGGCCGAGCGGATCGCGGTCGCCCGCCGCATCGTCGCGCTGCTCGATTCCCAGCTCACCCTGCTGCACCGGCGCGAGCAGGCCGGCCTGGCGACGCCGCTCGACGCAGCCCGGATCGAGACCCTGCGCGAGCAGCGCCAGGCCGAGATACCCAGCCTGATGGCGGAGCGGGAATCGGCTCTGTTCCGGCTGGCGACGCTGACCGGGCGCACCCCGGCCGAGCTGCCGCAGCCGGCCGGCGACCGGCCGACCGCGCTCCGCCTCGCCCAGCCGCTTCCCGTCGGCGACGGCACCGCTTTGCTCGCCCGCCGGCCGGACGTCCGCGCGGCCGAACGCCGGCTCGCGGCCTCGACGGCGCGGATCGGCATCGCGACCGCCGACCTCTATCCCCGCATTTCGCTCGGCGGTTCGTTCGGCTCCCAAGGGCAGAGCTTCGGCGGCATTTTCGGCGCCAGCCCGCTCACCTGGCTGCTCGGGCCGCTGATCAGCTGGGCCGTCAATCCGGCGCCGGCGCGCGCCCGCATCGCCGAGGCGCGGGCGGACGAGAAGGCGGCGCTCGCCACGTTCGACGGCACCATCCTGCGCGCCCTGCAGGAGACGGAGACGGCGCTCTCCGCCTACGGGCGCGCGCTCGAGCAGCGAACGTCGCTGCAGGCCGCCCGCGACGCCGCCGCGACCGCGGCCGGCATCATCCGCGCCCAGCAGCGCGAAGGCCAGGTCGACTCGCTCGTTTTGCTCGATTCCGAGCGGACCTTCGCGGAAACCGAGGCGGCGCTCGCCGACCAGGATGCGGCGATCGCCCGCGACCAGGTCGACCTGTTCCGCGCCTTGGGCGGCGGCTGGCAGACCCCCGGCGCAGCGCGCGTGGCCTCCTCCCGCAGCGTTTCGGCCGCCTCTCGGGCGACCTGGTAGAAGCGCTGCCGACGCGGCGGTGCTTCACGACCGACGGTGATGACGCACCGCCTTATTGTCCAGAAATGTTGAACGTTAGATGCAGGATTATGTCAGTTTCTGCGACCGATCCCGCCGCTTGGTTAAAGAGTCAGGAGCGCCGGATGCGCGAACTGGCCGAAAGATCGGGATCTCTCCGTCCGCGCCATGTCGCTTTCGGGCGTCCTTGAACGCGAAAGGAAGAGACATGAAAATCCTTCATCCGGATTCGAGCGCGCTGGGCGCCAATTCAAGGGCGCGCATGCCCGCGGCGGCGCTTAGATCGAGATCTTTGTAGCGGACGTCGACGTGGGGAAGCTTGTCCGCCTTCGGCGCGGGCTGGGCCTGCGCAATGGCGGGGGATGCCGACGACAGCGCCAGCAGGATCAGGAGCGCCTTTTGCTGTTTCATCATCTTTCTCCTCAATGCCGCAGATCCTCGCGGTGATGAGGCGGGGATTAAGTCAGATGTCCGGCGTCAGCACGAATGAGACAGATTGAGGGTATCGGGTAGAGGAGGATTTTGGTCTCATCGCAGTGACGAAGGAACGGAGATGAGAGCAAAATCCTCAAGCGCCCCGGCGACCCCTGGTGAGCGTGTGGTGAAGGA
>DATBDY010000022.1:0-56601 GCA_036269695.1 Allosphingosinicella sp. | reverse complement strand
AGCTTTTCCTCGACCGTGCCGCCGCTCGGCCAGGCGGCCGCCTTCAGCGCGTCGGTGTCGCTGCCGGTCTTCAGCGCCAGCTGCGCGACGGTGCGGACGAACTCCTGGAACTGCTCGTTCTTGGCGACGAAGTCGGTCTCGCTGTTAACCTCGACGACCGCGCCCTTGGTGCCGGCGACGGCAACGCCGACCAGGCCCTCGGCGGCGGTGCGGCCGGCCTTCTTGGCGGCGGCGGCGAGGCCCTTGGTGCGCAGCCAGTCGATCGCGGCTTCCATGTCGCCCTGCGCCTCGCCGAGCGCCTTCTTGCAGTCCATCATGCCGGCGCCGGTGCGCTCGCGCAGTTCCTTGACGGTTGCGGCAGTGATTTCCGCCATGTCTCTGTTCCTCTTGCGAATGTTGCTCCCCTCCCGCGTGCGGGAGGGGTTGGGGGAGGGAATGTGGCTAGAACAGCCCCTCCCCTTGGTCCCCTCCCGCTCGCGGGAGGGGAGATTAGGTTCAGGCTTCCGCCAAAGCCGCTTCGGCTGGCGGTTCGGCCATCGCGCCGACATCCTCGCCGCGCGAGGCCGCGCCGCCCGACTTGCCGGCGAGCACCGCGTCCGCGATCGCGTCGCAATAAAGGCGGATCGCGCGGCTGGCGTCGTCATTGCCCGGAACCGGGAAGGCGATGCCCTGCGGGCTGACGTTCGAATCGAGGATCGCGACGACCGGGATGCCGAGCACGTTGGCTTCCTTGATCGCCAGCTCTTCCTTGTTCGCGTCGATCACGAACATCACGTCGGGAAGGCCGCCCATGTCGCGAATGCCGCCGAGCGAGAGCTCGAACTTGTCGCGCTCGCGGGTAAGCTGGAGCACTTCCTTCTTGGTGAGGCCGGCGGTGTCGCCGGAGAGCTGCTCCTCAAGGCTCTTGAAGCGCTTGATCGAGCCGGAAATGGTCTTCCAGTTGGTCAGCATGCCGCCGAGCCAGCGATGGTTGACGTAATGCTGGCCGGAGCGGCGCGCGGCCTCGGCGATCGGGTCCTGCGCCTGGCGCTTGGTGCCGACGAACAGCACCTTGCCGCCGGCGGCGACGGTCTGGCGGACGAAGTCGAGCGCGCGCGCGAACAAAGGCACGGTCTGCGACAGGTCGATGATGTGGACGCCGTTCCGCTCGCCGAAAATGTACGGCTTCATCTTCGGATTCCAGCGGTGGGTCTGGTGGCCGAAATGCGCTCCGGCCTCGAGCAATTGCTGCATGGTGACGTCGGGCGACGCCATAGTCTGTCTCCTTCCGGTTATACCTCTGCAGGGCCGAGAAGCTGGTTGCCCAGCCACCGGTATGATGGCCCTGCATGTGGAATGGCGCGCATCTAGGGGCGGCGGCCCGGAAAATCAAGTTGCTCGGCGACTATGGGCTTCGCCGTAAGAGGATTGGTTCGCGCAGAGACGCAGAGACACGGAGAGTCCGAGGTCGTCATCAATTCCGGCGAAGCCGATCACAATCTGAAGGCTTCGTCGGACGGGCGCTTCGCGCCGGCATGAGGCGCGGACTCCCTGCGTCTCTGCGTCTCTGCGCGAACCATTACGGCGTCTGCCGTCCGCTAATGCTTCGCCAGCTTCACCGCGTGCCGGCGGAAGCGCTCCCACTGACCACCGGCAGCAGCACGGCGCTCGCGCCTGCCGGGCCGTGCTCGACGGTCATCGTCGCCGCCCGGTAATCGCCGGGCTTGGCGAAGAAGATGTTCGGCACGTAGGTCTGCGGGTTGCGGTCGTAAAGCGGGAAGAGCGTCGACTGGATCTGCACCATCAGCCGGTGCCCCGGCTTCACCGTATAGTTCACCGTCGGCAGGCGGAATTTGTACTCCTGCACCCTTCCGGCGGGGATCGGCTCCGGATGCTCGAACGAGCGGCGGTAGCGGCCGCGGAAGATGTCGAGGCTGATCGGCAGCTGATAGCCGCCCATTTCGGGCTGCTCGGCATAGCTGGCCGGATAGACGTCGATGATTTTCACGACGAAATCGGCATCCGTGCCGGTCGTCCGCACGAACAGATCGGCGATCGGTGCGCCCTCCAGCCGGAGCGGCCGGTCGAGCACCGGCGTCTCGTAGCTGAGCACGTCCGGACGCGTGGCGGCGAAGCGCTGGTCCTGGACCAGCCAGGTCGTCCAGGCCGCGCGGTCGCCCATGAGGCCCGGCTTCGGCTCGAACGGCACCGGCCTGGCGGGATCCGACACGTAGCTGTCCCCGCCCCCGGCCGGCCTCGCCGTCGCGAGCCCGCCCGCCGACTGGAGATAGAAAGGCGTGAGCGCGTCCGCCGCCACGCCCGGCCAGTCGGCGAAGCGGTCCCAATGGTTCTCGGCGGGATTGTAAATCAAAACCGGCGGCGTCGGCTCGGCGGGCGTGCGGTCCTTCAGATATTGGTCGAAGAAGGGCACCAGCACATCGCCGCGGAAATCGGCGGCGGTGTCGCCGCGCCACTTGAGCGGCCCGAGGGTCTCGGCGGCGCGGTTGACCTGGCTGTGATACCAGGGGCCCATCACCAGGTGATTGTTCGCGGCGAGCCCCTTCGCCCGCAGCGCCTCCCAGCTGTGGATGGCGCCGTACATGTCCTCTTGGTCCCACAGGCCCTGTAGCCACATCGTCGGCACGCTCGACGGCTTCGCCACGACCAGCTTGTCCAACGCCTGGTCCTGCCAGAATTTATCATAGGCCGGGTGCGCGGAGAGCGTGTTCCACCAGGGGAGCTGCCGGAAGCCGTTTTCCTCGGCCCAGGCACCGGCCGATCCGACGTCGAGGAAATTCTGGTAATCGTCATAGCCCGGCCGGGGCACGGCCTCACCCCTGCCCTTCTTGCTCGACTGCTCGGTGAAATAGTCGAGATTGACCTGGCGGAAAGCGCCGTAGTGGAACCAGTCGTCGCCCATCCAGCCGTCGACCATCGGACTCTCCGGCGCCGCCACCTTCAGCGCCGGATGCGGCCCGAGCAACGCCATGACCACGGTCCAGCCGTCATAGGAGGAGCCGATCATGCCGACCCGCCCGTTCGACTGCGGCACGTTCTTCACCAGCCAGTCGACGGTATCCCAGGCATCGGTCGTGTCGTCGGTGCTGCTCGCGTTGAGCGGGCCCCGCGGCGGCCGCGTCATCTCGTAGGGCCCTTCCGAGCCGTATTTCCCGCGCACGTCCTGGTAGACGAGGATGTAGCCGTCATCGGCGAACTCGCGGTTCGCCGGCCGCACCGCGTCGCGCAGGTGCGGCACGTTGCCGTCGACGAAGCTGTCGGCATTGTAGGGCGTCCGCTCCAGCAGCATCGGCAGGCCGCGAGCGTTCCTCGGGATGACGATCACCGTGTGCAGCCGGACGCCGTCGCGCATCGGGATCATCACCTCGCGCTGGTCGTAATCGTAGCCGGTTCGCGGCATCTCCCAATTGGCCGGAATGTCGTTCGGAATCCCCTGCCCGGCCGGCTGGGCCCCGGCGGCCGCGGAGACGATGAAGCAGAGGGTGAGCGCAGCCAGCATCGGGCGTGGTTTCATCTTTCGTCCCTCCATCGGAATCGTCGGTTGCGGGAGCCCCTTTGGCACCAGTTCCGCCTCCACGCCACCGGCCGCTTGGCTAGTCTCTCAGTTTGAATTTTGAACGGCCCCGCCCTTCTTGTTCCGGGCATAAAGCTCCTCGCAATACTCTCGCGATGTGAACGTGCCGCCGGCACCCTCTTCGTTACAATGGTAGATGAAGGCTTCGCGCCTAGAACGCTCCGGGTCCCAGTCCACGAGGAAGGCAGCGGTGAGAGCCGCTATGATTGCGGCAACGCCCACGACTAGAACAACGGTTCGCTTCATGAGCACCCCTCCAATACGGGTAGCTATCACACAGGCCACCCCGCCGACCGCTTGGGCACGGTGTATATAATAACGGGGTAGTGGGTCACTTTGAAAATAGGCGCCCTTGACGCTGACTGGAATGCTTGACGGAGGGGTGCCATAATCAGCGCATGGCAAAGACACCGAAGCGGCCCCGCGACCCTAACCAGCTGGCGAAGCTGATTACCGACATTGCTACCGGCACTCAAACTGAGGCAGCGCCGCTGCCCAAGAACGAAGCTGCAGCCGAGATGGGGCGGAAGGGCGGCGCGAGCCGCGCCGCGAGCCTGACGCCGGAACGCCGAGCGGAGATCGCGAAGAAAGCGGCGGCGCGGCGGTGGGAAAAAAAGGACTAGACGGCTTCCGGTTTTGCGTCCACAAATGAGGGAGCAAAACCGGAAGTAGGCCATGACAGCGATTTTGAGAAGCAAGGATTGGGAAGTCGAGCAGCGCCTGAGGGAACTGGGCCTGTCGATTGATGAGATTAATGCCGTGGCGCGGGAGGCTTATCGCGCACGCATGAATTGCTCCCCTCTCCATCCGCCTACCTATCCCGGGACGGCGGGCTGGGCGACAGCCGTGTTCCAGCTTCGCGACACCTGTTTGCCTAAGGGCTGGCGCTATGCCGACCCTGGCAACTTTTCCATGACGATCAACGACAAGCTGAATATCTATATCGTCGTTGCCACGGGTGATGAGAATTGTGGTCGCCCCTATGGCAAAGAGCCGAGCACGAAGACGCCGAAGGGAATGAAAACCGAGGCCGCTGTGAAGCGCCAGCCTGCCTTTGACTTCATCGAGGCTGTGTCGGACGATGAAGTTCAGGCGGGGGGTGTGGCGGGCTACATGGCGTTTTGGCTGTTGCTGAATTTCTCCGAGCGCCAAATCTTCGTGGAGCTGTCGTCGCCGGCTGAGATCGAGCGCGGCAAGATCACCGATTGGCACGAGCGCAATGTGCTGCCCATCATCGATCTCGACACGCCCCCGATCAGCAAGGATGGCAAATTCGACGACGGCTTCACGCCCGACTTGGACGTTCCGGTTCGTCGAATCCGGTAGCGTATATGTTCAATGGGGATAAATTGGCTCTCGCTCGTCGGCGAAAGGGCTTGACGAAGATCGCCCTCGCGAAGGCGGTGAACGTGACGCCGCGAGCGCTCAGTGCCTATGAGGCGGGAGAATACCCGCCAAGCGATGAGACGTGCGCGCGGCTTGCTGAAGTTCTCAGGTTTCCAGTCGCCTTTTTTTGGGGCGAATCTCTGGAAGAGTTTGAAGAGCGCGGCGTCAGCTTTCGATCAATGAAGCGCATGACCGCAGCACAAAAACACTCCGCGTTAGCGGCGGGATCATTCGCCTACGAGATCAATAAGTGGATCGACCAACGATTCCAGCTGCCGCTCCCTGACGTTCCTGATCTCTCCGGTGAAGACCCTGAGGTGGCCGCACGGATCCTCCGAAGTGAATGGGCTTTGGGCCAATACTCGATCAGGAACATGGTTCATTTGGTTGAATCGAAGGGTGTTCGCGTTTACTCATTATTTGAAAATGCCAAGGAAATTGATGCTTTTTCGATCTGGAAGGATGGGACGCCATTTATATTCAGCAATCGCTTAAAGAGTTCTGCTCATAGGCGCTTCGATATCGGCCACGAGCTAGGCCATTTGGTCCTTCATCGTCGCGGAGCGCCTTCGGGGCCTGAGGCGGAGCGGCAAGCAGATATGTTTGCGGCAGCATTTCTTATGCCCTCGGATGCCGTGAAGGCGGCGTCCACCGGCTTCGAGACGGTCACCGACCTCATTAAGCTGAAGAAAAAATGGATGGTGTCGGTTGGCGCTATTGCTCGCCGACTGAAAGATACGGGGATGGTCAGCGATTGGGGCTATCGTAGCCTCTGCATCGAGATCAGCCAGCGCGGCTATAGGACGAAGGAGCCAAACGACTACCCGCCTGAGAAATCAATGGTCTGGGAGAAGATCATGGCATCCCTCCGGAGCACCGGCGACGGCGTTCATGCCATATCACGCGATCTTAGTATCCCGACGGAAGAGGTTGAAAAGCTTGTGTGGGGGCTAGTGACTATCGGCCTAAGCGCAGTCGCTGGGCCGGTGTGGAGCAGTTCCAAAAAGGGCCATCTTCGACTCGTAGAATGACCCTTTATCCTTGACGCTATGCATAAAGGTCCATATAAAAATGGACATGAGAAAGCTCGCCCCCGCTGATCGCGCCCGCATCCTTCATCTGCTTTGCGAAGGGATGAGCATCCGCGCCGTCACCCGCCTTACCGGCGCCAGTAAGAACACAGTGACGAAGCTGCTGGTCGATGCTGGCAAATCCTGCCTCGCCTTCCATGACCAGTACGTCCGCAAGGTCGATGCCAAGCGCATCCAGGTCGATGAAATCTGGAGCTTCACCTATGCCAAGCAACGCTCGGTAGCGACGGCGAAGGCGGCTCCTGAGAAGGCTGGCGACACTTGGACTTGGACCGCGATCGATGCCGACAGCAAGATGATCGTGTCTTATCTCGTCGGGGGCCGCGATGCTTACTATGCCCGCGTCTTCATCCGTGATCTGCGCTCCCGTCTCCGGAGCCGCGTCCAGCTCACCAGCGACGGTCATAAGGCGTATCTTGAAGCGGTCGAGCGCGAGTTCGGCGACGATGTCGATTACGCCATGCTGATCAAGATGTACGGGACCGTGCCTGAGAGTTTCAAAGGCCGCTACAGCCCCGGCGTCTGCACTGGCGCGAAGCGCACTCGCATCACCGGCAACCCTGACGATGCCGCTGTCTCGACCAGCTTTGCCGAGCGGTCCAATCTCACGATGCGGATGCACATGCGTCGGTTCACCCGCCTTACGAACGCCTTCTCAAAGAAGGTCGAAAACCATCTGTACGCGGTCGCGCTTCACATGATGTATTACAACTTCGTCCGCATCCATCAGACGTTGCGCGTCAGCCCGGCGATGGCCGCTGGCGTGGCGGATCGGCTTTGGGAAATCAGCGATATCGTCGCGCTGATCGAGAAGGCCGAATCGCGCCTCCCCACAACGCGGGGACCGTACAAGAAGCGGGACCAGGTTTCAAAGTGACCCACTACCAATAACGGCCGGCGCTTGACATAGGAACAAAACATGAACATCATTACGGCACTGACACTTATGGATCGAAAGCCGCCGCCGGAACGTTCTGCAGGCTGTGGATAATCAAGGGGATAAGCTGTGAATCATCTGGCTGCTTCGCTCTTCTTCATCGGCGCGCTGCTCGCGGCGGCGGTGACCATCCACATGACGGTCCGCGCCTATTGGGCCGAGATCCTGCTCGCGCTGAAGGGCGAGTGGAACGGCGTCGGCGGGTTCAGGCCGCAGGCGGCGCGGCCGAGGGCTCGGGATTTTGCACCGCAGCCAAGGCGCGCTGCCTTCTGACCCTGGCGTAGCTCGCCACCCCGAACGGAATCGACACGGCGTAAAGCAGGATCACCACGCTCAGCGTTTCCCAGGGCGCGACCAGCAACGCGCCGCCCACGATCGCGACCAGGACGAGAACCCACAGCCGGACATGGCTCCTTAGGCGGAAGGACGTCCAGGAGAAGGTGGCGACGGTCGAGATCATCAGGAAAGCGCAGAGCGCCGCCCAAGGCGCGACCACCACCCGATCGCTTAGCCACGCCCACTCGCGGCCGCTCGCCAGCCAAAGGAACATCGGCAACAGCAGCAGCCCCGCCCCCGCCGGCGCCGGCACGCCGGTCAGGAAGCCGGCGGATTTGCGCGGCTGCTCGAGCGTGTCGAGACTCGCGTTGAAGCGGGCGAGGCGGAGCGCCGTGCAGACCGCATAAGCGAGCGCGAACAGCCAGCCGAAACGCGGCCAGAAACGCAGCGCCCAGAGGTGGAGGACGATGGCCGGCGAGACTCCGAAGGCGACCACGTCCGAGAGCGAATCGAGCTCGGCGCCGAAGCGGCTCGCCCCGTTCAGCATCCGCGCGATGCGGCCGTCCATGCCGTCAAGCACCGCGGCGACCATGATCGCGGCCAGCGCCTTGTCCCATTCGGCGGCGATGGCGAAGCGGATCGCGGTGAGGCCCGAGCAGAGCGCCAGCGCCGTCACCGCATTGGGAACCACGGCGCGCAGCGGAATGCCGCGGCGCTCCCGCCGGGGCGGTCTCACGCCGCCGATCTCACTGGGGGCGCCTCACTGGGCGACACCCTCCAGCGCTTCCGATTCGCCAATCTTCGCGATCACCGTCTCGCCGGCGATGGCACGCTGGCCGAGCAGCACCCGCGACGAGGTGCCGGCGGGAAGATAGACGTCGACGCGGCTGCCGAAGCGGATCAGCCCCACGCGCTGGCCGGCGGTGACATGGTCCCCCGCCTTGACCCAGGGCACGATGCGACGCGCGACGAGGCCGGCGATCTGGGTGAAGCCCAAGCGGACGCCGTTCGCGCCTTCGACCAGAAAGTGTTGCCGTTCATTGTCTTCGCTGGCCTTGTCGAGATCGGCATTGAGGAACTTTCCGGCGATATAGACCACCCGCTTGATCTCGCCGGCGATCGGGGCGCGGTTGATGTGGACGTCGAACACCGACATGAAGATCGAGACGCGGGTGACCGGCCCCTCGCCGAGCCCGTCCTCGCCCGCCAGCTCCTTGGGCGGCGGCACGGCGGCGATCATCGTGATGAGGCCGTCGGCGGGGGCGATGACCAGCCCCTCCCCCTTCGGCGTCGTCCGGATCGGGTCGCGGAAGAAGGCGGCGGTCCAGAGGGTGATTCCGATCAGGATCCAGCCCAGCCATTGCCAATGGACGATGAACATGAAGAGCAACGCGACCGCGGCGGCGGCGACCACGAACTTGCGCCCTTCCGGGTGCACGCTCGGCAGGCGGTAGCCGACGTTCGTGGTGACGAGGTCGGGCTTTTCGAGCGAAGTCATTTCGGGGGCTCTAGCTGTCTTGCACAGGTGACACAATCGCCGGAGCCGTTCATGGTTCAACGCGAGGGCAAAGATGCGTGACGCAGATATTCCGTGGAGCGAGCTGAAAGGCGGCTACCGCGCCCCTTACGACCCCCGTCCCGCCTTGGCCGCGGTCGAAGCCGGGATAGGCTCGTGGAAGGAGTTATGGGAGGAACTGCACCATCAGAACGATGTGGGCGAGGCATCCTACGCTGCCATTCCGATCATCGCCCGAATTGCCGATACGTCGCCCGGCGCCGACGCATTCGCGCTCGCGGCCACTATCGAGCTATGCCGCCGCGAGGAGTGGAACCCACCACTCCCCACGTGGCTGGAGGAGGATTATGCCGCCGCCTGGGACCGGCTCTTTCGCGCCGCGCACCGTCTGCTCTCCGAAGCAAAGGACGACACGCTGGTCCGGTCTCTTCTCGCCGTCATCGCGATCAAAAAGGGATTGCCTCGGCTCGCCGAAATTTCTCTCGATTTCGACGAGGACGAGCGCCGCATCATGCTGACCGAGTTTGGTGCGCGTCAGGATTGATCCACGGGACGGCACCTTCTAGAGCCCGCGCCACATTCCCACGAACGAGCAGGAAAGCCGAGCCGCCATGGCGAAGATCAAGGTGAAGAACCCCGTCGTCGAGCTCGACGGCGACGAGATGACCCGCATCATCTGGCAGTGGATCCGCGAGCGGCTGATCCTGCCCTATCTCGACGTCGACCTCCTCTATTACGACCTCGGCATGGAGAAACGCGACGAGACCGACGACCGCATCACTGTCGAGGCGGCCGAGGCGATCCGGAAATATGGCGTCGGCGTCAAATGCGCGACGATCACGCCCGACGAGGCGCGGGTAGAGGAATTCGGCCTCAAGAAGATGTGGAAATCGCCCAACGGCACGATCCGCAACATCCTCGGCGGCACCATCTTCCGCGAGCCGATCGTGATCGACAACGTCCCGCGGCTCGTGCCCGGCTGGACCGACCCGATCGTCGTCGGCCGCCACGCCTTCGGCGACCAGTATCGCGCCACCGATTTCCGCGTCCCCGGCGCCGGCAAGCTGACGATCAAATGGGAAGGCGAGGACGGCCAGGTGATCGAGCACGACGTGTTCGACTTCCCGGCCGGCGGCGTCGCCATGGCCATGTACAATCTCGACGAGTCGATCCGCGACTTCGCCCGCGCCTCCTTGAACTACGGCCTCAACCGCCGCTGGCCCGTCTACCTCTCGACCAAGAACACGATCCTCAAGGCCTATGACGGCCGCTTCAAGGACATCTTCCAGGAAATTTACGAAAGCGAATTCAAGGATAAGTTCGCGGAAGCTGGCATCGAATATCAGCACCGGCTGATCGATGACATGGTCGCCAGCGCGCTCAAATGGAGCGGCAAGTTCGTCTGGGCCTGCAAGAATTATGACGGCGACGTCCAGTCGGACCAGGTGGCGCAGGGCTTCGGCTCGTTGGGCCTCATGACGTCGATCCTGATGAGCCCGGACGGCAAGACGGTCGAGGCCGAGGCGGCGCACGGCACCGTCACCCGCCATTACCGCATGCACCAGCAGGGCAAGGCGACCTCGACCAACCCGATCGCCTCGATCTTCGCCTGGACCGGCGGCCTCAAGTTCCGCGGCAAGTTCGACGACACGCCCGAGGTGACCCGGTTCGCCGAAACGCTGGAGCGAGTCTGCATCCGCACGGTCGAGCAGGGCCAGATGACCAAGGACCTCGCCATCCTGATCGGCCCCGACCAGGGCTGGATGACCACGGAGCAGTTCTTCGAAGCGATCCGGACCAACCTCGAACAGGAAATGGCGCGCGGCTAAAAGCTCCTCCCCGGAACGGGGAGGGGGACCGCACGAAGTGCGGTGGAGGGGGGCCCTGACGCGGTGGGGCGCCTGCGTTCCAACGAGGCAGTGCCGCCTCCAGCCCCCCTCCACCATGCTGCGCATGGTCCCCCTCCCCTTCACAGGGGAGGATTTGCGGGGGACCGCACGTGCTCCGCTTTGAGACCGAAGCCGAGGAAAGCCGCGGGGATCCGCCTGAGCAAAGGATAGCGATCCAGCATCCGCAGCGGCCAGATCGGCTTCACCGGCCCCTTCGCCTGCAGCAGCTTGCTGACCACCCGCTTCTGCGCCGCATTCTGGAAGGCCTGCGTTGCGCGGACGGCGAGGCGGCGGCGCTTTTCCACGCGTGAGAGCAAAGAATCGACGTTCTCGCCCGCCGCCAGCGGCCCGGCGAGGATATTCGCCGCCGCGACGGCATCCTGGATGGCGACGTTGATGCCGACGCCGCCGATCGGCGACATCGCGTGCGCCGCATCGCCGATCACCAGCAGCCCAGGCTCGTCCCAGCATTCCAGCCGATCGAGCGCGACGGTCAGCAGCTTGACGTCATCCCAGCTGCCGATCGCGCCGACGTCCAGGCCGGCAAAGTCCGCCGTCCGCGCCACATCGGCGCGGAACGCATCGAGCCCGCGTGCGTGGATCGTGTCCACCTCGCCCTTGGGGAAGACGTAGCCGCATTGCCAATAATCGCCGCGGTCGATCAGCACCATGATCCTACCGCCGGTGAAGATGCCGGTCGTCTCATTCTCCGGCGTCTTCGCCTTCGGGATACGGAACCAGAAGACGTCCATCGGCGCGCCGATCTGCTTCAGCGGAAGATGCGAGTCGTCGCGCAGCACCGAGGTGCGGCCGTCGGCGGCGATGGTCAGCCGGCCGGAAATCCGGCGCTCCTCCCGATCCTGGCGGTAGACGACGCCGGTCACCCGCCCATCGGCACGCGTGAGGCCGGTCCCCTCCGCCTTCATCAGCAGCTCGAAATTCGAATATTTGCGCGCTTCCTCGGCGACGAAATCGAGGAAATCCCATTGCGGCATCAAGGCGATGAAGTTCCAGCGCGGATCGAAATGGGTGAAATCGGCGACTTCCATCCGGCGGCCGCCGACCCAGGCGGAGATGTCCGGCACCTTGTCGTGAGGACATTTGAGCAATCGGTCGCGGAGGCCCAGTTCGTCGAAGATGCGGATGGTCGAGGGATGGACCGTATCGCCGCGGAAATCGCGGAAGAAATCCTCGTGCTTCTCCAGCACCGTCACGCGGCAGCCGGCGCGGGCGAAGAGCAGCCCGGCGACCATTCCAGCCGGACCGCCCCCGACGATGACGAGATCCCTTTGCCCGCTCATCGGATCGAAATGGCTCCGGAACATTCGGGAGGCAATCCCCTCGCCTGTTCAACCCCGCCATTTGCGGCATAAGAGAGCCATGGCGACGCCTCTCCAAAGCAGCGAACCCTTGAGCGACGCGCTCGTGATCCTGGGCGCTGCCGGCATCGTGATCCCTGCCTTCGCGCGTTTCCGGGTGAGCCCCGTCATCGGCTTCATCCTCGTCGGGATGCTGGCGGGGCCGGCGGGCCTCGGCGCGCTGGCCGCACGCCACACTTGGCTCGCCTACGTCACCATCTCCAATCCGGCGGCGATCCAGCCTTTCGCCCAGTTTGGGATCATCCTCCTGCTCTTCGCGATCGGGCTGGAGCTGTCCTTCCGGCGACTCTGGGCGATGCGGCGCGCCGTCTTCGGCCTCGGCGCGGCGGAGCTACTGCTCTCGGCGGTCCTCCTAGGCGGTGCACTGACTCTAATGGGCCTGAGCCCCGGCGGCGCGGTGGCGGTGGGCCTCGCCCTCGCCTTGTCCTCGACGGCGCTGGTCCTCCCCCTCGTTGGCATGACGAGTCCGGTCGGCCGCTCCGCCTTCGCCATGCTCCTGTTCGAGGATTTGGCCCTGGTGCCGATCGTCTTCTTCCTCGGCGCGCTCGGCCCGACGGGCGGCGACGCGGACCTCGCCGCCCTCGGCCGCATCCTGCTGCTCGGCGCGGTGGTCGTCGGCGCGATGCTGCTGCTCGGGCGGCTGCTCCTCCCCCGCCTCTTCGCCCAGGCCGCCCGGACCAAGAGCCCGGAGCTGTTCCTGTCCGCGAGCCTGCTCGTCGTCATCGTCGCCGCGCTCGCCACCACCGCCGCCGGCCTGTCGCCGATCGTCGGCGCCATCGTCGCCGGCATCCTCATCGCCGAGACCGATTATTCGAGCGAGGTCGAAATCATCACCGCCCCGTTCCGCGGCCTCGCGCTCGGCGTGTTCCTGATCACTGTCGGCATGAGCCTCGATCTCGGCGCGATCGTCGCCAACTGGAGCCGGATCGTCCTCGCCATTGCCGGCGTGGTGCTGGTCAAGGCGGTAGTGACCGGCGGCCTGCTCCGCCTCGGCGGCGCGCGCAAGTCGGTCGCCGCCGAAGCCGGTTTCCTGATGGCCTCGCCCTCCGAGACCACGCTGATCGTCCTTGCCGGCGCCTCCGCGGCCGGGCTGATCGACCCGCCGACCCAGCAATTCTGGACGGTGGTGACGGCGGTCGGCCTCACCATCACGCCCTTTCTCGCCCGCATCGGCCGCCACGCCGGACGCCGCGTCGACTTGCAGGGCGAAGCGGACCTGCCCGCGCCCGAAGCCGGCCGCGTCGTGATCATCGGCTTCGGCCGGGTCGGCCGGATGATCGCCGAGATGCTCGCGACCCACAACCGCCCCTATGTCGCCGTCGATTCGGACGTGGATTCGGTCGCCGCGTATCGCCGGCAGGGCTTCCCCGTCATTTTCGGAGACGTCTCGCGGCACGAATTGGTCGACAAGCTCCAGCTTGGCCATGCCGCCGCCCTCGTCCTCACCATGGACGATCCGGTGCTGACCGTTCGCCTGACCAAGAAGGTGCGCGGCTGGTGCCCCGGCCTCACCATCGTCGCCCGCGCCCGCGATGCCGGCCACGCGGCGGAGCTCTACCGCGCCGGCGCCACCGACGCGGTGCCGGAAACGCTCGAATCCTCGCTCCAGCTTTCGGAGGCGGTGCTGGTCGACCTCGGCCTCCCCATGGGCCCGGTCATCGCCTCCATCCACGAAAAGCGCGCCGAGCTCCGCAAGGAGATCATGGAGCAGGGCGATCTCACCGAGGAGCCCCTGCTGAAACGCCGCCGCCTGCGCGACGTGAAGCCTACAGGAGCGGGCTGACCAGCCTTGCGACGCCCTCGAGCAGCTTCTGCACGCGCGAGCGCGCCTGCCATCGCTCGAGGGTGAGTCGGTCGCTGTCTTCGATATAGCCACGCTGCACGGCCTCGAGCCGGCCGACGGACTCGCGGTCGTAAGGGAGCAGGCTCACCTCGTCGTTGAGCTGAAACGAGCGCAGGTCGACGTTGCTCGACCCGAGGATGGCGAGATTGCCGTCGATGCTGACATTCTTCGCGTGGAGCAGCAAATCGCGGTAGCGCCAGATCGAGACGCCGGCGCGGAGCAGATCTCCGAAATAGGAGCGCTGGGCGAGGCTCACCAGTTTCTGGTCAGCGATCGTGGAGACGATCAGGACGACCTCGACGCCGCGCGCCACAGCCGTCCGCATCGCGCCCAGCACGTCCTGGTCCGGCACGAAATAGGGTGTCGTCACCACCACCCGCCGCTCCGCCTTGTGGAGCTGCCAGACGAGCAAGGTCTCGAACCCCTCCAGCGGATAATCGGCGCCGCTGGGCAGGAGCTGGAGCAGGGCCTCGCCGTCGGGAGCGGGAACGGGAGCCTCCGGCAGCATCTGCTCGGTCTCCAGGAACCAGTCGCCGACGATCACCGCATCCATTTCGGCGACGACGGGGCCGGTCAGCCGCGCGACCAGCTCGCGATTGGTGACGCCGGGCCGGAAGGTCTTGTCGACGATGTTCTGCGAGCCGGCATAGCCGATGCGGCCGTCGATCACCGCCAGCTTGCGATGGTTGCGCATGTCGTTGCGGGTGCGGCGATGGACCAGGCGGAACGGCAGGGCCTTGCGGGCATCGACACCGCGCTCGTTCAGCTTCCTGAGCACGCGTCGGCTCCAGCGGTGCGAGCCGAAGGCGTCGATCAGCACGTGGCATATGACTCCGCGGGCCGCGGCGCGGCAGAGGGCTTCGATGACCCGCGCGCCGACATCATCGTCGGCGAAGATGTAGGTCAGGATTCGGACGCTCTCGCGCGCTGCATCGATGTCGGCGATCAGCCGGTCGATCGATTGATCGTAGTCGCTCAGGAACTCGATGCCATTGCCCTGCGTCGCCGGAAGCGCCCCCAGATGCGTGGCCAGCACCGCGACCTCGTTCTCGTCGGGAACCGCCCCCGCTTCGGCCAGGGCCTCCGAGACGTGGCGGTAGAAGGGCGCCAGCTGGTGGAACCGCTCCTTGCGCCAGTCCGGGAAGCGCGGCCGCCCGATCGCAGCGTAGAGGATCAAACCGGGGAGCGGCAGGAAGAAGATCAGCAGCAGCCACGCCTGCGCCGCCTGCGGCGTCCGCCGCGACGGCACGAAGAAGAGCATCCCGATCCGGATCACCCACTCGCTGATCAGATAGGGCGTGGCGAGGCCATCGGGGAGAACATGCTGGAGCATTCGGCTGCGGCTACCACGGCCAGGGCCGGCACGTCATCTTCGGCTGGCGCGGCCGGTTGCGCCGTGCTAGTTGTTCCTTCTCTGTTCTCAGGAGTTCGTCATGGCCAAACGTGCCGGAAGCGCCGATCTGCCGCTCCATGGAGAGCGCGTGCCCGCCTGGCTCGGCGAGCGGATGACGAAGCTCGGCACGGTCATTTCGGAGGCGATCGTCCACCATTATGGGCGCGACGAGCTGCTGCGCCGCCTTGCCCATCCCTTCTGGTTCCAGTCCTTCGGCGCGGTGATGGGGATGGACTGGCATTCGTCCGGCATCACCACCAGCGTCATCGGCGCGCTGAAGCGCGGCCTTAACCCGCGCGCCGGCGAGCTCGGCATCCACGTCTGCGGCGGCCGCGGCAAGCATTCGCGGGAGACGCCGGCCGAGCTGGTCGCGGCGGGAGTCCGCGCGGGCTTCGACGGGGCGGATCTCGCCCGCGCAAGCCGCCTCGTCGCCAAGGTCGACAGCGCGGCCGTGCAGGACGGGTTCGATCTCTATCTTCACGGCTTCATCGTCACCGACGACGGGAACTGGACGGTCGTCCAGCAGGGCATGAACGATTCCAGCAGCACCGCCCGCCGTTATCACTGGCTGTCCGAAGGCCTGACCAGCTTCATTGATGCGCCCCATGCGGCCATTGAAGGGCCAAGCCGGGGCGAAATCGTCAACCTCGCCGACCGCCGCGCCGAAGCCTCGCGCAACGCCCAGCTCGAGCTGCTCGCGACGCTCGGCCCCGATCGTCTGGCGCGGGAGGCGGCTGCGCTCAGATCCTCCCCTGGATTTCCAGGGGAGGGGGACCACGCGAAGCGTGGTGGAGGGGCCTCTTCGAAGGATGTGGCCGAACCCACCCTCCCCCACCTCATTCTGCCCGACCGGCACGAGGTGAAGGCGGAGGACGTGATGATCCGCCGCCTCCACGGCACGCTCGCCGCCGCCGCCGAATGCGGACCAAAGGATTTCCCCGAATTGCTGCTCGTCCCCGGCGTCGGCGCGCGGACGGTGCGCTCGCTGGCAATGGTAGCGGAGGTGATCCACGGCGCCCCCTGCCGCTTCGCCGATCCGGCGCGCTTCTCGCTCGCCCATGGCGGCAAGGACCGGCACCCCTATCCAGTCCCGACCAAGGTCTACGACAAGACGATCGGCATCCTGAAGACGGCCGTTCAGAACGCGAAGCTCGGCAACGAGGAAAAGCTCGGCGCCATCCGCCGCCTGGACGAGCAGGCCCGGCGGCTGGAACGCCATGCCGGCGGCCCGTCGTTCGACGCGTTCATGGCGGAGGAGCGGCGTCGCTCCCACGATTATGGCGGGAGAAGCGTCTTCGGCTGGGAGCCGCCGGCGGCGGAGACGGGCACCGCAACTGGCTAGAAGCGCATGCGTCCGGTGGTCACGTGCAGCAGCCGGAAGTCATCCGAGGGCTCGTCAAGGCGCCACGCCTCTCCCGGCGGGATCACGAACGAATCGGCTGGGCCGAGCGTATAGCCCTCCCGGTGGCCGAGCCGAACCGAGCCTTCGAGGACGAAGCCGAACACAAGCTCGCCGTCGTGCGGCGGCACGGCGATCGTCCCTGACGCCCGCGGCCTGAGGATGCGCGCCTCGACGAGCCCGCCGCTGGCGTCCCCCATCTTCGTCTCCTGGATCTCGGCGCCGTGCCACGGTGGCCACGGCGATGTCGCGGCCACGTGATGCAGGAAACGTTGCCCGCCATAGGAGCGTCCGGGATAGGTTTGGTTCGGCAAGTCCATCTCATGCTCGGCCAAGGTCTCGTGCAGCGCGGGGCAGGTGATCTCGACCACTTCGAGACCCGGCGAGCTTTCGAGGACGCGATGCCGGATCCCCGGCGGCTGCAAAACCATGTCGCCGGCGGCCATCACGAACGGCGCGCCCTGATCCTCGTAAACGACGCGGACCCAGCCCATGCGCACGCAGAGGAGCTGGACGGCGATGCGGTGGTAATGGACCCAATCGGCGACCGGCCCGCCCTCGGGAATCGTGATGTGCGAAGCGATGTAGCGGCCGCCGAGCCGGCCCGGGATCAGGTCGCGATAACCCATCCCCGCGCGGCCCTCTCCGAAACCAGCCCCGGCGTGCGTCACCATGAATTCGGGCCGGAATTCGGGCAAACCGGCGGCGACCGAAGGCGCGTCCGGGCGTGACGTCAGCCGCACTGTCATCCCGTCGTGGGTCAGGATCGCGCTGTGAGGGTCGTCCGCCGGATAGATGCTCTCCAGCCGCAGCCCGAGGCGGCGCAGCAGGTCGAGCGCGGCCCCAAAATCCGCGCAGATCAGGTCCAGCTCTTTCGGTCCCTCGCCCATGACGCCCTCTTAGCGTCCGAACGGCGGCACTGACCACGGATTCGGCGAGGTTGCACCGGCGATCCACTCGGCTCAGGATGCACCATGCTCATCGCGCTTCTCGTCATCCTCGCTCTCGCCGTCGTCGCTTACGGGTTCGCGCTCGTCCGCGCCGCCATCGCGGCCCACGCCACACCCGGCATTGAGGCCATCGCCCTGGGCGCGGTAGTGAACTTTCTCGACACGCTCGGCATCGGCTCGTTCGCGCCGACCACCGCCTGGTTCAAGTTCCGCCGCATGGTTCCCGACCGGCTGATTCCGCCGACCCTGCTGTGCGGTCTGACCCCGCCGTCAATGACCGAAAGCATCATTTTCCTGATCCTGCTGGGCGTGCTGGTCGATCCGGTGCTGCTGTTCAGCTGCGTGATCGCCGTTTTCCTCGGCGGCCTCGTCGGCGTGCCACTGGTCTCGCGGGCGCGCGTGTGGGTCGTCCAGATGACCGTCGCGATCGGCCTCGTGCTCGCGGCGTGCGCCTACACTATGAAGAACCTCGATCTCCTGCCCCCGGGCGGGACGGCCGACAGCCTGCCGCTGGGCCTGATGATCGCCGCGATCATCGCCAATTTCATCTTCGGCATCCTCGCCAATTTCGGAGTCGGCAATTACGCGCCCACGCTGGTGATGTTCAGCCTGATGGGTATGGACCCGAAATTCTCCTTTCCCATCATGGCGGGCGGTGCCGCCTTGATGGGGGCAGGCTCGAGCTTCCAGCATATCCGAATCGGGAAAGTGGACCTGAAGGTGGTGCTCGGCCTCGCCATTGGCGGGATTCCGGGCGTCCTCGTCGCGGCCTTCATCGTCAAGTCGATGCCGATCGAAGCCCTGCGCTGGCTGGTCGTCGTGGTCGTGGTCTATGCCGCCGCCGTGATGGCCAATGCCTCCCTCAAAGGCCGGCGCGAGGGCAATATCCAGGCGGCGGAGGCGCCGCTCGTGATCGAGGCGGAAGCGGAGGCCTGACCGTGGCGGAGCCAATGCTCAACCAGGACTTCAACCGCTTCGATCAGGTGCGCAAGGCGCACACCTATCGCCTCGCCGAGCACGAAAGCGACGCGTTCGACGAGGATTACAAGATCGCGACGCTCGACCTGGCGCCGTTCCTCCGCGGCGATGCGCGGGACAAGGCGCGCTTCGCCGAGTCCTTCGCGGCGGCGCTGCAGGAGATTGGCTTCGCGGTGCTCATCGGCCACGGTGTGGATGAAGCGCTCTACGATGAGGTGGAGGAGCAGGTCCTCGACCTGTTCACATCGACGTCGCTCAAAGACAAGATGCGGTTTCGGGCCAAGCGCCACGGCTCCGTTGCCCAAGGCTATTTCCCGATCGAGGAGACCAGCGAAATCCATCCGGACCTGGTCGAAGGCTGGGTCTGGTGCCGGCGCGCCTTCGATATCCCGCAGGATCGAATCGGGCCGTTTCGCGCCGAGGATTACTGGCCGCGCCCCGCTTATGAGCGGCAGTTCCGCCGCCTCGCACTCGCGCACGAAGCCCTGTTCAAGCCGATCGCGCAGGCGATGTTCCAGGGCCTGGGCTGCGATCCCCACGTCTATGACGGCAAGCTCACCAACACGAATTTCGGGCTCAGGGCGAACTATTACCCGCCGCTGAGCGAGGGCCAGGACCGCTCGGGCGCCGGCCGGCTGCTGGGGCACGAGGATGTCGACCTGTTCACGATCCTGCCGGCGAGCCGCGTCGAGGGCCTGCAGGTCTGGAATCACCGCAGCCGGGCATGGGTGCGCCTCAATGCCCCGCACGGCTCGATCATCATCAACACCGGCGACTACATGCAGCGTATCTCGAACGACATTCTGCCCTCGACGACGCACCGCGTCGGCAAGCCCCGCGATGGGTCGCATCTGGCGAAGGCGCGCGTCTCGTTCCCGATCGCCGTCTACGTCTGGGAGAACGAGATCCTGGAGGTGCTGCCCGGACTGGGGCCGCCCCGCTACGAGCCGATCAAGGCGGTGGCGTTCCACACCCGCAGCACGAGCAAATTCTACGGCGAGGATTACGCGGTCGATTCGGCCTGACGCTCTCCGTCACCCCCGCGGAAGCGCGGGTCCCGCTTAATTCTCCAGGGAGAAGAAGCGGGATTGACCTGACGGCCGCCTTCGGCCCCCCGCTTTCGCGGGAATGACGGGATATCAAGCAGGTGTGAGCTGTTCTTCGAGCGCTGCCTTGACGGCATTCACAGCTTCGGCCGCCTTCGCACCATCGGGTCCGCCGCCCTGCGCCATGTCGGGCCGGCCGCCGCCGCCCTGCCCGCCCAGTTCCGCGACGGCCTTGCGCACCAGGTCCACCGCATTGCGGCTGCCGGTGAGGTCGTCCGTCACGCCCACCGCAACGCTGGCGCGGCCATCGTTGACCGCCACCAGCGCGACCACGCCGGAACCGACGCGCTTCTTGGCGTCGTCGACGAGGCCGCGCAGGGCCTTGGGGTCCATGCCTTCGATGACCTGGCCGATGAAGTTGTGGCCGCCGACCTGCTCCGGCCCCTGGGTCTCGGCCGTCCGGCCTCCGCCGCCGAGTGCCAGCGCCTTCTTCGCCTCCGCAAGTTCCCGTTCGAGACGGCGACGGTCCTCAATCAGGCTGGCGACGCGGGCGGGTGCTTCATCGGGTGAAGCCTTCAGTGCGGCAGCGATTTCCTTGAGCTTGTTCTCACGCTCCGTGAGCCACTGGCGGGCGGCCTCGCCGGTCAGCGCCTCGATCCGGCGCACGCCGGCGGCGACGGCGCTTTCCGCGACGATCTTGAACAGCTGGATGTCGCCGAGCGCGCTGACATGGGTGCCGCCGCACAGCTCCACCGAATAGCTGGCATCGTCATTGCGGCCCATCGAGAGGACGCGCACCTCGTCGCCATATTTCTCGCCGAACAGGGCCATGGCGCCCTCGGCGATCGCCTCGTCGGGCGTCATCAGCCGCGTCGCCACATCCTCATTCTCGCGAATATGACGGTTCACTTCCTCCTCGACGGCGGCGATGTCCTCGCTCGTCAGCGCCTTCGGATGCGAGAAGTCGAAGCGCAGCCGGTCGGGCGCGACGAGGCTACCCTTCTGGGTGACATGGCCGCCGAGCCGGTGACGCAACGCCGCGTGGAGCAGGTGTGTGGCGCTGTGGTTGGCGCGGATGCGGCTGCGGCGCTCGGCGTCGACCCTGAGGTGGACGGCGTCGCCCACCGCCACCCCGCCCGCGCGGATCACCGCATGGTGGGCGTGGAGCCGTCCGAGCGGCTTCGTCGTGTCCTCGACCTCGGCTTCGAGGCCCTTTTCGCCGGTGATAGTGCCGGTATCGCCCATCTGACCGCCGCTCTCGCCGTAGAAGGGCGTCTGGTTGGTCAGGATGACGATTTTGTCGCCCGCCTTGGCGCGTTCGACGCGGGCCCCGTCCTTCACGATCGCGACGACCTGCCCCTCCCCTTCATGGCCGGCATAGCCGGTGAATTCGGTCGAGCCCAATTCCTCGGCGATGTCGAACCAGATTTCGTCCAAGGCCTTCTCGCCCGAGCCCTTCCAGGCGGCGCGGGCGGCCGCCTTCTGCTCGGTCATCTTGGCATCGAAGCCGGCGCGGTCGACGCCATAACCCTGCGCCCGCAGCGCGTCCTCGGTGAGGTCGTAGGGGAAGCCGAACGTGTCGTAGAGGCGGAAGGCGACCTCACCCGGCAACGTCTCGCCCGGCTTCATCGACCCGGTCGCCTCGTCGAGCAGGCGCAGGCCCTTGTCGAGCGTCTGCCGGAAGCGGGTTTCCTCGAGCTTCAGCGTTTCCTCGATCAAAGGCCGCGCGCGCACCAGCTCCGGGTAAGCGGCGCCCATTTCGGCGACGAGCGCCGGCACGAGGCGGTGCATGAGCGGCTCGGCGGCGCCGAGCAGATGGGCGTGGCGCATCGCCCGCCGCATGATCCGCCGGAGCACGTAACCCCTGCCCTCATTGGCCGGAAGCACGCCGTCGGCGATCAGGAAGCCCGACGAGCGCAGATGATCGGCGATCACCTTGTGGCTCGCGGTGCCGGCATCGGAGCGGGTGAGCTCGGCCGAGGCTTCGATCAGCACGCGGAGCGTGTCGATGTCGAAGATATTGTGGACGCCCTGCAGGACCGTCGAGATCCGCTCCAGCCCCATGCCGGTATCGATCGACTTCTTGGGCAATTCCCGAACGATCTCATTGTCTTCCTGCTCATATTGCATGAAGACGAGGTTCCAGATCTCGACGAAGCGATCGCCGTCCTCGTCGGGCGATCCGGGCGGGCCTCCCGGGATCGACGGGCCGTGATCGAAGAAGATTTCCGAGCAGGGGCCGGAGGGCCCGCTGTCGCCCATCGCCCAGAAATTGTCCTTGGTGGCGATGCGGATGATACGCTCGTCGGGCAGGCCGGCAATCCGCTTCCACAAATCCCAGGCCTCGTCGTCCGTATGATAGACCGTGACGGTGAGCCGGTCGGGCGAGAGGCCGAACTCGCGGGTGACGAGGGTCCAGGCGAGCTCGATCGCCCGCTCCTTGAAATAATCGCCGAACGAGAAATTGCCGAGCATCTCGAAAAAGGTGAGATGGCGGGCGGTGTAGCCGACATTGTCGAGATCGTTGTGCTTGCCGCCGGCGCGGACGCATTTCTGCGAGGAGGCGGCGGTCGTATAAGGCCGCGTCTCAAGCCCGGTGAAGACGTTCTTGAACGGCACCATGCCCGCGTTCACGAACATCAAAGTAGGGTCGTTCTGCGGGACGAGCGGCGCCGAGGGCACGATCTGGTGCCCGTTGGCGCCGAAATAATCGAGGAACGTGCGCCGGATGTCGTTGGTCGAGGTCATGGGGCGGATGTAAGCGACCGCCTCCAGACGGGCAACTATTGCGTGCCGGCGTCTCCGCCGTCGTCGTCATCCTCCTCGGCGGCCTGGTCCCGGGTGCGTTCGACCGGATAACGGGCGTAGCGCTCGACCCTCCCCCAGTCCAGTTCGGGCGGCCGCTGCTCGTCGATGACGACGACGCGAACGGGCGCCTCCACCCGCTCGCGCGGCACCGCGGCGGTGCGGGGCTGGTCGTAGCGGGCGACGATCGGGTCCTGCGGCGGCACCGGCGCGACTGGCCACGTGCAGCCGGCGCAGCCCTGCGGCGCGGCCGCCTGCGCGGCCGCCTTATATTCCTGCGACTGCGCCTGCGCCCATTCGTCCGGCGAGCGGCTGTCCTGCGCGGGATCCGCGAAAGCCGAATCCGAGTCCTTGAAATTGGCCGGGTTGATCTGGTCGACCGTCGCGTGGCCCATGTTGACGCCGATCGCCGCGCCGACGATGGCCAGCCCTGCGGCAATCACGAGCGTGGTGGGCTGAGGCACTTCACCCTCCGGACGAGGCGGAAGAAACGCATCCGCCACCCCTCTAAACCCCCGGTGTGCCGCGTCGTTCCCGCCGCCCTCTTGCGCTTGGCGATCAATAGGAGGAAGGCTGGGGGTTCGGCGCGAACGCGCTTCTCGCGGAACGCGCAATGCGGAACGAGAGGAGAGATTCATGCCCGAAAGATCGGTCGGCACCAGAAATATTGCGCTCGTCGGACCCGGCGGCGCGGGCAAGACCAGCCTCGCCGAGGCCCTTCTTTTCGCCGCGGGCGCCGTCGACCGCCAGGGCAGCGTCGACGCCGGCACCAGCGTCGGCGATTCGAGCCCCGAAGCGCGCGCGCGCGGCGGCTCGACCGAGCTCAACCTCCTCCATTTCGAATTCATGGGCGACAAGTTCATCGTCGCCGATTCGCCCGGATCGGTCGGCTTCTCGGCCGACGGTGCCCTCGCAATCGCCGCCGCGGACCTCGCCATCGTCGTCGTCGATCCGGAGACGGACCGCGCCATCCTCGCCGAGCCGGCGCTCAGGCAGCTGGAGGCGCTCGGAATCCCCCATCTCATCTTCGTCAACAAGATCGAGCAGGCGCGCGGCAGCATCCGCGGCCTGCTCGAAGCGCTGCAGCCGATGAGCAGCTCTCCGCTCGTCGCCCGCCAGATCCCGATTCGCGAAGGCGAGAAGATCACCGGCTTCGTCGATCTCGCCCTCGAACGTGCCTTCCACTACCGGCCCGGCAAGCCTTCCGAGCAGATCGATATCCCCGCCGACATCGCCGAGCGCGAGCGGCAGGACCGTTTCCACATGCTGGAGCAGCTCGCCGACCATGACGACGCCCTGCTCGAGCAATTGCTGATGGACGAGCAGCCGGACCGCGCCGCGATCTTCGCCGACATCTCCCGCGAGACTCGCGAGAACCTCGTCGTGCCGGTGCTGTTCGGCTCGGCGCTGAACGGCTTCGGCGTCCGCCGGCTGATGAAAGCGCTGCGCCACGACGCCCCCGCCCCTGCGGCCGCCGCCGAGCGGCTCGGGGCGAAGAACGGCTGCGCCTTCGTGTTCAAGATCTTCCACGGCGGCACGATGGGCCGGCTGGCGCTCGCCCGCGTGTTCGGCGGCACGCTCAGCGAGGGCGCCGAGTTGAAGACCGCGGACGGCCATGTCCGCGTCGGCACGCTGTTCGCGGTCCAGGGGGAAAAGACGGCCAAGCTCGGCAAGGCCGAGGCCGGCGACGTCGTTGCCATCGCCAAGGCCGAGGGCGTGGCCGCGGGCCAATGGCTGGGCGGCAGCGGTAAGGCGCCGGAGCTCGCCCTCCCCGCCTCCAATTACGCGCTCGCCATCACCACCCAGGACCGCAAGGACGACGTCCGCCTCTCCACCGCGCTTCAGAAATTGTGCGAGGAAGACCCGTCGCTGACCTGGGAGCAGGACGAGGCGCTGCACGAGACGCGGCTGAAGGGGATCAGCGACGAACATCTCAAGGTGACGCTCGCCAAGCTGAAGCGGCGCTACGGCGTCGCGGTGAACACGAAGCAGCCGGCCATCGGTTTCAAGGAATCGATCCGCAAGCCGGTGACCCAGCGCGGCCGGCACAAGAAGCAATCGGGCGGCCACGGCCAGTTCGGCGACGCCGTCATCGAGGTGAAGCCGCTTCACCGCGGCGACGGCTTCAAGTTCGACGAGAAGATCCACGGCGGCGCGGTGCCGAAGCAATATATCCCCGCAATCGAGGCGGGCGTGAAGGACGCGATGGAGAAAGGGCCGCTCGGCTTCCCGGTGGTGGACGTCGCGGTGACCCTGATCGACGGCTCCTACCACACGGTCGACAGCTCGGAGCTCGCCTTCCGCACCGCCGGCCGGATCGGCATGAGCGAGGCGCTGGCGGCGGCTTCGCCCCATTTGCTCGAGCCCGTCTTCAAGGTGCGGGTGGTGACGCCCGGCTATGCGACCTCGCGCGTGACGTCGGCGATCGCCAGCCGCCGCGGGCAGATGCTCGGCATGGACAGCCGCCCGGGCTGGTCGCGCTGGGAGATCGTCGAGGCGTTGGTGCCGGAGGCGGAGCTGCAGGGCCTCGACGCCGAGCTGCGCTCGGTGAGCCAGGGCCTCGCCACCTACGAGGCGGAGTTCGACCATCTGGCCGAGCTCAACGGCAAGCTCGCCGAGGACGTCGTCCAGCACGTGCTCGAGCCGGCCTGAGGGCGCCGCGCCATAAATCGTCATCCCGGACTTGATCCGGGACCCATGAACACCGCGGCAGCCGGTTTTCCGAGACCGTGTTCATGGATTGCGGATCAGGTCCGCAATGAGGATTAGGGGTCAGCCTTACGGCGCGCACTTGACCGCCGCGCGCTGATCGCCTTTCCCTGCTCCCCTTCACGAGGGGGAGCCGACGTGTGGCCAAGCGCCTGACCTATTTCATCCTCGCCGGCCTGGTGCTCGGCATCGTCGTCGGCTGGGCACTGAACGCCGCGATCGACGACGGCACGCCCGCCGCGGCGGCGCGGCTCAAGGCAATCGCCTCGGATCTCAACATCCTGACCACCGTCTTCCTGCACCTGATCAAGATGATCATCGCGCCCCTGGTGTTCGCGACCCTCGTCGCGGGCATCGCCCATATGGGCGACACGAAGGCGCTTGGGCGGATCGGCGCGCGGACGCTCGGCTGGTTCGTCAGCGCCAGCCTCGTCTCGCTGACGCTCGGTCTGATCCTGGTCACTCTCTTCCACCCCGGCACCGGCCTCGGCCTCCCGATCCCCCCGGCCTCGACCGCCAGCGGCGTCGACCGTTCGGCCTTCGACCTCGCCAAGTTCGTCGCTCACATCTTCCCGGAATCGATGATCGCGGCGATGGCGGGCAACGAAATCCTGCAGATCGTCATCTTCTCGATCTTCGTCGGCGTGGCGGTCACCTCGGTCGGCGACAAGGCCGCGCCTCTGGTCCGTGCCGTCGAGGCGCTGGCCGCGGTGATGCTGCGGGTCACCGATTATGTGATGCGCTTCGCCCCGGTCGCCGTGTTCGCGGCGGTGGCGGCGGCACTGGCCGAGCGCGGACCGGCAATCCTCGCCACCTACGGCTTCTTCATCGTCAGCTTCTATATCGGCCTGATCATCCTCTGGACTTTGCTGATCCTCGCCTGCTTCCTCGTCGTCGGCCGCCGGACGGGTGCGCTGGTGCGGCTGATCCGGGATCCGGCAGTCCTCGCTTTCTCGACCGCTTCATCCGAAGCGGCCTTCCCGCGCACGTTGGAGGCGCTGGAGAAGTGGGGCGTGCCGGGACGGATCGCCGGCTTCGTGCTGCCGCTCGGTTACTCATTCAACCTCGACGGCTCGATGATGTACACGACGTTCGCGAGCCTGTTCATCGCGCAGGCCTACGGCATCCATCTGCCCCTCGGCACCCAAATCGCGATGCTGCTGACGCTCATGATCACGTCCAAGGGCATTGCCGGCGTGCCGCGCGCCAGCCTGGTCGTGATCACCGCGACCCTCTCGCAATTCCACATCCCCGAGGCGGGCGTCCTGCTGATCCTCGCCGTCGACCATTTCCTCGACATGGGCCGCTCGGCGACGAACGTGGTCGGCAATGCCGTCGCGAGCGCGGTAGTGGCGCGCTGGGAAGGTGAGCTGCGGCCGGAGGCCGACATCCCGACGCCGGCGCCGGCAACCTGATTGCTCCCCGGCGAAGGCCGGGGTCCAGTACCGACTCAGCTCTGGGCCCCGGCTTTCGCCGGGGAGCAGCCGCGCGTCAGCCGAAGGGCTTCTCGATCGAGGGCGGCGGCGTGGAGAACCAGCGCGGCCCGGCCTCGGTCAGGTGGAAGCAGTCTTCCAGGCGGACGCCGAACTTGCCGGGAATGTAGATGCCCGGCTCGTCCGAGAAGCACATGCCGGGCGCGAGCGGCGTCGTCTCGCCGTGGACGAGATAGACCGGCTCGTGCCCGTCGAGGCCGATACCGTGGCCGGTGCGGTGGGAAGTGCCCGGCAGCTTGTAGCGCGGGCCGTAGCCCCAGGCTTCGTATTGGTGGCGGACCGCGTCGTCGACGCTGCCGGCGGGGGCGCCGACCCGCGCCGCCGCGAAGGCGATCTGCTGGCCGCGATGGACCTGGTCCCACACTTTGCGCTGCTCGGCATTGGGCTCGCCGAAGACGAAGGTGCGCGAAACATCGGATTGGTAGCCGTGGACGTTGCAGCCGCAGTCCATCAGCACGATCTCGCCGTCGCGGACTTCCTGCGGCTTGTGGCTGCCGTGCGGATAGGCCGCCGCCTCGCCGAGCAGGATCAGCGAGAATTCGACGCTACCGCCCAGCGCCTCGGTCGCCCCGTCCATGATCGCGCCGATGTCGGACGGCCGCATGCCGCGTTGGACGCGGGGGTAGGTGTAGCGATAGGCGGCGATGGTGATGTCGGTCGCCTTCTGCATCAGGGCGAGCTCGGCGGGCGACTTGATCATCCGGCAGGGGCGGACGATGGGCCCCGCATTGCGGATCGGCGTATGCGGCAGCGCCTTCTGCAGGCCGTCGACCGCGAAATAGCGGACCGTCTCCTCGATCCCGACCGGGCGGGCCGCCAGCTTGCGGTCCCGCAGGGCCGCGGCGACGACCACGAGCGGGTCCTCGTCCTCCTGCCAGGTGCGGACTTCGGCGGGGATGCCGAGGCTTTCGCGGACCGACGGCTCCTCGAAGAAGGGCGTGACGATCACCGCCTCGCCCTCCGCCGGGATCAGCGCCGCCGTCAGCCGCTCGCTGCGGTGCCATTCGACGCCGGTGAAATAGGTGAGCGAGGCGCCCGGCTCGATCAGGATCGAGCCGAAGCCGAGGCGCTGCATCAGCCTTTGCGCCCTGGCGACGCGGGCCAGCCGCTCCACGCGGCCGATCGGCACCACATCGCCGGTCATCGGCCGGAGCGACGGATCGGAGGGCGCGGCGCGCAGCTTCGGCGCGAGGAGCAAAGCGCCCGAAGCGGCGAGCGCCCCCAGAGCGAAATCGCGGCGGTGAAGATTCATGGCCCCTCCCTTCGGCAGCTTATCGTGCCGTTCGCGCCTTTCATAAGCGGGTGGCGGGCTCTAGGGAACCGGTCCGGCCGGCAGCGGTCTACCTCCCCTAACGGATGCCGACGTGAACAAGCCCGAGACCCTGCACGACCTTCAGGATGGCGGCGCCGCGCCGATGCGGCCGGGCTTCCGCGAGTTCGTGGCGCTGATCGCCGGGCTGATGGCGCTCAACGCGATGGCGATCGATGCGATGGTGCCGGCGCTGCCCGCGATCGGCCGCTCGCTGCACATCCTCACCGAGAATGAGCGCCAGCTGATCGTCTCCTTCTACATGTTCGGCTTCGGCATGACGCAGCTCCTCTATGGGCCGCTGTCGGACCGTTACGGCCGCAAGCCGGTGCTCGTCGTCAGCCTCGTCCTCTACGCCGCCTTCGCCCTCCTCTGCGCGGCGGCGGGAAGCTTCGTCCTGCTGCTCGCCGCCCGCCTGCTCCAGGGGATGGCGGCGGCGTCGAGCCGGGTGCTGACCATCTCCATCGTCCGCGACCGCTTCGAAGGGGCGCGGATGGCGCGGCTGATGAGCCTCGCCTACATGGTGTTCCTGCTGATGCCGGTGCTGGCGCCGAGCTTTGGTCAGCTGACCCTGCTCGTCGCCTCGTGGCGGGCGATCTTCTTCGGCCTCGCCGCCTTCGCCGCTATCATGTTCGCGTGGTCGGTGCTCCGGCTGCCCGAGACGCTCCATCCCGAATATCGCCGCCCCTTCTCGGTGCCGGCGATCCTGTCCGGCGCGCGCGAGACGCTGACCACCCGCCAATCGATCGGCTACACGCTCGGCTTCACCCTGCTGATCGGCGGGTTGATGGGCTATGTCATGTCGGTCCAGCAGATCGTCTTCGACGTCTTCCACCGCCCCGGACTAATCGCCATCACCTTCGCCGGCATTGCCGGGCCGATGGCGATCACCTCCTATGCCAATTCAAGGCTGGTCGAGCGGCTGGGGACGCGGCGCATCGCCCATTTCGGGCTCAGCGCCTTCACCCTCGTGGCGGCGATCCATTTCCTGAACGCCCTGCACGGCGAGAGCCTTGGCGCGTTCGTCGTGCTGCAGGCGACAACGATGGCCTGCTTCGGCCTGTCCTCGGCCAATCTCGGCGCGCTGGCGATGCAGCCGATGGGCCATGTCGCCGGCACCGCATCGTCCGTCCAGGGCACGATCAGCACCATCGTCGGCGCCCTGCTCGGCCTCGCCATCGGCCAGTGCTTCAACTTCACCGTGCTGCCGATGGTCGGCGGCGACGTCCTCTTGGGCGCCGCCGCGCTGCTGATCCTGCTGGTGACGGAGCGCGGCCGCCTGTTCGGCCGGAGCTGATCTCGACCGCGCTCCCGTTACCCTGCCGCTTACAGATCGTCCTCGGCGCTCGGGCCGGTCATCAGCGCCTCGGCCACCTCGTCGGTCTTGCCGCGGATCGCGCGCTCGATGCGGGCGGCGATGTCCGGATTTTCCTTGAGGTAGACCTTGGCGTTCTCGCGGCCCTGGCCGATCCGGACCGAATCGTGGCTGAACCAGGCGCCCGATTTCTCGACGATGCCGGCCTTGACGCCGAGATCGAGGATCTCGCCGACCTTCGAGATGCCCTCGCCGTACATGATGTCGAACTCGACCTGCTTGAACGGCGGCGCGACCTTGTTCTTCACCACCTTCACCCGGGTGGTGTTGCCGACGATGTCGTCGCGGTCCTTGATCTGGCCGGTGCGGCGGATGTCGAGGCGGACCGAGGCGTAGAATTTGAGCGCATTGCCGCCGGTCGTCGTCTCCGGATTGCCGTACATGACGCCGATCTTCATCCGCAGCTGGTTGATGAAGATGACGAGGCATTTCGATTTGGAGATCGAGCCGGTGAGCTTTCTCAGCGACTGGCTCATCAATCGGGCCTGCAAGCCAACATGGGAATCGCCCATCTCGCCCTCGATCTCGGCGCGCGGGACGAGCGCCGCGACCGAATCGACGACCAGCACGTCGATCGCGTTGGAGCGGACCAACGTATCGGTGATCTCGAGCGCCTGCTCGCCGGTATCGGGCTGGGAGACGATCAATTCGTCGACGTCGACGCCCAGTTTCTTCGCATAGACCGGGTCGAGCGCGTGCTCGGCGTCCACGAACGCGGCGCTGCCGCCATTGCGCTGCGCTTCGGCGATCACATGAAGGGCGAGCGTGGTCTTGCCCGAGCTTTCCGGCCCATAGACTTCGACGACGCGGCCGCGCGGCAGGCCGCCGATGCCGAGCGCGATGTCGAGTCCGAGCGAACCGGTGGAGATGGTCTCGATCTCGACCGCCTCGCGCGATCCGAGCTTCATCGCCGAGCCTTTTCCGAAGGCGCGGTCGATCTGCGCAAGGGCGGCCTCGAGGGCCTTCTGCTTGTCCATATTGTCGGAATTCCCGTCCGTTACGACTTTCAGAGATGCCACCATGGCCTCGCTCCCTGCCTATTCGGTCCGCGCCGCCCATTCAACGCGTGAATGGCCGTGTACCGTATCTGTTCTCTAGGAACAAGAGGGAAACATTCAAGGCCGATGCGAACCTTCGATCGCGGCGAGCGCCTCCCGCATCGCCGTCTGGAAGGTCGATTTCCCGTAGATGTCGTTATGGTCCGCTCCAGCGATCGTGCGGTCGTAGACGAGATGGGGAATGGCGTGCCGGAGCGCTTCCGTGCGGGCCGGGCGCACCAGCCGGTCGGAGCCGCCGGCGATCACCGCCACAGGCAGCTGCGCGGTTCGCAGCCATTCGGCCGACTCCATCGGATTGCGGAACAGCCAGCGGACGGGCAGCCAGGGTATGCGCTCGGCGGCGACCTTCTCGAGCGAATCGAACGGGGTGACGAGGATCATGCCGGCGAGCGGGCGCTGGCTCGCCAGCCACGACGCGACGCCGCTGCCGACGCTGAAGCCGATCGCGACGATGGGGCGCCCGGGAAAGCGGCGGACGGCGAAATCGTGTACCAGCAGCGCATCCGAACGCACGGCAGCGGCGCCGATGCGGCCGGTGCTCGGCGGATAGCCGCGATAGTGGAAGCCGATCACGTCGGCCTGCGGATAGAGGTCGTGGACGTAGAGCGCGGCGGAGGCGGCGTTGGTCGCGTTGCCGGGAAGCTGAGGATCAGCGGCGCATTCGGGGCCGGATGGCTCGCCGGGATCAGCACCCCTTTCAGCACCGCGCCGCCCGGCGCCTCGATCGTCAGTTGCTGCGCCATGTGCGGCAGCACCGGATCGGGCCCAGTGCCGGGAAAGATCAGCTTCGTCTGGAAGACGAAGGCAAGCGCGACCACGGCCGCGTAGACGAAGATGATTGTCAGGATCATCGTCCGCCAGATCCGGCGGCGGCGGCGCGGCCGTTCAGGAACCGCAGGCCTCGGCAAGGACCGGCTCGATCGCGTCGAGCGTATAGGGCTTGGAGAGGACTGGAGCCGCCGCATGGGCGGCCGGGGGCGGGTCGATATGGCCGCCGGTCGCGAGGACATAGGGAATGCCCTTGGCGGCCAGCCGGTCGGCGACCGGCCAGACCTGCTGGCCGTTCAGATTGACGTCGATGATGGCGACGTCGAATCCGCCCTGCTCGACCCGGCCGAGCGCGTCGGCGAGATTGTCGCAAGTGCCCGCCACTTCATGGCCCAGCGAATCGAGAAAATCCTCGAGCATCATCGAGATAAGCGGTTCGTCTTCGACGATGAGAACGGAGCGGCAGGCGGTCACGCTGGCCCGCTTAGAGCGAGACGTAAGAATCGAAAACACTTATTTGGTTTCAGGACGAGACGGCTTTTGGCCGCCGCCGCCTCTGTGGTATCGGCGCAATGGAAAGGGAGAAAGAATGCGCCTTCCGACTATTCTCGCCTGCACCGCGGCGGCCGCCGCCTTCGTCGCAGCACCCGCCGCCGCGCGGCTGGTGAGCCCGGGCTTCGGCATCACCTGGGGGAAGCCCGGGATTACCCTCGCCCAATATCGCGCCGACGCGATCCAGTGCGGCCAGAATGCCGCCGCCACCGATCTCGCCGACACCGATCCGGCGAAGGCGCTGGTCGTCGGCTCCCGCCTGATCGCGAATGATCCGAATGCCAGCCCGGGGGCGGTTGTCGATCCGAGGGCGGGACCGTCGGCGGCGCCCGATGCCCTCGGGAACGCCGGTTCCACGCCCGGCGTCACCCAGATGATCGCTCCGGACCGGCAGATCGCCAAGGCCGGCGACATCCTCGAACGCACGCTGGAGCGCTGCCTGACGCGAAAAGGCTACCATAAGTTCAAGCTGACCTCCGAGCAGCGGCACAGATTGGCGAAGCTGCCGGTCGGCAGCGATGCGCGCCATGCCTATCTCCACAGCCTCGCCAGCGATCCGGAGGTGCTGAAGCGGCAGGCCGTGGATTGATGTGAAGGAAGGAGACGAGGATGCGCAGGATATCCGTGGCGATCACCCTTTGCGCGCTGGCGGCGGCGATGCCGGCTCAGGCGCGTTATGTCAGCCCAGGCTACGACAAGAGCTGGGGCAAGCCGGGCGTTTCCTTCGTCGATTACCGGAACGACGCCGTCAGCTGCGGCCGCCAGGCGGCGGGGCTCGATCTTGCCCACACCGGCCCCGCCCGATCCTTCGTGGCGGGGTCGCGCATTCTGGAAAACGGCTCCGATTACGACACCTGGGCCACGGCATTGCGGGTCGCGGCTCCCCAGCACAATATCGAGAAGGCCGGCGACCTGCTCGAAGCCGCCCTGGAGCGCTGCCTGCACGAGCACGGCTATCACAAGTTCAGGCTGACGGCCGAGCAGCGGCACCAGCTTCGCAAGCTGCCGATCGGCAGCGACGAACGGCACCATTATCTCTACAGCCTCGGCAGCGACCCGGGCGTGCTGGCGAAGCAGGCGATCGAATAGGCCTTACTTCGCCGCCAGCGCGTCCCGCGCGGCTTCGGCGAGCTTCTGCACCGAAAAGGGCTTGGCGAGGAACTGAACGCGGTCGAGGTCGATCGACTGGCGCAGCTGCTCCTCGGCATAGCCCGAGATGAACAGGATCGGCAGGTCCGGGTGCGTCTTGCGCGCCTCGCGGGCGGTGGTGGGGCCGTCCATCGTCGGCATCACCACGTCGGAGATCATGAGATCGATGCCCGGCTCGCGGGCGAGGATCTCGAGCGCCGCCTCGCCATTCTCCGCGCTCAGCACCGTATAGCCGTTGCGGGTCAGCGCGCGCTCGGCGACGGCGCGGACGGTGGTCTCGTCCTCGACCAGCAGGATCGTACCCGAACCCCAGAGCTCGCCCGCTTTCTCCTTCACCTTGCGCGGCGCCGCCGCCTCGGCGCGGTGGACGGGGAGGTAGATGACGAAGCTCGTCCCCTGCCCCTCCTTCGACTCGGCGAAGATGAAGCCGCCCGATTGCTTGACGATGCCGTAGACGGTGGAGAGGCCAAGGCCGGTCCCCTTCCCCACCTCCTTGGTGGTGAAGAAGGGCTCGAAGATCTTCGCCAGTAGATGCTGCGGAATGCCCGTGCCGGTGTCGGTGACGCGGAGCGCCGTATAATCGGCGATCGGCAGGATCTCGCTGCCCATCCGGCGGACGTCGTCGGCGGAGACGGCATAGGTCTGGAGGGTGAGCGTGCCCCCTTCCGGCATGGCGTCGCGGCCGTTGACGGCAAGATTGACGATCACCTGCTCGAGCTGGCCCGGATCGGCGCGCACCGCGCCAAGGCTGCGGCCGTGCTTCACCTGCAGCTTCACCGTCTCGCCGAGCAACCGCTTCAGCAGGGTCGAAACCTCGGCGATGACGTCGGGCAGCTGCAGCACCTGCGGCCGCAAAGTCTGCTGGCGCGAAAAAGCGAGCAATTGGCGGGTCAGGCTGGCGGCGCGGTTCGAGTTGGAGCGGATCTGCTGGATGTCGTCATAATCGCTGTCGCCCGGCGTGTGGCGCATCAGCATGAGGTCGCAATAGCCGAGGATCGCGGTCAGGATATTGTTGAAATCGTGGGCGACGCCGCCGGCGAGCTGACCCACCGCCTGCATCTTCGTCGCCTGGGCGATCTGGCGCTTGAGGCGGTCCTCCTCGCTATTGTCCTTGAGCGAAAGCAGCACGGCGGCGTCGCCGAGCCCGCGCGCGCCGGCGACGGTGAGGGCGACCGGCTCCTCGGGCCGCGCCTTCAGGCGCACCGCGATGTCGCCCGACATGGAGGGGCCGCGGGCGAAGCGGCGGACGGAATCGGCGACCGGCGCCTTGTCCTCGTCGACGACGAGATCGCTCGGCCAGACAGGCGCGGCTTTCTGCGACAGGCCGGCGGCGCGGCGGAAGGCGCCGTTCAGATAGACAAAGCGGCCGTCGCGGTCGGCGAGCGCAAGTCCGAGCGGCAGGATGTCGAGCAGTCCGTTAAGGCTGGTGCCGCCCGCCCCCGCCGCGCCGATTTCGTCGAGCAGCAGGAAGAGGATCGGCGTTTCGGCATCGCTGACCGGCACCTGGAGGATGCGCAGCGCGCCGCCATCCTTGCCCTCGCGCAGGAAATGGAAGCGGCCGTCGTCGGCGACGCCGATGAGGTCGCCAAGCGCCCTCCCGGTGCCGTCGCCGGTCCCGCCCGTCGCCCGCACGAGGAAAGCCGCGTTGGCCGCGATCAGCCGGCCTTCTCCATCGGCGAGGGCGGCCATGATCCCGGCCTGTCCGAGCCGCGCTCCGCCCGCGCCGGACACCAACCGCGTCGCTTCGGCGTCGAGACCGTCCTCGCCGCGGCGGGCGAAGCGCCACAGGCGATAGGCGCCGACCGGCACGATCTCCGCTTCCGCGCCGTCGACCGCCAATTGCGCGCTGCCGTCCCGCGCCGCGGCCCGCAGCGCTGACGAAACCTCCGCCCCGAGCGCGTTCGGCGAAGCGGCGCCGAACCATTGTTCATACGCCTCGTTCGCGACGACCGGCACGCCATCGGCATCGGTGACGATCGCGGCATCGGGGGCGCCGTCGAGCGCGGCGCGGATCAGCTCACGATCGAGGCGCGGTTCGACGGGCTCCATCGCTGGCGCATGTGCGGCGCGGCGGCCGGTGAAGGCGAGTGGCACCCCGACTGCGAGCACGCCCGCGAAGAATGCCGCCGCGACGCGCGGATCGGGCAGCGCCCAGTAGAGCAGCCCCGCCGACGCCGCCGCGGCCAGCGCGACGGCGGCGAGGGCATGGCCGAGCGGCGGCCGCGCCGAAGAGACGGGGGCCGCGCTCGCCATCTTACCAGATACGCACCCTCTTATCCGGCGTCAGATACAGCTTCTGGCCCGGCTGGACGTTGTACGCCCCATACCACGGATCGAGGTTGCGGACGGTGTCCACGCGCTGCTCCGAGGGCGAGTGCGGATCGGTCAGCAGCCGCTGCCGCAGGGTCTGCTCGCGGAACTTGTTCCGCCAGACCTGCGCCCAGCCGAGATAGAAACGCTGGTCGCCCGTCGTGCCGTCGAGCACCGGCGCCGGCTTGCCGCCGAGCGACGCGTGATAGGCGTCATAGGCGACGGTCAGACCGGCAAGGTCCGCGACATTCTCGCCCATCGTCAGCCGCCCCTGGATGTGCAGGCCGGGCAGCGGCTCATAGGCATTGTATTGCGCCTCGAGCCTGTCGAGGCGCGAATTGAACGCCTTCATATCCTCGGGAGTCCACCAGTCGACCAGCCGGCCTTCGCGATTATATTTGGCGCCCTGGTCGTCGAAATGGTGGCTGAGCTCGTGGCCGATGACGGCGCCGATGCCGCCATAATTGATCGCCGGATCCGCCTTCGGATCGAAGAAGGGCGGCTGCAGGATCGCCGCCGGGAAGACGATCTCGACCATGCCGAAATTGGCATAGGCGTTGATCGTCATCGGGGTCATGCCCCATTCCCAGCGGTAGATCGGCTTGCCGAGCTTGGTGATGTTGTACTGGTGCTCGAACTGCGAGGAACGCAGCGCGTTGCCGAACGCGTCGTCGCGGCGGATGACGAGGCCGGAGAAATCGCGCCAGCGGCTCGGATAGCCGATCTTCGGCGTGAAGGCGGCGAGCTTCGCATGGGCTGCAACCTTGGTCTGCGGGCTCATCCAGGCGAGCGTGTCGATCCGCCGGTTCATCGCCGCGATGATGTTGTGGACGAGCTGGTCGGCTGCCGCTTTCGTCGCGGGCGGGAAGAAGCGGGCGACGTAGATCTTGCTGACCTCGTCGGAAAGGGAACGGGTGGTGAAGCTCACCGCCCGCTTCCAGCGCTCCTCCTGCTGCGGCGTACCGGAGAGGACGGTGCCGTAGAAGGCGAAATTCTCCTGGTCGATCGCTGACGGCAGGACCGAAGCATAGCGGTCGAGCGAGCGGACGATGAGCTGGTCCTTCAGCACCTGCAGCGGCGCCGCCGAGACCGCGGCGGCAATGCCGGTGACCGCGCTCGGCTGGGCAACGATCACAGTCTGCACCGGCGCGCCAATGTCGCGGAAATAGGTGACGAAGTCGAAGCCGGGCGCATCCGAGGCGAGCTTCGCGACACTCATCTTGTTGTAGGTTTTGGTGGCGTCACGGCTCTGCACGCGAGTCCAGTGCGCCCGCGCGATCTCAGTCTCATAGGCGACGATCGCGGCGGCGCGGGCGGCGGCATTGCTCTCGCCGGCCAGAATCAGCATCTTCTCGAGGTGGCGCTGATAGGCGGCGCGGGTCTCGGCGAGCTTTGGATCGTCGCGCAGATAATAATCCCGGTCGGGCAGGCCGAGGCCGCCCTGGCCGAGGTTCAGCGCATATTCGTTCGGCTCCTTGTCGTCCTGGTTGACGAAGGCGCCGATGGGGCCGCCGATGCCGTTGCGCGACGCCTCTGCGACGAGCGCCGGATAGCCGGCCTTCGATTGGAGGCCGCGAATCTGGTCCAGCCAGGGTTGGATAGGCGAGAGGCCCTTCGCCTCGATCGCGGCCGTGTCGAGGAAGCTCGCATAGGCATTGCCGATCTTGCTGTTCGGGTTCTTCTGCGCCTCGTCGAGGATCTCGCGTGTGCGGCTGCGTGACAGATCGTCGAGTACGGTGAACAACCCGTAGGTCGACTTATCGGGCGGGATCGTAATGTTCTTCTGCCAGGTGCCGTTGGCGTAATCGTAGAAATTGTCGCCGGGCGCGACCGAGCGGTCCATGCCGGCCTCGTCGAAGCCGAACGTGCCGTAGGTCGGGTGGTCCGAGGCCTCCGCAGCGGCAGCGCGGTGGACCGGAGCGTGGTGTGCGGGCGCCGCGGCATAAGCGGCCGCCGCGACGGCGGTGGTGGCGACGAGGCTGGAGAGCAGAAGCTTGCGCATGGCGTTCATCCCGTTGCTGCTGAGAAGCTGGCGCGCTGATAGCAGGGCGGCCGGGCGTTTCAAATGCGTGTCAGCCTGCGTTGCTCGCGACGGCGGCGCCATTTGCTGCGCACCCACAGCCGCCAGCCAACCGCGGTCACGACATAGCCCAGCAGGGCGGACGAGACCGAGAGAGTGAGGATGCCGAGCGCGATCGGCCCCGATGCGTGGTGGACCCAGAAGAGCAACCGGCCGAGCTCGCCCGACGCCTCGCGCGCCGACCGCGCATCGACGAGAACGTCGTGGTGCAGCTCCCAGCGGCCGATCCGGTAGGCGGCATAATACATGGGCGGGATGGTGAGCGGGTTGACGACCAAAGTGCAGGCGGCAGCCAGCGCGACGTTGGCGCGCGCTGGAATGGCGACGAGCGCCGCCACGAACGTGTGCATGAACGGAATGATCACGCCGATGCCGAGCCCGACCGCGACCCCGCGCGGCACCGAACGATGGTTGAGGCGCCAGAGATTGGGCTGGCGAAGCTGCTTGGCGAAGGGCCGCAGCAGCCGGTAGGAATCGATCGTCTCGCGGCTCGGAATGTGGCGACGGATCCAGCTCCAGCGGCCCGGCTGGCCGGGCTCAGCCATGCTGGCGCATCAGGCGGCCCTGCTCCTTCTTCCAGTCCTTCTCCTTCTCGTGCTCGCGCTTGTCGTGCGCCTTGCGGCCGCGGGCGATGGCAAGCTCGACCTTCGCCCGGCCGCGCGAGTTGAAATAGATGGAGAGCGGGACGAGCGTCATCCCCTGCCGCGCCACCGCGCCGAACATCTTGTTCACCTCGCTGGCGTGGAGCAGCAATTTGCGCGGCCGCTTGGGCTCATGGTTGAAGCGGTTGCCGTGGCTGAATTCGGGGATGTTGGCGTTGATCAGCCACACCTCGCCGTTCTTCACTTCGGCATAGCTCTCGGCGATCGACCCCTCGCCGAAGCGCAGCGACTTCACCTCGGTGCCGGTCAGCGCGATGCCCGCCTCATATTTATCCTCGATCGCATAATCGTAGCGCGCCCGCCGGTTCTCGGCAGCGACCTTCTTCTTGTCGAACGTGGCGGGTTTGGGGCGGGGCATGGTGCACCGCACATAAGCAATCGAATCAGCAACGGGAAGCGCCGGCCACCGCTTCAGTCGCGGGCGATGAGCTTGACGAGCGCGTCCTCCGCGGGCGTACGCTCCGAGAACCAGCCCAGCACCGCCTGATGCTCGGAAGTAACGATTTCCAGCCTCTGCGCGGCGCCGCTCGCAGACGGCTTCTTCGGCATTATGAAGCGCGGCGACGCATAGAGGCAGGGATCCTCCAGCAGTGCGTCGACATGCCGGCTTTCCTCCACCGAAAGGTCGTATGCCTTGTGCGGCAGTGCTCCGACGGGATATCGACTTAGGTCTTGGCCAGCTTCGTCAACGTGCCAGACCCCGTCGGCTCGCCTGCTCGCGACGACGCTGCGCTCGGCGGTTGCGCGGTCCATCGTCAGGGAGTGGAGCAGAATGCGATCTCCACTTTCAGGGAAATCCAGATGCTGACGCTCGCGGATGGCGCGATGCCGGACTATTGCTCCGGTCAGCGGTGTCCAGGACATAGTGATGGTATTTGCCAGCGTTTCACCACCGGGGCAGGCACGGAAGGCGCTCTCCGCAGCCTTCTCCTCCGGAGTTGGGAGCCGCGCTGTGTGACCTGCAGCGGCTGCGAAGAGCAGGGAAAGAACGATCATATCAGCCCCGCATACTCCAGCGCGGTATCGACGGCGCGGCGGCTAGCCTCGGAGGGCGGCGTCATCGGCAGGCGGAGGGCGGCGGAAAATTCCGGGCGGAGCTTGTTGAGCGCATATTTGGTCGGGCCAGGCGAGGCGTCGCTGAATAGGGCCGCGTGGAGCGGGTAGAGCTTGTCCTGCAGTCTCAACGCCTCGTCCCAACGGCCTGAAAGGCAGGCATTTTCGAACTCGGCGCAGAGGCGCGGCGCGACGTTGGCGGTGACCGAGATGCAGCCCCTGCCGCCCATGGCGAGGACGCCGAGCGCCATGTCGTCATTGCCGGACAGCTGGATGAAATCCTCCCCGCAGGCGAGGCGCTGGGCGGTGATGCGGGCGAGATTGCCGGTCGCGTCCTTCACCGCCACCACGTTGGGCAGCTTCGCCAGCCGCGCCATCGTCTCGATCGCAATGTCGGTGATCGTCCGTGACGGCACATTGTAGAGGATGATTGGGATGTCCACCGCCTCGGCGATCGCGGCGAGATGGGCGTAGATGCCCTCCTGGTTCGGGCGGTTGTAATAAGGCGGCACATGGAGCGCCGCATCCGCGCCCGCTTCCTTGGCCGCGCGGGTGAGCGCGATCGCATGGGCGGTGCTGTTGGAGCCGCAGCCGGCGATCACCGGAATTCGGCCGGCGGACGCCTCGACGCAGATCTCTATGATTCGGCGGTGCTCGGCCGGGCTGAGGGTCGCCGATTCGCCGGTCGTCCCCGCCGGAACAAGGCCATGACTTCCTTCTGCAACAAGCCAGTCGACGAAGGCCCGGAATGCCCCCTCGTCCAACGCTTCGTCGCGAAACAGGGTCACCAGAGCCGGTAAAGACCCGCGAAACATCATTTCTCTCCTTCACCCGGAGCATCGATCGGGACATGATGCGAACGGAAGGCCGTTCAGCGCCTGATAAGGAGGGGGGGCTCATCCTGTCCAGCATGCAGAAAAAAGCGTTGTTCGTGAGCCTGTTGGGTATCTCCGCCGGGGCGATGGCGGCGGTCGGCGCGGCCGTGGCGCCGACCCATGTCGCCACCGTGCTTCCGGCCGCCGTCCAGGCCGCCTTTACCCCCGCGCCAGCAACGCCCGCGCCGCCGCCGGCGCAATCCTATTCGGTCGATCCGACGATCGCGCCGGTGCTGGCCGAATGGAACAGTCTGCGCCAGGCGGACAACTACCCCTTCTCCTCTTACGCCAACTTCCTGCTGGCCCATCCCGGCTGGCCGGGCGAGGCGTCGATGCGCAAGACGGCTGAGAAGGCGATCAACCCGGACAGCACGCCGGCGAGCCAGGTCGTCTCCTATTTCCACGTCTTCCCGCCGCTCACCAATGTCGGGCAGGCGCGGCTCGCTTACGCCCTGTTCGCGACCGGCCGCGCCGAGGACGCGCGCGAGGCGGCGCGGCTGGCCTGGACCGGCGGACCGCTGCCGACGGCCGACGAGAGCCGGATCCTCACTTACTTCTCCGGCGGCCTGAAGCCGGACGACCATGACGCGCGCATCGCCGCCCTGCTCGCCGCCGGCAAGGCGCAGGACGCCCAGCGCAACCTGCCGCTCGCCTCCCCCGCCCGCCGCCCGGTCTTCGAAGCGGAGATCGCGTTCCAGACCAACGCGCCGGACATCAACGCGAAGATGGCGGCGGTGCCGACGAGCGCCGAGACCGATGCCGGCTATCTGCGCGACAAGGCCAATTGGCTGCGCAACGGCCTCCAGGCCCCGGCGGCGCGCCAGCTCCTCGCCGGGCGTGGCGCGCTCACCGTGCGGCCGGCGGATCCCGAGCCGTGGTTTGAAACGCTCGTGACCCTCGCCCGCGAGGCGGCGCATGACGGCCAGTGGAGCACCGCTTACGGAATTGCTTCGAAGATGGACGATGCCTATCCGGCGGGCACCGACGTCAGCGACCGTCCCTATGGCGAGCGCGACGCCTATACGAGCCTCGCCTGGATCGGCGGCACCGCCGCGCTGAAGATCGGCCGGCCCGCCGACGCGATCCACCTGTTCGATCTCTACGCCCACGGCGCCCGCTCGCCGCAGACCCGTTCCAAGGGCTTTTATTGGGCGGCCCGCGCCGCCGCGACCGCCGGGCACACGGACGAAAGTCAGTCTTACTACGAGCAGTCGTCGGCGGCGCCGGATCAGTTCTATGGACAGCTCGCGATCGAGAAGCTCGGACGGCACGTGCCGGCGCCGCCGGTCACGAGCGCCATGCCGACCGACGCCGAGCGCGCCGCTTTCCTGCAGCGCGACCTCGTCCGCGCCGCCAGAGCTCTCGGGCTGATGGGGCGCTGGCAGGACCAGACCCAGTTCGTCCGCGCCATCGCCCAGCAGGCGAAGACCGACAGCGAACGCCAGCTCGCCACCGATTTCGGCCGCCAGATCGGCCGCCTCGACCTCGGCGTCTGGGTCGCCCGCGAGGCGCGCAGCAAGGGCGAGAGCTTCTATGCACGGGGCAGCTTCCCCGACGTGCCGATCGCCCCCGGCTTCGCGCGCTATTGGGCGCTGGCCCAGGCGATCACCCGGCAGGAAAGCTCGTTCGACCGGATGGCGGTCAGCAATGCCGGCGCGCGCGGCATGATGCAGCTGATGCCCGGCACGGCGCGGCAGCAGGCGAACGCGCTGAGCCTCCCCTACGATTTCGGGCGGCTGACTTCCGATCCCTCGTACAACATGATGCTCGGCACCGGCTATTTCTCGACCCTGCTCGACCAGTGGGGCGGCAACGCCGCTCTGGCGGTGGCGAGCTACAATGCGGGCGTGGGCAACGTCCGCAAATGGGTGGCCCAGAACGGCGATCCGCGCATGCCGGGCACCGACATGGTCCGCTGGATCGAGGACATCCCCTTTGCCGAGACGCGCAATTACGTGCAGCGCGTGCTCGAAAATGCGGTGGTCTACGACACGCTCGCGCCCGGCGGCGGCCAGCAGGCGAACCGCCTCTCCTTCTATCTCGGCAAGAGCTCGGCGGGCTGACCGCCCGGGCCGATGAGCGAGCGCACCAATTACATCACGCCGCACGGCTATCGCCGCCTGCGCGAGGAATATGAGGCTTTGTTCGGGACCGAACGGCCGAAGCTGGTCGAGACGATCTCCTGGGCGGCGGCGAACGGCGACCGCTCGGAGAATGGCGACTACATTTACGGCCGCCGCAAGCTGCGCGAGATCGACCGGCGGCTGGGATTCCTGTCCCGGCGGATGAAGGAGGCGAAGGTCGTCGACCCCTCCGCCCAGCCGGAGCGTGGGCGGGTTTATTTCGGGGCGACGGTGAGGCTCGTGGACGAAGACGATAACGAGCGGACCGTGACTTTGGTGGGCGAGGACGAGACCGATCCCTCCGCCGGCCGGATCAGCTGGAATTCTCCCATCGGCCGCGCCATTCGGGGGGCGGCTGTGGGGGACCTGAGACGCGTCTCCCTTCCCGCAGGCGAGCGGGAGCTGGAGATCGTCTCAATCGCCTACCCTGACTGAGTGCCAGCCACAGCCCCGCTCATCCCGAGCGTAGTCGAGGGGTGCTCGTGATGAGTCCGTGCCAGCGCCCCTCGATTACGCTCGGGATGAGCGAGGCTGTGTTGCCGGCTACCTTAGCCCCTCCAGCCGATCTTCCGCTGCCAGCGCACCGCGTTGACCAGGGCCGCCTTGACCTCCGGGTCGGTCAGGCAATGGTCGCGGTTGGTGTCGGCATGGAACCGGAACCAGATGTTGAGCCGGTCGGCCATTTCGGGTGTCAGCCGCGCGCTCGCCTGGCCGTAGCGATAGCGGACCAGAGCCTGGCCCTCGCGCGTGCAGGCGAGCCACGGATCGAGCATCGGCGCGCCCGGGCCGCTGAAGGCCGGACACTGATTGCCGAGCCTCTGATAGTCGTGGCCCGTGTAGCGATAGCCGCCGGGGCCCGGCCCCGGCCCCCGCTCCATGTCTGAGTCGTAGGTCTCGCAGGCCGCAAGGCCCAGCGCCGTCGCCAACAACGCGGCAATCGTCACCCTCCGCATCGTCCTCTCCCTCGTGGTGAGCGGAAAGTTAACGGAATCCCGCGGAAATGGTTGCTCGTTTCGGAGCGTTAACCATCTTTTCCGAAGGTCTGGCGCGCCAGTGTCTCGACTTCGGGATCGACCTTGGGGGGATCCATCGGCACCGCCGCCTCCAGCGCGTCGGCGACGGCGGTGAGCGCGGCAATCCGCGCGGCCTTCTTGTCGCCGCCGTCGATAACAGTCCACGGCGCCCACCTCGTGTCGGTGCGGACGAACATATCCTCGGCGGCAGCGATATAATCGGGCCGACGGAGGCGGTTGCGGAAATCCTCCTTCGTGACCTTCCAGCGCTTCCACGGATGGTCGAGCCGCGCCTTCAGCCGCTCGTCCTGCACCTCCTGCGTGACGTGGAAGAAGAGCTTCACGACAATGGTGCCGTCGAAGCATTGCTGGGCTTCGAACTCGTTGATCTCGTCATAGGCGCGGCGCCATTCGGCCTCGGTCGCGAAGCCCTCCACCCGCTCGACGAGGACGCGGCCGTACCAGCTGCGGTCGAAGATCGCGACCTCGCCGGTGGCGGGGAGCTTGGTCCAGAAGCGCCAGAGGAAATGGTGCGCCTTCTCCTCCTCGGTCGGCGCCTTGATCGGCCAGACCTCGAACGCGCGCGGGTCCCAGCCCGAGGTCAGCCGCTGGATCGCCCCACCCTTCCCCGCCGCGTCCCAGCCTTCGGCAACGATGATCGCGCGCTTATTGTGGACGATCATGGCGACGAGGATGTGGTCGAGCCGCTTCTGGAGCTTCTCCAGGTCGGCATCGTAATCGCCGGAATAGGGCGCACCGGTCTCGAACTCGGAAAGACGGATGGGCATGGACACCTTTCCTCCCCTCCCGCGAGCGGGAGGGGATCGAGGGGAGGGATTGTTCGCGCCCCCCAAAGAGAGTTGAGACATGCCCTCCCCCTGCCCCTCCCGCAAGCGGGAGGGGGGAATTACTCCGGCGCCACCAGATCGTCCGGGTTCTTCGCCTTCGTCCCCACCGGCGCCACCACCCGGATGTTGAGCTCGCGCAGCTGCTTCGCCGTCACCTCCGACGGCGCGCCCATCATCAGATCCTCGGCCTTCTGGTTCATCGGGAAGAGGACGACCTCGCGGATATTGGGCTCGCCGGCGATCAGCATGACGATCCGGTCGATGCCGGGCGCCGAGCCGCCGTGCGGCGGGGCGCCATATTTGAACGCATTGATCATGCCGGAGAAGTTCTTGTCGACGTCCTCGCGGCTGTAGCCGGCGATCCCGAACGCCTTGTACATGATGTCCGGCCGGTGGTTCCGGATCGCGCCCGAGGACAGCTCCACGCCGTTGCAGACGATGTCGTACTGGTAGGCGAGGATATCGAGCGGGTCTTTCGTCTCGAGCGCCTCCATCTCGCCCTGCGGCATTGAGAAGGGATTGTGCGAGAAGTCGACCTTCTTCGCCTCCTCGTCATATTCGTACATCGGGAAATCGACGATCCAGCAGAATTCGAAGCGGTTTTCGTCGATGAGGCCGAGCTGCTCGCCGACCCGGGTGCGCGCCGCGCCAGCGAGCTTCGCCGCCTGCGCTTCCTTGCCGGCGGCGAAGAAGATGCCGTCGTCGGGCCCGAGGCCGAGTTCCGCGACCAGCTTGCGCATCCCCTCCTCGCCATGATTCTTGGCGATCGGGCCGCCGAGCTCGCCGCCCTTGTGGGTGACGTAGCCGAGGCCGGCATGGCCTTCCGAGCGCGCCCAATCGTTCATGTCGTCGAAGAATTTGCGGCTGTGGCCGGCGGTGCCGGGCGCCGGGATGGCGCGCACCACGCCGCCGCTCTCCACGATCCGGGCGAACAGGCCGAAGCCCGACCCGCGGAAATGGTCGGAGACGTCGCTGATCAGGATCGGGTTGCGCAGGTCCGGCTTGTCCGAGCCATAGCGTAGCATCGCTTCCCTGTAGGGGATGCGCGGAAAGCTGCCGGCGGGCGTGACGCTCCTGCCGTTGGCGAATTCCTCGAAGACGCCGGCGAGGACCGGCTCGATCGCGGCGAACACGTCCTCCTGCGTCACGTAGCTCATCTCGAAATCGAGCTGGTAGAATTCGCCGGGCGAGCGGTCGGCGCGGGCGTCCTCGTCGCGGAAGCAGGGCGCGATCTGGAAATAGCGGTCGAAGCCCGCGACCATGATCAGCTGCTTGAACATCTGCGGCGCCTGCGGGAGCGCGTAGAATTTGCCGGGATGGACGCGGCTCGGCACCAGATAGTCGCGCGCACCTTCGGGGCTGGAGGCGGTGAGGATCGGCGTCTGGAACTCGGTGAAGCCAGCCTCGACCATGCGGCGGCGGATCGAGGAAATCACCCGGCTCCGAAGCACGATGTTCGCGTGGAGCCGGTCGCGCCGCAGGTCGAGGAAGCGGTAGCGAAGGCGGATGTCCTCGGGATAATCGGCCTCGCCGGCGACCGGCAGCGGCAGCTCCTCGGCGGCGGACTGAACGACCACCGACTCCGCCGAAACCTCGATCTCGCCGGTCGGCAGGTTCGGATTGGTGGCTTCCGGCCCGCGCGACACGACCTCCCCCGTCACCGTCACCACCGATTCCACGCGCAGATGCTCGAGGATCCGCAGGGGCTCGCTGTTCGCCCTGGCGACGATCTGGGTGATTCCATAATGGTCGCGCAGGTCGACGAAGAGCACGCCGCCATGGTCGCGCTTGCGGTGGATCCAGCCCGACAGCCGCACCGTCTCGCCGATATTGGCGGCGCGGAGCTCTCCGCATGTGTGGGTGCGATAGGCGTGCATCACCGCGTCCTCGGATCATGAAAAATTGGGGTTGAGAAGTGGCGGCGTTCGCGGTGCAGCCTTGCTTTGTCAAGCGGGGAGGCCGCCGCTATAGCCCCCCGCGATGCAGATCCATCCGCTGATTACCGATTCCGAGTCGCTTAAATCCTTGTGCGAACGGCTTTCCCGGTCCGACTTCGTCGCCGTCGATACCGAATTCATGCGCGAGAACAGCTTTTGGCCCGAATTGTGTCTGATCCAGATCGGCGATCAGGAGGAGGCCGCAGCCATCGATCCGAAGGCCGACGGCATCGACATGCAGCCCCTGCTCGACCTGCTGGTCGACAATGAGGAGGTGCTGAAGGTCTTCCACGCCGGCGGCCAGGACATCGAGATCATCTACAATCTGACCGGGAAGACGCCCCATCCCCTGTTCGACACCCAGATCGCGGCGATGGCACTCGGGTTGGGTGAGCAGGTCGGCTATTCGAACCTGGTCGAGAGCCTCGTCGGTAAGACGCTCGACAAGGGCGCCCGCTTCACCGACTGGGCGCGCCGCCCGCTCGACAAGCGCCAGATCGACTACGCGATCGGCGACGTCACCCATCTCGCCACCCTCTTCCCGAAGATGCTCGAGCGGCTGCGTCGCACCGGCCGCGGCGCGTGGCTCGACGAGGAGATGGAGCGGCTCGCCGACCCCTCCAATTACGAGAACGACCCCAATGAGGCGTGGAAGCGGGTGCGAATCTCCGGACGCAAGCCCGAGGTGCTCGGCCGACTGAAGGCGCTCGCCGGCTGGCGCGAGCTTGAGGCGCGGGCGAAGAATTTGCCGCGCGGCCGGATCATGAAGGACGAGACGCTCGCCGACGTCGCCGCCCATCCGCCGTCGAGTCAGGACGGGCTGGCGCGCGTGCGCGGCCTCTCGCCCGCCTGGGCGTCGAACGACATCGGCGGCCGGCTGATGAGCGCCCTGGCGGCGGCGAAGCCGCTTCCCGCCGACGAGATGCCGGCGCGCGAGGACAAGCCGGGGCTCGGCAAGGAAGGCGCACTGGTGGCCGATTTGCTCAAGCTGCTCCTCAAGATCCGCTCGCGCGAGACCAATGTCGCGGCGCGGCTCATCGCCCGCTCGGAGGAATTGGAGCTGCTCGCCGCCGGCCGCCGCGACGGCCTCTCGATCCTCGAAGGCTGGCGTTACGAGCAGTTCGGCCGCGATGCGCTCGACCTGGTCGAGGGCCGCCTCGCCTTTGCGGTGCGCGGCGGCAAGCTGGCGATGACTCGGACGGAGGACGCGCCGGAATGAAGGCCTTCGCGCTGTTGGCCATGACGATGACGATGGCCGCCACGCCGCCCCAAGCTTACCCGGTCCGCGGCGACACCGGCCATCATTGCGATGCCGGCAAGGTGAAGACGCTGGTCGGCCGTCAGCGCAGCCCTGCCGTCGAACGTGAGGCCTTGCAGCTCAGCGGCGGCGCACTCGTGCGCTGGATTCCGAAAGGCTCGGCCGTGACGATGGATTACCGGCCGGACCGCCTCGACCTCCGCCTCGACCGCCGGGGCCGAATCGCCAGCGTCAGCTGCGGCTGATTATCGTCATGCCGGACTTGATCCGGCACCCATGAACACCGCGTCACGGGAATGGTCGTTTCCGTGTTCATGGATCCCGGCTCAAGGCCGGGATGACGTGGAGGGGTCAGGGTTCAACGCACTTTGAATTCCGGTTGGCAGCCCAAGGCGATCGCGAGCCGGTCGAGGCGCCGCGCCACCGTCTCACCATAGAGCGCTTCGTCGCCCTTCTTGAGGGTCAGGCGGACCTTGCCCTCATGGCGCGACAGGCCGCTGCGCTCCAGCGCGGAGGCGAGGCCGCCGCTGAGGCGCTGGCCGAGGCGCATGGCGAGGCCCCAGCGATAGGCGCGCTCCAGCATCGCCGGCGGGCAGAGCGCCGCCACCTTCGGCTCGGGGAAGGCGCGGCCGCCGCCGAAATTGGAGAAGAGCGCCTGCGCCATGGCGACACGCTCCGCCGCCTCGACTCCCACCCAATTGCCGTGCAGCGCCATCTCGACGCCGCGCTCGGCCCGGAAATCGGGGTGCGCCTGCCAGGCGACGTCGGCGAGCAGGCAGGCGGCGAGGCGGATGCGCGCCTCGGGCGGCTCGTCGTCGAAGATCGGCGCGATCCAGCTGTCGAGCAGGTCGCCATGCTCGCCGAAGCGGTTGAGCCCCCTCCCCGCCTCGCGCGCGGCCTCGATCAAAGGGTCGAGCCGACGCACGTCGCGGCTCAATTCGTCGTAGAGCAGGCCTTCGCGGATGCCGAAGCTGGAGACGATCAGCTCCGTCGGCTCCAGCACGTCCACCAAAGCGGAGAGAACCATCTTGGCGGCCGGCAGGGTCGGGATGCGTGTGGCGGTCAGCATCCGCATCGCCTGTGGATCGGCCTTGTCGATCCCGCGGATCAGCTTGCGCAACTCCTCCGGCCGGGAGGGCGGCATCCGGTAATTGTGGGTGATGGGCAGCGGATAATCGCTTGAGATGATGTCGAGCCGCGCCAGCGCGCGCCACGAGCCGCCGACCATGTAGAAGGGCCGTCCCCGCCCCCGCTTGGCGAGCCCCGCCTCCCCAAGCCCCCGCTTCAGCTCCTTGCGCAGCCATTTCTCGGTCCCGTCATTGGGAGCGCGGATGCGCAGCACGCCGAGCGGCAGCGAGACGCCGTCGCGCACCTTCCCGCCGGCGACATCGGCCAGCTCGAGGCTGCCGCCGCCGAGGTCGCCGATCATCCCGTCCGCGTCCGGAGTGCCCGAGAGCACGCCCTCGGCCGCGAGCATCGCCTCCTGATCGCCGCTGATCACCTGCGGCCTGAAGCCGACGGACCGAACCGCCTTCAGGAACTCGGCGCCGTTCGAGGCGTCCCGCACCGCCGCGGTGGCGAGGATGCGGAGCTTGCGTACCTCCATCTGGTCGAGCAGCAGCCGGAAACGGCGGAGCGCGGCGAGCGCGCGCTCCTGCGCCTCCTCGGACAGCCGGCCGGTCTCACCCAGCCCCTGCCCCAGCCCGGCCAGCACCTTCTCGTTGAAGACGATCGAGGGGATCCGCGGCGCGCCGGAAAAGACGACGAGGCGAATCGAGTTGGAGCCGATGTCGACGATCGCGGTCGGCTCGCGATTGAGCACCTAAGGCCTCAGTGGTCGCGCCGGAAACGCAGCTTGGGGACGGCGCCACTGCTGCGCAGGGCGGCGCCGCGGCCCGACAGCGACGGATTGGTCATGAAATAATGGTGCAGGTTGAACGCCTCGCCCTCCTCGGCCTCGACCCGCTCGTAGCGGCCGTCGGCCTGTAGCTGCCAGCTCTGTTCGTTGTCGAGGAGGTTCGCGACCATCACCTGGTCCAGCACCTGCGCGTGCACGGTCGGATTCTCGATCGGGCACATATATTCGACCCGCCGGTCGAAGTTGCGCGGCATCCAGTCGGCCGAGCTGATGTAGACCCGCGCCTTGGGGTTCGGCAGCTCGTCGCCATTGCCGAAGCACCAGATGCGGGCATGCTCTAGGAAGCGTCCGACGATCGATTTCACTCGGATATTCTCGGAAAGACCCGGCACGCAGGGGCGCAAGCAGCAGATGCCGCGGACGATCAGCTCCACGTTCACCCCGGCGCGACTCGCCTCGTACAATTTGTCGATGAGGATGGTGTCGACCAGCGAATTGAGCTTCGCCCAGACCACGCCCGGTTTGCCCTCGCGCGCAAACTCGATCTCGCGGTCGATCAGGCGCAGCAGCGCGTCGCGCAGGCCCTGCGGCGAGATGGTGAGCAGCTCCAGCCCGCGCGGCTCGACATAGCCGGTGATGAAGTTGAACACCTGGGCGACGTCGCGGCCGACGCGCGGATCGGCGGTGAAGAAGCTGAGGTCGGTGTAGATGCGCGCCGTCAGCGGATGGTAATTGCCGGTGCCGAGGTGGCAGTAGGTGCGGTAGCCCTCCGCCTCGCGCCGCACGACCATCGACATCTTGGCGTGGGTCTTCCACTCGATGAAGCCGTAGACGACCTGCACGCCGGCGCGCTCGAGTGCCGAGGCCCAGAGGAGGTTCTGCTCCTCGTCGAACCGGGCCTTGAGCTCGACGATGGCGGTCACCGACTTGCCGGCCTCGGCGGCGTCGATCAGGGCGCGGATCACGGCGGACTGCTTGCCGGCGCGGTAGAGCGTCTGCTTGATCGCGACCACGTCGGCGTCGGCGGCGGCCTGCTTCAGGAATTCGACCACCACCTCGAAGCTCTCATACGGGTGGTGGACGACGATGTCCTTGGACTGGATCGCCGCGAAGCAATCGCCGCCATGCTCCCGGACCCGTTCCGGAAAGCGCGGCGTGAACGGCGCGAACTTCAGGTCGGGTCGGTCCTCCTCATAGAGCGCGGCGAGGTCGACGATGCCGAGGAAGCCCGTCGATTCGGTGACGATCGCTTCGGTGGCGGCGAGGCCTTCCTTGAGCAGGACGACGAGGTCGTCGGGCATGCCGTGCTCGAACTTGACGCGGATGACGCGGCCGCGGCGCCGGCGCTTGATGGCGCTGCGGAAGTAGCGGACCAGATCCTCTGCTTCCTCCTCCACCTCGATGTCGCTGTCGCGGATGACCCGGAAGGCGCCGCCGCCGAGCAGCGGCGAATCGGGAAAGAGGCTGCCGATGTTACGCCGGATCAAGGTCTCGACAGCGATATAGCGCGCCGTCTCGCCCGGGATGCGGACGAAGCGCGGCAGGGTCGGCGGCACCATCAGCAATTCGCGGATCGGCTCGCCGGACGGGCTGCGCTTCAGGTCGAAGATCAGCGAGAAGCCGCGATTCGGGATGAAGGGAAACGGATGGGCGGGATCGATCGCCTGCGGCGTCAGCACCGGGAAGATCTGCTCGCGGAAATGCTTGCGGAGCCACTCGTCCGCAATCTCGTCGAGCGGCTCCTCGCCGACGACGACGATCCCCGCCTCGGCGAGCGCGTCCCGGAGCTCGGTCCAGACCTGCTGCTGGCTCCGGGTCAGCTTGTCCGATTCCTCGCTGATCGCCGCCAGCTGCTGGGCCGGAGTCATGCCGTCGTCGGAAATCTCTTCGACCCCGAGCAGGCGGTGGGCGGTGAGGCCGGCGACTCGGACCATGAAGAACTCGTCGAGATTGTTGCCGGAGATGGAGAGGAAACGCAGCCGCTCGAGCAAGGGATGGGCGGGGTTGCAGGCCTCCTCGAGCACGCGACGGTTGAAGGCGAGCCAGCTCAGCTCGCGGTTGAAATAGAGATCCTTCGGCGCGAACCTCTGCCTTTCTCCCTCGTCCAGAGCCCTCGGTGCGGCCGTGCCGTCCATCAATCCTGTGCTCTCGCCCTTCTCATGATGCCGCTTTCACCAAGCGCGCGTTTCGCCATAGCAACAGTTATGCGACGATGATGTGACAAGGCCGCGAGGTCGAGCGCCTCGACCACCTGCTGGACGGCAACATAGCTCCTTTCGATCCTCGGCACGAGGAAGACCGGAAGCTCCGGCGGGACGGCGATGCCGCGGTCGCCGAGCAATTTGACGATCAGCTCGCCGATCAGGATGTCGTCGGGCGGTCCCATCGCGATGTGCGGTGTGGCGGCGAGGCGCGAGCGCAGGTCCGGCAGCGCGATTTCCCAGAAGGGCGGCGGCGCGTCGGCGATCATCAGCAGCGGCTTGCGAGTCTCCTGCGCCTGGTTCCAGGCGTGGAACAGCGCCTCCTCGTCATGCTCCTCGGCATTGTCGAACAGCCGGCCGCCCGTCTTGCGGACGAAGATGCGGCCGAGCAGGCTCCGCCCCGATTTCCGCGGGCCCGTCAGCAGGGTCGCCATCACCGGCCACACCGACCAGCGCTTCAGATGATCGAAGGCGGCGCGGTTGGCGTCGGTGATGAGGAAATCCTCTTCGGCATCGGCCACCGGCCAGGCGAGCGGCAGCGCGATCTGGCCCACCTCAGGCGCCTCCACCCTTCGAAATGCGCAAGGTGGTCCCCGATCCGGTCACCTGCCACCCCTGCGCCTGCAGCGCCGCGCGGAAAGCCGCCGAATCACCCTGGAAGGTGACCCGCATCACCGACGTGCCGCCGAGCGCGAGGCTAGTGGTGATCGCCGAGGTGACGCCGGGGACGCGGCTGACGCCGAGCTCGGCGCGGCCCACGGCGGCGGCATCGGGCGTGTCGACCTGGATTGCGAACGTGGTCGTCTGGCCGGCCGGGATCGGCGCGGTCGCGAGCTCCGGCGTCTCGGTCGTCGCCTCCTCCGGAACCGCGACCACCGGCGGGGGCGGCGGCGGCGCCAAGGTCGGGTCGGGCTTCATCTGCCCGGCGTCGAGCGCCGCGGCATAGATGAGGTCGAGCCGGCGCACGCCTTCGTCGAGGAGCTTGGGAATGGCGGCGCTGTTCTCCACCCTCAAAGTGAAGCTGCCGAGCACCTGGTTGTCCGGCCCCTTGCGGGCGGTGAAGGTGCCGATCGTCGGCCCGCCGGGCCAGAGACGCTGGAGGCGCACTTCGGGAATGACGACGTCCGACGCGCCATATTGATCGAGGATCATCCGCCACCAGGCGCGGCCGGGGCGATGGGTCTGGGCCTCGTTGAGCAGCAGGGGGTCGATGCCGTTGCCGACCGGCCGGACATAGTCGACCGGGCTGTTGCCGGTGCGGAAGCGCGCCCAGGCCGCCTGCCACGGATTGCGATATTCGAAGCTCGTGAAGGTCGATCCGGTCAGCATGACGGGGATGACCAGCATCGGCGCCGAACGGTGGATGACGCCGCCGACGCCGAGCACGTCGCTGGTGCGGGCACGGTCGAACAGCACGCCGAGCGTCGCGATATAGCGGTGGGCCCCGATCTGCTCCTGCTCGACGACGATTCCGGAGACCATATTGTCGAGCTGGGAATCGCTCAGCGAAGGCGCCTCGCTCAGCGGTCGACCGCTGGTCTTCGCCCAGAGCGCCTGCCAGCCCTTGCGCTGCGCCTCGCGATAGCCTTCCTCGCGCGCCTTCTGGCCGTCGGGGCCGGTAACGTCGACGTCGACGCCGGTCACCTCGAAGCTGCTGGCGCTGTCGATCGGCGCGATGCCGCGATCCGACCCTTCGAGCTGCGCGTCTCCCGAGCTGCCGAGGACGAACAGGCAGAGGGCGACGGCGAGGAGGGAAACGCGGACGGGAGATTTCACGCCCGCCTTTTGGCGAGTTGAGCGTGGAAATCCAAGCGCGATGTGGCTACTCGCCGCGCATGAGCGAAGGCGAGGGCTACACTTATGCGAAGGCGGGGGTTTCCATCGCCGCCGGCAACGCACTCGTCAAAGCGATTGCGCCCCTCGCCAAAGCCACTGCCCGCCCCGGCGCGGACGCATCACTCGGCGGCTTCGGCGGATTCTTCGATCTCAAAGCGGCGGGATATCGCGATCCTCTCCTGGTCGCGGCCAATGACGGGGTCGGCACCAAGCTCAAGCTCGCCATCGACAGCGGGCGGCACGACGGCGTTGGCATCGACCTCGTCGCGATGTGCGTCAACGATCTCATCGTCCAGGGCGCCGAGCCGCTCTTCTTCCTCGATTATTTCGCGACCGGACGGCTGGAAGCGGGAGTCGCCGAGCGGGTGATCGCCTCGATCGCCGAGGGCTGCCGCGAGGCCGGCTGCGCGCTCATCGGCGGCGAGACGGCCGAGATGCCGGGCATGTACGCCGAGGGCGATTACGACCTTGCCGGCTTCTGCGTCGGCGCGGTCGAGCGCGGCGAGGCGCTGACCGGCTCGCGGGTGGCAGAGGGCGACGTCATCCTCGGCCTCGCCTCGTCGGGGGTCCATTCGAACGGCTTTTCGCTGGTGCGGCGGCTCGCGACCGACAAAGGCTGGAAGCTCGACCGCCCGGCTTTGTTCGACCAGGACGAGCTGCTGATCGAAGCTTTGCTCAGGCCGACGCGAATTTATGTAAAGTCGTTGCTGCCTTTGGTGCGCAGCGGCCGCATCCATGCCCTCGCCCACATCACCGGCGGCGGGCTTCTGGAGAATATTCCGCGCGTGCTGCCCGACGGCCTCCACGCCCGCATCGAGGCCGATTCCTGGCCGCAGCCTCGGCTGATGGCTTTCCTGCAGGCGCAGGGGAATATCGAGCCGGGGGAGATGGCGCGGACCTTCAATTGCGGCGTCGGCATGGTCGCGATCGTCGCTCCGACTGATGTGAAAGGCATCTCTGAACAGCTTGAAGAAGCTGGAGAAACGGTCGTGAACATCGGCACGATCGAAGCCGGGGAGAAGGGCTGCACCGTCGCGGGTTCGCGCGGCACCTGGTGCGCCCGGGACGATTGGTCCGCCACGCATCATGGCTGAACGGGTCCGCGTCGGCGTCCTCATCTCGGGGCGCGGCAGCAACATGATCGCCCTCGCGGAATATAAGAGGCGTGAGGAGCGCGCCTACGACGTCGCGCTCGTCGCCTCGAACGTCCCGGAGGCGCGCGGCCTGGTGGCGGCAAAGCGGCTTGGCATCCCTGTCTCGGCGCAGAGCCACAAGGGCATGGAGCGGGCGGAATTCGACCGTCTGGTCGACGCCGAGCTGCGGCGGCATGGCGTCGAGCTGGTGGCGCTGGCCGGCTATATGCGGCTGCTCTCGCCGGAATTTATCCGCGCGTGGGAAGGCCGAATCCTCAACATCCACCCCAGCCTGCTCCCCGCCTATAAGGGTCTCGACACGCACCGGCGGGCGCTGGAGGCCGGTGAGGCCGTTGTCGGCTGCTCCGTCCATCTCGTGACCGAGGCGCTGGACGAAGGGCCGGTGCTGGCGCAGGCCGAGGTGCGAGTCCGGCCGCGCGACACGGCAGAGACCTTGGCCGAGCGGGTCCTCCGGGAGGAGCACAGGCTCTATCCGGAGACGCTCGACCGGTTCGCCGCATCGATGCGGGCTGATGGGGAGGCGGCATGAGCGATCGGATCGGGATGGACGAGGAACGGCGCGAGGCGGCGCGGATCCGCCGTCGCTGGATCACGCTCGGCGAGGTGCTGGCGGTGATCGGCGTCCTGATCTCCGCGCTGGCGCTCTGGAATTCCTACGCCGAGCGGCGCGGCAACGAAGCCGAGCGCAACGCCGAAAAAGCGGAGAAAGGCGCCGTCTCGAAGGTGCTGGTGCTGAAGGCTTCGGGCGGCGGCAAGAGTCTCACGCTCGACCCGCGCGATCCGGAGCAAAATATCCGCAGCCAGACCATCTTGTTCCCCTCCCCGCTCGAAACGAAGGTCGACGAGCTGGTCCAGCCGCGGATCGAATCCGATTGGGTGAAGCAGGCGGTGAAGAAGGCGCACGATCTCGGTCGCAAGGAACCGAAAGGGCCAGGCGACGCCCGCATGCCGGTTGCGATCACGACGCGCTTCGACAATGGCGGCGGCACCTTCACCGACACCGCCATCTATGACGTCGGCTACAAGGAAAGCGGCGGCGGCCTGTTCGGCGGCACCAACGTCGCCTTACGCGGCCTGTCGCTGGTCGAGCGGGTCAGCCCCGCCCGGGCGCAGGCGCGGCTCGACGCGATCTGGGCCGGCCGTGGACGGTGAGCCGAAGCGGGCGTCCCGGCCCGATTGCCACCATGCGTGCATCGCCTCGACCGGGCGGTTGAGGCCCGCTCTGCCGACGAGATCGTACCAGGCCTCCGCAGCCGTCACCACGCGCGCCGTCTCATCGTTCGGCGGCAGTTGGTAGGCCCAGCTCCGAATCGCGGGGGCGTTGAACAGGGCGAGAAACAATGTCGCGACCGCAATGGCCTCGCTTGTCCACCGCAGCGGATGCGGCAGCGGCACGGCCGGCGCGGGCAGGTCGACGGGCGACAGGGTCTCGGCGAGACCGGCCGAAGCCGGCAGCGGCGCGAGCGCGGTTCGTTCGATTTCCCGACGCAGGCTGGCAGCCCGTCCGGCGCGGCGAGGCCATGCCGGCCTGGGGTGGATGATCCGCTCCGATATTGCCCTGCTGGCCATCTCCCGCTCCTTAGAACTGGTAGTAGATGAACGGCGCGACGCCCTCGGGGCGCATTGCGTCGACGATGAGGATGAGCACGCCGGCGCCGAGGCCGACCGCCGCCGCCGGTATCGCCCGCACCGTCATCGCCGCCCGCTGCATCGTGAAGCGCGGCATGAAGTGCAACATCATGCCGAGCACGATCAGGCCGAGCAGCATCGGAGTCAGCATCGGCGCCGCGTCGGGCGCGCCACGGGCGATGCCGGACAGGAAGCTCAGGGCGTCGCCGAAGCTGGCCGCGCGGAAGAAGACCCAGCCGACCACGACGATGTGGAAGGTGAGCAAGGTGCCGAGCCAGGCCGGCAACGTGCCCCAATGCTTCGGCTTGAACTCCCGCCACAGTCGCTCGGCGGCGAGCACCGAGCCGTGCAAGGCGCCCCAGACCACGAAATTCCAGCTCGCGCCGTGCCAGAGGCCGCCGAGCACCATCGTGACCAGCAGATTGACGTACCGCCGCAGCGGGCCTTTGCGGTTGCCCCCGAGCGGGAAGTAGAGATAGTCGCGCAGGAAGCGCGACAGCGTCATGTGCCAACGCCGCCAGAATTCGATCAGGGAGTCCGCCTTGTAGGGCGAATTGAAGTTGAGCGGGAAGCTGATGCCCATCATCAGCGCCAGCCCGATCGCCATGTCGGAATAGCCGGAGAAGTCGAAATATATCTGCAGCGTATAAGAGAGGACGCCGATCCAGGCGTCGCCGAAGCTCACGCTACCGGCTGTGGCTGCCTTCATTGGCGCGTCGACATAGGCCGCGACCTGATCTGCGAGCATCACCTTCTTGAAAAGCCCGATGAAGAACACGGACAGGCCGACCGCGAAATCGTCGACCCTGGGCCGAAACCTGCCCGCCGCGAATTGCGGCATCATCTCGGCATGGTGCAAAATCGGTCCGGCGACCAGATGCGGAAAATAGGA
>DATBDY010000005.1:0-28504 GCA_036269695.1 Allosphingosinicella sp. | reverse complement strand
CGCACCGACAGCTCGAGCTCGTCCACCTTCTTGAGGAGGTAGCGGTTGAGCTGGTTGGCGTCCTGGTCGGCCTCGATCGCCGCGACGGCGACGCCGGTTGGCATCGAGGTCACCATGCCCTCGTCGAAGTGGACGAAGAGCTGGAGCTGGTCCTGGAGGATGCGCGCGGCATAGGCCAGGGCATCGTCCGGGCTGATCGTGCCGTCTGTCTCCACCGTGATGGTCAGCTTGTCGTAATCGAGCTCCTGGCCGACGCGGGTGTTCTCGACCTTGTAGCTGACCTGGCGGACCGGGCCGTAGAGCGCGTCGACCGGAATGAGGCCGATCGGCGCGTCGGCCGGACGGTTGGCGGCGGCGGGCACATAGCCTTTGCCGGCCTCGACGGTCAGCTCCATGTTGAGCGTCGCGCCCTCGTCCAGGTGGCAGAGGACGAGGTCGGTGTTCATCACCTCGATGTCGCCGGTCGTGGCGATCTGGCCGGCGGTCACCTCGCCCGGGCCGGTCGCCGAGAGCTGGAGGCGGCGCGGCTGGTCGCCCTCCATGCGCAAAGCGATCTGCTTCACGTTGAGGACGAGGTCGGTGATGTCCTCGCGCACGCCGGCGAGCGAGGAGAATTCGTGGAGCACACCCTCGATGCGGATCGAGGTGACCGCGGCGCCCTGCAGCGAGGAGAGGAGGACGCGGCGGAGCGAGTTGCCAAGCGTGAGGCCGAAACCGCGCTCCAGCGGCTCCGCCACGAAGGTCGCGCGGCGGCGGGCGTCGCCGGCCGAGCGCTTCTCCAGCGCGTTGGGCTTCTTCATTTCCTGCCAGTTCTTTGCGTTGACGGCCATGGGTCTTCCCTATTCAGAGTTCGAAGCCATCGGGGGCGGTGGCTTCGGCAAATTTGGCTCCCGCGCCACGCTCGAAGCGCGGCGACGGGAACGGACGTTCAGACGCGGCGGCGCTTCGACGGACGCACGCCGTTGTGCGGGATCGGCGTCACGTCGCGGATCGAGGTGATCTGGAAGCCGACCGCCTGGAGGGCGCGGAGCGCGCTCTCGCGGCCGGAGCCGGGGCCCTTCACTTCCACCTCGAGGGTGCGCACACCATGTTCGGCGGCCTTCTTGCCGGCATCCTCGGCGGCGACCTGGGCGGCATAGGGAGTCGACTTGCGACTGCCCTTGAAGCCCATCATGCCGGCCGACGACCAGGCGATGGCGTTGCCCTGCGCGTCGGTGATGGTGATCATCGTGTTGTTGAAGCTGGCGTTCACATGAGCGACGCCGGCGGTGATGTTCTTGCGCTCGCGCCGACGAAGGCGCTGCGGTTCGCGTGCCATTTCGATCTACCCCTTACTTCTTCTTGCCGGCGATCGGCCGAGCCTTGCCCTTGCGGGTGCGGGCGTTGGTGTGGGTGCGCTGGCCGCGAACGGGCAGGCCCTTGCGGTGACGCAGGCCGCGATAGCAGGCGAGGTCCATCAGCCGCTTGATGTTCATCGCCGTCTCGCGGCGGAGGTCGCCCTCCACCGTATGCTCGGCGTCGATCGTCTCGCGCAGGTGGAGAACCTCCTGGTCGGTGAGGTCCTGGACCCGCCGCTCGGGCGCGATGCCGAGCTTCTGCGCGATTTCCTTCGCCTTGGTGCGGCCGATGCCGTGGATGTAAGTCAGCGCGATTTCGACGCGCTTGTTGGTCGGGATGTTGACGCCCGCGATACGTGCCATGGGATTTTGTTCTCCTGCTCCACAGGAGGGCTGGCTCACCCTCCTATCTCAGCGCTTCGATAACCCCGAAACAGCGATAGCCGACGCGCGCACGGGTGCGCCGCCGGACGACCGGTTATCGGGATGCGCGGCAGATAGGGAGGCGCCGGAAACGAGTCAAGGGCGAGAAGGTGCCGATTCGGGCGCTTTTCGCCTCAGCGCGGGGCAAGCTGGAATCCGGCGGGCGCCGCCTCCAGCACATGCTCCTCCTGATAGAGGTCGATGAGGATGTCGGCATGGGCCGGCGCCGCGCCGCCGCAGTCGACCGGCGCCAGGTCGGCGACGTTGCCGAACCCGTCGGTGCCGCCCGGCCGCTGCGCGCCGACGCGGGGGATCGCGCCGTCGGTGCAGCGCAGCCGCGCGAGATAGGCCCGCTCGCCCTCGGGGCCGGCGACGCGGACCGGGTTCTGCAAGCTGCCGACGGGGAAGTTGGCGGCGGCCGCGAGCTCCTGCGCCACCTCGGCATCGGACGAGCCGCCGCCGATGCCCGCCATCGATGTTTCGGGCCGGGCGGTACGCTGACCGAGCTTCGGCTTCTGCTGGGCAGCGGCGGGCGATGCGGCAACAGCGGCCGCGGCAATCAACAAGAAAAGGGATTTACGCATGATCACTCCTGGCGCGGATGTACGGAGCGTGCAGCGCAAAGTCGAGCGAGGACCTTATCTGCTCCCCGGCGAAGGCCGGGGTCCAGTCTGGCGCCGGAACTGGGCCCCGGCCTTCGCCGGGGAGCAAAGAGCTTGTGGGGGCGACCTTCCCTCGAAAGCGGGTTGACGAAAAGGCCTCAAGCTGGAATTGGAGGCGCCATGTCGCTGAACCTGCAGCCGCTTGCCGCCAGCACCGCGCCCCGCGCGGCCGCTTCGCATGGCTGGCTTTGGTGGCGGGAAATTCCTCGCGCGGCGGCATGCGATCGATGGTGAACGGGACCGACTGACAGTCCCAACGACCCGAGAACAGGCCCGCCGCTCCGGCGGGCCTTTTCTTTTCACCATCATCCCAGGATTTCGACCATGACCGTTCACTCCAGCCTCGCCGCGCAGATCGCCGCCGATGCCGGCCTCCCAAGCCCCGTCGACGCGGCGCTGGCGCGGATCTTCGACGGCGAGACGCTCGACGCCGCCTCGTCCGAATTGCTGTTCGGCGAGATCGTCGCCGGCCGGCTCCCCGAGCCGTCCATCGCGGGCATGCTGATCGCCTTGCGCCTGCGCGGCGAGACCGCCGAGGAGATGATCGGCGCCGCCCGAGCGCTCCGCGCCGCCGACGAGGATTTCCCGCGGCCGGATTATCTGTTCGCCGATTGCTGCGGCACCGGCGGCGACGGCTCGGCCTCGATCAACGTCTCGACCGCCGCCGCCTTCGCAGCCGCCGCCTGCGGCCTGCCGGTCGCCAAGCACGGCACCCGCTCGATCACCTCGCGCTGCGGCTCGGCCGACGTGCTGGAGCAGCTCGGCGCCAAGCTGGACCCCTCCCCGGAGGTGTCGCGCCGCGCGCTGGACGAGACCGGTGTCTGCTTCCTCTTCGCGCTTCGTTATCATCCGGGGCTGCGCCATGCGGGGCCGGTGCGGCGGGCGCTCAAGGTGCGCACGATCATGAACCTGCTCGGCCCCTGCGTGAATCCGGCCGAGCCGCCGGTGCAATTGCTCGGCGTCGCCAGTCCCGAGCGGCTGGAGACGGTGGCGGCGACCGTCTCGGCGCTCGGCGTCTCGCGGGCGCTGGTCATCCACGGCTCCGGCCTCGACGAGATCGCGCTCCACGGCGAGACGCAGGCGGTGCGGGTCGAGAATGGCAGCCTCGAGCGCGTGACGATCACGCCGGAGCAGGCCGGGCTGGAGCGGCGGCCGGTCGGTGTGCTGAAGGGCGGCGGGCCCGAGGAGAATGCCGAGCGGCTGAAGGCCCTGCTGATGGGCTACGGCCTGGAAGCGGAGGGCGAGGTGGTGGCGCTCAATGCCGGCGCGCTGCTGATGACGGCGGGGTTGGCGACGGACCTGCGCGAGGGCGTCGGCCAGGCAATGGATGCGCTGCGCTCCGGAGACGCCTATCGCCGCCTCCAATTGTTCGTCGAGGCGACCCATGGCTGAAGCGGAAGGCGTGCTCGGCGAGATCGTCGCGCGCAAGAAACAGGATGTGGCGGCCCGTCTGGCCGGCGCCGATCTGAGCGGAGCGGAGCCGACGCGGCGGAGCCTCAAGGCGGCGCTCGCCCGCCCCGGCGCCCGCTTCATCATGGAGGTGAAGCGCGCCTCCCCCTCCCAGGGGAGCCTGCGGGCTCAGGTGGATCCGGCCGCGATCGCACGCGGCTATGCCGGCGCCGCCGACGGCATCAGCGTGCTCACCGACACCCCTTATTTCGGCGGTTCGCTCGACGATCTGCGCGCGGTGCGGGCGGTGTTCGACGGGCCGATCCTCGCCAAGGATTTCGTCGTCGACCCGCGCCAGGTGCCCGAGGCGCGGCTGCATGGCGCCGACGCGGTGCTCGCCATCCTCGCTGCCCTCTCCGACGAGGAGGTGCGGGCGGTGACGGCCGAGGCGGGGCGGCTCGGCATGGACGTGCTGGTCGAGGCGCATGACGAGGTGGAGGTGCGGCGCGCGCTCGCGCTCGGTGCATCGCTGATCGGCATCAACAACCGCAATCTGAAGACGCTCCAGGTCGACCTCGCCGTCACGGAGCAGCTGGCGGGGCTGGTGCCGGGCGACCGGCTCGTTGTCGCCGAATCCGGCATCGAGAGCCGTGCCGACGTCGAGCGGCTCAGCCCTTATGCCGATGCTTTCCTCGTCGGCTCGTCGCTGATGCGCGCGGCCGACCCGGCGCTGGCGGCGCGGGCGCTCGCCTTCGGGCGGGTCAAGGTCTGCGGCGTCACCAGCCCCGAAGATGCGGCGCTGGCCGCGGCGGAAGGCGCCTCGTTCGTCGGCATGGTGATGGTGCCCGGTACGCCTCGGGCGGTGAGCTTCTCCCAAGCCGAGGCGATCGCCGCGGCGGCGACACGGCCGCTGGTCGGGGTTTTCCGCAACGAGAAGCCGATGGAGGTGGCGAGCCGCGCCCGGGCGCTCGGGCTCCACGCCGTCCAGCTCCACGGCGACGAGGATGCGGCCTATGTCCGTGGCCTCCGCGCCCTGTTGCCGAAGACGATTGAGATCTGGACGGTCGCCCCGGTCGCCGAGGAAGTGCCCGAGATGCCCCCCGGCGCCGACCGGACCCTGTTCGATTCGAAGGCGGGCGGCCGCTCGGGCGGGACCGGCATCGCGTTCGACTGGCACCGGCTGGATGGCCGCGAGCTCGACCGGGCGATCCTCGCCGGCGGCCTCAATCCGGACAATGCCGCAGCCGCGGCCCGGCTCGGCACCTATGCGCTCGACGTCAGTTCGGGCGTCGAGGCGGCCCCGGGGCGCAAGGACCCGGCGCGGTTGCAGGCCTTCTTCGCCGCCTTGCGGCTGCCGGTGCGGGCGGAGCGCGAATCATGCTGATGAGCGGCCGTTTCGGCGCCTATGGCGGCGCCTATGTCCCCGAGATCCTGATGCCGGCGCTGGAGCAGCTCGAACAGGCGTTCGTCGATGCGCAGGAGGATCCCGCCTTCCACGCGGAGCTGAACGACCTGCTCGTCAAATATGCCGGCCGGCCGACGCCGCTCACCCGCTGCCGCAACCTCGGCTCGGAGCGGGCACGCATCTATTTGAAGCGCGAGGATCTGCTCCACGGCGGCGCCCACAAGACCAACCAGGTGCTTGCCCAGGCCCTGCTCACGAGGCGAATGGGCAAGAAGAGGATCATCGCCGAGACCGGCGCGGGTCAGCACGGCGTCGCCACGGCGCTCGCCGGCGCGCTCTTCGGTCTCGAAACGCGCATCTACATGGGCGCGCACGATGTCGAGCGGCAGCAGCTGAACGTCTTCCGCATGGAGCTGATGGGCGCCGAGGTGGTGCCGGTCGAGAGCGGCAGCCAGACCCTCAAAGATGCAATCAACGAGGCGCTGCGCGACTGGACGGCGAGCTTCGCCGACACCCATTACCTGCTCGGCACCGTCGCCGGGCCGCACCCCTTCCCGACCATGGTGCGCGAATTCCACCGCGTCATCGGCCGCGAGGCGCGGGCGCAGGTGCTGGAGGAGGAAGGGCGGCTGCCGGATGCGGTCGTCGCCTGCGTCGGCGGCGGCTCCAATGCGATGGGCCTGTTCGCCGATTTCATCGCCGACCGCGAGGTGCGACTGATCGGCTGCGAGCCGGCGGGCAAGGGCCTCAACGGCAGCGAGCATGGCGCCACCCTGCTGCGCGGGCGGCCGGGCATCCTCCACGGCTCGGAAACCTATGTGCTCCAGGATGAGGATGGGCAGATCAACGAGAGCTGGTCGGTCTCGGCGGGCCTCGATTATCCGGCCGTGGGCCCCGAGCACGCGCATCTGAAGGACAGCGGCCGGGCGGAGTATGTGGGCGTGACGGACCAGGAGGCGCTGGAGGCCTTCGCATTGCTGGCGCGGTCGGAGGGGATCATCTGTGCGTTCGAATCCGCCCATGCTCTGGCGCACGCGCTGAAGCTTGCCGCCGAAGCCGAGGAGAAGGGGCGCGAGCTCCTGCTCGTCGTCAACCTCTCCGGCCGCGGCGACAAGGACATGGCGCAGGCGCAGAAGCTGCTGGGGCGACTGAAATGAGCCGCTACGAGGCGATGTTCGCGCGGCTGCGCGCGCGCGGCGAGGGCGCGTTCGGCGCCTTCGCGATGCTGGGCGACCCGGATCTGGAGCGGAGCGCGGCGATCCTCGACGCGCTGGTCGAGGGCGGCGCCGATATGCTGGAGGTCGGCATTCCCTTCTCGGATCCCGTCGCCGACGGGCCGGTGATCCAGGCGGCCGCCGTGCGGGCGCTCGCCGGCGGGGTGCGCACGAAGCACTGCTTCGCCCTCCTCGCCGCCTTTCGGGAGCGGCACCCGGAGGTGCCGGTCGGCATCCTCACCTATGCCAATCTCGTCGTCGCGCAGGGGCGGGACAATTCCTACCTCTTCTACCGGATGGCGGCGGAGGCGGGCGTCGATTCCGTGCTGGTCGCCGACGTGCCCCTGTTCGAAGCCGCGCCCTTCCTCGCCTCGGCACAGGCGGCGGGGGTCGCCCCGGTGCTGATCGCCGCGCCGAACACGCCACCGGAGACGCTGGCCGGAATTGCCCTCGCCGGCGCCGGCTACACCTATTGCGTCGCCCGGGCGGGAGTCACCGGCGCCGACGAGGAGGTCCGCTTCAACGCGCCGCTGCTGCAGGCGCTGAACGATCTCGACGCGCCGCCGCCGGTGCTCGGCTTCGGCATCTCCAAGCCCCGCCACGTCCAGCTCGCGCTGCAGGCCGGCGCGGCAGGCGTGATTTCGGGATCCGCAATCGTCCGGCTGGTCGCCGAACAAGCGGATCCCGTCGCCTCGGTCCGGGCCCTCGTCGCGGACATGAAAGCCGCGACGCGCCGCGTCTAGAAACGTCGGCCGGCGATCGCCCGGTAGACGACGAGGATGATGATCGCCCCGACGATGGCGGCGAGGAACCCTGCCCCCTGGCCGCCGTGATACCAGCCGAGCTTGTGACCGAGCCAGCCGGCGACGACCGCGCCGGCGATGCCGAGCAGGATGGTGACGATGCACCCCTGCGGGTCCCGGCCCGGCGTGATCATCTTCGCGATCACCCCGGCGAGGCCGCCGATGATGATCCAGGCGATCCATCCATGATATGCGAGCAGGTGCAATTCCGCCTCCTTTCGCTTGGCCCTTTCATTGAGCCACCGAAACTCGGCGGTGGCAATCCCCCCGCGGACGCTGTATGGCGAAGGCTCCGCCGAGCAGGGGTGACCGGCGGATTATTTGGGTTGAGATGGGTGATTTATTCGGCTAACACAGTAGCCGAAGACGGCTGCGGCCGCCCATCGGGTGTGGGGAAGATGAAGACGATGAATTTCGAAACGCCGAAATGGGGTCGCGGTGCCCTCGACGTCCAGGTCGTCGACGACGAGCGCGCCCGCGCGCGCCGCCGCCGGGCGATCATCATCGCGCTCGTCGCGGCCGCGGCGGTGCTGCTCGTCGCGCTCTTCTTCATCAGCAGCCGCAAGTCGGCCGCGCCTGCCGCCGCCGGCCCCGCCGCGGCGCAGGGTGCGTTGCCGACGGTGACGGTCATCGTGCCCGGCCGGCAACAGGTCGCGCGGATCATCAGTGCAACCGGCAACCTCGCCGCCAAGCGCGACATCCCGGTCGGCGTTTCCGGCGAAGGCGGCCGCGTGATCCGCGTCCTCGTCGACCGCGGCCAGTGGGTCGGGGCCGGCCAGGTCCTCGCCGTGATCGAACGGTCGGTCCAGTCGCAGCAGGCCGCCCAGCAGGCCGCGCAGATCGAAGTGGCGCGCGCCGATGCCCGCCTCGCCCAGTCGAACCTCGACCGCGCGCAGGCGCTGGTCGCGCGCGGCTTCGTCTCCAAGGCGGAGCTCGAGGACAAGCGCGCCACCCGCGACGCGGCGCTGGCCCGCGTCCGCGTCGCCCAGGCGCAGCTCGGCGAGACCCGCGCCCGCATGGGGCTGCTCGACGTCCGCGCGCCGACGGCCGGGCTGATCCTCGACCGCAGCGTCGAGGTCGGCCAGGTGGTCGGAGCCGGCTCGGGCGCGCTGTTCCGCATGGCCGAAGGCGGCCAGATGGAGCTGCGCGCGAAGCTGGCGCAGGAGGACCTCCAGCGCCTGTCGGTCGGCCAGCCGGCAAGCGTGACGCCGGTCGGTTCGACGAACACCTATAGAGGGGCGATCTGGCAGATCTCGCCGATCATCGATCCGCAGAACCGGCAAGGCGAGGCGCGTGTCCTCATCCCCTACAATCCCGATTTGCGGCCGGGCGGCTTCGCCTCGGTGCAGATCACGGCGGGTGCGACCGACGCGCCGCTCCTGCCGGAATCGGCGGTGCAGAACGACGATTCGGGCAGCTACGTCTATTTGGTCGGGCCGGACAACAAGATCGTCCGCCGCAACGTCCACATCGCCACGGTGAACGACAAGGGCGTCGTCATCGGCGACGGCCTCAACGGCAATGAGCGGGTCTTGCTTGCCGCCGCCGCCTTCGTCAATCCGGGCGACAAGGTTATCCCGCGCCGCGCCGCGGCCCGCTGATCGCCGCGAGGAGAGCCTCAGATGCGCAACATTTCCTCCTGGGCGATCCGGCACCCGATCATCCCGATCGTGCTGTTCGTGGCGCTGACCTTGCTCGGCATCATCGCGTTCATGCGGATGGACGTGAACAACAATCCAGACATCGATTTCCCCGCCGCCCAGATCAGCGTCAGCCAGCCGGGCGCGGCCCCGCCCGAGGTCGAGACCCAGATCACGCAGAAGATCGAGGCGGCCGTCCGCGGCATCAACGGCGTCGACGAGATCACCTCGTTCGTCGGCGAGGGCGATTCCGAAACGACCGTGCAGTTCACCGTCGGCACGCCCGTAGACCGCGCCGTCAACGACGTCCGCAATGCCATCGCCCAGGTCCGCTCGGACCTCCCTGAAGGCATTCTCGAGCCGCAGGTAACGCGCATCGACATTGCCGGCGGCCCGCTCGCCTATTTCTCCGTCGAAGGCGTCGACATGACGCTGCCGGACCTCAGCTGGTTCGTCGACGACACGGTCGCCAAGAGATTGCTTTCGGTCGAGGGTATGGCCCAGGTGCATCGCGGCGGCGGCGTGGACCGCGAGATCCGCGTCATCCTCGACCCGGCGAAGATGCAGGCGCTCGGCGTCACCGCCTCGCAGATCAACCAGGTGCTGCGGGCGAGCAACGTCAATGCCGCCGGCGGCCGCACCGAGATCGCCGGCTCGGAACAGGGCGTTCGAGTCCTCGGCAACGCGCGGAACGCCTACGATCTCGGCAATACCCAGATCGCGCTCGGCGGCGGCCGGACGATCAAGCTGAGCGACGTCGCCACCGTGCGGGACGCTTATGGCGAGCAGCGCTCCTACGGCATGATGAACGGCCGCCAGGTGCTGAGCTTCAGCATCGCCAAGGCCAAGGGCTATTCGGACGTCACCGTCTACGACAAGGCGGTGAAGGAGATCGACAAGATCCGGAAAGACTATCCGAACATCAAGATCACCCAGCTCTTCACCACCACCGACTATGTCCGCGACCAATATGAATCGGCGATGGAGGCGATGATCATCGGCGCCGTCCTCGCGGTGGTCGTCGTCCTCCTCTTCCTGCGCGACGTGCGCGCGACGATCATCTCCGCGCTCGCGATCCCGCTTTCGGCGGTCCCCACCTTCTGGTTCATGAGCCTGCTCGGCTTCTCGCTGAACGGTCTCAGCCTGCTGGCGCTCAGCCTGGTCGCCGGCGTGCTGGTCGACGACGCCATCGTCGAGATCGAGAACATCGTCCGCCACATGCGCATGGGCAAGACCGCCTATCAGGCGTCGATCGACGCGGCCGACGAGATTGGGCAGGCGGTGGTCGCCACCACCTTCACGATCGTCGCGGTGTTCCTGCCCGTCGGCCTGATGCCGGGCATTACCGGCCAGTTCTTCAAGAATTTCGGCATCACCGTCGTCGCCGCGGTGCTGACCAGCCTTGCCGTCGCCCGCCTCATCACGCCGATGGTCGCGGCCTATTTCCTCAAGGCGAAGGGCCACGCACCGCACGCCAGCGGCAAGCTCATGGACAAATATCTCGGGCTGCTGCGCTGGTCGATCCGCAACCGCTGGAAGACGATGGGCATCGGCGTGGTCGCCCTCATCCTCACCTTCGTCACCTTCGCCATGCTGCCCTCCACCTTCCAGCCGACGGTCAACGTCGACTACAGCCAGGTGCAGATCGAGCTGCCGCCGGGCTCCACGCTCGACCAGAGCGCGCAGATGGCGAACCGCGTCGCGACCATGCTGCAGCGGACGCCCGAGGTGAAGACGGCCTTCTCGGACGTCAATGTCGGCAACGCCAACATCTTCCTGACCCTCAAGAAGGACCGGAAGATGACAAGCGTCGAGTTCGAGCGCCATTATGCGCCGCTGCTCCGCTCGATCCCGGACGCCAGGATCAACTTCCAGTCGCAGAACGGCGGCGGTGCCGGCCGCGACCTCAACGTCACGCTCGTCGGCGACAATCCGGACACGCTCAACCAGGCGGCGCTCAACATCATCGCGGGCATGCGCACCATTCCGGAGGTGCGCGAGCCGCGCCTCAACGGCGACCTTCGCCGTCCGGAGATCACGATCAAGCCCCGGCTCGATCTTGCGGCCCAGCTCGGCGTCAGCACGGCATCGCTCAGCCAAGCGATCCGCATCGCGACGCTCGGCGAGATCAACCAGAACACCGCCAAATTCTCGCTGTCCGACCGTCAGATCCCGATCCGGGTCGCACTGTCGGAGAATGCGCGGGAAAATCTCGGCGCGATCGAGAATTTGCCGGTGCCGACCGCCACCGGCGCGTCGGTGCCGCTCAAGCTCGTCGCCGACATCAGCTTCGGCGCCGGGCCGACCCAGCTCCGCCGTTTCCAGCAGCGGCGCCGTGTCTCGATCGGCGCCGACCTCGCCCCGGGGCAGCTGAGCGGGCCGGCCATGACCAAGATCATGGCGCTGCCGGCGATGAAGAACCTGCCCCACGGCGTCGAGCAGATCCCCTTCGGCGACGCCAAATGGCAGGCGGAGCTGTTCGGCAACTTCATCTTCGCCGTCGTCTCCGGTATCTTCCTCGTCTTCGCGGTGCTCGTCCTGCTCTACAAGCGCGTGCTGCCGCCCTTCGTGAACATGGGATCGCTGCTGCTCGCGCCGCTGGGGAGCGCGATCGCCTTGCTCATCACCGGCAACGCGCTGTCGATGCCCGTGATGATTGGCCTGCTGATGCTGCTCGGAATCGTCGGCAAGAACTCGATCCTGCTGATCGACTTCGCCATCGAGGAGATGGGCAAGGGCGTGCCGAAGGACCAGGCGATTGTCGACGCGGGCCACAAGCGCGCCCAGCCGATCGTCATGACCACCGTCGCGATGGTCGCCGGCATGCTGCCGATCGCGCTCTCCTTCACCGGCGACGGCAGCTGGCGCGCGCCGATGGGCATCACCGTGATCGGCGGCCTGATCCTGTCGACCGTGCTCACCCTGGTGATCGTGCCGGCGGGTTTCCATCTTGCCGACAGCGTCGAGAAGTGGCTGGCGCCGCTCTTCGGCCGGCTTCTCACCTATCGCCCGGGCGACAACGTGCCGACGGCGCAGGCCGCCGAGTGAACTTATGAACGGCCGGGCCATTTGAAGGAGGCATGAGCCTCATCGAACGGTCCGGCCTTTCGCGATTCAATCCGGCCCAGGGCGGCGTTCGCGGCATGCGGATCATCGCGACCGGCATGCTCGTCGCGATGGCGGCTTTGTTCTTCCTCGCGAACCATCTCGAAAAGACCCATCCCGCCTGGTCCTATGTGAAGGCCTTCGCCGAGGCGGCGATGGTCGGCGGCCTCGCCGACTGGTTCGCGGTCACCGCCTTGTTCCGGCACCCGCTCGGCCTGCCGATCCCCCACACCGCGATCATCCCGCGCAACAAGGACCGGATCGGCGACACGCTCGCCGCCTTCCTCAGGGAGAATTTCCTCACCCCCTCGGTGGTGGCGCGGCGGATGCGCAGCGTCGATGTCGCCGGCGCGGTCGGCCGCTTCCTCGCCCGCCCCTCGGGCGGCGGCGGCCGTTTGCGCGAAGGCGCCTCGCGGCTGCTCGCCGATCTGCTCGAGGCGCTCGACCAGGAGCGGCTCGGCGGCATGGTGAAGAGCGCCGTCTCGGCGCGGCTGAAGTCGCTCGAAGTCGCCCCTTTGCTCGGCCAGGCGCTGGAAGCGGCGATCACCGACGAGCGCCACATCCCGATCCTCGATTCCGCCGTCACCTGGGCCGGCCGCACGCTCGACGCGAACGAGGACATTATCCGCGACATGGTCCACCAGCGCGCCGGCTGGATCCTGCGCCTCGCGGGCCTCGACGACAAGCTCGCCGACGCGATCATCGACGGCCTCAGGCGGCTCAGCATCGACATGGCGGTGGACCCGCACCACCCCCTGCGCGCCAAGGCCGAGGAGGCGCTCGCCGCCCTCGCCTGGGACATGCAGCACGATCCGGAGATGCGGGCGAAGGTCGAAGGCTGGAAGAACGAGATCGTCGCCAACAAGGCGGTGAACGACTGGGTCGGCGGCCTGTGGGAGAACAGCCGCGCCCGTTTGCTGAAGGCGGCGCGGGACCCGGAGGCCGCTTTGGCCGGCCGCTTCGGCGAAGCGCTCCAGCAAATGGGCGAGACGCTCCAGCAGGACGCCCGCCTCAACCGCGCCCTCAACCTCTTCGCCCGCCGCGCCGTCGTCGGCGTGGTGGCGAGCTACGGCTCCGGCATCGTTACCCTGGTCTCGGAAACGATCCGCGGCTGGGACGCCCGCACCGTCACCGGCCGGCTGGAGAATGCCGTCGGCCGGGACCTCCAATATATAAGGATCAACGGGACTTTGGTCGGCGGCTTGGTGGGCCTCGTCATCCACGCGGTGGAGGCCTGGACGTAACCTAGCCCCCGTCCACCCGTTCGATATCCGCCCCCACCGCCTGCAATTTCTCCTCGAGCCGCTCATAGCCGCGGTCGAGGTGGTAGACGCGGTGGACCTCGGTCTCGCCTTCGGCCGCGAGACCGGCGAGGATCAGGCTCATCGAGGCGCGCAGGTCCGTCGCCATCACCGGCGCGCCGGCCAGCGTCTTCACGCCGCGCACCACCGCCGAACGGCCGCGCACCTCGATGTCGGCGCCCATCCGGGCGAGCTCCGGCACGTGCATGTAGCGATTCTCGAAGATCGTCTCGGTGAGCAGGCTGGTGCCCTCGGCCAGGGTCAGCATGGCCATGAACTGGGCCTGCATGTCGGTCGGGAAGGCGGGATAGGGCGCGGTCGAGATGGAGAGCGGCCGCAGGTGGCCGTCGGCGCTGACCTTGAGGCCGTTGCGCACCTCCTCGACGATCAGCCCGGCATCGGTGAGGCCGGAGAGGATCGAGGGCATCGTCTCCTTGCGGGCGCCGACCAGCTCCAGCGAGCCGCCGGTGATGCCGGCCGCGCAGGCATAGCTCCCCGCCTCGATCCGGTCGGCCATGACCGAATAGGTCGCGCCGTGCAGCCGGTCCTTGCCGTGGATTGTGAGCGTGTCGGTGCGGACGCCCTCGATCTCGGCGCCCATCGCGCACAGGCATTTGACGAGATCGGTGATCTCCGGCTCGCGCGCGGCATTCTCGATCACCGTCGTGCCCTTGGCGAGCACCGCCGCCATCAGCGCATTCTCGGTCGCGCCGACGGAGACGAAGGGGAAGCGGACGGTGCCGCCGCGCAGGCCGCCCGCAGGCGCGTTGGCCTTCACATAGCCGGCGGTGATCTCGAGCTCGGCGCCGAGCGCCTCCATCGCCTTGAGGTGGAGGTCGACCGGCCTTGTGCCGATCGCGCAGCCGCCGGGCAGCGACACGGTCGCCTCGCCCGCGCGGCCGACCAGCGGCCCGAGGACGAGGATCGAGGCCCGCATCTTGCGGACGATGTCGTAGGGGGCGACGGTCGAGGTGAGGTTGGCCGCCCGCAGCGTCATCACCCGCCCGAAATCCTCGGGACGCGCGCCTTCGACGGTGGTGGAGACGCCGAGCTGGTTGAGCAGATGGCCGAAGCTGTCGACGTCGGCGAGGCGCGGCAGGTTGCGCAGAGTCAGCGGTTCGTCCGTGAGCAGGGCGCAGGGAAGCAGCGTCAGCGCCGCATTCTTGGCGCCTGAAATCGGGATCTTGCCCTTCAGCGGCCTGCCGCCGCGGATGACGATACGGTCCATAGGTGGGCCTTACGAGTTTGGCGGGGCGGTGCAAGCCACCCGCGTCACCCCAGCGAAGGCTGGGGTCCCGGAGGGTGAAAAGCGCCGCGCCCGTATCTCACTGGGGCCCCAGCCTTCGCTGGGGCGACGGGGGGATTACGCCTTCTCCAGCGTGCACTGGAGCGGGTGCTGGTTCTGACGGGCGTAGTCGATCACCTGCGCGACCTTGGTCTCCGCCACCTCGTAGCTGAAGACACCGCAGACGCCGACACCGCGCTGGTGGACAGCGAGCATCACCCGCGTCGCGTCCTCCATGTTCATCTTGAAGAACATCTGCAGGACCTGAACCACGAACTCCATCGGTGTGTAGTCGTCGTTCAGCATCAGCACCTTGTAGGGCGACGGGGTCTTGGTGCGGGTGCGGGTGCGCGTGGCGACACCGAGCCCGGTGCCGCCTTCGTCGTCCTTGCCGGCGGGACCGGCGTAAATCACGGAATCATACTCAACCATAAGCATCGGCAGAATATGGCATCCGCCGGTTTCCCGGCAAGAGACTCGCATGGTTTCCGGCCTGTTCAAAGATGCGGCCCGCCGATGGTTCCAAAAGAGAAGGGCGGCCTCCCCTGCTGGGGAGACCGCCCTTCCGTATCCGGTTGGCCGGCGCTTAGAAAGCGGCGGCGGCCTTCACCTTCTCGGCCGCCACGGTGTAGCGGCTGGTGAGCGGCTGGGCGACGTCGCCGGCGAGCTTGACCACCGTCTCGGAGAAACGCGAGGTCTCGGCGACGAGGCTGTCGAACTGCGTGCGGGCGAACTCGCCCTGCAGGCGGAAGAAGTCGGTCGGCGACTTCACCTCGGCGAACGCCTTGAGGGCGGCGGAAGCCTCCTCGAAGCTCTTGCGGCTATACTCGGCGACTTCCTGGCCGATCGTCTCGACGCCCTTGGCGGCGACCTTGGTGGAGGCGACGAACGCCTCGACATTGCCGCGGCCGAGCTCGGTCAGCTCTTCGGCGAAGCGGGTGTTGCGCTCGATCTGGGCGCGGGCCCGCTCATTGGCCTCGCCGAACAGCGCCTGGACGTTGTCGGCAATCTTGTTGGCTTCGTTCTTCATGGTCCTGGTTCCTTCTGACTTGATAATGCGGTTACGCTTGACGACCTTCTTGGCGACCGCCGCGGCGGCGACGGCGGCCACCGGCGCGGCAATTTTCGCGACCCGCGCCGCCTTCTTCGGGGCGGCCTTGCGGCGGGCGGGCTTCGCGGCCGCTTTGGGCTGAGGCGCCGGCGCGGCCTTTACGGCCTTGGCGCGGCGTGCCCGAGCCGGCTTCGGGGCCTCGACCGGCGCCGGGGCCGCCTCGACGGCGGCCGGAGCCGGAGCGGCCTCGACCGGAGCAGTCGCGGCTTCGGCTTCCGGAGCTTTTTCGGTCTGTGCTTCGTCGGCCATGTCACTTCACTCCCTAATATGCTGCAATGCAACATAAGGGAGTGGGCCGGCCGTTTCAAGCAAATTTTGTGCGGTGCAACAAAGTTCGTCGCGCGAGCCTCATCGCGGCGTTAGACCCAGGCCTGCGAAATGCTCGACCCGGCGCGGCGCGATGATCAGGCCGTCGACGCCGGGCGTGTCGAGCACGAAGCGCAGGGCGGCGCTCGCCATCGTCTCTCCTCGCGCGTCGGCCGATCGTTTCAGCCGCTCGATCGCATCGAAGGAATGCTCGTTCAGATAGGCGGCACAGGCCTCCGGCGCCTCGGCCAGGCGGCTGCCGGACGGAGGCTGCTCGCCGAGCCGGTATTTGCCGGTGAGCATGCCGCCGGCGAGCGGGCTGAAGGCGGTGTAACGAAGGCCGTGCCCGGCGCAGTAGGGGATCAGCGCCTCGCCATCCGCGGTGGCGAGGAGATTATACTCGTTCTGCACATAGTCGAAGCGCCCGGCGAGGCCGCCGCCGGCCAGAGTCCCGACCGCCTCGACATCGCTCAAGGAGGCGTTCGAGACGCCGAACAATGCGATCTTGCCGGCTTCGACAGCATTTTCCATCGCCTCGAGGGTCTCTTCGAGAGGCGTCACGCGGTCGAATTCGTGAACGTAATAAAGATCGATCCGCTCGACCCCCAGGCGGCACAGGGACTCATCGAGATGATGGGCGATCTGGGTCCGGCTGAGCGGCGTCTCCCCGGGCGGGCAGCCGTGAGGATTGCCGACCTTGGTCGCAATCTGAGCGTTCTCACGAAAGGACGCGCCTTGGGACCGAAGCCATTTGCCGAGCACCTTCTCGCTCGCGCCGCCACCATAGGTGTTCGCGGTATCGAACCGCCGGAGCCCGAGTTGCCGCGCATGATCGAGCAACTTCAGCGCCTGCTCTTCACTGTCGCCGGCGCCGCGTAGATGCGGCGCGGAGCCGATGCCGCCGAAATTGCCGCAGCCGAACACAATCCGGTGGACGTCGCGCTCAGTCAGCAATTTTCCGTCTCCCCAAGCCAACTTCGCATGCGTGCCGTATCCATGGCTTTCATAGGACAATCCGATCGCCGCGGCCGTGACCACCCGCCAGGTCCGCGGCGAACCAATCGGAAAAGCGCTCGACAAGCGACCTGCGCGGCGCGTTCGGCAGCCAGGCCGATGCATAGACATATTCGGCCTCGACCTGACCGGGCAACGGGCACACCAGGCGGCCTGAAGCGATATCTTCTTCCGCGAGGATCATCCGCCCCAGCGCTACGCCACGGCCCATCATTGCGGCGTCCAGCACCGTCGCGCCATCGTCGATCGACAGGCTCGATGGGTAGTCCGCTTCATCCAGCCCGAGCGGTCCCAGCCAAAGCCGCCAGGAGCTGCCGGGGTGGCGGATCAACTTGCACCGCTTCAAGTCTGCCAGGGCGCCGAGCCAAACCCCGTCGCGATAGGCCGGGCTGCACATCGGAGTCAGCGTCTCGCGGGCGAGAATGCGGCTGTTCAGGCCCGTCCATTCGCCCGGGCCGAAGCGCAGCGCCAGATCGACCCTGCCGGCGGCGAAATCCTCCAGCGCATCGGTGACCTTGACCTCGATTCTGAGCCCCGGAAATGCGCCTTCAATTCGCGCCAGGCGCGGTACGAGCAGCTTTCGGGCGATGGACGGGGTGGTCGATATCGTCAGCGCGTCCATCGTACCGGCGGGATCCGGGCCGAATGCATCGAGCAGGAGCCCCAGCCCCATACGGACGCGCGCCGCGAATTCCTGGCCCGCGGAACTGAGCCGGACGTTGCGCCCCTGCCGGGCGAACAGCGGCTGCCCCAATCGCTGTTCCAGCCCGCGGATCGCATGGCTTACCGCACCGGGTGTCAGGTTGAGCTCCTCGGCGGCGCGGGCGAAGCTTCCGGTGCGCGCGGCGGCTTCGAATGCCGCGATGGCCCGAAGGGAAGGAGGGCGGGCGGGCATGGCGGCAGTTTGCGCCGGAAACTTCAACAGTCCAGCAAAGATTCCGCATTCCAGAGCCACATTGGTGAATATTGTTCACGCAATCGTCGAGCCTTTCTGGTTTTTCAAACCCGTTGCATCGCGGCATTGGGGGCGGGGGGTGACGATGCGCATCACTGGGTACGATCATGTTGGCATCCGCGTGACGGATCGGGCGCGGGCGCTGACCTTCTACGAAGCGATCGGCTTCCGGGTCGATCCGGGTTGCTCCGACGAACGTGTTGCCGAAATCGTCAATGAGGCGGGGGTGCGCATCAGCCTGATCTTCAACGGCGTGCCGAGCCCGCGCGGCGCCAACGTGCTGCTCGACGAGCCCGACAAATGGCCCGGCGTGACCCACGCGGCCTTCATCGTCGACAGCCTCGACCGCGCGATGGAGCGGTTCACGGGAATTGGATGCCCGATTACCGAAGGGCCGGTCGATTGGGGGCGGCGGCTGACGTGCTTCATCCGCGATCCGGACGGGAACGTTCTGGAATTCAACGAGATCGTGATTGCCGAGGCATCGGGGCAATGACGTACCGGCTCGTCCTCGGCAACAAGAACTATTCGTCCTGGTCGATGCGGGCCTGGCTTCTGATGCGGCTGGTCGGGGTCGAGTTCGAGGAGACGATCGTCCCCGTCTACTCGGAAGGCGCGCGCGATCTGGTCATGGGTCTCGGCGGAGAGACCGGATTGGCCCCCGTGCTGCTCGCCGATGGCCTGGCGGTCTGGGACACGCTCGCGATCTTCGAATTTCTGCATGAACGTCATTCATCGGTCTGGCCGGTACGCGCGGACCATCGCGCGAGGGCTCGCAGCTATGCCGGCGAGGTCCATTCGGGCTACGCAGCCCTGCGCGAGGCGATGCCGTGCAACACCAGAGCGCGCGGGCGGCGGGCGGACGTCTCGCCGGCGGTTGAACAGGATATCCGAAGGACGGCGCAGATTTGGGAAGCCAGCGGCAATTTCGGCTCGCCCTGGCTGTTCGGCGCGTTTTGCGGCGCCGACATCATGTTCGCGCCCGTTGCGACCCGCTTCCAGACTTACGGGATTGCGCTCAGCGGGCGCGCGGCTTCCTATTGCGACAGCCTGTTACACCATCCGCTGGTCGTCGAATGGCTTGCGGCCGGCGAAGTGGAACCGGGAGCGATTCCGGAATGCGAGACCGGGTACTGAACTCTTCAGCGTGTTTCCAAGGCCGATGTGGAGAAGGCGATGAACGTGCATTTCGTGCTGCACGAGGTTTTCGAGAGACCCGGAGCCTACGAGGCGTGGGTGCGCGCGCGCGGGCACGAGGCATCGAATACGCGCGTCTACGAAGGCGACAGGCTCCCGGAGACAGCCGACCGGATCGCCCTGCTCGTCGTCATGGGTGGTCCGCAAAGCCCCGCTGCGACGCGGGAAGAATGCCCGCACTTCGACGCCGTCGCCGAACAGTCGATCATCTCGAAGTGCGTGGCGGGGGGCAAGGCCGTCGTCGGCGTGTGCCTCGGCGCGCAGCTTGTCGGGGAGGCGCTGGGCGCTGCCTTCTCACCAAGCCCCGAGACGGAAATAGGCCGATTTCCGATCTCGCTCACCGAGGCAGGCAGCGCCCATCCGAACTTCTCCCACTTCGGGAGCGCGTTGCCGGTAGGTCACTGGCACCATGACATGCCCGGCCTCACGCCGGATGCGACGATCATCGCCACCAGCGCGGGGTGCCCGCGTCAGATCGTCGCCTATGGCGAGCTCGTCTATGGCTTCCAGTGCCACATGGAATTCACACCGGACGTCGTGGAACTCTTGGTCGCCGCCTCGGGACAGGAACTTGCATGGTCGAAGGATCGCCACTTCGTTCAGCAGCCGGACGTCCTGCTTGCCCAGGATTGGACGGCGATGAACGAGACGCTTTTCGAGTTTCTCGACAAGCTCGCCGCAGCCTACGAGGCGAGGCAGGTGGTGCGGACCGAAGCCGCTTAGGTCGACCTCCACCCCGATCGAAACACGCGGCCGGGTTTCAAATCCGGCCGACACGGCGTCCTCAGCAATCCCCCTTCATCCAGCATGGGTCCCAGATCGGCTCGGGGCCGAAGCGGGCGGCGAGGAAGTCGACGAGGGCGCGGACGCGGGCGGTGGTGGCGCGGCTCGGCATGACGGCGTGGAGGGCGCCTTCCTCGATTGGATAGTCGCGCAGCAGCACTTCCAGCGTGCCTTTCTCGATGGCGGGCGCGGCAATGAAGCTTGGGAGGCGGCAGATGCCGAGCCCCGCTTCCGCCGCCGCCCGCAGCATGTCGCCATTGTCGGCGCGCATCCGCACGCGGCCGCGCACGATCTCCCAGCCGCCGGCGGGCGTGCGGAAGCGCCAGGTCTCATTGCCGTAGTAAAGGAGATCGTGCGCGGCGAGGTCGTGCGGCTGCCGCGGCCGTCCGTGTTCCGCCAGATAAGCGGGGCTCGCCAGCACCACCGCCCGAACCGGCGCGATGCGGCGGGCGATCAAAGCTGAATCCTTGAGCGCGCCGATGCGGACGGCGAGGTCGAAGCCGCCGCCGACCAGATCCGCCAGCCGGTCGTCGAACGAGACGTCGAGCTCGACCTTGGGATGGACGGCGGCGAATTCGGCGAGGGCGGGGGCGAGGTAGAGCGTGCCGAAGGTGAGCGGCGCGGAGAGGCGGATCGGGCCGGCGATCTGCGTCGTCGCCTCGGCCACCACCTCCTCGGCCGCTTCCAGCTCGGCGAGCACCTTGGAGGCGCGCTCGAAATAGGCCTGGCCGACGTCGGTCGGCTGCGCGCCCTGGGCGCTGCGGGTGAGCAGGCGCGCGCCCAATTGCTCCTCGAGCCGGGCGACGCGGCGGCTGACGATAGACTTCGCCATGCCCATCCGCTCGGCGGCGCGGGAGAAAGCGCCCGTCTCCACCACACGTACGAACGCGAGGACGTCGAGCAGGTCTGTCGAAGAGCGGTCCAAGTTCCTCTCCTTATTGGCTATTAACGCCTCAAGGCGGCCGACAATCCGTTCTGCTATGCTGTTCCGGCAATTACTTGGACTCTGCCGAAGATATCTGCTATTGTTCTTGCTCGAATCGTGCGGAAAGGGGGCTCGCGATGAACGGACTCATGCGTCATTTCGGTTTCGTGGCAGCTTTGTCGCTGACCTTGCCCATATCGGGCGCAATCGCCCAGCCACCGGCTCCGCCCACAGGCCCGGCACTGCCGCTGGAATATGCGGCGAAGTTCGTCTGCAGCCTCCCGGACGACAATCCGGCGGTCACGTCGAGCTTCGCGACCGGCGCCTATTATACGGCCGTCAACGTCCACAATCCGAACCGCGAGGGGGTCGTCACCTATAAGGTGGCGCTGGCGCCGCTCGCCAAGCCCGGGCCGATGACGCCGTTCCGGCCGCCGCTCGAGCTTCGGTACGATCAGGCCTTCGAACTTGACTGCCGGGTCATCGAAGCGATGTTCAAGGCGGCGGGCATTGCGGTGCCGCCCGTCTAAAGCGGCTTTCTCGTGATCCAGAGCCGCACCGAGCTCGACGTGGTGGCGGTCTACACGACCGCGGCGGCGTCCGGTAAGCCGGTCAATGCGATCCACACCGAGCGCGTTCCCGTTCGCAGGGTCATGTAGAGCACTTGGTGCGGCCGGGTGCCGGGACCTTGGCACCCGCTTTTCCCGGCGCTGAAGGTGTTGCATATTCTGTAACACGGCAATGCTTCCCGTGCGTCTATTGCGAACGCTCCTAAGCGCTTATCTCGGCCTCCACAAGGTTTCAGGAGGCTTCAATGACCAACATTCTCATCATCGACAGCGCCGCCACCGGCGACGCGTCCGTCTCGCGCAAGCTCACCGACGCCGCCGCCGAGACGATCCGCCGGCGCAATCCGGGGGCGCGCATCGTCCGCCGCGACATCGGCGCGCAGCCGGTTCCTCACCTGACCGGCGAGACGGTCCCGGCCATTCGCGCCGGTATCGTCGAGACGGAGACCGGGCGGGAGGCTCTCGCCCTGGCCGACGCGCTGGTCGCGGAGCTCAAGGAGGCCGATCTGATCGTCATCGGCGCGCCCATGTACAATTTCGGCATGCCGTCGACGCTCAAGGCCTGGTTCGACCATGTGCTGCGCGCCGGCATCACCTTCCGCTACAGCGAGAACGGCCCGGAGGGGCTGCTCAAAGGCAAGAAGGCGGTCGTCGTCGAGTCTCGCGGCGGCCTCTACAGCGAGGGTCCGGCCGCGGTCTTCGACCATCAGGAGCCGCATCTGCGGACCCTGCTCGGCTTCATGGGCGTCGATGACGTCACCTTCGTCCGCGCCGAGAAGCTCGCTTTCGGCCCCGAAGCCGCCGCGGCGGCGGTCGCCGACGCGATCTTGCGGATCGAAGAGCTGACCGAAGCGGAGCTCAAGCTCGCGGCCTGAGCGGACGCGCCAATCCCCTCCCCATCGAGGGGAGGGGCTTCTATCTTCGACCTTACACTCGGAGCTACATTGCTCCGGAGGAGACAAAGACATGATCGACATCCGCCCCTTCGCTTCGCTCGGCCATGCCGACCATGGCTGGCTGAACGCGCGGCACCATTTCTCCTTCGCCGATTATCACGACCCCCGCCGCATGGGCTGGGGCGCGATCCGGGTGTGGAACGACGACGAGATCGCCGCCAAATCGGGCTTCCCGCCCCATCCCCATGCGGACATGGAGATCATCACCTACGTCCGCGACGGCGCGATCACGCACCAGGATTCGATGGGCAATAAGGGCCGCACCGGGGCGGGCGACGTCCAGGTGATGTCGGCGGGCACCGGCGTCCGCCACGCCGAGTACAATCTGGAGGACGAGAAGACGACCCTGTTCCAGATCTGGGTGCTCACCGACCGGCCGGGCGCGCAGCCGAGCTGGGGCGCGAAGAAATTCCCCAAGGGCGATCGGGCAGGCAGCTTCGTCACCCTCGCCAGCGGATTCGCCGACGATGGCGACGCGCTGAAGATCAATTCCGCCGCCCGGGTGATGGGCGCGACGCTGAAGGCGGGCGAAACGGCGGAGCTGGCCCTTGATCCGTCGCGGCACGCCTATCTCGTCGCACTCGGCGGTGCGATCGAGGTCAACGGCCGCCGCGCCGAACCGCGCGACGGGGTCGCCATCACCGGTGAGGAGAAGGTGACGATCCACGCCCTCGATGAAGCGGAGATCGTGCTCGTCGACGCCCGCTAGGCAGCCCGACCCGGATTGCCGACAGTTTCATTGGCGGTTACCACCAAAATGGGGTAAACGGCCGCCATGCCGTTTCGCGTCGACGTCGCCATCCTGCTGCTCGTCCTCGTGGCGGGGGCCCTTGTCTATGCCGCGCTGCAGGCGCGGCGGCGGCGGCGGCCGCCGCACGGCATCCGGGTCGATCTCGTCGGCGGCGACAGGCATCCGCCGGAGCATCCGACGCGTCGCTGACCCCTTCGGCCCGGAAATCTCGTTTAGCCTCTGCTAACCCTCTTTCCGCGGCACCTGCAGAGGCTTGCCGCGTTTTGACGGGATGCCGCGCTACTATTTTCACCTGAACGGCCCCGGCACGATCGTGACGGACGAGGAAGGCCTGGTGCTGCCGGACCGCGAAGCCGCCTGGTACCAGGCGGTGCGCAGCGCGCGCGAGATGATCCGGGCGGAGCTGCACCTCGGCACGTCCTGGGAGGGGCAGGCGATCGAGATCGCCGACGATGACGGCGCGCCGGTGGCGCAAGTTCCGCTCGCGGAGATCGCCCGCTACGCGATCTGACGCCGCGGATCAGGCGCGGCGGAAGACGCCCTTGGGGACCCGGCGCGGCGCCGGGGAGATGACCTGGTCGAGCTCGCGCTGGTGGAGCGGCCATTCGAACTCGCAGCCCATTTCCTTGTCCTTGACCCAGATGACCCGGCTGCGCTTGGCCTCGAAGCCGCTGAGCTTCAGCCAGACTTCGCTGCCTTCCTCCAGCGGCTCGGGCGTCTCCGCCTTGAAACCGCCGAGGGAGACGTCGAGGACGATGATTTTCAGGGTCTTGGCGCCGCTCTCGCGCAGCGCGCCGGCGAGGTTGACGATCCGCCGCTCGGCCTTGCGGCCATCGATGATCGGGATCTGCGACAGCTCGGCGTTGATGAACAAGGGGGCAGCCCTGGATTGTGGAGACGGCCGTCCACCTAGCCCCGCGATGCCTAAATTTCCGTTAGCGTGAGTTGTCGGGCTCTCGTTTGGCTAAGTACGTCGCGCCTCGAAACCCCTCCCCCCTGTGGGGAGGATGTGGCGCCTGGTTCGTCCCCCGGACGAACCTTAGTGGCGCCACATGGGTGGGGGTGCCGGCCGCAGGCCGGCGCGCGGCAACGCCGCGCACCCCTCATCCGGCTCTCCGAGCCACCTTCTCCCACAAGGGGAGAAGGAGAATTGTGCCTCGTCCGAACTTAGTTCGGCGGCGTGTTCGCGCCGCCGCTGCCGCCGCGGGCGCGGCGCAGGGAGGCGGGGACGGGCGGCTCGTTGGAGGCCGCTTCGCTCATCGTCTCGTCGTAGAAACGGTCGAGCTCCAGCCGCATATGGTGGAGCTCGTCCGGGTTCAGATAGACCATGTGGCCGGAGCGGAAATAACGGAATTCGAGGTTCTTCTGCTGCGCCGGCTCCAGCATCATGTGCTTGAGGTCGCGCTCGGTCGAGAAGAAGGGCGTCGCCATGTCGTAATAGCCGTTGAGCGACAGCACCTTGAGATAGGGATTGGTCCGCATCGCCGCGGCGAGGTCGAGCGTGACCGCCGGCTGCTGCTGCGGCTGCTGGCTGCCCGGCGCGCGGTGCTCCCACTTCCAGTTGAAGTCGCCGCCGTCGCGCGCGCTCGCCCGATATTCGAGCGGGGTGTCGTAACCGATCTCGCGCGTCAGGTAATCGTGCAGGGTGGCGATGAAGGCGCCGGAGATGGCGGTGTCGGACGGGTCATATTCGGGGCGCTCGCCGGCCGCATCGGGATTGGTGCCGATATAGCGGCTGTCGTAGCGGCCGATCGTCTCGCGCCGGTCGCGCAGCAATTCGGTTTCGAAGCGGGCGAGGTCGACGCGCAAATTGGTGCGCTTGAGGAAATCGACGGAGAGGCCGGTGAGGCGGCTCATCTCCCGCGCTACCTGGTCCTCCTCCTCGGGGCCGATCTCCTGCCCTTTGGCGAGGGCGGTGGCATAGGGCCCGTTGGCGAAGCGGCGCGCTTGCTCTACCCAGTCCTCGAGCTGCGTGCCGTCGCCGGCCTTGTGGTGGTACCAGGCGGTCGCGGCATAGCTCGGCAGATAGCCGATATAGACCTGGTCGAAGCCGGGCTGGCGGACGCCGTAATTGAGGATCGAGGAGAGCAGGACGACGCCGTTCAGCGCCAGCCCGCGATCCTGCAGCGTATAAGCCAACATCGCCGAGCGGGTGGTGCCGTAGGATTCGCCGAAAATGTATTTGGGATCGTTCCAGCGCGCATATTTGGTCGTGTAGCGGAGGATCGCCTTGGCGAAGGCGTCGACGTCCGGATCGACGCCGTAGAAATCGGCCCCCTTGGCGTCGCCGAGCGGCCGCGAATAGCCGGTGCCGACGGCGTCGATGAAGACGAGGTCGGTGCGGTCTAGCAACGTGTCGGGATTGGGCGCGAAGGCATAAGGCGCGGGGCGGATATATTCCGGGTTCGCGGTCTGCACCCGCATCGGGCCGAACGAGCCCATGTGCAGCCAGAGCGAGGCCGAGCCCGGACCGCCATTGTAGAAGAAGGTGACCGGCTTGTGCCGGCCGCCATGCGGCGTCGTGTAGGCGACGTAGAAGACGGAGGCGGTCGGCTTGCCGTCGCGGTCGCGGATGGTGAGCGTGCCGGCGGTGGCCCGATAGGCGATGGTGCGGCCGCCCACCGTTATGCTGTGGTCGGAGGACTTGGCCTGCTCCTCGACCGGCGCCAGCGCCTGGTCCCTCCGGGCTTCCTCCTCGCCTCGCGTCGGCCGGGCCTCGGGATGCGCCTCGCCCGGCGGATTGCTTCGCTGGTCGCCCCGCGCCTCGGGATTGCGCTGCGGCGGCTGGGCGGCGAGCGGCGCGACGGTGACGAGCAAGGCGGCAAGAAAAGGGGCGGCGTGGCGCATGGGCGGAGGGTCCTCAAGAGACGGAACGAGCCGCCTCTAGGGCCGCGCTTTGGGCGCGTCGAGTCCCGCCGGTCAGGGCTTGGGGGGCTCCCCGTCGCTGCTGTTCGTCACGGTGTCGTGTGCCACGTCGGCCGCGTGCGCAGTGAGCGGTACCGGCGTTCTCTGTGCCGACGCAATGACGCTCGTCCAGGGGTTGAGCGAGGTGCACGTGCCACTGAAGTCGCCGCACTCGCGCACCTCGCCGGTGTCGGTATCGACGACGACGATGATATGCTCGTCGTCGGCGGTCGTCGCTTGTTGTCCGGCGGCCTGCTTCGAAACGGCCATTTTCGACCAGAGTGGACCGGCGTCGAACACTCCGATGCCGGCATAGCGGCCGTGGCGCGGGGGGCCGGCCGAAGCCGCCGTCGGATCCGCGGTCGCAGCCGCCGAGCAGCAGCAAGGCGATCGTGACCGAGACAGCGAGCCTGTTCCTCATCGGCACCCCTCCTTGCCGTCGACACGAGGCCAGCAGTCTAACCTTTCGCCGTCGCCTTCACCAGCGCTCCTCAGGCCGCCCTGCGCGCGCCGGCGCTTTCGCCGCGGGCGAGCCACCAGGGGACCAGCTCGACGCCCGCCATCGGCGCGGCAATGAAATAGCCCTGGGCGCGGTCGCAGCCGAGCCGGCGGAGCAAAGCCAAAGTCGCCTCGTCCTCGACGCCTTCGGCGGTGGCGGCGAGGCCGAGGCCGTGGGCGAGATGGACGATCGCCTCGACGATCAGCCGCGATTCCCGCGCGCCGGCGGCATCGCGGACGAAGCAGCGGTCGATCTTGAGCTCGCTATAGGGGAGCTGGCGAAGCTGCAGCAGCGACGAATAGCCGGTGCCGAAATCGTCCAGCGACAGGCCGAAGCCCTTGATCCGGAAGCGGGTGAGCGTGTCGAGCAGCCGCTCGGTCTTCTGGGTCGCGCTCTCGGTGATCTCGAGCAGGACATGGTCGCTCGGCACGCCCTCGCTTCGACAGAGAAGGTCGAGCCGGTCCGGGAAATCGAGGTCGCGCAGGCTCAGCGCCGACAGGTTGAGGGCGAGGCAGGTGACCAGCCCCTGGTCGCGCCAGGCGCACCATTGATGGAAGGCGGTGCGGAGCAGCCAGTCGGTGAACAGGTCGATCGCGCCGTGCGCCTCGGCGGCCGGGATGAACTGGCTCGGGCCGATCGCGCCGAGGCGCGGATGGTGCCAGCGGGCGAGCGCCTCGACCCCGACGAGCGCGCCGGTGTCGAGCGACAGCTTGGGCTGGTAGGCGAGCTCCAGCCGGCCCTCCGCGACGGCGAGGGCGAGTTCGGCGGCGAGCGCGCGGCGGCTGATCCCCTTCATCGCGCCGGCTCCACATCCGCCGCCCGGATCGCGCCGAGCAGATCGTCGACCGTCACCGGCTTGGCCAGAGGCGGCGCCATGTTGAGGCCGATCGAGCGGCCGAGCCGGACGGCGGCGTCGAGCACGCGCGGGTCGAAGCCGCTCAGCACCACCACCGCCGCGCGCGATTTGCGCTCGGCGAGGAAGCGCAGCAATTCGATGCCGTCGCCGCCGGGCATGGCGAGATCGAGGACGATGACGTCCGGATCCTGCCGCTCGTAATCGCGGCGGAACGCTTCCGCGCTGATCGTCATCGCCGATTCGATGCCATGGGCGTCGGCCGCGTGCAGGATGAAGCGCGCCACCATCGGCTCGTCGTCGATCACCAGCAGCCGGAGCGGCCCCGGACGGCGGTGGCGCGCTTCATGTCCGTCCAGCGCGGCGGGCGCGTCCAGCGGCCGGGCGCCGCGGACGCGGGGGCTCAGCCGCGCATGCGTCGCCTTGAGGCCATTGATGCCGTGGCGCAGGAAGGCGCGCTGCCAGCCCGCCAGCTCCTCGACGGTGAGCCGATAGAGGCGGCAGGCCTCCTCGATGCTGAGCCGGCCGAGCTGGATTGCGTCGACCACCTGCGCCTTGCGGCGCGCGACCCAGCGCGACGTATTCGGCGGCGGCAGGTCGGAATAGGTGACGAGGGCGGCATCGCCGCCGCTGATTCTCTGGATAGGACGAGTCACGGGCGCCTCGATTCAAAAAGCGCCCCTCCGCACGGCCTACTTGATCCTGAACAATTAACGAAGTGCGACGAAACGCGGTTAACGCCGCGCCCCGACCACGCTTCAGCTCGCGTCGAGCTCCGCCGCCAGCGCGTCGGCGCCGTAGACTTTGCGCAGCGCCTCGCTCACCGCCGCCGTCGACACCGCCACCGACCGGTTCAGCGCCGGGTCGTAGCCGTAATCGCCGCCGAGGCTATGGATGTTGCCGTCGAACACCGCCCCGATCACCTCGCCGCGGGCGTTGATCAAAGGCGATCCCGAATTGCCGCCGATGATGTCGTTGGTCGTCGAGATATCGAAGACCGTGTTGGGGTTGAGCTTGCCGCGGGCCGCGATCCAGCGCGGATCGACGTCGAACGGCGCCTGACCGGTCGCCCGGTCGTAGAGGCCCGAGAAATTGGTGAAGGGCGGCACCTCGCGTC
>DATBDY010000048.1:0-18081 GCA_036269695.1 Allosphingosinicella sp. | reverse complement strand
GTCATGGTCCTGGGCGAAGGCCGGGGTCGCTCCGCAGGTCGCGGCTGCGAAGAGAATGCCCGCGGCCAAAGCCAGCCTTGCGGTCCTGCGTCGGTCCCCCGACGATTTGCATTCCGGATAGTGCATCGAAACCTCCCTTGGGACCCTGACACTAGGGAAGTATCGACCTACGGTTCGCCCTTGCATCGGGTGAAATACCGACGCGGCTACTGGGAAGACCCGGGCAAGCGGACCTGCTCCGCCGTGCCGCAAAATGGGAAGCACGGGCGGGAGGCGCTCAAGGTACTATTATCCACCCCGCGTGGACGCGGCTAATCGGCGGCCAGCCCGGCGTGGCGGAAGATCACGATGGCATTGGCGAGCTCCTGTCCGGAGGGCGTCGGCGTATCGCCCAACCGGTAGCTCAACGCCAATTTCTCCCACTTATACTTGCCCATCTGGTGGAACGGCAGGATCTCGGTCCGCTCGACGACTCCAAGCGATGCGGCAAAGTCCGCGACCCGCTGCATCTCCTGGGGGTCGTCGGTCAGGCCCGGCACGAGCACGTAGCGCAGCCACATCGGCCGCCGGAGCGCCGCCAGCCGGCGGCAGAAGCCGAGCACGTTCGTATTGTCCATGCCGGTCACGCGCTCATGCTGGGCCGGCGAGAAGGCCTTCATGTCGAGGATGACGAGGTCGATGTCGGCCAGCTCGGCATCCGACAGGCGATCGCCGTAATAGCCGTTCGTCTCGATCGCCGTGTGGATGTGGAGCGACTTGGCCAGCGCAAAGAGCTTGGCTGCGAAGCGCGGCTGCATCAGCGGCTCCCCGCCGGAAAGCGTGAAGCCACCGTTCATCGCCTTCAGGCCCGGCGCATATTTGCGCAGCTCGCCGAGCGCGCGGCCGAGCGTCACCGGGATGCCGTTGGCAAGCGACCAGGTATCCGGGTTGTGGCAATATTGGCACCGGAACATGCAGGACGCGGTCCAGGCGACGAGGCGGATGCCCGGGCCGTCCACGGCCGAGCCGGTGGTAAAGGAATGAAGGAAGCCGACATCGCCGCTCTTCAGAGCGGCACGCACATCCACCTCCGACACGTTCCTGCCCTGGTCGACGCGCAATTCGAAGGGGCTCGCCGCCTCCAGCGGCGACAGGATGTTGCGCTGCTGCATGTCACGCTCCGTGGAAGGTGCGATTGATGACGTCCAGCTGCTGCTCCCGGGTCAGCCGTACGAAGTTCACCGCATAACCCGACACCCGGATCGTGAGGGTGGAGTAATTCTCCGGATGATCCATCGCGTCGAGCAGCGTGTCGCGGTTCAGCACGTTGATATTCATGTGGTAGCCGGTCGAGCCGAAATAGGCGTCGAGGATCGAGGTCAGGCTGGTGATCCGGTCATAGTCCGTGCGGCCGAGGCCGCTCGGCACCAAGGTGGTCGTCAGCGAAATTCCGTCCGCGGCGTCGCGATAGGGGATTTTGGCGACCGATGCGGCCGAGGCGTGGATGCCGTGGCTGTCCCGGCCGTGCATCGGATTGGCGCCGGGCGCGAACGGTTCGCCCTCACGCCGCCCATCGGGCGTATTGCCGGTCCCCTTGCCGTAGACGACGTTGGACGTGATCGTCAGCACGGATTGGGTGTGGATCGCGTTTCGGTAGGTCGGATATTGGCGGAGCTTCCCCATGAAGGTCGACACCAGCCAGGATGCGAGGTGATCGGCCTGGTTGTTGTTGTTGCCGAAGACCGGAAACTCTCCTTCCCGCTCATAGTCGACGACGAGGCCGGTTTCGTCGCGGATCGCCCGCACCTTCGCATGTTTGATCGCGGACAGGCTGTCGGCGACCACCGACATGCCGGCGATGCCGAACGCCATGGTCCGGATCGGGTTATAGTCGTGCAACGCCATTTCGATGCGCTCGTAGGCATATTTGTCGTGCATATAGTGGATGACGTTCATGGCGCCGACATAGACGCCCGCCAGCCAGTCCATCATTCGCTCGAAACGGTCGAGCACCTCGTCGAAGTCGAGATAGTCGCCTTTGACCGGCGGCGACACCGGCGCGACCTGCTCGCCGGTGAGCTCGTCGCGGCCGCCATTGATCGCGTAGAGCAGGCATTTGGCGAGATTGGCGCGGGCGCCGAAGAACTGCATCTGCTTGCCGACCAGCATCGGCGAGACGCAGCAGGCGATCGCACCGTCGTCGCCCCACGCGCTGCGCATGATCTCGTCGCTCTCGAACTGGATAGCGCTCGTATCGATGGCAACCTTGGCGACGAAGCGCCGGAACGGCTCCGGCAGGCGCGGCGAATACCAGATGGTGAGGTTGGGCTCCGGCGCCGGCCCGAGATTGTAGAGCGTCTGCAGGAACCGGAAGCTGGTCTTCGTCACCAGCGGCCGGCCGTCGTCGGCCATTCCGCCGATCGACTCCGTCACCCAGGTCGGGTCGCCCGCGAAAAGGGCGTCATATTCGGGAGTCCTGAGGAACCGGACGATGCGCAGCTTTATGACGAAATCGTCGATGATCTCCTGGGCCGCCTCTTCGGTCAGCAGCCCCGATTCCAGGTCGCGCTCGAAATAGATGTCGAGAAAGGTCGATGTGCGGCCCAGCGACATCGCGGCGCCGTTCTGCTCCTTCACGCTGGCGAGATAGCCGAAATAGAGCCACTGGACGGCCTCGCGGGCGTTATGGGCGGGCCTGGAAATATCGTAGCCGTATTTGGCCGCCATCACCTTGAGCTCGCCAAGCGCCCGGATCTGCTCGGCCAGCTCCTCGCGGTCGCGGATGATGTCGTCGGTCGACCAGCTGGAATCGAGCGCTGACTTGACCTTACGCTTCCGCTCTATCAGCCGGTCGACGCCGTAAAGCGCGACCCGGCGATAGTCGCCGATGATCCGCCCCCGGCCATAAGCATCGGGAAGGCCGGTGAGGATATGGGAGGAACGGCACTTCCTGGCGTCCGCCGTATAGGCGTCGAACACCCCGCCATTGTGCGTCTTGCGATATTTAGTGAAAATCTCGACGAGGGCCGGGTCCGTCTCGTAGCCGTAGGTCTGGAGCGCGCTTTCGACCATCCGGAAGCCGCCGTTCGGCATGATCGCGCGCTTCAGAGGCGCATCGGTCTGAAGGCCGACGATGATCTCCAGCTCCTGGTCGATATAGCCGGGATCATGGGCAGTGATGGAGCTCGGGATCTGAGAGACGTCGAGGACGCCTTTCGCGCGCTCCTCGACGAACATCGCCTCGAGCTGCGACCAGAGCTTCTTCGTCCGCGCCGTCGCGCCGGCGAGGAAGCGGCCATTCTCATAATAGGGATTGACGTTGGTCTGGATGAAGTCGCGGACGTCGATCCCCTTGTTCCAGAGCCCTGGCTCGAAACCGGCCCAGGCATCGTCCTCGATATCGACGGCAGGCCAATCGATCCGCGTGTTCATCAAACCCTCCTCGGCTTCCGCATGGGCTGCACCAGGCTTTTTCGGCGATTGGCGGCGTGTCCCGTCTCGCGCAGGAACAGCGCCAGCACGATCGCCAGCGCCACGCCGGCGAGCAGGGGTCCGAAAGCATCCTGATAGTGGGCGAGCGTGCGCTCGCCGCCGCCGCTGATTCGTGTCAGCAGGCCGGCAAAAACCGGTCCGAGCAGCGCCGACAGCGAGAAGTTGATGAAGTTCACGACCCCGGTCGCGGTGCCGCCATGTTCCGGCAGATTGGCTTCCTTGATGACCGTGTAGGGAAGCATCGCGGCGCCGGAGGCGATGCCGGCGACGAGTCCGAGGCTGAACGGCGGGAAGACGCCCGGGGGGCCGTAGAGGATGAGCGCCATCGCCCCGAGCAGCAGCACGCCGGAGACGATGATCACGGGCTTGCGCCGCCCGATCCGGTCCGACACGAATCCCATCAGCGGGCAGCCGATGATCCACCCGAACGGGACCGACGCGGACCGCAGAACGGCCAGTGAATAGGGAAGGCCGTGCGCCTCTTCCAGGAAGCGTACTCCCCAGACCATGTCGAATATGGTGGTCGGGAGGAACATCAGGCCGGCGATGAGGCCGCACAGGATCGACTGGGGATTGCAGAACACCGCGCCCATCATCCGCATCGCCTGGACGAGTCCGCCCGGCGATCCCCGCGACTGGATACCCGCGGTCGGCTTGGCCGTGGACCCCATCAGCACCAGCAGCGTGATCGCCAGCGGGAAACCGGCCAGGCCCATGATCAGCCAGAACCAGTTCCACGGCAGCCCCGCACCGATGAGCGGACCGACCACGAACTGGCCGGCGGATCCTCCCGCCATTCCGAACATCTGCGTCACCCCGATCAAGGTGGCGGCGCGGGAGGCGGGGAAATAGGTGGTCGCGATGTACACGGCGCCGACCAGCGCGAAGACCCCGGCGGCGCCCTGGATGAAGCGGCCGACGGCGGCCATCGTGGGATTGCCCGTCGCGAACAGCAAGGCCCCGATTCCGACCATGGCCGCGCCGAGCGGCACGACCTTGCGCGGCCCGAGCTGATCCATTGCCACGCCGGCGACGAGGCTGAACGGGGCGTAGCCGTAATAGAACAGCCCGACGAGGCTCGCGAGCCCGAGCGCGCTTACGTCGAATGCATCGCTCAGCTGCGGTACCATCACCGCCGGCGACGACCGCAGCACATATTGGTAGAAGTAATAGAGCGACGTGATCAGCCACGCCGCGGTGAGAGCCTTTACCGCACCGTCTCGTGCGTGAGTCGCGACATCCACCGCCGCGGCCTCAACAGAGCACCAGCGAGACCGCCAGTCCTCCCTCGGACGTTTCCTTATATTTGGAATTCATCTCCTTGGCCGTCAGCGCCATCGCATTGACGGTCGAATCGAAATCGACGCGGCGGTTCGCCGGAATCTCGTTCTTGGCGATCAGGTAGCCGGTCCACGCCTTGACCGCGCCGAATGCGCAGCGTTCGATGCAGGGAATCTGGACGAAGCCGGCGACCGGGTCGCAGGTCATTCCAAGATGGTGCTCGAGCGCGGATTCGGCCGCATTGGCCACCACCTGCGGCGACGCGTCGTTCGCCTGGGCGACCATCGCGGCACCCATTGCGGACGCGACCCCGATCTCGGCCTGGCAGCCGCCCTCCGCGGCGGAAAGCGTCGCATTGTGCTTGCAGAGATAGCCGATCACGGCGCCCGCGAGCAGCCCCGCGCGAATCTTGTCTTCGGGCAATTTCGCCCCTTCCTCGCCGAGCGAGTAGACGATGGCCGGCATCACGCCCGCGGAGCCGCCGGTCGGCGCGGTGATGACTAGGTGGCCGCGCGCATTCTCCTCGGATCCCGCCAGGGCCGCCGCCGAAACCAGCCCGATGCCGCGCCGCGCCACCGATTCCTCGGCCATCGCGTTGCGGTAGACGTCGCCGGCCTTGGTCTTGAGCTTGATCGGTCCCGGCAGTGTCCCGACCGGCGCCGCCAGCCCGCTCTTCACGGTCGCGCGCATCGCGGCCAGAATCTTGTCGAGGAAGGCGTTGATCTCCTCCTCGCTTCGTCCGGACACGGCCATTTCGTTGGCCATGGCGATTTGGGCGATCGAGAGATTCTCCCGCTTGGCGTGGGCCAGCAGCTCGGCCATCGTCTGATAAGGATATTTGGGCGGGTTCTTCTTGGGCGGCTGATAGCCCTTCCACTCGATGAAGCCGCCGCCGACCGAATAATATTCCTGCTCGAGCAGGACCCTGTCGCCGGCGAGCAGCTTGACAGTCATCGTGTTGGGATGCGGAAAGTTTCCCTTGGTTTCGTCGTAGACGATGTCGGCCAGGGAGGCGTTGATCGTCTTCGTCCCGAGCTTGACGGGGAAGACCTGGTCGGGCCGCGCCGCGAGATCGTCGAGGAAGGCCGGGTCGATGGTCGCCGGTTCCTTGCCGACGAGGCCCGCCAGCGCCGCCCGCTCGGTGCCGTGGCCCTTGCCGGTGGCGCTCAGGCTGCCGAACAGGTTCACCTTGAGCGCGGTGGCTTGATCGAGCTGGGCCTGGGGCAGCTTGGTCGCGCGCTGGTAGAAATCGTAGGTGATGCGCATCGGGCCGATCGTGTGCGACGACGAAGGTCCGGGACCCACTTTGTAGAATTCGTCGGCGAGCGTCATCACCGGGCCCTTCGACCTTGCGACGACGTCGAGCTTGGGGTCCAGGGTGGCGGGGACATTGGGGGCCTTGGCAGGTATCTTCGCACACGCCGCCATGGGCTGGCCGGTCAGGACCGCAATGGCAGTCGCCATCGCGCTGCGCATCATGAAGGCGCGGCGATCCGAACCGGCTGCGGGCTCGTCATAGTCGAGGTCCGGCAGCGCATTTGGCGAGAAGGTGACGCTATCCATTCGCAAGTTCCTCGTGACGAGGCGAGCCGGAGCGGGGCCGGCACGGGAAAAGGTTGCCGGTCGGGGGGGAGAATCCGACCGGCAACCTCAAAATTAGGCTGCGCGCCTGCGGGGCGGCATCGGGTCAATTCATCAGAAGGGTGAGGAATGGACCCGGGTTTTCACGCCCCGCTCCACGGATTCAGGACAGATGCAGCAGCTCGGCCGTGTGCCGCGCGATCATCCGCTCCTCGTCGGTGGCGACGATCCAAACGGAAACCCTGCTCCGCTCCGAGCTGACGACGCCTTGGCCGGCGCGGTTGCGATCGGTGTCGATCTCGAGCCCGAGCCAGCGGCTGCCGGACACGATCGCTTCGCGGACGGCCGGATCGTTCTCGCCGATCCCGCCGGTGAAGACCAAGGCGTCGAGACCACCCAGGGCAGCCGTGAGAGAGCCGATTTCGCGCACCACGCGATAGACGAATAGCGCGACCGCCTCGCGCGCGTGCGCCTCGTCGGACGCCTGCAGCGTCCGCATGTCGGACGAGATCCCCGATACGCCGAGCAGCCCGGACTGCTTGTAGATCAGCGCCTCGATCGCCGCTGCATCGAGGCCGCGCTCCGCCATCAGATAGAGCAATATTCCGGGATCGAGCGCGCCACAGCGGGTACCCATCATCAGCCCATCGACCGCGGTAAAGCCCATCGTCGTCGCGACGCTCCGGCCCGATTGCAGCGCGCAGAGGCTGGCGCCGTTGCCGAGATGGGCGACGATCACCTTCGCCCCGGCAAGCGCCGGCGCCAGTTCGACCAGGCGCTGCGACACATATTCGTAGGACAGCCCATGAAATCCGTAGCGCCGGACTCCGGCGTCGGTCAGCTCGCGCGGCAAGGCGTAGATCTGCGCCAGCTCCGGCTGGCTGCGATGGAAGGCGGTGTCGAAACAGGCGACCTGGGGGATGTGCGGTGCGCCTTCGGCAATGGCCGCGATCGCCGCGAGATTGTGAGGCTGGTGGAGCGGGGCCAGCGGGCAAAGGGCGGTCAGCGCGGCCATCACCCGGTCGTCGATCCGGGCGGGTTCGCGGAAGTGCGTGCCGCCATGGACGACGCGGTGGCCGACTGCGGCCACCTTGATTCCGTCCAAAAGCTTCGTGGCCGTTTGCAGGATGGCATTGACCGCCGAACGATGGTCGAAGCCCTCCCACGGCCATTGCCGCTCGGCGACGGCGTCGCCGCGGGCACCGCGAACGACGAGATTGGGAGACGTCCCGATACCCGCGACCTGTCCGCGAAACGAGGCTGGCTCGTCCGCGCCCGCCTTGTAGACGGCGAACTTGATGCTCGACGAGCCGGCATTGATCACCGCGATGCAGGCGGACACGCGGCTCTCGCTAGCGAATGGCGGCGTCAGGCCGCCGACGCCGCGCCTCCGCGAGAAACAGGGCGACCGCGAACGAGGCGAGCCTGGTCAGCATCGCATCGGCCCGGCTGGTGAGGATGATCGGAACCCGCGCGCCAAGCACGACGCCCGCCGCGTCGGCGTCCGCCAGGAACGAGAGGCTCTTCGCGAGCATGTTCCCGGCTTCGAGATCGGGCACGACAAGGACGTTGGCCCGTCCCGCGACCGGCGAGTGGATCTTCTTGATCGCGGCCGCCTGCGTGCTGATCGCATTGTCGAGCGCCAGCGGCCCGTCGAGCAATGCACCGACGATCTGCCCGCGGTCAGCCATCTTGCACAAGGCCGCCGCCTCCAGCGTCGAGGCGATCTTCGGGTTGACGGTCTCCATCGCGCTGAGGATCGCGACCCGGACCTCGGCGGCGCCGAGCGCTGTCGCGAGATCGATTGCGTTCTGGACGATGTCGACCTTGTCCTCGAGCGTCGGGGCGACGTTCACGGCCGCGTCCGTGATGATCAGCGGGTCGGGATGGCCCGGGACATCCATGATGAAGCAATGGCTGATCCGCCGCGCGGTGCGCAGACCGGTTTCGCGTGCGACCACGGCAGCCATGAACTCGTCGGTGTGGAGGCTCCCCTTCATCAGCGCGCCGGCCCTCCCCGCCCGCACCACTGCCACCGCCTTGACCGCGCTGTCGTGGCTATGCTCGGCGCCGACGATCTCGAACGAGGAGATGTCGGCCCCTGCCGCCGCTTCACGGATCCGATCTTCGGGGCCGACAAGGACCGGCTCGATCAGCTTCAGGCGCGCGCCTTCCACGGCGCTCTCGATCGCGACCGTGTCGCAGGGATGGGCAATGGCCGTCCTGACCGGGGGAAGCTGCTGGGCGCGCCCCACGAGCGCGCGGAACTTCGAATGGTCCTGCGCGGCCCCGCTCATTGGCCGGAGCGGCCCGAATATTGCGCATCGGTGAGATTCCATCCTCCGCCAAGCGCCTTGTAGAGCTTCACCACCGCCTGCAATTGCGCCTCCTGGGCCTGGGCGAGGTCCGCCTCGGCCGGGTAGAGCTGCTGCTGCGCCTCCAGCACTTCGAAGTAGCTGGCCCGGCCGCCGCGATAGCGTTCGGTGGCGAGGTCGACGGAGCGGCGAAGCGCCTGGATCTGCGCTTCGAGCGCGGCACGCTGGGTCGCAAGGGTCTCCTGCGCGGCCAGGGCATCGGACGTTTCCTGGAAGGCGACGAGCACCGTCTTGCGATAATTCGCGACGGCTTCGTCCCAGAAAGCCTTCCGCGCCTGGTAGACCGATTCCAGCCGTCCGCCGGTGAAGATCGGGCCCGCAATGCCGCCGACGCCGCGCCACAAGCCGAAGGTGCCGTTGAAACCGCCCTCCGCATTGATGCCGATGAAGCCGAGCAGGGTCGAAAGACCGATGCGCGGATAGAAATTGGCGACGGCGACGCCGATTTCCGCGTTGGCGCCGACCATCACTTGCTCGGCCTGCCGGATGTCAGGCCGGCGCAGCAGCAGGTCGGTGGTCAGGCCGACCGGCGTCGCGGGCATGGCCTGGCCGGTGAGCGGAACGCCGCGCGTGATCGGCTGCGGGAAGCCGCCGGTCAGGATGGCGATGGCATTCTCCTGCTGCGTGATCTGCCGGCGGAGGTCCGCGCTGCGCGCCCGGCTCGAATCCCACAGCGCCTGGGCGCGTTCGGCGGGCAGGCGGCTGTCGCGGCCCGCCTGGTTGCGAAGCGCGAACAGTTCCTGCATCTTTTGGAAGACGCCCTCGCTCTCTTGGGAAATGGCGAGTGCGCGGTCGAGCTCGGCCAGACGGAAATAGCCGGCGGCGATGTCGCTCACCAGGGTCAGCATCACCGCCCGCTTCACCTCTTCCTGCGCGAGGAGATGCGCGCGGGCGGATTCGGTCTGCCGCTTGATCCGCCCCCAGATGTCGAGCTCCCAGGCGGCGCTCAGGCCGCCGCCGACGGAGCCGTAGCTGACCGCGCCGATGTCGTGCTCCGCGGCCGTGACCGTCCTCTCGCCGCCGGCGGCCGCCTGGTAGCCGACCTGCGGCAGCGCCGCCGATTTGGCGACTCCGACATAGGCGCGAGCCTGCTCGATGCGCGACACCGCGATCGCGATATCCGGATTGTTGGCGAGGCCGGCGCGGATCAGGCTTTCGAGCTGCGGGTCTTGGAACACCTGCCACCAGGGCAGATCGGCGAGCGAGGCGGCGTCGGCCGGCGTGATCGCCGACCGGAACTGCTCGGGGTGCGCGACTTCCGGCTTCTGATAATTGGGCCCGACAACGCAGCCGGCGACGAGCAGGGGCGCGAGGCCGCCCAGCAGCCTCGCGATCAAGATTGTTTTCGAGCGGGCAGATTTCACCTTTGCCTCCATTACTGGATCGCTGCGAGCATCTTGCGGAAGCGAACGAGCGTGTAAGCGGTGTAGGCGGAGCCGATCGCGAACATCGCCGCCATCTGCGGCCACACCATCGCGGGCGTCGCGTCGCGGAACAGCACCGCCTGGGAGAAGCTGACGAAGTGCGTCGAAGGCACGAACTGCATCACCTTCTGCAGGAAGACCGGCATCGATTCGAGCGGCGTCTGCCCGCCCGAAAGCAGGCTCATGACGATGAAGACGGGGAAAGCGAGCAGCCCGAATTGCGGCATCGAGCGGACGATGGTGGCGAGCATGATGCCGAGCGCCGTGACCGAGAAGAGATAGATGGTGAGCCCCGACGCGAAGAGCGGGATCGAGCCGGCGATGGGAACGCCGATCAGGCCCTTCACGACCAGGAAGATCGACAGCATCGAGGCGGCGATGACGACGATCGCATTCGACCAGATCTTGGCGAACATCAGCTCGAACGGCCGCAGCGGCATGACCAGCAGATGCTCGATATTGCCGTGCTCCCGCTCGCGCAGCACGGCGGCGCCGCACAGGAAGATCGCGAGGACGGAGATGTTGTTGATCACCTGGTTGATGGCCACGAACCAGCTCTGCTGCATGTTCGGGTTGAAGCGCGCCCGCGTCTCCAGCGCGATCAGCGGCTCGTTCTTCGGATCGCCGCGCCCGCGCCAATAGGGGGTGACCGTGCTGTTGATGATCCGCTGCAGATAGGTGGGTCCGCGTCCGGCCTGGCTCATCGCCGTCGCATCGGTGATGACCTGGACATCCGGCTTCTTGTCCCGCGCCAGATCGGCCTGGAACTCGGGGGGGATGTTGACGATGAAGGTGTACTTTCCGCGGTCCATCGCCGGATTGATCCGCGAGAAGGGGATGAGGCTCGGCTTCAGGAACAGCGGCGGCAGCAGCGCCTCCTGCACCGAGCGGGCGGCGTCGCTATTGTCCTCGTCGACCATCGCGATCGACGCGTTCACCACGTCCATGACGGCGCTCTTCGCCGGCGTGTAGACGGAGAAGGTGAAGGTATAGGCGATGAGGAAGAGCAGCACCGGATCGCGGTAGAGGCTGATCAGCTCCTTTATGCCCAGATGGATGATGTGCCAGGCGCTGCGCACGTCATTTCTCCTGCTTCTTGAGGAGCAGAACGGAGACCGAAAAATAGATCGTCGCGATGAGGGTGAGGGCGAGGATGCTGGGCCAGACCGCCGGCATGCCGAGCGCCTTGGTGAAGGTGCCGACGCTGATCGACTGGAAGTAGGTGCTTGGGAAGATCATCGAAGCGACGCTCGCTCCGCCTGTCAGCGAGGAGGTGGGCACGAACATGCCGGAGAATTGCACGGCGGGCAGGATCGCGATGATCGCCGCGGCGAAGATCGCGGCGGTCTGCGTGGACGCGAAAACCGATATCAGTAGGCCGAAGCCGGTGCTCGCCAGGACGTAGAGCAGGCCGCCGAGCATCAGGGTGAGGAGGCTGCCCTTGACCGGCACATGGAAGAGAAAGACGGCGAGCGCCACCAGCGAGACGAACTGGACCAGCGCCACGACGATGTAGGGAAGCTGCTTGCCGAACAGGAACTCGGCCTTGGTCGCCGGCGCGGCATAGAAATTGGCGATCGATCCCAGCTCCTTCTCGCGCACCACGCTGAGCGCGGTGAGCATCGAGGGGATCAGCATGAGGAGCAGCATGATGTCGCCCGGGACGAGGGCGTAGACGCTTTCGAACGACTGGTTGTAGAGCGCCCGCGCCTCGATGTTCGCGGGCGTCGCGATCGGCCTCAGGCCCTTCTCGTTCCGGGCCGCGGCTTCATATTTGTCGTGCGTCGCCTCGACATAGCCGCGCGCGGTCTCGGCGCGGAACGGCACCGCCGCGTCCAGATAGGCGCTGACCGCCGGCTGCCGCCCCTGCTGCAGGTCGCGCTCGAACCCGGCCGGGATCTCGATCGCGAACCGCAGCTCACCATTGCGCAGGCGCCGGTCGAGGTCGGCATCGCTGAGGATCGGCTTTCTCTCATCATAATAGATCGAGCCGCGGAAGGCGTCGGCATAGGAACGGCTCGAGACGGACTGGTCGTGGTCGAGGGCCGCGAAGGTCAGGTGGTTGACGTCGAGCGAGATGCCGTAGCCGAACACCACCATCAGCAGCAGCGGCCCGAACAAGGCGAAGGCGAGCCGCACCGTGTCGTGCCGGAGCTCGATCGCCTCGCGGCGGGCGAACGCCCAGACCCGCGCCACGCTGAACTTGCCGGGCTCGGTACGGCGTTCCTCGCCTTTCGGCGGCTCGGCCACGGCCTGCCGGGTCTGCTCGGCCGGCGCCCGTTCCTCCTTGGCGGCCTCATCCTCGAGATAGCCGATAAAAGCGGCTTCCAGATTGGGAGCGTTGCGGTCGCGGACCAGTTCGGCCGGCGGCCCCTGGGCGAGGACCTTGCCGCGATGCATCATCGACATGCGGTCGCAGCGCTCGGCCTCGTTCATGAAGTGCGTGGACAGGAAGATCGTCACGCCCTCGTCGCGCGACAGGCGGATGAGCAGTTCCCAGAATCCGTCCCGCGCGACGGGATCGACGCCGGACGTGGGCTCGTCGAGGATCAGGACCTCCGGCTCGTGAAGGACGGCGACGGCGAGTGAGAGGCGCTGGCGGATGCCGAGCGGGATGTCCTGCGCCAGCGTGTCGGCGACCGCGACCAAGCCGAACTTCGCGATCAGCTCCTCGACCCGCGCCTTGCCCTGCTCCTTCGGCAGATCGAACAGGCGCGCGTGGAGCACGAGGTTCTGGCGCACGGTCAGCTCGGTGTAGAGCGAGAAGGCTTGCGACATGAAGCCGACGCGGCGGCGCGCCTCGATGTCGCCGCCCTTCATCTCCTTGCCGAACAATTTGGCCGAGCCTTCGGTCGGCTCGAGCAAGCCGGTCAGCATCTTCATCGTCGTCGTCTTCCCGCAGCCGTTCGAGCCGAGGAATCCGAAAATCTCGCCCCGCTCGATGCGGAAGTTGACATGGTCGACGGCGGTGAACGCGCCGAACCGCTGCGTGAGGCCATGCGCCTCAATCGCAGGCGGCCCTTCCGACGGCTTCATCGGACTGATCTGCGGCTCCCTGTGCCCCTTCTTCGCTTCCTCAGGGAGCAGCTTGATGAAGGCCTGCTCGAGCGTCGTGGAATCGGTCTTGTTGCGGACCTCGGCCGGCGTGCCGGTGTCAAGGATCTTGCCGGCGTTCATCGCCATCAGCCAATCGAAGCGTTCCGCCTCGTCCATGTAAGCGGTGGCGACGAGCACGCTCATGGTCGGCCGGCGCTCGCGGATGCGGTCGATCAGGTCCCAGAATTGGCGGCGCGCGAGCGGATCCACGCCCGTCGTCGGCTCGTCGAGGATCAGGAGATCGGGGTCGTGGATGAGCGAGCAGCAGAGGCCGAGCTTCTGCTTCATGCCGCCCGAAAGCTTGCCCGCCGGCCGTTCCCGGAACGGCATCAGGTCCGTGCTGGTGAACAGATCGTCGATCCGCCACTCGCGCTCGGCCTTGGACTGGCCGAAGAGGCGCCCGAAGAAGTCGACATTCTCGTAGATCGACAGGGTCGGGTAGAGATTCTTGCCGAGCCCCTGCGGCAGGTAGGCGATGCGCTCTGCGATGGCGGTGCGGAATTTGGCATCGCCGATGTCGCCGCCGAGCACCTCGGCTTCGCCCTCCTGGATGGTCCTGACTCCGGCCAGGATTCCGAGCAGCGTCGATTTGCCCACGCCATCGGGGCCGATGATCCCGATCATCTTGTTCGCCGGAATCTCGATGCTGACGTCGTCGAGGGCGACGACGTTGCGATAGCGATGCGTGATTCCTCGGACGCGCGCAGCGATCGGTGGCGAAGGCTCCGCCATCACTGACCTTTCGGCTGGCTGGCCGGGTTCCACAAATTGGTCGGGATCTTTGCGGGCGGCTGGAGGTCGGCCGGCCACGGCGCCTTCTCGTCGACGTGGACGTAGCCCATGCCGGGAACGCCGGCCTTCACCAGCGCCTCATATTGCTTCAGCCGCTCCCGCGGGATCTGCAGCTTGACCCGGAAGGTGAGGTTGTGGCGCTCCTCCTGCGTCTCGACCGTCTTCGGGGTGAACTGCGCGGTCGGCGAGATGTAGGTGATCTGCGCCCGGATCGGATATTGCGGCGCCGAGTCGAGGACGATCCGTCCTTCCGAACCGAGCGCGAGCTTGCCGGTCACCTTTTCGGGCATGAAAACGTACATGTAGACGTCGCTGAGATCGACGAGCGAGTAGACGCGCCCGCCGGCGCCGAGCACTTCGCCGGGCTCGGCGAGCCGGCTCTCGATCCGCCCGCGGATCGGGGCGACGAGCACCGCATCCTTGATCTGCGCGCGGATCCGGTCCGCTTCGGCGGACGCGGCGGCGATGGTCGATGCGGAGCGCCCGACCAGCGCCTGCGCGCCGGTCACTTCGGCCCGGGCGGCGGCGAGATTGGCGCGCGAGCCGACGACCTCGGCGCGCGCGGTGAGCATCTGGGAGGAATCCAGCTGCGCTTCCTGCTCGCTCACCGCACCGGTTTTGACGAGGCCGCGCGAGCGCGAATATTGCTGGCTGGCATAGTTGAGATTGGCCACCTTGGCGTTGATCTCGGAGGCGCGGGTCGCCATTTGCGACTGCTTCGTTGCGACGTCGGCGCGGGTGACTCGCTCTGCGTCCCTGGCCTCCCGGATCCGGGCCAGCGCCTGACGAAGCTGCGCCTCGAGCTCTTCGGTATCCATGCGCGCGACGACCTGGCCCGCTTCGACGGTATCGCCTTCGTTGACGAGAACCTCCTTGATCCGGCCGGGGAATTTGGCGGCGATATAGAGCTCGTTGGCCTCGAGCCGGCCGTTCCCGGCGGCGAAGCCTTCGGCCAGGCTCTTGCGCGACAAGATCTGCCAGGTGACGTACCCGCCGATGAGCAAGGCGATGAGGATGAAGATCCACGTCCGGCGCGAAAGCCCGAGGAACCCCGAAGTCCCGGTCGTTGCCATTGCACGATTCCTCCATGCGACATGAAACTCGGCGCTTGGAGACGGGCTTATCTCTACGGGGAAGGGTGGGGATATCAGGACATGTCACGAAACGGCGCGAGCAGAGTTCCGACTCTCGCTCTGATCGATGGGTCCGGCGTTCCGGCCGGACTTCGCCGGTTCACACCAGCGGGAAAGTGCGGAGGTGGCCGGCGACGGCGGCTTCCAGCGTGGGGAAGAATTTTTCGGCCCCCAGCTCTGTGAAGAGTCCGAAACGCTTCAGCTTGTCTTTGACCGGATCCTTCATCTCTGCGAAGCAAAGCTCGATTCCGGCAGCGCCCAGCGCGCGGCCGAGATCGGCGACGCTGTCGGAGGCGGTGACGTCGATGCTGGTGACCGGCTCTGCCGCCACCACCACTCGGCGCACGGGACGCGGCGACGTTCGAACCGCTTCCTGAACGCAGGCGCTGAACGATTCCGCGTTGGCGAAGAACAACGGCGCGTCCCAGCGGAACAGCAGCAGCCCGGGCACGCGCCGCGCGCCGGGATAACGGGTGACGTCGTGATAGCCCTCGACGCCGTCCGCCAGGCCAAGCACGGCCCAATGCGGGCGCCAGCCTGCCCACAGGAATTCGAGGACGGCCACGCCGATGGCGATGCCGATGCCCGGAATGGCTCCCAGGGCGGCGACGCCTCCAGCGCACAGCATCGACAACCAGAATTCCCACCGCTGGATGCGGTAGATCCGGACAAGCCCCGGGACTTCGAATAGCCCGAGGGCCGAAGCGATCACCACGCCGGCGAGGGCCGCTGAGGGCAGGTTCCGGAAGAGCAAGGGAGCGGCGACGAGCAGGGCCGCGACGATGAGCGCGCCGATGAGCCCGGTGAGTTGAGTCCTGGCGCCGGCAGCCTCCGCGACCGCGGTGCGGGACGAGCTGCTGCCGACCGCGAAGCCCTGGAAGAGCCCCGCGGCGAGGTTTGCGACACCCAGAGCGATCATCTCCTGGTTGGCATCGACGCGAGCGCCGGTCCGCGCGGCGTAGACGCGGGACAGGACGCTGGTATCGGCGAACGAGACGATGGCGACGGCGCAGCCCCCGGTCACCACGGGAAGTAGGTCGGAAGCGGTCAGCCACGGCGTGGTGAAGGCCGGCAACCCCTGAGGAATCGGCCCCAGCACCGCCACCCCGAATTTCCGGGCGAGATCGAGTTGGCCGGCAAGCGCCGTCGCGGCAATGACCGCGAGCAGGATTCCGGGGAAGCGCGTATTCCTCTTGAGCAGCAGGATGACGACCAGGGTGCCGCCGCCAAGTGCCGCCGCCGCCCAATTGACCTCGCCTCCCAGCGCCTTCTCGCCGATCGCCCAAAGGTCCCGCAACGGCCCGTGGCTTTCGATCGAGAAGCCGAGGAGCTTGGGTAGCTGGCTCACCATGACCGCGAGGGCCATGCCGTTCATGAAGCCGTAGCGGATCGGCTTGGAGAGAAGCTCCGTAACGAAGCCAAAGCGGGCGATTCCGGCGAGGATGCAGATCGCTCCGGAGACCAGCGCCATCGCGCTCGCCAACGCGGCCGCGCGCCCGGGATCGCCTTGGGAGAGCGGCAGGACCACGCCGAGAATGATCGCCGCGAGCGACGAATCCGGGCCGAGCACCAGGAGACGGCTCGGCCCGATCAGCGCATAAGCGAGCAAAGCGGCGATCGTCGCATACAAGCCCAGGACGCCGGGCACGCCCGATGCGACCGCATAGGCGATGCCGACGGGCACGAGCAGGGCGGCGAGCACCATCCCGGCGATGACGTCGTGACGCAGCCACTCCGTCCGGTAGTCGCGCAGCGTCGCGATGCCCGGCAGACGCCCGATCCAGCGCGAGCGATCCGAGACCATGCCGCGGTGCGTGCTTGCAGCCTTACGCGGACGCTTCGGGAGCTGGCTGGGGATGATGTTTGCCGTTTGCCTTCGGCGCCGGGGATTTGGGGACGAAATCGGGGATCGGCTTGAGCTCCCCGAACCGCTCCCGCTTGAGCTTTCCGGACAGCGGCGTGAGCTGCGCCTGGAGCAAAGGCGCCCGCTTTCCGGGCACGTGATCGAGAAGGTGACGAAGCAGGGTCAGCCTGCCGCGCCTCTGATCGTTGAAATCGACGAGCGTCCAGGGCGCATGCTTGGTGTGGGTGGCCTCCAGCATGGCCTGGCGGGCTTTCGTATAGGCCTGGTACCGCTCCCGCGCCTGGACGTCGACGGGGGAAAGCTTCCACCTTTTCAGCGGATTGCCGAGGCGCTCCTGGAATCGTTTCTCCTGCTGCTCCTGGTCGCAGGTGAGGAAATATTTGAACAGGAGGATGCCGTCGGCGGTGATCGCCTTCTCGAAACCGGGCACCAGATCTAGAAAGGCCTCGACCTGCTCCTCGCTGCAATACCCCATCACCCGCTCGACCCCCGCGCGATTGTACCAGCTGCGGTCGAACAGCACGATCTCGCCCGCGGAGGGAAGGTGCGCGACGTAACGCTGGAAATACCATTGTCCGGCCTCGCGCTCACTCGGCTTGGCGAGCCCCACCACCCGGCACATGCGCGGATTCAGGCGGTCCGATATCGAACGGATGGCGCCCCCCTTGCCGGACGTATCGCGGCCCTCGAAAATGATGAGCATCCGCTGTCCGGTGTCCTGAACCCAGCGCGCGATGTCGTTGAGCTCGACCTGCATCGCCTCCAGGAGGCCTTGGTATTCGCGCCGTTTGAGCCTGCCCATGCCGTCCTCCAAAACCAGTCGGCCTAAGACTGCCGGTGCCGGTCAGGTATCAGGACAAACCGTCAGAGAATGCGGAGGCGAAACCGTAGAGGTCGGACGCGGGGCGAGGGTCGGGTAAAGTTCGCGCCTGAGTGCGTGGCCTTGGCGGGCTGGAGGGGACAAGGGAATGGCCGGCGACCTTTCGGGCGCCGGCCAGGCTTCCGCTTGAGGCTGCGGGGCTCAGAAGCGGAAGCCTGCTCCCATGAGCAATTGGTGGCGGTGG
>DATBDY010000035.1:0-1818 GCA_036269695.1 Allosphingosinicella sp. | reverse complement strand
CACGGCCGCGCCGAGCGCGACAACGAGCAGGAGGACGGGGGCAATCATGGTCGCTGCTTGTGCCTCGCGGGTCATGAACGCGCCACGAACGCGATTGGTAGCGGAGGAGGGACTTGAACCCCCGACACGCGGATTATGATTCCGCTGCTCTAACCAGCTGAGCTACTCCGCCCTGCCAACCTTGCCCTTGTGGCGGGCTAGTGTGCTGAATTTGAAGTTCGCCTGCGGGTCGGATGAAACTCGGTGCGAACTTCAAATTCGAAAAAGCACACTAGACACATTGGTTTGCTAGTGTGGCTGGAAATTCGGAAATTCGCTCCAAACCTTCCATCCGATCCGGCGAATTTCCGAATTGCCACACTAGCGCGACGCGGCGCTATAGGAACCGGCGCGCAGACGGTCAACTGGAGCGGACCGAGGCCGAATTCAAGACCGGAACCCGCCGGGCGCCCTGTCGTTTCGGTGCAAAGGCCCGGAGGATCGCCATGGAATTGCTGACCCCGCTCGAGACGATCTGCCGCCTCATCCTCCGCGCCAAGGAGCTGGAAGCCCAGGTCCCCGCCGAGGATCCGGACGAGGATCCGGACGACGTCGACGATCTCGACGACGAGGGCGGCGAGACGCTGTCCGTGCTCGAGGACGAGCTCAACACCGGAGTCGAAGAGGAGGTCGAGGCGGTGCTCGACGACCTCGCCGAGGACCAGCTCGCCGAGATCGTCGCCTTGGCCTGGGTCGGGCGCGGGACCTATGATGCCACCGAATGGGACGATGCCTTCGAGGAAGCCAACACCCTCGACAACGAGGAGAAGATCGACGAGCTGACCGACATGCCCCTGCTCGCCGGCCATCTCGAAGCCGGGCTCGCCGCCTTCGACTTTAGCTGCGACGGCGTCGGCCAGGTCGATTAGGCGCTGTTTCAGCGTAGCTGAAAACGACTCTACCGCCGGAACGGCCAGCTCCGGATCGGCTCCCACGGCCCATCGCGATAGCGCCAGGCCGCGAGCGCACGGATCGCGAGCGGACGCGGCTGAAAGGTGCCGCGAAGCTGCTGCTGGAGCGCCCGCGCCTCGCGCCCGGCCACCTTGTTCTGGATCGTCACGTGCGGCTGCCAGCGCGCGAGATCCTGCGGCGTCAGCACCCCGTGAAAGGCCTCGGCCAGCTCGCCTTGGATGCGCGTGAGATCGTCGCTCTCGACCCTGAGCGCCGTCCCCTCGCCCAGGTCCATGATCGCTGTGACCCAGACCGCCGGCGGGCGGGCGGCCGCGAACCGCGCGAGCCGCGTCGCCAGCTCGCCCTCGACGCTCGGCGGAAGCTGGCGCAGCAGGGTGAGATGGGCCGGAACCCGGTTGCGCTCGGGCGGATAATGGCTCCGCCGCAAATCCTGCAGCCAGCCATTGTCGCCGTCGCCGAACGTGGCGGTGACGATGATCGCCCCGCCCGTCACGCGGCGGCGCTCAAATCTCTACCTGGCTGCCGAGCTCGACGACGCGGTTGGGCGGCAGGCTGAAGAATTCCATCGCGCTTTCCGCGTTGCGCAGCATCCAGGCGAAGAGTTTCTCGCGCCAAATCGCCATGCCCGGCCGCGGCGAGGCGATCAGGGTCTGGCGGGCGAGGAAGAAGCTCGTGTCCATCATCTTGAATTGCGGCCCGCAGCTGTCGACCCGCGCAAGCGCCGCCGGGACGTTGGTTTCCTGCATGAAGCCGTAGCGGACGATCAGCCGGTAGAAGCCCTGGCCGAGCTCCTGGAGATGGAAGGTCTGCTGCTCCTCGACATAGGGCACGTCCTCGATCTTCACGGTGAGCAGCAGCACGCGCTCG
>DATBDY010000011.1:0-3108 GCA_036269695.1 Allosphingosinicella sp. | reverse complement strand
GCAGGACTCGAACCTGCAACCCCCGGTTTTGGAGACCGGTGCTCTACCAATTGAGCTACACTCCTCCAGAAGCGGATGCGGCGGACCATAAAGGCCCGCCGCGGCGCTGTCATGCATTATACAGGCGGCCAATGCAAGGGGAGGAATTGCCGCGTGCTTGCCTATCCCGCCCACGACAGATGCACGCCCAAACTGGCGGTAAGAGGCGCCCGTTGCCATATGGAAGAGCGCCAGCAATAAGATTCGGCCCCTGGGCGGAGGCCGCCCTGCCCGTTGCCGCCATCCCAAGCCTGCCCCCTCCAGGAGCGACTCTCGAAAATGACCCTTTCCAATTCCGCGGCGCAGATCGACCCGCGTCAGCCGCAACGGGTGCGCCACGAATTGCGCCGACGGAAGCTCGCCGTCCAAGCCGTCGAGAAGATCTCACCGAGCATGGTCCGCGTCACGCTGTCCGGCGCAGAACTCGCCGGGTTCTCCAGCCTGGGATTCGACGACCACGTTAAGCTGCTTTTCTCCCTGGCCGCGCCCGAAGGCGGCGATGGCGAGCCTCAGTTCGCCGGCCGCAATTTCACCCCGCGCCGCTGCGATGCCGCCGCCGGCACGCTCGTCATCGACTTCGCCCTCCACGATGCCGGTCCGGCGACGCAGTGGGCCGAACAAGCGCAGCCGGGACAATCGCTGACCGTCGGCGGCCCGCGCGGGTCGCTTGTCATCCCGGCCAGTTATGACTGGCACTTCCTGGTCGGCGACGACACAGCGCTCCCGGCCATCGCGCGACGGCTCGAAGAACTCCCAGAGGGCAGCCGGGTGGTGGCCGTCGTCGAGGTCGATTCCCCAGCCGATAAGCTCAGTTTCGATACGCGGACCGACGCATCCAAGCATTGGGTCTATCGGAACGGGGCGCAAGCCGGCACGGCCGACCTGCTGTCGCAAGCGCTCCGCAAGATCGACCTTCCCAAAGGCGACTATTACGCCTGGGTGGCTTGTGAGAGTTCCGCAGCCAAGGCTCTTCGGACGCAGCTTTTGGCCGAGCACGGCGCCCAGCCGCGGTCGATGCGGGCGGCGGGCTACTGGCGGCGAGGCGTCGCCGACGTCCACGACAATCTCACCGAGTAAGAACCGGCCGAAATATCACGGCTTGCCTTTGACGGCGCCCCGCGCCGCCTGTACCGGTGCGCGCTCGGCGCGCGACGCCACGTAATGAGGTGATATGGCTCCTCCCCTGCTTCAGCTCAAAGATATCGGACTCACCTTCGGCGGCACCCCGCTGCTGACGGGAGCGGAGCTGTCCGTCTCGACCGGCGAGCGGGTGTCCCTGGTCGGGCGCAACGGCTCGGGCAAATCGACTCTGCTGAAGATCGCCGCGGGCCTGGTCGAGCCGGATCGCGGCTCGGTCTTCGTGCAACCCGGCGCCGTGGTGCGCTACCTGCCGCAGGAGCCGGACTTTTCCGGCTTCGACAGGACGCGTGCTTATGTCGAGGCGGGCCTCAAGCCGACCGATGATCCCTACTCCGCCCGCTACATGCTGGAGCAGCTCGACCTCAGCGGCGAGGAAGACCCTTCCCATCTGTCCGGCGGCGAGGCGCGGCGCACGTCGCTGGCGCGGGTGCTGGCGTCCTCGCCCGACATCCTCCTGCTCGACGAGCCGACCAACCACCTCGACCTGACGACCATCGAGTGGCTGGAGCGCGACCTCGACGGCCGCCGCACCGCGCTCGTGATCATCAGCCATGACCGGCGCTTCCTCGCGAACCTGACGCGCACCACCGTCTGGCTCGACCGCGGCGCGACGCGCCGGCTCGAGCGCGGCTTCGCCCATTTCGAGGAATGGCGCGACATGCTGTTCGCCGAGGAGGAGCGCGAGCAGCACAAGCTCGATCGCAAGATCGTGGCCGAGGAACACTGGATGCGCTACGGCGTCACCGCGCGGCGCAAGCGCAACATGCGCCGGGTCGGCGAATTGCAGGCGCTGCGCGAGCAGCGCCGCACCCACCGCGCCGCCGCCGGCAATGCCACCATCACCGCCGGGTCCGCGGGACAATCGGGTGTGCTGGTGATCGAGGCCGAGCACCTGACGAAACGCTACGGCGACCGGCCGATCGTCGCCGACTTCTCCGCCCGCATCCAGCGCGGCGACCGCATCGGCATCGTCGGACCGAACGGCAGCGGCAAGACCACGCTGATCAGCATGCTCACCGGCGTCCTGTCGCCCGATGAAGGCGCGATCCGCCTCGGCGCAAATCTGGCCATCGCCACCTTGAACCAGCACCGCGACAGCCTTGCGCCCAACACCACGGTCGCGGATGCGCTCACCGGCGGCAGCGGCGACACCGTGATGGTCAACGGCAAGCCGAAGCACGTCGTCAGCTACATGAAGGACTTCCTGTTCTCGACCGAGCAGGCGCGCACGCCGCTGTCAAAACTCTCAGGCGGCGAACGCGGCCGGCTGATGCTGGCGCAGGCGCTGGCGAAGCCGTCCAACCTGCTGGTGCTGGACGAGCCGACCAACGATCTCGACATGGAGACGCTGGACGTGCTCGAGGACATGCTCGCGGACTATCCCGGCACGGTCCTGCTCATCAGCCACGACCGCGATTTCCTCGACCGGCTGGTGAACGGCGTGATCGTGCCGGAAGGCGATGGCCGCTGGATCGAATATGCCGGCGGTTATTCCGACATGCTGACCCAGCGCGGCGCCGATCTGGCGCGCGAGCAGCGCAAGGCGGAGGCCGACAAGCCGGCCAAGGAGCCGTCCGCGGCGCCCACACCGGCCCCGTCGGCCAAGCGCCGCATGACCTTCAAGGACAAGCACGCGCTGGAGACGTTACCGAAGACGATCGCCAAGCTGCAGGCGGACGCCGCGACGCTGCAGGCGAAGCTCGACGATCCGGGTTACTACACGCGCGACCGCGCCGGCTTCGAGAAGACCACCGAGGCGCTCGGCGTGCTGCAACAGAAGATCGCCGCCGCCGAAGAGCAGTGGCTGGAGCTGGAGATCATGCGTGAAGAGCTCGCCGGCGCGGAGACGCGCTAGCGCTATTCCTTCACGGCGCCGGTCATCGCCGACACGTAGTGCTCGACGAAGAAGGCGTAGAGGATCACCAGCGG
>DATBDY010000004.1:0-6491 GCA_036269695.1 Allosphingosinicella sp. | reverse complement strand
GGCACGCCGGTCAATATCGGCGAGGCGGTCGGCGTCATCGCCGCCCAGTCGATCGGCGAGCCGGGCACGCAGCTCACCATGCGGACCTTCCACATCGGCGGCGCCGCCCAGCTCAACGAGACCTCGAACCTCGAGGCCTCGACGGACGGCACGATCGAGCTTCGCGACCTGCCGACGATCATGGACCCGCGTGGGCGGCGCATCGCCATGGCCCGCAACGGCGAGATGGCGATCGTCGACATGGACGGCCGCGAGCGGGCGAGCCACCGCATTCCCTACGGCGCGCACCTGATGGTCGACCACGGCCACATCGTGTCGAAGGGCGACCGGATGGCCGAATGGGATCCGTTCATGATGCCGGTGATCACCGAAAAGGGCGGCATCGTGAAGTTCCAGGATCTGGTCGAGGGCAAGACGCTCGTCGAGCAGACCGACGAAGCGACCGGCATCGCCCAGCGCGTGGTGACCGAGTTCCGCGGCTCCGCCCGTTCGAAGGAGGATCTGCGTCCGCGCGTCACCCTCCTCGACGAGGAGAGCGGCGAGGCGGCCCGCTACATGCTGGCGCCGGGCGCGATGCTGTCGGTCGAGGACGGCCAGCGGGTCGAGGGCGGCGAAGTGCTCGCCCGCGTCTCCCGCGAGGCGGCCAAGACCCGCGACATCACCGGCGGTCTGCCGCGGGTGGCGGAGCTGTTCGAGGCGCGCAAGCCCAAGGAGAATGCGATCATCGCGAAGGTCTCCGGCCGGGTTGCGTTCGGCAAGGACTATAAGGCCAAGCGCAAGATCGCGATCATCCCGGACGACGGTTCGGAGGCGGTCGAGTATCTGGTGCCGAAGTCGAAGGTCATCGACGTCCAGGAAGGCGATTACGTCAAGCGCGGCGACAATCTGATCGGCGGGTCGCCCGATCCGCACGACATCCTCGAGGTGCTCGGCATCGTCGCCCTGGCGGAATATCTCGTCTCGGAGATCCAGGAGGTCTACCGGCTCCAGGGCGTGAAGATCAACGACAAGCACATCGAGGTGATCGTCCGCCAGATGCTGCAGAAGGTCGAGATCATTGAGAGCGGGGATTCGACCCTGCTCGTCGGCGAGCAGGTCGACCGGACCGAGATGGACGAGGCCAACGTCAAGCTGAAAGCGACGAAGAAGCGCCTCGCCGAAGGCAAGCCGGTGCTGCTCGGCATCACCAAGGCGAGCCTGCAGACCCGCAGCTTCATCTCGGCCGCCTCCTTCCAGGAGACGACCCGGGTGCTCACCGAAGCCGCGGTCCAGGGCAAGATCGACACGCTCGACGGCCTCAAGGAGAATGTCATCGTCGGCCGTCTGATCCCGGCGGGCACCGGCGCCGGCATGAACCGGATGCGCATCGCGGCCACCAGCCGCGACGCGGCGCTCCGCGCCCAGCAGCGCAAGCTGCAGGAGTCGCTAATCGCGGCGAACAGCGCGGCCGAGGAGCATGCGGCCGAGCTGGCCCAGGGCCCCGAAGCGGCGATCGGCGACGATCCGCTGGCCGAGGCGGTTCCGGAAGGCCACGGCACGGACGCCGATGCTGGCGAGTATCTGCAGGATTGAGGTCCAGCTTGATGTGTAAAACGAGCGCCCCGTCGGTCATCCGGCGGGGCGTCTCGTTTCAGGAGCTTCGATGAAAGCCGCTTTCGTCCTGATCATGATCGCGATGCTGATCCTGCCGGCGGTGCTGACGGTGAGGATCATGGTGAATCGCGAGCGACGGCGGCTGCGTGACGAAGGGCGGCGTTGAGCGGAAGAACGTCGTTAATCGGACAGGCCCGCGCTACGGAGCCTCTTGATTGTCACGCGACCGGAACTTAACCTCCGCCAGCTTGTTACCGATTCGGTTGAGCTCCTCACGGTCACGCGGGGCTCCCCGGGACGCCTCAGCTGCCATTCGCTGGGGCGTCCTTTTGTGAGGATGGCGATAGAGGGGAAAGTTATGAAGCTCATGATCAAAGCCGCCGCGATCGGTCTCGCTGTCGTCGCGCTCGGCGCCTGCAGCAAGAAGACTGACGTGAACGAGAATGTCGTCGCCAATACCAGCGACATGAATACGGTCGACATGAACGCGACGACGACCAACGTCACGACGACCAACATGGGGACGACGAACGCGGCCGACATGAACGCCGCCGGCGCCATGACCGCGAACACGACCACGACGACGACCAACTCGACCACGAACGCGATGTAATCGACCTAGAGGTCACGCATCTGGGCGCCTCGGGAAATATCCCGGGGCGCCTTTTCTTTTATTTCAGCCGCTCGATCCGCTGCGCCGCCTCGTCGAGGATGGCGGCGATCTCGTGCAGCCTTTCCTCGTCCCAATCGTCGCGCGTGGCGCGGTAGAAGGTTGCCGCGAGCAGGTTGCGGATTGCCCGCCCGATCGGCGCGCCGCCGGCCTTCCTCTTCTCCTCGCCGAGGCCGGTGAGCCGCTCGATTAAAGCCGCCACCTCTTCCTCGCGTTCGGCGAGATAGGCGCGGCCTTCGTCGGTGGCGGCGAAAGCCTTGCGGGCGCCCTCGGCCGCCTGCTCCTCGATCAGGCCCATGTCCTGGAGCATGGTGAGGGTCGGGTAGACGATTCCGGGGCTCGGCGCATAATCGCCGTGCGTCATCTCCTCGATGGCGCGGATCAGGTCGTAGCCGTGGCGCGGCTGGTCGACGAGCAGCTTCAAGAGGACGAGGCGCAGCTCGCCTGAATCGAACATGCGCCGGCGCCCGCGCCGTCCCCGGCCGCCCCCGCCCCAATCTCCCCAATCGCCCGGATCGAAGCCGCGCCAGCCGCGCGGGCCGAATCCCATCGCCAGTATTCCCGGAATTTCGATGCCGGGGCCGCAGCCCCCGCCCATCCTGATCCGCATAAGAGCCTCCATGTTCGGTCTGAGTCGTTCTAAGATATATCTTGATAGGATTTACGTCAATCGCGACGATGGAACGCGGCGGCAAATGCATTAAATGGCGGGAGATGGCCGATCTTTTCGCCGACCAGCCGCCGACGGCGCGCACCGCCGCGCCGCCACCGGACAGCGCGCCGCTGGCCGACCGGCTGCGGCCGCAGACTCTGGAGGACGTGGTCGGGCAGGAGCATCTGACCGGCCCCGAGGGCGCGATCGGGCGGATGGTGGCGGCGGGCAAGCTCGCCTCGATGATCCTGTGGGGACCGCCCGGCACCGGCAAGACAACGATCGCCCGGCTGCTCGCCGACGCGGTCGGCCTGCGCTTCGTCGCCATCTCCGCCGTCTTCTCGGGCGTGGCGGACCTCAAGAAGGTGTTCGCCGAGGCGCGCGATTTCGCCCGTACCGGCAAGCAGACCCTGCTCTTCGTCGACGAGATCCACCGTTTCAATCGTGCCCAGCAGGACGGCTTCCTGCCCTATGTCGAGGACGGCACCGTCATCCTCGTCGGCGCCACCACCGAGAACCCGTCCTTCGAGCTCAACGCCGCTCTGCTCTCGCGCGCGCAGGTGCTGATCCTCAACCGGCTGGATTCGGCCGCGCTGGAGAAGCTGCTCGAACGCGCCGAGGCCTTGATGGAGCGGCCCCTGCCGCTGACGCCGGAGGCGCGCGACGCCCTCATCGCCACCGCCGACGGCGACGGCCGCTTCCTCCTCAACCAGGCGGAGACCCTGTTCTCGATCGAGATCGCCGAGCCGCTCGATGCCGCCGGCCTTTCGGCCCTGCTCCACCGCCGCGTCGCCGTCTACGACAAGGACCGGGAGGGGCATTACAACCTCATCTCCGCGCTTCACAAAGCGATCCGCGGCTCGGACCCGCAGGCGGCGCTCTACTATCTCGCGCGGATGCTGACGGCAGGCGAGGAGCCGCTCTATCTGCTCCGCCGCCTCACCCGTGCGGCGTCGGAAGACATCGGGCTCGCCGATCCACAGGCTCTGGTCCAGTGCCTCGCCGCCAAGGACGCCTACGATTTCCTCGGCTCGCCCGAGGGCGAGCTCGCCATCGTCCAGGCCTGCCTCTACCTCGCCACCGCGCCCAAATCGAACGCGGCCTATATGGCGCAGAAGGGTGCCTGGCGCTCGGCGAAGGAGACCGGCTCGCTGATGCCGCCGAAGAACATCCTCAATGCACCGACCAAGCTGATGAAGACGATCGGCTACGGCAAGGGATATCAATACGACCACGATGCCGAGGGCGGCTTCTCCGGCGACAATTACTGGCCCGAGGAGATGGCGCCGCAGACCTTCTACGAACCCACCGGCCGCGGCTTCGAGAAGCGCGTCGCCGAGCGCATGGCCTGGTGGGACGAGCAGCGAAAGGCGCGGGGCGATGGCTGACCCGATCGATAGCTGGGAGAAAGCGGTGGCGTTCGCGCTGACGCTGCCCGGGACCGAGCTCTCCACCAGCTACGGAAAGCCGGCGGTGAAGGTGAACGGCCGCGCCTTCCTCTATACGGGCCACGAGCAGGCGAGCTCGTTCGGTGTGGCCATCGACATGGACAGTGTTGAGATCCTGAAGGAGACCGATCCGGAGACCTTCTGGCAATCGCCGCATTATGAAGGCTGGCCGGCGGTGCTGATCCGCTTCGACAGCCCCGACCCCGAACGCGTCCGCTCGGTCATCGAGCGCTCGCGCGATTGGAGTGCGGCGAAACCGCCGCCCAAGCCGCGGAAGAAGAAGTGATCCCACACTTCAGCCGGTTCGCGGCGATCGACTGGTCCGGAGCGAAGGGAAAGAGGCACAAGGGCATCGCCATTGCCGTCGCGGAGCTGGGCGAAAAGGCGCCGCGGCTGGTCGCACGGGCGCAGCCTTGGTCGCGGCGCGAGGTGCTCGACTGGCTGCTCGAGACGGCGGTGGAGACGCCCACCCTCTACGGCTTCGATTTCTCCGCCGCGCCGCCGATCGTCGAACGCGGCGCCTATTTCCCCGGTGAGACCGATCCGCCGTCCGACGCCAAATCCCTGTGGGCCTATGTCGACCGGCTCTGCGGGGATGAGGATCTCGGCGCGGCCAGCTTCCTGGAGGAGCATCACCGCCCCCATTTCTATTTCGGCGCGGCGGACGGGGTGAAGGCCGACTTCCTCCATCATCGCGTCTGCGAGCATGCGTTCAACGCCACCGGCGGCGGCAAGGCCTCGACCCTCTACGACGCCATCGGCGCGGCGCAGGTGGCCAAGGCGAGCTATGCCGGCATGCGCCTGCTCCACCGGCTGGAGGGGAGGGTGCCCGTCTGGCCGATGGATCCGTTGCCACGCGAAGGCAGCGTCGTCGTCGAGCTCTACACCCGCGCCTTCATCCGCCTCGCCGGCCTCTCCGGCCGCAAGGTGCGGAGCCGGACCGATCTCAACGCCGCATTGAAGGCGCTCGGCAGCCGGCCAGCGCGCCTCCGCCACGAGCCCAACGATCATGAAACCGACGTCCTGATCGCCGCTGCGGGCCTTCGCGCCATCGCTGCCGATCCGCGTTACTGGCACCCGGCCCAACTCACCCCGGAGCTCGCCCGCACCGAGGGCTGGACCTTCGGCGTGCTTTGAGGGGGGACTTGCCAAGTCATTGCGGATACGTCACAAATAGTGGAGCGTGTCGTGGAGACATGGTGATAAACGGGGAAGCCTAAGACAAGGGGGCAAGGAATATGGCAAACACTATGACGCGGCCGCGGCGTGGCCGCGTGATTCTCATCGTCGTCGCGGTTTTCTTCGTCCTTTTCATTATCAGCGCCATCATTGGAAGCGGCTCGATCCCGCAGGCCAAGGCTTCCTCGGCACTCAATCAAGCAGAGCTGGAAGGCCAGAAGCGCGACGATAGCGCGCGCTTCTCCGCGAGGACGGTGGTTCGAGCGATGATGAAGGATCCTTCCTCCGCCGTTTTCTCCCATGACTTTGCATGGACGAAGAACGGGCACGAAACAGCGTGCGGCGACGTCAATGCGAAGAACAGCTTCGGTGCGATGACCGGCGACGAGCCATGGATCGTCATTCCCGACCGCGACGTCGCCATGGTTCGCTCGTTCGACAATGCCGACGCCTTCGATCGCGAATGGGACCGCGATTGCGTGGGTCTCCAGGATCGCGCCGCGCCGGCCCCCAAGGAGTTCGTGGGCGTCAAGCTCGGCGCCTCCGCTCCGGCGACGCTGCAGCCCTATCAGGGCAATGACGCCGTCCTCACTCCGAAAGCGTCCGCGGCTGCCGACTATCTCGGCGTCCACCTCGACAAGATCTGGTTCATGACGGATGTGCACAAGATCAGCAGCGGCAGCGGGACGGCGAAAGGCGGGTTCGCAAAGCTCGCGGATGCCTTGTTCCGCGCTTACGGCCTTCCCAACACGGACACGGCGTCGGAGAGCCGCCTGATCGCCTGGGAGTGGCCGACGGCGAAGGTGACTGTCCGGCGTCAGCACGAATGAGACAGATTGAGGGTATCGGGTAGAGGAGGATTTTGGTCTCATCGCAGTGACGAAGGAACGGAGATGAGAGCAAAATCCTCAAGCGCCCCGGCGACCCCTGGTGAGCGTGTGGTGAAGGA
>DATBDY010000056.1:0-20554 GCA_036269695.1 Allosphingosinicella sp. | reverse complement strand
CCTTCACCACACGCTCACCAGGGGTCGCCGGGGCGCTTGAGGATTTTGCTCTCATCTCCGTTCCTTCGTCACTGCGATGAGACCAAAATCCTCCTCTACCCGATACCCTCAATCTGTCTCATTCGTGCTGACGCCGGACACATTTCGACGACGTCGTGTCCAAGCCTCGCGCGCGTGACATCAACGCTCTCGCTATCGGCTGCCCAACCCAGCCTGGAGTCGGCCCATGCAAGCCAGTTGGACAAATCTCTCCCCGAAAGTTGGGCGAGCGCTTCCTGGTCGTTGGGAAAGAGCGCCCGGTACGGAAGCCAAAGGTCGGGCACAAACCGGGCCGGAGCGGCGGACAAAGGCGATGGCGATAGTCGATGCACGAAGCCTACTCGACAAAGGACCAGGTACGCCTGATTCTGATCCAAGCTCGCATGATTGTGAAGCTGCGCCGCTGCTCCGCTTTCGATCAAGCCCGCTCCACCGGTTATTGCGGCTTCGGCGACCGATTATCACCGATTCTGCACCGATTATGTCTCCGCCGCAAAGGCTCCGTTGGGGACGCACAGGACCGCGAATAAATGACGAGAATAGCGGCACTTGGATCCCCTTGGCAGGCCACCTGAGAGACGCGAGAACCGGTTCAGACACCTCAAATTGCGAAATAACCGGTGAAACCGGTGAAAATCGGCCGCGGCGCGGGCCGAATTTGGCGCAATTCAGCCATTCCTTCGCCAATCCCAGCGGGCACGGAGACTGCGGTCTCTGTCGGTCTTGAGAGAGTGGTGCCGAGTGTCCGACTCGAACGGACGACCTACCGCTTACAAGGCGGTTGCTCTACCAGCTGAGCTAACCCGGCCCGCTTTCCCCTTCCCTCAAAGCACGCCGAAGGTCCAGCCCGATCCCGACCTGTCGGCCGCCGCTCTGTCGCCCGCGCGAACGGGAGGCCGGCCCCGAAGCCGGGCCTCCTTCACTTCTTCTTCTGGAGGGACACCAGGATCGTCGCATCGTCCTGATCGTTGGATTTCGTCAGCGTCACCTTCGCCGTCGGCGCTCAATAGTCTCCGCGATGCGGACACAGACTTTGTCCGATCCACCCGGTTGCCTGCGAAGGCTACGCCCTGCCCCGTCGGGTTTAGGGGAGAGGCATCATGCATCTCGGTCGCCGCGCCGCCGCGGAATTCGTTGGAACGTTCTGGCTGGTCCTTTGCGGCTGCGGCGCCGCCGTCCTCGCCGCCCGCTATGACGGGATCGGCGGGGGCATCGTCGGCGTCTCGCTCGCGTTCGGCCTGGCGCTGCTCACCGCGGCCTATTCTCTGGGTCCTATCTCCGGATGCCACCTCAACCCGGCCGTCACCGTGGGAATCTGGGCAGCCGGCCGCTTCCCGGTGCGCGATATCGCCCCTTATGTCGCGGCACAGGTCGGAGGCGCCACCGTCGCGACGGTGACCCTGCTCCTGATCGCCAGCGGCAGCCCCGACTACAATCTTTCCCAGATGGGCCTCGCTGAAAACGGTTACGGGCTCGCCTCACCCGGCCATTATTCCCTCGCGGCCTGCTTCGTCACGGAAGCCGTGCTCACCTGCGGTTTCCTGGTCGTCATTCTCGGGGCGACCGATCGTCGCGCGCTTGCCGGCTACGGTCCCCTCGCGATCGGGCTCGCGCTGACCGTCATCCATCTGATCAGCATTCCCGTGACGAATACCTCGGTGAACCCGGCGCGCAGCACCGGTCCGGCCCTGCTTGTCGGCAGGGCCGCGCTCGACCAGCTCTGGCTGTTCTGGGTTGCGCCTATCCTCGGCGCGATCGTCGGAGCGCTCGTCTACAGGATGCTGTTCGCCGAAGAGGCCGCCAAGTTCGCCGTTCCGGAGCTCAGCGAGGATCCATGATGCGCTTCTGCATCGCCCTGTTTCTCCTGGCGGCTCCCGTGGCCGGCGCGGCGCAGACGAAGGACCATGCGCCGACCGCCCTCGCCTCGTCCTCGCACCTGCGGCAGGATTCCACGAAGAGCGAATCGTGGACCTATGCCAGGCCCGGGCTGCAGCTGGGCGCCTATCGCAGCGTGATGATCTTGCCGACGATCGTCTATTCGGGTCCCGACGCGCAATTCGACGGCGTGGACGCGGCGGATCGGCAGAAATACGCCCGCATCGTCACCGAGGCCCTGCGCAGCGAGCTCGCCAAATCCTTGTCCGTCGTGACCGCCGCCAAAGCCGATACGCTGCGCATGCAGGTGACCCTGCTCGGTGCGCAGACGACGAAGGGCGGCGTGGCGACGGCCACTCGCGTGACCCCGATCGGGCTCGCGAGCAACGCGGTCAAGAGCCTCAGGGGAAAACAGGGGCGGTTCACCGGCTCCCTGCTGCTGGCGCTCGAGCTTCATGATGGACGCAGCAACACCCTGCAGTTCGCGGCCGTCAGAAGGCGCAGCCCGAACGCGCTCGACATACCAGCGACCTTGTCGACGACGGAGACGGTGAAAGCGATCGCGCGCGCTCTCGCCAAGGATGTGCGGGAGAAATTGGAGCGCGCACCCGGCCGTTAGCCCTAGATGAGCCTGATGCAACTTAGTCGCATTAACCCCGATAACTTAATCTAGGTGTTTAATCTAGGTAAAAACCCCGATGTATTGATACCGATTTTGGCGTAAACAAGCCTGATCGAGTTTGCGTGCACAGGATTGTTATCCATCCGGGGGCTCGCATGGACTTGTCAAAAATAACTTCACCAAGATTTATAATCGACGTGGGCGCCGATTTTGAGAATCGGTATGAGGAAAAAACGCGACAGCTCGCCCGGGGAGACGACTGTTACGAGGTCGACACCGGCTCCAACGTCACTCCTCTCCTGCCTCCCGGATGCGGTCTTACCGCGTCGGATCTCAAGGCGCAGATCGCCATTGCCGACGGGCTGGCGGAGCAGATCGCCATCCTCGACGCGAACTGGACGTTCCTCGCGGCCAACCAGGCCTGGACCAAAGCGGTGGACGACCCGCCGCTTCCCGGGCTGGCGCCGGGGTTGAATTACCTCGAATATTGCGACGAACGGGCAAGCGAGGGAGACGAAGAGGCGGCCGCGACCGCCGAGGCATTGCGCCGGATCGATGCGGGCGAAATCTCGCGCTTCGATCATTTCGACGCCGGCGAAGGCCCGCAGAACGGCAGGGCGCATCAGATCCGCATCTATTCCTGCGCGGCGCCACGCCGGCAGTGGCGGGTCATGGTCCGCTATGACGTGACGGAGCTGGCGACCCTGGAGCAGCAAAAGCATCATTTCGCCGGTCAACTCCTGAACGCGGAGGCCGAGGAGCGACGAAGGGTCGCCCGGGACCTGCACGACACGACCGCGCAGGATCTCGTGGTGTTGCAGCTGACCCTTGCCAACCTCAAGCGCGGCCGCGGCTTGCTGTTCCAGGAGGAACTTGCGGACGCCGACGGGGCGCTCGATCGCCTCCAGCGCGAAATAAAGTCGATCTCCTACCTGTTCCATTCGCCGGTCTCCGACCAGCCGAGCCTGTCCAAGGATCTCGAAGCGCTCGCGAAGGGGTTCGGCCGCCGCACCGGTCTCAACGTCGCGCTCTGGCTGGACGATGCCGACATTATCGACCGCCGGCTTTGCCTGATGGTTCACCGCCTGACCCAGGAAGCCCTGGCGAACGTCCACCGTCATTCCAAGGCGAGCGACGTGGAGATCAGGCTCATCATTTCCGAGAAGCGCCTGCACCTGATGATCAGGGACAACGGCGTCGGTTTCACGATGGGATTCGATGTGCGGGATTCCGTCGGGGTGGGGCTGAGATCGATGGTCGAAAGGGTCGAGGAGCTGGGCGGGCGGCTGGTCATCAAGAGCGGGGACAACGGCACGTCGATTATCGCGTCCCTTCCCTTCCACGAGGCCGGGTCTTTCGAGAACCTGTCCTAGCGTCCGCACCCAATTCCCGCAGATGATCGAACAGGCCGCCAGTGACGCCGGCTGTTCGCGCGCAAAAGGGCGGGAGGATCAGGCTTCGATGATGCGGTTGCGGATGGCGTAGCGCACCAGGTCCGCCGCCGCGCGCAGCTTGAGCTTCTGCATCACCGTTGAACGATGAGTCTCCACCGTTTTCACGCTGATGTTGAGGAGCTGTGCCACCTGCTTGTTGATCTTGCCCTCGGCAATCAGCTGAACGACCTCGCGCTCGCGATGGGTCAAAATGCTGAAATCGTCGTGGGGTTTGGCGCGAAGGAATTGCTGAAGGAGAGTTTCCGAGACGGATGGCGAAAAATAGGGCCTGTTGACCGCAAGTGCATCTATCGCCGCAAACAAATGCTTCTCGGGGTCGGACTTGAGAACGAAACCGCGCGCGCCAGCATGAAGAACTTCGGTGACGGTATCCTCCCGATCGTGCATCGTATAGACGAGCACTTCGATCCTCGGGAATTCCCGCTTGAGCTCGAGCGTCACATCGCGGCCGTTCAGCTCTGGCATGGAATAATCTATGATCGCGATGTCGGGGCGCGTTTCGCGGGCAAGCAAAATGGCTTGGCGTCCACTCGCAACCTCCGCCACCACTTGAATATCCTGGCGGGTTTCAAGCAAGGTGCGCACGCCGCGTCGAATGATGTCATGGTCGTCCGCGAGCAGGACACGACAAACCCTATTCCCCATACTGCCATTTCCCTTCACGGCAAAGATCCGCTCGGTCGGCGGATTCGCTTGGAAAGCACGCTTACTCTTAAGCTTCACTTTTAGGCCTGGATTGAGCGCCGCGGTACCGAATGAGAGTCGAGCCGCGCTCGGCCATCTCTCGTGCTCGCACGTCGATGACCGAAGTCAAATCGGTATAAACCCGGTGCTCCTCAAACTTGTGCGCTACGCTACGTCTGGAAGCACCCGAACGACCCGTCTCCGGGATTCCCCCGATGGCTTCGATGGAATTATCGCTCCAGCTTCGGCCTTCACAACTTGTGGTTCGAAAGCCGATATGGACTTCAAAACGATAATCCCGGACCTCATCCTGATGAGCACAATGCTGCTCATCTTCTCCGTCGGACTGCAGAGTCGATGGCGCGACCTTGCCTACGTCCTCAAGAGGCCGTCTCTTTTATGCCGCGGTTTTGTCGCTGTCTACGTCGCCGTCCCCCTCGCGGCGTTCGCGGCGGTCATGCTGCTGCCGATCGAGCCGGCGATAAGGCTGAGCATCGTCGCCATGGCGTTGTCGCCGCTGGCCCCGTTCGCTCCGGGCAAGATGCTTCAGACCGGAGCCGGCGGATCTTTTGCAATCGGCATGTATGTCGGCCTGCTCCTGCTCGCGGCGCCGGCCGTGCCGGCGACGCTGATGCTCGCGGCGGCGATCGCCGGCGGCACTGCGAGCATTCGCGTCGGGACGATCGCCTGGCTCGTGGCGACGTCGATCCTCCTTCCCCTGCTGGCCGGCATGGCAATGCGCCGCTTCGCACCCGCCGCCGCGCCGCGTCTTTCGAAGATCGCGTCGACCGTGGCCATGCTCAGCCTCGCCGCACTGATCGCCCTCATCCTCATCGCGGTCCATGGGCAGATCCTGGGGCTCGTCGGGAATGGAACGATGCTTGCGATCGTCCTGACGGAGCTGGCCGGCCTGGTGTGTGGGCATATGCTCGGCGGTCCCGATCCGCGCCGGCGAATGGCGCTCGCCCAGGCAGCCGCGTCGCGGCATCCCGGTATTGCGGTGCTGATGATCCGGCAGAATTTCGAAATCGATCCGCGGATGCTTGCCGCCGTGCTTCTGTATCTCGTGCTCGGGATGGTGGTTTCGGCTCTGTACGTCCGCTGGGCTCGCCGCCGCTTGCCGGAGAATCGCCCCGTCAAGGAGGCTCTGTGCTGAGTTCCGGCGCCCTCCAGATTTTCAATCGACTCTATCAGGGCGGCCTATGCCGTTCCTCGGGTAAAGTACCGATGGTGCGCACATGCTCGGGGCGGCATTCCAATCCGGTGCCGGGACATCCTCTCCCCCCATCCTGGCCACTCTAGCGCGGCGGGACTCAGCATCCCGGTCCCGCCGCGCCTTTTCACCCGGCCAGTCAAGCCTGCCATCCTTCACGACGATGATCTGAAAAGCGCCGGTTCCGCCGGGACAGCCGACGACCCCATTCGTCGGGCGCTCAGCGTCTGCGGAGCCCGCCGGCTTCGACCGGGGAAAGGGTCTTCAAGAGAGCGATCCCGTCGACGCTATGCTTCGCCCATTGGGTAAACAGATCCTCGAAGTCGCCGATGTTCGTGCTCCGGTTCCGCAGGTATGGGCCATTGTCGCCTGCCAGCTGCGCGTCGACCGCCCGGCCGAGGAGCTGGCCGCTCAGCGAATCCTTGGCCTGGACGAGGACGGTCGCCTGCCCCGCCTCGCGCGTAAAGGTGTAGGTGCGCGCCGCCGTCGATTCCGGCGCCTGGACATCCAGGTTGACGAGCGCCGTGGAGACTCGAAGCACATCCTCCCCCGGCTCGCTGACGATCTCGAAACCGGCCTTTTGAAAGGCCTCGGCGAATATCCGCTGGAACCGCTTCTGCGCCTCGTCGAGAATGTCGCGCGCGGCCCTGTCGCTCACCCGCCTGGCGAGGCTGCGCGTGCCGTTGTTGGTGTCCCGCTGCCAGTTCTTGCGAAAGGAGACCTCGGGCGGGTCCAGCATCACCTTCGTATAGATGCGGAAATCGGCGCCCGGCAGCAGGTAGACGTTTTCCAGGCGCTTGGACTTGACGAGCATCAGCCCGTCCCAGCTCTCCGGCATCTTGGCGGCATCGACAGGCATTGCGATGAGGGCGATCGCGGCGATCAGGGCGGGAAGTCTGCGCATTTCATTGTCTCCCGAGGCGTTGAGGGAAGCGGTTCATGGCCGGGCGGCCCCCGGGACTCGACCCGGGACGGGGTGGACGCCCGATTCGCCTGGACATCGTCATCGCGGCAGTGCGAATCCCATGTTCCGTTCCCGGAGAGAGGGCCGTCGGTCGCGGGATAGCGGTCGAGACCCGCGCGCGGCATCCGGGGAAGAACCGATCTTGTGCAGGTGAGACCCGCCGATCCAGCGGCGGCGAAAGAACCGGCCCGACGAACGTCCGGCCGGCATCGTAATTTCTTTCGTTTGCAATGTTTTTAGGGGAAGCGCCGCCCCCGGCCGACACGGTTAACCCTTAGGGATTTGGCGCTGGGGTAGCCCGCGAATCCACCGAGTGCCCAGCCCGCGCGCCTCTCCATACTCCCCCCGACATCGAAGCAGGGGGTCCAGATGGACATCATTTCACTCGCCGCATCCGCCATGCTGGGAGCGTCGCCAGCCGCGACCCCGCCGGACACCGTCAACAGGGCGGACGTCGTGGCCGCCCCCGCTTCCACGGAGATCGCTTCCGCCGGCTCGGCGGCTGTCGCTCTCGACGACAACGGCTCCTCCTCCGGCCGCTCCGGCGACAGCCACTCGCTCGAGGTCTACGGATTCGCCGAATTGGACGCGATCCAGGACTTCAATCGGGTCAATCCGGATTGGGAGGCCGCGCTCCGCCCGTCGCGCATTCCCACGGAAAAGGGGCAATATGGCAGCGACGGCCAATCCATCCTCAGCGTCAGGCAATCCCGTCTGGGCGTGAAGGCGAGCGGCCAGCTGGCCGGCCAGCCTTACGAGGCCAAGGTCGAGTTCGACTTCTTCGGTGTTGGCGCGGACGCCGGCAAGACCTCGCCGCGGCTCCGCCACGCTTACGGCCGCTGGGGACCGATCCTGGCCGGACAGACCAACAGCCTGTTCATGGACGGCGATCTCTTTCCCAATGTCGTCGAATATTGGGGGCCGCCGGGGATGGTCTTCGTGCGCAATCCCCAGGTCCGGTTCACCTACGTGGACAAGGGCTTCACCGCGGCGATCGCCCTCGAACATCCGAGCGACGACATCGACCCGGGCGCGATCCGTCTCATCGATCCCGAGCTTGCCACCAACCTAAAGCCCAATGAGCAGCTTCCCGATCTGACCGTCATGCTGCGCTACGAGGGCAGCTGGGGCCATGTTCAGCTCTCCGGCCTCGCCCGCAAGGTCGGCTACGAGACGGTCGGCACGAAGGACAATCAGCCGAGCGGAAGCAAGTTCGGCTGGGGGCTGAACCTCGGCACCGCCCTCAAATGGTCGCTTGCCACCTTCCGGCTAGGCGTCGTCTATGGCGAAGGCATCGCCAGCTACATGAATGACGGCGGGATGGACCTGGCGCCGAGCGCCAACCTGGTCCCGTTCCCGGCCCAGCCGATCTTCCCACCGCCGCCGTCGCAGCCGCTCAACGAGCTGCTCGAGGCGCGCGCCGTGCCGTTGCTCGGGATCACCGCCTATATCGACCTGCAGTGGACCAAGGAGCTCAGCACCGCGATCGGCTACAGCTTCACGGAGGTCAACAACACCAATTTCCAGGAAGCGACCGCTTTCCACCGGGGCGAATATGCGTCCACGAACCTGCTCTGGGCACCCAATTCGCGCGTGCTGACCGGAGTCGAGCTCCAATGGGGCCAGCGCACCGACAATAACGGCAACAAGGGTTCCGATTTCCGGGCCCAGTTCACGTTCAAGGTGTCCTTCTCGAGCAAGGACATCTGGGGAAGCTGATGCCGAAAGCGCGAAGGGAAGAGCACATGTCGCAACAAAATTTGAGCCGCCGCGCCATCATGGCCGGCCTGGCGGCCGGCGCGGCCGGTCTCGGCGTCGGCGGGGGCACCCTGGCGCTCGTCGCACCCGCCGAGGCGGCGCCGCGTGGCCGCCCAGCACAGAACGGGGCCGCGATCGGGACCGCGATCAACGAGGCCTATAACCGCTACCGCGGCCTGAACGAGGGCAAGAACGCGGACTACATCCCCGCGCTCGCCGAGGTGTCGTCCGCCTTTTTCGGAATCGCGGTCGCCGGTGGCGACGGCAAGGTCCAGGAGGTCGGCGACTCCAAGGAGCTCTTCTCGATCCAGTCGATCTCCAAGGTCTTCACCGCCGCCCTGGTGATGCAGGAATCCGGCGATGCCAAGATCGAGGACAGCGTCGGCGTAGACGCGACCGGCCAGGCGTTCAACTCCATCGGCGCGATCGAGCAATATCGCGGCAAGGAGATGAACCCCTTCGTCAATCCCGGCGCGATCGCGACCGTGGGCAACGTCACCGGTTCCTCGCCGGACGAGGTCTGGGCGAAGATCCTGCAAATCCATTCCGACTTTGCCGGCCGGCAGCTCGACGTGAACCAGCCCGTCTACAAATCGGAAGGCGACACCAATCAGCGCAACCGCGCGATCAGCGCCTTGATGTCGGCCTATGAAAGATTCCCGATGGATCCGGCCGTGGCGGTCGACCTCTACACCCGCCAATGCTCGATCAACGTCAATGCTCACGACCTCGCGGTGATGGGCGCGACCCTGGCGTTCGGCGGCCGCAACCCGGTCACGGGCAAGCAGGTCATCGATCGGGCCCACGTGCCGGGGCTGCTGGCGATCATGTCGACCGCCGGCATGTATGACGACAGCGGAAAATGGCTGTTCCACACCGGTCTGCCGACCAAGAGCGGAGTCGGCGGCGGCCTGGTCGGAGTCGCGCCGGGCAAGTTCGGCATCGGCACCTTCGCGCCGCCGCTCGATACCGCCGGCAACAGCATCCGCGGCCAGCGCGCCATCACCGACATCGTCACCGCGCTCGGCGCCAACCCCTACGCCCAGTTCGACTGATCGAAGCAAGCATGCGCCGGGCTGTCCTGATTGCCGCCGCCGCGGCCCTGTCGCTCTGGGCGCCCCCCGTTGCCGCCGTCACGCCTCCACAGGGGTGGCTGTTCGACGATTCCCATTTCCACCTGACCAACTACGTCCAGCGCGGCCTGACGATGCGGCAATATGTCGCGATGATGGGGACCAGCATCAAGCGGTCGACCGTCTTCGGCATCCCGCTCCAGCAGACCTGGTCCTATCCCAATTCCGGCGATTTCGCGCCGACCTACTATCTCCAGACCGACGCCTCGCTTTATTATTATTCCTTCACCGACGCGATGATCGCGACGGGCTATCTGTCCCTGCCGGCCGAGGATCGGGCGCGGCTCGATCCGATGATCACCGGCTTCAACCCCGCCGACATGTATGCGGCCGACCATATAAGGCGGGTGCTCGAGATCTACCCCGGCGTGTTCAGCGGGATCGGCGAGTTCAGCATCCACAAGGAGTTCGTGTCGGGCAAGGTGGCCGGCGAGACCGCCAGCCTCACCGATCCCGCTCTCGACCGCATCCTCGACTTCGCCGGCGAGGTCGGCCTCGTGGTGATCGTCCATTGCGACATCGACATGCCGTTCACCAAGGGCAACCAGCTCCCCATCTATTTCGTGCAGATGCGCGACCTGATTGCGCGCCATCCGAAGACGGTGATCATCTGGGCCCATACCGGGCTCGGCCGGGTCGTCCAGCCGATCCCCGTGCAGGCCAGCACCGAGGCCGAAGAGCGTCCGGCCGGGCATCTGGAGCTGATCGAAAGCCTGCTCGACGATCCGCGGCTCGGCAATCTCTATTTCGACATCAGCTGGGACGAGGTCGCGAAATATGCCTTGTCATCGCCGCAGTCGATCGAGCGTGTCGCGGCGGCCTTCGATCGCCACCCGGACCGCTTCCTGTTCGGCACCGACAATGTCGCGCCGGCCGCCCTCGCCACGGACCTCAAGGTCTTTGAGATGTGGGCGCCCATCTTCGCGCGGCTGAAGCCGGCCACCAAGGCCGCCATCACGATGGGCAATTACGAACGCCTGTTCGACGCGGCGCGGGTCCGCGTCAGGCAATGGGAGCGCGCCAATGTCCATGACTAGATCGCGAACCCGTTCGCCTCTTCGGGTCAAGCTGCTGGCATTGCTCGGGCCGGCCCTGCTTCTGATGCCGCCGCAGGCGCACGCGCAGGACGCCGGCACCGCCCCGACCGACGAATCTCATGCCCAGCCGGCGCCCGGCACGTCCCCGCAGGACCGTGCCGCGATCGAAGCCGAAATCGACTCGCTGAGGCGCGATTTCAACACGAGGGTCCAGGCGCTCGAGAGGCGTCTGGGCGAATTGCCGCCAAATAGCGCCGCTCCGGGAACGGAGGCTGCTCAGGGCGCTCCCTCGGTTCCGGCAGGCCAGCCGGACGGGGCGGAGACGGCAGCCGTCGAACCGCCGGCGAAAGGCGGTCTCGGGGGCTATCTCGAACACAAGGAGCAGATCGGCAGGTTCGATCGCGACGTGGGCTGGGTGCTGGTCGACGAGCCTTATGCCAGGCTCAATCTCGGCCTCATGACCTATGCGCGCTATCTCAATCAGAAAGGGCTGCAGGATCATTATACCGACAGCTTCGGCCGGGTCATCCCGATCGACATCCGCAACGAGGTCCAGCTCTACAAGGTCAGCCTGCAGTTCAAGGGATGGCTGTTCGATCCGAAGTTCCAGTTCCTGATCTTCGCCTGGACGAACAACGCCAACCAGGGCGAGCCTGCCCAGACCGTGATCGCCGGCTTCCTGCGCTACAAGGTAGCCGATTGGCTCTCGGTCAGCGCCGGCATCATGCCGCTGCCGACCACGCGCAGCACCAATTACAGCTTCCCCAAATGGCTCCGTCACGACAACCGCGTCATGGCCGATGAATTCTTCCGCGGCTCCTATACGAGCGGCATCGATGTGCTCGGCCGGATCGCCAGGCGGCTCGAATATCGGGTGATGATCGGCAACAATTTATCGACGCTCGGCGTCAGCTCGAAACAGCTGGACGCCAAGTTCGATACGGTTGCCGCTTCGCTGTGGTGGATGCCGACGACCGGCGAATATGGCGCCGCTAACGGCTTCGGCGACTATGATTATCATCGGAAGCTGGCGACCCTGCTGGCGGTCTATTTCACCCACAGCACCGAGACGGCGCAAGGGCAGCCGAGCGCCGATTCGTTCGAAAACTCGCAGATCAGGCTGACCGACGGCACCCTGCTGTTCAGCCCGGACCCGTTTGGAACCGGCGGCAAGGTCGAACAGGCCCGCTTCCAGATGGCGAGCGTCGATGTCGGCCTGAAATATAAGGGGTTTTCGCTGGAAGGGCAGTGGTACTGGCGCCGGGTGGACCAGCTGAAGACGCTCGGCTTCGTGCCGATCAGCGAGCTCCGCGACGACGGCTACGCACTCCAGGTTTCCGCGATGCCGGTCAAGGACCTGCTGCAGGTCTACGCGACGGCGTCGAAGATCTGGGGCGCGAACGGCGATCCGACCGAATATGCGCTTGGCGTGAACGTCTACCCGTTCCGGCGCCGGGAAATGCACGTGAATCTCGAAGGCATCAGGCTGAATCATTCGCCGGTCGGCGGCTATCACATCCCGATCCCCGTGGGCGGGAACGGGTGGGTGTTCCTGACCGATTGGGTGCTGATGTTCTGATCCGCGCCTCAGTGCGCAGGCGGGGCAGCATTGGGAAGTCTCAGGCCCGGAAGCAGCTGCTCCGCGCCTTCGCCGAGCCGCCGGATCAGGCGGACCGCGGTCAGGACGTCGATTTCGAGCGGGTGGATGTCGCTCGAGCGGACGAAGCTGACCGATCCGGAGGTGAACCGCGGCGCGTTCGGCAGATAGACGCTGGCCCACTCCCCGCCGAGCGGCCCGAACACGATCCCGATCGACCATCGCGGTCCGACCGGGACGAGGACCACCGCCATCCGCCCGTCCTGCGGGTTGAGGATCTTCCTGGTCACCCGGGCGGCCACGAATTGCGGGAGCCCGCCGACGAGCGTGCCGCCAAGCGCGTCGAACGTCGATCTGCCCCACCGGGTCTGGGCCAGCAGGCCCGCCGCGAAGGAGAAGACAATCAGCAATGTGAGGCCGATCAGGGTCTGACCGCCGATGCCGATGATCCGCTCCGGGAACAGTCGCGCCACCGGAATCGCCAGCCTGCCGGCGAAATCCACCACCCGGTCGAGCACCAGGACGATCAGCAGCAGCGGCACCAGGAAGGCAAAGCCGCTGAAGCCCGCGACGACGAGCAGCTTCAGGCGGTTCCACGGCCCTTGGGCAATCCCCTCGTTCCCGCCGGAGAGGAGCAACGTCGGGGCCGGCTCGTCAGCCAATTTGCATGGTCCGCAGCACGTCTTCCATCGGAGCCTGCGATTCCTGGATCGCTCCCCGGTTCGGCTGGTCGATGTCGAGAATGAGCCCGTAGGACATGGCGAGCATGAAAAGGAGGACGGAAGCCCCCCATCGGTTCTTGCCCGGATCCTTGACGAAGCCGACGATCATCGACGTCACCGCCATGTAGAGGAGCAGCATGGAAAGCACGCGCGTCGGGATCGTGGCGAGCCGCGCCGCCTTGCGGGCGGCGCCGATGTTGAGCGTCTCGTTCACGCTTTCCATGAACGAGGTTCCGAACTCGCTATTGTAGAACGGGCGGATAGCCTCCAGCGTCGTCTCCGCGATCTGCCGCCGGTAGAGCTGCGTTTTCGCCGACAGGCCCCGCCGGACGTCGGCGTCGGAGGCTCGGGCCGTTTCGATGCGATGGAGCGTATAGCCCTCCAGCAGATGCCGGAAGCGGGTGCGGTAGGGCTCGTCCATCAGCTGTGATCGCAAATAGGTGGTCCCGATCGCGTTCGCTTCCTGGAGGGTCATCGACCGGCGGACGTCGAATCGGTCGAGGGCGACGGCGAAGGAGAAGCCGAGCAACAGCGCGAGCAGGCCGAGCACCGCCGACGCGATCAGGTTCTCGAACGTCTGGTCCTTGTCGGGCTCGTCCTCGATGGCGCCTTCATCTTCGTCCTCGTTGCTGCCACCGATGTGATCCTTGAGACGGCGCAGATACGCTCCCGCGACGAGGAGGGAGATCAGCAGGGCGAACACCAGGATGGTGACGATCAAGGGGGGCGTGTGCTGGTAGAGCGTCTTCATCTCGGATCGTTCCCCAGCATGTCGATGCCGCCGCAGCTCGCCGGCCGCGCTCCAGGGTTCGCCCTTCGGCCATCGGCCGATTCAGAACCGCCTAGGGCTGGGGCATCGGATCGGGAGGCATGTTCTGCTGCACCACCACCGACGGTGGTGCCGGATCGGCCTGCCCCTGGGGCTGCTCGACCACGACGTAAGTGACGTCGTCGCCCTCATAATGCGGCTGATACCAGGCGCCCCCGCAGCTGTAATAAGGGTAAGCGCCGTAATAATAGCTCCCGCACCCGACCGGCAGCGTCGAATAATAGGAGCCGACGATCGCCGCGGTCGCGCCCGCTATGGCGAGGCCGGCGCCCGGGAACCAATTGTCGCCCCAACCCCAATTATTGTCCCAATCGCCGCCGCCCCAATTGCCGTTGCCGTTGCCGACATTGATGTCGCCGGTATTGATATTGCCGTTGTTGACGTTGTTGCCGCCGCCCGGCCGATTTCCGGGACGGCCCGGACGGCCGGCACCGCCGACGCCACCCACGCCTCCGACACCGCCGACACCGCCGACACCGCCAACGCCACCGACACCGCCAACGCCGCCGACACCACCGGGACGCCCTGCGCCGCCGACACCACCGACTCCGCCCGGACGCCCTGCGCCACCGACGCCTCCGACACCGCCCGGACGCCCGGCGCCACCGACGCCTCCGGGCCGCCCTGCGCCACCGACTCCGCCGACGCCGCCCACTCCACCGGCACCGCCGGGTCCGCCAGGACGGCCGCGCGCGGCTCCGTAGCTGCGGTCGCCGGCCACGCCGCTGGCGCGGTTGCCTGCCGAGGCGCCGAAGCCGCCACCACCGCCAAGTCCCGAACCGCCGCGGCCGATGCTGGAAGGCGCGCTGCCGCGAATGCCGGCGCCGCCGAGCGAGCGCGAGCCTCCGGTCGTGCCGCGCCCGCGCGCTCCGCCGCCGCTCATCCGAGCGCCGCCGAAACCACCGCCACCGCCGCCGCCGCGGCTGAATCCACCGCCCCCGCCCCGACTCATGCCGCCGCCGCCGCGACTCATGCCGCCGCCGCCGCCGCGTCCGCCGCCCCCGCCGGGCCTCGCGCTGGCGGGAGCGGTCGGAATTGTCGCGATCACCACCGCGAGAATACCCCCGACGCTGAGGAGAAAGCGGGAAAGCCTGCCGTGCTTGTTCATGACCAACCTCGTCATTTCGTGATGGCGGCCAGAGTGATGCGGTCTGCACCTTGAGGCGGCACGAAGGTGAAGGCGTTCGCCGGCACGGTGGGCTTCAGGTCCCAGGTGAACTCCATCTCATAGCTGAGCGGCTCGCGCTCGCCGGCGCCGGTGATCACCCACTTGCACGGCAGCGGCTGGCTGCCGTCCCGTATCCAGATCTGCCAATCGACGTTCGGCTGGCGGAAGGCGTAATGGTTGCAGGCCTGGCCGTTGACGACGTCGGTGGAGACGAAGAAGGCAGTGCTGATGCGAGAGGTCAGCGCGGGATCGCTGCCGAGCTCGAAAAGATCGGATAGCGGCAGGACGAGGCCGAGCCGGTCCTGCGCCTTGTCGAGCAATTCCTTGATGCTCGCCGGCGCCGCGATCTCGGCATAAAAGCCCTGTCGCGGAGCGAAAATCGTGAAGGTCTTCCCGTCGTAATAATATTCCCGGCGCTTGAGCGTGGAATAGAGATTGGCGCGCAAGCGGTTCGGGCGCGAGGCGAGCAGATCGATCGTCCCTGGATATTGGATGATCTGACCGGTGGTCAGCGATTCCTCGACGCTGCCCGAGCCCTCGACGGCAAAGGTCGTCAGGGTGCGAAGATAGGCCCCCATGCTTTCGAGCGCGGCGATCGCCGCCGGCTCACGTTCGGTTCCGATCGGATTCGCCGGCTCCGCCTCCGCGGCTTTCGGCGGATCGGATTGCGGGACGGCCGCCGGGGCCGCAGCGCCGCCCAGCATCACCAGCACCAACAGCATCGACGCCTTCGAAATCATCGCCTTGACCCCTTCGTGGATCGGAAGGATGAAATGGCCACAAATCGGCCGAGCGCCCATCGGGGCAACTACTGAGGCCGTTCGCTAGGATGCTCTAGGCATCATTTCGACTTTATGCCGGGGGAGGAACCGGCCGCCCGGCATTTCCCCCAGGTTGCGCCAGAACCGCTCAAGGCTCTTCGTGCCGCCGAACAGCGTGGTGAAGTGGGTCGAATCGACCAGCACGACGTCGCCCTTCCGCTCTCCTTCTGGGGGCATCCACAGGACGATGTTGAATTCCGTGTCGCCGGCGGCCGTGAACGGGTGCGGCCGGCTCATCTCCACAGGCTGCCGCGCCAGCACGCGAATGCGATCGGCATGACCCTCGCTCACCTGGTAATGCGGCAGATGCGGATGGAAATTGAGCGTGCTCACGCCTTCGAGCAGCCCCCGTTCGTCCAATCCTGGAAATTTGGTCAAAGGCGCGATGTCGCCGTCCTGCTGCGCCGGCCTCAACCCCCAGATATTGCGCACCGGAACGTCCAGCGCCTGCATCAGGTCTCGGATGTAAGTACCGAACCCCTGCTCGCGCGGGACCAAAGCATCGCCGTGATGGGCATATTCCTCCCGCCTCTGCTCGATGCTGTCGGTGAAGCCGACATCGTGATGCGGGGCGAGGAGCAGGCAATTCCCCTCCTGCTTCAGCCATTCCTTCAGTGCGTCCACCTCGGAGGAATGGGCCTTCTGCTCCGAAGGCAGATGATCGAGCCCGAACACGAGCAAAGTGTCGCAATCGGCCAGCACTCTCTCGTCGATGGGGAGGCTGAAGCCGGCCTGGTCGACCCGCTGGAACACGGGAACCCTGTGGCCGGTGACTTCCTCGGCGACCCGCTGGAAGCTCAGGGTCGAGATGTGGAACAGCTCGAGCGTGCCGGCGATGCCTTGAAGGAAGCGTTCCGCGCGGAACACCGGCTTCTCATAGGCCGGCCAGAGCACGTTGCGGACTTCGGTGAAGGTGGAAAAGCGGTTCTCCATGAGCGCCGGGTCGCGCTGCGCCTCCCACGGATAGCTCCACGACCAGTAGATGCTGAGCCTGCGCCGTCCGTCGGCGGGACGCGGCGCATGGGCCTGGTTGTACGTGCGTGCCGCGCTGCTCATGCTCTCGCTCCCTCCAATGCCGGAGCCGGCGCCTCGACGGTCGTCTCGCCCAGGGTGGCGAGGTAGTGCAGCGCACACAGGCCGGGCAGGAAGAAATAGGCGCCGCCCCGAACGGTCGTGAAAGCGGGCAGGCCGGTGATCTTCTTGCGGATCGGCCGCTTCGGGATCTTGTATTCGAGCGTCCCGTCCTGGTTGCCGATGATCGGATCCCGCTCATTGCCGAGCTCGTGGAAGTCGGGATCGTTGGCCCAGACGTTCTGGGCGAACTCGAACTGCCGCACGAGGTTGGCGCACACGACAAAGGCGGCGATGCCGCGCTCCCGCCCGTCCTCGGGCGCGCCTTCGGGGAGGGACGGCCCGTAGGTCGCCCCGCGCCGGATCATCCGCCGCCGGTTGATGTTGACCGCCGTGTCGCGGGGATTCATGCGGCGGATGTGCGAGCCGAGCGGCACGGCATAGCCGTGCGGATCGTCGGTCTTGTAGTTGAAGTCGTTGCAGCGGTGGAGGTCCGCGCCGATCGCGGCATCGTCCTCCTCGGGGCAGAGGCTGAGCGGCGCACCGCTCCGCCATCGGCCCATCAGCTTGGCGGCGATCAGCTCCTGCTCTCCCGGAGTCTCGCCATGCTCGGCGAGGAAGGCACGGAAGGCACCGACATGCTCTTCGAGCCGACGGTAAGCGAGGTAGCTGCCGTTGCGCGACAGGATACGGGGCTGGGGCTGCGGATAGGGCTGGCCGCTCTCGTCGGGATAGCCGAGGATGAACTCGCCCGCTTTGAGCGGGCCGCCGCAGCCATTGTAGGGGATGTCCTCGCTGCCCTCGATCACGGGCTGCGACAGGCGGTCGCGATAGCCGAAATGGTCGTGCGCGTAATCGAAGGGCGGGGTCGCCTCGAGCTCCAGGCTGGAGATGATCTCCACCCCGGGGCAGCGGTCGAGCAGCCGGTCGTGCTCATCCTCGCAGCGGCCGCGCTCGGCGCCGTCGCGCGCGAAGAGGATGGCGATGGCGTGGAGGTCGGGCCGCGCGGTGCCGTCGACCCAATATTCGGGCGCGTTGCGGCCGGTGTCGCCGAGCACCGCCGCGCGCGCGGCCATGCCCTGGCGGAAGGCGTCGGGGAAGGTCGCGAGCGCGTCCTCGTCGAGGCCCAGCGCGCGCATTCCCGTCCAGGTGAACGCGATCGTCACCCAGCTCCGGTCCGCCTCGCCCGTTCCCACCGCCGCGGCCGAGCGCACGGTCGGGAGCAGGCCCTTGAGCCAGCCTTGTCCGGAGGTCCGGTCGCGGAAGCTCACGAAGATGTAGCGCCCCGTCAGCGCCGGGGTCCGGGTCAGCAGGATATGCTGAATGTCGTCGAGCTGGAGGGTCACGCAAATTGTCCTTTCGACCAGGCCCAGCCGGCGATGCGCCAAGCGCCCTTCTCCCGTTTCAGCGCGAATGTGAGCGTCGCGCCGGTCTGCAGGGCGGGCGTTCCGCCGATCATGACGCCCATCCGCGCCGGCGCGACGAAATAGGCGCTGTCGCCGGTTGCGACGTCATGGGCCGGCTCGCCGAGCGTCACCCGATAGCCGCTCGCGCCGAGATGCTCTCCCTCGGCGAGCACGTCGCGATACCAGTCGGCGGCCGCGGAGGGGCCCGTCCAGAGGTGGGGCGCCATGCCGTCGAGGATTACGCCGCGCTCGGCGAAGCAGGCCGCCAACGCCGCCGCGTCGCCGCGGTTGAAAGCATCGAGATAGGCCCCAACCGCAGCGGCAGGACTGTCGGCAGGCGCGGTCACGACTGCATCTCGTCGAGGATTCCGGAGAGGCCGGCCTTCACGGCCAGCGCGCTCTTCACCTCCCTGGAGCTCACGTAGGAATATTCGGCATATTCCATGAAGCTCGGCCGGTGGTGCTCACGCACGAAGCGCACGAAGGCTTCGGGGTTGGACTTCCAGTCGGCGGGGAAACCTTCCAGATTCTCGAACACAGTGTCGATGCCGGTCGCGGCGAAGATGGCGACGGCGTCCTCGGTATATTTGTCGAAGTCGGTGTCGAAGACGCCCTGGTACATGAAATAGGTGCTGCCCTCGATGTCGAACAAAACCCATTTCAGCGTGTGGAGCTTCAGCACCGCGATGACGTCGGGCGCGCCGGCGACGGCCTCTTCGAGCTTGCGGCCATAAGCGTAGAATCTCTCCTCCCGGCCCGGGATGATCTTGGCGATGATGGTGAAGCCGTAATTGACCGGCGAACGCGGGAAGATGGGCCCGTAGCGCCCCCGTTCGACGCGGTCGGCGAAGAAGCCGCCGGGCGGAAAGGCCATCGCGGACGGACCGCCCTTTACCTTCTCGGCCGGCAGTGCGCGGCAAACGTGCGGCCTTTCGAGTATCGTCGCCATGTCAATTCCTCCTTCGGTTCAGAAAGCCGCTCCGATGATGCTGCGCAGCATCCATCCGTTCGGCCCATGTTCGTTGCGCGCCACCACCCCGCCGCCGCTCAGCCGCAATGACCAGCCGCGGCCGAGCGCGAGCGTTCCCGTCGCGGCGAGCGACAGGGCGCGTTGCCGGTTGCCGAGATCGGCCCCGTCCGCCACGACCGGGCCGCCCTCGCGCCAGAGCAGGTCGATGCCGGCCCAGAAGTCCTTGCTGAAGCCGCGCGTGACATGGCCTTCGAAGAGGAACAGCGGCTTCTGGTGCGTCCGGACCGCACCATAAGGGGCGTCATTGGCGCCGAAGAAGCTGATCGTCGGCATCGCCTCGATCGTGATGAGGTGCGGATCGCCCATCCGCGTGCCGATCGCGTAGACGATCGGCGCGCCGAGCCGCACCGCCCAGCGGTTCGCGCCGACATTGATCGAGCGCTGCTGGCTGTAGTTGCCGGTAGGGAAGAACAATTTGGCGAGCAGGTTGACCGCAAGGCCCGGCCGGTGGTCGGCATAGTCGCTCGCCCTCAGCGCCGGCGTGCCGTGCACGCCGTAGACGAAGCCGAGCTGGACGTCGCCAAGCCCGCTTGTGCTTTGGGACGCGGCCCCCGTGCGCGTGTCGGCGCTCTCCGTGATCCGGCTCGCCGGAACGACCAGGAAGATCCAGCCCTGGTTGCCCGAGAAGTTCAGCGCCTGGACGAACTGGAAGACGGCAAGATCGGTGTCGAGCCGCGCATTCTCGACGACCGTCCCGGGATCGACGGCGAGGTCGGAGTGCAGCTGGTGAAGCCGGAGCGAGGCGATCGTGGTCTTGTCCGGCGCCAACATATACAGCCTCGCCCCGTCGTCCTGCGCGCGCGCGGGGGCCCCCGTCGCGACCAGAAGCAGGAATGGACCGAGGAGCCGAAGCGGAACCGACCCGTACGGGGCCGTCCCCAAGCCTGGTGAAGCGCTTCGCATCGCCCCTCGGATGAAAACATCGTTCGATGCGGGCTAAAGCGCGGGCGCGGACGTTCCCATAAGCGGAAACCCCGGCTCGCGAGACTGTCGCGCCTGAGTGCGTGGCCTTGGCGGGCTGGAGGGGACAAGGGAATGGCCGGCGACCTTTCGGGCGCCGGCCAGGCTTCCGCTTGAGGCTGCGGGGCTCAGAAGCGGAAGCCTGCTCCCATGAGCAATTGGTGGCGGTGG
>DATBDY010000055.1:0-126782 GCA_036269695.1 Allosphingosinicella sp. | reverse complement strand
ACCGGCCCGGATTTGAGCCCCTTTGTCGTGGCCAATGAGTCTCTTGGCCACGAACCGGCACGGCGACGACCCCCAAGCGGCGGGAATTGCGCCACTAATTGCGGTCAAATCGGAGAGACCAGAATAGGCACTAAGTCATTGAAAAGGCTGGCGCCCCGCGCAGTCCGCTGCGAACCCGTCTCCACCGGTTTCACCGGTTTTTTCACCGTCTCTGCGTCTCTGTGCGCCCCAAACCGGCCCGATATGGCGCTAATCCCTTGTAGCGAGAGACTTTTTTGGCCTGCGTTTCCCCCCTCCCGAGCCACGCGAGAACCGGTCAATAATCGGTCGGTAATCGGTAGCCCATCGGTTAAGTAACGCCTCATGCCGACGCTCACGCTCGACCCAAATCTGGAACCCTTCGAGGTCGGAGCGCGGCTCTTCGCGGTCTTGGCATTCCCCTCACCCGCGGAAGAAGCCGCCAGGGCAGATGCCGCAAATGCCTGGTGCGCTGAGGTGATAGCGAGGACTGCCGCCGCTGATCCAGCCCTGGGACAACAGCTGCGACACGGCTTTTCTGAATACGCCGCGCTTGATGAGCGAGACATAAAACGCCGTCTGCGTACGGCCCGGCGACGGTTCCGCGACCGCATGGTGGCAGCACGTATGGCGCGCGCATTTGTGATCGAGGCGCTCACGGGCGTTCCAGCGGAGCTTCCCGCCGGAATGCCTCGCCTGTCGCTAAACCAACTTTCAGAGCTCGTGAAGCGAGAAGCCGGGCAACACGAGCCGGAGAATGTGGAGAAGAGAACGTGGCGACCAGCCGACCAGCGATCCACCTCGCCATAGCTTTGGAGCTCTGGGGGTTCGCTCGAGACGGACCGAGGCCGAGGCTCGATTATGACATTCAGGATACGCAACTCCACCGGTTCGTAGTTCGGGCGGGTTAGATTCTTGAGACGGTGGTTCTGGGGGATACGCGGTTCGGGGTGTCTGAGGAGCTTCTAAGGTACGGTGGGCAGCCTGAATAAAGGATCACGAACTTTTTGACCCTAGTCCGCACTCGCAATCGGTGATGATTAGCTGGCTCGCCCTTTCAGGAGGTGAGCCATGGACGTCAAATGCAGAGCCCCGGCGGCAGAGCGTATCATCTCTGTTCCGCCCGTCAGCCCCAAGGCGGATCCAAACAACCCGAAAGCCCATAAGCCACCGCAGGTGGCGGCGATCGCAAAATCGATCCGCACCTTCGGCTTTAACGTGCTTGTACTCGTCGACCAAAACGACAAATTACCGATGCCCCCGTTGCTGCCCCCAATCGATCGGCGGAGAACCCCAATTGGCGCTTTTGGAAGCGCTGATCCGCCGCGCGCATAGCGAACAAAAGGTCCGAATGATGGTTGGTGGGACTAGAAGGAGCGATGAGATGAACGGAACCGACCGCAACGGCAACGCCCACTTGAAGGACCTTTCTGGCGGAGCCGAAGGCGGCATGGAAAGCGGCAGCGCCGGCGGTCCTAGAGAGGCCGACGTTCAGCGTTCGAATGCCAATCAGAGCGACTCCGGCGGCGACGGCAACGCTGCCCCCGGTACAGCCAGCAAGGTCGATCTTGGCAAGGGGAGCCATGAGGAGACGCAGGGAGGAGCCGAGGCGGGCGACCGCCCTTGATCCCATGACCTAAGCGGGAGCCTCCGAACGGATTACCTTCGCTCAGCTGGCTCGGGCTTTAGCTTGTAGTCACGCGGCGCCTGTTCGGCCCCGGCGCGGCGATCGAGGCCTCGCCGTCGAGGTGACGGCGCTTTATCGATGCTCATCTCGATGCGGCTCTGGACCAGGGGGAACAGTGTACCAAGCAGCAGGCCCCAAAGCATGTGGGCGGCGAGCAGGATGGCCGCATGCCACCCCTCGGACACCGGCTTGCCAAGTATCCATTGGCACAAGGTGATTGGCCCGAGTGCCCAGGTGAGGAATCCCCAGCCGAGGCCGAACAGCCACCCACCGCGCCGGTCGTTCGCCGCGCGGAGGAAGATCGCGCCATAGGCTGCGCCAGCGACACCGAGCGATATCGTGCTGAGGAGAACGAGGAGGGGTGGGGCCAGCCCGATCGCCCGCGCCGGCGGATCGGCCGAGCCGGTCGACCAGACCAAGGCGGCCGCCGCGACGGCCGCGCCGATGCCAACAATGGCCCCGGCAAGGCGAGGCCGTTGCAGCGGCTCCGGATCGCGCGCGAGCAGGTGCCAGAAGCTCATGACGCCGCCTCCTTCGCGCCCGGCTCCGGCACGAGCGGCGGGATATCGCTCAGCTCGCCCCATTGCGCCTCGACGGGCACCTTGCCGCGATACATCTCGATCAGCTGCTTGTAGGCGAGCCCGACCGAGCGCAGGTCGCGGTTGAGATCGAACAGGCCGACCGGCGTCACGTTGCCGATCGGCGCGCTGACGGCGATGCTCCAGTCGATCTGATCGGTGAGGCTGTACCAGGTGAAGCCGACCACCGGCACGCCCGCCTGGCGGATCCGTTCGACATTGTGCCACTGCCGCCAGAGCCAGAGCGCGCTGCCGCGCGGGTTGCGGTAATTGGTCTCGGTATGCATCACCGTCCGCCGGTAGCGGCGGAAATATTGCGACACGATCACGTACCAGCCGAACAGCTCCCCGAGCGATTTCGCGGCGCCGTCGACCTCGATCACCTTCTCGTTCCAGTCATAATAATCGACGCCGAGGATAGTGCGCTCGGGCACGTCCTGCCGCAGGAACCAGTCATATTCGTCCTTCGCCATGCCGTAGTCGAACATGAAGTCGCGGATGTCGTCGCGCAGCTTGCGGGCGAAGAACAGGTCGAGCGGGATGAAGCGGCGCTGGTTCTCGAAATCGGCCATCCGGCGGATGCCCTCGTCCGGGCAGCAGGCCTGGTAGAATTCGCTGCTCTCGTTGGCGACGAAGATGGCATCGGGGCGGCGGCGGCGGACCTGCTGGCTGACCAGAACCGCCGCCTTGGCGAGATGGCAGGCGGCGCGGACGAAGGAGCGCTCGTCCCTGCACTGCTCGTTCCACAGGCCCTCGAGCGCACTGAGCCGGGCGCAGACGTACATTTCGTTGATCGGCGTGTAGTGTGCGATCCAGGGATAGCGCTCGACGAAGGCGCCGGCATAAGCGGCGAGCGCTTCCGGCACCTTCGGATTCTGGAAATTCTCCAGCCAGTCCGGGACGCCGAAATGGCAGAAATCGATGATCGGCCGGATGCCGAGCCGCCGCATCTCCTGCGCGACCGCGTCCATGAACGACCAGTCGTACCGGCCCGGCCCGAGATAGATTTCATGGAGCGGCGGACCGTAGCGCAGATAGCGGATGCCGAGCGCGTGGACGAGCTCGAGGTCGCGCTTCCAGTAGCGGTAATGGCCGCACATCGCCATCTCGTCCATGCGCCAGCGGCCGCCGTCGAGCGTCGGATAGGAACATTCGATGCCGGTCGCGAACATGAATTCGTCGAGCCGGCAGTCGCCACGATCCTCCTCGTCGTTCGGGGGTGCGACGTGGATCGTCGGCATGCGCCGTTTTCCCGCCGGTGCGCCCACCGGCCGCGTGTAGAGCGCGCCCATGACGAGGCCGTAGACCGCGAAGGCGACGAGGATGCTGGCGGGCGCCTGCCAGCCGCCGGAGAGGCCGAACAGGCCGGCATAGTCGGCCGGCGCCGGGCTGCCGGCGTGCATCAGCTCCAGCTGCGGGCGAAGAATGAGGATCGTGATCAGGGCGGGTGCGATCGAGAAGGCCAAGCCCTGCTGCGCCGGCGGCCGCGCCAGCACCGACCAGAAAAAGTAGGCGTAGAAGATAGCCCAAATCGCCCCCGCCACGGCGTGTACGGCCAAGCCGGTCACCCACCAGAGAAAGGGGTGCGCGGGATTGGCGATCAATGTCCCATAGAGCTTGACGATGTCGAAGAAGGGCAGGCCCGCGAGGCGTAGAAGGCGCGCGAGGATCTCCCAGGCGAAGGCACCGGCCACGCCCGCGAGGATCGCCTTCCAATAGGAAATGACGCGGATCACGTGCCTACAACGCTTCGCTTCCCGCGCTCGGATGCGCGTCCCGCTCGGCCTGCCAGGGAACCGTCGTATCGCGGCGGGTGAGATAGTCGGCGGAGGTCAGGGTCAACAGGATCAGGAGCCAGAAGAAACCGGCGACGGCGAAGGCCCGCACCAGCCCCGAGCTGCGCCGCAGCTCCATGAAGACGATCAGCACGAGCAGCGCCTTGCACACGGCGATGGCGAGCGCGACGAAGGCGTTGAAGCCGCCGAGCGGCAGGAAAGCCGCGCCCGTCGTCGCCGCCAGCAGCACGAGCAGCGCCGCCCAGCACAGCCAGATCCGCTTCAGCGCCTCGCTCACTGGTTCCTCCCGACGAGGTAGATGAGCGGGAACAGGAAGATCCAGACCACGTCCACGAAATGCCAGTAGAGGCCGATCATCCGCACCGTGATCGTCTCGGGCGGGCGATCCGAGACGCTTTTCCCGGCGAGCCCGCCGACCAGGGCGATGCCGATCGCGAGGTGGAGAGCGTGGAGCCCGGTCGCGAAGAAATAGAAGAGGAAGAAGAGCTGCGCGATCCCGCCGTAGCGATCGGCGTCGAAGTTGAGCGCAGGCACCAGATGCTCGCCATATTCGAGCGAATATTCCCAGCCCTTGATGGCGATGAAGGCGATCCCGAGCGCGGCGGTGAGCGCGAGGCACAGAGCGGCGGCGCGGCGGCGGCCGGCATTCGTCATCTCCACCGCCGTCGCTATGAACGCGCTGCTGGTGAGCAAAACCGCCGTGTTCGCCGTCCCCAGCACGATCTTGGTGTGCCGCGCGGCTTCGGCGAACTCGGCGGGATGGGTGATGCGATAGGCCGAATAGCCGGCGAGCAGAGCGCCGAAGAACAGGACTTCGGTCGCAAGGAAGGTCCACATGCCGAGCGTCGACGCCTCGTCCTGCTGCGCGGCGGTCGCGAACTGGAAGGCGGGCGGCTGCTCAGACATGGGCCGCCTGCGGCTGGGGATTGCCGTCGAGATCGTAGCAATAGGGCCCGCGCACGACCTCGGGCGTGGTGCTGAAATTGTGCGGCGGCGGCGGCGAGCGGGTCAGCCATTCGAGGCCGGTGGCATTCCATTGATTGGCCGGCGCGCGCGGCCCCTTCAGGATCGACCAGGCAAAATAGAAGAGCGGCAGCGCATAGCCGACGGCGAGGATGCTCGCCCCCGCCGAGGAGAGGACGTGCCAGATCTGGAATTCGGGCGGATAGACCTGGTAGCGCCGGGGCATCCCGAGCACGCCCAGCACATATTGCGGGAAGAAGGTGAGATTGAAGCCGAAGAAGGTGAGGATCGCCGCGAAGCGCGCCCAATATTCGGGATAGAGGCGGCCGGTGATCTTCGGCCACCAATAATGGAGGCCGCCGAAATAGCCCATCACCGCGCCGCCGACCATGATGTAGTGGAAATGCGCCACGACGAAATAAGTGTCGGTGACGTGGACGTCGACGGCGAGCGCGGCGAGGAACAGGCCGGTGATGCCGCCCATCGTGAACAGGCCGATGAAGCCGAAGGCGTAGAGCATCGGCGCGTCGAAATGGATCCAGCCCTTGTGCATCGTTGCCACCCAGTTGAACACCTTGATCGCGGAGGGGACGGCGACGGCGTAGGTGAGGAAGGAGAAGACGATGCTGGCGTAGAGCGACTGGCCCGAGACGAACATGTGGTGGCCCCAGACGAGGAAGCCGATCGCGCCGATGGCGATGCTGCACCAGACGACGAATTTGTAGCCGAACAGGCTCTTGCGCGCGAAGCAGGGCACGATCTCGCTGACCACGCCCATCGACGGCAGGATCATGATGTAAACGGCGGGGTGGCTGTAGAACCAGAACATGTGCTGGAAGAGCAGGGGATCGCCGCCGAGCGCCGGATCGAAGATGCCGACGTGGAGCACCCGTTCGGCGGTCAGCATCAGCAGGGTCATGGCGAGGACCGGTGTGGCGAGGACGAGGATGAGGCTCGTCGAATAGGTCGACCAGATGAAGACCGGCAGCCGGTACCAGGTGAGCCCCGGCGCCCGGAGCTTGTGGATGGTGACGATGAAGTTGAGCCCGGTCAGCACCGATGAGAAGCCGGAGATGAAGATGCCGAGGATGGTCAGCACGACATAGCCGTTCGAGTAAGCGGTCGAGAACGGCTCGTAGAAGGTCCAGCCGGTGTCGACGCCGCCGAGCAGCAGGGCGGTCAGCGTGATGAGGCCGCCGATGATGTAGAGATACCAGCTCAGCAGGTTGAGCCGCGGGAAGGCGAGGTCGCGGGCGCCGATCATCATCGGGACCATGAAATTGCCGAGGGTCGCCGGGATGGAGGGGATCAGGAAGAACCACACCATGATGATCCCGTGCATGGTGAAGAGGCGGTTGTAGCCGTCGGCGCTGACCAGATCGCCGGCGGGAGTGACGAGCTCGAGCCGGATCATCGTCGCGGCGATCCCGCCGACGAAAAAGAAGAAGGTGATCGAGGCGAAATAGAGCAAGGCGATGCGCTTGTGGTCGGTGGTGAGCAGCCACGAGCGCAGGCTCGTCCCGGCGTTCAGATAGGTTTCGGTGCCGCTGCCGTGCATCATTGCCCCCTCGGCTTTTCCGGCCCGAGCGACTGGATGTAGGCGACGAGCTTCGCGAGATCGTCCTCGCCGATCTGCCCGGCGAAGGAGGGCATGATCGGCTGGTAGCCGGCCGCGACCTGCGCCTTCGGCATCAGGATGGAATCGCGGATGTAGCGGTCGTCGGCGATGACGACGCTGCCGTCGCTGAGCGGCACCGGCCCGCCATAGACCCCCTCGAGCGGCGGCGCCCGCACCGCGCGGCCCGGCCCGTGGCAGCCGCTGCAGCCGAAGCGGCGGAACAGGATCGCGCCCTGCGCCGCCAGCGTCGGTTGGCCGCCATTATTGTTGAGCCATTCGGCGTACTGGCGCGGGGCCATCACAACGATCCAGCCGCCCATGCGCGCATGATCGGTGCCGCAATATTCGGCGCAGAAGAGGTGATAGCGGCCGGGCTTGTCGGCGCGGAACCAGAGCGTCTCGTAACGTCCCGGCACCACGTCGTGCTTCACCCGGAGGGCGGGGATGAAGAAGCTGTGGATCACGTCCTGTGAGGCCATGACGAGGCGCACGTCGCGGCCGGCGGGGACGTGCAGCTCGTCGATCTCGCGCTGGCCGCCGGGATGCTGCGCCTTCCACATCCACTGCTTGCCGACGACGAAGATCTGCAGCGCGTCCTTGGGCGGCTGGTAGAGCTTCACGAACAGATGCGCGCCCCAGAGGCCGAGCGCGACGAAGACGATGAGCGAGGCTGCGGTCCAGCTCAATTCGAAGCGCCAGCTCTTCTTCGTCCGGTCGGAGCGGTCCGCCTTGCTGTCGTGACGGTAGCGCGCGGCGTAGAGGATCATCAGGAAGAGGACGAGGCCGACGGTCAGGACGGCAACGATGAGCAGGCCGATGAACAGCGCATCCCATTGCATCGCGTAGCCGCCCCCTGCCCGCGCCGGCCAGAAGGGGAAGCCCTGCATCGCCTCAGCCCCGCGCCGCCGGCCGCCGCGACAGGCGGACGATCAGCAGCAGGATCGCCAGCACCGCGACGACGCCCACGACCCGCAATGCCTGGATCACCGCCGCCTGCACACTGCCCGGCTGCGGGTCGTAGCCGAGGCAGAGCAGGAGCAAGGGATGGACGGCCGGCTGGACCTTGTCGCCGGCGGCCGTGGCGACCGCCGCCTTCAACGTCTCCGGCGGCGGCTGCAGGCCAAGAAGGTAGCGCGAGATCCGCCCATCCGGGGTCGCCACGACGAAGCCTGCGGGGTGGGCATATTGGCGGAGCCTCGGGTCCCATCGATAGGGGAAGCCGACGGCATCGGCGATGCGCCGCACGGCCGGCTCTGGGCCGGTGAGGAAGTGCCACCCCGAAGGATCGGTCTGGCCGGCGAGCTTCATGTAGTTGCCGCGCGCGGCGATGCCGTCGGCGGGCGTCTCGTGCGGGTCGATGCTGATCGCGACGAACTCCAGGTCGCGCCCCGGCTGGAGATGCGCCTGCGTCAGGCCGGAGACGGTGCCGCCCAGCACGAGCCCGCAGAGATTGGGGCAATGCAGATATTCGAGGATGAGGATCGCCGGACGGCCGAAATAGCTGCCGAGGCGTACGGTTCGCCCCGCTTCGTCCCGCAAGAGGGTGTCCAGTGGAAGCTGCCCGCCTGGATGCTGGCGGAACTGGAAGGAAGCGAAGGCGGCCGGCTGGATCGCTTGCGCCGAAGCAGCGGCGGCAAGGCTGGCGGCCAAGGCTGCGGCCGCCGCCGCCAGCAGCCTCACTGGCCCTCGCTCCGCCAGCCTTGGGCGGCGACCTGCCGCATCGCCTGCGAGACCGGCTCATGGACCCGGCCCTGCGCGCGATCTGTCCAGCCGTAGGTCTCCAGCCGGCGGCGCTCGGCGGCCTGATAGGCGACGAGGTCGCTTCGGGGCGTCGTCTGCAGCCGCGGCGCGGGCGGCAGCGGCTGAGTCGGCCCTTTGAAATCGTCGTTCAGGGAATGAGGATAAGCGGCGGCCAGCACGATCATCACGATCGCCACCGTCAGCGCGAATCCGACGGCGAGAGCGAGAAGCACAACCGGCGGAACGTCCGATCGCTCGTAACCGGCCGGGTTGGCGGAGTCGCTCATGCGCGCCTGCTTTTTGGACGAGAGTCTCGGGGCGAACGGCCACCCCTTGCTTTCGTTCCCGGAAAGGATCGCGATCCGACAGGTTCAACGGAACCGGTCCCCCGCGTGGCCGTTCGCCCTCAAGCTACCGAAGAAGAACAATCATGAGGTGCGGGTGGCGCAGATCTTCTCGCGCACGGCTGACACGTGGTTCCGCGCCGCGCTCGTGGGGATCGTCGTCGGCGCTCTCGCCCTCATCACCGTGCCGGAGGTGATCGCGCGTTCGCAATATGTCACCGACGTCGCCCGTACGCCGCAGCAGCCGGTCCCCTTCAGCCACAAGCATCATGTCGGCGAGCTCGGGCTCGACTGCCGCTATTGCCATACTGCGGTCGAGACGAGCGCGAACGCCGGCTATCCGGCGACCCATGTCTGCATGACCTGCCATTCGCAGATCTGGACGCAGGCGCCGATGCTGGCGCCGGTGCGCGAGAGCCTGGCCGAGAACAAGCCGCTCGTCTGGCAGCGCGTCGCGCGGGTGCCGGACTATGTCTATTTCCGCCACGACATCCACATCGCCAAGGGCGTCAGCTGCTTCGAATGCCACGGGCGGGTGGACCGGATGCCGCTCATGTACCGCGCCAAGGCGTTCGAGATGCGCTTCTGCCTCGACTGCCACCGCGACCCGGCGGAGCGCCTGCGCCCGCGCGACGCGGTGTTCGACCCGAACTGGACTCCGCCCGCCGATCGCCGAGCGCTCGGTGAGACGCTGATGCAGCGCTACCATATTCACGGGCCGGGCGACCTCACCCATTGCACGGTATGCCACCGGTGAGCGGCGGGCTCGACATCGGCGCGCTCAGGGCGCGGCTGGAGGGGCGGCAGGGCCGCGCCTATTGGCGCAGCCTCGAGGAAGCGGCGGCCGACGGCGATTTCGAGGAAGCGCTGAAGGCCGAGTATCCGAGCCAGTTCGAATTCTGGCGTGCCGACCGGCGCGAATTGCTGCGGGTGATGGGTGCGTCGCTGGCGCTGGCGGGCCTCGCCGGCTGCTCGTCGAAACGTTCCGGGGATGCGATCCCCTATGTGAACCGGCCGGAGGACGCGATCGAGGGGCGCGGCGGCCAATATGCGACGGCGGTGACGTTCGCCGGCTATGCCCAGCCGGTGGTGGCGACGACCAGCGCCGGGCGGCCGACCAAGCTCGAAGGCAATCCCGACCATCCGGCAAGCCGGGGCGCCTCCAGCCTCCATACCCAGGCGGCGATCCTCGACCTCTACGATCCGGATCGCAGCCAGGCGCCGATGCTGAAGGGCGAGGTGACGGCGTGGAGCGATTTCGACGCGATGATGGCGCGACTCCGGCGCGAATGGGCGGCGAACGGCGGCGCCGGCCTCGCGCTTCTACTCGGCCCGACCAGCTCGCCGACCCTGATCCGCCAGCTGGGCGAGCTTGCGAAGGCGCTGCCCAACGCGCGCGTCTACGGCTTCGACCCTCTGGAGGATTATCGGCGCGCCGCGACATCCTCCCTCTTCGGACGCCCGCTCGAAATCCTGCCGGACCTCTCCCGCGCCCGCGTCGTCGTCAGCCTCGACGACGACCTGCTCGGCCCGGGGCCGGCGCAGGTGACGAACGTCCGCGCCTGGGCCTCCCGCCGTGCCCAGAATGTGCCGGCGCCGGAGCGGGTCCGCCTGTTCATGGCCGAGGCGACGCCGACCCAGACCGGCAGCGCGGCCCTGCGCCGGCTCGCGGTGCCGCCGTCGCGGCTGCCATCGATCACCGCGGCAATTCTCTATCACCTGCTTGCGCCATCCGCCGCGCAGCCGCTGCCGCCGTTGCAGCCAGGAGCGGGGCTGTCGCCGCGCGAAGCGGCGTGGGCGGCGGAAGCGGCCCATGCGCTCGCCGGCGCACGCGGCGCCTCGCTGATCACGGCCGGTGCCCATGCGCCACCGGAAGTGCAGGGCTTCGTCTTCCGGCTGAATCAGGAGCTCGGCAACATTGGCCAGACCGTCCGCTATGCCGAGCCCATCCTGTTCGCTCCGCCCGCCGGTTCGTTGCCCGATCTCGCCCGCGCGATTGCGGCGAGGCAGGTTGGGACGTTGGTCGTTCTCGACGGGAACCCCGTTTACGCCGCGCCGGCCGATCTGCGCTTCGCCGAGCTCTACCGTCGGGTTCCGCTCACCATCCACGCCGCCACCCATGCCGACGAGACAGCGGCGGCAAGCCACTGGCATCTCCCCCTCCCGCACGCGCTGGAGGATTGGAGCGACGCGCGCGCGGTCGACGGCACCGCCACGATCATCCAGCCGCTGGTCGAACCGCTCTACGACAGCCGCTCGATCCACAGCCTCGTCGCCGGCCTGACCAGCGATACCTTCCAGCCGCCGCGCGACATCGTCCGGGCGAGCTGGCAAGGCCTCGACGACAATGGATGGCAGGAAGCGTTGCGTTCGGGTGTCGTGCCGAACAGCGCCGCCGCCCCGGTCACGGCCGCGCCCGCCCGCGCGTTCGGCGCGGCGGCGACACCTGCGACCGGAGAGGTGGAAATCCTGTTCCGCCCGGACCCGACGATCTGGGACGGCCGCTACGCCAACAACGCGTGGCTGCAGGAGCTCGGCAAGCCCCTGTTCAAGGTGGCCTGGGAGAATGTTGTCGCGATCAGCCCGGCTCTCGCCCAGTCCCTCGGCGCCGCGGCCGGCGACATGCTGCGCGTCACCAGCAACGGGCGCTCGGTCGAGGGACCGGCCTGGATCCTGCCCGGCCAGCCGGAGAAAGCCGTCACGCTCTTCCTCGGCTATGGCCGCCGCAATGCCGGCCGCGTCGGCGACGGGATCGGCTACGACGCTTACGCCATCCGCACCGCCGTCGCGCCGTGGAGCGCGCCCGGCAAGGTCGAACGCCTGCCCGGCCGGAGCGCGCTCGCCGTCGTCCAGCAATTCCAGGGGATCGACGCCGAGGGAGAGGATCTCGTCCGCACCGTCGCCGCCACCTCAATCGTCGCCGAGAAGCCGGAGGAGAAGGACCGCACCTCCTTCTACCCCGACTGGGAGCAGGAGGAGCCGGCCTGGGCGATGGCGATCGACCTCGACCTCTGTACCGGCTGCAACGCCTGCGCCATCGCCTGCCAGGCGGAGAACAACGTCCCCGTCGTCGGCAAGGAGCAGGTGCGCCAGGGCCGTCATATGCACTGGCTCAGGGTCGACCGTTATTATGCGGGCGGCGTCGACCATCCCGACACGATGTTCCAACCCGTCCCCTGCATGCATTGCGAGCAGGCGCCGTGCGAGATGGGCTGTCCGGTCCATGCCACCGTCCACAGCCCGGACGGGCTCAACGAGATGGTCTACAACCGCTGTATCGGCACGCGGACCTGCTCCAGCTACTGTCCGTACAAGGTCCGTCGGTTCAACTGGTTCGACTATACGAGCGGCCAGCCGGCCTCGGTCCAGGCGCAGCGCAATCCGGACGTCACCGTGCGCGGCCGCGGCGTCATGGAGAAATGCACCTATTGCGTGCAGCGCATCCGCGGCGCGGCGGTGGAGGCGGACAAGGAAGATAGGCCGATCCGCGAGGGTGAGGTGACGACCGCCTGCCAGCAGGCCTGCCCGAGCGGCGCCATTGTGTTCGGAAATATGAGGGACCCGAACAGCGCCGTAGCAAAATTGCGCAGGTCGCCGCGCAATTATGCTTTGCTCGGCGAGCTCGATACCCGCCCCCGCACGACCTACCTCGCCCGCCTCTCCGACCGCGAGGACAAGGCCTGATGGCGAGCCGCACCCCGCCCGCCCTCCCGCTCGACCAGTCGCTCCACGACGTCACCGAGGAGATCGGCCGGGTCTCGCTCCGTTTCCCGGCGAAGGTGCCTTGGTTGGTCGCCCTCATCCTCAGCCTCGCCTTGCTCGGCCTGTTTTTTGCCTCCGTGACCTGGCTGTTCACCTGGGGCGTCGGCGTGTGGGGCCTCAACATCCCGGTCAACTGGGCCTTCGCGATCCACCTTTACGTTTGGTGGCTCGGCCTCGGCCATGCCGGCACTTTGATCTCGGCGATGCTGCTGCTGATGGGGCAGGACTGGCGCAATTCCTTGAACCGCTTCGCCGAGGCGATGACGCTGTGCGCCGTCACCTGCGCCGGCATCTATCCGATCATCCATCTCGGGCGGCCGTGGTTCTTCTACTGGATGTTCCCCTATCCCGCGACGATGGGCGTGTGGCCGCAATTCCGCAGCCCGCTCGAATGGGACATCTGGGCGGTCCTTACCTACCTCACCGTCTCTTTGCTCTTCTGGTATATCGGCCTCGTACCGGACCTCGCGACGGTGCGCGACCGGGCGAAGACGCGCGGATGGCAGGTCTTCTTCGGCATCTTCGCTTTGGGCTGGCGCGGCTCGGCGCGGCATTGGGAGCGCTGGCAGAAGGCCTATCGGACCACCGCCGCCATCGCCGTGCCGCTCGTCGTCTCGGTGCACAGCGAGGTTTCCCTGCTGTTCGCCTCGGGGCAGATCCCCGGCTGGCACTCGACGATCTTCCCGCCTTATTTCGTGCTCGGCGCCGCCTTCTCCGGCTTCGCGATGGTGGCGATGATCGCGATCGTCGTCCGCCACGTCTTCCAGCTCAAGGAGATCGTCACCGAGCGGCATCTCGACGTGCTCGCCAAGGTGCTGCTCGCGAGCGGGCTGATGACCGCTTACGGCTATGTGTTCGAAGTGTTCGATGCCGCTTATTCCGGCGACGTCCACGAGCTCGCCACGCTCCACGACCGCTTCCTCGGTTTCTATGCCTGGAGCTATTGGGGCGCCGTCCTGTTCAACTTCGTCCCGCTCCAGGGCCTGTGGTTCAAGCGGGTGCGCGACAATCCGGTGCTGCTCTTCCTGATCGGCACGTCGGTGGTGATCGGCATGTGGCTGGAGCGCTACATGATCCTCGTCACCAGCCTCTACAAAGACTTCCTCGTCTCCTCCTTCCACACCTACAATGCCAGCTTCTGGGATTGGGGCGTGTTCCTCGGCACGCTCGGCCTGTTCTTCACGCCGTTCCTGCTGTTCATCCGCTACCTGCCCTCGATCTCGATCTTCGAGGACAAGGAAGTGCTCGCCCGCGAGAAGAAGGAGGCGGGCTGTGGCTGAGCCGGTGCTGGGCCTCCTCTGCGAGTTCGGCACCGCCGATGCGCTGCTGGCGGCGGCGAAGAAGGCGCGGGCGGAGGGCTATCGCTGCATGGACGCCTTCTCCCCCTATCCGGTCGAGGGCATGGCGGACGTCCTCAGGATCAAGACCCACAGGATCGGCTGGCTGAGCTTTTGCGGCGGCGTCTTCGGCATCGCGCTCGCGCTGGGCACCCAGGTCTTCGTCAACTGGGATTACCCGATCGAGGTGGGCGGGCGGCCGATCATGGCCTTCCCCGCTTTCTTCGTCGTCGATTTCGAGCTGATGATCCTGTTCGCGGTGATCTTCCCGATTTTCGGAATGCTCGCGCTCAACCGGCTGCCGAAGCTCCACCATCCTTTGTTCGGGACGCCGCGCTTCAGCCTCGCCTCGGATGACCGCTTCTTCCTCTACATCGAGGCGAGCGACCCCAGGTTCGACCCGCAGGCGACGCGGACCTTCCTCGGCTCGATCGGCGCCTGGACGATCGAGGCGGTGCGGCCGTGAGACGCCCCCTGCCCCTCCTCGCCGTGCTGCTCGTCGCTGCATGCGGCCGGAATCTGACGATGAGCGATCAGGAGAAATATCACGAATATGAGCGGGCGAGCCTGTTCCGGAACGGGCAGGTTCTGCAGACCATGCCGGCGGGGACGGTGGCGCGGGACGCGCAGCCGGGCAACGTCTTCACCCAGAAGCCGCCGATGAGCCTGGCACTCGTCGAGCGCGGGCGCGAGCGGTTCGAGATCTTCTGCGCGCCGTGTCACGGGCCGGGCGGCGACGGCGACGGCATGATCGTCCAGCGCGGCATGCCGCGGCCGCCGAGCTACCACGATCCGCGGCTGGTGGGGGCGCCGGACGCGCATTTCGTCGACGTCATCACAAACGGCTACGGCGCCATGTATTCCTACGCCGACCGGGTGCCGCCGGCCGACCGCTGGGCGATCACCGCCTACATCCGCGCGCTGCAGCGCAGCCGGACGGGGACGCTGGACGACGTGCCGGCGGCGGATCGCGCGAAATTGCTCGCGGAGGCTGCGCGATGAGGGCGGGGAACATCGCCCTCGGCATCGGTCTCGCCGGCTGCGTCGGCGCGGCGATCGGGCTGCTGCTCGTGCCGCGCGTGGCGCTGGCTGTGTGGCTAGCGGCGTTCCTCGGCTGGAGCGTGGTGCCGATCGGCTGCCTCGCCATGCTGATGATGGTCGTCTCGGTGCCCGGCTCCTGGCGGCCGCTGCTGGCAGGCCCGCTCGCCGCGGGTGCCTCCTTGCTGCCGCTCCTCGCGTTGCTCTTCCTGCCGGTGCTGATCGGTTTCCGCCTCATCTATCCGTGGGCCGCGCCGGACGCCCACCTTCCCGCCTTCAAGGCGCTGTGGCTGTCGCCAATCTTCTGGATCCTGCGCGCCATCTTCTACTTCGCAATCCTGATCGGGCTGCAGCGCGCACTTGCGAGCGCGCGCGAGACATTGCGGCCGGCAATCGCGGCGGGCGGGCTCATCATCTACGCGCTGATCGGATCGACCCTCGGCATCGACTGGGCGGAATCGATCGAGCCGGCTTTCCACTCCTCGATCTACGGCCTGATCTTCCTCTCCGGCCAATGGCTGGGGGCGCTCGCCTTCGCCCTCGTGATGAAGATGCCGGGGCGGACCGAGAAGCCGCCTTTCGCCGCCAGCGGGCCGCTGATCACCGCCTTGCTCTTCTGGGGCTACATCCAGGCCATGCAATATATCGTCATCTGGTCGGGCGACATTCCGGTCGAGGCGCATTGGTATCTGGAGCGCGATGCGGGGATCTGGAGCGTCGTCACTTGGGCGATCGTGTTCGGCCAGGGCGTACTGCCCTTCCTCGCTCTGTGCTCGTGGCGGGTGCGCGAAAGCGCCCGCGCCCTGGCCGTCCTCGGCCTCGTCACGCTGGCGATGCGGCTGATCGAGGCGGCGTGGCTGGTGCTGCCGCCGGCGCATCTCGCCGCTCTTCCCGCAATCCTGCTGCTCGTCGCCGCCTGGGCCGGGATCGGCGGACTCGGCGCGGCCGTCTTGCTGCGCGGGCGCGAGCGCGCGGCGGAGGCGAATTGGAATTTCGTGGAAAGGAAAGTGTGATGGACAGCAACAAGCCGGAAATCGTCGTCGTCACCGGCGCCTCGGCCGGCATCGGCCGCGCGACGGTGCGCGAATTCGCCAGGCACGGCGCCCATGTCGGGCTGATCGCCCGCGGGCATGACGGGCTCGACGCCGCGCGCCGCGAGGTCGAGAAGATGGGCGGCAAGGCCGTCGTCATGCCGACCGACGTTGCCGATGCCGCCGCCGTCGAGCGCGCGGCCACCGAGATCGAGGACAAGCTCGGCCCGATCGACATCTGGGTGAACAATGCCTTCGCCGGCATCTTCTCACCCTTCCTGGAGGTGACGGCGGAGGAATATGAGCGTGTCACCGCCGTCACCTATCTCGGCCAGGTCAACGGCACCCGCGCGGCGCTGAAGCGGATGATGCCGAGGGGCCACGGTAAGGTCGTGCTGGTCGGCTCGGCGCTCGCCTATCGCGGCATCCCGCTGCAGAGCGCCTATTGCGGCGCCAAGCACGCCATCCAGGGCTTCCTCGATTCCGTCCGCTGCGAATTGCTCCACGCCAGGACGGACGTCAGCATCACCATGGTCCAGCTGCCCGGCGTCAACACGCCGCAATTCGACTGGATCCGGGCGAAGCTGCCGGGCAGGCCGCGTCCGGTCGGCACCGTCTACCAGCCCGAGGTCGCCGCGCGCGGCATCTATTTCGCGGCGCACTCCAGGCGCAAGGAAGTGTTCGTCGGCGCGCCGACGGTGGAGGCGATCTGGGGCAACAAGATCGCCTCGCCTTTGCTCGACGATTATCTCGCGCGCACCGGTTTCAAGAGCCAGCAGGACCCGGAGCCGGTCAGCCCCGACCGCAAGGACAATCTGTTCGAGCCGGTGCCCGGCGACCACGGCGCCCACGGCCGCTTCGACGCCGAGGCGGTGGACGACAGCGCCGAGCTTTGGGTCAGCACCCACAAGAAGCAGATCGGCCTCGCCGCTCTGGGTGCCGCCGCGGCGGCCGGCGCGGGGCTGTTCTTCGCCGCGCGCCGCTGGAACGCGGACGCGGCGGCCGAGGCCTGAGCCGGATGCGCCGGCCCGAGCCTTCGCACCGGCCGCTGCTGGCCGTCGGCGCGCTCGTCTTCGCGGGCGCGGTCGGCGGCTGGCTGCTGCTGCGGCGCACGGCGCCGAAGGACGAGGCGAAGGAGGTGGCGGCGGCGCGGGCACTCGGCGCCGGGGCGGCGGTGCTGGCGTTCAGCGTCGCCACCGACAGCGCGCTCGAACATTATCGCGGCTCGTTCGAGAACAGGGCGATGTTCATCGCGCCGACGGTGTCGGCGATCACGCTCGCCGCGGCCGCCCTGACGCTGGCGCGGCCCGGCACTGCGCGCGGGGCGAAACGGCTCGTCTTCGGCGCCGCGGCGGCGACGGGCGCGGCGGGCGTCGGCTTCCATTTCTACGATCTCTCCAAGCGCGAGGGCGAATTCGATCTCCTCAACATCTTCTACCACGCCCCGCTCGGCGCGCCGGCGGCGATCGGGCTTGCGGGCATTTTCGGCTTGCTGAGCCAGCGCTTCGCGCGCGGCGAGACCCGCGTGCTGGGCTATGACGGCGCCCGGCTGATCGCGCCATTCACGGCGGCGGCTCTGATCGGCACCGTCGCCGAAGCCGGGATCTTCCACTTCCGCGGCGCCTTCCAGAACCCGGCCATGTACGCGCCGGTGACGATCCCGCCGGCCGCCGCGGCGGCGCTCACCCTTTCGGTCGCCGCGCCACGCCTCGTCCCGGTCGCCCGCTTGTTGCTGGAAGGAACGGCGGTGCTCGGCATCGCCGGCCCGGTGTTCCACGCCTACGGTATCCACCGGAACATGGGCGGCTGGCGAAACTGGAGCCAGATGATCCTGCAGGGGCCGCCTTTGCCCGCGCCGCCCGCCTTCCTCGGCATCGCCATCGTCGGCCTCGCCATGCTGCCTTTGCTGGAGGCGGATGCGTGAGCGCGGACGAATTCCGCACGCCCTATCGGGGCTATGACGTGCTCGCCAAATGGGACACGCCGTCGTGGAACGACCGCACGCGCGAGGTGGTGCGGCGGCGGCTGCACGAGGTGCCGGAGCGGCGCTTCCTCACCGAGGAGGAATGGCGGTTGCTCGAAGCGGTGACGGCGCGGCTGATCCCGCAACCCGACCGCGAGGAGCCGGTGCCGATCGTCCCCTGGATCGACGACAAGCTCTTCAGGAATGACGGCCCCGGCTACCGCTATGCGGACATGCCGCCGATGCGCGAGGCGTGGCGGCAGGGGCTGAAAGGGATCGCCGGCGAGGCGCGCGACCGGCACGGCAGGCCGTTCGAAGACCTCACATCGGCGCAGCAAGACGAGATCCTCACCGATGTCCAGCACGGCCGCACTGACGGCCGTTGGTGGGGCGACCTGCCGCCGGGCGGCTTCTTCCTCCACCTGCTGCTGAAGGAGAGTGTGGCGATCTATTATTCGCACCCGGCCGCGTGGAGCGAGATCGGCTTCGGCGGCCCGGCCTCCCCGCGCGGCTATGTCCGCCTCGGCTTCGACGCGCGCGATCCGTGGGAAGCGGAGGAGCGCCATGACTGACGTCCACGCCCCGCGCGCCAAGACCGGCCGCGCGCCGGACGTCTTTCGCCCCGGCGGCTGGATCGAAATGCGCGGCTATTCCGACGAGGAGGAGGTCGATTTCGCCATCGTCGGCACCGGCGCGGGCGGCGGCACGCTCGCCTGCAAGCTCGCCGAGGCCGGCTTCTCGGTGGTAGCGTTCGAGGCGGGGCCGTTCTGGCGCCCGCTTGAGGATTTCGCATCGGACGAGGAAGCGCAGGGGGGTCTCTACTGGACCGACGACCGCATCACCGGCGGCGCCGATCCGATCGAGCTCGGCAGCAACAATAGCGGCCGCGGCGTCGGCGGCACCACCGTCCACTACACGATGATCGCACTGCGCTGGCGGCCCGAATGGTTCAAGTCGCGCTCGCAGCTCGGTTATGCGCGCGACTGGCCGATCTCCTTCGACGACCTCGCACCCTATTATGAGGAAGCCGAGGACGCGCTGAAGGTCGCCGGCCCCGTCCGCTACCCCTGGAGCCGCCGGCGCAGGCGCTACCCCTATCGCGAGCATGAGGTGAACGCCTCGGGCCTCGTCCTCGCCCGCGGCTGCGAGAAGCTCGGCATAAAATGGTCGCCGCTGCCGCTCGCCACCCTCTCGGCCCCGCGCGGCATGGCGCATCCCTGCGTCTATCGCGGCTTCTGCGCCTATGGCTGCTCGACCAACGCCAAGCAGAGCGTGCTCGTCACCTTCATCCCGCGCGCAATCAAGGCGGGCGCCGAGATCCGCGACCTCGCCATGGTCGGCCGCATCGAGATGAAGGACGGCCGCGCCACCGGCCTCCTCTACCATCGCGAGGGGCGCTGGCGGCGGCAGAAGGCGCGGCACGTCGTCGTCGCCGGCTATGCGATCGAGACGCCGCGGCTCCTGCTCAACTCCGCCTGTCCGTATTTTCCGGACGGCCTCGCCAATGACGAGGGCCTCGTCGGCACCCACCTCATGTGCCACTCCGGCCCGGGCGTCTGGGGATATCTCGACGAGGAGATCAGGAGCTACAAGGCGCCGCCTTGCATGGCCGTCACCGAGCATTGGAATTACGACGACACCGGCAAGGATTTCCACGGCGGCTACGCCTTCATGAGCCAGGGGCCGCTGGCGGTCGGCTGGGCTCAGGACGTAGCGATCAACCGCGGCCTCTGGGGCATGGCGCTCCGCCGGGAGATGACCCGCTACAATCACAGCGCGGGTCTCCGCATCGTCGGCGAGGTCGAGCCGCAGCGCGAGAACAGGGTCGAGGTGGCCCCCGACGAAAAGGACCAATACGGCCTTCCCATTCCCCGCGTCACCTTCTCCTATTCGGAGAACGACCGGCGGCTGATGCGCCATTCGATCGGCTCGATGCGCTCGGTGCTCGAAGCCGCCGGCGCGCGCGAGCTCTGGAATGACGACGACACCTCGCACCTGATGGGCGGCTGCCGGATGGGCGACAACCCCAAGGACAGCGTCACCGATGCAGACGGCCGCACCTGGGCGATCCCGAACCTCTGGATCTGCGACGGCTCGCTCTTCCCGACCAGCGGCGGCGTCAATCCCTCGCTCACCATCCAGGCGCTCGCCTGCCGGATCGGCGACCGGATCGCGGCGATGGCGAAAAGGGGCGAATTATGAGGAAAGCGCCCGACAACATCGCCAGCATCGAGGATTTGCGCCGCCGCGCCCACCGCCGGGTCCCGAAGCCGTTCATGGACTATGTCGAGAGCGGCTCCTTCGCCCAGGTCACGCTGCGCGCCAACCGCAGCGATCTCGACGCGGTCCGCTTCCGCGAGCGGGTGATGTTCGACGTCTCCAATCGCAAGTTAGAAACGACGATGCTCGGCGAGAAGGTCGCGATGCCGGTGGCGATCGGCCCGACCGGCATGTGCGGGGCGGTGTGGTCGAACGGCGAGATCCTCTCCTGCCGCGCCGCCCACGATTTCGGCATCCCCTTCTCGCTCTCGACCAACGCTTTGCTCTCAATCGATGACGTCGCGGGCGCGGTCGACAGGCCCTTCTGGTTCCAGCTCTATCCGGAGAAGGATCGCGGCTTCTCGAAGGAGCTGCTCGAAAAGGCCAAGGCGGCCGGCTGTCCGGCCCTGATCCTGACCATGGACCTGCACGTCGAGGGAACGCGCTATTGCGACGTGCATAACGGCCTCGGAGTCCCGCCCAAGCTGACGCCGGCGAACATCTGGAGCATCGTCAGCAATCCGCGCTGGGCGTTCGCGATGCTGCATTCCAAGCGCTGGAGCTTCGGCAATTATGCCGACAAGGTGAAGTCGGGCAACGTCGCCAAGATGGCGGAGCTGGTCAAAAGCCAGCTCGATTCCTCGTTCGACCTGAAGACGCTGGAATGGGTCCGCTCGCTCTGGCCCGGCAAGCTGATCGTCAAGGGCATCCTCGACCCGGAAGACGCGCGCATGGCCGCCGATGCCGGCGCCGACGCGATCCTCGTCTCCAACCATGGCGGCCGGCAGCTCGACAATACCCCCTCCACCGTCTCGATCCTGCCCAACATCGTCGAAGCTGTGGGCGACCGGGTGGAGGTCTATGTCGACAGCGGCATCCGCTCCGGCCTCGACGTGCTCAAGTTCCTCGGCCTCGGCGCGCGCGCCTGCTTCATCGGCCGCGCCTATCTCTACGGACTCGGCGCCTACGGCCAGGCCGGCGTCACCAAGGCGCTGGAAATCCTGCACGACGAACTCAGCGTCGCCATGGCGCTAACCGGCGTCACCGACGTCGAAAAGGTGCCGCGAGACATCATCCTGTCGGCGCCGCGGATTGTGACTGACAATTCATCCGAGCGGCCGGAACCCGCCTCTTCCGCGACCGCTTACCCTTCAAAGGATCGATAAGGAGCAAAGCCATGGCCAAGACCGCCGGAGATATTCTCGTCCAGACGCTGATCGACTGGGGCGTCGACACGATCTTCGGAATTCCGGGCGACGGCATCAACGGCGTCATGGAGGCCCTTCGGGTCCGCAAGGACGAGATCAAGTTCGTCCAGGTCCGGCACGAGGAGGCGGCGGCCTTCGCCGCCTGCGCCTATGCCAAGTTCACCGGCCGGCTCGGCGTCTGCCTCTCCACTTCCGGTCCCGGCGGCATCCATCTCCTGAACGGGATTTACGACGCCAAGCTGGACAGCCAGCCCGTCCTCGCCATCACCGGCCTCCAGCATCACGATCTGCTCGACACCCTGACCCAGCAGGATGTCGATCTCGACAAGCTGTTCATGGATTCCTGCGCCTACAGCGTGCGGGTGATGGGCGCGGCGCACATGCAGAACGTGGCCGAAATGGCCTGCCGCATCGCCATGGGCTATCGCCAGCCCACCCACATCACCATACCCGTCGACGTCCAGTCGCAGGCGGTGTCGAAGGACGACCGCTCCGAGCGCAACATCAAGGACCATGTCTCGAACGTGATGGCGCGCGGCGGCCACCTCCCCGATCCCGCCCAGCTCGAGCGCGCCGCCGAGATCCTCAGCGGCGCCAAGAAGCCGTTCATCCTCGCCGGCCGCGGCGCGCTCGGCGCGCGGGCCGAGCTGGAGGCGATGGCGGCGCGGCTCAAGGCGCCGGTCGGCATGGCCCTGCTCGGCAAGGGCGCGATCCCCGACGAAAGCCCTTATGCGACGGGCGGCGTCGGCCTGCTCGGCACCCGCGCCTCGCAGGAGGCGATGGAGGAGTGTGATACCCTGCTGATCGTCGGCTCCTGCTTCCCCTATGTCGAATTCTACCCGAAGCCGGGCAGCGCCCACGCCGTCCAGATCGATCTCGATCCGAAAAGGATCGGCCTGCGCTATCCGGTCGAGGCAGGGCTGGTCGGGGACAGCGGGAAGACGCTCGAAGCCCTGCTGCCGCTCGTCCAGCCGAACCCGAGCGACGCCCATCTCAAGGCCGCGCAGGAGACGATGCGCGAATGGCGCGAGCTGATGCACGAGCGCGGCACGCGCCGCGACACGCCGATGAAGCCGCAGGTCGTCACCCACGAGCTCAACAAATTGCTGAAGGACGACGCGATCGTCATCACCGACAGCGGCACGATCACGAGCTGGACGGCGCGCCATGTCGACATGCGCGGGGACATGATGTTCAGTTGCTCGGGCACGCTCGCCAGCATGGCGTGCGGCCTTCCCTATGCGATCGGCGCCGCGACCGCCTATCCCAGGCGGCAGGTCGTCGCGGTGATCGGCGACGGCGCGATGGCGATGCTGATGGGCGACCTCGTCACGCTCCGGAAATACAATCTCGACGTGAAGCTGATCGTCATCAAGAACAATTCGCTCGGCCAGATCAAATGGGAGCAGATGGTGTTCCTGGGGAACCCCGAATATGCCTGCGAGCTCGAGCCGATCGACTTCGTGCGCGTGGCGGAAGGCTGCGGCATCCGCGGCGTCAGCATCGAGGATCCGGAACGCTGCGGCGAGCAATTGCGCGAGGCGCTGGCCACGCCCGGCCCCTGCCTGATCGAATGCGTCGTCGATCCGAACGAGCCCCCGATGCCGCCGAAGACGACGGCGAAGCAGGCGCTGCACCTCGCGGAATCCCTCGCCCGCGGTACGCCCGGCGCGGGCAAGATCGCGCTCACCATCGCCTCCGACGTGGTGCGCGAATTGGTCTAGGCGGCGTTCAGGCGCGGGCGCGGGCCGGCGGGGCGGATTCCTCCTCGCCGGCTGGATCGAGCCGCTCGAGCAGCCCTCTCAGCAACGGGCGCATCCTCTGCAGCTCCGCCAGATGGACACGAGCCAAAGCGGCGAGTTGGTCCTCGGCCCTTTCCGTCAGCCGCAAAGAGGCCAGTCGCCGGTCCGGCGCTTCGACCCTTTCGAGCAGCCCCTGCTCCTCCAGCCTGCTGGCAAGCCCGGACGCGCTGTGCGGGCGGATCAGCAGCCGTTTCGCGAGGTCGCCGACCGTCTGCGTTCCGCCGGGCGCGCCGCGGATCGAGAGCAAGGCCTGGTGCTGCTGCGGGCTGATCCCCGCCTTGCGCGCCGCCTGCTCGCTGAAGAACAGGAAGCAGCGCAGCTCGTAGCGAAAGTCCGCCAGCGCGGCATAATCGCCGTCGGTGAGAGGCTTGGGCGGCTTGGAGGCGCGTTCGCGCATGTCGGAAGAGGACAATGCGCCGGGGCCGCGAAATATCCGTCGCGCCGCGTTGAAGGTTGACAATGGAAACCGGTGTCATAGCAGTGGCGCCTCGCGTTGCGTGGAGGAGGAAGGCGTGAAGATGAGGATGATCGTGCTGGCGCTGGCGGCGGTCTCGACCGTCTCATGGGCTGCCGTGGTCGGCACGAACGTGCCGGTGCAGCCGCTCACCGAGGCGCGGGTCGCCGCCCTTCCCGCTCCGGGGCGCGCGGCGTGGGCCCGGTATCTCGCGCGCTCCCGTGCCGCGATGCAGGCCGACAAGGCGGCCTTCGCAGCGGAGGTTGCGACCGCACGGACGCCCCCGCCTCCCGCTCCGGAAGGAAACGGCGCGAGGACCATGCCGCTCGACCGCCCGGCTGCCTGGTACGGTTCGACGGAGGCCCGGCACGTGGCGGACGTGATCGTCAGCTTCCAGACGCCATCGGGCGGGTGGAGCAAGAACCAGCCGCGCGACGGCGCCGTGCGCGTCCCCGGCCAGCCTTATGCCGGCGCAAACGCGGCGCCCGTGCCGCAGAAGCCGGGCGATTTCGACAAGCCCCGGGACGAGCATTGGCATTATGTCGGGACAATCGACAATGATGCGACGATCACCGAGATCCGGTTCCTGGCGCGGGTTGCCGGTCAGCTGCCCGCGGCCGAGGCGGCGGCCTACAAGGCATCGGCGCTGAAGGGCATCGACTATCTGTTCGCCGCCCAATTTCCGAACGGTGGCTGGCCGCAGGTGTGGCCGCTGGAGGGCGGCTATCACGACGCGATCACCTATAATGACGACGCCATGACGAACGTGCTCCAGCTGATGCTGGACGTGGCCGACGGCGACAAGCAATTCGCCTTCGTCCCCGGAGCCGTCCGGCGCCGGGCGGCGCAGTCGCTCTCGGCCGGGCTGAATTGCATCCTGGCGACGCAGGTCAGGACCGGCGGAAGGCGCACCGCCTGGGGCCAGCAGCACGATCCGCTCACCCTGCAACCGGTCTCGGCGCGCAATTTCGAGCCGCCCGCGCTGTCGACCGCCGAAAGCGCGCGGCTCCTCATTTTCCTGATGCATCTGCCCCATCCCTCGGAGGCGGTGAAGGCCGCCGTCCGCGATGGCATCGCATGGCTGAAGGCGACGGCGATCAGCAGCCACGCCTGGATCCGCACTGATCAGGGCCGAGAGCTGGTGGAACGGCCGGGGGCACCGCTCGTCTGGCCGCGCTACATCTCGCTGCAGACCGGCAAGCCGATCTTCGGCGACCGCGACAAGTCGATCCACGACGACGTGATGGAGATCACCCCCGAGCGGCGCAACGGCTATGCCTGGTTCTCGACCGGCCCGCAGGCGGCGATCGACCATTATGCCCGTTGGGAATACCGCCCGTAAGGCAGATGGTCCTCAGCCAGGCTGCCCGCGCGGCTGAGGACCATCCTCCGTTCGCCTCAGGACTGCAACGACTCCCTCGACGTCCGGTCTCCCGATCGCATGTCGGCCGTCGGGATGACGGGGTAAAACGCGAGCCGGCGCGGCGTTGCCGGAATTGACGCCGATCAAGCGAATGAGGCGGCCCGAGGCTTGATTCCGGTCAAGTCGCGGAACGGCTGCCGCGGCCTGGCGATTGGCCACACATATCGCCGTGCGTGTTCCCATGCGCATCGGCGATCACCGAACGCCGCCTCCGGGGCCGAAGGCAGGCGCCCGGCCTCCGGCCGTCCCTCTCAGCGGCCGGAGGCCGGCTTGCTTTCAGTCATATCCGTGCCCGACGGGACTGTGCTAGCCGCGCCGCTCTGGCAGCGCACGAGGACGATGTGAGCGGCTCGACGGCACCGGCGATCGATCCCGCGCTGCGGCGCTCCTACGATCTTCGCGGCGTCGTCGGCCGCACCCTTTTCCCCTCCGATGCCCACGGCATTGGCCGCGCCTTCGCGGCGCTGGCGGCGGCGCAGGGCCGGCGAAAGATCGCCGTCTCGCGCGACGGGCGGCTGAGCTCGCCGGAACTGGAGGCCGAGCTGGTCCGCGGCCTCGTGGAGGGCGGCGCGCAGGTCTTCCGCATGCCACTCGGGCCGACGCCGCTCGTCTCGTTCACGGTCCACCGCCTGGCGCTCGACGGCGGGATCATGGTGACCGGCTCGCACAATCCGGCCGACCAGAACGGGTTCAAGCTGCAGCTCGGGGCCGATCCCATCTTCGGCGAGGCGCTGAAGCAGCTCTGGGACATTGAGCTTGCCCGTCGCAGCGGCGGCGGTGTCGAGGAGGTGGACCTTGGCGACGACTATCTCGCCGCCCTCACCGCCGAACTGTGCGCGCCGCTGCCCGCTGGGATCGGCTGGGACAGCGGCAATGGCGCGACCGGCGCGATGGTGGAGCGGCTGGCGGCGCGGCTGCCGGGGCGGCAGGTCACGCTTCATACCGAGATCGACGGCGCCTTTCCGAACCACCATCCCGATCCCTCCGTCCCCGCCAATCTGGAAGACCTTTCGCGCACGGTCGTGGCGGAAGGGCTCGACCTCGGCATCGCCTTCGACGGCGATGGGGACAGGATCGGCCTCGTCGATTCCACGGGCGAAATCGTCTGGGCCGACCAGCTCCTGCTGCTACTCTCCCGGGATGTGCTGAGCGAGCGGCCGGGCAGCACAATCGTCGCCGACGTCAAATCGAGCGCGGTGCTGTTCGACGGCGTCGCGATGGCCGGCGGGCGGGCGGTGATGGCGCCCTCGGGCTACGTGCTGATCCGCGAGCGGATGCTGCGCGAAGACGCCCCGCTCGCCGGCGAGATGAGTGGCCACATCTTCTTCGGCGACCGCTGGCACCATGGCGACGACGGCCTCTATGTCGCGATGCGCACCCTGCGCGCCCTCGCCCGCTCCGGCCGCACCCTCCACGAATTCCGGGAAAGCCTGCCGCGGACCTGGGCCACGCCCGAAATCCGCCTTCCCTGCCCGGATGCACGCAAGGCGGAGGTGCTTCGCGCCGTCGCCGCTTCGCTGGAGGCGGCCGGGCGGACGGTGGACCGTACCGACGGCCTTCGCGTCACGGGCGACGGCGGTTGGTGGCTGCTGCGGGCCTCGGGGACGGAGCCGAAGCTCACAGCGCGCTGCGAAGCACAGTCGGAGGCAGCGTTGGACCGAATGCGGGAGGAGTTGGGGACGGCGCTGCACGGCGCCGGACTGGAGACGTAACAACCGTCACCCCCGGGCTCGACCCGGGGTCCACCTTCTCTTCTCAGAAACCGAAAAGGTAAGGTGGATGCCGGGTCGAGCCCGGCATGACGGGTGAGGTGAGCGTGCGGCTCGTCAACCCACCGCCGCCGCGGGCACCGGCTCCGGCCGCAGGAGCTGCATCGCCGAGCGGTAGCCATCGAGGGTGCCGACGTCGACATAGGATGTGCCGGCGCGGACGCCCACAGCTTCGCCCCCTTCAGCCAGCCACGCGTTGACGAGCGTGCCGACATATTCGTCGGGCTCCGGCCGCGCTTTCCAGAAAGCGTGCAGCTCGTGGAAGATGCGGCCGGGCATCTTGAATGCGCCCCAGATCCAGTGCGAGCGGGGCGCGGACGATTTGACCTGGATCTCCTCCACCCGCCCCGCCGGATCCGTGACGACGGCGTCGAAGAATTGCGGCTGCTCGACCGGGAAGAGGAGGAAGGAGAGCCTGTCGTCCGGGAGCGCCGCCAGCGCGTCCTCCGGGAACCAGATCGTGTCCGGCAGGCCCACCGCCACCGGCTCGTCGGCGGGAATGACGGGCGCGGCGCGGAAGATCGCGTCGCAGAGGCCCACGGCGCGCGGCTGGACGACATAGGCGATGTCGGCCGAGGGCACCCGGCCGCTGCCATAATATTCGACGATGTCCGATTTGCCGGGCGAGATGACGAAGCAGATTTTGGAGGCGCCGGCGCGGATCATCCGCTCGACCAGATATTCGCTGACCGCCTTCGGCCGCTCGGTCCGTTCCTCCGCCATCCGTGCGCCGACCGGCAGCAGCTCCTTGGAGAAAGCGAGCGGCTGGATGCGCGTGCCGTTGCCCGCGGCCGGAATGACGCCCCACATGCTTAGCCTCCTGCCGCCGCGAGCGGCACCGGCCGCGCCGCTGCTTCATCATCATCTTCTTCTTCCAGAAATCCGATCAGCTCGCGCGCGCGATGAGCGGACGTGTGCTCGCCCAGCACCCGCTCGCGCGCGGCGCGCGCGATCCGCGCCAGCTCCGCGTCCGAAAGCTGGAGCGCTCCGAGCACGTCGTCGCTGCTCTCCGCCGCGATCAGCTCGTCTCCCGGCGAAAAGAAGAGGTCGAGGCCCGTCCACACGTCTGTGACCAGGGGGCAGCCACACGCCGCCGCCTCGAACAGCCGGCCGGACGGGCTGAAACCGAGCGCCGCCATGTCGGCGCGGGTGACGTTGAGGGTGAGGCGCGAGGACGAAAAGAAGGCCGGATGCTCGGCGGGCGGCAGATGCTCGAGAAAGGCGACATTGGCCGGCCAGTGGAGATCGGCGGGATAGCAGGAGCCGGCGAGCAGAAAGCGCAGGTCCGGCCGCGCCTCCGCCGGCTCGACGAACAGCCGCTCCACGCCCGCCTGCCGGTCCGCGGCATAGGTGCCGATATACGAGAGATCCGCGCGGAAGCTCTCGACCGGGGCGGCAGGGCGATGGCAAGTCGGATCGACATGGCCGTAAAGCGGCGCCACACGCTCGGCGCCGAGCTCGTCACGAAGCCGGCGCAGCGCCTCGCCGCCCGTATAACTCAAGACCAGATCGAAGCCGCCGAGCCCTTCGGGCGGCAGGTAGCTGACCGTCTCCCCGGCGGTGAGGCGGGCGAGGGTCACCGGCGTGTCGAGATCGTAGAAGAGCCTTGCGCCCGGCGCGCGATCGAGGATCAGGTGCGAGGCCGCGATCGCGTCGACGCAATAGGAGGTGACGATCGCCGCGTCCGCCCTCGCCACCTCGGCGCGCGCGCGGTCGAGCACGTCCTCCCACGACGAATAGAGGATGAGCTCGGCGCCGTCCCAGAGGCCGTGGATGTCCCGTGTCCCGGCATAATAAGGCACGTCGCGCTCGAAGAAGCGCACCTCGTGGCCCATCGCGGTGAGGGCGCGGACGAGGCCGCGCCACAGGGTCGCATGGCCGTTTCCCCAGGAGGAGCTGATCGTCAGGCCGAAGACGACGAACCTCACCGCGCGCCGCCCCTCCTGCGCCGTTTGCCGGTCTCGGACTTTCGGGGGCGTCCACCCATGCGCGGAATCCTCGGCTTCGTCACGGACGCAAATCGAACCGCCGCCGAACCGGTTGGTTCCGAACGGGTTTTCTAGAACGCGCGGACGTAGAGCGTTTCGTCGGCGAGCTCGGGATAGGGGTCGGGCCCGCAAAAGGCTTCGATCTTCGCCCGGTCGCGGACGATGATGCGGGTGCCGCGGACGTGGAGGCCATTGTCGGCGATGGTCTGCAACGCGCGCGACAGGGTCTCGGCCGTCATGCCGACGCGCGACGCGAGGTGCCGCTTCGGGATCGGCAGCTCGACATTGTCCTGGAGCGGGCTCTCGTCGACCAGCCGCAGCAGGAAGGCGGCGAGCCGCTGCGCCGCGCTGCGGCATTTGAGATCGAGGATGTGGCGGACCGCCATCCGCCACTGCCCACCCATGATCCGGGGGATCCTGGCGGTGAAGGCGGCACAGGCGGCCAGCTCGCGCCGCACCGCCGGGATTTCGAGGCACAGCACGCGGGCGTTGGTGAGGATGCGCGCGGAGGTGAGATAGGGCTCGTCGTAGAGGGCCGCCGCCGGCATGAAGACGTCGCCCGCCGACAGGATCAGCACGCCGCATTCCTTGCGGCCCTCCACCTTGGTGAGCTCGGCGAGGCCGCTGACCAGCACCGGGAAATGCTGCGCCGCCTCGCCCTCCTGGAAGAGGATCGTCCCGGGGGCGCAGCGCTGGATGGAGGCGCCTTCCAGCAGCCTGTCGATCTGCGCGCCGTCCAGGCCGAGAAAGAGCGGCAGCTTCTCGACGATGTCCCGGTCGCCGTCCTTCATGCCCGTGGCCAATTCGAGTCCCGTCAACCGCACGATCGAGGAACGGGAGAAAGCGGATTCCGTTGCGCCTCGCAAGCGCCGTACGATCCCGCGGCTTGACCGGCGTCAAACTTCAGAACCGGCGCGGCGTCGAGCCGTTGGCACAATGTGAGGGACGCACTCAGGAAACCGACGGTCGAGAGGGCGTTCGAGCTCGCGCGCTCGGGCCGCTACCGCCATATGCGGGAGATCAGGAAGCAGCTCGTTCGCGAGGGCTGCGAGGATGTCGACCGGCACCTCGCGGGCGCCGGTCTCCGCAAACAGCTGCTGTATGCCGCGGCGGAAGCGCGCGGCAGCCGCTCAGCGGCCCTCGTTCCGGCCGGATCTCACCAATAGGTGGCGTAGAGGGCGATCAGGATCAGGACGACGCCGAGCGCGCCTATGTTGAAGCCGGTGCGGGTGGCGTAGCGGACGTTCGCGGTGTCGATGGTGTCGGCGCCCGGGCGCGCCGGCGTCACCAGAGAGATGACCACCGCCAAGGCGAGCGAAATCAGGAAGACGACGCCCATCCGGTCCATGAAGGGCAGGCTCGCCCAGGCGAATTTGAACAAAGCCGACAGCGCCACCGACGCCACCGCGGCCGCGAAGGCGCCCGCTTCATTCGCGCGCTTCCAGAACAGGCCGAGGAGGAAGATGACCGTGATCCCCGGCGTGAAGAAGCCGGTGAACTCCTGGATGAACTGGAAGGCCTGCTCCGACGCGCCGACCAGCGGCCGCGCCACCAGGATGGCGATGACGATGGCGACGATCGCGGCCACGCGGCCGACCAGCACCAAATGCTTTTCCTCGCCGGCGGTCCCTTCGGCATTCTCCGCTCGCGTGCGGTCGCCGCGGGCCTTGGCGTAGAGGTCGAGGGTGAAGATGGTGGCGATCGAATTGATCTTCGAGGCGGTGGACGCGATGATCGCCGCGATCAGGGCGGCGAAGACGAGGCCGAGCAGGCCGGTCGGCAGCAGCCGCATCATCGTCGGATAGGCTTCGTCGGGCTTCGGAAGGCCCGGCGCCAGCATCACCGCGGCGATGCCGGGCAGCACGATGATCAGCGGCATCAGCAGCTTCAGGAACGCAGCGAACAAAACGCCGCGCTGCGCCTCGTCGAGGCTCTTCGCGGCGAGCGCGCGCTGGATGATATACTGGTTGAAGCCCCAATAGCTGAGGTTGGCGATCCACATGCCGCCGATCAGCACCGACAGGCCCGGCAGGTCCATGTAGTGCGGATCGCCCTTGTGGAGGATCATCCGGAAATGGTCCGGCGCCTGGTGCATCAGCTTGCCGAAGCCGGCGACGAAGCCGGCGCCGCCGCCGATCTTGCTGAGGGTGAGAAAGGCGACGACGAGGCCGCCGAGCACCAGCAAGGTCACCTGGACGATGTCGGTGAGCGCCACCGCCTTGAGGCCGCCGCGGATCTGGTAGAGCAGAGCGAAGGCGCCGAGGATGACGAGCGCCAAATTCTGGTCGATGCCCGCTACCTTGTTCACCGCGATCGAGCCGAGCCAGATGATCGAGGTGAGGTTCACGAAGACGTAAAGAGCGAGCCAGAAGATCGCCATCAGGATCGGCAGCGACCGCCCGTAACGCCGCCTCAGGAATTGCGGCATCGTGTAGATTTCGTTCTTGAGGAAGATCGGCAGGAAGAACTTGCCGACGATCAAAAGCGTCGCCGCCGCCATCCATTCGTAGGAGGCGATGGCGAGGCCGATCGCATAGCCGGAGCCCGACATGCCAACGATCTGCTCGGCCGAGATGTTGGCGGCGATGAGCGAGGCGCCGATCGCCCACCAGGGCAGGTTCTTCGACGCGAGGAAATAATCCGACGTGTCCTTCTGGTGCCCGGCCTTCTCGCGGCTCACATATTGGGCGAGAAGGAAGATCGCGATCGCATAGACAATGACGACGACGATATCGATCGTGGCGAGCTGCACGTGCGGTCCTCCCCCGGGGCCCCTCTTTGCCGGGGGCGGTCTTGTGCGGCAAGGTTGCCGTTTCGCCTCAGGAATTATATGATTAAATGAGCATGTCCAGCGGGGAGAGGGAGAGGGGCGCGTCCCCGTCGGTCGGCGCGGCCCGGTCGCCCGACGGATTCGGCCGCAACCTCACCTTCGCCATGCTCGACGCGCTCGGCCGCGCCATCGTCACCGGCCATTACGAGAAGACGCGTTTCCCGACCGAGGCCGAGCTCGCGATCGAGCATGAGGTCAGCCGCTCGGTCACCCGCGAGGCGGTCAAGATGCTGACCGCCAAGGGCCTGCTCACCGCCCGCCCCCGCAAGGGCACCACGATCCAGCCGCCCTCGTCCTGGAATTTGTTTGATCCCGACGTGCTGCGCTGGCTGCTCGAGCGCAAATTCTCGATCGAGCTGCTCCGCCAGTTCTGCGAGCTGCGCATCGCCATCGAACCCGCCGCAGCGGCGCTCGCCGCCGGCGCCGCCGACGAAGAGGCGGTCGCGGCCATCCAGGCGGGCTACGAACGGATGGAAGCGGCGGAGCGCGACGAAGACGATGCGCTCGATGCCGACATCGCTTTCCACATCGCCATCCTCGATGCCAGCGGCAATCCCTTCTATCGCCAGTTCCACGATTTGGTGGCGACGGCGCTCCGGACCTCGATCCGCTTCAGCAACCGCTTCGCCGGCTTCAACGCCAGCTTCAACGCCCACCGCGCCAGCCTCCCCGCCCACCGCGCCGTCCTCGAGGCGATCCGCGTTCGCGACGCCGGGCGCGCGCACGATTGCATGCACACCATCGTCGCCGACGTGATGGTCGTCATCGAGCGGGTCGAGCGGGAGCGGGACCGGGAGCCCGCGAAGTAAACGTCGTTCCGGGCTCGACCCGGAACCCATGAACGCTGCCTCGACAGGCTGGCTGCTTCCGTGTTCATGAGTGCCGGATCAAGTCCGGCATGACGAAATCAGCGGCTGGCCGATGCCCGCAAATTCCTGAAAATCTCCGCCTCGCGTTCGCGATAGGGCGTGCCGTCGGGCTTCACGAGGTCGTGGAACCAGATGGTCGGCGGCTTCATCGTGTAAGGCCGATCCCAGCTGTCCCAAGGGAGCCAGGTCTGGATCTTGCCCTGGACGAAGCCCCAGTTGATCATCCCGACATTCTCGCGCCGCCCGACCGGCAGCACCGTGTCGACCGTCGAGCCGGCGCCGCGCGCCATCCATTCGGTGCAGAGCAAAGGACGGCCCCAGCCCTTCAATTGCGCCACCCGCCGTTCGAACTGCTCCGGCCAGCCATAATCGTGGAAGCTGATGATATCGGACTGCTCGAGCTGCACGCGCGGGATAGCGCCGAGCTTCGCGCCCGGCGACCAGTCGTCGCCCTTCCAGACGCCGCTGGTCAGCGGCTGGGCCGGATGGCGGCTGCGCGCCCAGGCGAAGACCCGGGGCAATAAATGGGCGACGCGCGCCTCCTCCGGCCCTAATTCGGGCAAGCCGTAAGCGCCGCCGCCGAGATTGTCGGGCTCGTTCCACACGTCCCAGGCGAGGATGCGGGAATCGCCGGCGAAGCTTCCCACCACGTCCTCGACATAGGCGCGCAGCCGTCCCTCCTGCGCCGGGTCCATGAGCACGGCGCGGCCGGGGCTGCGCAGCCAGCCGGAATTGTGGACGCCGGGGATCGGCGGATGCTGCGACCCGATCTTCGGGTTCGGATCCCAGCAGCTGTCGAACAGGACGAACACCGGCCGGATATTGTGGCGCGCGGCGATGGCGAGGAACTGGTCGATGCGCCGCTTGAACCCCTCCGGATCCTGCTGCCAGGCGAGATCGTGGAGGAAGACGCGCATGGTGTTCATCCCGAACTCGCGTTGCGCCCAGCCGAGCTCGCGGTCGATCTCGGCGGGATCGAACGTGGCGGCCTGCCACATTTCGAGCTCGTTGATCGCGTCGGCGGGAATGAAATTGGCGCCGGTCAGCCACGGCTGCTTCGCGGACCAGGCGTTCGCCTGCGCCGCCGTCCAGCGCTGCGCTTCGGCGGGCGCGGCGACGGATGCCGGCGGCGCGGCGAATGCCTGGACGGGCGCTGCCAGCAAGGCGGCGATTGCGAAGAGCTTGGCGGCCGCCTTCATCACCGGGCCGCGCTCATCGAGAAGCGCCAGATGATGATGTTGCGGTAGGTCTGGCCGGGATCGAGCCGGATCGAGCCGAAGTCCGGATGGTTCGGCGTGTCGGGGAACATTTGCGGCTCCAGCACGAGCGCGTCGCCCTCGCGATAGAGCTTGCCCGCCTTGCCCGACGTGGTCGCGTCCATGAAATTGCCGGAATAGAATTGGAGGCCCGGCTGGTTGGAGAAGATCTCCATCACCCGGCCGGATTTCGGCTCCTCGACCCGCGCGAGCAGCCGCGGCTCCGGCGCGAGGCCGCGGGCGATCACCCAATTATGATCGTAGCCGCGGCCGAAGACGATCTGCTGGTCCGAGGCGTCGCGCACGCGCGCGCCGACGGGCGTCGGATGGCGGAAGTCGAAGACGGTGCCGGCGACGGGCCGGAACTCGCCGGTCGGGATCGCGGTCGCGTCGGTCGGCGAATAGGTTTCGGCGGGGATGGTCAGCAGATGGCCCATCGCCCCTTCCACCGAACCTTCGCCGGCGAGATCCCAATAAGCGTGGTTGGAAAGGTTGACGATCGTCGGCCGGTCCGTCGTCGCCTTGTACTCGACCGAGAGCTCGTCCTTCTCGTTCAGCGCATACGTGGCGGTGGCGGTGAGGGTGCCGGGGAAACCCATGTCGCCGTCGGGGCTGACCAGCCGCAACGTCACGCTGGCGCTCGGCCCGTCCTTCACCTCGACCACCTGCCAATTCTGCTTGTCGAACCCCTTGGGGCCGCCGTGCAGCGCATTCGGGCCGTTATTGACCTGCACCTGGTAGGTATGGCCGTCGAGGGTGAAGCGGCCTAGGGCGATGCGGTTGGCGACGCGGCCGACGGTCGCGCCGAAGAAGGCGGGCCATTCGAGGTATTTGTCGAGCGTCGGATAGCCGAGCGCGACGTCGGCCAGCTGGCCATGCCGGTCCGGCACGACCGCCGACTGGATCGAGGCGCCGTAGGTGATGATCCGCACCGACATCTTGCGCGAATTGGCGAGGGTGATCGCCTCGACCTTCTGCCCGTCCGGCAGCGTTCCGAACGGCGCCCGCGAGATGCTCGCCGCCTGTGCCGAGCCAGCCAGGCCGGCCGCCGCCAGGATCATCGCCCATCTCCCTGTTCGCATGAAAGCCCCCTTCCGCTCCGGCCGATGTGCTCGGCCCTTTGCTGATATGATTGATATGATAATAAGGGTGCCGGAACAAGGAACCCCGCCGTGCCGAAACGCCTTCGCTTCGCCCTAAGCCTCGCCGCGCGCGCCTGCCTCGCCGCGGCTGCCTTCGCCGTCACGCCAGCGCCGGCCGCGACCCCCGAACCGTTCGTGCCGGTGCTGCGCTCCGATTTCGCCGATCCGTTCGTGCTGCCCGACGCCAATCGCTTCCTCGCTTATTCGACCAACCCGTGGGGCGGCCATGTCAACGTCCAGACCGCCATATCGCGAGACCTCGTCCATTGGGAGATTTTACGCGATCCCGACGGCAAGCCGCACGACGCGCTGCCCACCCTGCCTGCCTGGGCGAGAGGCGGGCGGACCTGGGCGCCCGAGGTGCTCAAGGCCGGGAACGGCTTCGTCCTCTATTTCACCGCGAGCGACCGCAAGAGCGGCCGCCAGTGCATCGGCGCGGCGGTCGCGGCCGATGCCGCCGGGCCGTTCCGCTCGGACGAAACCGCGCCGCTCGTCTGCCAGCTCGACCTCGGCGGCTCGATCGATCCCGACGCCTTTCGCGACGCGGACGGCAGCCTCATTCTCTATTTCAAGAATGACGGGAATGCGGTCGCCAAGCCGGCGGGGCTCTGGGCGCAGAAGCTGGCGCCGGACGGGCTCTCGCTGGCGGGAGATCCGGTCGAGCTGCTGCGCAGCGTCCACAACAATTGGGAGGAGGACGTCGTCGAGGCGCCGTCGATGACCCGGATCGACAATCAGTACGTCCTCTTCTTTTCCGGCGGCTTTTACGGCTGGCCGAAGGAGGCCAGGCTTTCGCCCTATGCGATCGGCTATGCGACCTGCGCCTCGCCCACCGGCCCCTGCACGGCGGCGAAGGACCCGATCCTCTACAGCTTCTCCGGATCGCTCGGCTGCCTCAGCGGGCCGGGGCACCAGGCGATCTTCGATTATGGCGGCCGCCGCTTCATCGCCTTCCATGCCTGGTCGGCGGATTCCGGCTGCCGGCCGCTCGACCAGGCGCGCTACCTCTATGTCGCGCCGCTGATCTGGAAGGACGGCAAGCCCGCCGTCGGCGAGAGCCTGCGCCCCGCTCATTGAGGCCGGCGCGGAGAAGCCGCCTATTCCGCAGACGCGGGGCAGGCTTTCGCGATGAAATCGCCATGCCGCGGCATGTGCTCGGCCGTGCGCCGGTAGCTCAAGCGCATTCTGTCGAGCGCGTCGGCGATCATGGCGGGATCCAGCGCGTTGGCGGCGGGCTCATGATCCTCGGGCACGATGCCTTGGCCAAGCAGCACGGCGACCCAGCTCGCGGTCCCGAACAGCTCGCGCCCCTCCCGGAACAGACGGCCCTTGCCGCGCCAGAGCTCGAGCTTCCAGGCGAGGCTGTCCGGCACGTCCATCGTGCGGCAATAATTCCAGAAGTCGGAATCATCCCGCCGCGTCGCCTTGTAGTGGAGGATGATGAAATCCCGGACGTCCTCGAAGACGTCCTGCATCTGCCGGTTATACTCCTCGCGTTCGACCGGATCGAAGCGCCGGTCCGGGAACAGGGCCAGCAGCTTGGCGATGCCGCTCTGGACGAGATGGATGCTGGTCGATTCGAGGGGCTCGACGAACCCGCTCGACAACCCGAGCGAGACCACGTTCGCGTTCCAGGCGAGGCGCCGCCGCCCGGTCGTGAAGGACAGGTGCCGGGGCTCGGTCCGTCGAGTGCCCTCGAGATTTGCAAGCAGCAGCTCCTCGGCGGCCGCGCGCGCGAGGTGCGAACTGGAATAGACTAGGCCGTTTCCCATCCGGTGCTGGAGCGGGATGCGCCACTGCCAACCCGCCGCACGCGCCGTGGACCGGGTGAAGGGATCAGGCGGGCCCGCAAGCTCGCTTTGCACGGCGATCGCACGGTCGCAGGGAAGCCAGCGGCTCCAGTCTTCATAGCCGGTATTGAGCTTCTCCTCGATGAGAAGACCCCGGAAGCCGGAGCAGTCGATGAAGAGCTCTCCTTCGATGGTGCGGCCGTCGGCGAGCTTCACGGATGCGACATGGCCGGTTTCGCCGTCCAGGGTCGCATCGACGATCTTGCCTTCGAGTCTTCGCACGCCGTTCTGCTCCGACCGGTTGCGGAGGAATCGCGCATACAGCCCCGCATCGAAATGGAAGGCGTAACTGAGCTGCGGCAGCGGCATCGGCGAATCGGGGGCCGGTCGGGCAAAGCGCCCAAGCTCGGCGGCAGCCCCGCTCATCGACCATTCGCGAATATCCGGAAGCGTGCGGCGCTTCGATTCGCGAAGGTAGATCTGATGGAAGTGCACGCCGCGATAATCCTGCCCGTGCGGCCCGAACGGGTGGAAATACCGCTCGCCGGGCGCGCCCCAGCCGACGAACTCGATCCCGAGCTTGAACGTGCCCTGGCTTGCGGCGAGGAACTCGTCCTCGGCGATGCCGACCATGTGGTTGAAGGCCATCAGCGGCGGGATCGTGGCCTCGCCGACGCCGACCGTGCCGATCTCGTCCGATTCGATCAGCGCGATCTCGAACGCCCCCTTTTCGAGGAGCGCGGAGAAAGCGGCGGCCGCCATCCACCCGGCGGTTCCGCCGCCGACGATGACGATCTTGCGGATGGAATGGTGAGTCATGACGGCTGCCCAGACGTGCGGTAACGGGGCGCCCCGCTACCGCACCTGTTCACTAACCGGTTTTTGGGGCCGGTGGCCACCGGGCCGTTGTCCGACCCGGCGCACCTTAGTGCTTAGGCCCCGCGAAATTGAAGCGGATGCCGGCCGAGATGATCCGTTCTTCATAACGCACGACCATCGGGAAGATTTCGGTCGAGGCAACGCTCGACCCGTTATAGTTCGTCCGCACGATGTCCGACGTGAAAGGACGGCCGACCATATTTGTCCAGTCGAAGAACAAGGTGAGCTTGTCGAACACATTGTAGCTGGCCGACAGATCCAGCCGCGGCGACGGATGGGCGCGTCCCTGCAGCGTGTAGCCGCCATTGTTCGCGAGTCCGCCTTCGGGATAAACCCCACGCCAGCTATAGGACAGGCGCACGGACAGCGGGCCCTGCTCGAACATGCCGGTCAGGTTGTAATTCCACTTTGAAACGTCCTGGATCGGCAAGCGAACGGTAAATGTGTTGAGTGGCCTGAAGTCCGCGCGCGCATTGATGTGCGTTACGTTGGCGTCGATGCCGAATGCGTGTGCCCAACCCGGCACGAATTCCCAGTCGAAGAAGGTGCGGACCTGCGCTTCGAACCCGTCGATCTTGCCCTTCTCGGTGTTGACCGGCCCGCTGATTTGCAGCGTCACCCCCGGCGCCGATGGGTCGGGATAGCTGAAAATCTGCGATTCGATGAAGCCCTTGATGTCGCGATGGAAGGCGCCGATCGTCGCGTAGCCGGTCCGTGAGAAATAATATTCGAGGCTCGCGTCGTAATTCTCCGAGGTGAACGGCTTGAGGAACGGGTTGCCGCCCGAGCCGGCGCGGATACACGTCGTCTGGGCGCTGCAACCGGTAATCGGCGGCGCGAGCGACAGCGCCGGATTGAGGTCCTGGAACCTCGGCCGGGTGCGCGTCTTCGTCGCTGCGAGGCGGAAGATCCAGTCCCTGCCCAAGTGGACGTTGAGGTTCGCGTTCGGCAGCCAGTCGGTATAGCGATTCTTGACGCTGATCGGCGTCGCGCCCGTGAGTTCGGTCAGGGTGCCATGGATGGTGTCGTCAGACCTCACCACGCGCAGGCCGACAATGCCGTCGAACGAGGTCGATCCCGCGTCGAACTTGAAGTCCAGCTGTCCGTAGCCCGCCAGGGATTTCTCGTTGATGCTGTACGTGTTGGCGGGATTGATAGGCGGACCGTTGACGGACCCGCCGCCCACCAGGTTGATGTTATACTGCCGGAACGCGACGAGATTGTTCCAGATGCTGTCGTATGTCGGCGCCAGCCAGCTCGTCGGATAGGGCGCATTGCTGTCGCCGTGGAAGGCGGGGGGGATCAGCGTATAGACCAATGGCACCGCTGAAATCGGCACCGCCGGGTTCAGGTGCCGCGCGTCCCAGTAGAAGGAGCCGCCATAGTCGGCCGTGTCGCGGTCGACGTATCTTATGCCCCACTGGATCTTCGGGATGAAGTCCAGATGCGGGTCGAACTCGAAATCGAGCCGGCCCTGCCAGTCCTTGCCGTGGGGGTCGTGATAGTCCTCGAACCAGCCGCGATACTGATAATTCGCGGGATTCGTGGGATCCAGGCCCACCACCTTGAATGTCGGCCCGCGATCGCTGCCCGGATAGCCGGTATACCAGTCGACCTCGTAATTGTGCGTGTCGATCTGATAGTCGACGCTTTCGGTACGAAGCTGAAAATGGCTGGACGTGTGTGCGACATCCGCGGTGATGCGCAGCGGACCCGCATCGTAGCTGCCCCCCGCCGCGAACTGGTAGGTATCCGTTTGCCGATGCGTCGCGCCCTTGAAACCCCACGCCTCGCCATCGACTCCGCAGCAGGAGCCGGGGCCGAAGACGGTGCCGCTCACGATCTCGTTGGTGCCGGGGCGGAAGGTGAGGTTCGAATAGCTCGCGCCGCCCCACAGCGGCTGCGCCCACATGCTGTCGAGCTGCCGCTCTCTATAGCCCTGCCACAGCCCCTCGGCATAGAGCTCGAGGTGGCCGTTGCGGTATTGCAACGCGCCGTTGACCGACGGCCGCCAACGGTCCCCCTCATTGTAGTGGATCTCGGGAAAATCGGGCGAGCGTCCGCCGGCGAGGTCGGCGATGAAGAAGCCGTGGCGGCGGACGGAATCCTTGTAATGCAGCCGGGTGTAGGAGAAGTTGATCAGGGCGCCGAACTCTCCGCCTCCCATTTCCCAGCGGTCGCTCAGCAGCAGATTTGCGTTGACCGAGTTGTCGCGCGACTGGTTCGGGTGCAACCCCCACACGGAACCCGAAATCTCTGACCCGGCGAAGTCGAACGGACGGCGCGAGCGGACGTTCACGAGCCCTGCAATACCCGGTTCGACGAGGTTCGCAGTCGACGTCTTGAACACTTCGATTGCGGAGATCGCGCTCGCCGGGAAATCCTGCAGCGCCACGGAGCGCGTCTCGGCAGTGAACAGCTCGCGGCCGTTGTACGTCGTTGTATAATAGGTGTTGTCCAAACCGCGCAGGAGAACGCGGTTCGCTTCGCCGCCGGCGCGTTCGACTTGCACGCCGGGGATACGCGCCGCCGTGTCCGACACCGTGATGTCGGGAAGCTTGCCGATGTCTTCCGCAACCACTGCGTCGACGATCTGGGGGGAAGTGCGCTTGATGCCTTCGGCGGACTGAAGGCTGCGGCGCAGGCCGGTGACGACGATCGCGGGCTCGGTATCGCTGGCAACGGAGGCATCTGGGCTGGCGCTGGTCTGGCTCGCCGCTCCCGGCGGCGCGGCGTTGGCGTCGGTCGGGGTCGCGCCCGCCGTCGTGCCGGGGCCGCCGGAAGGCGGCGTGTTCTGGGCGCAGGCCGGCGAGGCGGCCAAAGCGAGAATGATGGACGACGCGGAACCGAGGACGAGAGTCTTCACGCGCATATCAAAAGGCCTCCCCGGGCTATCTTGAGCGGCCCTCTGACGGGGCCCGTAACGCTTGCGACATAATCCATGCGCCCCTGCGGAGACAACCCAATTGTAAGATTTATCATAAGTGTTGCACGGCGGACCCAATTCAGGTGAGGATCGCGGCGCGCTTCAGTCGCGCTCGATTGCGGCGTAGGAGGGCGCCGCGGAGTTGGGCGCGCGGCGTCGGGAGGCGATCATGATCTTTTTGCTCGGGGCCGCATTCCTCGCCTCGGACATGCCGCAAAGGGCCAGCGACCCCGCGCGCGCTCGTGCCGAGCGGCAATGCCGCGCCGGCCTCGCCCGCAAGACCGGCGGCGAGATCTCCGACTTTTCCGTGGCGGAATTCCGCCGCTCGGGCCGCCATCTCGTCTTGAGCGGCACGGCGAACGTGCTGACGAAGCCGCCGGCACACGCGGGCGAGCTGACGCCAGCGCACGTCATTAACATGCGTTATTCTTACGAATGCCGGCTGACCGGCAGCCAGGCACCGCATCTAAAGATCACGCCCCTCAGCGAATAGTGGCGAATTGGCGGACGCAGATCGCGATTTTCGCAATCGCCGCCGCATGAATTCTCCCATTTCGGCTAAGTCACTGCTTGCGTTTTAGAAAATCAGTGTCAGCATCTCGTTTGCGGTCGTCCTGACCGTCCATGGAAGGGGATGCTATGCACTTGAGAAAATGGGGGCTTGCGGCCTTTGCGCTCGTCTGCGGCGCTATCGCGGTATCGGCCAGCGCGGAACCGCCCGAGAGGAGCGGCAACGTCTATCACAAGGCCGTCTGCGGCCACGGCAATCCGCACGACACCGCCCGCTGCCACGCACATGTCGTCACCGACGCGCAGGGCGTGGAGATCGAGGCGGCGCCGGACGCCACGGGCACCGCGCCGTCCGGCTACGGCCCGGCCGACCTGCGCGCCGCCTACAACATCACCACCGACGGCTCGACCACAATCGCGATCGTCGACGCCTATGGCTATACCAATGCCGAGAAGGATCTCGGCACCTACCGCGCGAAGTTCGGGCTGCCGGCCTGCACCACCGCCAATGGCTGCTTCAAGAAGCTCAACCAGAATGGCGTCCAGGGCAGCTATCCCGCCCAGAATACCGGCTGGGAGCAGGAAACCGCGCTCGACCTCGACATGGCCAGCGCCATGTGCCCGGGCTGCAAGATCGTGCTCGTCGAAGCCAGCAGCGCCAGCTACGCCAATCTCGCCACCGCCGTCCGCACCGCCGGCTCGATCGCGGGCGTGACGGTGATCTCCAACTCCTATGGCGGCAGCGAAGCCGGCACCACGACATACGAATCCGCCTACAACCAGCCGGGCAAGGCGATCACCGTCTCGACCGGCGACAGCGGCTACGGCGTCCAGTTCCCGGCCTCCTCGCCGCACGTGATCGCGGTCGGCGGCACCCATCTCGTCCGCGCCAGTAATGCCCGCGGCTGGAGCGAGACGGCGTGGACCTCCGCCGGCAGCGGCTGCAGCACCGTCTACGCGAAGCCGAGCTTCCAGACCGACGCCCAGTGCGCGATGCGGATGGAAGGCGACGTCTCCGCGGTCGCCGACCCGAACACCGGGGTGGCCGTCTACGGGCCCACCAGCTCGATCCGGTCCGGCTGGATGGTGTTCGGCGGCACCAGCGTCGCCGCGCCGCTGATCGGCGGCATCTACGGCGTCACCGGCCACAAGCCGACCGGCGCCGCGACCCTCTACCAAAATGCCGGCGAGCTGAACGACGTGACCAGCGGCAGCAACGGCAGCTGCAGCGGCACCTACTTCTGCACCGCGGGCGCCGGCTATGACGGCCCGACGGGCCTCGGCACGCCGAACGGCACCGGCCCGTTCTGAGGCGCTGAAAGGGAGCGGGCCCTGCCTGCCGCGGGGCCCGCTCCTCCCCTTTTAGGTCGGCCGCCTCCCCCCAAACGTGGATGGCCCCGGCCCCTCGTTCGGTGGCAGAATCCGGCACCGCGATCATCCCGATTCGCGACAGGGGAAATTCCATGCGTGGCCGGACGACAGGACTGATTTTCATCGCCCTCATGTGCAGCCCGACCGCCGCCCCGGCTGCCCAGTTCGACCAGCTGGAGCAGCTTGGCGGCCAGATTTCGCAACGGATGCAGGATCTGGTCGAAAGGAACGGACCGCTCTTTCATCGGGCGGTCTGCGCCCGCGGCGCGCTTGGCGACCAGGCGCGCTGCCATGCGCATGTGGTGACCGACAGACAGGGCGTCGAAGTCGACGCCCAGGCGACGCCGAACGCGGTGCCGTCCGGCTTCGGCCCCGCCGACCTCCGGTCCGCCTACAACATCACCACCGACGGCACGTCGACGATCGCCATCGTCGATGCCTATGGCTACACCAATGCCGAACAGGATCTGGCGGTCTATCGCGCCCAATTCGGCCTGCCGGCGTGCACCACCGCGAACGGCTGCTTCCGCAAGCTCAACCAGAGCGGCCAGCAGAGCAATTACCCAGCCCAGAATACCGGCTGGGCGCAGGAATCGGCGCTGGATCTCGACATGGCGAGCGCCATGTGCCCCGGCTGCAAGCTGGTGCTGGTCGAGGCGACCAGCGCCAGCTTCGCCAATTTGGCCGCCGCAGTCCGCACCGCGGGTGGCCTGTCCGGCGTCGTCGCGATCTCCAATTCCTATGGCGGCGGCGAAAGCGGCAGCCAGACCTACGAGCCGTCCTACAACCAGCCCGGCAAGGCGGTGACCGTCTCGACCGGCGACAGCGGCTACGGCGTCGAGTTCCCCGCCACTTCGCCGCACGTCGTCGCGGTCGGCGGCACCCACCTCGTCCGCGCCGCCAACGCCCGCGGCTGGACCGAGACCGTATGGAGCGGCGGCGGCAGCGGCTGCAGCGCCATCTACACCAAGCCGACCTGGCAGACGGATCCGTCCTGCTCACGTCGGATGGAGGCGGACGTCTCCGCGGTCGCCGATCCCAATACCGGCGTCGCCGTCTACGGCCCCAGCTCCGCGCGGCGCTCAGCCTGGCTGGTGTTCGGCGGCACCAGCGTCGCGGCGCCCCTGGTCGCCGGCATTTATGGCGTCACCGGCCACACGCAGAACGGCGCGTCCAGCCTTTACCAGAATCCGGGCGAGCTGAACGACGTGACCAGCGGCTCCAACGGCCGCTGCAGCGGCAGCACCTATTTCTGCACCGCGAAGGTCGGCTATGACGGCCCGACCGGGCTCGGCACGCCCAACGGCACGGGACCGTTCTGAGCGGCTAACGGAGAGCCAACCGCGTAGCATCCGTCATCCCGGGCTTGACCCGGGACCCACCTTCGTTCCCATCCGCCGCAAGGAAAGGTGGATGCCGGATCGAGCCCGGCATGACGGCGATTGATCAGAGAAGCTCCACCCGGTCCTTGCCAAAATGCAGGCGCGCGGTGAGGAGGGCGCGGAATTCGTTGTAGCCGCCGCTGCCGGGGAAATAAGCGTGGAAGAAGAGCCGCGGCTCGCCGCCCGGCCCATCCGCGACCGAAGCATGGCCCGGCGCCCACCAGCTCGGCGTCGAGCGCAGCAGCGGCTCTGGCTGCTTCAGATAGGGCCCGAGCGGATGGTAGGCGACGGCGACGCCGATTCCGTAAGCCGGCGTCCCGAAATCGTTGCCCGCATAGAAGAGCCAGTAGCGCCCGTTCTGCCGCGTCACCCACGGCCCTTCGATCAGATGGCCTTCCCAGTCGAGATCGTTGGTCAGGACGATCTTGGGCGCGCCGATGAAGGAGGCACCGTCCGGCGCCAGCAATTGCGCGTGGATCGGAGTCTGCATCGCGGCGAGGATCGGGCCGGCTTCGTCGCAGCCTTCGAGCACGCGCAGTACCCGCCGCCAATTGTCGAGCACTGCCTCGATCAACGGCTGCATGAGGAAGAAGCGCTCCATCGGCCTCCGCCCGTTCGCCCAGGGCTGGATGGCGGCGGCGAAGGCGGCGGTGCGGCGGTCGGTCTCGCTTTCGAACAAGGCATCGATCAGCTCGGGCTTGCGCCGCAGCAGGCCGGCGAGCGGGCGCGGCCAGACGCCGTTCGTATCGAGCTTCCAGAAGAGGTAGCGGTCTCCATTCGCGTCGATGAAGATGTGGGCGTCGATGACGCCGCCGCTCATCAGCGGCCGGTCGGGATCGTCGGCGAGGCCGGTCGTGTTGACGCCGCCGTGGCTCAGCAGCGGCCGGCCGAGATCGCGCCAAGGACCGAGCGGGCTGTCGCTCCTGGCGAGGCCGATCGCGAGCACGTTCGAGCGCTGCCGGGCGGTGTAGCAGAGCCAATATTCGTCGCCGACCTTCGCCATTTCCGGCGCCCAGAAATCGGCGACCCGGCGCCCCTGCGCCGTCCAGTCCGGGGCTTGGCCTTCCGGGAAGACGAAGCCCTTGTGGGTCCAGCGCTGGAGATCCGGCGAATGGAGGATCGGGAAAGCGTCGGGCGCGTCGTTGGACGTGGCGACGAGATACCAGCCGTCATCGGTCTTCAGCACCGCCGGGTCGCCATAGCCGGCGAGGATCCTGGGATCGAGATTCTCGGTGATCAGCGGCTGCCAGTCCGGCTCCGGTTCGCGCGACGGCAGGGGCGCCGGTCCGGCATGGACGTGCGGCATGCGGGTGCCGAAATCGGCGGCAATTGCGCCGAAGAAATCGAGATAATCCTGATGCTCGCCGGCGGCGAGCGCATAGGTGCGCGTGCCCCCCGGCCCTTCGACGACGATATTGCTCCCCTCGCCTTCGGCGGCGGCATCGATGCTGAAGGGGTTGGTGCGAATGTCGGTCACGGCGCGCGCGAACAGGTACTAGCGAGCGGATCGAAGGCGTAAAGACGGAAAAATCGCATTTATCTGCTTTATTCCTCACTCGACCGTTGCGGGCCGGTTCCAAACGTGTAATTTCCGCGGCCGGAGAGGCGCTTGACCAGCCTGGAACTCACCGACGTCCGCAAATCCTACGGGCCAACGCGCGTGCTCGACGGCGTCTCCCTGGATATGGAGTCGAAAGAATTCGTCGCGTTCCTCGGCCCGTCGGGAAGCGGCAAGTCGACCCTGCTGCGCATCATCGCGGGGTTGGAGACGCTCGACGCTGGCGAGGTGAAGCTGGAGGGCCGGCGTATCGACAATTTGCCGCCGGGCGAGCGCGGCGTCGCCATGGTCTTCCAGCATTACGCCCTCTACCCGCACATGAGCGTCCGCGAGAACATGGCGTTCGGCCTGCGCAACGCCCGCGTGCCGAAGGCGGAGATCGAGGCGCGGGTCGCGCAGGCGGCCAAGATCCTGGAGCTCGAGCCCCTGCTCGACCGGAAACCGGGCCAGCTCTCCGGTGGCCAGCGCCAGCGCGTCGCCATCGGCCGCGCCATCGTCAAGCAGCCGAGGCTGTTCCTGCTCGACGAGCCCCTGTCCAACCTCGACGCGGCGCTCCGCATGCGCACCCGGGTCGAGCTCGCCCAGCTGCGCCAGCGCACCGAGGCCGCCTTCATCATCGTCACCCACGACCAGGCCGAGGCGATGACCCTCGCCGACCGGATCGTGGTGATCAACGACCGCCGCATCCAGCAGATCGGCGCGCCGATGGAGGTCTACAGCCGGCCTGCCAACTCCTTCGTCGCCCGCTTCGTCGGCTCGCCGGCGATGACGCTCGCGGCGGCGACGTTGGTGCCGGAGGATGGCGAATTCGCCCGCGTGCGCCTCGGCGATGGCTCGGAAGTGCAGACGCGCGTGCCGCGCGCGGGGCTGCCGGAGGGCGGACTCCAGCTCGGGCTTCGGCCGGAGCACGTCTCGGTCGCCAACGGCGATGCAACCACGCAGGCGAATGTCGACCTGGTCGAGCGCCTCGGCGAACGCACGCTCGTCTATGCCCGCCTGGCGGACGGGGAGGCCATCACCGCCGAAGACGAAGGCAATAGCCGCGTCCGCATCGGCGACAAGGTCGGGCTCAGGATCGACGGCACGGCTGCGCATCTGTTCGGCCCCGACGGCTCCGGCCACCACGCGGCGGCGGAATGAAGGTGGAGCGCGTGCACCCCTTATTCCTAATTCCCTCTCCCCCGGGGGGAGAGGGTAGGGTGAGGGGGTACGGCGGTGGAGTTTATTCTGAGACGCCGAGCCCCCTCACCCCAACCCTCTCCCCCCTGGGGAGGGGGAGATGAACCGCGCCCGCCGTTTCGAAGGCTATGCCTTTGTCGGGCCGTTCCTCGTCCTTTACGCCTTCCTGCTCATCTACCCGCTCTTCCTCGGCATCGGCATCAGCTTCAACAATGCCGATCCGTTCGGCGGCCGGAAGTGGGTCGGGCTGGACAATTATGCGCGGCTGCTGGCGGATCCGATCTTCTGGCAGGCGGTGGTGAACACGTTCAAGCTGACCCTGCTGATCGTGCCGCCGCTCACCCTCCTCGCGCTTGCACTCGCCCTCGCCCTCAACCGCGCCACGCGGACCGCCGCCATCTTCCGCGGCATCTTCTTCTCCTCCTCGGTCCTGTCGGTGACGATCGTCACCCTGATCTGGCGCTTCATCCTGACGCCGGACGCGGGCCTGATCGCGAAGGTCTTCCACGCCCCGATCCCCTTCCTCAGCGACCCGAACCTGACCATCCCGGCGCTCGCCATCACCACCATCTGGTGGTGCCTCGGCCTGCCGATGATGATCTTCCTCGCCGGCCTCCAGCAGATCCCGGGCGACATTTACGAGGCCGCCGCGCTCGACGGCGCGAGCCGCTGGACGACGCTCTGGCGGGTCACTCTCCCCTCCCTCCGCCGCACGATCGTGCTGGTGGTCATGCTGCAGACGGCGGGGCAGCTGCAAATTTTCGGCCAGGCGCAATTGCTGACCGCCGGCGGCCCCAGCGGCGCCTCGCGGCCGATCGTGCTGCTGATCTACGAGATCGCCTTCGGCCGCTGGGAGCTCGGCTATGCCGCGGCGGCGGCGGAACTGCTGTTCCTGCTCGTCCTCGCCGTCACCTTCGTCCAATATTGGGCGATCACGCGGCGGGAGACCGCGTCATGAGCGCGCCCCGCGACCGCCTGCCGCTGCCCGCGTTGATCGGTGTCGTCATCGGCGCCGTGATCATGGCCGCGCCCTTGCTCTGGACGCTCATGCTGTCGATCAAGGCCAATGAAGCCTTGATGCGCGACAGCGCCTCGGCCCTCTCCCCGCCCTGGACGCTCGCCAATTATGCCGCGATCCTGCGCGGCTCCTCGACATTCCAATGGCTGCTGAACAGCCTGATCGTCTCGCTCGGCACGACCGCGGGCGTGCTCATTCTCTGCTCGCTCGCCGGCTACGGCTTCGCCCGGCTCGAATTCCCGTTCAAGCGCGCTTTGTTCGTGTTCGTCCTGCTCGGCCTCGCCATTCCCGAGCAGGCGGTGATCCTGCCCCGCCACCAGCTCTTCGCCCAGCTCCACCTCCACAATTCGTACCCCGGCCTCATCCTGCCCGGCCTCTGCTCGTCCTTCGGCGTCTTCTTCATGACCCAATATTTCCGCGCCATCCCGCGCGAGCTGGACGAGGCGGCGATGCTCGACGGCGCCTCCCGCTTCACCTTGTTCTGGAAGGTGCTGCTGCCGCTCACGCGCCCGGCACAGGCGACGCTCGGCGTGTTCACCTTCCTCGGCTCGTGGAACGATTATTGGTGGCCGCTCATCTCGGCGACGCGGAGCGACCGCTTCACCCTCACCGTCGGCCTCGCCTCCGCCCAGATGAACTATGCGCAGACGAGCGGGCTCGGCTTCCTGATGGCGCAGGCGATCTTCGCCTCCATCCCCATCTTCATCGTCTACATTCTGTTCCAGAAGCAGATCGTCCGCGCCATGGCGGGAACGGCGGTCCGGTGAGACGCGCCCGCGCGCTGCTGCTTGCCGTGGCCGGCGCCGCCGCGCTCGGCTCCTGTCATGCGGGCGGTCACCGCACCAAGATCAGCCTCCAGCGCTTCTTCGGCGAGTGCGACGCCGCTTATGGCCGCACCACGGATCCCGCTTTGGCCGAAGGCGAGTGCGGCATCATGACCGCCCTGCTCAACCGCTTCCGCGCCGAGAATCCGGACATCGACCTCGATCTCAACATCGTCGCCTGGCCCGGCTACACCCAGCTCACCTCGCAGATCGCCGCCGGCGACCCGCCGGACCTGGTGACGATGCACCAGTCGATGATCTCCGATTATCAGGGCCGCGGCCTGCTCGAGCCGGTCGACGACGCGCTGCGCCAGGCCGGGCTGCCGCCCGAGACCTTCACCGCCGCCGGCCGCCGCGGCGTCACCAAGGCCGGGCATTTCTACGGCATGCCGTGGGACACGATCGGCGGCCTCTTCCACGTCAACATGCGGCTGATGGCCCAGGCGGGGCTGGTGAAGGACGGGCGGCCGATCCTCCCCACTTCGCCCGACGAATTGCTCGCGCAAGCCCGCCAGTTCCGCGCGCGCACCGGCAAGCCCTATCTGGTCCAGTCGGAGGTCAACGATCCGGCGAGCGACGTGCGCAACCTCTATACCTACCTCCTCGCCCAGAATGCGGTGATCTTCCCCGACGCCCGCCATGTCCGCCTGCGTACGCCCGAGGCGAAACGGATCGTCGAGCTGTTCCGCACCATCGAGGTCGAGAACCTCTCCACCCATCACCAGGACAATCCCGCCGCGCTGGCCAGCTTCATGAACGGCGAGGGCGGCATCTTTCCGGTCGGCACCTGGATGATCGGCTCGTTCGACGCGGAGGCGAACACGCCCGGCCGCCCGCTCTATCATGCCTATCAGGTCTATCCCTATCCGCGCCTCTGGGGCCATGATTCCAGCTTCGTCGACGGCCATTCGTGGGTGATGCCGAAGCGCAAGCGCACCCCCGAGCAGCGCGCCGCCATCGCGCGGTTCCTCAAGTTCATGGCCAGCCACAATTTCGACTGGGCGCGCACTGGCCACATCCCCGCAGTCCAGGCGGTGGTCGACAGCGCCCGCTTCCAGTCCCTCCCCCACCGCAAGGACATCGCCCCCCTGGCGCAGACCGGCGAGCAGCTCCCGCCCTACGTCCAACGCCAGTCCGCCATCCAAGGCCTGATCGGCGAGGAGCTGGCATCGGCGATCGCCGGCACGAAGAGCGTGGACCAGGCGCTTGCGGACGCGCAGCGGCGGGTGGACGAGCTGCTGGGGCAGATCCTCTAAGACTCTCGACTGAGTTGCGGCCCCTGCGCAACGCCGGGCTTGACCGCGCCGGCTGCGCTGGGGAGGGGTCTCGGGACATGCAGCTCGAGCAAGCGCCACCGCCGGCCCGGGAACGCGACACCGCCGCACCGCGGTGGGGCATCGCGCGGCGCCTACCGCCGAACGCGATCCTGCTCGCCGGGGTAATTCTGTCGCTGCTGATCTGCGGCGGGCTGCTCGTCTACGGCTCCGGGCGTGGCCTGGATCTGACAGACGAGATCTTCTACCTGGTCTGGACGCGCGATCCCAACGCCTATGCGCTGATCTACCAGCCGTTCGGCACCCTGCTGCACCCCTTGTTCGAACTGGTCGGCGGCGATCTCCAGGCCTATCGCCTGGCCGGTTTCGCGATCGCGGCGGCTGCCGGAGCGTTTCTCGGTTGGTCGCTCTCGCGAGGGAGCCGAGGTCGCGCGCTTTTGGCGCTTTATGGCGCCGCCGCCGCGCTGACCATCTTCTTCCCGTGGATCGTCACCCCGAGCTACAATTCGGCGGCGAATGTCGGGGCGCTGCTGATCGTCGCCGGCACCCTCAATGCGTTCGCGGATCGGCCGGTGACCCGCGCTTTGGGGGCCGTCGCCGGAGCGGCGGGGCTGTGCCTGGCGGCCTTCTCGAAGCCGCCTTTGTTCGCCATCGGTATCGCGGCGATGCTGGTCGCGGCGTTGGTGTCGAGGCGCGCACGCACGGCCCTGCCGCTGATCGCCGCCCCCCTCCTCGGGGCGGTCCTGATCTCGCTGTTCTTGCCGCCGGCCGAGATACCCGGCCTGGTCCGGCGGATCGTCGCCAGCCAGCACATCCTCGCGCTCCCCAACACGCCCTTGGGATTGCCGGCCAAACTGGTGCGCGACTGGCGCGAGGTTCCGCTGGCCCTGAACGCGGCCGCCGCCGCGGCGGCATTGAGCTTCGCGCTGCGCCGGACGCGCTGGTTCGCATGGGCGGGCTCTGCGGCCATTGTGCTGAGCCTCTTCTACGTCCGGGATGCCGCTGCGGACGTGGTCGACGGCGACATTCCCGATTTCCTCGGCCTCACTCTGGTGCTGATCGCGGCGGGCTATGCCGGCGTGCTTCAACATCGGCCGGACGCCAGGCTGCCCGTCATCGCGCTCCTGCTCGGGGCGCCCGTGGCGGTGGCGCTGGGCACGTTCAACAACCAATGGTTCCAGCTCAATTTCAGCATGGCCTTCCCCTTCCTCGCGCTGTTCGTCTTGGCCTCGGCGGATCCGGCGCAGTGGCGGAGGGGGCTCGCGCAGGCGCTGGCCGTCCTCGGCCCCCCCGCCGTCCTGCTGCTTGCCGCCTTTTATCCCTACAGCCTGCCGGACTCCGTTTTCGCGCAGCAGATCCCGATCGCGCCCCCGCTCGCCCGCGGCACCGTCCGGGTGGACGAGGAGACGGCGGACTTCGTCGGCGCGGCGCAGGGGCTCGCGCAAGGCGCTCTGCTCATCGACCTGTCGGGGACGGGGCCGGGCGTCGCCGCGGTGCTCGGGGCGCGGCCGCCCGTGCTCGCCTGGCTGAACCCGGCCACGCCGACCTGGCCCGACGTGGTCTGGTCCCGCCTCAGCTCCGAGCAGCGCGAAAAGGCCTGGTTCGTGGGCCCGACATGGCCGGCCTTCGACCGCTCGGCCCCTGCGCGGTGGTTCGCCGCCCACAAGTCGGGCTATTGCGGAACGACCCTGCCGCCCATCCCCTTCTGGGGCGAGGAGCGGACGCTGCAGGTCTGGCGGCCTTGCAGCAGCCCTGCGCATCCCGCCGGGACAAGGCATTCAGTCTTCTAGCGCCCTCAGGCCGTCGCCGTTCGCGCTTCCGGTCAAAGTCTTCGCACGGTCTGTCGCCTCCCGGCCTGCCTCTGGGTGTTTGTCCCGATTGCGCCCGAGGAAACAACCGGCCTAACCGCGGCTCTCGGCTTCGCGTGACGGCGTCGCCGAGCTTCCATTCTGGAAAGGCTGAACGATGAATCACGGCATCTTTGCCGGACGGGTTCGCGCGCCTCCGTGACGGGGAACGCGCCATTATCCTAATCCCAAGAGAAGGAATGAACAATGACCCCCCTCCCATCGAACATCGCGGAATTGCAAGACCTGGCCGAGCGCATCCAGGAAGATGCCGAAGCGGTCCGGACCGAGGCGCGCGAGAAGCTCGACGCGCGCCGCGACAAGATCCGCACCAACCTCTCCGAGCGGATGGAGCGGCTGGAATCGAACCTGCAGGCGGCGGCCGAGAAAGGCGGCGCGGACTTCGTCGCGTTTCGCGAGAAGGTCAAAAGCGACCGCCAGCGGCTGAAGGACAAGCTCGGCGAGCGCAAGGAAGCCTACCGGGCCTTCTTCGCCAATGCGAGCGACGACGACCGGCGGCTGGGCGCCGCCATCGCCGTGGATTATGCGATCGCGACCGTCCAGCAGGCGAGGCTCGCCGTGCTCGACGCCGTCTCCGATCGCGCCGAAGCCCGGAGCGCGCAGGCCCATCCGGTCGGCTGATCGCGGCGCCGATGAAGGGGGCAGGTCCGTGGCGCCTGCCCCTTTTTTCATGAGATTGGCCGCTCTGCCGCCAGCGTCGCGATCGGCGCCGCGCACCTGCACTCCAGCCGCCGTTTGATGTAAGCTGCCCCTTCACAAGGGGGAGATGCACCATGCCGATGCGCCATACCTGCCGCCTGCTCGCGCCGCTCGCGGCGGCCCTGCTGTTGCCGGCCGCCGTCCTCGCAGCCCCGTCGGGGCGGACGGTGCCGGTGCCCCGGCACGATCTCGCCGACACGGCGCAGGGCAACTATTTCGGAGACGTCATCTCCGACGCGCGCGGCTCCTCGCGCTCCGGCGTCCGCTTCACCGTCACCAAGATCGGGCCGAACAAGGTGCGGGTGACGTCCGATTATGCGCGCCTGCCGGCCTTCGACACCGCGCTGACGCGGGCGATGAGCACGATCCAGAATGCGAGCGGATCCGAGGTTTTCCTCCTCGACCTGTCGAAGACGCCGCCGACCCTGATGGTCACCGTCGCCGACGCTTCCTGGTCGGGGACTAAGGAATAGCGAACCGAATGGCTAACGCACGATCAGGCCAAGCTTTGAACGATCTTGTTGCCGTACTTGAACGTGCGCTGGTCGACAGCGAGCATGCGCAGGTGGAAAGAAATGCCCGCAGGCCAGACCGCGACACCGGCCGTTTGCGCGAGCACGATGTCGTAATCACATGGCATCAACGTCATCACACGATGGTCAGTGCGATCGAGTGCCGAGACCGAAAACGGCCCGTTGGAGTGCCCGACCTGGAAGCTTTCATATATAAGTGTACTCGCACCGGTATCGACCACATGGTCGTCGTCTCCTCCACGGGATTCACGCACTCCTCGCGACTAATGGCCGCAGCCGAAGGGGTAACACTGATGGAGCTGAGGCAGGCTGCCGAATTTGACTGGTGCCAAATGCAGTGCTGGGTGGAGCAGCGGCGGGAGTTCATTGGCTTTCAAGCGACTGTCTTTTTTATCGATGACCATACCCCCTCGGGCGAATTTACCCTGTTCGATTGCAATCGAACTGAACTAACACCTGACCATCTGCAGGCGACACTAACGGCGGCTTACGCAGAGCAGGACACATGCGCGCGCGAAATCGACGTATTTGTCCCAATTCGCCTGCATGTGAGCACTGTAGATTGGGTTGCGCGAGATAATTCGGGCGGTGAATACCGCGTAAGCCATATTCTGGCCGATGGGGGATATACGACCCGGCAAAAACTTCGACCTGTGGCACTGCACAGCTATTCCGGCCCTCACGGCGCCTACGATATCGCAAGTGCGGACATCGTGTTGGGCGAAAGGGCCGGCAAGATGTTGATGATCAACGACGATAGCGGAACACAAGTGGTATGGGTTCCCGTGAGTTAATCGGATCGCGAAGGCTGATCGCCGTTACCCACGAGTGAGGCGGAAGAAGGCGAACGAACTTCGCCTACCGCCCCGGCTGCCCGCCTTGCTTCCACTGCGGCTGGAAGTCGCTCGCCGCCAGCCAGCGCACCGGCTCGATCAGGGACTGGATCGCGCGGGTCATGAAGGGGATGTTGAGATTGGCGATGGTGTCGGTCGGCTGGTGGTAGACCGGCGTCACCGCCCAGCCCGAGAGAGTGTGGGCGACGACGCCCTTCAGCGCGAGCTGGTAATTGTCCGAGCGCTCGAAGAAATGCTCGTCGGGATAGGGATCGCCGGCGACCCGCGCGCCGTGCGCCGCCAGCGTCTCGCCGAGGTTGGAGCGGTCGAAGCCGGTCATCATCAAACTGCCCTTCGGCAGCTTCGGATCCTGTGCGCCGATCATCTCGAACTCGATGTTGGCCGCGATCTTGGCGAGCGGCACCGGCAGATGCTCGCCGAAATAATGCGAGCCGAACTCGCCGATCTCCTCGCTGCCGTAGCAGACGAAGAGGATGCCGCGGCGGCTGCGCAGGCCGTGGGAGAGCGCGCGCGCCATTTCCACCACCGCGGTCGTGCCGGAGGCGTCGTCGTCGGCGCCGTGCATGATGACCCCGTCGGGGCGGCGGCCGAGATGATCGAGATGGGCGCTGAGCAGCAGCACGCCGGCATCGGGATCGGTGCCGGGGAGGAAGCCGACGGCGTTGGTGGTGGTGCGCCGCTCCAGCTTGAGCCCGGGCAGCGTCAGCGCCACCTCTTGCCCCGCCTGGCCGGTCAGGCTGTCGAAGGCGGCGGCGGGGAGGATGGCGATGGCGGCCGAACGGGGCTCCTCGCCTTCCAGGTAAGCGGACATGCGCGTCTGGCCGCCCATCTGCTGCCAGAGACGGTCCGTATCGGCGCTCCGCCGCAGGATCAGCAGCTTGACGTGGTGCGCCCCCATGGCGCGGGCGACGGTGCGGAACGAGCCGCTGCCGGAAGCGAGGGCGACCACGTCGGCGGAAGGAAAGGCGGCCGGGTCGTCGGAGGCGGCGACCGCCAGCTTGCCCCGCACCTCGCCCGGCGGCGCCGTCAGCAGCTGAAGCCCCGGCAGCGAATGGCCGGCCACGCTGAGCACCGGCGCGGCGCCAAGCATCGGCTGGACGATCGTCGCGGTCTGGAGGTAGGCGCTCATGCCCGGCGCCGGAACGAGGCCGAACTGCTTGAACTGGGCGGCGACCCAGTCCGCCGCCTTGGCCTCGTCGGGCGTGGCGCTGCCGCGGCCCTGGAGCGCATCGGAGGCGAGGAATTCCTCGTCCGCCTTCACCCATTCCGGCTGCACCGTCCACGCCGCAGGCCCCGCCGGTTGCGCGAACGCGCCGCCGGCGAGCGGCAGGCAGAGCAGAAAGGCCAGCAGCCGGCCGCGGCGTCCGATCGAGATCGTCATCGAGAAGTCTCCCCTTTTCGCCTGCATAACAGGCGCATCGCGGCGAGCAACCGCCCCGCCGCACCGGCTTGGGTTCTCCGGCACCGCGCTTGAGCACGAGCCCGCAAGCCTGTACGCAGGTGCCTCAGCCATTGGGATGAGTGGCCGGCATTCGAACGCGGATCGAGGAGAGATCTGATGTCCATGAAGACCGCATCGTTCGCCGCTCTGCTGATCGTTTCCGCGATTCCCGCCCCGGCCCCCGCCGCGACCAGGCCGAAGCCGGACGCGAAGGCGATGATCTGCCGCGACATCGACGAGACCGGCTCGCGCCTCAGAACCACCCGCGTCTGCATGACGAGGGGGGAATGGGAGGCGGCGCGGCGGGACGCCCAGCAGGAGTTCGACCAAGGCCAGAAGCGGCTGACCTCCGCCTGCCCTCCCAACACCAACTGCTCGTAAACGAGCGCTGAGGCGACACCGCCGGCCGCCGGGCGGCGCGCAAGTTCGTCAGCGGGTCTTGTGGATATATTGCGCCGTCTCCCCACCGGGGGCGCGGGACGTCATCTCCACCACCCAGCCGCCGACAGGCAATTTGTAGCAGAGATAATTCGCATCGTAGGTGCGGAGCTGGTCGTCCGCATTCGGGTCGGCATAATGGGTGAGGACGGTGTAGCGGGCATGGATCGGCCAAGCCCTCACCTGATGACCCCTGCCGTTGGGGTCATTCGCATACACGGCTTCGTGGGCCTGCGCCCCGCCCATCTGGAAAGCGAGAAAGTTGACGGTGATCCTCTGGTCGGCGCCGCCAGGCGGATAATTGGCGCGGATGAGCTGCTGGCAAAAAGCCGCCGAAGGGGCGGCGCCGGCCGGAGGCGAAGCAAGGGTCGGCGGCGGCGGGAGCATCGGCGCGGTCATGACCGGTTGACGCGCAGGCGAGGCAGGAGCCCCGGCGGGTGCCCCGACGTGGGAGCCGGCAGTGCCGGTGACCGTCACCTGCGAAACCTTGGTGTCGTACCAGGAGCCGACCGTCGGGAAACCGAGCCCGAGGCGGTCGAGGTGGACCTTGATCATCGTCCCGCCGTCGGCGAGTTGCTGGCCGATTTCGATAACGGTGCCGGTATCGTGCGTGTTGCCGATCAGGACCCGTTCGCCGACCCTGAACGGACCGGCAAAAGCGACGGCCGGCGCAAGCGCGGCCAGTGCCAAGGCCGAAGCCAAAAGCGTCTTCATGTCGCAGCCCCCCCATTTGGAATGCGTAGCACCGAGGCCGGCGCACCACCCCTGTATCCTTTATGACGGCATCGCTCCAGGCAAAGGAAGAGTCCGGGAACCGGGGCGGGCCGGGAATAATCCAATAAGTACAGCGTGCGCTTGACACCTCTCCGGCCACCGATACAGTCGACGGCGGCCGCGACGAAGGGGGCGAAGCGCGGCTGGTGATTTGTCCGGAAGGGCTGCGGTGGTGTCGTTCCCCTGTTTGCGTAAGATGGTTGTCCTGGCCGGCTTCGGCCTTGCCGGATTCGGCCTTACCGTCGCCGGCCCCGCCCAGGCCGAGCTCGGCGGCGCGGTTTCCACCATTCAGACCGACGGCAAGCGGATGTCCGCGCGGATGGTGGCGAGCGACATGCCGGGCGGCTACACGCTCAGTACCCTGACCCGCCCGAACGGCGGCACCGTCCACGAGCTGGCAAATGCCAGCGGCCAGGTGTTCGCCGTGACCTGGTCCGGCCCGGGCAAGCCCGATCTGCGTTCGCTGCTCGGCCGCTATTTCGAGACCTTCCAGGCTTCCAACGTCGGCGCCGGGCGCGGGCTGCGTTCGCCGCTGCGTCGGCCGCCGCAGGTCAACCAGCCCGACCTCCAGATCCAGACCGAGGGCCATATGGGCTGGTTCCGGGGCGTCGCCTTCGTCCCATCGCTCGCGCCGGCGGGCTTCTCCGTCAACAATCTGCCGCAGGAGCCCTGATCCTGGTCCGTCCCCACCCACTCATCGCCCTGGTCGCCGCCCTGGCCCTCGCCGGCTGCGGCGGCGGGGGCGGCTCCTCGGCCGGCACGACCTCGCCGACCCCCGTTCCGGTTCCGCCGCCGCCGCCGCCCGCGCCGACCCCGGTCGCGAACACGACCGCAATCGTCCTGGACAACGGTCCGCCCGCGCTTGCGGCCGCCGGTTCCGGTTCGTTCAACACACCGTTCGTGACGATCACGCTCTGCGCGCCCGGCTCGACCACCAATTGCCAGACGATCGATCACATCATCCTCGACACTGGATCGGTGGGCCTGAGGATCATGACGCCGGCGCTGAGCCCGAGCCTGCTCGCCGCCCTCCCGGCCGAGGCCGACACGGCGAACAACCCGGTCGGGGAATGCTACCAATACGTCAATTCCTACGCCTTCGGCTCGGTGCGCGTCGCCGATTTCCAGATCGCCGGCGAGAAAGTGGCGAGCATGCCGTTCCACGCGATCGCCGACACCGGCACCTTCTCGACTGTGCCCGCCAGCTGCTCGGCCGGCGGCGGCACCCAGATCGCGACGGTGGTCGATTTCGGCGCCAACGGCATTATCGGGGTCGGCACCACGGCGACCGATTGCGGCACCTTCTGCACCGCCAATGGCGGGCAGGCGGCGGCCATCTATTACGATTGCCCCGCCAGTGGGTGCAGCGCGATCATCGGCCGCGCCGCCAACGAGGCGCCGCCCTTCCAGCAATTGCCCAATCCGGTCGCGGCCTTCGCGTCGGACAATAACGGTGTCATCCTGACGCTGCCGACGGTGCCGCAGAACGGCGCCTCGGCGGTCTCGGGCACGGTGACGTTCGGCATCGGTACCCAGGCGGACAATGCCCTGACCGCCCCGAACGTGCTGCCGCTGACCACCTCGGCGAGCCGGCTCGGGCCCGGCTTCCTCACCGCCACCTACAAGGGCAAGGCGCTGACCCAGAGCTTCCTCGACAGCGGCAGCAACAATTATTTCTTCATCGACACGACGCTCCCGCCCTGCACCGATCCGGACCTGATCGCTTTCTACTGCCCGGGCGCGCCGTTGCTGCTGTCGCCGGTGCTGACCGCGACCAACGGCGCGACGGCGAGCGGGGCGTTCACCTTGCTCAACCCGCTGAACGTCCTCCCGACGGCGACGGCGGCGCCGGGGCTCGGTATCAACCCGACCTTGGTCAAGCCGCCTCTGCCGTTCGCCAACAGCTTCGATTTCGGCCTGCCCTTCTTCTTCGGCCGCTCGGTCTACACGGCGATCGAAGGCCGCCCCGCCGGCGGTGTGCAGGGGCCTTACGTCGCCTTCTAGCCGGGCTTGGAGGCGCTATCGGCGAGGTCCATGAACGTCCGCGCCGCGTCGCGATCCGCCTCGTCGGGAAAAGCGACGTCGAGATCGGGCGCTTCGCCGAACATGTGCAGCACCGCCCAGAGCGCGAAGCGGCGGCCGCGGTCCTTCTCCAGGCCGAGGTCCACCCGCATGTGCTCGAGCCCGGCGGCGAGCGCATTGGGCGGGACCGCCGAAACGTCGGCAGTGCCGAAATAGCGCCGCAGCTGATCGTCGAAATCCATTGCACGCTCGTACCCGAACCGGGTCGCCGCCGAAACTGCGGGCGGTGACGTCGAGTTCACTTGCGAAGCCGTGCGAGTTTTTTCAGGTTCGCCGCGGTCGTCAGGAGGCGCGAATGGGGAAGTGGCTCATCGGGATCGCGGCAATGGCGGCGGCGGCCGGTCCCGCCTGCGCGCAATCGCTGACGGCGGAGCATGTCCTCCCCTCGCAGGCCGATCCCCAGATCCGCCAGTTCGACCTGCCCAACCTGATCCTGTCGCGCGGCAAGGCGGACAGGGGGGCGCCGCTCGCCATCTATCTGCCGGGCACGGGCGGACGGCCGGACAATGTCGCCGATTTGCTGCAGGTCATCGCCCGACAAGGCTATCGCGTGATCGGCCTGAGCTACGACGACGAGCCCGCCGTCGCGCAGCTCTGTCCGCGCGACCCGGACCCGGATTGCTCGCTGAAGTTTCGCGAGGTCCGCACCTTCGGCGGCTCCGGCGGGCCGGTCGCCAATCCGCAGAACGAGGCGATCGTCCCGCGCCTCGTCAGCCTGCTCCGCTACCTGGACAGGGAGCATCCCGGCGAGGGCTGGGGCGACTATCTCGATGCCTCCAGCCAGCCGGCATGGGGCCGAATCCTCGTCTCGGGCCTGTCGCAGGGCGCCGGCATGGCGGCGCTGATCGCCAAAAGGTTTCCGGTCTACCGGGTCGTCCTCTTTTCGAGCCCCTGGGATTTTGCGGGGCCGGACCGGCGGCCGGCGCCGTGGCTCTCCACCCGCCCGGCGACTCCGCCCGAGCGCTGGTGGGCCGAGCGCCATGCGAAGGAAAAGACGACCGACCTGATCGCCGCCGCCTATCGCGCGCTCGGCATCCCCAACAACCAGATCCTGATCTTCAAGGGTAACCTGCCGCCCGGGCGCGACGATGCGCAGGGCAATCCTTATCACGGCTCGACGGTGCGCATGGCCCAATATCTCGACCAGTGGCGGCTTATGTACGGCCGCGCCGAATCCGGGACTCGCTAAGGCAAAAAAGACGCGGCCCGAATCCCGGACCGCGCCTCGCTTGTGCTTCGCCGACCTCAGCGCCGATGGCGCTCGTAGGTCTGGACGCACTTGTCCGTGACCGTCCGCGAGCAGGCCGGATAGGAACCCGTGTCGCTGACCGGCTGGCCGGTGTTCGGGTCGAGCATCGGACCGCCCATGCCGGTGCCGGTATCGGGGACGCCGTTCCAGCCCGCCGGCACCACCGCCGCCATCGAGATCACCCTGATGCCGCGCTCGTCGCGCCGCGGATTGGCGTTGCTCGGCTCGACCACCGCGCCGGTCGATGCGACCGCGTTCGTCGCCATATTGGTCTGGCCGGAACCGTTCCATCCGGTCTGCGTGGTGGTGGTCGTGGTCGCCTGGTCGCTCGACGAGTCGGTCGCCATCTGAGGCTGACCGTTCTCGTCCGTGGTCTGGGACTGGCCGGTATAGCCGGCCGTGCCGGGCCCGCTCGCCGATTGGTTTTGCGTCGCGGCCATGTCGCCGCTGCCCGCATTGCCCATGTTGCCGCTCGTCGTGGACGTCTGGGCCAGCGCCGTGCCGCCCAGCAGGACCGCAATCGCTAAAGCTACCGTTTTCATGACATTCTCCCTTTTTCCGAAGGTCGTTCAGGGGGCGGAGGGCGGAGCCGCTCCGGCCGCGTCTGTGCGGAGTCAACGGACAAGGCGCGGCCTTGCTCCCGCCGAATCGCCGCGCCGGGGGGGCATCAGCCGGGCCGTGGCTCGGGCGGGCCGATTTGCGGCGAAGGCGTTGCGATTTGTCGTGAAATTGTCGCGCGGAGGCGCTAGGCCGCCGGCGCGCAGCAGGGGAAACCGCGCGCAAGGGGAGATGATCGTGACGCTCGCTGTATGTGTTGCTTTGCTTAGCGTGGCCATGTTGGCCTCGCTCCTGCTGGAGCAGGACGCCTAAGGCCGCTCACTCTCCGGATCGGAGGGGCGGCAGGACAAGAGAATAGCGGCTTGCCAGAGGCGGCGAAGGGCGGGACAGTCCGCTCGTGAGCGGCTCCGATTTCCTCCGGCTGGACGGCGTCTCCAAGGCGCGCGAGGGGCGGCTCGTCCTTGAGGACGTCAGCCTGTCGGTGCCGGCCGGCGCCTTCGTCGCCCTTGTCGGCCCCTCGGGGTCGGGCAAGACGACCCTGCTCAAAACGATCAACCGGCTGGTCGAGCCGGACGCCGGCACGATCCGCTTGGACGGAATTGACGTGCGCGAGACGCCGGCACCGGCGCTGCGCCGCCGGATCGGCTATGCCTTCCAGGGGATCGGCCTCTTCCCGCACATGAACGTCGCGGAGAATGTCGCGATCGTGCCGTTCCTGAGCGGGGCGTCCGCGGCCGAGCGCGAGGCGCGGGTGGCGGAACTGCTCGAGCTCGTCGCGCTCGGGCCGGACTTCGCAGCGCGGGCGCCCCGAACGCTCTCCGGCGGGCAGGCGCAGCGGGTCGGCCTTGCCCGGGCGCTGGCGGCGCGACCGTCATTGATGCTGATGGACGAGCCATTCGGCGCGCTCGATCCGCTGACGCGCGACGAGCTCGGCCGCGCCTATCGCGCGCTGCACGACCGGCTCGGCCTCACCACGATCATGGTGACCCACGACATGACCGAGGCCTTGCTGCTCGCCGACCGGATCGTCGTGCTGATCGACGGGCGGATCCGCGCCGACGCCGCCCCGGCCGCCCTGCTTGCCGGCCATGAGGACGAGGCGGTGCGGGCGCTGGTGGCGGTGCCGCGGCTCCAGGCGGAGCGGATCGCCGCTTTGGCGGGCCAATCGTGAGCCCGTCCCTCGCCGCCGCGCTCGCCGACCTGCCGCCTTTGCTGCGCGGCCATGTGCTGCTGAGCGGAGCCGCCATTCTCATCGCCATCCTCGTCGGTCTGCCGCTGGCCTTGTGGGCGGCCGGACGGGTCCGGGTGCGGGTGCCGCTGGTCGGGCTGGCGGGGCTGGTGCAGACGATCCCGGCGCTGGCGCTGCTCGCGCTCTTCTATCCGGCCTTGCTGATGTTCGACCGCGCGACGGGGGCGAGGCTCCCGGCGCTCGGCTTCCTGCCGGCCCTGATCGCGCTCAGCCTCTATGCCCTGCTGCCGATCCTCCGCAACGGCATCGCCGCGCTCCAGGGACTCGATCCGGCGGTGATCGAGGCGGCGGACGGGGTCGGCATGACCCGGCGGCAGCGCCTGCTCCTCGTCGAGCTGCCGCTTGGCGCGCCAGTCATTCTCGCCGGCATCCGCACCGCCGCCGTCTGGACGATCGGCGCGGCGACGCTCGCCACCACGGTCGGCCAGCCGAGCCTCGGCAACCTCATCTTCTCGGGGCTGCAGACGGAGGATTGGGTGCGGGTGCTCACCGGCTGCGCGGCTTCGGTCGCGCTGGCCCTGATCGCGGACGCCCTGCTCGCCTTGATCGAATCCGGTGTCGCGAGACGGTCGAGGCCGCGCCTCTGGGTCGGGATCGGCCTCCTCGCCGTCGGCTTAGCCGCGGCTTTGCTACCGCCGGCCGAAGCTTCCGAACGTGGGCGGCCGATCGTCGTCGGCGCCAAGAATTTCTCCGAGCAATATATCCTCGCCAGCGCGATGGCGGACCGGCTGCACGCCGCCGGCTACCGCACCGAACGCCGCGACGATCTCGGCTCCGCCGTCGCCTATCGCGCCCTCGCGGCGGGCGATATCGACGTCTATGTCGATTATACCGGTACGCTCTGGACCAACGTGCTCGGCCGCCGCGACACCCCACCCGCGCCGGCCATGCGCGCCGAGCTGACGCGCCAACTCGCGACACGCGATCACGTCCGCCTGCTCGGTGCGCTCGGCTTCGAGAATGCCTATGCGCTGGCGATGCGGCGCGACCGGGCGAAGGCGCTCGGCATCGCCTCGATCGCCGATCTCGCCGGTGCCGCGCCGCGCCTCAGCCTCGCCAGCGACATCGAGTTCCTGAGCCGGCCGGAATGGCGCGCCGTCGCTGCCGCCTACGGCCTCCATTTCGCCGCTACGCGCTCTTACAATCCCACCTTCATGTATCGTGCGCTGACCGACGGCAGCGCCGACATCGTCTCCGCTTTCTCCTCGGACGGCCGCGTCGCCGCGCTCGACCTTGTCACCCTCGCCGACCCGAAGCGGGCGCTCCCCAATTACGACGCTGTGATCCTCCTCTCGCCGCGCGCGGCGAAGGACCAGCGCCTGGCCGCCGCCCTTCAGCCCCTGATCGGCCGCATCCCGGTCGCCCGCATGCGCCAGGCGAATCTGATGGTCGACCGCGACAGCGACAAGAAAACCCCTGCCGAAGCCGCCGCCTGGCTGCTCGCCGGCCTACGCTGACTTTGTCGCGGCGTGGCCGGGGCGACAGGAACCGGCACCGTCGCGGCATTGCCGGGCCAATAGCCCGGTCCAGAAGGCCTCCGACAGGCCGCCCTCTCCTCCTGTCCGTGGCGTTTGGTGGGCCGGCTCCGATCGGATCCGGCCCACCCTTTTCGGGAAAAGTGTTCATGCTGCTCGGCCCGCTTGCCTTCGTCGCCGCCCGGCTTCCCCGACCCCTACGGCGCGCGAAGACGATCCTGGCGCCGCTGGTGCGCATCTTGCTGTCCGGCTGAGCCCTACAGGGTCGGCAGCGTCACCTTTGCGGACAGGCCGCCTTCGGGGCGGTTGGCGAGCATGACGTCGCCGCCGTGGCGCTGGGCGGCGGCGCGGACGATGGCGAGGCCGAGGCCCATGCCGCCGGTGGCGCGGTTGCGCGAGGATTCGGCGCGGTAGAAGGGCTCGAAGGCGCGGTCGAGATCGGCCTGCGACAGGCCCGGCCCTTCGTCGGTCACTTCGACGATCGCCTTGCTGTCGACCGTGTCGAGCGTCACCGTCGCCCGCCGGCCGTAGATCACCGCATTGTTGACGAGATTCGCGAACAGCCGCTTGAGCAGCAAGGCATCGCCGCACACCGTTGCCGGCGCCGCGCGTTCGAGCCGCACGTCACGGCCGAGATCGGCGAGGTCGTCGACCACGCCCTCGACCAGCAAGGCGAGATCGAGCGCCTCGCGCGGCCGCGAGCGCGTTTCGTTCTCGACGAATTCGAGCGTGGCGGCGATCATCTGCTCCATCTCGGCGATCTCCGCCTCGGCCTTGCAGCGCACCTCCTCCGGCGCGGCGGCGAGGTGGAAGTGGAGGCGCGACAGCGGCGTCCTCAGGTCGTGGGCAAGCGCGCCGACCACCGACGTCCGCTCCGCGATATAGCGGCCGATGCGGGTCTGCATGTCGTTGAGCGCGGTCGCGGCGAGCCGGATTTCGGACGGCCCGCCGACCTCCACCGGCTCCGGCTGCTCCTGCCCGCCGATCCGCTCGACGGCGCCGGCGAAGGCGCGGATCGGGCGAGCCAGCCGGGCGCTGAACAGCGCCGCGACGATCAGTGCGATGATCAGCCCGAGGACGAACCTCCAGGCGGTGCTCGCCTGCCAGGAGTCGATCGACTGGCTGCCCTTCCGCGACACCACCAGCCAGCGCCCGTCGGGCATTCGCGCGGCGGCGGTGAAGGCCCCGAAGATCACCGGATCGAAGCGTTCGATGCCGTAATCGGCAAGCTCGCGCCGCTCCTGGCTGACCCGGCTGACCCGGCGCGGAAAACCGCGCCGGTTCTCGGTCTGGTGGATCCGCACGTCGGCCGGCGCGAGCCCCAGCTGATGAGCGAGGGCGACCTTGAGCAGCTCGTCCCGCTCCGAGCCCCGCGGCGGCAGCGGCGGCGTGTCGACGACGCTGCGCTGGATCGCGCTACTCTGCTTGGCGATCGGCTCCCCCTTCAGCAGCCGCGAGACCTCATAGGCCGAGACCGGAACGTCGCGCGGCGGCGGCCGGAACAGGATGATGCTGAGGTTGAGGGCCGTGAGCAGCACGACGATACCGACCACCAGCAGCATGGTGTGGCCGAGGATCGACTGGGGCAGGCGGAGCCGTCGGGTCGTCACCGCCGGGTCACCTTGGGCAGGAACATATAGCCTTCGCTGCGGACGGTGCGGATCAGCTCGGTCTCGGTGCGGGTACCGAGCTTGCGGCGCAGGCGGCTGACCTGGGTGTCGACGGCGCGGTCGAAGGCGTCGCTGTCGGGCCCACGCGAATATTCGAGCAGCTGGTCGCGGCTCAGCACGCGCTGCGGGCGCTCGACGAAGACGCGGAGCAGCGAGAATTCGCCGTCGGAAAGGCTGATGATGACGTTGAGCGGGTCGCGCAACACGCGGCGGAGCACGTCGAACGTCCAGCCCTCGAAGACGTAAGCGGCGCCGGCGTCGGCCTCCGGCTCGTGCTGGTGCTGGCGACGCAGCACCGCGCGGATGCGGGCGAGCAGCTCGCGCGGCGACACGGGCTTGGGCAGATAATCGTCGGCGCCGACCTCGAGGCCGATGATCCGATCGGTCTCGCCGCCGAGGGCGGAGACCATGATGATGCCGAGGTCCCGTCGCGTTGAGAGCGCACGCGCCAGCGACAACCCGTCCTCGCCGGGCATCATCACGTCGAGGACGACGACGTCGACCGGCTCCTGGTCGAGCACTTTGCGCATCGCCTGGCCGCCGTCCGCCTCGAACACGGCATAGCCGTGCCCCTTGAGGAAGTCGCCGATCAGGCGCCGCAGCGCCTCGTCGTCGTCGACGATGAGAATCCGGTTCTTTTCGTCCACCTGGACGCTTTCCCGCAACATGATGCAGACCTAGCCCCCGCGTTTATACAGGGTTTTTCATTTCCGTCAGGAACGGACACAAATCGTAGCGCCGCGGCCACAAAAGGCGGTTCCAGCTCGTGGCCGATAGCCCGAGCGACCGGTCGGCGGCGACTGCCACAAACCAGACAAATTGGCGCAAACGGCGGCTTGCAGGATCGTCGCAACGGGCGACCGACGCGAAGGAGACCTCGACGATGAAAGTTCTGCTGGCGCTGAGCGCCTTCACCGCCGCCTCGGGCGACGTGGCGTTCCGCTGGCCGGACAGCTCCGCCACCACCCTCGCGACGCTCCTCTTCGGCCCGCTCGTCTTCGGGATCGTCTGGCTGACCGTCCGCGGCTCGGCCGCGAGCGAGCGCAAGGCGGCCGATGTCGCCCGCGATCGTCAGCCTTCGGCCTATGATTCCGAAGAGGCGCTCGACTTCGACGAGGTTTTCGGCACCCGCTGAGCGTCAGCGCGGCGCGATCAGGATATCGGCGGGACCGGGCTGATCGGGAATCGAGACGTGGAGGGTGCGGGCGGCGGCGTCGCGCCGGATCGCGCTTCCCCCCGCCACCACCGCATCCTTGTCCCACCCGTGCACCGCGATTTCGATCCGGTTCCACCAGGGCGGGTAGGAGCCGACGCGGCGGTTAAAGTGGAGCACCAGCCCCGCCGGCCCTTCACGGCAGCCGATGGCTTGCCGCAGGCTCGGCCCGTTCACCGTCACGCCGTCGTCCAGATACAAGGTGCCGCGGCAATCCTCGCCCGGATAGATGTCGAGGCTGAGCGGACCGTGCGGCGTCTCGGCCGTGCTTTGAACCAAAGGCTGGCGCGGCAGGATCGTGCCGGCGCGCACGAACACCGGCAGTTCCGCCAGCTTGGGTTTGCGCGTCAGCGTCTCGCCTGCCGGAACCGGAAGCCCCGTCCAGTAATCGTACCAGCCGCCCTTCGGCAGGCAGATGCCGAACGGCGCGGGCGATTCGGGCTTGGGCGGCCCAGCGATCAGCAGATCCCGGCCGAGGGTGAAGGTCATCGCCTGGTCGCAGCTCGCCCCCAAAGCGTCGGGATAGTCGTAGAAGACCGGCCGCATGATCGGATCGCCGGTCCGCGCATTCTGCTCGGCCAGCGCGTAGAGATAGGGCATCAGCCGGTAGCGCTCCTCGACGTAGCGGCGGCGGATGGCGAGCTGCTCGGGCCCGTCGACCCACGGCTCGGCGCGCGGCGCGCCCTTCATCGAATGATCGCGGAAGATCGGCATGAAGGTCGCGAACTCGAACCAGCGCGTCATCAGCTCGGGACTCGCGCCGCCGGTGAAGCCGCCGACGTCCGCCCCGCTATAGGCGAAGCCGGAGAGGCCGAGGTTGATCTGCTGCTGGACGGCGAGGCGCAGGTGGTCCCAGGTCGAACTGTTGTCGCCGGTCCATGTCGCCGCATAACGCTGGCCGCCGGCATAGGAGGCGCGGGTCATCACGAACGGCCGCACGTTCGGGCGCAGGCGCTGCATGCCCTCGAGTGTCGCCCGGCTGTTCTCCATGCCGTAGACGTTGTGGATCTCGGCATGGGTCGCGTCGCGGGGGGCGAAATCGTCGCTTTCGATGCGGTGGATGTTGTCGAGCGGCATCGTCTTGCTCGGCGTATCGAACACCGCCGGCTCGTTCATGTCGTTCCAGAAGCCCGCGAAGCCATCGGCGACGAAGTCCTTATAAAGGCCGCCCCACCAGGCGCGGGTGGCCGCGCGCGTGAAGTCGGGAAAGACGGAGGGGCCGGGCCAGACCGGCGCGACATAGGTCCGGCCGTCGGCTGAGAGGACGAAATGGTTCCCGGCCGCGCCGCTGTCGTAGGGGGCGTAATTCTGGCCGGGGAGATAGGCGACGTGGAGGTCCGTGATCGCGACCAGCCGGATGCCGAGCTGCGCCATGTCGGCGTTGAGCCGGCGCATGTCGGGGAAGGTCGCCTTGTTCACCGTGAACGGGCGGTTCCGGTCCTGGTAGTCGATGTCGAGCCAGATCACGTTGAGCGGGAAACGCTCCTGGCGGAAGCGGGCGGCGAGCTGCCGGACCTCGCCGTCGCTCATGTAGCTCCAGCGCGACTGCTGGTAGCCGAGCGCCCAGAGCGGCGCGAGCGGCGCCTTTCCGGTGAGATCGGCATAGTGCCGCACCACATCGGCCAAAGCGGGCCCGGCGATCAGATAATAATCGACCGGTCCTCCGGCCGCGCCGATCTCGATCACGCCGTCGGTGCGATGGCCGAAATCGAAGCTGGTCCGCCAGCTATTGTCGAGGAACAGGCCGTAGGCGCCGCCCGGCCCGCCGACGGCGACGAAGAACGGGATCGACTTGTAGATCGGGTCGGTCGAGGGCGCGTAGCCGAAGCTGTCGGTGTCCCAGTCGACCAAGGTGCCGCCGCGGCGGTCGAGCAGCCCGGTTTTGTCGCCGAGGCCGAAGACATGCTCCGCGGCCCGCATCGCCTTGCGGAGGGTGAAGCCGCTTCCATCGAAGCGGGCAGCGTCGCCGACGTCGCTGCTGATCGGGCGGCCCTGCCGATCGGTGACGGTGAGCCGCAGCGTTCGCGGCTCGACATGGACGACGAGAGCGGCGGTGCTGAAACCGTCGCGGGACGGACGGACGGCGATGTGGCGTCGGCGGACTTCGGCCGGCACCGCCCAGCTCGCATCCTCCGCGAAGCGGCCGCCGCGGGCGACGCGGATGCGCAGGATGCTGTCGGTGAGCGCAGTCACGCGCAGCGTGATCGCACCGTTGCCGATCTCGATCCCTTCCGGCCGTGCGACGACCCGCGAACTTTGTGCCGGCGCCGCCGCGGCGGCGGCGCTGCCGAACAACAGCGCCAGAAGAACCGCCAGCGCGGAGAGGGACCCCAATCTCGACACCGGCCGCATCCTCCCCGCCCCGAACTGCCGCGATGCTGCGCGAACAGCAGCAACGGAAGCAAGGCTCTTGAGCTCAGCGACCGAGATCAGCCGCCGTCACCCGGATTTGGCCGTGTACCGGGCCGGCCGCGCCTTTTCCGCCACTCGGCTCCGCCGGCTACGGTATTTCCGCCACAGCCTGCGCATCATCTCGTCCGGGAGCGCCTCGCGGAAGACGGCGCCGACGACGACGGTACGCGCCCAGCGGATCTCCGCTTCGATCTGCTGGCCGTCGGCGAACAGGACGACGACGGCCTGCCCGCGGGCGAGCGGCGCGTCGGTGAGGCCGCAGAGGCCGCGCCAGGAGAGGTCCTTGAGGTGCAGGTCGAACGGCAGCCCCTCGACCACAAGCCGCACCTTCGATCCGGGCAGCAGATAGCGCCGGGCGATGCGGCGATCGATCGGCTCCTCCTCCATCGCCTCGTGCGACCGGCGCAGCGAGGCGAGGTGCCTGGCGAGAAGCCGCGACATCATGGCGCCGTCTTCCCGTCCTGCACCTCGATGCGGTTCCGCCCGCTCTCCTTCGCGCGGTAGAGCATGGCGTCGGCGCGGGCGATCAGCTCGTACCAGCTCTCGCCCGGCCGACCCTCGACCACGCCCGCCGAGAAGGTGACCTTGCCGAGCGGCTTTTCGGTGTCGCGCACCCGGAAATGGCGTTCCGCGAGCTCCCGCCGCGCCTCGTCCATCAGCGCGGCGCCGGCCTTGGCGCGGACGCCGCCGAGCAGGACGACGAACTCCTCGCCGCCGTAGCGGCCGACGAAATGGCCGGCGCTGGCCTCCTGGAGGATTCCCGCCACCACCTTCAGCACGCGGTCGCCGACGCCGTGGCCGTGGCTGTCATTGACCCCCTTGAACCGGTCGACGTCGCAGATGGCGGCGCTGAAGATGATCCCGGATTTCTGCAGCCAGTCGAACCGGTCCTCCAGCGCCCGCCGGTTGGCGAGGCCGGTCAGCGCGTCGGTCCGCGCCGCCTCGGACATGGTCGCCAGCTCCTGCCGCAGCGACTGCACCTCGTGCGTCGTCTCCTCGAGTTGCCGCTCGGACTGGCGGGTACGCTCGATCATGTCGGCGGTGATCCGCAGCAAATCCTCCAGCGCTGCCTCGGAAGTCCGGAGCTCGGCGGCGCTGGTTTCGAGATCGCGCTCGAAGCTCGCCGCATGATCGTGGCTGTTGCCGACCAGCGCCTCGACCGCCTCGAGCTGGCGCCGCGCCTGCTCGAGAATGTCGTCGACCGGCGCCGGGGCGATGGTGGCGCCGGCGCGGCCGAGGCCGGTGTCGGCGAGGATGCGGTCGGCATCGCGCTGCGACAGGCGGACGCCGTCGCTCGTCGCCGCCGCGACCGCCGCCACGGCGGCGGGGCTCGCCCTCGTGATCAGCACATAGGCGAGCAGATAGTTGGACGGCATCGGGTCGAGCCGGTGCTGATCGAGGAATTGGCCGATCGCCTCGAACAAGGGCCGTCCCCGCCGCCGCTCGAACGGCGGCATCGCGGCCGGGGACAGGCCGACCAGCACCGGCTGCTCGCCCGTGCCGCGCCCCATCTCAGTGTCCCTCCCCGGGCGCGACCGCGGTGCCCGCGCCGTCGCTCTGCCAGGCGAGGATGATCGACATGCGTCGGTTGCGCGGGTCGTAGCGGTCGGAGGGGACATAAGGCTCGTTCTCCGCGACGCCTTCGATCCGGGCGAAGCGGTCGGAGCCGATGCCGGCGCTCGCCAGCGCCGCCCGCGTCGCCTCGGCCCGCGCCGTCGACAGCATCCAGTTGTTCATCGTCCGCCCCGACGAATAAGGCAGGGCATCGGTGTGGCCGCGGACGATGACGCGGTTGGGGACGCCGCCGATCACCTGCGCGACCTCGCCGATCAGCTTGCGCGCCTGAGGCAGCAATTGGTCGGTCGCGAGGCTGAACATCGAGAAGTTCGCCTGGTCGACGAGATCGATGCGCAGCCCCTCGCGAGTCTCGACGAGCCGCACGTTCTGCTTGAGGTCGCGGAGCTCGGGGCTGCTCTCCATCATTTTGTTGAGCTTCGCCTCCAGCGCCTTGAAGCGGTTGCGGTCCTGGGTAACGACATCGCCCTCGCGCGGGCCGCCGGTCGCGCTCTTCGGGATGACGATCGAGCGGTTGCCGGTCTGCGCCGCCTTGTGCGGGTAATTGTCGTTGGCGATCAGGGAGTCGCCGCCGAGCAGGCCGTTGGAGCCGGCGCTGTTCTGCTTCAGCTCGACCAGGGTCGGCGTGAAATAATCGGCGATGCCCTTCCTTTTCTGCTCGTCCGTCATGCCGAGCAGCCACAGCAGGAGGAAGAAGGCCATCATCGCCGTGACGAAATCGGCATAGGCGACCTTCCAGGCGCCGCCATGATGGCCGCCATGCGCCGCCTGGACGATCTTCTTGACGATGATCGGCCGGGGCTCCGGCTCGTTCCTCAGGGCTTTCGCGCCGGTTGCCATGGCTCAGCGGCCCCGCATGCCGTCGAACACGTCCGCGAAGGCCGGCTGGTTGGTGTGGCTGATGCTCGACCGCGCCGCCTCGATGACGAGCGGCAGCGGGTGACCGTGCAGCGAGGCCACGATGATCTGCTTGACGACGTCGTAGATCGCCGCGTCGCCCTCGATCACCTGCCGCGCCCGGCCCGCGAAGGGGCCGACGATGCCATAGGCGAGCAGCACGCCGAGGAAGGTGCCGACCAGCGCCGAGCCGATCATCGCGCCGAGGATGGCGGGCGGCTGGTCGATCGAGCTCATCGTCTTCACGACGCCGAGGACCGCCGCGACGATGCCGAGCGCGGGCAGCGCGTCGGCGAGGCTCTGGAGCGTTTCCGCCGGCCGGATGGTGTCGTGGTGGTGGGTCTTGATGCTGTTGTCCATCACCTCCTCGACCGCATGCGGATCCAGCGTGCCGGACGAGACGACGACCAGCCGCAAGATATCGGCGATGAGGTGGATGAGCGTCGGGTCCTTCAGCAGCTTAGGATAATCCGCGAACACCGCGCTTGCCTGCGGGTCCTCGATATGCGGCTCGACCGCCACCGGGCCGTCGGTGCGCAGCATCTTCATCAGCCGCGAGACGAGGAAGATGGTGTCGAGGAAGTCCTTGCGGTTGTAGCGCGGGCCCTTGAACACCTTGACGATGCCGCCGCCGAGGCCCTTCAGCTCCTTGACCGAATTGCCGGCGATGATCGCGCCGAACGCCGCGCCGCCAATGATCAGCAGCTCGTGTGGCAGCGCCTCCAGAATCGGCCCCAGCGCGCCGCCGGTGATGACGAAGCCACCGAACACGGCGAGGAGCAGGACGACGACGCCGACAATCGCAAACATGAGAACTCCGCTTCCTGCCGGAGCCCGGATTGGCCGCTCCTTGAACCGAATAACGGCGCGGGCGGCGCGTTCTTTATGGTTAAGCGCCGGTTCCGGCGCGGAAAATCACTTGATGAGGTCGAACAGGCTGGTCTGGTTGACCTTGGCGAAAATCGCCTGCGCCGCCTGCAGGTTCAGCTGCTGCGACTGGAGCTGGCTGACGACGGCGGTGACGTCGACGTCCTCGAGGTTGCTCCTCTGCTCGGCGAGCTGCTCGCCGGCGGAGGCGAGCTGATCCTTGAGCGTGCTGAGCCGGTTCTCGCGCACGCCCTGGTCGGCCTGTGCGTTCGCCACTTGCTGGATGCCGGAATCGAGCGTGCCCAGCGAGGATGTGATCGCCGCCGAGCGGGCGGTCGGATCGGTGTTGACCGCCGCGTCGGCGGCGGCGTTGATCGTCGCGACGAGGTCGACCGGCGAATCGAAAATCTGGTCCCGCGCCGCCACAGGGGCGACCTGCACGCCGGGCCCGACCGGGATTTCGAGCGCACCGTTGGCGCGGAACAGCGGCTCGCCGCGGGAATCGAGCGCGGTGCGCTGGCTCTGGATGTCCTGGGCGATGCTGCGAAGCTCCGTCGCGATGGTCGCGCGATCGGCGTCCGAGGTGGTCCCGGAGGCGGCGCTCAGCATCAGCTCCTTGGCGCGGTTCATGCCGGTGGCGACGTCGCCCAAGGCGGTGTCCGCCGTCGCGGCGAGGGCCGAGGCCGTGTCGATGTTGCGGGTCCACACCGCCTGGTCGGCCTGGGTCCGGCCGATGTCGGCGACGGTGGCCGCCGCCGTCGGATCGTCCGAGGGCGCCAGGATGCGCTTGCCGCTGGCGATTTCCGACTGGCCGCGGGCGATCGCTTCCGCGAGCTTCGACTGCTGCGCGACCTGGAGGTTGAGCTGGTAGCGCGTGCTGCTGATCATCTTTTTCAGTTCCCGAAGAGGTCGAGGATCGACTGGACGGTGTCGCGGGCCACCTGGATGACCTTGGCCGAGCTGTCATAGGCGCGCTGGTACCGGAGCAAATCGGCCGCCTCGCTGTCGAGATTGACGCCGCTGACCTCGTCGCGGGCGGCGAAGCTGCTGTCGCGGCGGGCGGCGGTGGCGGAGGCTTCTGATTTCGCCGAGCTCAGCGCCTGGGCGTTGGTCGAGACCAAAGCCGCCCATCCCGCCTCGGCGCCGGTCGAGCCCCGCAGCGAGGAAAGCTGGAGAAGATTGCCGTTCTCGGTGCCGTCGGTCGACGCCGCCGCAATGGCCGAAGGATCCAGGGTCGCGACCTGGAGCGAGGCGGCACCCGCCGTCATCGACAGGAGGGGGCCGCCCGGATTGCCGTTGCCGTCGATCCCTTGCGCTGACCAATTGTTGACGTCGGTGGTGAATTTCTGCGCCATCGCGTTGAGGGCGGTGCGCTTGTCGGCGGTCGAAGCGGCGACGTCCACAAGCCCGGCGAGCCGGCCCCCGGTCGCGGGCAGCGGGCTGGTCGTGCCGTTGGCGAACATGCGCAGCTGGATGCGCCCGTCAGCCGCGGACGCGGCGCTGATGGTGACCTGCGCGTTCGGGTCGAGCAGGGTAATTCCGGTCGCGCTGCCGAGCGTCAGGGTCGCGGTGCCGTTGGCGCCGATGCTGGCGCTGACGTCGATCCGCTGCGCGATCGAGTCGATGATCTGGTCCCTCTGGTCCTCGATCGAGGCGCGGGAGGCGAGGCCGACGGGGGTCTGCTGGAGCGACTGGTTGACCTGGGCGAGCGCCTTCAAATCGGCATTGAGGCCATCGACGTCAGTCTGGACGGCCTGGGCAATGCCGTCCGAAATCCGGGAAAGTCCGTTCGCGGTGGTGCGGATCGCCGAAGCGGTGCTGTCGAGCGCGGTCAGCATGGCGCTGCGGCCCTGCGCGTCGGACGGACTCGCGGCGAGCGACTGGGCGGCATCGAAGAAGCCGCCCATCAATTGACCGACGCCGGCCGGGCCGTCGTCGAGCGTCGTCTCGACCGAGCCCAGCCATTGCTGGCGAACGTCGGCCCGGCTGGCGGCCGAGGCCGCGTAGCGCGAATCGGCGGCGCGATAGGCGTCCCAGGCCCGGTTGACCGAGCTGGCCTCGACGCCGCCGAAATCCCGGTTGCCCGCTCCGATCCTCTCGCTGAGGACGATATCGCGCCGCGCATAGCCGGGCGTCTGCGCGTTGGCGACATTCTCGCCGACTGCGGACAGCGCGCTCTGGTAGGCGGTGACGCCCGAGAGCCCGATGGAGAGGAGATCGCTCATTCAGCCTTCCCGGTCGCGGCTTCACCATTGGGCGCGGCGCTAGCCGCCGTCCCCGCCGGCGCCCCCGCGCCAGCTGCCGGCGCATTTCCTTCGAATTGCTTAAGCAGCATGGCGGCGATGCCGAAGCCGCCTTTGCTCGACATCGAATCGGCGATGTGGCCGTCGTAGAGGTCGCGGAACTGGTCCGCGGCGCTGCCGCCGCCGAGCAGATCGTCGTCGGCGAGCTTGGCCTGGCGCATCGAACCGATCATCTGGCGCAGGAACACAGACTCGAAAGCCTGCGCCGCCTGCTGCAGCTGCTTGTGCTTGCCGCTGGCCTGCGGCTGGGCGCCGCCGCCGATCGAGGTGACCGGGCCCGTCACAGGACGATCAGCTCCGCCTTCATCGCACCCGCCTGCTTCAGCGCCTCGAGGATGGCGACAAGGTCTGAAGGCGCCGCGCCGATCGCGTTCACCGCCTTGACGATGTCGGAGAGCGATGCGCCCGGCGCGAACTTGAACATGGGGTTGCGCTCCTCGTGGATCTGGATTTGCGACGATTGCTGGACCTGGGTCTGCCCCTCCGACATCGGCGACGGCTGAGAGACGCGCGGGCTCTCCTTCACCGCGACGGTGAGCTTACCATGCGCGACGGCGGCGGGGCTGATCCGCACCGCGCCGTTAATGACGACGGTCCCGGTGCGGGCGTTGACCACCACGCGCGCCGGGGCGTCGGCGGGGTCGACCTCCAGATTTTCGATGCGGCTCATCAGCGCCGCGCGACTCTCGGCGCCCTGCGCGGCGTCGATCGAGATGCTGACCGCATCCTCGGCGCGCGCGATATTCCCCATGCCGCGGTTGATCGCCTGGGCGACCCGCTGGGCGGTGGTGAGATCGGCTTCCGACAGGTTGAACGTGAGATGCGGGGTGGTGGCGAAGCCGGCGTCGACCGCCCGCTCCACCGTCGCCCCGCCCGGGATGCGGCCGGCCGACGGGATGTTGACCGAGACCTTCGAGCCGTCGGCGCCGTCGACGCCGAGACCGCCCACCGCCACATTGCCCTGCGCCATCGCATAGATCTGGTTGTCGGCGCCGAGCATGGGCGCCATCAGCAGGGTGCCGCCGCGGATCGACTTGGCCTTGCCGAGCGCGGAGACGGTGATGTCGAGCTTCTGGCCGGGCTTGGCGAAGGGCGGCAGCTCGGCGGTGACCATCACCGCCGCCGCGTTCTTCAGCGCCGGGTTGATGCCGGCGGGAAGCGTAAGGCCGAAGCGCGAGGCGACGCCCCGCATGCCCTGCGTGGTATATTCGAGGCTGTCGTCGCCCGTGCCGTCGAGGCCGACGACGATGCCGTAGCCGGTGAGCTGGTTGGTGCGCAGCCCCTGGAAACCGCCGAGATCCTTGATGCGCTCGGCATGGGCGGGAATTGCCACAGTGAGGGCGATCAGGGCGGCCGCGAGGATGCGGAAGAAAGTGTTCATCGGGTGCATCCTCAGAAGGGGCTGACGATCGAGAAGAAATGCTGCAGCCAACCCTGGTGGCTCGCCCGGGCGATGTCGCCCTTGCCGGTATAGGTGATCTTCGCATCGGCGACGCGCGACGACAGGATATGATTGTCCTGATCGATGTCCGTCTGGCGCACGAGGCCCGAAATCTGGATGAACTCGTCGCCCTGGTTGAGCCGGAGCTGCTTCTGGCCGCGCACCAGCATCGTCCCGTTCGGGTAGATGGCGGCGATGGTCACGCTGATCTCGCCGGTCAGCAGGTTCGACTGGGCGGCCTCCCCCTTGCCGGTGAACGACGAATTGCCGCCCAGGGACGTGGAGCTCGATTTGATGGCGGAGAGCGGCCCGGTGGTCGGCAGCGTCAGGCCGATATTGCCCGTGCGGCCGGTATCGGCGGTCGAGCTCTTCGAGGCTTGGGTGCGCTCGACCAGCTCGATCGTGATCAGGTCGCCGACCTGGGCTGCGCGCGCGCCGCTGGTCAGCGGCGCGTAGCCGCGGCTCGCCTGGAAGATGGCGCCGTTCGCCGGCAGCGGCTCGGGCGCCGTCGGATAGGTCACCGCGAAATCGTCTGCGGCCTTCTTTTTGTGTGCGGCCGTGAGCATCACGAAGGCGAGCGCGCAGAGCGCGATCTTAGAGCTGCTGGTTGGCATCTTTGAGCATCTCGTCGGTTGCGGAGATCATCTTCGAGTTCACCTCGTAGGCGCGCTGCGTCTCGATCATGTCGACGAGCTCCTCGACGACGTTGACGTTCGAGCCTTCGAGCGAGCCCTGGCGGATCGAGCCGCGGCCGTCTGCGCCGGCGGGGCCGTTCTGGGGCGCGCCGCTCGCGGCGGTCTCGGAATAGAGGTTGCCGCCTAGAGCCTGCAGGCCCGAGGGATTGACGAAGCGGGAGAGCTCGATCTTGCCGAGCTCGCTCGGCTTGGTGTCGCCGGAGAGCTGGGCCGAGACGGTGCCGTCGGTGCCGATCGTGATCGAGGTCGCGCCCTGGGGTACGGTGATCTCGGGCTGGACCGCCATGCCGTCGGAGGTGACGATCTTGCCTTCGTTCGACAGGCTGAAATTGCCCGCCCGCGTATAGCCGATCGTGCCGTCCGGCCGCTTCACCTGGAAGAAGCCGTCGCCCTCGATCGCGAGGTCGAGCGGGTTGTCGCTGGTGGTCAGCGCGCCCTGGGTGTTGACGCGGGCCGTGCCCATCATCTGCACGCCCGAGCCCAAAGCCGTGCCGACCGCGTAAAGGTTGTCGCCCGCGGCGGGCGCGCCCGGCGCCGTCATGGTCTGATAGCCGAGCGTCTGGAACTCGGCCCGGTCGCGTTTGAAGCCGGTCGTGTTCACGTTCGCGAGGTTGTTGGCGATCACGCGCATCCGCTCGGACTGGGCGTCCAGTCCGGTACGGGCGACATGAAGCGCGGCGTTGGTCGACATGGCGTCTTCTCCTGAAAAATCTTAGTCGGGCAGGCGCATGAGGTCGGTGGACGAGGTGTCCATCTCGCGCGCGGTGCTGATCAGCTTGAGCTGGTTGTCCCAGGCGCGGCTGGCGTCGATCATGTCGACCAGGGCCTTGGTCGCGTCGACGTTCGAGCCTTCGAGGCTCTTCGACTTGACAATGGCGTTCGGATCCTCCGGCAGCGCGCCGCCGCCCTGGACCCGGAACAGGCCGTCGAGGCCCTTTACCACCTGCGAGCCGGTCGGCGAGGCGAGCTTCAGCTGATCGATCTTCTGCGGCTTGGTCGCGTCGCCGCCCTGCGGCACGACCCAGATCGACCCGTCGCTTTCGATCTTGATCGAATCGGCGGGCGGGATCGTGATCGGGCCCTGCTGGCCGAGGACGGGGTCGCCCTCGCCGGTGGTGAGCAGGCCGGTGTCCGACATCTGCAGGTCGCCGCGGCGGGTATAGGCCTCGTCGCCATTCTTCGCCTGCACGGTGAGCAGGGCATCGCCGCCGACCGCCACGTCGAGATCGCGGCCGGTCTCGGTGACCGTTCCGCCCCGCATGTCGGCGCCGTTCACCTCCTCGTCGGAGAGAACCCGCGAGTCGAGCCCCTGCTGGCCGTGCACCCAGACGGGCTGCGACGCCGCGAACTCCCCGCGGAAGCCCGTCGTGTTGACGTTGGCGAGGTTGTTCGCCGTCGCCGCCTGGCGGGCCATGGCGCCGCGGAGCGCCGACAGGGACGTGTGGACGAGGCGGTCCATGATCTAGCTCAGCTCCGCAGGTTGACGATCGTCGACGTCATCGTGTTGTCGGTCTCGATCGCCTTGGCGTTGGCCTGGAAGTTGCGCTGCGCCGCGATGAGGGAGACCAGCTCCTCGGTGATGTCGACATTGGCCCGCTCGAGCGCGCCGGTCTGGATGCTGCCGAAGCCGTCCTGGCCGGCCGTGCCGACCACGGCGTCGCCGCTGTTGCCGGTCACGCCCCAATGGGCGTCGCCGAGCTGCTTCAGCCCCTCGGGGTCGGAGAAATTGGCGATGGCGAGCTTGCCCAACGCCTGGGTGCTGCCGTCGGAGAAGGTGGCGCTGACCAGGCCCTTGTCGCTGATGCTGATGTCGTCCAGCTTGCCGGTGCCGTGGCCGTCCTGCTCGAGCGAGGCGAGCGTGAACGTCCCGGTCGACTGGTTGGTCGCGGTGCCGAAATCGACGCTGAGGTTGAGCGGCGCCGAAGCCCCGGTCGGGGAGACGCTGCCGAAGGCCGTCGCGGACGTGGGTGAGGTCAGCTTGCCCGAGGCGTCGAACTGGAGGGTCACCGGCGTCGGGCTGGTGGCCGTCGGATCGGCGCTCGCCTGCTGGTCGCCGGCGAAGACATAGGCATCCCAGCTGTTGGTCGGATCGCCCGCCGCGGTCGACTGCGTCCGCACGAAATAGATGGTGGCCGGGATCGCATTGCCGGCGCTGTCGTAGACGGTCGTCTGCGTCGACTCGTTATAGCTGTTCGGGTCGAGCTTATCGAACTTCCACGGGTTAGACGCGCTGTACATCGGCCGCTTCGAGGCGACGTCGGCATTGCTCGGCAGGCCGACGCTGATGTCCATCGTGGTCGTCGCCTGGGGCGAGCCGGAGGTCAGCGGGATCTGCAGGTTGCGCATGGCGGTGAGGCCGGTCGCGGTGGCGTTGCCCTGCGTGTCGACGGGCAGCACCTGGACGTACTGCCCGCTCGAATCGACGAGATAGCGGTTCGAGTCCACCGACAGCGAGCCGTCGCGGGTGAAGGCGGTCTGGCCGCCGGTCAGCGCGTTGCGGGTGACGAAGAAGCCGTTGCCGGCGATGGCGAGGTCGGTCTGCTTCTCCGAGGCTTCGAAGCCGCCCTGGCTGAAATCCTGCGCGATCGACTTGAGCCGGGTGCCGAGGCCCGCGGTCGTGCTGGAAGCGGCGACGATATCGCCGAACTGGGCTGTGCTCTTCTTGAAGCCGTAGGTGCCGACATTGGCGATGTTGTTCGAGATGGTTGACAGGTCGGTCTGCGCGCCCTTGAGGCCGGAAAGCGAGGTGTAGAAGGACATGGGTCTGGCTCCGTTTCGCGAGGTCAGGAAAGTTGGAGGGCGGCATCGGGCGTAAGCAGCCCGAGACCGGTGACGAGCTTGGTGGTGCCGCCGTTCGCGGGCGACTGGATGCCGGCGATGCCGGTCCAGGTGGCGGTGGTCGTGGCGACGGCCTTGCCGCCGCCGCTGGCGTTGACGACGATCTGAACCGGGCCGTTGGCGACGGTCGCGCCGCTGGCGTCCTTGCCGTCCCAGCTGAACGAGAGGTCGCCGGCCTTCTGCGCGCCGAGCGTCTCGCTGTGAACGACCTTGCCGGTCTGATCCACGAAGCTGAGATTGACCTGGTCGGCATCGCCGCCGAGCGAGATCTGGCCGGCATAGGCGCCGTTCTGGAGCGGCGTCGCAATGTCCGACTGGGTCAGCATCGAATGGCCGATCCAGCTGGCCGCGTCGCTGAGCCGGCCCGGCGCGAACGCCTGGGCCATGGTCGCGAGGCTCTGGTTCATCTCCGAGATGCCGGCGAGCTGGCTGAACTGCGCCATCTGGGCGACCATCTGGGTGTTGTCGACCGGATTGAACGGATCCTGGGTGCTGAGCTGGGTGGTCATCAGCTTCAGGAAATCATTCTCGGTCATCGCGCCGGCGGGGCCGGTCGCCATCGTCGCCCCCGGAAGGGTGGAGGTCGCGCCCGTGGTTGCAGGCGTGGTGCTGGGAATCGTGGTCATTGTCCGAGCCTCAAGGTGTCGAGGGTGAGGGTTTTGGCGGTCTGAAGGACCTGCACGTTGTTCTGGTACTGGCGGGCGCTCTCGACCATGTCGATCAGCTCCGCCGAGGTGTCGACGCCCGCCTGCCACACGTCGCCATTGGCGTCGGCGAGCGGGTTGCCGGGCGAATGCAGCTTCACCGGCTCGACGTCCGACTGGACGACCTGCGAGACGCCGACGGTGGCGATGCCGGGGCCGCCGCTGACCGTCTCGAACACCGGCTTCAGCGCGCGGAAGGCGCCCTCTTTGGTCGACGAGACGGAGCCCGCATTGGCGAGGTTGGAGGCGGTGGTGTTCAGCCGCACCAGCTGGGCGGACATGGCCCGCCCGGCGATATCGAAGACGTTCATCGGTCGCGCCACGGTCATTCTCCCTTCAGCGCCCGCTGGATCGTCGAGATGCGGCTCTGCAGGAACGACAGGGTCGTGCGGTACTGCACCGCATTCTCGGCGAACTCGGTCTGTTCGGTGGAGAGCTCGACGGTGTTGCCGTCGAGCGAGGGCGTGACGGGGACGCGATAGGCGACGGCGTCGTTCGCCGCCTGGTCGACCGAGCTGCCGCGGCTGGCGAGGTCCAGCGCGCGGCTGAAGTCGATGTCGCGGGCCTTGTATCCGGGCGTCGCCGCATTGGCGATGTTCGACGCCAGGATCGACAGGCGCTGGGAACGGAGCGCGAGCGCGGTTCCGTGGATCCCGAAGAGCGACTGATCGTCTGCCATTCAAACCCCCTAAAAATTGCGGCCGCGCTGCCGTTAAAAGCAAAGACGGCCTTCGGACCGCCGGCAGTGCAATGCTCGTGCCAAGTTCGGGAATGGCCGTTTTTCGTGGGTTTCGGCGCAAGCGCGCGCCGGGGACCGGCAAGTTTTTGCCGTGCGGCCGGCAAATTCCTGCCGGTTCCTTGACGGGAGAGTCGGAGTGCTGGAAGTCGTGTCCCGTCTGTTCGATCCGGCCGCTTTGGCGCTGGTCGGGATCGGCAGCCTCGGCACGGCCGCGATGCGCTCGACCGGCGAGGACATACGGGCAGCGGTGAAAGCGCTGGGGCCGATGCTGCGCGCCTCCCCCGCCCGCGATGCGCGCAACGCCCGCCGCGACGTCGTCCAGATCGAGCGGCTGGTGACGTCGAAGGGCCTCGCCTGCGCCGACCAGATCCACGGCGACAGCGCCTTCGTTCGCAAGGCCGGGATCAAGCTCGCCGACGCGCCGAGTGCCGAGGCCTTTTCGGCCTGGGTGGCGGAAGAGCTCGCCGGGCGGCGGGCGAGACGGGCCGCCGCCGCCGCCGTATGGCGCGCCGCGGCCGACGCCAGCCCGAGCGTCGGCATGGTCGGCACCGTGCTCGGCCTCATCGGCATGTTCGCTTCGCTCGACGATCCGGCGCGGATGGGCCCGGCGATGGCGCTGGCGATGCTGACCACGCTCTACGGCCTCGTCTTCGGCGCCTTCGTCTTCGGACCGATCGCCGCGCGGCTGGAACGCCTCGCGGCGGCGGAGATGGAATGGCAGTGGCCGGCGCTCTCGCAGCTGGAACGGCTCGCCATCGTCGAGGCGCAGAGCAGCGAGTCTTGGCTGAACCACCGCGCCCGGACGCCCGGATGAGCACCCTTCCGGTTCCGCGCTGGGCGGTCAGCCTCGCCGATCTGACGATGCTGCTGCTCGCCTTCTTCGTCCTGCTTCACGCTGCGGACGAGCGGACGCTGGTGACCGCTGCCCATGCCGCCTTTCCCGGCGAAGGGGCCGGCGGGCCGCTCCTCGAGGCGCCGGCGGAGGCGCTGTTCGAGCGCGGCGAAGCGCGGCTGAAGCCCGAGGCGCGGCTTCGGGTCGCGGCGGCGGCGCGCCAGGCCGGCCCGGCCCGGCTGGCGGTGGAGAGCATCGGCCGTCCCGCCGGCGGCAGCCGCTTCGACGGCTGGGAGCTCGCCGCCGCTCGCGCCGCCGCCCTCGCGCGCGCGCTCGCGGACGCGGGTGTCAGGGAAGGCCGCATCGACATCGTCATGCCGCCGCTGCGCGACAAGGCGCATGCGCCGGCCCAGACGCTGACCGTCCGCACGGTCGGCTGATCATTTGGCACGAGCATTGCTTCTGCATCGCCTGAAGAAGAAGGAGCATCCTTGCGATGACGGCTTTCCGACGTTTCGTGCCCGTCCTGCTGGCCCTGCCGGTGGCGGCGCACGCCCAGAGCTTTCAGGACCTCAATGCGCTGGAGACGCAGGTGATCGCGGCGCTCGGCGCCGGCATCGGCGAGCCTGGCGGGCCCTCCCGCCCCATCGACCGGCGGCTGAAGCTGAGCCCCTGCCCCTCTCCGGTCGTGGTCGAGCCGCCCGCGCTCGGCGCCGTCGCCGTGGGCTGCAAGCAGATCGGCTGGCGCATCCGCGTGCCGCTCACCCCCGCCCCCGCAGCCGCCGCGGCTATGCAGCAGGCGGCAGCGGTGACGGTGAAGGCCGCGCCAATCATCAAACGGGGCGACCAGATCGAGCTCGTCGCCGATGCCGGCAGCTTCAGCGTGACCACCGTCGCGGTGGCCGAGCAGGACGGCGCGCCGGGCGACCATATCCGCGTGCGTCCTGCCGCCAAACCGGGCACGGTCGTCGGCGTAGTGTCGGAGGACGGCCGGGTCTTGCTGCCCGGATTTAATTGATCGGCGATGCGGCCGTTATAGACGTGAAGGCGGCGGTGCCGCGCGAAAGGACGGACAGATGATCGACGGAATTGGCAAGGCGGGCGCGGGACGGCTGGAGCTGGTGCGCACCGCGGTCGACAGGACGGGCCAGGTCGCGCAGACGGGCGATGCCCTCTCCGAACAGAGCGTTTCCGGACCGGCCAGCGCATCGAGCGCGATGGCGGCCGAAGGCGCGCCGGTGGATGCCGGCAAGGTGGCCGCGGTTCGCGCCGCGATCGCGGAAGGCCGCTATCCGGTCGATCCCGACAAGATCGCGGCGAGCATGGTCGCGCTCAACCTGATGCCCAAGGGCGACGCGTGAGCCTCGACGCGCTGCGGCGCCTGCAGCAGGCCCATGAAGAACTGATCGAAGCGCTCGACGGCCAGCAGGTGGAAAAGATCGAAGCGCGCGTGGAGCAGCTCCGCGCCGCGATCGCCGAGGTGCGTTCGGCCGCCGGATGGCGCGACCTGCCCGACGCGCAGGAGAGCGCACAGCAGATCCGCCGCCTCGGCGAGGCCGCGCGGATCCGCGTCAATTTTCTGACGGACCGCACCGCCCAGCGCCTGCAGATGCTCGCCAGCGCCCGCGGCGATGCGCTCGGCGTCCCCTATACCCGCCGCCGCGTGAGGCAGACCGCCTGAAGGCTTCACTGCCGGCCCAATTGGCACGGCAGTTGCAGAAGATGCTCCCGGACCAACAGGGGGCGTCATGATTTCGACGAAGATGCAGGAAAGCTGGCTCACCGCCGCCGCGAACAGCGGCGTCGGGACCGCGATCCGGCAAGCCGCCCTCAGCACCGGCACGGATTTCTCGTACCTGCTCCGCCAGGCGCGGATCGAGAGCGGCTTCAATCCCAACGCGAAAGCGCGCACCTCCAGCGCCACCGGCCTGTTCCAGTTCACGGAGCAGACCTGGCTGGCGACGGTGAAGAAGCACGGCGTGCAGCAGGGCCTCGACTGGGCCGCGGCGGCGATCCAGAAGGGGTCGAACGGGCGCTATCACGTCGCCGACCCCAATCTCCGCCAGGCGATCCTCAACCTGCGCAAGGATCCGCAGTCCGCGGCCTCGATGGCCGGGGAATTCGCCTCCGACAACCGCGCCTATCTTGAACAGCATCTCGGCAGGCCGGTCGAAACGGTCGACCTCTACCTCGCCCATTTCCTCGGCGCCGGCGGCGCGTCCAAGTTCCTGAGCGCGCAGGATGCCGATCCTTCGACCGCCGCCGCGTCGGTCGTCCCGGCGGCGGCGCGGGCGAACCGCTCGATCTTCTACAAGAGCGACGGCACGCCCCGCACGCTCGCCGAGGTGCGCGACCGTTTCGCCGCCAAGCTCGGCGTCGATGCCGGTTCCATGCCGCCCAGCCAGACGCCCACGAACTGGGCGCTGCGCCTGGCATCGGCGGACGGCTCGACGCCGCAGCCGACTACGCCCTCGGCGCATTACGCGCGCCTCGCCTACCTCATGCTTGCCGAATTGGGGGACTGATCCGTGGCCAATGCGGAAATGAAACGGAAGCTCTGGCTCGGCGCCGGCCGCGACGCCATCCTGCCGCTCGCGACCCTGATGATGGTCGCCCTGATGGTGGTGCCCGTCCCGTCCTTCCTGCTCGACGTCGGCTTCATCACGAACATCATGATCAGCCTCGCGGTGCTGATGGTCGCGCTGAACGCGCGCAAGCCGCTCGATTTCTCGTCCTTCCCGACCGTCCTCCTGTTCGCGACCCTGCTGCGCCTCGCGCTCAACGTCGCCTCGACCCGCGTCGTGCTGGTCAACGGCCATACCGGGCCGGATGCGGCGGGCCACGTTATCGAGGCGTTCGGAAGCTTCCTGATCGGCGGCGACTATGCCGTCGGCCTGTTCGTCTTCGCGATCCTGATGATCATCAATTTGGTCGTCATCACCAAGGGCGCGGGGCGCGTCTCGGAGGTCTCCGCCCGCTTCACCCTCGACGCGATGCCCGGCAAGCAGATGGCGATCGACGCCGATCTCAACGCCGGCCTGCTGACGCCCGACGAGGCGAAGGCCCGGCGGCAGGAGGTCGCGACCGAGGCCGATTTCTACGGTTCGATGGACGGCGCCTCCAAGTTCGTGAAGGGCGACGCCATTGCCGGCGTGCTGATCCTGGTCATCAACGTCGTCGGTGGCCTCGTGCTCGGCACGCTCAGCCACGGCCTCGGTATCGGCCAGGCGGCACAGAGCTACGTGCTGCTGGCGATCGGCGACGCACTCGTCGCGCAGGTACCGGCGCTCTTGCTCTCGATCGCCGCCGCCTCGATTGTAACCCGCGTCAACTCGCCGCTCGGCCTCTCCGGCCAGATCACCAGCCAGTTCGGCTCGGCCCGGGCTTGGGTCCCGGTGGCCGCGATCCTCTTCATCCTCGGAATCCTGCCCGGCATGCCGCACCGGGTGATCCTGCCCGCCGCCGCGCTCGCGGGCTTCCTCGCCTGGAAGCTGCGCCGCGCCCGGCAGCAGGCGGAGGCCGCCCCCGCCCCTGCCCCCGCGCCCAATCCGAGCGTGATCCGCTGGGACGAAGTGAGCGACGGCGCGGCGCTCGGGCTCGAGCTCGGCTACGGCCTCGTCGGCCTCGTCGACGAGCGCAAGGGCGCCCCGCTCATGGCGCGGATCACCGGCATCCGCCGCCAGCTCTCGCGCGAGCTCGGCTTCGTCGTCCCGTTGGTGCGCGTCCGCGACAATCTCGCGCTCGGCCCGAACAGCTATCGCATCATTGTCGCCGGCGTGATCTGCGCCGAGGACGAGATCTGGCCGGAAGATTTGCTTGCGCTCGATTCCGGCGACATCGTGCAGCCGGTCGACGGCCGCAGGGTGAAGGACCCGACCTTCGGCCTCGACGCCGTCTGGATCCGGCCGGAGAAGCGTGCCGAAGCGGTGGTCGCCGGCTATACCGTCGTCGATCCGCCGACCGTCATCGCCACGCATCTCAACCAGATCATCCAGGTTTCGGCCGCAGAGATGTTCGGGATGGACGAGGCGCAGAAGCTGCTCGACGCGCTGAAGGAGAGCGCGCCGCAGCTCGTCGCCGGCCTCACGCCGCAGCCGCTGCCGCTCGCCTCGATCGCGGCGCTCTGCCGCGCGCTGCTGGCCGAGGGCGTGCCGCTCAAGGATTTCCGCCGCATCGCCGAGGCGATGGTCGACGCCGCCCGGGAGGAGACCGATCCGGTCCAGCTCGTCGAAGGCGTGCGCCAGCGGATCGGCGGCCTCATCGTGCAGACGATCGCGCCGGCCCGGATGCCGCTTCCGGTCCTCACGCTCGATCCGGAGCTGGAGAGCCTGCTCAACCAGGCGGTCCGCACCGGCAAGGAAGCCAGCCACCCGATCGAACCCAATCTCGCGCAGCGGATCGTCCAGGCGATCGGCGACGTCGCCGGCCAATATCTCGCCGAAGGCCGGAAGATCGCCGTCGTCACCTCGCCAATCGCCCGCCGCGCGCTGTCCCGCCTGCTCGCGGCGCATCTCGCGGACGCGCCCGTCCTTTCATTCCTGGAGATACCTGATGGAAAACCGGTCGATGTCGTCGCCGTGGTCGGCGGCAGCGTGAACAGGGCCCTCCTCGGAGCCGAGGCCGCGTGATGGGCACCGCCGCGACCAACCGCAACGCCCGCGTCATCGCCGTCACCAGCGGCAAGGGCGGGGTCGGCAAGACCAATGTCAGCGTCAACCTCGCCGTCGCCCTGGCCCGCCTCGGCAAGCAGGCGATGCTCGTCGACGGCGACGTCGGCCTCGCCAACGCCAACATTCTGCTGGGCCTCAACGCCTCGGCCACGATCGCCGACGTGCTGGCGCGCGACTGCGCCGTCCGCGACGTCGTCCAGCGCGGGCCGGCGGGCATGATGCTGGTCCCCGGCCATAGCGGCGGCGGCCTCGGCGCAGCCCTCGCGCCGCGCGATCGCGACCGCCTTGCCCGCGCCTTCCGGCCCTATGCCGACGCGCTCGACCACGTGCTCGTCGACACCGCGACCGGCATTTCGGACGAGCAGCTGGCGCTGGTCGGAACGTCGGATATCGTCCTCCTCATCCTGTCGTCGGAGCCGACGGCGTTCATGGATGCCTATCAGCTGGTCAAGGCGCTCGCCTTCGACCACGACCGCACCGACATCTGCGTCGTCACTAACATGGTCGACGACGAAGCCTCGGGCCGGAAGCTGTTCGACCATTTCCAGGAGGTGGTCCGCCGCTTCCTGCCGACGCGGCTCACCCATCTCGGATCGATCCCGCGCGACGAGCATGTCCGCGAAGCGGTGCTGCGCAAGCGCTGCTGCCTCGAAGCCTTCCCGGACAGCCGCGCCAGCGCCGCCTTTTCGCGGCTGGCGCGGACGATCTCCGATTTGCCCCTGCCCTCGACCGAAGGCGGGGAGCGCTTCTTCGGCATGGAGGCCCTGCATGGCGCTCATTGATCCCGCCCCGTCGGTCTACGACCGCCGGCCGGCGCGCCAGACGCCGGAGGCGCTCGCCCGGGCGCACATGCCGCTGGTGCGCAAGATCGCCTGGCACGTGCACGGCCATGTCTCGACCGCGATCGAGGTCGAGGATTTGATCCAGATCGGCATGGCCGCTCTGGTCGAGTCGGCCAATGCCTTCGAGGACCGCGGCCACGCCTTCGCCACCTACGCCTCCGTGCGGATCCGCGGCGCGATGATCGACCATCTCCGGCGCCAGGCGACGATCTGCCGATCGGCCATGGCCCGCCGGCGCGAGTTCGCCGCCGTGCGCAAGCGGCTGGAAGGCCGCCTCGGCCGCGAAGCCGACGATGCCGAGATGGCGGCCGAGCTGGGCCTCGATGCCGCCGACTACCGGCGGCTGACCGGCGAGATGCAGGCGGTCCGCCACGAATCGATCGACGAAGTCTATTCCGAGCATTCGATGTGGTTCGCCGATGCCGGCGAGCGCGCCGACGAGGCGCTGGAGCGCGAGGACCTTCAATCCGCCCTCGCCGAGGCGATCCGGACGTTGCCGGAGCGCGAGGCGATGGTGCTGCAGCTCTATTTCGTCGAGGAGATGAACCTCGAGGAGATCGGCCAGACCCTTGGCATCGGCGCCGCCCGCGTCTGCCAGATCAAGAAAGCCGCCCTCGACAAGGTCCGCGTCGAGCTCTCCGACTGGAGCTGAAACGAAAACGCCGCCCCCTCTTCGGGAGCGGCGCACCGTGGCAAGCAAAAGGCCCCGGCGGAGTGGGGTTATCCGCCGGGGCCAGCTGCTCAGACCGGAGGTCTTACTGCAGGAGCTTCAGAACGCCCTGCTGGCTCTGGTTGGCCTGGGCCAGCATCGCCGTCGACGCCTGGCTCAGGATCTGGGCCTTGGCGAGGTTCGTGGTCTCGGCCGAGAAATCGGCGTCCTCGATCCGCGAACGGGCGTCCGACAGGTTGGTGACGTTGCTCGTCAGGTTGTTGACGATCGAGTCCAGGCGGCTCTGGCCGGCGCCGAGGGAGGCGCGGGTCGTCGCCACCGCGGCGAGCGCCGTGTCGACGTCGGTGAGCGCCGTGGTCGCGCCGCCGGCGGTCGAGACGTCGGAGCCGGTGGCCGCCGAAACGTCGAAGCCGGTGACGGTCAGCGCGGTCTGGTCGCTCGCGCCGGCACCCGTCTGGATGTTGATCGTGACGTCGGACGAACCGAAGACGGCGACGCCGTTGAACTTCGTGTTGGAGACGACGCTGTCGATCTGCGAGCCGAGCTGCGCGACTTCCGCCTGCAGGTTGGTACGATCGGCATTCGAATAGGTGCCGCTGGCGCTCTGCACCGCCAGCTCGCGGATGCGCTGCAGCATGTTGGTGACCTCGCCGAGCGACCCTTCCGCCGTCTGGGCGAGAGAGATGCCGTCGTTCGCATTGCGGATCGCCTGGTTCATGCCGGTGATCTGCGAAGTCATGGAGCTCGCGATGGCGAGGCCGGCGGCGTCGTCCTTCGCGGAGTTGATGCGCTTGCCGGTCGACAGACGCTCCATCGCCGTCTGAAGCTGTTCATTGGCCATGCGGCTGCCATTCTGGGCCCGGAGGGCTGCAGTGTTGGTGTTGATCACAGTCATTGGAATTTCCTTTCCCGCTCAATTCCGGCGGCCCGGACATCCGTGGCTGCCACGGGACAAGTAACGGCGGGGTCCGACAGGACTTTAATCGACTTTTTTGCGTCGGCCCGCCGACGCGCTTTCCGTCAAGGAACCGACGCGCGCCTACGCGGGCGCGCTTCCTTCTAAGGGGGATCGGCGGTTCGCGCCGTGTTGGCACGGCCTTTGCAACTTCCGCTCCCGCATGATTGTGGGGGATCAAGAATGATTTTTGTCGCGGAAGGCGCGGGCCTTTCCGATCCGGCGCTGCGGCGGTTCCTGACCGGCGCTGGCCTTCGCGTGACCGACGATCCGGCCGCGGCGCGGCAGCGCATCCTCGCTGCCGGAGACCCGAATGCGCGCGCCGGCGACGTCGTCCTCGATTTCACCGACGGCCCTCCTTCCCTTATCGTCGAGCCGAACGGCCCGGCGCGGATCCGCTTCGGCTTCGACGACATGGCATTCGGCCACGCGCTGGTGGCCGAGCTGGTCCGCCCCGCCGAGCGCCCCGCCTGCGGCGAGCCCGACAGCACGCGCCTCCTGTCGCTGGCCGAGCGGATCGCCTCCAGCGAGGCCACGGTGCTGGTGCTCGGCGAGACCGGCACCGGCAAGGAAGGCCTCGCCCATTTTATCCACGCCGCCTCGCCGCGCGCGAACCAGTCCTTCGTCGCGGTCAATTGCGCCGCTTTGCCGGAGACGATGCTGGAGGCGATGCTGTTCGGCCATGCCCGCGGCAGCTTCACCGGCGCCACCGGCGACGGCGAGGGCCTGTTCCGCGCCGCCGACGGCGGCACTTTGCTGCTCGACGAGATCGCCGAGCTGCCCCTTCCCCTCCAAGCCAAGCTGCTGCGCGCCCTCCAGGAGAAGGAAGTGCTCCCGGTCGGCGCCGTCCGGCCCGAGCCGGTCGACGTGCGCGTCATCGCCTGCGCCAATCGCGACCTCGCCGAAGAAGTGAGCCAGGGCCGCTTCCGCTCCGACCTCTATTGGCGGCTCAACGTCATGCCGCTGAAGATCCAGCCGCTGCGCGCCCGCCGCCTCGACATCCGCGCCATCGCCGCCGCCTTGCTGCTGCGCTACGTGCCCGCCGGAACGCCGGTTCCCTGGCCGACCCCCGCCGCGCTCGACCGGCTGATGGGGCATGGCTGGCCGGGCAATGCGCGCGAGCTCGAGAACGTGCTGCAGCGCGCGATCCTGCTGCGCGAGGGCGAGCGGATCGACTCCGCCGACCTCGACATCGACATCCTGCCCGGGTCCGACGCGAACCAGCCGATCCGCCTCAACGACGCCTCGCGTGCCGCCGAGGAACGGCTGATCCAGGACGCGCTCGCCGCGACCGGCGGGCACCGCGTCCGCGCCGCCGAGCGGCTCGGCATCAGCGAACGCACCCTTCGTTACCGGCTCGCCGAAATGCGGGCCGCTTGAGGAGCATGGCCATGACCTCCATCGACAGCACCCGCATCATGCAGATGCGGACGACCATCCTGGAGCAGAACAGTGCGCTCCAGAAGGCGGCCGGGATCGGCGGCGGCGCCGCCGCCCCCGGCGACACCCAGGGACCGGCGGGCAGCGGCTTCGGCGACGCGCTGAAGAGCGCGCTCAACCAGGTCAATGCGATGCAGGACCAGGCCAACAACATGAGCGCAGCCTATGAGCGCGGCGACGTTACCGACATCGCCGCGGTCATGCTCTCGCGCCAGCAGGCGTCGATCGGCTTCGAGGCGACGCTGCAGGTCAGGAACAAGCTCCTGTCCGCCTACAAAGACATCATGAGCATGCCGGTCTGAGATGAGCGAAATGACTGAAATCACCGCCGCGCCGACGCGCACCAGCCTCGCCGCTGTCAAGGCGCCGCCGGTCCTGACGACCGCGCTCCAGCAGGTGCGCACGATCGCCGCCCAGCCGGCGGTCGCCAAGAGCCTACCGGCGCTCGGCCTGCTCGCCTTGATCGCGGCCGCGGCCCTGATCTGGATGACCTTCAGCACGCCGCCGAGCCGCGACCTGTTCCGCGGCCTGCCCGACGAGGACAAGGGCGCCGTCGTCGATGCGCTCAAGACCGGCGGCATCCGCTACCGGATCGGTCGCGACACCGGCAACATCAGCGTCTCCGACGACGATTATCACCAGGCGCGCATGCTGCTCGCCCAGCAGGGCCTGCCGAAGAGCGCGCCCGACGGCGACGATCTGATCAAGAACCTCCCGCTCGGCGCCAGCCGCGCCGTCGAGGGCGAGCGCCTGCGCACGGCCCGCGAGCTCGACCTCGCCCGCACCATTGAGGCGATCGACGCGGTGCAGACGGCGCGGGTCCACCTCGCCGTCCAGCCGCCGAGCGCCTTCTTGCGCGACCAGGACAAGCCCTCGGCCGCGGTGATGCTCACCCTCAAGTCCGGCCGCACGCTCGGCGAGCAGCAGGTCCAGGCGATCGTCCATCTCATCGCCTCCTCGGTGCCGGGAATGGCGCCGGAGGGCGTCTCGGTCGCCGATCAGGACGGCCACCTCCTCTCCAGCGAGGATGCCGGCGGCCTGACCGAGGCGGCCGAGCGGCAGGTCCAGGTCCAGAACAAGATCGAGGAGCGCTACCGCCAGGCGGTCGAGGCGCTGCTGACGCCGATCCTCGGCGCCGGCAACTTCACCACCCAGGTCCATGCCGACCTCGATTTCTCCGAGACCCAAGCGACGCGGGACAGCTATCCGAAGGATTCGAGCACCCTCCGCACCGAGGAGGGCGCCGTCACCAGCCAAGCGACCGACGCGCCGGCGGGCGGCATTCCCGGAGCGCTCTCCAACCAGCCTCCCGCCGCCGCCCAGGCTTCGACGACCCCGCCTGCGGCGGTGAAGCCCGCCGCCCCCGCCGCGCCGGCCGCCACGCCCGCGGCAGCCGTCAGCGCTCCCGGCACGACGCCGGCCGCGCCGCGCACCGAAAATTACGTCCGCAACTTTGCGGTCGGCCACGAAGTCTCGGTGACCCATCAGCAATCGGGCGAAGTGAAGCGGGTCTCGGTCGCGATCGCGATCCGCAACCCGGCCGGCAGCAAGCCGCGCAGCCCCGCCGAGCTCGCCGCGCTGGAGCAGCTCGTAAAAGGCGCAGTCGGCTACGACCAGAGCCGCGGCGATCTGGTCGCGCTCTCCGCCCGCAACTTCGCCCCCGTCGACGCGCCGGCGCCGAGCTGGTGGGAAGCCGGCTGGGTCTCGCTGCTCGCCCGCAATTTGACCGCGCTCGCCATCGTGGCGCTGCTGCTCTTCGGGGCGGGCCGTCCGCTGGCGAAATGGGGCTCGGCGACGCTCAAGCACCGCACCCAGCTCCGCGTCGCCAACCGCAGCGCGATGGGCGGCGAGATCGCCGCGGCCATCGCTACCGAGACCCGCACCAGCCGTGACCCGCAGATCACGCTTTCGATGATCGAAGGCGCCCCCAGCTACGAGGCGCGAGCCTCTCTGATCCGCAGCTTCGTCCGCCAGGATCCGGCCCGCGCCGCCCTGGTGGTCCGCGACCTCATCCGCGCCGATTCCACCGATGGAGACAAGAATGGCTGATGCCGAAGCCGCCGTCGCACCCGCCCCAATGCCTGCGTCCCCGCAGACGAGCGGGAGCGAGACGGCCGCGATCCTGCTCATGCTGCTGGGTGACGACGAGGCCGCGGAAGTGCTCCGCCGGCTCGACCCCTCCGAGATCCAGCATCTCGGCACGGCGATGTTCAACGTCGCCGACGTCAGCCAGGAGCAGGTGCAGAATGTCCTCGACACGTTCCTGATCCGCGCCCGGGCGCGGACCACGATCGGCTTTGGCGCCGCGCCGCGCATCCGGTCGGTGATGGAGCAAGCCCTGGGGCCGGAGCGGGCCGAAACCATGCTCGCCCGCATCACCCCGCCGACCGACAGCCGCGCGCTCGATGCGCTGCGCTGGATGGACGCGAAGACAATCGTCGCTTTGATCGAGCACGAGCACCCGCAGATCGCGGCCTTGGTCCTCGCCCACCTCGAGCCGCCGATGGCGGCCGACGTGCTCCAGCTGCTGCCGACCGACATGCAGTCGGACGTCATCTACCGTGTGGCGACGCTGGAATCGGTGACCGCCGAGGCGCTCGACGAGCTGGAGCGCGTGCTCGTACGCGAGGTGACGCGCACCTCCTCGACGCCCGCCACCGCCCGCGGCGGCGCCTCGGAAGCCGCTAAGATCATGAACAACACACGGCCGGGGACCGACCAGCGGATCATCCGCGCGCTCACCAAGGTCGACAAGAAGCTCGCCCAGACGATCGAAGATGCGATGTTCGTCTTCGACAATCTGATCGACATCGACGAGAAGAATCTCGGCATGCTGCTGCGCAACGTCGAAAGCGACGTGCTGGTGGTGGCGCTGAAGGGGGCGGACGAAAAGCTCCGCGAGAAGATCCTCGGCTGCATGTCGAGCCGCGCCGCCGATTCGATCCGCGACGAGATGGAAGCGCGCGGCCCGATGCGCCTCGCCGACGTGCTCGAAGCGCAGAAGGAAGTGCTGGCGGTCGCCCGCCGCCTCGCGGACGCGGGCACGATCATGCTCGCCGGCCGGGGCGACGATTATGTCTAATCTCTGGTCGGACGACGAGAGCGAACGGATCGCCAGCGTCGGCAGCTTCGCCATCGAGCGCGGCGAGCCGACCTTCACGCCCTGGGGTTCCGGCGAGGAGCCGGAGGCCGGCGAGAGCCCGGTCACGCCGCTGGACCTGGAAACTGTTCGCGCCGAGGCCTTCGCGCGCGGCCGGGAGGAAGGCAAACGCGCCGCCGAGATCGAGCTCGCCGCCGAGCGCGACGCGATCGCCCGGATCGCCGAAGCGCTTGAGACGCTGCGGCCGGAATCGAGCAACATCCTCGCGCTGGTCCTTGCCGAGACGGTCGAGCGGCTGGTCCGCCAGATCGTCGGCACGGCCGAGATCGACCGCGCCACCCTGGTCGCACGCGCCGAGGCGGCCGCCGCTTTGGTCGCCGACGAGGTCGCACCCGCCCGCCTGCGCCTGCATCCCGACGACGTGCCGCTGCTGGAGGGCGCCGATATTCCTGTCGCCCTGGCGGCGGACCCGACGCTCACGCGCGGCTCGTTGATCCTCGAGACCGGCGAAGGCTGGATCGAGGACGGCCCCGCCGTCCGCCTCGAGCGGCTGCGCGCCGAGCTCGACCGGATGGGTGCCCCAGAATGAGCCTCGCCGAGACCGCCCGGGCGATGCTGGCGACGGTGCAGCCGTCCGAGCGCGGCCCCCGCAAGGTGGGCCGGCTCGCCGCCTATGACGGTTTGATGATGGAGGCGACCGGCCTTGCCTCGCCGGTCGGCTGCGGCGCGCGCGTGATCGCCGCCGACGGCCGCGCCGCCCGGGCCGAAGTGGTCGGCTTCCGCGGCAACCGCACCTTGCTGATGGCCCTCGACGGCGACGCCGCCCATGCCAGCGGTGCCCGGGTCGAGCCCGACACCGCCGGCGGCAGCGTCGACGTCGGCCCCGGCCTGCTCGGGCGCGTGATCGACGCGATGGGCGCGCCGCTCGACGGCCTCGGCGCCATCACCACCGCCGAACATTGGCCGCTCGCCGGCCGCCCCGGCAATCCGCTCGACCGCGCCCGCGTCACCGAGCCGTTCGATATCGGCGTGCGCGCGGTCAACGCTCTGCTGACCGCCGGCGTCGGCCAAAGGCTCGCCATCGTCGCCGGCTCCGGCGTCGGCAAGTCGGTGCTGATGGGCCAGATGATCGCCGGGGCGGAGGCAGACGTGATCGTCGTCGGCCTGATCGGCGAGCGCAGCCGCGAGGTCAGCGATTTCCTGGCCACCAAGCTCGCCGGACCGGCCCGCCGCAAGTCGGTGGTCGTCGCGGTCCCGGCGGACCACGCGCCCCTGCTTCGCCTGCGCGCCGCTATGCGGGCGACCGCCATCGCCGAATATTTCCGCGCACGCGGCCAGAAGGTGCTGCTGCTGATCGACAGCCTGACGCGCGTCGCGCACGCGCAGCGTGAGATCGGCCTCTCGCTCGGCGAGCCGCCGACGGTGAAAGGCTATCCGCCCTCTGCGCTCGGCCTGATCCCCCGCCTCGTCGAACGCGCGGGCGCGGACAGCCGCACCGGCGGCTCAATTACCGCGCTCTACACCGTCCTCGCCGACGGCGACGACACGGACGACCCGATCGTCGACGCCGCCCGCGCCATCGCCGACGGCCACATCCTGCTCTCGCGCGCGATCGCCGAGCAGGGCATCTACCCCGCGATCGACGTCGGCCGCTCGCTGAGCCGGGTCATGGCCGACATCGTCGCGCCCGACCATGCGGCGGCGGCCCAGGCGCTGCGGCGGCTGTGGTCGGCCTTCGAGGAGAATCGCGACCTGATCCTGATGGGCGCCTATTCGCCGGGCAGCGATTCGGTGATCGACGAGGCGATCGTCCGCCGTCCCGACATCCTCGAATTCCTGCGCCAGGCGCCCAACGCGCGCGTCGGCTTCGATGCCGCGCGGGCCGCGCTGATCGAGGCGTTCGGCCAGTGAAGCTCGTCAATCAGCGGGCGCGGATCGGCCGGATCCGCCGCATTCAGCATGGGCTGGCGGCCTTCGCGGCCGCCAAGGCCTCCGATCACGTCCAGATGCTGGAGGCGAACGAGGAGAAATTGAAGCAGATGCGCCTCGGCCTCGGCGCGCAGACCGGCCCGACATCCGGCGCGGCGCTCGCCAGCCGCGGCGAGCTGGCGATGCGGCTCGAATCCGCCCGCGAGGGCCTCCGCCCCACCATCGCCGGCGCGCGCACCGCCGCCCGGCTGCGCGAGGAAGCGCGGCTGGAAGCGCGGCGCGAGCAGGAAAGCGCCGAGAAGCTCGAGCAGAGGGCCGCCTCCGCCGCCGCCCGCGCCGAAGACAGGAGGATGGCGGCGCGCTTCCGTCCGCGCCTCCGCACCGACACCAAGGGAGATTAGAGCGTGATGTCCATCCAACCCAGCATCCGCCCACTGGTCGCTAAAGGCGAGACCGCCCCTGCCGGCGCCGGAGACGCGACGCCCGCGGGCGATGTGTTCACCGTGATCGTCACCGGTCTCGAAGAGGGCCATATCGGCGGCCCGGTCGTGCCCGGAGGCGGGGTTCTGACCCCGCAGCCGGGCGAGGCCAAAATCGAGCCGCAGCCGGGCGAATCGGATCCGAACGGGGACGTCACCGCCTCGGTCGCGCAGTTGCTTGCGCTCGTCGCCGGAGGCCGGGCCGCTCCGCCGCCCCGCCCGGGGAAGACGAAGGACGAAGCCGCGACGACGGAGAAGCCGCAAGCCAAGGCCGAGACCGAGATCGCACTGGGCCAACCGGTCGCGCCGGGGATCGTGACAATCGTTCCCGCTATTCCCGTCGCGGCAGCTCCAGCCGCTTTCGTCGAGGCCCCCAAAGCGGCCGCGCAGTCGCCCGCGATGGCGGCGGCCCCTGCCCCGCTGCCGTCGGGAGCGGCACAGCCGCTCTTGGCCAGCACGGCGACGGAAGCCCCTGCTTCGCTCGCACCGTCAATGCAGCCGGCATTGCCGGTCGCGGCACCGCCCTTCGCCGGACCGATTCCGGCAGCTGTTTCGCCCGGCTCCGCACCGCAGGCTTCCTCGCTGCTGTCCCTTCTCGCCGGAACGGCGGCGGTGGCGCCTCAGGCCAATCCCGAACCTGCCGCTGCCGCGCCCGCGACGGTCGCGGCCGCCGTGATACCCGCCGCCTCCGTCGCCGTACCCAGCCCGGCAGTCGCCGCGATGCCGGACGCGCAAGCCGCCATCCGTCCGGCTGCTTCGCCACAGCCGCCGTCCATCCCTTCCGGTGCGGCGCCCGTGATTGCACCCGCGGTCCTGATCGACGCGAAGTCCGATACAGCCGCGGCCGCTGAGCCCGCCCTTCCAACGACTCCGGCGACGAATGCAACGGCCGCCACGGCCTCACCCGCGCCTCAGCCCGCTTCGCAGCCCGCCCCGGCGGTCCTGCAGGCGTTGCCTGCCGCGTTCGCCGGGAAGGAGGCGGCAAAACCGGTGTCGATCGAGCGCAGCCGCCCAGCCTCCTCCCCGTCTCCGGCTGCGCCGCTCGCGACCGCCGCGCCGCGCCTCATCGACGCGCAGATCCTCGGTTCGAGCGCACCCGCGCCCGCCGCCGACATGCGTCCAGCGAACGCGGACGCGGCCGCCGCGCCGGTGCAGGGCCTGGTGATCGAGCGGCAGCTCGATCTCGCGCATCAGCAGGACTGGATCGACCAGGTCGCGCGCGACATTGCCGGCATGGCGGGCGGCGAGGGCAAGATTCTCAACTTCCGCCTCAGCCCGGAGCATCTCGGCAATCTCCAGGTCGAGATCGTCCAGAGCCATCACGGCGCGGCGGTTCGGTTCAGCACCGACAGCGAGGCGGCGCGCACGATGATCGCCGACGCCCAGCCGCGGCTCGTCGCCGAGGCCCGGGCCCAGGGCGTGCGTATCGCCGAGGCCCATGTCGACCTCTCCGGCAGCGGATCCGGCGACCCGCGACGCCAGCCCACGGCCGCTCCAGAGACGGCGCCGATCAGAACGGCCCGGTCCTTGCAAGAGGATCGGACCGACGACGGAAAACCGTCACCGAATCGACGCGACCTTTACGCCTGACGATGGATTGAGACGATGAGCGACACCGAAAAAGCACCCCCGCCCCGGAAAAAGGGCAAGGGCAAGAAACTGATCGTGGTCGGCGGCGCCGTGCTGCTGCTGGGCGGCGGCGGCGCCGGCGCCGCGGCCTATGCCGGCATCGGCCCGTTCGGCCATCATGGCAAATCCGACCCCGACCGGCCGCATCTGGTGCCGCGCTCCGGCACCTCTGAGGCCGAGATCGAGCGCTACGATTCGCCCGCCGGCGACGCCCATCCGGACCCGGGCAAATTCGAGGCCTCTTATTATCCGCTGCACGACAATTTCACCGCCAACCTTCGGGACGGCGGCCAGTTCGTCCAGGTGGGGCTCGGCGTCTCGACCTATTACGACCAGCGCGTCCTCGATGCGGTCAAGCTGCACGAAATGGCGGTGCGCTCGGCCGTCCTGCTGACGCTCAACAACCAGAGCGCCGCGACCCTTTCGACGCCGCAGGGCAAGGAGCAGCTCAAGGACCAGCTCCGCAAGGCGATCAACGACGTCCTCAAGAAGAAGGAGGGCTTCGGCGGGATCGACGACGTCTATTTCACCAGCCTGGTGGTCCAATGAGCGAGGGCGCGACGCTGACCAACGACGAGGTCGAGGCGCTGATGGGCGGCATCGACGCCCAGGCGGCGGCCGCCGCCGGGGGTGCGCAATCCTATACGTTCGGTTCCGAGCCGGCCCGCCCGCTCGCCGCCGTCCCCGCCCTGCAGCGGATCAGCGAGCGAACCGCGCGCAAGCTGCGCGAGACGATCGAGCCGATCTCGCGAATCAAACCGCGCGTCTCCGCCGATCCGGTCGCCGTCCGCCGCTTCGAGGCCTGGAAGGCCGAGCAGCCGGAATTCACCAGCATCAGCCTCTACCGCTTCCGTCCGCTGAAGGGCGGATTGCTGCTTGCGATCGAGCCGCAATTGGTCGGCCGGCTGGTCGACGCATTTTATGGCGGCCCCGGGATTCATGGTGAACGCATTCTTAAGGAATTCACCCCTACCGAGGAGCGGCTCCTGACGCGCCTGTCGGAAGCTTTGATCGACACGCTGAGCGAGGTGTGGACGGAAGTGATGCCGGTGAAGGCCCAGTTGAGCTCCCGCGAGACCAGCACGGCTTATGCCGCCCTGGTCACCGACGACGAGCCCGTCGCCATCGCGCGCTTCACCATCGCCCTTGGCCACGGCAAGCCCTGCGTCGTCGACATCGTCTATCCGGTTGCGGCGCTCCGGGCGATCGAAAGCCAGCTCTCCGCCAAGGTCCACGACGACAGCGGCATGAGCGGCAGCGAATGGCGCGAGCGCATGGCCGCGGCGCTCGGCGAGGTCCGGCTGAAGGCGCGCAGCGTGCTCGCGCGGCCGACCATCTCGGTCTCCGAGCTGCTGAAGCTGAAGCCGGGCGACGTCATTCCCATCAGCCTGCCCCCGGTCGTGCCACTGCTCGTCGATGGGCGGCAGATCGCGCTCGGCAAGATCGGCGAGCAGGACGGGCGCGCGGCGCTCAGGATCGAAAAGGTTGAAGCCAGGAGGGCTATCCAGTGAGCGAGACCCAGAATGCGGAGGTCACGGCGACGCCGGAGATCGCCGGGCGCAATTACCGGATGCTGGCGGAAATCCCGCTCCGCGTCTCGGTGGAAGTCGGCAGCACGGCGCTGCGGCTGTCGGAGCTGATGGAGCTTTCGGAAGGAAGCGTCGTCGAGCTCGACCGCCAGGCGCACGAATTGCTCGACATCATGGTCAACGGCACCCTCGTCGCCAAGGGCGAGGTGGTGACCGTGAACGGCCGCTTCGGCATCCGCGTCGTCGACGTGGTCGCGACCGATGGCGGCCTCGGCGGGATCGAGCGCCGCCAATGATGCTCGCCTACATCCTCAAGCTGATCCTGCTCGTGCCGCTGGTTGGCGGCATGGCCTATGCGGCTTTGTGGTTGTGGCGAAAGGCGCAGCCCGGAATGGCGCTGCGCCAGCAGACCCGGCTGGTGAAGGTGGTCGACGCGGTTCCGCTCGGCGCCACCGGCCGGCTCGCGGTGGTCGAGTTCGGCGACCGCCATCTCCTCCTCTCCATCTCGCGGGGCAGCGTCCAATTGCTCTCCGAGCACACACCCGCCGCGGCGCCCGCGCATGACTGACGCGTCGCGGCGGCGCCTCGTGCGCCTGCTCCTGATCCTTCCGGCGGCGCTGATCGTCGCCTCCCCGGCTCTGGCCCAGGCGGCCGGCGGCCAGCCCGGCGCGCTCGACCGCGCCGCCCAGACCATCGCCGGCGACGGCAAGCCACTCTCGCTCTCGCTGCAGATCCTGCTGCTGATGAGCCTCTTGACGGTGCTGCCGTCTCTCCTCCTGATGATGACCAGCTTCACCCGGATCATCATCGTCCTCTCGATCCTGCGCCAGGCGCTCGGCCTCCAGCAGACGCCGCCGAACCAGGTGCTGGTCGGCCTGTCGCTGTTCCTGTCGCTGTTCGTGATGCGGCCGGTCGTCGACCAGATCCACGCGAATGCCTACACGCCCTACGGCCAGGGCCAGATCGGCATCGAGGAAGCGGTCGGCCGCTCCGGCACGGTGCTGCACGCCTTCATGGTCAAGCAGACCCGCCAGTCGGACCTCAAATTGTTCGCCGACCTCGCCCATTCGCCGACCTTCGCCAAGCCCGCCGACGTGCCCTTCTCAATCCTGCTGCCGGCCTACGTCACCAGCGAGCTGAAGACGGCCTTCCAGATCGGCTTCCTGATCTTCCTGCCCTTCCTGATTATCGATCTCATCGTCGCCTCGACCCTGATGTCGCTCGGCATGATGATGCTGTCGCCCAACATCGTCTCGATGCCATTCAAGCTGCTGCTGTTCGTGCTCGTCGACGGCTGGGCGCTGACGATGGGCTCGCTCGCGGCGTCGTTCGGGTAGCGGCATGGACGGAACCGACTATTTCATCGGCGTTGCCCAGCATGCGCTTTGGGTGCTGGCCCTCGCCTCCGCGCCGATCCTGATCCCGGCTTTGATCACCGGCATCCTGCTCGGCATGGTGCAGGCGGCGACCTCGATCAACGAGGCGACCCTGAGCTTCGTGCCGAAGCTGATCGTGGTCGGCATCTGCCTCGCCTTGTTCGGCACCTCGATCCTGATGCTGCTCGTCGACTTCACCAACGAGCTGTTCGCGCGCATTCCCGAGCTGACCCGATGATTCCGCGCGGGTTCGTCGGCGTCGAGGCGCAGCTCTGGGTCTGGATGGTGGCGATGATCCGGCCCGGCGCCGCCTTCCTGGCCGCGCCCGTGTTCGGCGCGTCCTTCGTGCCGGTGCAGCTGCGGCTGATCCTCGCCTTGGCGCTTGGCCTTCCGGCGCTGAACTCCGTCCATTTCGTGCTGCCGGCGGACGGTCTCGCCTCGATGGCGGGCTTTATGCTGGTCGCAGGCGAGGTGCTTGCGGGGCTTGCCTTGGGCTTCGCCGTCCAGATCGGCTTCTCCGCCGCCACGGTGGGCGGCGAGACAATCGGCAATGCCATGGGTCTCGGCTTCGCGGCGATGGTCGATCCCGCCAGCGGGCAGCAGAACCCGATGGTCGCCCAGTTCCTGACCATCCTCGCCACCTTCCTCTTCCTGGCGATGGGGGGCCATCTCGCGCTCGCCGCGACGATCGTCGAAAGCTATCGCGCGTTGCCGCCCGGCGCCGCATGGCTTTCCGCCAATGCGATCCACTCCATCGTCCTGTTCGGCGGCACCCTGTTCGCCGCCGGCCTGTCGATCGCCCTGCCGGTCGGCTTCGCGATCATCCTCGTCCAGCTGGTGATGGCGATGCTCGCCCGCTCGGCGCCGCAGCTCAACCTGTTCTCGGTCGGCCTCCCGGCGGCCTTGCTCGCCGGCATCGTCCTCCTCGCCATCGCCACGCCGGTGATCGGCGATTCGATCCTCGCCGTGCTTCGCGAGGGGCTCGACGAATCGCGGCGGATCGCCGCCGGCTGAGCCATGTCCGACGCACCCGATCGCGACCAGCAGACGGAAGCGCCGACCGACAAGAGGCGGCGCGAGGCGGCCGAAAAGGGCGACGTCCTCCAGTCGAAGGAGCTCGCCACCGCCCTCGTGATGCTGGCCGGCGCGGTCTGGCTGGCGCTGGCCGGCAATATGCTGGTGAATTCGCTCGCGGGGATGCTCGGCGAAGGCCTCACCTTCGACGCCTCCGTCATCCGTGATTTCAACCCGGGCGAAGCGGCGCTGCGGCTGTTGTCGATGGTCCTCCTGCCGCTCTTCGGCCTGTTCGCCGTCACGATCTTCGCCGCGGTCGGCGCGCCCGCCCTGTTGGGCTCGCTCGGCTTCCGCCCGAGCGCCTTCGCTTTCAAACCGGAAAAGCTGAACCCGCTCTCCGGCATCAAGCGCATCTTCAGCACCAATGGCCTGATCGAGCTCGGCAAGTCGGTCGCGAAGGTGGTGCTGCTCGGCGCGGTCGGGGCCTGGCTGCTGCTTCGCCAGGCGCACGCGATCGCCAATCTTTCCGGTCCCGACATTCGCCCGGCCCTGTCCGCGGTCGGCACGACCTTCGTCTGGGCGGTGCTGGTCATGGCGCTCGCCCTGGTCGGCATCGCGTTCCTCGACGTGCCGGCGCAGATCTTCCAGCGCGGCGCGCGCCTCCGCATGAGCAAGCAGGAGATCAAGGACGAGCACAAGCAGACCGAAGGCTCGCCCGAGCTCAAGGCAGCGGTGCGCCGGCGCCAGCAGGAGGTGCTGCGCGGCTCGGCCCGCGCCGCCGTCGCCGAGGCGACGGTCGTGCTCACCAACCCGACCCATTTCGCCGTCGCCCTGCGCTACCGCCCGGACGAGGACGCGGCGCCGATCGTCGTCGCCCGCGGCCGCGGCGCCACCGCCGAGGCCATCCGAAGCCTCGCCAAGGAGAACAACGTCCCGCTCCTCTCCTACCCGCAGCTGACCCGCGCCCTCTATTTCACCACCCGGGTCGGCCATCTCATCCGCGAGGATCTCTACCTCGCCGTCGCCACCGTGCTCGCCTTCGTCTTCAACCTCGACGCCGCCATGGCCGAAGGACGGCCCCAGCCGCCGGTCAGCGTGCCGCAGGGCGCGCGCTTCGACGAAAAGGGCCGTCCGGAGATTTAAGCTCTGCCCGCGCCTGCCGTTCCTCAATCGTCCGGGAGGCGGCGATGAAGAAGGCACATTCGAACGGCGGCACGGGGCCGCCCATCAACCAGGCGATCGATCGGATCGAAGCGGCCCTCCAGGCAGCGCTCGGCGCCGAGGCCGGGGTGCGCCCGCAGGTGGCGCGCTCCGCGCTCGACCGCTCCGGCGCGCAGCCGGACGCGCAGCTCGAAGCCTGGCTGGAGGCGGTCGCCGCCGAGATCCAGTCGAGCTCGGCCGTGCTCGTTCCCGAAGAGTTGGTGGAAGCCATCGCCGAGCGCCTGCTCGCCGATCGCGGCCGGCTGCTCGAAGCGCATGGGAAAATCTCCGGGGAATCGATCCAGAATCTTGTCCGCCGCCCTTAAAGGAAGCGGGTTCCTGCCGTTCTAGAGGGCGGAGGGAATTCGATGACCACCACTTCAAGCGCAGCCTCGGCGACCAGCACGATCCTGACCTCGATCGGCGTCGGCTCCGGCATCGACGTCACCAGCCTGGTCAGCAACCTCGTCGCGGCGGATCGCGCTCCCAAGGATGCGGCGATCCAGGCGCGCCAGACCGCGAACACGGCGCAGATCTCGTCGCTGGCCGACGTCGCCAACGGCATCGACAGCTTCGCCTCGGCGCTGACGACGCTCGTCTCCGGCGGCACCCTGTTCAGCCAGCCGAGTGTCTCCGACACCTCCGTCCTCAATGCCACGGCCGTCGCCGGCAAGCCCATCGGCAATCTCAACGACCAGCTCGAGGTGGTGCAGCTGGCGCAGTCGCAATCGCTGCAGTCGGTGGCCGTCGCCGATCCCTCCGCCTCGATCGGGCAGGGCGATCTCACCCTGAACACGGCGGCGGGCAGCTTCGCGATCACCGTCGATTCGAGCAACGACAGCCTCAACGGCCTCGCCGCGGCGATCAACGCCAAGAATGCCGGCGTCACGGCCAGCGTCGTTACCGATTCGAGCGGCTCCCGCCTCGTCATGAAGGGCGCGACGGGCGCCGCCAACGCCTTCACCCTCAGCGTTCCGGCAGGCACGTCCTCGGGTCTCGAGCGCTTCGCCTACGATCCCAATGCGACCGGCGGGATGACCCTCGCCCAGGGCGCGCAGGACGCGATCGTCAAGCTCGACGGCGTCCAGGTGAACCGCGCCACCAACAGCTTCAGCGATCTCATCGCCGGCGTGCAGATCGACCTCAAGCATGCCGCTCCCGGCGAGCAGGTGTCGCTCGGCGTCACCCGCCCCAGCGCGGCGATCGAGCAGGCGGTTACCGACTTCGTCGCCGCCTACAACCAGATGCAGGGCGTGATCGCCAAGGCGACCGCCGCGGGCGGCAATGGGCAGGCCAGCGGACCGCTGCACAACGATCTCAGCGTCCGCCAGATGCAGCAGCAGCTGGCCCAGCTCCCCTCGATGACGCTGAGCTCGGTCGGCAGCATCAAGACGCTAGCCGAGATCGGCGTCTCCACCAACCGCGACGGCACGCTCAGCGTCGACACGACGCGGCTCGAGACGATGCTCGCGCAGGACCCGGACGGCGTCGAAGGGCTGTTCAACCCCACCCAATATAGCAGCGATCCGAACGTCACCATCCTCAGCGCCATCGGCAAGACCAAACCCGGCACCTACACGGTGACCAATTTGGTTCCTGCCGTCGGCAGCGGCGACGCCAGCGGCATGATCGACGGCCTGGCGGCGCTCGCCGCCGGCCCGAACCTCATCGCCCCCTCCAAATCGGACGCGCTCGGCCTTATCCTTCAAGTGGGGGGACCGGTCGCCAGCGCCACGATCACCATCGATCCGGGCCTCGGCGGCGCCGTCCAGGCGATCCGCGATTCGCTGCGCGCGCTGGGCGGCCCGATCCAGAAGAGCCAGGACGCGCTCGACGCGGCGACAAAGCAGATCGCCGACGACCAGGCGGCTCTGGACACCAAGGAAAGCGCCTATTCGGACCGGCTGACCACGCAATATTCGGCGATGGACATGCAGGTGGCGCAGTTCAAGGCGACGCAATCCTATCTCGATCAGCAGATCAAGATGTGGACCAACGGCAACAACAACAATTGAGAATGGGACGGAGCAGTTCATGTATATGGGGCGGCAAAGCTTCGGCGCGGCGCGGGCACGCTACCAGAATGTCGATTTGGCGAGCCGGATCGAGGCGGCCTCGCCGCATCGGCTGGTGGCGATCCTGCTCGACGAGCTGACCAAGGCGCTCGACGCCATGGCGGCGGCGTGCCGGGCGTCCGACTTCACCCAGCGCGGCCAAAGGCAGTCGCGGGCGCTGGCGATCCTTCACGGGCTGGAGGGCAGCCTCGACTTCGAGAAGGGCGGCGACGTGGCGGCCTCGCTAGCCGCGATCTACCGCGAGGCGCGGCGGCTGGTCGCGGCCGCCGGACGCGACAACGATGAGGCCGCGATCACGAAGGCCCGTGAGATGATCGACGAAATCGCCTCCGCCTGGAACGCGATCGGGTAGACACGCCGACACAAAACGCGGCGCGCATCCCCTCGCCCGTCATTCCCGCGAAAGCGGGAATCCAGCTTTGGCAAAGCGGAAGAAGAAAGAAACTGGATTCCCGCTTTCGCGGGAATGACGAAAAAAGAGGAATGCCGTCGAGTGCGGCGGGTCACGCCGCGACGCGGGCGAGGCCGTATTTGCGCATCTTCTCGATCAGGGTGGTGCGCTGGAGCGAGAGAAGCCGCGCCGCATCGGCGACGACGCCTTCGGAAATGCGGAGCGCCTCGGCGATGTAGCGGTGCTCGAGATCGCCGATCATCTGGCGCAGGTCGACCGGCTGCTGAGCGAGGCTCGGCTCCTGCTGCTCGCGCGCAAAGCGAGCGGACGCCTCGACCACCGTCGTCGTCTCCTCAGCTTCGGGAGCGGGCTCCGGCGCGGCGATAGCGGCCGGCACCGGCGCCGCTTTCTCCGTCGCCTCCCAGAGCGCGCTGCGCTCCGCCTGGCTGGAGCGCGCGCCGCGGCGGCAGAGGATGATCTCGACCTGCTCCTCGCTGACGACCTGGCCGGGAAAGAGGATGACGGCGCGCTCGATCACGTTGCGCAGCTCGCGCACGTTGCCGGGCCAATTGTGCGCCATCAACCGGTCCACGGCCTTCTGGCTCAGCTTCAGCTCCCCGCGCGGGCCCATGCCCTTCAGGAAATGGTTGACCAGCAGCGGAATGTCCTCGCGCCGCTCGCCGAGCGACGGCAGGTCGATCGGGAAGACGGCGAGGCGATAATAGAGATCCTCGCGGAAGCGTTGGGCGTCGATCGCCTCGTGCAGGTCGCGATGGGTCGCCGAGACGATCCGGGCGTCGACCGCGATCTCGCCGCGGCCGCCGACGCGCTGCACCGATTTCTCCTCGAGGACGCGCAGCAGCTTGACCTGCATCTCGGACGGCATGTCGCCGATCTCGTCGAGGAACAGGGTGCCGCCGTCGGCATCCTCGAACTTGCCGCGCTTCTGGGTCACGGCGCCGGTGAAGGCGCCCTTCTCATGGCCGAACAGCTCGGATTCGAGCAGGTCGCGCGGGATCGCCCCGCAATTGACCGCGACGTAGGAGCGGGCGGCCCGCTCGCTTTCGGCATGGATCGCTCGCGCCACCATCTCCTTGCCGCTGCCCGATGGGCCGGTGACGATCACCGAGGCGGAGCTCGCCGCCACCTGCCGGAGCAGGTAGCGGACCTCCACCATGGGACGGCTGATGCCGATGAGCAGGCTTTCCGCTGTAGACCGGGCGAATGCCGGACCGGAAGCCGATGTCACAGGCCGAGAGTCCCCGCTCTCGGGCGACGAGAAACAACCCCCATTACTTTCCCCCCCAATCTGTCGCCGGCTCACCATCCGGCTGTGCTTGGTTCGCCCCCCGGCGAACACGGCATTGGTGGCAGATTAATGGTTACCAAAAAGGAAATGTCTCCGAACTTTCGTCGTAAAATGCTGCAATGTTAATTTTTTTCCGTTTCGGCACCCGAGGACACCGACTCTGAGCGGTGCCGATCGAGGGGACGGACGCGGCGTCGGTGCGCCGTCGCGCGGTTTCGCGGAACCTCGGGATGGCTTCCTGCATCCTAGGGACGCGGGCCGACCGTTGCTCGGGCGGCGCGGCGTTTTCGATCGGGAGGTTTTCTGCCCCGGAGCGACCTTTCGCGGCGTACAGCCGGCAAATTGGCAGCCGCCCTCGGGGCGGCGCTGCTGGCGCCGCGCCGCGCGCTCGCCGACACGATCCGCCGCCGCGTCCCGTGGGCCGCAGGCCTCGCCGATCGCCCCGAGCAGGCCGACGAGCGGCCGGGCTATCTCTTCTTCACCGAGGCGGAGGCGGCCTTCATCGAGGCCGCGGCCGCCCGCCTCATCCCGAAGGACGAACTCGGACCCGGTGCGGTCGAAGCGGGCGTGCCGCGCTTCATCGATCGCCAGCTCGCCGGCCCCTATGGCGCGGGTGACCATTTCTACCTGAAGACGCCGATGCCGAAGGGCACCGCCACCCAAGGCTGGCAGATGCCCGCGCCGGCCGAGGTCTACCGGCTGATCATCCCGCAGGTGAATCGCTGGACGGCCGATGCTTATGGCGCGGCTTTCGCACAACTCGGCCCGGACAGGCAGGACGAGGCGCTGAAGGCACTGGAGGGCGGCAAGGCCGAATTGAAGGGCGGCTTCGATGGCAAGGCCTTTTTCGAATTGCTCCTGCAGAACACGATCGAGGGTTTCTTCGCCGACCCGATCTACGGCGGCAATCGCGACATGGTCGGCTGGCGGCTGATCGGCTTCCCGGGCGCCCGCTACGCCTATCGCGAGTTCGTCCCGCGCCACGGCGAGGCTTACCCGTTGCCGCCCGTCTCCCTGGCCGGCCGGCGCGAATGGCGGAGCGGCCGGAGCTGATGCAAGGCCCGCCGCGCCCTGTCGACGTCGTCCTCATCGGCTTCGGCTGGACCGGCGCCCTGATGGGCGAGGCGCTGACCGCCGCCGGCCTCAACGTGCTCGCGCTGGAACGGGGCGGCTGGCGGGACACGCCGAACGATTTCGCCCTGACCTTCGACCCGGACGAATTGCGCTATTTCTGGCGCCACCACCTCTTCCAGAACGTCGCCCACGAGACGCTCACCTTCCGCAACCGCGGCGACCAGGTGGCGCTGCCGATGCGGCGGCTCGGCTCCTTCCTGCCGGGCACCGGCGTCGGCGGCGGCGGCATCCACTGGAACGGGCAGGTCTGGCGCTTCCTGCCGAGCGATTTCGTCGCCCGCAGCCACAATCTCGAGCGCTACGGCGCCGCCGCCGTGCCGCCGACGATGACGATCCAGGATTATCCCGTCACCTATGCCGAGCTCGAGCCTTATTACGACCGGTTCGATTATCTCTGCGGCGTCTCGGGCAAGGCCGGCAATCTCGGCGGCCGCATCCAGGCCGGCGGCAATCCGTTCGAGGGCCCGCGCAGCCGCGACTATCCCAACCCGCCGATGGAGATGACCTACGGGCCCACTCTCTTCGCCGAGGCGGCGGCGCGGACCGGGCTGCACCCCTTCCCCCATCCGGCGGCCAACATGTCGCAGGCCTATACCAACCCGCTCGGGCTGCAGCTCGGCCCCTGCACCTATTGCGGCTTCTGCGAGAAGTTCGGCTGCGGCAATTATTCCAAGGCAAGCCCGCAGACGACGATCCTGCCGGTGCTGATGGCGCGCCCCAATTTCGAGCTTCGCACCGGCTGCGAAGTGATGAAGATCGAGCTCGATTCCGACCGCCGCCGCGCGACCGGCGTGACCTATGTCGACGAGACCGGCACGACCCGGTTCCAGCCGGCGGAAATCGTCCTCCTCACCGCTTATTCGCTCGAAAATGTGCGGATGATGCTGCTCTCGGGCATCGGCCGGCCCTACGATCCGGCCACCGGCGAGGGCACGGTCGGCAAGAATTACGCCTATCAGATCACCTCGTCGGTCAACGTCTTCTACGACGACAAGCTGATCAACCCGTTCATCGGCGCCGGCTCGCTCGGCATGATCATCGACGATTATAACGGCGACAATTTCGATCATAGCGGCAAGGGCTTCATCGGCGGCGGCTATATCGGCGTCGTCAACACCGGCGCCCGGCCGATCGAGAGCCATCCGGTGCCGGACAAGATTCCCAAATGGGGCTCGGCCTGGAAGAAGGCGGTGGCGCAGAATTACCTGCGGACAGTGAGCATCGCCACCCACGGCTCGGTGATGAGCCACCGCGGCAACTCTCTCGACCTGGACCCGACCTATACCGACGTGTTCGGCCGGCCGATGCTGCGCATGACCTTCGACTTCACCGACAACGAGCACCGGATGAGCGACTTCCTCACCGAGCGCGCGGGCGACGTCGGCAAGGCGATGGGGGCCCGCGAGGTGAAGGCGAACAAGCGCAGCGGCGCCTACGACATCGTCCCCTATCAGACGACGCACAATACGGGCGGCGCGATCATGGGCGCCGACCCGAAGAGCAGCGCGCTCAATCGTTACCTGCAGAGCTGGGACGTCCACAATGTCTTCGCCCCGGGGGCGAACGCCTTCCCGCAGAATGCCGGCTACAATCCGATGGGGACGGTCGCGGCGCTCACCTATTGGTGCGCCGATGCGATCCTGAAGGAGTATCGCCGCGCGCCCGGGCCGCTGGTGCACGCATGAGACGGCCGTCGCTGGCCAGCTTCTGCCTCGGCTTCGCCCTGATCGCCTTCGCGGCCGCCGCCGCGGCGCCGCCCGCCCCACCCGACAACGGCGCCGATCCCGGCGGAGGCGCGGTGCCGGTGCCCCCGGCCGGCAATGACGATGTCACCGCCGATGTCGCGACCTGGGGGCCGCCGAGCGCGGCCGAGCCGGCCGGTGCTGCCGACGCGCACAGCGCCGATCCCGCCGTGCGCGGCCGCTATCTGGTCGACGCCGGCGACTGCAAGAGCTGCCACACGGCCGTTGGCGGCCAGCCCTTCGCCGGAGCACGCCCGATCCCGACGCCGTTCGGCCAAGTCTTCTCCGCCAACCTCACGCCGGATGCGGCCACCGGTATCGGCGCCTGGACCGCGGACCATTTCTACCGGGCGATGCACAAGGGCCGCGGCCCGCATGGGAAGCATTTCTACCCCGTCTTCCCCTATACCCACTTCACGCAGATGCCGCGCGCCGACACGGACGCGATCTACGCCTATCTGCGCACCCTGCCGCCGGTCGTGCTGAAGACGCCGCCGCCCAAAATCCCCTTCCCGCTCAACATTCGCGGCCTGCTGGGGATCTGGAACGCGCTGTTCTTCCATCCCGGCGAGTTCCGGCCCGCCCCGGCCAAGTCCGAGGAATGGAATCGTGGCGCCTATCTCGTCCAGGGCCCCGGCCATTGCGGCGGCTGCCACACGCCGAAGAACTTCCTCGGCGCCGACAAGAGGAAGCGTCTGTACCAGGGCGGAAAGCTCGACAATTGGGTGGCGGTGAACCTCACCGAAGATCCGCGGCAGGGTCTGGCGCGCTGGAGCCGCGAGGACGTCGCCGAATATCTGCGCGCCGGCCGCAACGGCTGGTCGACCGCCTCCGGCCCGATGCAGGAGGTGATCTATTATTCGACGAGCCGGATGAGCGACGCCGATTTGCTGGCGATCGCCACCTATCTCAAGGACCTGCCGCCGGCGGCGCCCGCAGTCCACGCGACGCCGCCCGGCGCTGCGCAGATGCAGGCGGGCGCGGCGATCTTCGCCGACACCTGTGCCGGCTGCCATAAGGCGAACGGCGAGGGCAATCCGGGCCTGTTCCCCCCGCTCGCCGGCAATGCCTCGGTCCAGTCGAAGGATCCGACGACGCTCGTCCGCATCGTCCTCCAGGGCTCGCGCTCGGTCCCAACCCCCGCCAAGCCGACACCGCTCGCCATGCCCGCCTTCGCCTGGAAGCTCGGCGACGGGGAGATCGCCGCCGTCACCACCTTCATCCGCAATAGCTGGGGCAACGAGGCGCCGGCGGTGGGCCCCGGCAAGGTCGCCAAGCTGCGCCGGAAGTACAGCAGCCGGAGCTAGGCCGCCGCGAACTTCGTCACGCGCGCATAGGTTGGGTTGATCAGGTGCACGACGGCGAGCGCGACCAGATAGGCGCAGCCGGAGACGATGAAGATCGGGGTATAGTCGCCGCCGAACTTCCCGAGCACCCAGCCGGCATATTTGGCCATCAACATGCTCCCCATCGCACCGGCGAAGCCGCCGAGGCCGACGACCGAGCCGAGCGCCCAGCGCGGGAAGAGATCGCCGGGCATGGCGAAGAGATTGGCCGAGAAGCCCTGGTGGCCGGCGCAGGCGAGGCCGATCAGCAGCACCGCGATCCACACCCCCGGCGCCTGCATGGCGAAGACGACCGGCACGACGATGAGGGCGGCGAACAGCATCGCCCGCTTGCGCGCCCGCCCCGTCTCCACGCCGCGGCCGAGCAGGCGCGAGGAATAATAGCCACCGAGCACCGAACCCACGTCCGCCATCACGTAGACGGCGACGAGCGGCGGCCCGAAATTCCTGAGGTCGAGCCCGTAGCGCTTGGAAAAGAAGTCGGGCAGCCAGAACAGGAAGGTCCACCAGATCGGATCGATCAGGAAGCGCCCGGCCATATACGCCCAGGCCTGCCGCGTCGCGAGCAGCCGCCGCCAGGCGACCGGCTTCTGCGCCTCCACCGGCTCGGATTCGATCCAGGCCAACTCGCTCGCGCCCAGCGACGGATGCTGGCGCGGGGCGCGGTAGAAGAGCAGCCAGGCGGCGATCCAGACGAGGTTGAACAGGCCGGTGACGATGAATGCGGCCTGCCAGCTGATCGCGAGCACGAGGATGGGGACGAGCAGCGGCGTGACGATCGCGCCGACATTGGCGCCGGCGTTGAAAATGCCGATCGCCAGCGCGCTCTCCCGTTTGGGGAACCACGCGCCGGCGGCGGCGAGCGCGGACGGATAGGTGCCGGATTCGCCGATGCCGAGGGCGATCCGCACCAGGGTGAAGCCGCGCGTCGTGGTGACGAAGGCATGGGCGATATGCGCCGCCGTCCAGGCGAGCATCGCCAGCACATAGCCGCGCTTCGGGCCGATCCGGTCGACGATCCAGCCGAACACGGCGAAGCCGATCCCGTAGGCGGCCTGGAACCAGAAGACGACGTCGCCATAGCCGCCCTCGGACCAATGGTAGAGGCCCTGCAGCGTCGGCTTGAGGATCGAGAGGACGAGGCGGTCGACATAGGACAATACGACCGCGGCGAAGAGCAGGAAGCAGATGATCCAGCGCACCCGCCCCCTCCGCCCGGCGGCAAGCACCGAGGCGGTGGGCGCGTCGGCGTCGTTCACGCGCTCACCAGTTGAACAAAGTGCCGTCTTCCAGCCGGTTCACCGGAAGATAGGCGCGCTTGTAGGGATATTTCGCCGCCAGCGCCTCGTCGATGTCGACGCCGAGGCCCGGTTCGTCGCCCGGGTGGAGCGCGCCGTCGGCAAAGCGATAGGCGTGGGGGAAGACGGCGTCCGTCTCCCCGGTGTGGCGCATATATTCCTGGATGCCGAAATTCGGCACCGACAGGTCGAAATGGAGCGCCGCCGCCATCGTCACCGGCGACAGGTCGGTGGCGCCGTGGCAGCCGGTCCGCACGTTGAACATGTCGGCGAAGGCGGCGATGCGGCGCAGGTGGGTGAGGCCGCCGGCGTGGACGACGGTGGCGCGGATATAGTCGATGAGCTGCTCCTGGATGAGCTGCTTGGCGTCCCAGATCGAATTGAAGATCTCGCCGACGGCGAGCGGCGTCGTCGTGTGCTGGCGGACGAGGCGGAAGCTGTCCTGGTTGTCGGCGACGACCGCATCCTCCAGCCAGAAGGGGCGATAGGGCTCGAGATCCTTGCCGAGCCGTCCCGCTTCGATCGGCGTCAGCCGGTGGTGGACGTCGTGGAGGAGGTGGACGTCCCAGCCGAGCTTGTCGCGCGCGGCGGCGAACAGCTCCGGCACCACCCGCATATATTTCTCGGTCGACCAGACATTCTCGGTCGGCAGGTCGGCATCGGCGGGCTCGTAGAAATATTTATCCTTGGAGACCCCGTAGGTCGAGGCGAGGCCCGGCACGCCGGACTGGAGCCGGATCGCCTTATAGCCCTGCTCCTTGTACTCAACCGCCCGCTCGACCGTCTCCTCGACGCTGGTGCCGTTGGCATGGCCGTAGACCATGACGTTCTCGCGCGAGGCGCCGCCGAGCAACTGATAGACGGGCAGGCCAGCCACCTTCCCCTTGATGTCCCACAAAGCCATGTCGACGGCGGCGATGGCCGACATCGTAACCGGGCCCCGTCGCCAATAGGCGCCGCGATAAAGGAACTGCCAGACATCCTCGATCCGGTGCGCGTCACGGCCGATCAGGCAGGGGATGACGTGATCGGTGAGATAGGAGGCGACGGCGAGCTCGCGCCCGTTCAAAGTCGCGTCGCCGACGCCGCGGACGCCGTCGCTCGTCTCGATGACCAAGGTCACGAAATTGCGCCCCGGGGAGCAGATGACGACGCGGGCGGACGTGATCTTGAGCATGTCCCGGCGTTTCCGTTAGCGCTCACATCCTGTCAATGGCTGGCCGTGCGGCGGCTGCTGACGAAAGGCGAAGACGGTTGCTCGCCGATGTGCGTCCTCATAGGTTTCGCGTCTCAATGCGATTGCTCTCCTCAAGCCAGGCATCCTGAATGCGGGTTGTCCTTCATACCGCGGACGATTGGTGCGCATGGGCGCGGGTCGAGCATCAAGAAGGCCGGATGGACCAGGCAGAGGCCGGCTTCCGCCGTGCGCTGGCGCTCGATCGCGCCTCGATCTCTGCGCGCTTCGGGCTGGCCTCCTTGCTGCTGGACACTGGAGCAATAGAGGAGGCGGCGGCAGTGGCGGCGCGGATGGCGGCGGAGGCCGCCGACCGGCCGGAAGTGCTCTGGCTTCAGGGGCGTCTGGCTTACGGGCGCGGCGACGCCGCCGGTGCCCGGGACGCGCTTGAACGGCTGCTGTGCGTCCCGAGCCTGAACCCCGGGCAGCGCGCGGAAGCATCCTTGGTGCTCGGCCTCGCGCTCGGCGATCTCGGCGACAGCAAGGACGCGTTCGCTATGGCCAGCCGGGGGAAGCGGATTCAGCGCGAATTGCATGCGACTCAGGCCTCGGGCCGCGAGAGCGAGGTCGCGAAGCTCAGGCGCCTTGGAACATGGCTCGAAACGGTCCCGGCGAACTGGGGACTGTCGTTTCCGGAGAGTCCCGACGCCGCCGGGGCCCACGTCTTCCTGCTCGGCTTTCCGCGCTCGGGAACGACCCTGCTCGAACAGGTGCTGGCGGCGCACCCGCGCGTCGCCACGCTCGAAGAGGCGCCGACGCTCGCGACCGCTTACCAGGCCTTCCTGTCCGGTCCCGACGCTTGCGCGACGTTGATGAACGTCGGCTCCGAGGAGGCGGCGGCCTGGGCCGATCATTATTGGAAAGGCGTGCGCGAACGCGGCATCGACGTGGCCGGCCGAACGTTTGTCGACAAGCAGCCGGCCGGCACCCTGAATCTGCCGATCATCGCCCGGCTGTTTCCGCACGCCAAAATCCTGTTTGCGATCCGCGATCCGCGCGATGTGGTGCTGAGCTGCTTTCGCCAAGCGTTCCAGATGAACGCGATGACCTACGCCTTCACCGACCTGGAAGAGACCGCCGCCTGCTACGATGCCTGCATGCGCCTGGCCGAAGCGGCGCGCGCGCGCCTGAAGCTTGGCTGGGCGGACGTGCGGCACGAGACGCTGGTCGAAGATTTCGACGGCGAGCTCGGCCGCATCCTCGATTTCCTCGGCCTGGAACCCAGCGCCGGCATGGCCGACTTCGCTCAGGCGGCCGGGGCCCGCACGATCCGCACCCCGAGCGCGCCGCAGGTCCGCGCCGGACTCAACCGGCGCGGCCTCGGCCGCTGGCGGGATTATCGCGACGCGCTCGCACCGGTGCTGCCGATCCTCGCGCCGTGGGTGGAGCGCTTCGACTACGCAGCCTAGAGCGCGACGATAGCAATATAGCCCTCCCCTGAGGGGGAGGGGCTGACACTTACCCTAGAACTTGGCCCTGATGCCGAAGAAGATCTGCGTCCCGTTGAGATAGACCGCCCGCGGCTGGGTCTTGTTGATGGCGTAATATTTCAGCTTGGCATTGGTGATGTTGAGCGCATCCACCGTCAGCGCGATGTTGTGCGTGATGTTGAAATTGATCGACCCGTCCAGCTGCCCGTAATTGTCCTGGTTCTCCGCCGAGCTGCGGTCGAGCCCGACGAAATAGTGGGAACGGTAGGTGTAGGCCAGCCGCGCGCTCACCCAGCGGTTTTCATAATAGCCGACAAGGTTGAACGTGTATTTGGAGGTGCCGACCAAGGGGGCCCCGCTCGTCTCGCGCCCATCGATCCAGGTGCCGTTCGCCTGGAAGCCGAAGCCGTAGCCGATCGGCTGCTGCACCTGCAGCTCGACGCCGCTCAATTCGCCGGTCGTGTTGGCCGGGGACGAGATGACATATTGGTGGAACTTGTTGTCGAGCTGGGTGAAATAGGTGCCCGTCGACGTGCCGAACGTCACATAGGATTGCAGGCCCGTGTGGAACACGCTGAGCGCGACGAGAGACGCCGGCCCATAATAATATTCGAGCGAGGCATCGAGGACGGTCGCCTTGATCGGCTTGAGGTTGGGATTGCCGCCGCTGCCGGTGAAGTTCGTGTCGGTGAGCGACACCGTGCCGCCGAGCGCGCTGTAATCCGGCCGCGACATCGTCTCGGCCGCGGCCAGGCGCAGCAACAGCTTCGGCGCGAGATCGAACGCCAGATTGCCGCTCGGCAGGACGTCCGTATAGGTGTGCCTGACTTCGGTGATCAGGAACGGCCCAAAGGCGGAGGTCGTGGTGACGTTCGCAGCGCATGCGGCCGCACCGGCTCCGCCCGGCGTGCAGGTGACGGGCACATTGACGAAGGCGTCTTCCCTCGTGCTCACCACGCGGACGCCGACATTGCCGCGCCAATGTTCGCCGCCAAGATGGGCGAGCGCATAGCCGTCGATATCGCGCTCCTTCACCTTGAATTCGCCGGGCCAATATTCGTTCTGCGGCTGGACGATTGCCGAGATCGGGCCGCGAACGCCGCCCTGGATGGCGTTGATCACGTTGGTGATCGTCTTGGGATCGCCCGCGAGCGGGATGAGCAGGCCCGGAATGCCGAGCGCATTGGCATTGAACCCGCTGGGGTAAAGCGTCGGATTGACGCTCGAGAAGGGATCGAGACCCGCCCCGAAGCACTGGCCGTTGGCGCCCAGGGTGCAGCCGCGGTCCCAGCCGATCACCTTGCGCTCGTGATTGGCGATGCGGGCGCCGAAGTCGATCTTGCGGATCGGCCCGTCGCCCACGTCGAGGCTGCCGTCGATCTTGCCGTAGATTTCGTGGTCGATCGAGCTGAACGTCTCGTTGATCGCGAAATCGTTGGAGATGCCAGCGGGATTGGACGGATTGATGTTGGCGGTCGTCACCGCATAGCCGTTGCCCGAGGGCATGTAGGAAACGCCGGTCGGCGCATCGACCTCGAAGAAGGGCGAGGACGGCGTCTTGCCGAGGCCGTGGGTGTAGCCGAACTGGGCGTCGAAGGTCAGATGGCTGCTGGCGTGCCAGATCGCGTCGAGATTGGCGAACCAGGTCTCGCCGGTCGCGTTCGGGCGAACGATGTTGTCGGCGACGATGCCCTCGATCTGCTGGCCCTTGAACGCGCCCGACGGCGCGATCAGCGGGAAGCTCGCCGCGACAAGGGTATTGTTCTGGACCGTGAAGCTCGTCGGAACGTTACGGTCGACCTCGCGCGAACCCCACATCAGGAAGTTGTCGTTGACGTTGCTCGCATCGAGGTGGGAGTAGAAGCCGCTCGCCTTTAGCTCGAAACTGTCGCTTGGCTTGAAGTCGATCGTGGTGACGCCGCCCTCGCGGGTGCGCTTCTGCTGGAAATAGGCCGAGCCGATCAGGGTCGGCGCCTGCACGCCGATCAATGAGGGGATCGCGGCCCCCGTGGCGTTGGCCGCGGTGATCGCCGAATAGCCGAGCGTCTCCTGGCCGTAGCGCCGGAGGCTGCGCTGCTCGTAAAAGCCCTGAATGATGATGCCGAACGTGCGGTCCGCGTTCCGCCAGCCGAGCAAGGCGTTGACCTGCGGCTTCGTCTGCTTGCTCAGCGAGTTGTAGGCGCCCTGGAGCGAGCCCTCGAACACGAACTGGTCCTTGAAGCTGAGCGCGCTGCGCAGCCTGAGGTCCACAGAGCCGGCGACACCGCCCTCGAGCAACGAGGCGTCCTGCGTCTTGTTGACGACGACCGCGCTGACGATCTCGGAGGGCAGCAGGGCGAAGCTCGTGCTGCGGCCGACGGTCTGGAACTGGTCGAGGATGAACCAGTCGCCGGTCGAGACCGCGTGCCCGTCGATCGTGACCTGCGTCAGGCTTGGCGAGGTGCCGCGGATGCTGACGCGATCGTTCTCGTCGAAGCCGCCCTCGCCGCTGGCGGCGGAAGAGGTGTTGATCCCGGGCAGGCGCTGGACGGCATCGGCCACATTCATGTCCGGAAGCTTGCCGATATCCTCGGCGGAGATCACTTCGACGTGATTGTCGGCCAGGCGCTTGATCTGGATCGCCCGCTCCAGAGAGGCGCGTACGCCCGTGATGACGATTTCGTCCGGGTTGCCGGCGTCGGCTGTCGGTGGAGGGGGGGCGGCCGGGGGCGGCGGCGTCTGGGCCCAACCGGGCGTGGCGATCACCAGCAAGCTTGCCGAACCGACCAGAAACGACTTGCGCATAGCAGCTCCCCTTTTCGTACCGGAAATTGGCCCGGAAATTGGCACAGTACCAGTTTAGAGCCAATCAGACCGAAAACAGGCGGTCCGCATGGCTCATCCGGCTATTATTGTTACGAAGCTGACACAGCTTTGCGTCCTTGGCAATACCAAAAAATCCCTTTCTAATACCAAAGATTAAATGGTATGCCTTTTCCGGCGGTTGCGCTGTGTGCTGGTCTATGCTCCCAAAGGGCAGTGGCCGCAGGGAAGGACAGGATGGAGCTTTCGCTTGTGATCGGCGAGTTGCGGGGAGGGGCCGGTGGGCCCCTGTACCAGCAGCTGCACCGCGCGCTCCGCCAGGCGATCGAGGACAAGAGGCTGGCGAGCGATTCGCCGCTCCCGCCGGAGCGCGACATCGCCAGCGCGCTCGGCGTGTCGCGAATCACGGTGCGCAAGGCGCTGGACGCGCTGGCCGAAGAGGGGCTGGTGCGGCGGCGCCACGGCGCCGGCACGTTCGTGGCGCCCCGCGCGGAGCCGCGCGTGGAGAAGAGCTTCTCAATCCTCTCCTCCTTCTCGGAGGACATGGAATCGCGCGGGCGCACGCCGCGAAGCACTTGGCTGCGCCGCTCCGCGGGCGCGGTGACGCCGGAGGAGGCGATGGTGCTGGGGCTCAGCCCGGGCAGCCCGGTGCTGCGCTTCCACCGCATCCGCTACGCGGACGACATTCCCATGGCGCTCGAATATTCCTCGGTCCCCGCCCGGTATCTCGAGTCCGAGCTGGCGGTCGAGGCATCGCTCTACGCGGCGCTCGAGAAGACCGGCAGCCGCCCCGTGCGCGCGCTGCAACGGCTCCGCGCCGTCCTGTTCACCGCCGAGCAGGCGGAGTTGCTGGGGGTCGAAGCCGGCGCGCCGGGGCTCCTGATCGAGCGGCGCGGCTTCCTGCCGGACGGGCAGGCGGTCGAGTTCACCCAATCCTATTATCGCGGGGACAGCTACGATTTCGTGCTCGAGCTGCAGATGGCTGCCAAGAGGTGAGTCGCTCGCTGATGTTCTCGGAGGCCGCCGAGGCCCCCGCCATCGTGGCGGCGCAGCTGGCGCGCAACGCAGCTTTGATGGCGACGCTCGCCGCAAGCCTGCGCGCGCGGCAGCCCCGGGCGGTGGTGACGATCGCGCGCGGCAGCTCCGACAATGCCGCGACCTATGCGCGCTATCTGCTCGAGACGCGGCTGGGCGTGCTGACCGCGTCCGCGCCGCCGTCGGTCAACTCGGTCTATGGCGCGACCCTGGATATGGCGGACACACTCGTCCTCGCTTTCTCGCAGTCGGGCCGCAGCCCCGATCTGCTGGCAGCGTCGCAGGCGGCGGCGAGCGGCGGCGCCCGCGTCGTCGCGCTGGTCAACGACGAGGCGTCGCCGCTGGCCGAGTTGGCCGGACTGACGATCCCGCTGGCCGCCGGAGCCGAGCGGAGCGTCGCCGCGACCAAATCCTTCATCGCCGCGCTGAGCGCCGTCGCGCAACTGGTCGCTTATTGGTCCGGGGATGACACGTTGAAGGGGGCGCTGGGCGCATTGCCTGGCACGCTCAAATCGGCGTGGGCGCTCGACTGGTCAGCCGCGCTGGCGCCCCTGACGCGCGCCGACCACCTCTACGTGATCGGGCGCGGGACCGGGCTGGCGGTGGCGCAGGAGGCCGCGCTCAAGCTGAAGGAGACCTGCGGGCTCCACGCCGAGGCGTTCAGCGCCGCCGAGATCCGGCATGGGCCGATGGCTTTGGTGGGGGCAGGCTTTCCCGTGCTCGCCTTCGTGCCGAGCGACGAGAGTCGTTCGGGAGTCGAGGAAGCGGTGGCGGAGCTTCGCGCGCAGGGCGCGACCGTGCTGACGGTCGGCGGCGACGGCGGAGAAGCCCTGCCGATGGTCGACTGCCATCCTTTGCTGCTGCCGCTCGCGCAGATTCAGGCGCTCTACCGGATGGTGGACGCGCTGGCGGCGCTGCGCGGGCATGATCCCGACGCGCCGCCCCATCTCGCCAAGGTCACGGAGACCTTATGAGTCGCCACGCGCTCGTAGGCGGCCGGGTGATGACGGCCGAGGGCCTGCAGGACGGGCTTGCGGTGGAGATCGCAGACGGCCGGATCCCGGCGCTCACGCCTGACGCGGCGTTGGCGCGGGACGTGTCGCGGCGCGATCTCGAAGGCGGGCTGCTGCTGCCCGGGTTCATCGATACGCAGGTCAATGGCGGCGGCGGCGCGCTGTTCAATGACGCACCGAGCACGGACACCATCGCGCGCATCGGGGCGGCGCACCGGCGCTACGGCACGACCGGGTTTCTGCCGACCTTGATCAGCGACGATTTGAGCGTCGTCGAGGCGGCGCTGACGGCCATGCGGGAGGCGTGCTCGGCCGGTGTCCCCGGCCTCCTCGGCGCGCATATCGAAGGGCCGTTCCTCAGCTACGCGCGGCAGGGCATCCACGATTCGGATCATTTCCGCGCGCTCGACGCGCCGGCGCTCGACCTGCTTACGCGCGACTGGGGCTGCCGAATCGTCACCACCCTCGCGCCGGAGATGGTGGATCGCAAGGCGGTCCGCCGGCTGGCTGCGGCGGGCGTCATCGTCGCCGCCGGCCACACCAACGCCACCTACGCACAAATGCGCGACGGCTTCGCCGACGGATTCACCGGCGTCACCCATTTGTTCAACGCCATGTCCCCGCTCACCGCCCGCGAGCCGGGCGTGGTCGGCGCGGCGCTGGAGAGCGACGCGTGGTGCGGCATCATCGTCGACGGCCGCCATGTCGATCCCGTGGTGCTCCGGCTCGGGCTGAAATGCCATCGGCTCGATCGCTTCATGCTGGTCACCGACGCGATGCCGTGCGTCGGCGGCGACCGGCACAGCTTCGTCCTCCAGGGAAAGACCATCTTCGTGCGCGACGGCGCCTGCTACGATGAAGAGGGCAGGCTGGCGGGATCGGACCTCGACATGGCGAGTGCGCTGCGGAACGCCGTCCGCGAGCTCGGCCTCAGCCTTGCCGAGGCATCAGCCATGGCGAGCAGGGGGCCCGCCGCCTTTCTCGGCCTCGCCGAGGAGACGGGCCGGATCGCCCCCGGCCTCCGCGCCGACCTCGTGCTGCTCGACGACGATCTTCGCGTGCGCGAGACCTGGATCGGCGGCGTCAGCGCGAGCGAGCTGGAGGCCGCTGAAGCCCGGCGCGTGGATGCGTAGCGCGCTGGCACTGACGGGCGTTGTGCTGGTGCTGCTAAGCGCCGGGCCCGCCCGTGCGGGCGGGAGCGCAATCCCGATGCTGCCGCGGCCGGCTATGGAGAGCTTCGGCGAGGGGAGCGTCCTGCTCAGGCCCGGCGCTAACATCCTCGTCGCACCGGGCGATCGCGGCGCACGCCGCGCGGCCGAGCGGCTGGTCGACATGCTCCGGCGCAGCCGTGGCCTGCGATTGACGATCCGGGCGGGAGCGAAAGGCGGCGCAATCCGCTTCGTCCGCGCCGCCGGGCTGCCGCCGGAAGGCTACCGCCTCAGGATCACGTCGAACGGCGCGACCATCACCGCGACGGACAACGCCGGCCTGTTCTACGGCGCCGTCACCCTGTGGCAGCTGGCAACGGCCGGACCGCGGCCCTTTCTGCCGCTCGGTGTCGTCGAGGATCGGCCGCGCTTCGCCTGGCGCGGGCTGATGCTCGACAGCGCACGGCACTATCAGACTCCCGCCTTCATCCGCCGCCTCATCGACGCGATGGCGGCGAGCAAGCTCAATATGCTCCACTGGCATCTGGTCGACGACCAGGGCTGGCGGCTGCAGATCCGCAAATATCCGCGCCTGACCGCCATCGGCGCCTGGCGCCATCCGGCGACGGCGCCCGGCGCGCCGCCGCTGCCGCTCGAGGGGGGCTTCTACAGCCAGGCGGAGGTACGCGCGATCGTCGCTTATGCCGCGGCACGGCACGTCACGATTGTCCCCGAGATCGAAATGCCCGGACATGCTTTGTCGGCGATCCGCGCCTATCCGCAGCTTGGCATGGGCGTGCCGGTGCCCCCGGGGGTCGAGTCGGACTGGGGCGTCTTCCCCTGGCTCTACAATGTGGACGAGCCGACCATCCGCTTCCTCGAGGACGTTCTCGACGAGGTGATGGCGCTCTTCCCCTCGACCAATATCCATGTCGGCGGCGACGAGGCGGTGAAGGACCAGTGGAAGGCCGATCCGCGCATCCAGGCGAAGATCAGGGAGCTTGGCCTCAAGGACGAAAATGCGCTGCAGGGTTGGCTGGTCAAGCGGATCGGCGATTATCTGCACGCCCATGGACGGCGGCTGATCGGCTGGGACGAGATATTGGAGGGCGGCGTCGATTCCTCCGCCGCGGTGATGTCGTGGCGCGGCATCAGCGGCGCGATCACCGCCGCCCAGACGGGGCATGACACAATCCTCTCGCCGGCACCGATCCTCTATTTCGACAATGTGCAGAGCGACGGCGGCGAGGGCCAGCCCGGCCGCGGCACGACCGAGACGTTGGCCGACGTCTATGCCTTCGATCCGGCGCCGGCGACGCTGACCGCGGACCAGCAGCATCATATTCTGGGCCTGCAGGGCAATGTCTGGACCGAGCATATCCGCGGCGACGCCCGCGCCGCCTACATGGCCTTCCCGCGCGCACTGGCGGTGGCAGAGCTTGGCTGGTCGCCCGCGGGGCCGCGCGATTTCCCGGGCTTCGCCGCCCGCGCGGCGCTCCAGCTGGAGCGGCTGAAGCGGCTGGGCATCGTCGGCTCTCCGGCGGCTTTTGTGCCGACGGCGAGCGAGCGTTTCGACCCGGCGACAAACCGCGTCACGGTCGCGCTCGCCGACCAGACCGACGCCCCGATCCGTTATACGCTCGACGGCAGCCTGCCCGGCGCCGGATCGCCGCTCTACGCCGGACCCCTGTCCTTCGGCCTGCCCACACGGCTGCGGGCCACGGCCTTTCTCGGCAACCGGCCGCTGCCGGGCCGCTTCGATCGACTTTACGATGCGATGAGCGTGCGGCGGCGCCCGAACGACGCGCTGGCGACCTGCACGGCCAGCATCCGCCTCGCGCTGGAGGACGATGCGCCGGCGAAGGGGCCGCGCGCCGTGTTCATGACCGACATCATGCACCCCTGCTGGATCTACAAGCAGGCGCCGATGGATGGGGTGACCGGGATCGCGGTCGACGTCGGCCAGCTCCCCTTCAACTTCCAGATCGGCGACGCGCGCAACCACATCGTCTTCGCGCCGCCGCGCACGCCGGCGGGCGAGATGGAGGTGCGCGTCGACGGCTGCACGGGCGAGCCGATCGCCGTGCTTCCGCTGGGAGCGGCTGTCGCCAACCCCTCCGTGACCCGGCTGCACGCGCCAATCCGTCCGCTAAGCGGGCCGCACGACCTCTGCTTCACCTATACCGCGCGCGGGCCCGAGCCTTTGTGGGCGATCGACGCCGTCCAGCTCGAGACGAAGAAGTGAGCGGGATCGTGCTCGGCGCTCCGTTGCGGGGATGGGCAGCGCCGCTGGACGACGTGCCCGATCCCGTCTTCGCCGAGCGGATGATGGGCGACGGCATCGCCATTGACCCGCTTGAGGGCCTCATCCGCGCCCCCGCCGCCGCGACCGTGGCGTCGCTGCCGGAGACCGCCCATGCCATCACCCTCGATCTCGCCAACGGCGCCCAGATCCTGATCCACATCGGCATCGACACGGTCGCGCTTGGGGGCGAGGGTTTCGAAGCCTGCGTGGCGGCGGGGCAGAAGGTCGCCGCCGGCGATCCGCTGATCCGTTTCGATCTCGACGCGGTGGCGCGGCGGGCGAAGAGCCTGGTCACGCCGATCGTGCTGGTGAACGAGGGCTTCCGCGTCGTCGTCGAGGCGACCGGGCGGCAGGTCGCGGCGGAGGAACCGCTGCTCCGGATCGAGCGGGTGGACGGGGTGCCCGCCGGGGTGGCGGCGAAGGACGGTCCGATTGCTGAGCGCCGCATCGTCGTGCCGCTGCCCAATGGCCTCCATGCCCGCCCGGCGGCGCGTGTGGCCAATCTCGCCAAATCCTTTGCCGCGAACGTCCGCGTCGCCGCTCACGAGCGGACGGCCGACGGGCGCAGCATGGTCGCCCTGATGGCGCTCGGCCTCAAACGCGGCGAAGAGGCGATGCTCTCCGCCACCGGGCCGGACGCGGAAGCGGCCGTGGCCGCGCTCGCCGCCCTCATCGAGAGCGGCATGGACGAGCCCGAAGCCCTCCCCTCGCCCGCACCATCCCCCGTGCCGTCCGGAGACGCATCGGTCCTGCAGGGAATCACCGCATCACCCGGTCTGGCGGTCGGGCCGTTGGCCCATTTCCGGCCGGTGGCAATCGACGTACCGACCGACGGCGACGGCGTGGCTGCCGAGGAGCGGGCGCTGGCCGAAGCGCTGGCCGCCGTCGCGGCTTCGCTCGACGGGGCGCACGGGGATTCCGGCTTGGCCGCGGCCCATCGCGCGCTGTTGGAAGACCCGGAGCTTGCAGCAGACGCACGCGCCGAGATCGCGACGGGGCGGAGCGCAGGCCATGCCTGGCGCACCGCGACCGCGACGGCGGCGGAAAAGCTGCGCGCGACCGGCGATCCGCTGCTGATCGAGCGCGTCGCCGATCTCGAAGACGTCGAACGGCAGCTGTTGGCCCAGCTTACCGGAACATCCCCCTCCGCCGCCGATGTTCCGGCGGGGGCGATCCTCGTCGCCGATGAGCTGCTGCCGTCGCAGTTCCTCGGCCTGCGCGGCAAAGTGGCGGGGATCATCACCGCCCGCGGCGGCCCGACCTCGCACGTCGCGCTCCTCGCCGCCGCGGCCGGTCTGCCGATGGTGGTCGCCGCTGGGCGAGGCGTCCTGGCGCTTGCCGAAGGGCAGCAGGTCGTCCTCGATGCCGACGCCGGCCGGCTCGAAACGCAGCCGGATCCGGCAAAACTCGCCGAAGCCGAGCAGCGCGTTCGCGCGAGCGCCGAGCGCCGGGCCTCCCAGGCCGCCGCCGCGCGCGAGGACTGTCGGATGGCTGACGGCACCCGGATCGAGATTTTCGCCAACCTCGCCTCCCCCGCCGAAGCGGCGCTCGCGGTCGAAGCCGGGGCGGAAGGCTGCGGCCTGCTGCGCACCGAATTCCTGTTCCTCGACCGGTCCGCCGCACCGTCCGAGGAGGAGCAGGTCGAGGCCTATGCCGCCATCGCCGCGGGGCTGGATGGGCGGCCACTGATCGTCCGCACGCTCGATGTGGGCGCGGACAAGCCGGTCCCTTATTTGCCCCGGGCGCGCGAGGAGAATCCGGCGCTCGGCATGCGCGGCATCCGCCTCGGTCTCGCTTCGCCCGACCTGCTCCGCACCCAATTGCGCGCCATCCTGCGCGGCGTGCCCGAAGCCCAGTGCCGGATCATGATCCCCATGGTCGTCGATCGTAGCGAGCTGACGGCCACCCGCGCCCTGCTCGATGAGGTCGCGGCGGAGCTCGGCCGGACGGGCCGGGTGCCGCTCGGCGTGATGATCGAGACCCCCGCCTCCGCTTTGCTCGCCGCGGACATTGCCGAGGAAGCGGACTTCCTCTCCATCGGCACCAACGACCTCACCCAATATGCGCTGGCCGCCGACCGCCTCAATCCCGCGACGGCGGCGATGGCCGACGCGCTTCACCCCGCGGTGCTCCATCTCATCCGCCTCGCCGCCGACGGCGCCCGCAAGCACGGGCGCTGGCTGGGCGTCTGCGGAGGCATCGCCTCCGATCCCGCCGCCGCGCCGATCCTGATCGGCCTTGGCGCGACCGAATTGTCGGCGGCTCCGGCGGCGATCCCGGCGCTGAAGGCGGCGGTGCGGACGCTCAACGCCGACGCCTGCGCGACGTTGGCCGAGCGCGCCCTCGCCTGCGGCTCGGCGGCCGAAGTGCGCCGGCTTCTGGGAGACAAAGGCTGATGGCACGCCTGTCTGCACTCTCCGCAACGAAGCTCCAGCCGCTCGGCCGGGCGCTGATGCTGCCCATCGCCGTGCTGCCAATCGCGGGCATATTGCTGCGGATCGGCCAGCCGGACATGCTCGACGTCGCCTTTGTCGCCGCGGCCGGCCAGGCGATCTTCGCAAATCTCGGCCTGCTGTTCGCGATCGGCGTCGCCGTCGGCCTCGCCCGCGAGAATCACGGGGCGGCCGGGCTGGCGGGCGTCGTCGCCTATCTGGTCACCATCGAGGGCGCCAAGGTCCTGCTCAAGGTACCGCCGGACGCGCTCGCCGCGTTCCCCGACAAGGCCGCGCGCGATCTCGCCGACGCCGCCTGGCGGACCAAGGAGCTCGCCAAATTGAGCGTCCCCGCCGGCATCCTCTCCGGCCTCGTCTCGGGTTGGCTCTACAACCGCTATGCCAACATCAAGCTGCCGGACTATCTCGCTTTTTTCGGCGGCCGCCGCTTCGTGCCGATTGCCGCCGGCTTCTGCGGCATCGCCGGCGCGGTGATCTTCGGGCTCGGCTTTCCCTATCTCGAAACCGCCATCGACACTTTGAGCCGCTGGGTGACGGTCGCGGGGCCGTTCGGCCTCTTCCTCTACGGGCTGCTCAACCGGCTGCTGATCGTCACCGGCCTCCACCATATCCTCAACAACATCGCCTGGTTCATCCTGGGCGATTTCCACGGCAAGACCGGCGACCTCAACCGCTTCTTCGCCGGCGATCCGAAGGCGGGCGGCTTCATGGCCGGCTTCTTCCCGGTGATGATGTTCGGCCTGCCCGCCGCCTGCCTCGCCATGTACCGCTGCGCCCTCCCCGAACGCCGCAAGGCGGTCGGCGGCATGCTGCTGTCGCTGGCGCTGACCTCTTTCCTCACCGGCGTCACCGAGCCGATCGAGTTCAGCTTCATGTTCCTCGCGCCGATGCTCTACCTCGTCCATGCCGTGCTGACCGGCATCGCGATGGTGGTGATGGACGCGCTGGGGGTGAAGCTCGGCTTCGGCTTCTCCGCCGGCTTTTTCGACTATGCGATCAACTTCACCAAGGCGACGCGGCCGCTGCTGCTGATCCCTGTCGGCGCCGGCTATTTCGCGATTTATTATTTCTCCTTCCGCTTCTTCATCCTCCGCTTCAACCTCAAGACGCCCGGCCGCGAGCCTGCCGCCGAAGCCGGAGGGGCCGTAGCGACTGTCGAGGGCGACCGCGCCAGCGGCTTCATCGCCGCGCTCGGCGGCCCCGCCAACCTCAAGGCGGTCGAAGCCTGCATGACCCGCCTGCGCCTCGTCCTCGCCGATACGACCACCGTCGACGAGTCCGGCCTGCGCGCCCTCGGCGCCCGCGGCACCCTCCGCCTCGGCGAGCATGATCTGCAGGTGGTGCTGGGCCCGATCGCCGACGCGGTGGCCGAGGAAATCCGCAGCCGGCTGCGGAACGGACCGGCAGAGCCCATCGCTTCGGTCCCGGACCTCGCCGCAACGATCCGCCGCGCGCTCGCCGGCGCCGCCATCCGCGCCGCTGAGGGTCGCGGCACGCGGTTGATCCTCGATCTCGACGACGCGGACGACGTGAACCTCGCCGCCCTCGATGCACCAGAGTTGCGCGGCGCCACGCGCGCCGGCCCGAACACGCTCCACGTCCTCGTGGGCTCGAACGCCGAAGCGCTGGCCGCCCAGCTGCTGAAACCACAAGGGTAGAAAGTGGCGGTGCTGTCAGTCTAATGCGCACTCGTCTCTGGTTGGCGCGGCTTCGGCTTTGGGGTGCGTGTTTCAGGCCATGACATTTTGCCACTCGGACCAGGCGGCCGAGCGGCGTTCCTTGTAGGTCTGTCGGTTGACGAGGTGGCGTTCGAGGGTGAAGTGATTGTGGAAGCTGGCATGGACGTTGGCGAACTTTTGCAGGCTCTTTATCCGTCGGAACGGTGCTGTCAGTCTAATGCGAACTCGTCTCCAATTGACGCAGCTGCGGCTTTGTGAGGCGAGGCTCAGGCCATGACGTTCTGCCACTCGGACCAGGCGGCCGAGCGGCGTTCCTTGTAGGTCTGGCGATCGACGAGGTGGCGTTCGAGGGTGAAGTGATTGTGGACATTGGCATGAACGCTGGCGAACTTCTGCAGGGTCTTCATTCGTCGGAACCTGGTCATCGCCCGCTCCCGTCGTCGAAACGGCAGGTGTGAGTTCTCCACCCGGTTGTTGGCCCAGCGTCCGACCTCCTGCCTGTCGCTGTTGCCGAGTTCGGTCATCGCCGCATTGTAGGAGCGGAGGCCGTCGGTGGTGATCGC
>DATBDY010000043.1:0-84124 GCA_036269695.1 Allosphingosinicella sp. | reverse complement strand
ATATTGATCCTCGAGCAGACGCCGGGGATCGACATCGCGCTCATCGACATCATGATGCCGGAGATGGACGGCTATGAGACGATGCAGCAGATCAGGAGCAAGGCCGAGCTGGCCGAGGTGCCTTTGATCGCGGTCACCGCCAAGGCGATGAAGGGCGACCGGCAGAAATGCCTCGATGCCGGCGCCAGCGACTATATCGCCAAGCCGGTCGACATCGACCTGCTGCTCGCTCTGATGAGGGTGTGGATCGCACGGGCGCGCGAGGGCGTGAAGGCGCCCGCCGCGCCCCGCCGCCGCAAGCCGGGCCGCGCCGAAACCGCCGAGGCGGCCGAATAAGGGTGAGCGCGCGCAAGTCCCAGGGCGGCTCGTCGAAGCCCGCTCCCTCCCTCGCGGCGGCGCGCGAGGAGGCGGGCGAGCGGCCGCGCGTCCTCGTCGTCGACGACGACGAGCGCAACCTCCTCGCGATCCGGACCGTGCTCGAGGATGTCGGCGAGGTGGTCGAGGCGCGGTCGGGCGAGGAGGCGCTGCGCCACCTCCTCAAGGACGAGTTCGCGGTCATCCTGCTCGACGTCTACATGCCGGGCATGGACGGCTACGAGACCGCCCAGATCATCCGCAGCCGCGAGCAGACCAAGCGTATCCCGATCGTCTTCCTGTCGGCGGTGAACAAGGAGACCGAGCACCTCATCCGCGGCTATGCGATGGGCGCGGTCGACTATGTGTTCAAGCCGGTCGACCCGGTCGTGCTGCGCTCCAAGGTGGCGGTGTTCGTCGACCTGTTCGCGATGACCAAGGAGATCCAGCGCAAGGCGAAGCAGGAGCAGGCTTTGCTCGACGCGAATCTGCGCGCCAATGCCGAGCGGCTTCGGGTCGAGCAGGAATTGCGCCTCGCCGAGCAGCGCCAGGGCGCGATCATCCAGTCGCTGCCGATCGTCCTCTATCTCGAGGAGATCGATGCCAGCCCGCGCGCGCCCAAGTTCGTCAGCGGCAATTTCAGCGCGCTGACCGGCTATACGTTCGAGGAGGTGCAGGCCTCGCCCGGCCTGTGGGCGGAGCGCGTCCACCCGGACGATCGGGAACGGGTCACCGCGGCGCTTGCCGGGCGGCCGGAGGGCCGCTCGCTCGCGGTCGAATATCGCTGGCAGTGCGCCGACAGCCAATATCGCCACTTCCTCGACCAGGCGGTGCTGCTCCGCGACGCGGACGGCAATCCGATCGAATATGCCGGCACGTTGCTGGACGTCACCGACCGCAAGGAGCTGGAGAGCCAACTCGTCCAGGCGCGCAAGATGGACGCGATCGGCAAGCTGACCGGCGGCATCGCCCACGATTTCAACAATCTGCTTGCCGCGGTGCTCGGCGGCCTCGGCCTGATCGAGCGCCGGCTGCCGCTCGAGGAAGAGCATCTCAAGGTGCTGAACATGACCCGCCGCGCGGCCGAGCAGGGCTCGGAGCTGGTCGGCCGGCTGCTCGCCTTCGCCCGGCGCCAGCAGCTCCAGCCCGCCTGCATCGAGATGGAGGCCTTGTCCGCCGGGGTCACCGACCTCCTCGCCCACACGCTCGGCGGCCTCGTCGAGCTCGACTGGAAGCTTGGCGATGGCCTCTGGTGCGCCTTCGCCGACCAGGCGCAGCTCGAGCTCGCTTTGATGAACCTCATCATCAACGCCCGCGACGCGATGCCGGACGGGGGCACCATCGCGGTCACCGCCGAGAACCGGAGCGTCGCCGCCGGCGACATCCAGGGCCTGGCGGGCGGCGACTATGTCGTCCTCGCCGTCGCCGACACCGGCTGCGGCATCTCGCCCGAGATTCTCGAGCAGGTGATGGAGCCGTTCTTCACGACCAAGGACGTGGGCAAGGGCACCGGCCTCGGCCTGTCGATGGTCTACGGCTTCGCCAAGCAATCGGGCGGCGCCTTCCACCTCCGTTCGAAGATCGGCGAGGGGACGCGGGCCGAAATCTGGCTCCCCCGCGCCGAGGAAAGCGGCGCGCGCCGCTCCACCGCGAGCGAAAGCGAGGCGGCGGCGGCGCCGGTGCGGCGGCTCGACATCCTCTTGGTCGACGATCATGAAGGCGTGCGCGAGACGACGGCGGCCCTGCTCCGCGATCTCGGCCACGACGTCGAGCAGGCCGCAGACGGCCCCGAGCTGCTGGCGCTTCTCGACGGCGCTGACGGCGCGGCCTGCGACCTTCTGATCAGCGACTATGCGATGCCGCATGTCTCCGGCGCGGAGGTGATCCGCCAGGCGCGCGAGACGCGGCCCGGCCTGCCGGCGATCCTCATCACCGGCTATGCCGACGCCCAGTCCATCTCCCGCCGCCCGGAAGGCGTCCAGATCCTCGCCAAGCCGTTCACCCCCGACCAGCTCGCCGCCGCCATCGCGACGGCAGTGGCGGATGGGAAGGGGATGGGCGAGGACGGAAAAGCGCCGGTCGCGGAGGTTCCGCAGGCCGCCGAATAGCGGGCGCTCGCAACGCCGGCGTACCAAGCATAGACAAAGATTTACGCGGCCGGGCGGTCGCCCTGCACTGAACGGCTCCGTTTCGCGCGCTGTGCCTCCGATACATTCTCCCGAAAATATGGCATAAGAACTGACCGGGTCTCGGTAAGAAGCCTTTTTTGGGGAGAAGGCACATGGCCGTCATCGATCATGTCATTGTTCTGATGCTCGAAAATCGATCGTTCGATTCGATTCTCGGTCGGCTTTACCAGCCAGCCGGCCCGACCTTCGATGGGCTCACCGGCAACGAGTCGAACATGTGGAACGGAGCGCCGATCCCGGTCGGCACGCGCCACGGGATGGACCCGGCGGTGATGACCATCCCGACTCCCGATCCGGGCGAAAACTTCGTCGACATGAACGAGCAGATCTTCGGCAACGCCGACGCGACCGGTCCGGCGACCATGGGCGGCTTCGTGTCCAATTACATGAAACAGGATCCGTCGCACGATCCGCACGCGGTCATGCACGGCTTCACCGACGAGCAGGTGGGCGTGATCAGCGCGCTGGGGCGCGGCTTCGGCGTGTCCGATCGCTGGCATGCCTCCGCGCCCAACCAGACTTGGCCCAACCGCTTCTTCATCCACACCGGCACCGGCGGCGGCTACGTCAACAATTCGGCGCGCCACGCGCCCTACACGATGCCGACCATCTACAACCGGCTGACGGACAAGGGGCGGAGCTGGCGCATCTATTATCACGACGTGCCGCATTCGAAATTGCTCTACCGGATCTGGAGCCAGCCGGACAATTTCCACGAGATCGACGATTTCTACGACGATGCGCACAACGACAATCTGCCGAGCTACAGCTTCATCGAGCCGCGCTATTTCCCGCTTCTCGGCCACCCGAACGACCAGCATCCGCCGCACGACGTCGGCCATGGCGAAAAGCTGATCGCCGACTGCTACTCGGCGCTGCGCCGCAGCCCGGCCTGGGAGCGGCTGCTGTTCATCATCACCTATGACGAGCATGGCGGCATCTACGATCATGTGAAGCCGCCGCCGGCGGTTTCGCCGGACGCCTTCCATCCCGACGGCTTCGCCTTCGACCGCTACGGCGTCCGGGTGCCGGCCGTTCTGATCTCGCCCTGGATCCCGCCGGGCTCCGTGATCCGCCCGCCCGCGGGCACGCCCCACCCGTTCGACCATACGTCGGTGCTCGCGACCCTGCGCAATTTGTTCTCGCTGGACTCTTTGACCGCGCGCGACGCGGCGGCCCCGGACCTGCTCCACGCTTTGTCGCTGCCGAACCCGACCAATGGCGGCCCCGCCCAGCTTCCGGTCCCCGTCGCGGCGCCCGCGCCCGCGGATCTGCGCGCCCTGCAGCAGGCGCCGCCGAACGCCAACCAGCGCGAGCTCGCCAAGGCGGCGATGCTGATGCCCCCCAATGCCGCCCGGGCCGAGGAACACAAGAACGCGCTCAAGGCGGTGAAAGAGCCTCCAGCCCTGCCGGATCCCGCGACCGCGGGCGAGGCGGCGCGGCGGGCCATCGCCGGAATGCGGCGCCTCACCAAGGGCGCGGCCGCGGCGCCCGATTTCTAGGTCGTATCGACATTCAGCGCCGGGCTAAAAGCCCTCTCCCCGGCGGGGAGAGGGTTGGGTGAGGGGGTTCGGCGGTAGAGATTATCCTCCAACGATCGACGCTCGCTGCGCTCGCTCCCCCTCACCCCAGCCCTCACCCCGCGGGGGAGAGGGAGTATGCAGGCGCCCATAAGCCTTGGCCAGCTCATCCCGGGTGGCGATTATGTCTCTTGCAAGCGCGCGCTCAGCGACAGAGGCCGGCACGGGCAATCATATCCAGCCTTGCTGCGAGCGTTGTCCCGCTCGCATCTGCCGCTTGCTTCACGTGCCCGTGAAGCCGCTCACCGTAGGCGTTGGCTTCCTCGAGGCCGGTGTCGTCGATAGTCTTGGATGGATTTAGGCTCTCACCGTACAGGCGTTTGATGATCCTCAGGCCTCGCATGTAGTGCCGATCCGCTGAAGAATATCGCTTGGCGGCAAAGTCCCTTTCGCCGACCTTCAACTCCCGCTGCCCCTCGGCATAAGGAGCGCATGCCGCACGCGGTGGCGTAGCGAAAAGAAGAACTAATGCGACGATCATTCAGGTTTCCCCACCTTCTGCTTCGCGACCTTCCTACATTCCGGGGACACACATTCGGCATTCCGGGGACACAATACCTAATGAGCAATTTGTCGGGATGGCGGGCCGCACGTAGCACGATGCCCACCTCAATCCCGCCGCAGCTCCTCGCGCCCCGCGAACAGCGCGTCGAGCCGCTGGACCGCGCGCTGGAATTCGACTTCGTAGCTGCCGCGGTGGGAGAGGGCGATCTCGCGGGCCATGGCTTGCTTGATGCGTCCGATCGCGCCGTCGTCGAAGATGCCGGCACGTTCGAGCTCCGTGCAGATCTGGATCAGGCCGGCGGCCGTCGCCAAGGCGCGCAGGCCGATGAAATCCATCGCATCGTGAAGGCGCCTGTCCTCCCTCTGGTCCATCCTCCGGCTCCGCTCCGTCTCCTGTTATCAGGGGAGAGATTACGCCACGGCGGCGGTTCGCGCTAGCGTGTGCAGCCTAGAGTTTCGTGCGCCAAATCAGCTTCATTCCCGCTCATCCTGAGTGGCGATCGTGCACGTGACAAACCCAACATAGATAATAGCGCGCCGAAACGAGTTTGGGTTATCGCGTTTCCGCTGTGCCCCATTTCTACTTCCACCTCTTCAACGACATGGATGTTGTCGACGCAGAGGGGGTGGAGCTTCCAAACGCCGCCGCCGCTTTGAACCATGCGCGTGAGGAAGCCCGCACGATGATCTGTGTGGCTGTGCATCAGGGACATCTCAACCTCAACCATCGGATCGAGATTGAGGACGAGGCGGGAAATCGAACGCCAATGACCTTCCGGGACGCCTTCACGATCACGGACTAGGCGTCCGGCTTCTCGACCGGCTTATGCTTGACCGGCTTCGCCACTCTCTCACGGAAATGCTCCGGGTCATCGTCGCACTCCAGGGCGCCGGCGGCTTACCGGCACGCTAACCCGAGTTGCGAAGCGCCGTCGCCACCGCGTTGATCGAGAGCTGGATGCCCTCGCTGATGCGCGGGTCGGTCTCGCCGGCGCGGTGGCGCTTGAGCAGCTCGATCTGGAGCAGGTTGAGCGGCTCGATATAGGGGAGGCGCAGACGGATCGAGGCGTCGAGCGACGGCTTCTTCTCCAGCAGACGGCTCTGGCCGGTGACCTCCAGCAGGGCGTCGTGGGTTTGCTGCCAGGCACTCTTGATGCGGCCGAAGATCGGCTCGCGGAGGCCCTCGTCCGTCACCAGCTCCGCATAACGGGCGGCGATCGCCATATCGGACTTGGCGAGCACCATTTCGAGATTGTCGAGGCTGGTGCGGAAGAAGGGCCAGGCCTCCAGCATCTCCTTGAGCATCGCCTGGTCGGCGAAGCCGGCGAGCGCCTGGCCGACGCCGTACCAGCCGGGCAGCATCACCCGCGCCTGGCTCCAGCTGAACACCCAGGGGATGGCGCGCAGATCCTCGATCCGGCCGGAGGACGTGCGGCTTGCCGGGCGCGAGCCGATCTTGAGGTCGGCGATCTCGGCGATCGGCGTCATCTGGCGGAAGAAATCGGGGAAGCCCTCGGTTTCGTACACGAGGCCGCGATAGGCGCGGAAGGCGGCGCCGGAAATCTCCGCCATCGCGCCGTAGAAGCGGTCGCGCCGCCGCCGCGAGCGCGTTTCCAGGCTGGCGAGGATGGTCGCCGAGGCGATCGCCTCCAAATTGAGCGCGGCGGCTTCCGGGGTGCCATATTTGGCGGCGATCACCTCGCCCTGCTCGGTGATGCGGATGCGGCCCTGGACGGTACCGCTCGGCTGGGCGCGGATCGCCGAGAAGCTGGAGCCGCCGCCGCGCCCGACGGCGCCGCCGCGGCCGTGGAAGAGCTGCATGTGCGTTTCGTGCCGCTCGAACACCTCGGCGAGCGCGCGGCTCGCCTGGTGCAGGCTCCAGACGGAGGTCAGATAACCGCCGTCCTTGTTGGAATCGGAATAGCCGATCATCACTTCCTGATAGGCGCGCGCGCGCGTCGTCGCCGCGATCTCGGGCAGGCCGAGCCATTCGGACATGACCTCGGGGGCCCGTTCGAGATCGCCGATCGTCTCGAACAAAGGCACGGCCATGATCGCCGCGCGGGGCGGATCGCCGGGCGTCCACAGGCCCGCTTCCTTCAACAGGACGTTGACCTCCAGCAGGTCCGAGACGCTGCGGGCCATCGAGATCAGATAGGTGGTGATCGACTCCGAGCCGTATTTCGCGTGGGCCTCGGCGGCGGCGCGGACGACGGCAAGCTCGGAGCGGGTCTCGTCGCTATAGTCAGCGTAGGGCGTCGAGAGCAGGCGCGGGCTTTCCAGCTCGCGGCGGAGCAGGGCGACGCGGCCGGTTTCGCTCAGCGCAAGATAATCCTCCTCGACGCCGGCCCGCTTCAGCAATTCGGCGACGACGCGTTCGTGGACGGCCGAATTCTGGCGCAGGTCGAGCGTGGCGAGGTGGAAGCCGAACGTCTCGACCGCGCGGATCAGGCGGCCGAGGGCGCCGCCGCTGGCCAGCGCCTCGCCGCCCCCCTTGGCGAGCGAGTGGGCGATGGCGCAGAGGTCGGCGCGCAGGGCGGCCGGGTCGGGATAGGGCTCGCCGGTCACGCTCGCCCGGCGCGCGGGATCGCGGCCGGTCAGGTGCGCATAGGTGGCGGCGAGACGGGCGTAGATCCCAGTCAGCGCCCGGCGATAGGGTTCGTCGGCGCGCGTGGGCGAGGCATCGCCCGAACGCTCGGCAAGCGACGCGACTTCCGGCGTCACTTCGGCGAGCTCGGTGGAGACCGAGAGCTCGGCGCCGAGCGCGTGGACCGCGTCGAGATAATAGGAGAGCACGGTGTCGCAGGCGCGGCCGAGCGCGAGCCGCAGCGAGTCCGCGTTGACGAACGGATTGCCGTCGCGGTCGCCGCCGATCCAGCTGCCGAGCCGCAGGAAACTCTTCGGCCGCCGCCCCAGCGCGCGTTCCCAGCGGGCGTAGAGGGCAGGGAGGGTCGGCAGGAAGACGTCGCGCATGGTCGACAGCGCCGTCTCCACCTCGTCGGCGACATAGAGCCGCTCCCGCCGCAGCGGCCGCGTCTGCCAGAGCAGGGCGATCTGGCGGAGAAGGGCCGCCTCGACCGGATCGCCGTCCCTGGTCTCCTCCCGGCCGGCGTCGCGCACCCGCATCAATTCGGCGATGCGATTGCGATGGTCGATCATCGACTTGCGCCGGACTTCAGTCGGATGAGCCGTGAGCACGGGCACGATCAAGGCGCGCTCGAGCATCGCCGCGACCGCGTCATGGTCGATGCCCTTCTCCGCCAGTTCGGCCAGTGCCTCCTCGACGGTCGCGCCCGGCTCGCGGGCGACGCCCTGCCGGTCCTCGGCCAAGTTGGCGAGCATCGAGAACAGCATGAAGCCGCGCACGAAGGCGAGCGTGTCGTCCAGGTTGAGCGCGCCAAGGCCGAGATCCCCGACCTCCAGGCCGCGATAGCGGTCGACCGAGCTCTGCCGGATATGCTCGATCCGCTCGAACAAGGCCGCGCCGCCATAAGGCGCCGGCGTCTCGCGAATGACGTCGCCGAGCAGGCGGCCGAGAAATCGTATGTCGGGATTCTGCACGATCGCGCCGCCGGAGCGAAGAGGGGGGAGGAGATCGTTCACGATGGGATCCCGTTGAGTGTCAGCGGCGCTCTAGCCGCACGGACCGCAATTCTCCAGTGCGGCGTCGCCGGGAGGCCGGACTTAACAAGTGCGCCGCATTCCGTCCCATTTCGGAACAGGCCCGTACCAATTTCCTACGGAAACCGGTGCCTCTCTTCGTGTAATCCGCTCTGTCGGCGCTCGCAGAAAGCGCCGCTCAAATGAAAAGAGGAGAGCAATCATGCGCGACCTGAACATTTCCGAACTCGGCTTCGTCTATGGCGCCGGCGGCGGCGGCAAGGGCAATTGCGGCGGCGGCAAGGGCGGCAGCAAGGGTCACAGCACGAAGAAGCATTCCACCAAGAAGCACAGCGCCCACGGCCACAGCGGCGGCGGCTCCAAAAAGGGCTGCCACTAAGCCTCGGCGGCGGGGTGTCCGGAAGGCCGCCCCGCCCCGTTTGCGCCGAATCGACGCCCCGCGATTCGGGGAAAGGGACGCTGGCCGGCGGGCGCGTGGCCGTCCCCGAACATGACAGACCTGTAACCTTTGCCGGGCGCATGAATGACGCCTCGGATGTCATTGATCTTCAAATTCAATAGATTGGCCTGCAGCAGGCTGCTCATCCAACCCGCGCTCGGCGGTTAATGCCTCTGGAGGCGCCGTCCCTCTGCGGGACAGCGAAAATGGGCCTCTATTCAGTCGCTTCGATCCGCGTCAGCCCGATGGTCACCCAATTTCGGGCAAGCAGGAATGGAGTTGGACATGCGCGATCTTCAGGCTTCGGAGCTCAGCTTCGTCTACGGTGCGGGCGGCGGCGGCAAATGCGGCGGCGGCGGCGGCAAGGGCGGCAGCGGCGGCAGCAAGCACAGCACCAAGAAGCATTCGACCAAGAAGCATTCGACCAAGAAGCACAGCACGAAGAAGCACAGCACGCGCGGCGGTTCGCGCTGCGGCTGATGCCGAACGGCGGGGCGCGCCTCCCTTTCGGCCGCCCCGCCGCTTTTTCGACGAGATATGTTTTCGACGAGATATGGGCGCCTTTCCGGCGCCATCTCCTAAAGCCGATTTTCACCTTTTTATGGCAAGCCGCGTCCGTTCCTCCGGAGGTACGGATACGTGGGTAAAATCGATCCTTTCGTCGCGGCGCCGATCGAAAATGCGAATGTCGAATTGCTCTGGCTGCTCGGTCAGCCGCATCTCGGCGACTATCTCCACTTCGTGAAGAACAAGGTCGTCGGCGGCCGCGCCATCGATCCGATCACGCTCACCGACGAGTGGCGGACGGCCAACGACGTCTATCATCAGCTCGAGCAAGACGAGGAGGGCCTCGCCGACACCGCGGAGGCGCTGCCGCTCGATCCGGCGCTGGCGCCGAAGGTCGAGGCACTGCGCGCCCACCCCTGGTTCCGCGCCACCTTCGACAGGTTGCCGACCACGGTCGAGATGGTCGAGCTCGACAAGTTGATCGTCTACCAGATCTCGGTTTCGAACCTGTTCTCGGGGACCCGGGCGCAGGGGCTCGGCGCGAGCCCCGCGCCGGCGGACCTGTTCGACTTCTGTCTGCCGGTCGACCGCGACAATCCGCCGGTCAAGGTGGAGCGCCTGTCCGGCGACCGCTGGATGTTCACCTCGCCGTCGACCGACCTGCGCTCCCACGAGGCGCGCCCGCTCGGCGCCGCCCAGCTCGCCGCCTTCGACAGCTCGGGACCGGTTGCGGGCGGCATCGCCCTGCTCGTCGGCTTCGGCTGCAACTTCATGTCGGTGGTGCGCAGCGACAACAGGATGGTGCTTCACAACGGCTATCACCGCGCCTGCGCCCTGCGCGCGCTGGGCGTCACCCACGCGCCGGCGATCATCCAGGACGTGACGCGCAAGGACGAGCTCAAGATCGCTGCCAGCGAGAGCGTGAACGAGGACCCGGCCTTCTATTTCCTCGCCAAGCGGCCGCCGATGCTGAAGGACTTCTTCGACCCGCGCATCGCGAAAAAGCTGATGGTGCGGCCGATCCAGCACAGCATCGAGATCGAGTTCAAGTTCAAGGATTATTCCCGGACCGACTGGTCGGAGTAATGGCCGCCTAGCCCCTCCCCTTCAGGGGAGGGGTTGGAGTGGGGCTTGTCAATCAGCCGCGGCGAGAGGACATCCCCCACCCCGTCCCCTCCCCTGAAGGGGAGGGGCGAGATCGCGTATCGCACTCTGCTCTAGAAAGCGGGAATGGAGCGGAGGCCGGGCTGCGGTGCCTGCGGCGTGCGCCGACTGAGCGCGTTCTTGTCGACCTGGACGAGCTTGCCTTCCTCCATACGGAAGACGAGGTCCGCCCGCTCGACCAAAGCCGGCCGGTGCGCGATGACGATGCGCGTGATCGGGAGGCGCGCGACCATGTCGCCGATCGCGATCTCGTTCTCCTCGTCGAGGTTCGCGGTGCCCTCGTCGAGGAACAGCGCGTCGGGATCGCGATAGAGGGCGCGGGCGAGCATGATCCGCTGCCTCTGGCCGCCCGACAGGGCCGAGCCCATATCGCCGACCAGGCTTTGATAGGCCATCGGCATCTTCATGATGTCTTCGTGGATTCGCGCCAGCCGCGCCGCCATTTCGATCCGTTCATTGTCCGCCTGCTGGTCGAAGAAGCAGATATTGTCGGCGAGCGTGCCGGTCAGCAACTGGTCGTCCTGCATGACGGCGCCGATGCGGGCGCGCCAGACGCCGGTGGTCTGCGGGCCGAGCGGGACGCCGTCGATGAAGATCCGCCCCGCGGTCGGCGTCAGCAGGCCGAGCAGCAGCCGCGCCAATGTCGTCTTGCCGACGCCGGACGGGCCGATGATGGCGACGAAGGCGCCGCGCGGGATCTCGGCGGAGAGATTGTCGAGGATCGCCGCTTCGGTCGGGCTGTAGGAGAAGCTGAGGCCTTCGATCCGGATCGACGGCGCCTCCATGCTCGCCGGGCGCGGCAGCAGCCTGATCTCCTCGCGCGGATGGGCGACGATGTCCGAGAGGCGCTCGAGATGAAGGCCGATCATGCGCCATTCCTGTATCTGCGCGACGAGGCTGGTGGCGCTGCCCATGAAGCTCGACCGATAGGCGAGGAAGGCGAGCAGCAGGCCGATCGTCATCTTCTCGTCGATGACGGAGAGCGCGCCGAAATAGGTGGTGAGCAGCAGCTGGAAGCTGAACAGCAGATTCTCGCCGAAGGTGAGGCGAATGCCGTAGGTGCGCGAGCGGTAGCTCGCCGAGATGACGTCGGCATAGCGGTTGCGCCAGCCATTCTCGCGCATCGCCTCGTTGCCGTGGAGCTTGATCGCCCGCATCGCGCGCAGGCTCTCCATCATATAGGTCTCTTCGTTGGCGCGCGCGATCAGCGATTCCTCGGAACGGCGGCGCAGCCCCGGGAACAGGAGGAAGCCGTAGCCGATATAGATTGCGGTGGTGCCGACCACGAACAGGGTCAGCGGAATGCTGATCATCAGCATCACGATGAGCGTGGTCACGGCGAGGCAGGAATCGATGATGACGTTGACCAGGCCCTCGCCGATGATCGAACGGATCGGCGAGATCGAACCCATGCGCGACATCAGGTCGCCGACGTGGCGCCGCTCGAAAAAGGACAAAGGCAGGCGCAGCATGTGGCGGAAGACGTTGCCGCCGAGCTGCAGCGACAAGGATTGGCTGAGCGTCAGCGACACCCAGGACCGCAGCCCGCGGGTCACCGCGTAGAAGAGATGGACCACGCCGAAGCCGACCAGCAGCAGCAGCAGCAGGTTCGAATCGCCCTGGCCGATCGCCTCGTCGACGGTCAGCTGCATGAACAGCGGCATGGCGAGGTTGGTCACCTGCAGCAGCAGCGACAAAGCGAGGATCTGGAAGGTCGCGCTCTGATAGCCGACAAGCTTCGACCACAGGTCGCTGAGCCGGGTCCGGGTCTTCGCCTCGACCGGCCTGAAGCGGGTCGTCGGCGTCAGCTCCAGCGCGACGCCGGTGAAGTGGCGGCCGAGCTCGCCGATCGGGATCGTGCGCCGGCCGCCGGCCGGATCAAGGATCGCCACCGATTTCAGGCCGACCTTGTCGAGCACGACGAAATGGTTGAGGTCCCAGTGCAGAACGCAGGGCGTCTGCAGCTTGCCGATCTCCTCGACGTCGAGGCGCAGGGCGCGCGGCGCCAGCTCCAGATCGGAGGCGACCGCCATCAGCTCGCCGAGCGTCGCGCCCTTGCTCGACGTCGGGTAGCGCTGGCGCAGGCCGGGTAGGTTGACCTTGTGGCCGTGCCAGGCCGCGATCATCGCGAGGCAGGCGAGGCCGCACTCGGCGCCCTCCGACTGCAGGACCGGCTTTAGCCGGCGTTGCCAAGGCCATTCGAATGCGACGCTCATGGGCGCACCAGGGTCCGGAACGGGTTGAACAGGACCTCCCAGAGGCTCTGCCGCTCGAGCACGAGATTGGCGGACAGGGTCATGCCGGGACGCAGCCGCGCGGCGGCCTCGGGAAGGCGCGGCACCGCATCGTTGATGGCGACGCGGACGCGGAAGACGGGCTCGGTGATGCCGAGCGAGGAATCGAGCGAAGCCGGCTCGATCGGCACGCGCGAGACTCCGATGACGTGGCCGCGGCCGGCGCCGTATTTCTGATAGGGGAAGGCGTCGAAGAGCAAGCGGACCTCCTGGCCCGGATGGACGAATCCGACCGCGCGCGTCGGTGCGTAGAGCCAGATTTCGAGATGGCTGCCCGACGGCACGATGGTGACGAGCGAAGCGTCCGGCTTGGCGCGCTGGCCCACTTCGGCGCTGATGTCGCTGACGTCCCCGGCGATCGGCGCGACGAGCGTGATCGCGCCCTCGCGGCTGAGCGCGGTTCTCTGCTGGCCGAGGGCCGCCCGCTGAGCGGCGATATCGGCGCCGCTGCGCTCCGCCTCGATCCTTTTCTGGGCGATCTGGGCCTCGGTCTGGGCAAGCGCCTGGCGCTGGGCGATCAGCCGCTCGCCCAGTTGCTCGGCCTCGGCGCGGCGGGCGAGCAATTGGGAGCGGCTATCCTCGACCTGGCGCTGGGTGCCGGCGCCCTGGGCGGCGAGGCGGGCGGAGCGGCCTGTCGCGGATTCGGCGAGGCGCAGCTGGCTCTCGGCGAAGGTGCGTTGCCGATCGAGCGAGGCGATGTCGGCAGCGATGCTCGCTTTCTGCTTGTCGAGCGCACCGATCTCGGTGGTGCCGAGGCTGGCGGCGAGCTCCTGCTGCCGGGCCAGCTCCTGGTCCTGGCCGGCAAGCTGGTTGAGCTGGGTGGTAAGGCCGCCTTCGCCCTGGGCGATGGCGAGGGTGACGAGCGGCGTTCCTGGCTCGACATGCTGGCCGTTGGTGACGTGGAAGGCGCGGATCTCGGCCGGTGCGCTCGGATAGACGCGGGCGATGCCGGTGTCGAAGGCGACGATGCCTTTCACCTGCGCGCGCGTCGCATATTGGCCGAACGTCAGGATCGCGGCGAGCAGGGCGGCGAAGAACAGGACGATGCCGACATAGACTTTCGCCTGGGGCGGCGTCGCTGCGACGACCGTGCCGGCGAGCCGTTCGCGTCCCGCTTCGATCACTTCCTGCCGGAAAAGCTGGACCGTCATTCGCCCTCACCCGTGTCTAGGCGCCGCTAAGGCAAAGGCCTGAAAAGTCGGTTAATCTTAGCCGATGGTTTACCTCGTGGCCGTGAAAGCGGCGGGGCGGCCGAAAGGGAGGCGCACCCCGCCGTTCGGCATCAGCCGCAGCGCGAACCGCCGCGCGTGCTGTGCTTTTTCGTGCTGCCGCACTTCTTGGTCGAGTGCTTCTTGGTGGAATGCTTCTTGGTGCTGTGCTTGCGGCTGCTGCCGCTGCCGCCCTTGCCACCGCCGCAGCCGCACTTGCCGCCGCCGCCCGCACCGTAGACGAAGCTGAGTTCCGAAGCCTGAAGATCGCGCATATCCAACTCCATTTTTGTGCCCCGTGATCGGGTGCGTTTCCCGGCTGGCTGTCTTCGCGAACGCTGGCTAGAGGCCCATTTTCGCCGTCCCGCAGCGGGACGAGGGCCCCCGGAACGTTAATCGGGCCTGATGACGCATCTCCTATCTAAGCCACTGATAGCACGATAAAATATTAGAATTCCCAGCCATGACGCCCTCCTCGCAGGCTTGATTTCGGAAGGTGGGCCGCGGCTGAATGGACCTTGCGAAATCGCCCTTTTGCATTTCGGCGGCGAATCGGCTGGAGCGCCCCGAGCGGGCGTTCCGGAACGATCTTAGGCGATGATTTACCTTGGCACGCTAGGGAGCGGCACATGGTCCGGCGCCCCCTTGTCCTGCTGCTCGTGCTGGCTGCAGGCGGCTGCGCGCCGCACGTGCGGCTCGCCGTGGAACCGAACATCGTGTCGACGGAATGGCGCGAGGGCGCGCCTTCGCCGACAGCCGAGCCGGTCGGTGCGGAGCATCTCGCCGACGCCCTCGGCTCGGCCGAGCTGCGCCGCCTGACCGAGCACGCGCTGGCCGCCAATGCCGATCTCGAAGCCGCTACGGCGCGGATCGAGCGGGCGCGGGCGGAGCTCGGTACCGCGCGGGCGGCGATGCTGCCGGTGATCTCCGGCTCAGCCGGCGCCAGCCACACGCGAAGCGACGACAAGACCGACCCCTATCGTTTCAGCGAAGGCTTTGCCCAGCTCGACATTTCCTACGATCTCGACCTGTTCGGCGCCGCCCGCGCCGGCAAGCGCGCCGCGCGCGCCCGCGCCGCCGCCGCCCGGTTCGACCGCGATGCGACCGCGCTCGTCGTCGAGACCGAGGTCGCGCGCGCCTGGGTCCAATATTGCGCGTTGACGGACCGCATCCGCCTGCTCGACCGCAGCATCGCCGACGAGCGCGAGCTCGAGCGGATCATCGGCGTCCGCTATCGCGAAGGCGCGGCCACCAAGGTCGATACCGGCCTGCAGGCGATCGAGACCCGCAACCTCGAAACCGAGCGCGTCCGGCTGGTCGAGGCGCAGGAGCGCACGCGCGATGCGCTGGCGCTGCTGGCCGGCGAGGAAGCGCCGCTCTTCAACCTTGCGGACGGCAGCCTCGCGGAGATCAGGGTGCCGGCTTTGGCGCCCGTCCAGCCCGGCGAGCTGCTCGTGCGCCGCCCCGACGTTCGCGCCGCCGAGGCGCGGATCAAGGCCGCCGACGGCGATGTCGATGCGGCGCGCCGCGCGTTCCTGCCGGGCCTCCACCTTTCCGCGAGCGGCCTGGGGCAAGCGGCGACCTTGAGCGGACCGGTCGCTTCGACACTGGCGATCGGCGCCAGCCTGCTCGGCCCGATCTTCGACCGCGCCCGTCTCAACGGCCGGCTTCATGTCGCCGCCGCCGACCAGCATGAGAGCGTCGCCCTCTATCGCAAGACCCTGCTCAATGCGCTCAAGGAAAGCGAGGATGCGCTGGCCGGCGCCGCCCGCTCGGCCGAGCGCGAGAGGCTGATCGCGGACGTCGTCGCCAATGCCGAGACCACCACGCGCCTCGCCCGGATGCAATATCTGGAAGGCGATGCGGATCTCAGGACCGTGCTCGACGCCCAGCGGCAGCTCGTCCAGGCCGAGGACGCCCGCGCGCTCGTCGTGCAGGAGCGCCTCAACGCCGCCGCCGACCTCTACGAGGCGATGGGCGGCGTGCCGCAGGGCCCGGCCTATGCGACGCCCCGGAACGACAGCTACCAGATGCGGACGCGGTCCTCGGGCTTGAGGTAGAGCGCCTCGCCCGGCTTGACCGCGAAGGCCGGATACCAGTCGTCGACGTTGCGGACGATTCCGTTCACCCGGAACTTGCGGAAGCTGTGCGGATCGCCGACCGTCATCGCGCGGATCGCGTCCGGCTGCATCTTGCCTGCCCAGGCCTGGGCCCAGCCGAGGAAGACGCGCTGGTCGCCGGTGAGGCCGCCGAGCACCGGTGCCGGCCGTCCGTGCAGCGAGCGGTGATAGGCCTCCAGCGCGATCGAGAGGCCGCCGAGATCGGCGATATTCTCGCCCATCGTCAGGCCCGGATTGATGTGAAAGCCGGGCACCGGCTCGTAGGTCGCATATTGGCGGCCCAGCGCGTCGGCACGGGCCTTGAAGGCGGCGGCGTCGGAGGGAGTCCACCAGTCGCGCAGGGCGCCGGAGGCATCGATGGTGCGGCCCTGATCGTCGAAGCCGTGGGTCATCTCGTGGCCGATGACGCCGCCGATGGCCCCGTAATTGATCGCCGGATCGGCGGCCGGATCGAAGATCGGCGCCTGGAGGATGCCGGCCGGGAAGACGATGTCGCGCAGCGAGCCGTTATAGGCGTCGTTGGTCTGCGGCGTCATGGACCATTCGGCGCGGTCGACGGGGCCGTCGCTGCGGCGGACGATGAACGCCCAGTCGGCCGCGGCGGCGCGGCGGACGTCGCCGAGCAGATCGTCGCGGCGGATCTCGACGCCCGAATAGTCGCGCTGCGGCTTGTCGGGATAGCCGACCTTGATCGTGTAGGTGTCGAGCTTCTTCAGCGCCTCGGCCTTGGTCGCCGGTCCCATCCAGTCGAGCCGCTCGAGCCGGACGCGGAAGGCCGACTTGAGGTTGGCGACGAGGTCGGAGACCTTCGCCTTGGTCGCCGGCGGGAAGTAGCGCGCCGCGTAGAGATCGCCGACCGCCCAGGCGATCGTGCCGAAGCAGCTCCCGGGATCGGCGCCGCAATCGCCGCCGCCGACCGCAATGATCGCGCGTTTCCAGCGCGGGCGGATCTGGCCTTGGCCGGTCAGCACGCGCCCGTGCAGCTCAAAATTCGCATCGACGAACGGCTTGGAGAGATAGGGCGCCGCAGCATCGGCGACGCGGAACGCCATCCACGCCTTGAGCGCGTCGACCGGGGTCTCGCCGTAGATGGCGGCGAGCTTCGGAAAGGCGCTCTTCTGGGCGACGATCAGCGCCGGCTTGCGCGCGACTCCGGCGGCGGCGAGGAACGGCCCCCAGTCGAAGCCGGGCGCGAAGGCGGGGAGGGCGGTCGGAGCCATCGGATTATATTGCTGGGTGAGGTCGCGCTGCTCGACCTTGGTCCAGCTCGCCTCCGCCACGCGCGTTTCGAAGGCCAGAACCGCGTCCGCCGCGCGTTCGGGCTCGGGCCAGCCGATCAGCTTGAGCAGGTGCGCGGCATAAGCGCGATACGCCTCGCGCTGAGTCTTGAGGTCCGGCCGCAGATAATAGTCCCGATCGGGCAGGCCGAGGCCCGCCTGGCCGAGATAGACGGCGTAGCGGCCCGGCTGCTTGAGATCGACGTCGATGCCGATGCCGAACAGGCCCGGATAAAGCCCACCCGCGCCTTCGCCCATCAGCCGGGCGAGCGCGGCACGGTCCGAGGCGGCGCGGATCGCGTCGAGCTCGGGCCTGAGCGGCGTCGCGCCGAGCCGCTCCGCCTGCGCCTCGTCCATGAAGGCGGCGTAGAAGCGGCCGACCTTCGCTTTCTCATCCCCGGCGCGGGGTGTGGCGGTGCGGGCGGCGTCCTCCATCAGCTGGTGGAGCTGCGCCTCCATCCGGTCGGTCATTTCGAGCCGGCGCGAGGCGGCGGGCCGGTCGGCGGGGATCATTGTCCGCGCGAGATAGGCGCCGTTCGCATATTGGAAGAAATCGTCGCCGGGACGGACGTTCTTGTCCGGCGATGTCAGGTCGAGACCGAAGGGCGGATAAACCGGTCCGTGCTCCACCGCCGCGATCGCCACCGAAACCGCCAGCGCCGACCCGGCGGCCGCGGCCCAACACGCGAATGCCCTCATGTCCCTCTCCCCTTTCGGGCGAGACTAGAGAGGAAGGCAGCCGCCTGTCCAGCAGGCGAGGGGAAGAGGTTCAGCAGCCCTGCTGCTGGGCGGGGCCGACGACGCCGGGGAGGCGGCGGACGCCTTCGAGGCATTTGACCGCAGCGGGGCCGGTTGTCGGCTTGGCGGCGGTCGTCGGCGCGGCGGCCGTATCGGTCTCGCTTTTCGGCTTGGCTCCGAGTGGCGTCTGCGGCTTGTCGGATCGGCCGGAGAGCGCCCATTCGATCGTGTTGAGCCTTTGCTGCGGCGTGTCGGTGCCGATGCGGGCCATGGCGGAGGCGGTCGCCTGCTGGGCGCTCATCGGCTCGTAGCGGCGCAGCACCGCGCTGCCGAAGCTGTCGATGCTGCCCTGGTGCGCGCCGGGGACCGGCGCGTCGCCGGCGGCGATGGCTGCGGCGAGCTTGGGATCGACGACCGTCGTCGTCGGCCCGACCGCGTCTGCAAGGCTCGACGGATCGGAGGTCAGCCGCCGCATCAGGGCGATCTGCGGTTCCGACGTCGTGGGGGAGAAGCGGAAGGCGGGCGGATGGCCCCAGCCGCCGGCCCAGCGGTAGAAGATATGGCTGCCGACCACCGCGTCCTTGGTGAGGGTCGAGCTCCAGTACGGCACCACCCAATTGGTGTGATAATGGGTCGACCAGCCGACCGGCGCGAAGACCTTGCCCGCCAGCGCCTCCTCGGCGACCTTGCGGGCGCGGGCCCAGAGCCCGGCGTTGGGCACGCGGTTGAGGGCGCCGTCGCAGGTGAAAGTGAACTGGCAGCCGGTCGGCCGGTCCGAGCCCTGGAAGACGACGCCGCAGACGCTCTTCGGGAAAGCGGGATGGCGGACGCGGTTCAGCACCACCTGGGCGACGGCGCGCTGGCCGTCGACCGGCTCGATCGCCGCTTCGTAATAGATTGCGGCGGTGAGGCATTCGGTGGCGCGCAGCTGGTCGGCGGGCGTGGCGAAGGCCTCGCGGTAAGGCCGCGCGGCCGGGTTGGGCTCGCTCGAGATCGGGACGGCGGCGTTGATCGCCACCGCATCCTGCGGCGCGACGTCGCGGAACTGGAGCGGCTCCGGCACGGGCGGGGCACCGAGACCCGGGATAAACAGCTGCTGGCTCAACCCGATTCTCGGCACGTTGGCGTGGGCCGGGTCGGGGCCGGGGCGGAAGGTCGTCACGCTGAGGCCGGCGAGCAGGTACAGACCGGCGGTCGTCGCCAGCACGAGGCTGGCGAACCAATGCTTCGCGTGCGGCCGTGGCAACCTCGAAAGGCGCAGGGCAGGCATGGTCAGCAATCTGGCCGTCATTCGTGACTCCGGAAAGTCGGCGCCTTTACGGGAAAGCAGCCTCGTTGCGCAACCGCACCGGCCGGGGGGCCGGACAAGGCGGTACAGGGTCGCGACCGGATGTCGACCCGAAAAGCCGCTCCCCTTCCTATCAGAAATGGTGACGATTCCAAAAATTTCAATGATTTGCGGAGAGCGCCGCGTGATGACCGAGCGGGCCGTGGCCGCCGCCGAAGCCCGGCGCGGCGAGAAGGGCGCCCCGCAGGTAAGCGCGTGCCGCGGCGACCGAGTCGGCGAGCGGAAGCCCGCGGGCGAGGTGCAGGGCGAGCGCGCTCGCCAAGGTGCACCCGGTGCCGTGGGTGTGGCGAGTCTCGATCCGCTGTGAGGCGAAAGACCGCGTCTCGCCGTCCGCGACCAGCAGGTCGGTGAGCGTGGCGCCCGCGAGATGGCCGCCCTTGGCGAGGACGGCGGCGCCGGTCCGCTGGGCGAGCGCCACGGCGGCAGCTTCGAGCTGATCGAGCGTCTCGACCTCCCGTCCGGTGAGGGCGGCAAGCTCCGGCGCATTCGGCGTGACGACTGTGGCGCACGGCATCAGCCGCTCGAACGCGGCAATGGTCGCCTCATCGGCGAGGGCAGCGCCGCTCGTGGCGACCATCACGGGATCGAAGACGATCGGGATGTCGACCAGCGTTTCCAGCCGGTCCGCCAGCGCGAGCGCCGTCTCCGCGCCGCCGATCATCCCGATCTTGATCGCATCCGCGCCGATATCGATCAGCACCGCATCGATCTGCTTCAGCACCATCTCCGGCGGCACCGGCATGACAGCCTCGACACCGAGCGTGTTCTGCGCGGTGATCGCGGTGATGGCCGTCGTGGCGAAGCCGCCGAGCATCGTCACGGTCTTGATGTCCGCCTGGATGCCGGCCCCGCCGCCGCTGTCCGAGCCGGCAATGATCAGGATGCGGGGAACCTTATCCGTCATTGCGAGCGCAGCGAAGCAATCCAGTGCGGCTGGATTGCCGCGTCGCTTCGCTCCTCGCAATGACGGGGGAGAATGCTCAAACCGGGCCTTTGCGCACGGCGGAGGGCGGATATTTCTCCAGCCATTTCGCCTCGCGAGTGGGCCGGCGTTCAAGGTTGCCGCCGCAATTGGGGCAGGTGAAGTGGAAGCGATTGTCCGCGCAATCCGTGCAGAAGGTGCATTCGAACGAGCAGATCCAGGCCTCGTGCGTGTCCGGCGGCAGGTCGCGGCCGCAGGCGTGGCAATCGGGGCACATGTCGAGGATCACGCCGCCTTGACCGCCTCGCAGATGGAATCGACCACCTCCTCGACCAAGGCTTCGTCCTCGCCCTCGGCCATCACCCGGATCAAAGGCTCGGTGCCCGATTTGCGGATGACGAGGCGGCCGGTGCCTTCCAGCCTCTTCTCCGCCGAGGCGATGGCGGACTTGACGCTGTCCTTCTCCAGCGGGGCGCCGCCGCCGAAGCGGACGTTCTTGAGCAGCTGCGGCAGCGGATCGAACTGGTGGAGGATTTCGCTCGCCGGCCGTCCCTCCTCGATGAGGCAGGCGAGGACCTGCAGCGCCGCGACCAGGCCGTCGCCGGTGGTCGCATAATCGGACAGGATGATGTGGCCGGACTGCTCGCCGCCGACGTTGAAACCCTTTTCGCGCATCGCCTCCAGCACGTAGCGGTCGCCGACCTTGGTACGGAACAGCGATAGCCCGTTCGTCTCCAGGAAGCGTTCGAGGCCGAGGTTCGACATCACCGTCGCGACGATGCCGTCGCCCTCCAGCATGCCGCGCCGCGCCCAGAAGATCGCGATCAGCGCCATCAATTGGTCGCCGTCGACGATCCGGCCCTTCTCGTCGACGATGATCACCCGGTCGGCGTCGCCGTCGAGTGCGATGCCGATATGGGCCTGCTCCTCGACCACCCGCGCCTGGAGGGCGGCGGGCGCGGTCGAGCCGACGCCGTCGTTGATGTTGAGCCCATTGGGCGACACGCCCATCGCCACCACGTCCGCGCCAAGCTCCCAGAGCGCCTCGGGCGCGACCTGATAGGCGGCGCCGTTGGCGCAATCCACGACGATCCTGAGCCCGTCCAGCCGTAGCTCCTCGGGGAAGGTCGACTTGGCGGCGTGGACATAGCGGCCGCGCGCGTCCTCGATCCGCCTCGAGCGGCCGATCATCGAGGCGTCGACCAGCTTCGGCTCCTGCTCGATCAGCCGCTCGATCGCCGCCTCGTCCTCGTCCGAGAGCTTGTAGCCGTCCGGTCCGAACAATTTGATGCCGTTGTCCTGATAGGGATTGTGGCTGGCCGAGATCATCACGCCAATATCGGCGCGCATCGAGCGGGTGAGCAGGGCCACCGCAGGGGTGGGGACCGGCCCGACCATCACCACGTCCATGCCGACGCTGGTGAAGCCGGAGATGAGCGCCGTCTCGACCATATAGCCGGAGAGGCGCGTGTCCTTGCCGATCACGACGCGGTGACGATGGTCGCCGCGCAGGAAATGCGCCCCGGCCGCCTGCCCGACCTTCTGCGCCATCTCCGCCGTCATCGGCAGCTTGTTGGTGCGTCCGCGAATGCCGTCCGTGCCGAAATATTTGCGAGTCATGCGTTTCCTGTTCCTGTTGCGAGGCCCTTTAGCGCGAAGGCTTGCGGAGTGCGAGGGCGGCCTATCCGGCATGACGAGGAGGGGAGATGATTGCCTTCCCTTTTCCGTGCGTTACAAGGCGCCGAATGTCGCAGGCCGCGCGGATCCTGACTGCACTGATCGCCGGCCTGCTCCTCGGCATTGCCAGTTCCGCCTGGGCCTCCGGCTTCGCGGCGCACGCGATCCCGGTCGGCGAGACAATCGGCGGGCTTTGGCTCGACTCCCTCAGGATGACCATCATCCCGCTCGTCGTCGCCTTGCTGGTGACCGGCATCGCCGCTTCGGCCGAGGCGGCCAAGGCCAGTCGCCTCGCCGGGCGGGCGATCGTCTTCTACGTCGTCTTCCTGTGGATCTCGGCGATCCTCGCCGCGATCATGACGCCGATCCTGCTCCGCCTCTTCCCGCTGCCGCAGGCCTCGATCGCCGCATTGACGGTGGCGCTGTCCGGCGCGCCGGGCAAGGTCGGCGAGATCCCGACCTTCGCCCAGTTCGTCCGTTCGATCGTGCCGACCAATCCCATCGCCGCGGCGGCCGGCGACCAGATCCTGCCGCTGATCTTCTTCACCACCGTCTTCGCCTTCGCGCTCACCCGCCTCGCCGCCGAGACGCGCACCCATCTCGTCACGCTGTTCCGCGGCATCGGCGACGCGATGCTGGTCATCGTCAACTGGGTGCTGCTGCTCGGGCCGATCGGCGTCTTCGCTTTGGCCTATGTCGTCGGCGCCAAGGCGGGTGGCGGGGCATTCGGGGCTTTAGTTCACTACATATTGATCGTCTCGGCCTGCGGCGTGGTGATCTGGTTCGCGGCCTGGCCGATCGCGATGATCGGCGGGCGGGTCGGCTTCCTCGCCTTCACCCGCGCGGTGGGGCCGGCCCATGCGGTGGCGATCAGCACCCAATCCTCCCTCGCCTCGCTGCCGGCGATGCTGAAGGGGGCGGAGCGGCTCGGCGTGCCGGTCGCGGCCTCGGGCGTCACCCTGCCGCTCGCCGTCGCCGTCTTCCGGGCGACCGGGCCAGGCATGAACCTCGCCGTCGCCCTCTACATCGCCCACTGGTTCGGAATGCACCTGACGCCGATGCAAATCGGTGCCGGGATCGCCGTCGCCGCCTTGACCTCGCTCGGGGCGGTCAGCCTGCCCGGCGCGGTCTCCTACATCAGCTCGATCGCGCCGGTCTGCATCGCCATGGGCGTGCCGATCGAGCCGCTCGTCCTGTTCGTCGCCGTGGAGATGCTGCCCGACCTCATCCGCACCGTCGGCAACGTCGCGATGGACACCGCCGCCGCCACACTGCTCGCCCGCCGCAGCGGCTATCGCGCCGACGAGGCGGCAAGCGGACACGATCGCCTCCTCAAGGAAGATCCGGCCGTTTCCGCCTGAAATCGCAACCGAAATGGGCTGCGGGGGTTCTCGGGGCGAAGGCACCCCGAATGAACTCCTATTCCAAAGGTCCGACGGTCGCGCCGCCCCAGCCCGGCAGCCTCAACACCGCGCTCGAACGCAATATCGCCGCGCTCGAGCGCCGCCGCCGGGAGGACGCCGCGCGGGCGCTGTTCGAGGAGAGGTTGGCCGCAACCATCACCCGCTTCACCGGGTCGATGAACTTCGTCTACCTGCACCTCGTCCTCTACGGCGCCTGGATCCTCGTCAATCTCGGCTGGATTCCCGGTGTGCCGCGTTTCGACCCGACCTTCGTGGTGCTCGCCATGGTCGCCTCGGTGGAGGCGATCTTCCTCTCGACCTTCGTTCTCATCACCCAGAACCGGATGGCCGCCGCCGCCGACAAGCGCGCCGAGCTCGACCTCCAGATCAGCCTGCTCGCCGAGCATGAGGTGACGAAGCTGGTCGAGATGGTTTCGGCCATCGCCGAACGCCTCGGCGTCGACCATGACGAGGAGGAAGTGGAGGAATTGAAGCGCGACGTCGCCCCCGAGGCGGTGCTCGACGCCATCGATTCCACCGAGCAACAGCCGCAGGGAGAATTGGGCGAGAAGGTCTGAGCTCCTCCGGGCGCCGCCGCCCTAGTGGTAGCTCATCCACAGCCAGACGAGCGGCGACGCTCCCGGAGCGTGGAAGGGCAGGAAGCCGAGCCAGAAGATGAGGCCGGCGAGCGCGGCACTCCAGGCGGGCGCCAGATCGCGCCAGCGCGCCCGGCCGGTGAGGAGGGCGGCGAAGGGGATGAAGGACGTCTTCGCTTCCCATTGCACCCAGGCGGGACCCATCGCCCGTTCCTTCTTCCGGTCCTGTCCGATCGACCCGAAGATCGCCAGGATCAGGATGCCGCTATCGACGACGATGTTCCGAAGCGACACCTGGACGGTCAAATGAACGAGTGCCCACAGGGCGAACGACCAATTCATCGGGTGGCGGGTGATCGCGAAGACGCCGGTCGCCTTTCGCGCCTTCCGCGCGGCGCCGGGATGAGGGAAGGCCGGGTTGCGGAAGAAGGAGCCGATCAGCAGGATCGAGGCGAAGAGCATGATGAACGTGGCGATCGTCCACCACCAATCCGGCGCCATCCAGATCAGCGTCTCATCGTCCAGCGCGCGCCAGGCGAAAGCGACCCAGAGCAGGGTCGCAACCGCGACGAGCGAATAGAGCAAGGTGAAGCGGAGCTCGCCGACCGCGCCGATCAGCTTCAGCCGGAAGGTGTGGGACAGGAGGAAATGGCTGCCGACGAATGCGATCGTCGCCAGGATCAGGCTGGCGAGGCCGATCACTTCCGGTAGGCCGGCGGCAGGTCCGTCGGCGCGAGGCTGCGATAGCGGTCGCGAAGCTCGGTCTGGTGGTTGGTGAGCGGCTGCTGGACGCCGTCGATCAGGACGAGGACGGGCGCGGTGCCGTTCTCGAGCGGATCGCCGTCCCACACCACCACGTCGGCCCGGCGGCCGGGGCGGAGGGAGCCGATCTCGTCGCCCATCCCGATCGCCTCCGCGGGCGCCGAGGTGATCGTCTCCAGCGCCTGCCCCCAGGTGAGGCCGGTCGCGCCGGGCAGCCGCGTCAGCGCGACGAGATTGCCGGCATATTGCTTTTCGTTGCGGACCTGGAACGCTTCATTGTCGTCGATCATGCCGATCGAGACGTGGACGCCCGCCGCCCGCATCCGCCCGACGTTCGATTCGGTCGAGGCGAGCTGCTCGAAGCTGTTGGGAAGGTCGGTCAGCGCCGAGGCGATCACCGGTACGCCGGCGGCGGCGATGTCGCGGGCGACGGTCCAGCCCTCGGCGCAGCCGACGAGGACGAGGCGCAGGCTCGGCAATTCCTTCCTGAGCGACAGCACCTGGAGGATGTCGCTCGCCCGCTCGACGTGAACGAACAGATATTGCCGCCCCTGGAGGACGGGAACGAGCGCCGCCGCATCGAAGCGGGTGAGCAAAACGTCCTGCGGCCGGCTGACATTGGCGCCGAGCAGAGGATTGTTCGCCGTCGGCTCATCCTCCAGCCCGTAAGCGCGCTGGTCGTTGGCGCGCGGCTGGCGCTCGGCGGCGGGGCCGGCGATTCGCGTCCGCAGCGTGAGGTCGCGCGCCTCGCGCAGCGCGTTGCGGAACAGGACATAGGCCGAGGCGCGGCTGCCGCCGGCATCGCCGGCGCCGGTCTCGCCCAGCTCGACGAACTGGAAGGCGCGGGCGCGGGTGATCGGGTCCATGTCGGCGCCGAGATCGATGACCGCGCCCTGGCCCGCGAAGATGCTCCGCGACGTCGCCGGCGCGACGATGGCGCGAGTGACGCCGCCGGCACGGTTGACCGCGATCGGCTGCGCCTTCGGATTGATCGCAGGCGCGACGTCGATCGCGGCGCTGAACGGCGAATTGCGAGCGGAAATGTCGTTGGCCGGATCGACCGCCTCCACCTCGGCAAGGCCCACGCGGGAGAAGCCGGCGACGATGCCCGGCGTCACCCATTTTCCGGTCGCATCCATCATTTGCGCGCCCGCGGGCACGGCCACCCCGCGCCCGGCCGCCACGATCCGGCCGTCGCGGACGATCACGGTCCCGCCGGGGATCGGCTCCGATCCATCGCCCAGCGCGACCGTGCCGCCCGTAATGGCGATGGTTTGGGCAGCGGCGGGCGCGCTCAACAGCGCAAGGGCCACCCCCAGACTCGCTCGTCCTGAGCGAAGTCGAAGGGCGCTGGCAAAGAGGTCGTGCAAGACGCCCCTCGACTTCGCTCGGGACGAGCGGAGGCTTGCCGGGGCGAGGGGAGGCAAAGGAAAGCGCTTCACTTCACATCCCCTTCACCCGGCTGGCCGAGCTCGAAGTCGCTCACCGGGCGGCGGTGCGGATCCAAAGCGTCGTACATCAGGGCGCCGTCGATCCAGACCTTCTCCGGCCGTGTGTAGACGCTGAGCGGGTTGCCGTTCCACAGCACCACGTCGGCCATCTTGCCCTGCTTGAGGCTGCCGGTCTTTTCGGAGATGCCGAGCGCCTTGGCGGGATTGAAGCTCAGCCATTCCCACGCTTCCGCGTCGGGGATGTTGATGCCGATCCTGCGGCCCGCCGCCTGCGCCTTGGCCGCTTCCTGGTAGAGGCGCTGGATGCCGTTCGGGTCGTCCGAATGGACCATCGCGCAGGCGCCGGCATTGTGGACTAGCGCGATATTCTCCTGGATGCCGTCATAGGCTTCCATCTTGAAGCCGTACCAATCGGCCCACATCGCCGCGCAGACATGGTTGTCGCGGAGCAGATCGGCGATCTTGTAGGCCTCCACCGCGTGATGGAAGGCGGCGACGTGGTAGCCGAACTCCTTCGCCATATCGATGACGATGGCCATCTCGTCGGCGCGGTAGCAATGGTTCTGGACGAGGATCTCGCCGGCGAGGACGCCGCGCAGGGTATCGAGGCCGATGTCGCGGGTCGGGGGGTCGCCCCCGTCGCGCTCATATTTGTCCCAGCGCCGCTTGTACTCGACCGCGCGCGCCCAGGTCTCGCGATCGAGCGCGATATTGCCCATGCGGCTGCCCGGCATCTGGTTCCGGCTGCCATAGACGCGCTTCGGATTCTCGCCGCACGCCATCTTCAGGCCATAGGGCGCGCCGGGGAATTTCATCGCCTGGACGGTGCGGGCCGGTACGTTCTTGAGCACGACCGAGCGGCCGCCGAACAGATCGCCCGAGCCCGGCAGGATCTCGAGCGTGGTGACGCCGCCGTTCGCCAGCGCGCGGCTGAAGCCGGGGTCCTGCGGCCAGACGCTGTGCTCGGCCCAGACGTCGGGGTGGACCGGGCCGGTCAGCTCGTTGCCGTCCTGGTGCGCCTCGACCGCGGGCGAGGGATAGTCGCCGAGGTGCGAGTGGATGTCGATGATGCCGGGCGTCACCCATTTGCCGTGCGCGTCGATGCGGGTGGCGCCTTCGGGGATCGGCGTGTCGGGCCCGCCGATCGCCTGAACGACACCGTCCGCCAGGATGATTGTCCCGTTCTCGATCCGGCCGCCCTCGCCGTCATAGACGGTGCCGCCGGTGATCGCGGTCAGCACGCCCGGGTAGCGATGGTAGGTCGAGGGATAGGGGTCGTGATTGTAGGTCCTGGGCGGCGGCGCCGGCGCGGACGCGGTGTGCGGCGGCGGCGCCTTGGCCGCGCAGCCGACGAGCGCGCCGAGGGCGAGGAGAAGCCAGGCTTTGTTCGACAGGTTCGGCATCGGTGCTGTCCTCAGGTCACGCCGTGCATGAGCTTCTTCAGGAAGGGCGAAATCGCCAGCAGGATGATGCCGGCGCCGATCGTCCACTCGCCTCCGGTCATGAACGTGCCAAGATAGGTGTGCAGGCTGAGCTCGGGATTGGTCACCTGGCCGCCGACCGTCTGGACCGATGCGGCCTGCGCGGCGGCGCCCGCCAGATATTCGCCGATCGAGATCGACAGGAACCAGACCCCCATCATCATGCCGACCACGCGTGCGATCGACAGCTTGGTGATCATCGAGAGTCCGACCGGCGAGATGCACAATTCGGCGATCGAGTGGAGGAAATAGGTGAGCACCAGCCACCACAGGGAAACCCGAAAGACCTGGTTGGCGAAGGATCCGCTCCATGCCAGCACGACAAAGCCGAGCCCGACCAGGACGAGGGCGAGCCCGAACTTGACCTGGATCGAGGGCTCCCATCCCTTTTTCGCCAGCGCCACCCACAGCCAGCTCAGGATCGGTGCGAATATGACGATGGTGATCGGATTGAATTGCTGCGTCTGGCCGGCGTTGATGCCGATGCCGAACAATTCGAGCGTCGTATTGCGGTCGGCGAACAGGGTCAGGGACGAGGCCGCCTGCTCGAACAGGGTCCAGAAGGTGACGTTGAAGACGACGAGGATCACTGCCGCCACCATCATCTGGAACTCGACCTTGTCGCCGGCCCGGTAGGCCCAGATCGGCACGCCGATCACCGCCGCGAGGAAGGCCACGAACAGAACCTTGCCGAGGAATGGCGTCGCCTTGACATATTCGACGAGGCCGTGCCCCGCCGCCGCCACGGGCGCGTTCAGGATGTTCTCAAAGATCAGCCAGAAGACCGGGACGGCCACGAGCGACAGGACGTAGATCAGCATGGCGCGGTCCGGCCCTTCTCTGGCGGGCGGATCGCCATAACCCTCGAGCCGGCGGCCCGCGAACTGGACCAGGCTGTAGCCGATCAGCATGCCGATCGAGACGACCAGGAAGCCGGCCCACCAGCCGAACCAATTCACGAACAGCGGGCAGAAGAACTGGCCGCCGACCGAGCCGATGTTGATGCCCCAGTAGAAGATGGTGAAGCCGGCGTCGCGGCGGCGGTCCCCGGGCGCGTAGAGCGAGCCGACGATCGTCGAGATGTTCGGCTTGAAGAAGCCGTTGCCGAGCACGACCAGGCTCAGCGCCACCAGCATCAGCGACGTGTAGAAGGGCGAACGCTCGCCGCCCGCGCCGAATTCGCTCTTGGCCAGCGTGCGCGTCACCTGACCAGTGTCGGCGAGAAGCTGCATCGATCCGTCCGGCAGGCCGTGCAGGGTCAGATGCTGGCCGCTCATCACGATCGACTGCACCTTGGTGCCCGGGTCCATGACCGAGCCGCCGTGCTGGACCTCCGAGACCGCATAATGGGTGCCGCCGATCACCGCATAGGGTTTGGCCTGCTCGCCGCCGAAGCAGAGCGTGAGATAGCCGACCGCCATCAGGATCGCGCCGAACTTCACCGCCCGCTTCGAGCCGAGATAGTTGTCCGCGAGGAGACCGCCGACGATCGGAGTCAGATAGACGAGGCTGAGATAGCCGCCGACGAGCCCGTTTGCCTGGTGGTCCGCCAGCAGGAAGTGGTTGACCAGATAGAGCACGAGCAGGACGCGCATGCCGTAGAAGCCGAACCGCTCCCACATCTCGATGGAGAACAGGCGCCGGAGCTGGCGGGGATGGCCAAGCCAGGTGTCGTGGTCGCTGCGGCTGACATCGGGGCGTTCGCCCGCACTGGTCGTATCGGGGGCAACGTTCACCATCTCAAGCCCTCCCAAGGCAATGGCCCGTCTTGCGATGAGGCGGGCTCGTCTTTTGCCGCGGCACCCTAGCGGGGATTCCCGCCTTGTGAAGCCGGATTGTTGCGCCCTCGCAAGGCTGTTAGCGGCACGCCATGCTCAACGACCTCAGCTCCACGCTCTCACTCCTCGCCACCCGCCGCTCGGGCCGGCCGCGCGACCTCGTCGCGCCCGGGCCGGACGCGGACCAGCTCCGCCGCATCCTCGAGATCGGCATGCGCTCGCCCGATCACGGCAAGCTCGCGCCGTGGCGGTTCATCCATGTCGCGAAGGCGCGGCGGGACGATTTCCACGCGCTGCTGGAGCACGCCTACCGTGCAGGGAAAGAAGAGGAGCCGGGGCGGCTGGAGCTGGAGGCGGTGCACCGCTTCGCCCATCAGGCGCCGGAGCTGATCGTCCTCGTCTCCAGTCCGGTCGAAGGGACGAAGATCCCCCAGTGGGAGCAGGAGCTGTCCTGCGGCGCGGCCGGCATGAACATCCTCCTATCCACCCATGCCATGGGTTTCGCCGGCGGCTGGGTGACCGGCTGGGCGGCCTATTCCGAAGAGGTGCGCCGCGGGCTCGGCCTCCAAGGGCAGGAGCGGATCGCCGGCTTCCTCTACCTCGGCACACCCGGCGTGCCACTGGAAGAGCGTGCGCGGCCGGCCTTCGATGATGTGGTGCACGAATGGGCGCCGGGGGCGGGGAACGTCGCCTGACCTACCTTCTCGCCTTCGCGATCTGCGCCGCCGTCGCACTCGTCGAGGGCCTCTGTGCCGGCTCGGATCCGATGGCGCAGCTTCGGGCGACCAGGCAGCCGCGCTGGTCGCCTCCAGCCTGGCTCTGGGTGCTGATCGGCATCGTCTGGTATGCCATCTGCTTCACCGCGCTCGTTCGGCTGCTCCCGCTCTGGCCCAACCACAAGACCGCGATCCTCCTGCTTTGCGCGCTGATGCTGGCGAATGCAGGCGCGAACATTCTCCAATTCCGGATGAAGCGGCTCGACCTCGCCTTCTTCTTCCTCTTTCCGTACTGGCTGCTGCTGGCTGCGCTCATGCTGGCAACCCGGTCGCTGGACGGCGCGACTTTCGCACTCTTCGGTGTCTATTGCCTCTACCAACCCTATGCCGCAGCCTGGGCATATCGGCTGTGGCGGCTGAACGTCCCTGCGTCCGGGCGCGCGTGAGGCTGCCCTTGACGGGCAAGCTGTATTAGCACACTATGTCAGCGATGCCCGCCGAAGAACGTCCCGTCTATCTCCGCCTGCGCGACACCATCGCGGCTCTGATCCTCGAGGGAAAGGTGCGGGACGGCGATCCCTTGCCGTCGGTACGCAGCCTCGCCGCCGAGCATGGCGCTAATCCGCTGACCGTCGCCAAGGCCTATCAGACCTTCCAGGACGAGGGGCTGGTGGTGGTGAAGCGCGGCGTCGGCATGTTCGTCGCGGACGGCGCGGCCGAGCGGCTGCGCGCGAGCGAGCGGGCCGACTTCCTCAAGCACCGCTGGCCCGCCATCGCCGCGCAGATGCGGCGGCTGGGGCTGAAGGTCGAGGAGCTGGTGGAGCGGGCGCTGGCCTGATTGCGCGGCGGGAGCCGTGACGCCGCGCCCGATTTGGAGTACATTCCGGCCATGGAAGGGGGCGGAGCGACCATTCTCCTTGGCGGCGCGATCGCGACGGTGCTGGTCGTGCTGATCGGGCCGCCGCTCCTGTTCGCGCTCCATCGCCAGATCCGCCACCGGCGCGGACGCTGGTTCCACCGCTCCACCCGTCGCAGCCGCCATTGAACCCGGCGCGGCCCGGCTGGACGGGCAGGGAGCGCGGCGATAAGGGAACGGGCAGGGGTGTTGCGAGGGAAATCCTCATAAGATGATGAACTTAGGCCGGAACCGGCGTGCCGCTGCATTGGGATCGCTCCTGGCCATGATCTGGCCGGGCGCCGTTGCCGCGCAAGACAACGCGACCGTCGGCAATCCGCAGCTTCGGGACTTCCAGCTGCCGGGCCAGCGGACGACGCCCCCGGCCCAGCCGCAGCCGGTCGCGCCCGCACCGGCGCCGACTCGGGCTCCGGCCGCCACGACTCAGGCCCCTCGCCCGACGCGGGCCGCGACCGAGGCGGCGCCCGCGACGGCACGCCCGACGCCCTCCCGCACCACGGCTCCGGCTGCGCCTGCTCCGGCGGCGCGCCGTACCCCCGAGCCTGCGGCCCGCACCCCCGCGACCGAGCGTTCAGCGCCCGCGCCGCGTCCTGTGCATCCCGCGCCCGTTGCACCAGTCGCGACGGCACCCGCGCCCGCACCGGTGGCGCAGCCGCCCGTCGCCGCGCCCCAGGCTGCGCCCGTTCCGGCGCCGGCCCCCGCTCTGGAAAGCCCCGCCTCCACAGGATTCAATCTCAACTGGCTCTGGCTCGCGCTGCCGGTGCTGCTCGGGCTGGCCGCGTTCGCCCTGTTCCGCCGCCGGCGGACTGCCGGCGCGCGGCAGGAGGCCCATCGCGGCGCCCTCGCCGACTCGCTCTTCGCGGGTGACCAACCGCGACCTGCGCCGCCGACGCCGGAGCTCCTGCTGGCGGACGTCGCGCCGGTCGAACCCGCCGCCTCGCCGCAGCCGACCCCCGTCGAAGCGCCCCGGCCTTGGCTCGAGCTCGACATCGAGCCGGAGCGCGCCGCCTCGACCCAGAGCGAGGCGAGCCTCCATTACGATCTCGTCGTCACCAATGTCGGCGGCGAGACGGCGCGCAACATTCGCATCGACACGCGCATGTTCAACGCCGCCGACGAGCCTCAGATCGCCGCCTTCCTCGGCGGCCCGATCCACCGCCACAGCGGCTCGCCGCACATCACGATCCCGCCCGGCGAAAGCCTGCGCATCACCGCCGCGATCGCGATGAAGGCGGAGGAGGTGCGGGCGATCGAGCTGCAGGGCCGGCGTATCTTCGTGCCGACAGTGGCGATCAACCTCGCTTACGACTGGGGTGAGAATGGCGAGGGACGGTCCTCGAAATCCTGGCTGGTCGGCCGCAAGGCGGAGAAGCCGAACGCCCGCATGGGCGCCTTCCGCCTCGACTTGGGGCCGCGGATCTACCGGTCGGTGGGACGTAAGGACACGAAACGGGTGATGGTCTGATCCAAACTCCCTCCCCTCGATGGGGAGGGTGGGGAGGGGTGCGGTTCGACATAGGGCGAGTGGGTTTCCGAACTCACCCCCACCCAGCCTCCCCCATCGAGGGGGAGGGGTTGCTGCGCTGCTCCGGCTGGCTCAGGCGCTCAGCGCCTCGTCCGAGACTGAATGGAGAAGCTCCGCACCAGCGGTCGCCTGAGCGGCGAGGCCCTGCGCCTCCGGCACGACCTGGTTCAGATAATACCGCACCGCCGCCCGCTTCATCGCCGCAAAGTCCGGCGCCTCACCGTCGAGCGCATCGGCTTGCCGCTTCATCAGCCAGCCGCAGACGGCGGTGCTGAGCATGGCGAGGAACGGATAGGAGCCGGCAAGGCGGTCGTCGGCCGTGGCACTGGCGAGATGATTGGCCACGCGGAAACACTCGGCCGTCAGATCGCCGAGCGGTCCCTCCGCCTCGACGCCGATCTCACGGAGCAGCCGGTCGAGCACTGCGCCGCTGTCCAGCCCCATCTTCCGCCCGACCAGGTCGGCGGCCTGGATGCCGTTCGTGCCCTCGTAGATCGGGGCGATGCGGATGTCGCGCAGGTGCTGGGCCGCGCCCGTCTCCTCGATATAGCCCATGCCACCGTGGACCTGGACGCCGAGGCTCGCCACCTCGCAGCCGACGTCTGTTCCATAGGCCTTGACGAGCGGCGTCAGCAGGTCGGCGCGCAGCCTGGCATCCCTGTCACCTAGGCTCGCTCGATCGGTCTGGCCGGCGGTGTAATACGCGAGCGCCCGCGCAGCCTGGGTGAGACTCTTCATGCGCAACAGCATCCGGCGGACGTCGGGATGATGCGCGATCACCGCCGGCTGCCCGTCGCGCACGCCCTGCACCCGCTGCAGCGCGTAGGCGACCGCCGCCTGCGTCGCCCGCTCACCGATCGACACGCCCTGGAGGCCGACATTGAGCCGGGCGTTGTTCATCATCGTGAACATCGCCCGCATGCCTTCCGTCTCGCCGCCGATTGGCCAGCCGATGCACTTGCCCTCCTCGCCATAGACCATGACGCAGGTCGGCGAGGCGTGGATGCCGAGCTTGTGCTCGATCGAGACGCAGCGAAGGTCGTTGCGGGTCCCGTCGGGCAGGATCTTCGGCACCAGGAAGAGCGTGATCCCCTTCGTCCCCGGCGGCGCGCCCGGCGTGCGGGCGAGGACGAGATGGATGATATTGTCGGCGAGATCGTGCTCGCCAAAGGTGATGAAGATCTTCTGGCCCGAAATCCGGTAGCTGCCGTCGCCCACCGGCTCGGCGCGGGTGCGCAGCGCCCCAACGTCGGAGCCCGCCTGCGGCTCGGTGAGGTTCATCGTGCCGGTCCATTCGCCGGTCACCAGCTTCGGCAGCCAGAGGTCCCTCTGCTCGTCGGTCCCGTGATGCTTCAGCGCCTCGACCGCGGCGGGCGTCAGCATCATCACCAGCGAGAAGCCCATATTCGCCGCGCCGAGATCCTCCATCACCACAGTCGCGATGCTGAGCGGCAGGCCTTGGCCGCCATAATCCTTCGGGCCCGCGAGGGTGCCCCAGCCGCCCTCGACGTAAGCGCGATAGGCGTCGCGGAAGCCCGGCGGCATGGTGACGCCGTCCGGCGACCATCTGGCGCCGGTCTCGTCGCCGATCCGGTTGAGCGGCGCGAACTCGCCCGCCGCCAGCGCGCCAGCGCCCTCGACGATCGCCTTGACCACATCCGGAGTCGCGTCGCCAAAGGCATTATGCCCCGCCAGCTCGTCCATGCGGACGACATGCTTCAGCACGAACAGCTGATCGGCGGCGGGCGGCGTGTAGGTCATCTTCTTTCCGCCTGCGCGACGGAAGCGGTAGCGCCGTCCGGATAGGGCGGGCGGGCGCGAACCGCGATGCTGTCCCGATCGGCGTCGTAGAGGACGGAATAGGCGAAATAGGCGATCAGGCCGGAGCGGATGCGTGCGCCGGGCACTCGCTCATCCTGAACGAACATCAGGTGAGAGGCCTGCTTGCGCATTCCGGATTTGAAGTCGACCGCGGCGCCCGGTCCCGCGCCGGCAATCTGGAAGGTGAGGCGTCCAGCGGTCCCGTCGGGCCACGCGCGACCCGAATGATTGACGACCTGGATCCCTGGCGCGCCGCTGTCGATCAGCGTCGGCGCGCAAATTTGCGAAGGATCGCCGGTCCTGCTCAGGCATCCGCGCAGCCAATCGTTGCGCCGGTCGTCGGCCCTGGGCAGCGGCACGAAGTCGGCCACCTCCTGATCGGGCGGGTTGAGGATCAGACGGCCCGTCCCGGCTTCGCCCGGTCGGGGGAGCTCGACAATCCATCGGCGGGCGCCCAGCGCCGCAAGCGGATTGGGAAGGTCCGCACGAGCCAGTCCCGTTCCCAATATCGCGCGAAAGCCCTCGCCCGGAAGGCCGTCTCCCTGGATGCCGAACTGGGCCGGCGACAACTTACTTGCGTAACAATTGGGTCGGGCGCGCGTGCAGCCGACGGCCCGCACTGCTTGGATCGTGATCGGCGCCGTAAGATCCCCAATCGTGACGACGGCCTTCGCGTCCGGCCCCTCCAGCTCGGTCCCCGCGCCGTAGGAATAGATGCGGCTGCTCCCGGTCGGCTTCGCTCCGGCGGCCGCATCGGGAAGCACGCGAAGCCCGACCGAGCCCGTGTCCAGGCCCGCATCGATCCTGTGGCCCGCGACGGTCAGCGTCACCGCATAGCGGCGCGCCCCGTCGCTCAGCAGAACCTCCCGGACCGGAACTTCGCTGCGGATCGGGCCGGCCGCGGCAATGGCCATGGACAACAATGCAACGCCGATCACCAAGTCTCCTCCGATTGCTTCCTGCCTGCGGTTGCCTGCGGTTGCCTGGGCGACCGCGCCGCTATAGCGCGCGGCCATGACGCCGCCAAACCCGCCGCTCGCGACCCGCATCGCGCCTTATGGCAAGGCGGCGGTCGAGGAGGCGTGCCGACTGATCCTCGCCGGCGAGCCAGTCGCGGTGCCGACGGAGACGGTCTACGGCCTCGCCGCGGACGCGACGAACGAGGCCGCTGTGGCCCGAATTTACGAGGCGAAGGGGCGGCCCGACTTCAATCCATTGATCGTGCACATCCGCGATCTCGCCCAGGCGGAGGAGATCGCCTCCTTTTCCGACACCGCGCGGGCACTGGCGCTCGGCTGGTGGCCGGGGCCGCTGACTTTGGTGCTGCCATTGAAGACGGGTGCGCCGATTGCGCCGCAGGTTACAGCGGGTCTGCCGACGGTCGCGCTCCGCTCCCCCGCTCACGAGGCGATGCAGGCTCTGCTCCAATCCTGCGGCCGCCCGCTGGCGGCGCCGTCCGCCAATGCGAGCGGCACCATCAGCCCGACCACCGCCGATCATGTGGTCAAATCGCTCGAGGGCCGGATCCCGCTCGTCATCGACGGCGGCCCGACCGAGCATGGCGTGGAGTCCACGATCGTCGCCGTCGACATAGGCGGCATCCGCCTGCTGCGCCCCGGCCCGATCGATTTCGCCGAGCTGAAGGCGCTCGCCAGCCTTGCCGAGGGAGAGGGCAAGGGCGGGATCGAGGCGCCCGGCCAGATGCGCAGCCATTACGCGCCAGCCAAGCCGCTCCGGCTGAATGCCGAGACGGCGGAGCCGGACGAATGGCTGATCGGCTTTGGCACCGTGAAGGGCGACGACTGCCTGAGTGCGAAAGGCAATCTGCGCGAAGCGGCGGCCAGGCTCTTTCATGCGCTCCACAAAGCCGAAGCGCAGGCCAGGGCGCGCATTGCCGTCGCGCCCGTGCCGGAGGAGGGGATCGGCCGCGCCATCAACGACCGGCTCAGGCGGGCCGCAGCGCCGCGCGAACCACAATCGTCACCCCGGCATTGAGCCGGGTCCACCTTCTTCGCTGCGGGAGAAGGAAGGTGGATGCCGGATCAAGTCCGGCATGACAGGTCGGGCTCGTGACGGTGGTTGCGACAATTCGCGACAAATTTGCCCACCCGCGGAGAAAGGTCTGCGACGCCCGCATCGCATCTGTCCTTCAGCGCCGATCCCCGGCGCGAGAGAAGGAGACAGACGATGAAGAAGACCATCCTGACCCTCGCCGCCACCGCGGTGGCCCTGACCGGCCTTGCCGGCACCGCCAACGCGGCGCCCTTCGGCGGCAACGTCAACCAGAAGGAGGCGCAGATCGCGATGCGGATCGACCAGGGCATCCGGTCCGGCGCGCTCACCCGCGGCGAGGCGCAGAATCTGCGCATCCGCCTGGCGCAGGTCCAGCGCCTCGAGCAGGTCTACCGCCGCGGCGGCCTCACGCTCCGCGAACGGAGCGACCTCGACCGCCGCCTCGACGCGCTCAGCGCTAGCGTCCGCGTCGACAAGCACGACCGCGACTTCCGCCGCCGGTAAGTGCTGAATGAAAGGGAAGGGCCGGGGCATTGCCTCGGCCCTTTCGCTTACACCGCCGCCGCGTCGCTCTTCACGCGGTTGGCGAAGCTTTTGCGGAGCTTCTTCAGCTTCGGTGGGATGACGGCGAGGCAATAGGGGTTTCGCTGACCTTCGCCGGACCAATAATCCTGGTGGTAGTCCTCGGCCGGCCACCAATTGCCGAGCGGCTCGATGGTGGTGACGATCGGCGCCGGCCAGTCCGCCCGCGCCCGTTCGATCGCGCGGCGCGCTTCCGCTTCCTGCTCCGCATCGTGCGGGAAGATGGCGGAGCGGTACTGGGTGCCGATATCGTTGCCCTGGCGGTTGAGCTGGGTCGGATCGTGGGTGGCGAGGAAGAGGTCGAGCAGCTCGCCGTAGGAGATCGTGTCCGGATCGAAGGTGATTCGGATCGCCTCGGCGTGGCCGGTGTCGCCGCCGCAGACCTGCTTGTAGGTCGGATGCGCCACATGGCCGCCCGTATAGCCGCTCTCGACTTTGGAGACGCCGATCACGTCGTTGAACACCGCTTCCGTGCACCAGAAGCAGCCGCCCGCCAGAATCGCCTGTTGCTCGGCCATGTGAATCTCCTTCCGCCTCCGCCCGAAATAGGGCGCATCAGCCTCGCGGCAAGTCCGGGAGGCGCTGGCGGATGGTGAGCATCTCCGCCCACGGATCAAAACGTTGCCGCGAGAGGCGGGCGGGGATTGTACGGATGGTGAAGGTCTTGGGGTCGAGCTTCGGCCCGAGCTCGTCCCAGCGCAAGGGCGTCGCCACCGGCGCGCCGGGGCGGGCGCGGGTGGAGTAGGGCGCGACCGCGGTCGAGGTCGGATCGTTGCGCAGATAATCGATGAAGATCCTGCCCACGCGCTCCGCCTTCGAGACTTTCGTCAGATATTTTTCGGGTGCGTCCGCCGCCATCTCCGCCGAGACGCCGCGGGCGAAGCTCTTCACCTCGCGCCACGCAATGGTGGGCTCGACGGGCACGACGACGTGCAGCCCCTTGCCGCCGGTCGTCTTGACGAAGCTCTCCAGCCCGAGCCGCTTCAGCCGCGCCCTTACCTCGCGCGCTGCGGAGATGACGTCGCCGAAACCGAGCCCCTCGTCCGGGTCGAGATCGAAGACGATGCGGTCGGCCTTGTCCGGATGCTCGGCGGTGACGCCCCAAGGGTGGATTTCCAGCACGCCCATCTGCACCAGCGCGATCAGCCCGGCCGCGTCGGAGATGTAGAGATAAGGCTCCTCGAAGCCGGGGATCGTCACGGCGTGGAGCTGCTCCGGAACGCCCGAGCCGGCGTGGCGCTGGTAGAAGCATTTGGTCTCGCTCCCGGCCGGGCAGCGGACCATCGTGATCGGTCGGAAGGCGACGTGGGGCAGCATCCGCTCCGCCACCGCGACATAATAATCGGCGAGCTCCCCCTTGGTGATGTCCTGCTCGGGGTAGAGCACCTTGTCCGGGTTGCTGAGGCGCACCCCCTCCACAAACCGCTCGCTCATCGCGCCATCTCCAGGTCCTCCGCCAGCGCCGCCGGCCGCGCCTCGGGCTGGAGCTGGTCCATCCGGCATTGGCCGGCCGCCTTGTCCGGCCGCCAGCGCAGGAACTTGGTGCCGTGGCGGAAACGTTTGCCGGTGACGTGGTCGTAGCGCACCTCGACCACCAGTTCGGGCCGGAGCGGCTCCCATTCGCCGGTCCGCTCGGTCGACCAGCGGCTGAGGCCGCCGGGGGCGTCGCCGGTGAAGCCGGGCGGCTCGATCAGCTTCTCCAGCCTCTTCGTCAGCGCCGGCCGCTCGTCGGCGGGAATGGCGGAGGTGAAGCCGACATGGTCGAGCTTGCCGGCATCGTTGTAGAGGCCGAGCAGCAGCGAGCCGACCTCGCGGCTGTTGGTCCCGTAGCGGAAGCCGCCGACGACGCAGTCCGCCGTCTTCAATTGCTTGACCTTCAGCATCGCGCGCGCGCCGGATTCATAGGGTCCGTCGCGGCGTTTGGCGACGACGCCGTCGAGGGCCTCGCCCGCCTGCGCCAGCCAGGATTTCGCGATCTCGCAGTCGAGGGTGAAGGGGGAGAGGAGGATGTCCCGCCGCGGCGGCGGTGTGACCAGCTTCTCCAGCGCCGCGCGGCGGGAGGAGAGGGGCTCTTCAACATAGCTTTTCCCGCCCAGCGCGAGGAGGTCGAAGAGCATGATCTGCGCCGGCGTCTCGCGCGACAGCTTGCGGATCCGGCTCTCGGCGGGATGGAGGCGGAGCTGCAGCGCGTCGAACGACAGCGCGACGCCGACGGGAATGATCAGCTCGCCGTCGACGACGAAGCCCTCGGCCCCGATTGCCTTCACCGCCTCGATCACTTCCGGGAAGTAGCGCCCGAGCGGCCGCCCCGCCTTCGACATCAGCGCCACGTCGCCGCCGTCGCGAAAGGCGAGGCAGCGGAAGCCGTCCCATTTGGGCTCGAACTGCCAGCCCTCGCCATCCGGCAAAGCCTCGACCAGCTTCGCCTCCATCGGCGGCAGGCCCGGCTTGACGGGGAGCGAGTCGAATTCGGCCATATCCCCAAGACGACTCCGATCGGGCGCGAGTTCCACCGGACGCGAAACGAACACGGTTCGCCGCCGGAACGGCTTGTGCCGCAACCGCTGGGTAAGTTTTGTTCCCGATACTTGCGGCGAATCGCGGCACCGGTGCGGCGAGGCGATTGCAGGTCATTGAATCAAAAGGAATTTGCGCTACATCGGAAATCCATAGCGGAGGGGTTCAATCGTGGAGTTTTCGCGCAGGCAAATGCTTGGCACGGGTGCTGCTGCCGGTCTTCTGGCGGCCGCTACGGCTGCGAAGGCGCAGTCTCTGGCCGAGATCGTCGCCCATCTTCGCGACCCGGCCGCCGCTCCGAAGCCGTTCGTTCCCGTGTCGCCGCTCCCGGCCCAGCCGGCCGCTTCGGCGGTCGCCGGCCCGATCAATCCGGCGCTTCTCGCCCGCGCCCGCGCCGCCTTCGACCGGCATCGTTCGGTCATCACCCATGGCGACATCGTCGGCATCGCCGATTTCAGCCGCCCGTCGAACGAGCCGCGTTTCTACCTGCTCGACACCGCGAGCGGCCGCGTCAGCAGCCATTATGTCGCCCACGGCCGCGGCTCCGATCCCGACCATAGCGGCTGGCTCGAGCGCTTCTCGAACGCGATCAACTCCGAAGCCTCCTCCAACGGCGGCTATCTGACGGGCGACTATTATCCGGGCAAATACGGCCGTTCGCTGCGCCTCTCCGGCCTCGATCCGTCCAACTCCAATGCCGAGGCGCGGGCGATTGTCGTCCACAGCGCCTGGTATGCGGAGCCGGAAGTCGCCGCCGAGCACGGCAAGCTCGGCCGCTCCGAAGGCTGCTTCGCGTTGAGCTACAACAGCCTCCAGCAGGTGCTGCAGCAGCTCGGCCCCGGCCGCTTCCTCTACGCCGACAAGATCGCCTGATCCGCGCGAGGATGAGCGGCCCGCGGCGATTTGGACGCTGGGCCACGGCCGCATCCGGTGCCGCTGCTGAAAATCGAACCAATTAATCCAGGTTCACGCAAGCCTTGAGAATCGGCGCTAAGCGTTTGCGAGCGTTGCATTTTCGAAGAGGGGGCGATGAGCGCGGAGCAAGTGGATCGGTTCCGGAAACGGGCCACGCAGGAGCGCGCCCGCGCGCAACGGATCGCCCATCCCGGGCACCGGAAGGCGGCCCTGGATCTCGCCGACCAATATGACGCCGTCGCCCGGGCTTATGCCCGTCTGGTCGAGCTTGGCGGCAGCATGGCCCGGACCGACTAAGCGCCGGAGGCCGATCTTCGAAATCAGCCCAGGCTGCGGCGGGTGAGGCGCGCGCGCAGATCGTCCATGCCGATCCCGCGGACCGCCTCCGCCCGCTCCGGCGCCGACATCACCCGCGACAAATGGCCGAGGATCTGGCTGGCAAGGTCGATATTCTGCAGCGCCTGGGCGTGGCGGTGAAGGATTGCTGGGTCGCCCACCAGCTCGTCGCCGAGCGCTTCGATGAGCCGCTGCACGAAGGAGAGCTCCTCGCCGAGGCGCGAGTCGAGGAGGCCGATCCAGCGCTCCTCGGCCGCCGGCGGCGGCGCGGCCTTCTGCCTCGGCGTGTCGCCCGCGCGTACGGCGGCCTGGATGCGGTCGACGCGGCCCTGCCCGAGCGGCGGCGCGGCGGGCTTGCCCGTCCGCCAGGTATCGACCGCGACCGGCTGGCTGAAGTGGACGCCGCGGCGGATGCCCGAGGCCCAGGCGACGATCCCATCGATCTCGGTGTCGCCGCGGCTGAGGTGGATCGGCTCACCCGTCGCCGGCAGGCCGTCGCCCTCGATCAGCGCTCCGGTTTCGGAGACGTTGCGGATGCGGACGGACAGGATTCCGCCGGAGCAGCGGGCGGTCGCGGCGAGCATGAGAAAGGTGCGCGGCGCCACCCGCCCGTTGTCGGCGGCTGCGGAGGGCTGAAAATCGGCAGCCGAAGGGGCAGACATTGCGTTTCCCGATGCGCGAGCCTCATCCGGAAGGAACCGGCGCCCCTATAGAACCCATGCCGAGTAAAGATTGCGTTAGTCGGGGCGCAATTTTGGCCGGGAAAATGCGCTTCACGGGCCGTTGCGGGGAGCGACCGCAGACCCTAATCCTGCGCCGGTGAAGATCGCCATCTGCATTCCCTGCCATCGCGACACCAAGGCGCGCTTCACTCTGTCGCTGGCGGGGATGCTGATCCATACCGCCCGGGAGATCGGGGACGAGATCAAGACGATCCTCGCGCAGGGGCCGTTGCTGGAGGTGCGCGAGGGGCTGGTCCATGCCGCGCGCGGATGGGGCGCCGACTGGATCCTGTGGCTCGACTCCGACCATATCTTCCCGAACGAGACGCTGATCCAGCTGCTCGCGCACGACAAGGACGTGGTCGCCTGCAATTATCCCCGCCGGGTGGGGGCACCGGAGCCGGTGGCGCTGCGCAACGGTCGGCTCGTGCTGACGAGCGAGGCGCAGGCGCGGCGCGGCGCGGTCGAGCCGGTCGACGCGATCGGCCTCGGCATCTGCCTGATGCGGGCATCGATCTTCGACCGGCTCGATCCGCCCTATTTCCAGCTCGAGCTGAAGCCGGATGGAAGCGGCTACGTCTCGGAGGATTTCACCCTGTTCCGGCGGCTGAAGCGGGCCGGGGTGACGGCCTATGTCGATCACGGCCTCAGCTGGAAGGTGGGCCATATCGGCGACATGATCCTGACCACCGCCGCGATGGCGGGAGGAAGCCCGCCCAACGCCTGAAAAGCGGCTGGATGAACGGCCGATCCGGCTCCGTTTTCACTTGAAATTAATAAGCATGCTTATCATATGCGCGGCATGGACAGCAATCTGGCCTTCGAATTGTCGGAGACGGCGCGCCTGCTGCGCCGCGACTTCGACCGGCGGGCGGCCGAGCTCGGTGTGACCCGCGCCCAGTGGCGCGTGCTCGTACGGCTGTCGCGCGAGGACGGGCTGCGCCAGGTCGCGCTCGCCGAGGCGCTCGACGTCGAGCCGATCACGCTCTGCCGGATGATCGACCGGCTCGAGGAAGCCGGCATGGTCGAGCGCCGCGCGGACGAGGAGGATCGCCGCGCCTGGCGCATTCATCTCACCCCGAAAGCCGGGCCGCTGATCGAAACCCTCAACACCATCGCCGAAGATTTCCTGGCCGATGCGCTTTCGGGAATCGACGCGGCGGAGCAGGCGCGCGTCCGCGACGTTCTTGGTCGCGTCCGCGCCAATCTCAACCGCGGCCCCGATACGAGGCGGAGAGCATCATGAAGGAAGGCGCCATCAACACGGCCGGCGCCGAGCCGATCGAGACCGAAGAGACGACGCCGCCGAAGAAGAAGCGGCTGCGCCTCATCCTGATGCTGTCCCTGCCGCTGATCATCCTGGCGGTCGGCGCCTATTTCTACCTGACGTCCGGACGGTACGTCTCGACCGACAACGCCTATGTCCAGCAGGACAAGGTCTCGGTTTCGACGGAGGTGGCCGGCCGCATCGTCGAGGTCGACGTCAAGGAGAACCAGCCGGTCAAGGCCGGCCAGCTCCTCTTCCGCATCGATCCGGCGCCGTACCGCATCGCGCTCGAGCAGGCGGAGGCGAACCTCGCCGCCGCGCGGGTGTCGGTCACCAAACTCCAGGCGCAGAATGCGGGTACCGGCGCCGACATCCAGGCGGCCCGCGACAATCTCGTCATCACCCAGCGCGATCTTGCCCGGCAGGATGAGCTGCTCGCCCGCGGCTTCACGACGCGCGTCAATCACGACGCCGCCGTCCATGGCGTCCAGGAGGCGAAGCAGCGCCTCGCCAATGCGATCAACAACGCCCAGGTCACCGCCGCCCAGCTGAAGCAGGGGCCGGCCGACGCCCAGCCCGCCATCGAGGCGGCGGTGGCCGCGCGCGACAAGGCAGCGCTCGACCTGAAGCGCACGGAGGTCCACGCGCCGGTCGACGGTTATGTCAGCCAGACCGACCGGCTCCAGCTCGGCAACATGGCCGTCCAGGACCTGCCGATGGTGACGGTTGTCCGCAGCAACGACACTTGGGTCGAAGCCAATTACAAGGAGACGGACCTCCGCAACATGGCGCCCGGCCAGCCGGCCGAGATCAAGCTCGACGCCTATCCGTCGCACAAGATCTGCGGCCATGTCGCCTCGATCGGCCGCGGCACCGGCTCCGAATTCTCGGTGCTTCCGGCGCAGAACGCGACCGGCAATTGGGTGAAGGTCACCCAGCGCGTGCCGGTGCGGATCGCGATCGACTGCGATCCGGGCCGTCCTTTGCTCGCCGGCCTCTCCGCCAATGTGACCGTCGACACCAAGGAGGCGGCGGCGCCGCCGCGCCGCGCCGCCCGCTAGGCAGCCGCCCGCCATGGCGACCGCCGCCGCCCAGAATCCGCATCAGGCGACGCTGAAGCTCGACGGGCTCGAGCACGGCGTGCTCACCGTCGCCATCATGATGGCGGTGCTGCTGCAGGTGCTCGACACGACGATCGCCAACGTCGCGCTGCCGCACATGATGTCGTCGATGTCGGCGACCCCCGAGACGATCACCTGGGTGCTGACCAGCTACATCGTCGCCTCGGCGATCGCGATCCCGATCACCGGCTGGCTCGCCGACCGGGTGGGGCGGCGACCGCTGTTCATCTGGTCCATTCTCGCTTTCACCGGCGCATCGGTGCTGTGCGCGATCGCGCAGAACCTTCCCGAAATGGTCGCGTTCCGGGCCATCCAAGGCGTCTCCGGCGCGTTGCTGGTGCCGATCGCCCAGGCCTTGATGTTCGATATCAACCCGCCGGCCAAGCACGGCCGGGCGATGGCCGTCTTCGGCATGGGGGTGATGATCGGGCCGATCCTGGGGCCCGTGCTCGGCGGCTGGCTGACCGAGAATTATAATTGGCGCTGGGTCTTTCTCGTGAACCTGCCGGTCGGGGCGGTCTGCGCGGTCCTGCTGATCCGGTTCATGCCGTCCTCGGAAACGAAGAAGCGGGATTTCGACCTGCTCGGCTTTGCCTTTCTCGGCGTTGCGATGGGCGCCCTGCAGATCATGCTCGATCGCGGCCAGCAGCTCGACTGGTTCCATTCGTCGGAGATCTGGATCGAGGCGGGGCTCTGCGCCTCCTGCCTCTGGATGTTCTTCGTCCAGCTGGCGACGGGGAAGCATCCTCTCTTCGATCCGAAGATGTTCGCCGACCGCAATTTCACCGTCGCCTTGACCTTCATGGTGGTGACCGGCGTGCTGATGCTCGCCGGCCTCGCTTTGCTGCCGCCTTTGCTCCAGACCCTGCTCGGCTATTCGGTGCTGCAATCCGGCTTCCTCACCGCGCCGCGCGGCATCGGAACGCTCATCTCGATGATGATCGCCGGCCGCATGACCGGCCGCGTCGACGCCCGCCTGCTGATCTTCTTCGGTCTCGGATGCCTCGCTTACTCGCTCCATCAGATGTCCGGCTTCGACCTGATGATGGACCGGCGGCCGATCATCCTCAGCGGCATCGTCCAGGGCTTCGGGCTCGGCTTCATCTTCGTGCCGCTGCAGCCGCTCGCCTTCGCCTCGCTGCCGCCGAGCTACCGGACGACCGGCGCGGCCCTCCTCAACCTCTGCCGGAATATCGGCGGGTCGGTGGGCATATCCGTCGTGACGTTCCTGCTCGCGCGCAACCTCCAGATCAGCCATTCGGACCTGGCGCAGCACATCACCGCGATGACCCTGCCGGTGGCGTCGCCCAACATTGTCGCCGGCGTTGGTGTGACGGCCGACGCGGCGATGGCGATGCTCGACGGCGAGATCAACCGGCAGGCGCTGATGATCGCCTATATCGACGATTTCCATCTGATGATGTGGGTGACGATCGTCTCGATGCCTCTGGTGTGGTTCCTCCGGCCGGCCAAGCCGTCGAAGGATCCGGCCGAGCATGTGGTGATGGAATAGCGCCTCAGGCGACCTCCCAAAATATCGCGCCGCGATACTCTCTGCGCCTTCTAAGACAGTCTTTACCTTTGCGCCCTACAGCGTGCCGGGAGAACGGGGGAGCAGAAGTGGACGAGGAAGAGGCCCCGGCGCCGCTCAACATCCAGCCGCCCGGCACCCGACTTACGTTCGCCCTCGACATGTTTGAACGGCTGATCGTCATAGTGCTGACGATCCTCTTTCTCAGCCGTCTGATCCCCCATGTCACCGAGGGCCCGTACAACCTCCTGATCATGGTCTCCGAGAGCATGACCGCGCTCTGCATGGTCATCCGCAGGCCGGGGCCGGTCGCGACTACGCCCTATGCCTGGATCGTCGCCATGGTGGGCACCTGGGCGCCTCTGCTCGTCATGCCGAGCGACACTCATTGGCTGCCCGAATCCATCGCCACGGCGCTTATGGTGGGCGGGCTGATGTGCAGCATCTCGGCGAAGATTTTCCTGCGCCGCAGCTTCGGCGTCGTCCCGGCCAATCGCGGCGTCCAGCGCGAGGGGCCGTATCGGGCGCTGCGTCACCCCATCTATTTCGGCTATCTGCTGACCCAGGCGGGCTATCTTGCGAACTGCTATTCGGGTTGGAACCTGCTCGTCTACACCGCCTGCTGGCTGGCCATGATCCTCCGCATCCGCGCCGAGGAAGCCGTCCTCGCCGAGGACGAAGCCTATCGCGAATATCGCAGGCACGTCCGCTACCGGCTGCTCCCGGCGATCTGGTAAGCGCCGCAGGCCAATCAATTCTGGTGTCTTGAGGAGAGGCACCGATTCCAGAGACTCTTCGCGCCTTCGCGTCTTTGCCTGAACAATCTAGCAGCCTCGTTGCATACCCGCTGACTCAGCGGGTGAATCCACGACCGCATCGGTTCACGCAAAGACGCGAAGGCGCGAAGGGGCCGGGCGGACGGATAAGCCACGGCCAATCGCGTCCGCCCGGGGCGCGGTTACAGATCGTTGATGACGCCCTTGATCTTGCCCTTGAGGTCCTGGCCCGTGCCCTTCAGCTTCTGGGCGGCGCCCTCGTCGCGCACGTCCGGATCGGCGCTCTGCTGCTTCATGTCGCCGATGGCCTGATTGGCATTGCCTTTCAGCCGGTCCTTGATCTCGCCCATCATCGTTCTCCTCGCCGCGTCATGCGGCTCGGCGGTTCAACCGGAGGAGGCGGCGCCGGGTTCCCAATCCAGGTTAGGAATGCGGCGTACGGACCGGTCAGAGCGGCAGCGGCTCGCGCTCAGGCTTGGGGGCGGGCCCCTTTTGCTTCTGCTTGCCGCTGTGGCGCTGGGGGAGGGCCGGCAGTTCGTCGCGGGTGAGGCGGCCGTCATGGTTCGCATCGAGCATCAGGAAGCGCTTGCCCGCGGCCGCGGCGAATTCGGCGCGGGAGACGCCGCGGTTGAAGTCGGCGTCGGCGCTGATCACCGGCTCGGGGATGTTGAGGAAGGAGAAGCGGCCGGCGCCCTCGAGACCCTCCTGGAATTGGCCGGTTTGACCGCTCTGGCCGCCGCCTTCGCCGCTGCGCTCCCCGCCGCCGCGCCGTCCACCGCCGCCGCGACCTCCACCGCCGCCACCGCCGCGCCGACCGCCGCCCCAGCCGCCTCCACCGCCGCGCGCGCCGCCGCCGCGGCGCTCGCCCATCTGGGCGCCGAGCTGGACCTCGGGCGCGACCTCCGTTTCGTAGCGGGTGGTCTCGGCGGGATCGATCTCGCCGTCATGATTGGTGTCGAGCGTGTCGAAGAAGCGGGCGGCGTCCGCCTGCATCTCGTCGAGCGTGATCGCGCCGTCATGGTTGCGGTCCGCCTGCGCGAACCAGGCGCCGACCATGTCCGCGTTCTGATCCTCGGAGCGGAACGGCTCGCCCATCGGGCTCAGGAAGACGTTGCCGTGCCGACGGAAGCCGCCGCCCCAGCGCCCCTCGCGCGGACCCTCCGGGGACTGGGCCAGAGCGGTGGCGGAAGCGAGCAGCAGGACAAGCGGGAGAAGCGAACGCATCGTCATTCCTCGTGAGGGGGCAGGGCTGGATCGTCAGGAGGGCGCAAGGGGCGGCGCGGTGCAAGTGAATTTTCTGGCACACAAAGGCGTGCCGATCGGCGCCATGGACTTGCCGCCGGGGCGCGGGCATGTTCGTCACCTGCCGACGGAGAACGCCGCCCATGACCGAAGCGACGCCACCGGAGCTGAAGGGGCAGCCGCCGGAGGAAGCCCAGGCCCACCTCAACCAGATGCGGCTGCTGGTCGCCTTGATGACGCTGGTCGGCCTCTGGATCGCCCGCGATTTCCTGCTGGAGCTGGCCTGGGCGGTGACGCTCGCCGTCGCGCTGTGGCCGCTCTACATGCGTGCGACCGGCGGCCGGAAGGCGCGGGGGACGCGCAACCTCATCCCGCTCGGCTTCACGCTCGCCACCGGGCTCGTGCTGATGCTGCCGCTCGCCGTCGTCGCGGTTGAAGCGGCGCGCGACAGCCAGGCGGCGCTGCAATGGGTGGCGCAGGCGCAGAAGAGCGGCGTGCCGCAACCGTCCTGGCTCGGCCACCTGCCGTTCGGCGGGCGCCTGTCCGGCTGGTGGCAGGGGCATCTCGCCGCGCCGCAGGGCGCATCGCGGCTGCTCGGCTCGATCAATGCCAGCTCGGTGGCGAGCTGGACCGGAACCATCGCAACGCAGGTGGCGAGCCGGTTCTGGTTCTTCGCCGTAACCTTGCTCGCTTTGTTCCTGATCCTGCGCGACGGCCAGCGGCTCGCCGCCAATGCGGTGGGGACCGCGCGACGCTTCTACGGCGAGTTCGGCGAGCGTTTCGTCGACCGCGTCGGGGAGGCAGTGCGGGCGGCGGTCAACGGCACCGTGCTTGTGGCGATCGGCGAAGGCAGTTTGATCGGCATCGGCTATGCGGTGACGAACGTGCCGCGGCCGGTCCTGTTCACCCTCGCCACGATCGGCTTCGCCCTCCTGCCCTTCGGCGCCTGGGCCGCCTTCGGCGCCGGCGGCCTCGTGCTGCTCGCCCAAGGGCATGTGGCGGCGGCGATCGGCCTGTTCGTGTTCGGCGCGGCGGTGATGCTGATCGGCGACAATGTCGTCCAGCCGGCGGTGGTCGGCAATTCGATCGAGCTGCCGTTCCTGTGGATCTTCGTCGCGACATTCGGCGGGCTGGAGACGTTCGGGTTGGTCGGCCTGTTCGTCGGTCCGGCGCTGATGGCGGCCCTGTTCCTCGTCTGGAAGGAATGGCTCGGGCTAGACCCGCCTGAGAAGCGGCGCCGGCGGTGGCGAGCGCGCCGGGGCGCGGCCGCTACCACCGATAGCTGAGCTCCGCCGTCAGCGTCCGCTGGGGGAAGGGGTGGAAGAGGAAATATTTGTCGTTGCCGAGATTCTCGACGCCGACCGCCGCGTTCCAGTGGCGGCCGATGCGGAAATCGGCGCGCGCATCGATGACGAAATAGGAGTCGAAGCCCTGGAAGGTGTGGGAGACCGGGTCCGAATTGTCGATCGTGCCGTAGGAGCGGCTGGCATAGCGTGCCGCCAGAGTGAACGAGGTGCGCTCGCTCTCATGCCAGCTCGCGACCAGAGTGGCGCGGCGGCGCGGCACCTGGGGCAGGTCCTTGCCCTGCGCGGCGGGGAAAGCTGGATCGTTGGTCGTCTTCGGATCGGCAAGGGTGACGCTGCCGGACAGGTCGAGGCCGCGGATCGGCAGGTCGTTCCGCTCGAACGCCAACTCCACGCCCTTGGTATGCGTGCGCGGGATGTTCTGGACGAAGCTGAAGAGGGTGGTCGAGCCCGGCACGAGCGGCGCCGTCTGTGAGATCAAAGCATCCTTGATCGCCTCGTCGAACAAGGAGAGGCGGACATGGCCCTTGTCGTCCGACCATGAGACCGCCAGCTCCTCCGAGCGCGCGCGCTCCGGGCGGAGGTGCGGATCTGGGACGGTGATCGTGGGGCCGGTCGTCACCGCCTGATAGAGTTCGGACACGGTCGGGAAACGGAAGGCCTGGCCGGCCGACAAGGTCGCCGTCCAATGCGCGTTCGGGTGCCAGCGCAGGCTCGCCTTGGGCGAAAGGCCCTGCTTCGACAGCGCCGGCTGGTTCGCCGACAGAGCGGGCGTGAGCGAGAAATTGAAGCCTTGGTACGTGCGCCACCATTCGTAGCGGGCACCGAGGGTGAGCTGGAGGGCCGGCGCGAGCGAGACCACATCCTGCGCCCAGAGCGCCGCCGTCCGGGTCCGCCCGCGTGAGGCCTGGGTGAGCGCGCCTGCGGGGCCGTTCAGCCAGTCCGCCGCGGCGTAGCGGTCGCTCTCCAGCCGGAACATGTCGTAATGGCCGCCGGCGCTGAACCCTTTCAGCCGGGCGTCGACGTCCAGGGTCCGCCAGCCGGTGCCGGCCATGTCAACGATCGCGCCGGCGCCGCCCGCATTCGCGACGGGCAGGGCGCCCGACGGGATGCGCTGGAGGTCCTTCGCATAATCGTAGATCGAGCCGATCGCCCGCCATTGCACGCCGCCGCTCTTGCCGCCTTCCACCGTCAGCGCCTGCATCCAGTGATGTTCGTCGAGCCGGTAGACATTGTTCGAGAAGGCGCTGGCCGGGACGTTGACGAGAAGGCCGTCAAGGTTGAGCGCCCCCGCATAGAGCGGCACGCCCGCGGCGGCGCTGAGATAGGTCTGCGCCGAAGCATGCGTGTCGTTGAGGAACAGCCCCCCGAGCCAGGTGAAGCGGAGCGTCGGCGAGGCTTCGAAGGCGAGCTTCAGCGTCAGATTGTCCTGCCGCTGGCGCTCGATTCCTGCGGCGCCGAGCACGAAGATCGGCGCCCCGGCGCGGTTCAGGTCGGGGGTGAAGCCTGTCGCCGGCGTCCCCGCCGCGCTCGTGCCGGCGGGCCGGGCGGCGTTGGCGTAGGCGAGCGGCTGGCCGAGGCTGGCGAGATGATTGGCCGAGGCGAAGATCGCGAAGCGGCCGAAGCGGTCGCCCGCCGTCGCCGAAAGCTCGGTCGCCGGAAAGACGCCGTGCGTCCCATATTGGTCTAAGCTCTGGACGCTCTGAGCGACGCGAATCGAGCCCTCCGCCTTGTCAGGCAGCCGCGTCGTGATGTTGACGACGGCGCCGATCGAATTGCCAGGATAGGCGGCGGAGAAGGGGCCGTAGAGCACGTCGATGCGCGCGATCTCTTCGGGCGCCACCATGCCCCAGCGCGGCGAGGCGAAATTGTTGTTGTTGCCGATCAACGCCGACAACAGCACGCCGTCGGCATAGATGAGGCTGCGCGCGCTCGCGCCGACGCCCGACGTGCGGGTGGCGAGCGGCGCCTGGGTGTCGCCGATATGGCGTTTCCGCACGAGCAGGCTCGGCAGATAGCGCAGAGCGTCTTCCGAATTGAGCAGGGTCGTCGTTTCGGCGAGGTCGCCGGCATCGACGCTCTCGGTCGTGGCGGGCGACGGCGCCGGTCGCTGCCCGGTGACGACGATCGGCGGCGGTGCCTCGGCATCGGCCAGCGCGAGGGCCGGCGCGGGCGCCATGCAGGCGGATGCGCAGCAAAGGAGGCGCGCCGCCAGAGGCGCGCGTGAAGCGGATATCATGAAAATGCCTTCGTCCTTGAGGGGGTGCGGCCATGCCGGCCGCGTCTCTGGCTCAGGCGAAAGCGGGCGGTCCCGTGGCAGGCGGCGGCGGCGCGGCAAGGGGCGGAGCGGCGGCGGCGCGGAAAGCTGGCGGGGCGAGTGGCTCGGCCACCAGCCCGGCCGGCAATGCTACGACAGGCGGCGCCGGTGGCAAAGCGGGCGCGGCTAGCGCGCCGAAGGGGCAGGGCGCCTCCCGGTGCGTAGCAGGATCGTGGTGATGCGCCGGGACGTGGCCGCGCATCGCCATGGCGTGGGGTGGGGCGGACTCGAAACCGGGACAGAGGATCAGCGCCGGTGCCCCAGAAGCCGTGTCGCCGATCATGAAGCCGGCCGGCACCATTGCGCGCAGCGTCAGGGCGAGCAGGAACAATGCCGTCAGCAGCGGCCTTGCCGTCTCGATGCGCCACCTTCCAAGCACGATCGCCCCCTACACCCCGCCGCCGCCGCGCCACAAGCGCAGGGCGAAGCCATGCACGAGACGGAGTTGGCGACAGAAATATTCCCCAGCCGTGCTTTCGGGCGGGCGGGAGACAGGTCGGGTGAGGCGGTCTACCGGCGCGCGAACAGCGAGAGCGGGATCGCTTCGCCCATCGCCCGATACCCGGCTTCGGACGGGTGGAGGCCGTCGCCGGAATCGAAGGCGGGAGAAAGCCGCTCGGGATGCGCCGGGTCGCGGGTCAGGGCGTCGAAGTCGATCAATGCATCGAAATGGCCGGGGGTTCGGATCCATCGATTGATCGCCTGCCGGTCCGCCTCGGTTGCCGCGTCGGGATGGTAGTAGGCCGAAGCGCCGAACGGCATGATCGTTCCGCCGATCAGAAAGACGCCGTGCGCCCGCGCCCGCATTTCCATCTGCGCAAGGGCGGCGATGATCTGGCGCACATGCGCCTGGTGCGCGGCCGGGCTTTGCGGCGTGTCGCGGGTGAAGGTGCCGAGATCGTTGACGCCCTCCAGCACGATCGCCCAGCGCACGCCCGGCTCGCCGAGCACGTCCCGGTCGAACCGGGCAAGGGCGTTCGGGCCGAGCCCATCCAGCAGGAGCCGGTTGCCGCCGATGCCGAGATTGAGCACCCCGATCCCGCGCGTCGCCGGCGCCGCCTGCAGCCGCTCGGCGAGCACGTCCGGCCAGCGCGTATTGCGGTTGGTGCCGACGCCGTGGCCGTCGGTGATCGAATCGCCGAACGCGACCACCGAAGCCGCGCCGGGCTGACCCTCCACCTCCACCGACGCCAATTCGTACCAATGCTCCACCCCCTTGGCGCTATGGAGAACGGGGGAGCCGGTCTGGTTCCCTGCCGCGATCCAGGTGGTGGCGCGCGAGCCCGGATGACCCGTCTGGCGCGCCGGCGCGTGCGGAAAGTGGAGGCTGATCGCGAGGGTGGCGAGCGGCGGTGCGTCGAGCGCCACCGGATCGGAGAGATATTCGGCGCCGGCCGGAATCGTCACCTCGGTCGCGCCGGCGAAGGTGAGCGGCCGTACCGAGCCCGGGACGAGCGCATTGCCGGCCGGATCGGCGGCGCGGCCGACGGTCGCCGCATCGATGACGAGCGGCTGCGTCCCGAACAAATTGGAGAGGCGGACGCGCAGGTGGGAGCCGCCGAGGCTGAGCCGGAAATGCTCCCGCAGGGTCGTGTCGCTGAGATCGGTGTCGGCGAGGCTGTTCTGCGGCTCGGGCACCTGCTGCGCGCTCGCCCAGCTGCCGACCCAATGTTCGGCGGGTGCCGTACTCGCTGCTGAGGGCACAAGGAGCGCAAGCGCCAGGGCCAGGCCGACGCGCCTCATTGCGGTTGCACCACCTGGACGAGGCCTTCGACGGCCTGGCCCGTCGGCAGCCGTCCGGACGCGGTGAGCCGCCCCACCGCTTGGTCCCAGTGCAGCACGGCCTTGCTGCCGCCGCCCTTGCGGTAGGCGTTGGTGGTGCCGTCGTCGTCATAGAGCGTGAAGCTCGCATCGCGGCCGGGATAGATTCGGATGGCCTCGAGCTTCTGCGGCGTGGCCGTGCTCGGCACCTGAGCGCCGACCGGCAGGATCGAGCCGGCACGGACGAACAGCGGGATGCGGTCGATCGGCGCCGCGGCCTCAACCGTTTGCCCGCCCGGATAGCGGCGATTGGTCCAGTAATCGTACCAATCGGCGCCCGCGGGAAGATAGACCGAACGGCTCGTCGCGCCCTGCTCGGTCACCGGCGCCACCAGGAAATCGGGGCCGAGCATATATTCGTCACCGATATTCACGACCCTGGGATCGTCCGGAAAGTCCATGAACAGGGCACGCATGAACGGTGCGCCGGTCTCATAGGTGTGCCGCCCGAGCGAATAGAGATAGGGGATGAGCGCGTAGCGCAGGCGCAGGAACTTCGCGAGGATCGGCTCGGCCGCCGTGCCATATTGCCAGATCGCGGTCGCCGGCCGCTGGCCGTGGATGCGCAGGGTCGGCGTCAAGCTGTTATATTCGAACCAGCGGACGAACAGCTCCGGATAATCCGCATAATCCGGCGCCATGGCGGTCGCCCCCGCTGGGTCGACCAGCAGCGGGTGCTGCGCCTTCGGCCCGTGCGGCCATTGCCAGCCCCCGGTGTCGCTGCTCCAATAGGCGATGCCGCTCGCGGTGAAGTCGAGGCCGGCCGGCACCTGCCGCCGCAGCGCCTCCCAGGTCGCCTGCACATCGGACGACCAGAAGATCGCGCCGGTCCTTTGCGCGCCGAGATAGGCGGCGCGGGCGAGGATCAAATTGCGGAAATTCGGCCGGTCGCGGGCGGAGCCCTCCGCTACGCCTTCGGTATGCACGAGCGGGAAGAGGTTGTGGTACCGGTCGCCCGAGCCGATCGAATAGAAGAAGCCGTCCGGCACCAGGTCCGGCTCGGTCTCGTCGAGCCAGAACCAGTCGAAGCCCTGGCTGGCGATATTGTCGCGGATCTTGCCCCAATACCAGGCGCGCGCGTCGGGATTGGTGCTGTCGATCAGCGCACCGGCGCGGTCGGAGCGGACCGACAGGCCCTCCGGGATATGGCCGTCCCTGTCGTGCAGCAGCCAGCCCTTGGCCGCGAGCATGTCATGATAGCGCGATTCCCGCTCGAAACGCGGCCAGACGCTGATGATGCTGTGAATGCCCCATTGGCGGAGCTGGTCGTTCATGCCCTTGGGATCGGGAAAAGCGGTGCGGTCGATGTCGAGCTGGCCCATCCGCGTCCAGTAGAACCAGTCGAGCACCATGATATCGAGCGGGTAGCCGCGCTGCCGGTAGCCCTCGGCGATACCCATCAGCTCCTGCTGGCTCTCGTAGCGCGCCTTGCTCTGGATGAGCCCGAAGGCGGCCTTGGGCGGCAGCGGCGTCTCGCCGGTCAGCCTGCGATAGCCGGCATAGAGATCGTCCGCGGTGGCGCCGGTGATGATGAAGAAGGAGACGCGCTCGCCGACGTCGGACTGGAAATGAGTGGCGTTGTTCAGGCCCGGCGACACGGTGGTCGCGGAGGGATTGTCCCAGACGATCGCATAGCCCTTGTTGGTAACGAGGACCGGGACGCAGACCGTCTCTCCCGCCGGCGCGTCGTAATTGTGACGGCAATCGATCGTGCGGCCACGCAGGTCGAGGGTGCCCTCCTGGTTTTGGCCGAGGCCGTAATAATGGGTGTCCGGCGTATCGGAGAAGGTCGCGCCGACGCGGAAGGTCTTCTCGCCGTTGACGGTGTGCGGCGCCATCTCCCAGCCTTCCATCCGCACGACCTCACGGCCGTCGCCGGTGCGCAGGATCAGCGACGCGGGCGGCAGGGACGGGGCGAAATAGCGCTCCATCTGGCTCGGCGGCTTCGGCCAGGGCTCGGCCGCGACAATGAGCGAGAGGGACGGTGAGGCGAAGACATCGCCCGAAGCATCCGTGCGGTGCGTCCAGCCGGCGGCATCGGGCGCGGCGTCGATCCCATAGCCCGGCGGCGCGTCCGCCAGCGCGGGATCGAGGGCGAGGGTGACGTGGACGATGTTCGGCGCATAGGCCTCGACCGCGACGAGACTGCCGTGGCGATCGACGGTGGCGAGCGGCTGCGCCGCGGCCGGCGCGGCGGCGAGCAATGCGAAGCCTGCGATGAGGATCAGGCCTACTGCTTGTCTCTCCCTGCCCATTCCGCTCCCCTTCGGCTTTAATGCGCGCCGATTCGTTGCGGCGCCCGGCAAGTGCGTAGACTCGCGCTGCCGCGCGTCAAAGCGGGATCCCATCGGTGGGAATGGAGGACACAAAAAAGGGGCGCCCATTCGTGGGGGAAAGGGCGCCCCTGACCGGTCACATGTGCGCGATTGGGAACGCACATAGCAAGCAACAGGCGCGACTCAGAAAAGTTGCGTGCCCGTCACGAAAAAGAGAAACCGTGTCTTTACGGCAACAGTCGTGCCAGCGGCGCCGAGAGCCGCCAGCGCAGGCCCTCCGGCCGATAGTCGGTCTCGGCGGTGCCTCGGAAGCGGCCGCCGATCAGCTTGGCGATCATGCGGGAGCCGAAGCCCTGGCGCGATGGCGGCGCGCAGGCCGGGCCGCTCCGCTCCGCCCATTCCAGCTCCAGCCGGTCGGTCCCATTGCAGGCCACGGACCAGCGAATCTCGACCCTGCCTCCCTCGGCCGATAGCGCCCCATATTTGATCGAATTGCTCTCCAGCTCGTGGAAGACGAGGGTGAGCGCCATCACCGCGTCGGCGTTGAAGACGAGATGCGGTCCCTCGGCCTCGATGCGGCCGCCGGCGTGGACGAGGCTGCGTCCGATCAGGTCGCGCAGCGATGCGGCCGTCCAGCCGGTGTTGAGGAGCATGTCGACCGCCACGCCCATGGCGGCGAGCCGTCCGTCCAGCGCCTTGCGCGCCTCGTCGATCGAGCATCCGGAGCGCAGCGTCTGGTTGGCGACCGCCTGGACGATGCCGAGCAAATTCTTCATCCGGTGGCGAAGCTCGAGCAGCCGGATCGAATCGAGGTCTGCGTCCGCGATGCTCCGCTCCGGTTCGAGCTCCTCCGGAACGGCGGTGGCCATTCTCATTTCGTCCCGTCAGCGGCGTCGGCCGAGTCCACGATCTTCTGGGGCCGGATCTCCGGCAGGACCTCGCGGAAATGCCGTTCGACGGCCTCGTAGCATTCGCACGACCTTTTCTCGACGGCCGCGCGGTCGACGATCTGGATCGAGCCGCGGCGGTAGCGGATGAGGCCCTGCTCCTGCAGCATGCGGGCAACGGCGCTGACGGTGGTGCGCTGCACGCCGAGCATTTCGGCGAGATATTCCTGGGTGAGAGGGATCTGGTTGCCGCCCGCCCGGTCCTGCGCCGTCAGCAACCAGCGGCAGCAGCGCGCCTCGAGCGGATGGAAGGCGTTGCAGGCGACCGACTGCATCACCTGCGCGAGCAGGGCGTCGGCATAACGCGAGAACAGGTCGCGAATGAGCGGCGAGCGCGCCTTGGCCGCCTCCAGCGCCTTCAGGTCGACGCGCAATGCAAAGCCGGGCACCTGGACCACCGCGCGCGCATAAGCCGGTGCCTTGCCGCCGCTGACGATACCGCCGACCGCACCTTCCTTGCCGATCGTCGCGACCTCGACGGTGTGACCGTCCGCGACTCCGATCACCATCGCGACGACGGTGCCCGCGCAGGGGAAATGGGTGGCGGGCACGTCCATGCCCGGCTCGAACAGCACGTCGCCGGCACGCAGCTCGACGACGGTGGCGGACGGCTCGATCACCGCCCTGTCGGCGAGGGTGAAGGTCGAGAGGAGGCGGTTGTTGGAGAAAGGCATCAGACCGGTCCGCGCCCGGACGCCTGTGCCACAGAAGAAATCCCGATCATCGCACCCCGCTACTCCGGCGCCCAGAGGACGCGCTACTACCCGGGCGACAAGACCTAGCAGAGCAAGACGGGGCTTGTCTGTCGGCGACTCGACATTTCGACGAGGGGCTCACGACGAAGCCGCTCGCCCGGGCGGCCGCCGCGGGTTAGAGGGAGCCCGATGTCGCTGCACCATCATCACGGCCATCACGATCACGGCCATGGGCACGGCCACGCGTCCGCCGATTTCGGCCGCGCCTTTCTCGTTGGGACGGTACTCAATCTGAGCTTCGTGGCGGTGGAGGCTTGCGCCGGGCTTGTGGCCGGCTCGATGGCGCTGCTCGCCGATGCCGGCCACAATCTGTCCGACGTGCTGGGCCTCGTCGTCGCCTGGGGCGCCACGGCCCTGGCACGCAAGGCGCCGACCGAGCGCTTCACCTACGGGCTGCGCAAATCCTCGGTGCTGGCGGCCTTGCTGAACGCGGTGTTCCTGCTCGTCGCGATCGGCGCCGTCGCGTTCGAGTCGATCTACCGCTTCAGCCATCCCGAGCCCGTTTCCGGCGTGACGGTGACGATCGTCGCCGCGATCGGCATCCTGGTGAACACCGCGACCGCTTTGATGTTCGCGCGCGGCCGCAAGCACGACATCAACGTGCGCAGCGCCTTCGTCCACATGGCGGCGGACGCGGCGATCGCGGCGGGAGTCGTCGTGGCCGGGCTGGTGATGCTGAAGACCGGGTGGCTATGGCTCGATCCCGCGGTCAGCCTCGCCATTTCCGCGCTCATCCTCGCCGGCACCTGGGGGCTTCTGCGCGATGCGGTGTCGATGTCGCTCGACGCGGTGCCCGCGGACATCGACCCCGCCGACGTGCATTCGGCGCTCGCCGGAATGGAGGGGGTGAGCCGCGTCCACGACCTCCATATCTGGCCGATGAGCACGACCGAGGTGGCGCTCACCTGCCATCTCGTCGTGCCGGCCGGCACGCCGGGCGACGCATTCCTCCACGACGCCTCGGACATGCTCCACCGCCGCTTCCGCATCGCCCACGCGACGATCCAGGTCGAGACGGTGGAGGCGGAGGAGGAATGCCGGCTCGCCTCCCCGGCGGTGGTCTAGAGCTTGAGGCCCAGCTTCGGCCCGATCCAGAGGGTGAGCGAATAGAGCAGGATCGTGAGTGCGCAGCCGACGCACAGCGCCGCCCAGAAAGACCAGCCGTGGCGCAGCAGGTACGGGATCAGGAGAAACATCGGCTGCGACGGGATCACGAACCAAAAGGTCGCTTCCGCCTGGGTGGCGATCCTTCCCGTATCCTGCGCGTCGCGCCACAGCCAGATCATGGCCAGCACCGACACGAGCGGCAGCGACGCGATCAGCCCGCCCCAGCCCGGCCACCGCCGCGCCACTTCCGAGACGATGGCGACGATGATGCCCGACAGAGCCGCCTTGATCGCGAGGTAGAGCATGAGCCGGTGGTGCCGCAGCTTCGTCCGCAAGGGAAGGGGCGGCGTTGCCTGTGCGGCCGCCGCGGCCTATCGCCGCGCGCGACGGACCCCGGAAGCGGCGCACTCGTTGACCGGCAGCCGATAGCGAGGAGAGCGAGCGTGGTGGAGAGAAGGCGGCTTGGGCGGGACGGCCCGGAGGTCTCGGCGATCGGGCTCGGCTGCATGGGCATGTCCGAATTCTACGGTGCCGCCGACGATGCGGAGTCGAGCGCCACCATCCAGCACGCGCTCGACCGCGGCATCGACTTTCTCGACACGGCGGACATGTACGGTGTCGGCCGCAACGAGGAGCTGGTCGGCCGTGCCATCGCCGGGCGGCGGCACGACGTCTTCCTCGCCACCAAGTTCGGCAACGTCCGCGGCGAGGACGGCAGCTTCAAGGGCGTCTGCGGCCGGCCCGAATACGTCCGCTCGGCCTGCCACGCGAGCCTCAGGCGGCTCAACGTCGAGACGATCGACCTTTACTACCAGCACCGGGTCGATCCCGAAGTGCCGATCGAGGAGACGGTCGGCGCGATGGCCGGGCTGGTCGCGGAGGGGAAGGTGCGCTTCCTCGGCCTCAGCGAGGCTGCGCCAGCGACGGTCCGCCGCGCCCACGCCGTCCATCCGATCGTCGCCCTCCAGACCGAATATTCGCTGTGGAGCCGCGATGCCGAGGACGAGATCCTGCCGACGGTGCGCGAGCTCGGCATCGGCTATGTCGCCTACAGCCCGCTCGGCCGCGGCTTCCTCACCGGCCAGATCACGAAGCCCGAGGATTTCCCGCAAGACGATTTCCGCCGCTTCCACCCCCGCTTCACCGGCGAGAATTTCGAGAAGAACATCGCGATGGTCCACGAGATCGAGCGAATGGCACGGGAGAAGGGCGTCACCGCCGCCCAGCTCGCTCTGGCCTGGGTGCTGGCGCAGGGGGAGGACATCGTCCCGATCCCCGGCACCAAGCGCCGAATTTATCTCGACCAGAACATCGCCGCGCTCGACATCCGGCTCAGCCGCGAGGAGCTGGCGCGGCTGGACGAGATCCTCCCGCCGGGTGCCGCGGCGGGTCCGCGCTATCACGAACGCGGGATGGCGACGGTCGACCGGTAGCCTGTTGCCAGTCCACACAGACTTCCGCTCGTCCCGAGCGTAGTCGAGGGGCGCCGGCATGGACTCATCATGGGCGCCCCTCGACTACGCTCGGGACGAGCGAAGTTGGCGGCTCGTTGCAAAGACGGATGCTCAGCCCCGTTTCCGCGCGATGATCTCGGCGACCAGCGGCGTCATCATGCGTGTGCCCTGCGGCATCCGCTCAAGCGCGCCGGCGAGCCGTTCCGCCTCCTCCCCATCGACATAGCCAAGCTCCGCGAGCCGGTTCGCGCCGCTCGCCAGGAATGCGGCCGGCCATTGCCAGGCCAAGTCCTCGCGGCCGACGATCTCGACCAGCGGCCGCACCGAGACGATCTCCAGCCCCTCCGCCTCGAGCCACATTGGCAGCCGCAGCGCGATGTCGGGCTCCCCGCCCGTGTCGCGCCAGCTCTGCATGGCGAGGCGGACGAACCGCTCGATCTCCGGCGAGGGCGGCATCGTCCGCCAGCTCGCATAATCGGCATATTCGTGGAAAATGGCTGTCCCGCCTGGCCGCAGCGCGGCCGCGATGTGGGAGACGGTGCCCGAGGGATTGGCGACGAAGGACAGCACCCACCGGCACCAGGCAGAGTCGGCCACGGCCTCGCCCAGCCCTCCTTCCGTCACATCGGCTTCGAGCAGCCGCAGGTTCGCCAAGCCGAGGCACTCGGCCCGTTCCGCAAGGGCATCGAGAAACCGGCGCGAACGCTCGACGGCGATCACGCACCCGGCGGGACCGACGATCTCCGCGATGTCCGTCGCGGCAAAGCCCGGTCCGGCGCCGACGTCGAGCACCGTCCGGCCGGGGCCGATGCCGGCGCGGCGGCAGGCGTCGAGCATGCGCGGACGCCAGACGCGATGCTGGAGCCCCAGCCTGTCGATCTCGCCCGGATCGGTGCCGAGCACGTAATCGCGATCCTGTTCCATGCGCCGCGTCTGCCCGGGTTCCGAACCGGCGACACTCCGCCGTTTGCGGTCAAACCCGGCGCCGGTCCGGCGTCAGCGGAGCCAGCGCGCCATCTCCGGAAACGTCGCGCGGCCGGGCTCCTTCGCCCTTCGATCGACGGTCATTTCGAACCAGACGAGCATCGGTACGCCGACACCGTAGCCGGCGGCGAAATCGTCGATCAAATTTCCGCTGCCGCCGACGAAATCGGCGTGGAAGACGATTTCAGGGGCGAGACCGATCGCGGCCGCGGCCGCCCAGGACCAGGCGATGGCCGCCATTTCCTCGCCGGGATCGCTGCTCACCGCCGAGAGGCGCGGTCGCCGCTCCGGCTCGGTGATCGCGATATGGCCCGCTTCGTGGAGCAGGTCGCCCGGCCATTTCAGCCGCTCCGGATCGACGACGAGACCGCCGTCGCGGACGGTCAGTCCGGGAAGGAAGCTGTCCGGCAGCGGTTCGGCGGCGACCGGGATCCCGATCCCGCGGAGGAAGGCGACGATGGCGGCGGTCTCGGGCTGGTCGAAGGGGCGCAGCATGGAGCGCCAGTGTCCGCCAACGCGCTCCTCCACGCAACACTCAACCAAATGGTTGACTCTCTCTCGAATCGATGGGATATTTAACCACATGGTTGAATCACAAACGCGCCAGCTCGACACCGTCTTCCATGCGCTCGCCGATCCGACGCGCCGGCAGATGCTGCAGGCGCTGGCGGGCGGAGAGCGGACGGTGGGGCAGCTTGCCGAGCCGTTCGCCATGTCGCTGGCGGCGGCGTCGAAGCACATCAAGGCGCTGGAGCAGGCGCGGCTGATCCGGCGCGAGGTGCGGGGACGTACTCACGTGTGTCGGCTCGAGCCGGCGCCGCTCGCCTCGGCCCACGAATGGCTGGGCTTCTACGAGCGATTCTGGGCCGGCCGCCTCGACATTTTGGAGCAACTGCTGCGTGCCGAGGCTGGCCGCAAATCCGAGGGAGAAAAGAAATGAACCAGCATCCGACCAGCCCCTTCGGGGAGCTGATGGAGCCGACCACCCTCAGGATCCAGAGGCTGCTGCCCGGTCCGATCGAGCGGGTCTGGGCCTATCTCACCGAGAGCGGCCTGCGCGCCCAGTGGCTCGCCGCCGGCGAGATGGCGCCGACGGTTGGGGCGCCGTTCGAATTGGTCTGGCGCAACGACAATCTCACCGATCCGCCCGGCGAGCGGCCCGAGGGCTTCGGCGCGGAGCACCGGATGCAGAGCCGGATCCTCGAGATCGAGCCGCCGCGCCGGCTCACCTTCACCTTCGAGGGCAGCGGCGACGTCACCATCGCGCTGGAGCCGCAGGGCGATGAGGTGCTGCTCACCCTGATCCACCGGCGCCTGCCGAACCGCGGCATGATGCTGGGCGTCTCCTCCGGCTGGCATGCGCATCTCGACGTGCTGGCGGCCCGCGCGCGCGGCGAGAATCCCGCGCCGTTCTGGGACGAGGTGCGCCGGCTGCGCGAGGATTATGAGCGCCGGCTTCCGGCCTGAACCGTCACGGCATTTGGAGGAAGCGCCATGTGCCCCGCCTGCCTCTCCGTCGCCGCCTGGACCCTCGTGGGAGCCGCTTCGGCGGGCGGCGGCGTCGGGCTCATGACCTGGTTTCGGTGGGGCAGGCGCGCCCAGCCGCAGAAGGGAGAGAAAGATGACGACGCACCGAATCGCCACCCGTGAGGAATGGCTGAACGAGCGGCTGGAGCTGCTCAAGGCCGAGAAGGAGCTGACCCGCCGGAGCGATGCCGTCGCCCAACAGCGCCAGGCTTTGCCCTGGGTCCGCGTCGACAAGGATTATCGCTTCGAGACCGACGAGGGGACCGCCTCGCTGGCCGACCTGTTCCGCGGCCGCTCGCAACTCCTCGTCTATCACTTCATGTTCGGCCCGGACTACAAGGCCGGCTGCCCGTCCTGCTCGATGATCGCCGATGGCTTCAACGGTTTTTGGGAGCACCTCGCGCAGCACGATTTGATGCTGTGGGCGGTCTCCCGGGCGCCGCTCGACAAGCTGCGGGGGTACAGGCAGCGGCTCGGCTGGACCTTTCCCTGGACCTCCTCGTTCGGGAGCGACTTCAACTCGGACTATAGCGTCGGCTTCACCGAGGCGCAGCAGGACGCGGGCTACGAATATAATTTCCAGGAGAAGCCGCCGCTCCCGCGCGAGATGCAGGGCCCCGGCCATGCGGCGATGTGCGGGGTCGACGGGCGGACCTATTTGCGCGAGCTGCCGGGGATGAGCGCGTTCGTGCGCGAGGACGGCGCGACCTATCACACCTATTCCACCTACGCGCGCGGCCTCGACGCGCTCTGGGGCATGTACCCGTGGCTCGATCGCGCGCCGCTCGGCCGCAACGAGAGCGGCCCGTGGTGGAAGCGCCGCGACGAATACGCGGCGGCCTGATCCATAGACGCAAAGAAGGCGGCCCGTTTCCGGACCGCCTCCCTCGATTTGAACGGAAGCCTTAGCGCTTCGAGAACTGGAAGCTGCGGCGAGCCTTGGCGCGGCCGTACTTCTTGCGCTCGACGACGCGCGGATCGCGGGTGAGGAAGCCGGCCTGCTTGACGGCGGCGCGAAGCGCCGGCTCGTAGCGGGTCAGCGCCTGGGCGATGCCGTGCTTGACCGCGCCGGCCTGGCCCGAAAGGCCGCCGCCGGTCACGGTGCAGATCACGTCATACTGGTCGCGCCGCTCGGCGACGTCGAACGGCTGGTTGATGACCAGCCTCAGCGTCGGCCTGGCGAAATAGATCGCCTGGTCGCGGCCGTTGACGACGATCGAGCCGCTGCCGGGCTTCAGCCAGACGCGGGCGACGGCGTCCTTGCGGCGGCCGGTCGCATAAGCGCGGCCCTGCTTGTCGAGCTGCTGCTCGCGCAAGGGCGCCGACGGAGCGGCGGGCTGGGCAGGGGCGGCGGCTACGGCTTCATCGCCCGCGGGGGCGTCCGCGGTCGGAGCGGGCGGCGGGGCAGCGCCGGTCAGGCCGGCGAGATCGGAAAGAGACTGGCGATTGTCGGACATCAGGCACCCACCTTGTTCTTGCGGTTCATGCCCGCGACGTCGAGGGTTTCGGGGTTCTGGCCGCCGTGCGGATGCTCGGTGCCGTTATAGAGATGCAAAGCGCGCATCTGGTCGCGTCCGAGCGGCCCGCGCGGGATCATGCGCTCGACCGCCTTCTCCAGCACGCGCTCGGGGAACTTGCCCTCGAGCATCTTGCCGGCGGTGACGCTCTTGATGCCGCCCACATAGCCGGTATGGCGGTAATAGATCTTGTCCTGCAGCTTCTTGCCGGTGAAGCGGACCTTGTCGGCGTTGATGATCACGACATGGTCGCCGCAATCGACATGCGGCGTGTAGCTCGGCTTATGCTTGCCGCGCAGGATGTTGGCGACGATCGTGGCGAGCCGCCCGACCACCAGCCCGTCGGCATCGATCAGATGCCATTTCTTCTCCACCTCCGCCGGCTTCACCGACTTGGTGGTCTTCATCAGCGCCTTCATGGCGTGGACCTCTTGTGCAAAAGGAGAGCGCCGCCTCATTGGGGCGGCGCCGACGGCCGGCAAATGGCGGCAGAGGGCACAGAAGTCAAGGAAAAGCAGGCTTTTCACGAGAGGTACGATAATACCTCTGCGCTTGCGCCCCCTTGGCGGAAGGCGGCGGACTTCTGTATAAGCCGCTTACCAGACCACGTCATTCGGAGAGGGGGCTTTCGATGGACGTACCGACAATCGCCGGCCTGTCGCTGCCGGTCGTCTTCATCCTGTTCATGGGCGTCGAGGCTTTCATGCCGTCGGGACGGTCGATGCCGCCGGTGCGGCACTGGCGGCTGATCGGCTTCGCGGCCTTGATCGTCACCTTGGCGGTCAACGCGCTCTTCCCGCTTCTCGTCATCCCCTATCTGCCCACCATGACGCTCGTCGACCTCGGTCGCTGGGGACTGTGGGCGGCGGTGCCGACGGTCGTCCTCACCACCTTCCTCACCTATTGGACGCATCGCATCCAGCACCGGTTCGACCTGCTCTGGCGGATGGGCCACCAGCTTCACCACGGCGTCGCCCGCGTCGACATCGCCTCGGCGATGATCTTCCATCCGGTCGACGTGATCGTCCAGGTGATGATGACTTTGGTCGCGGCCGGGCTGCTCAACATCACCCCGGAAGCGGGCGCGGTGGCGGGCGTCAGCGGCTTTCTGATCGCCCTCTATCAGCATTGGAACGTGCGGACGCCGGCCTGGACCGGCTGGTTCATCCAGCGGCCGGAGGCGCACCTCCTTCACCACGAGCGCGACGTCCATGCCCGCAATTTCGGCGACATGCCGGTCTGGGACCGGCTGTTCGGCACCTATGCGGAGCCGCGCGAGGGGCCGGTGGAGTTGGGCTTCGCGGAGGGGCGGGGGCGGCGCTGGCTGGCGATGGTGGCGATGGTCGACGTCAACCGGACCGAGGGGCGCCTGCGCCTCTGACCGACTCCGCCACCCACTCGGCATAAGGTGGGTGAGCGCCGTCGATCGGCCAGGCCACGGCGGCCGGTACGTCATAGCTGTGGAGCTCGGCGAGCCTGGCGATCAGGGCGTCGGCGCCCTCCGCCGTGGTCTTGAACAGGGCCGCGATCTCCTCCGCATCCTCGATTTTGCCCTGCCAGCGATAGATCGAGCGGCAGGGGCCGAGAATGTTGGCGCAGGCGGCGAGGCGTTCTTCGACGAGGGTGCGGGCGATGGAGGCGGCTTCGTCCGCGTCGGCGAAGGTGGCGTAGACGGTGACGATACGGGTCACGCCGTGCGCCCGTCCAGGGCATGCGATGTCGCCAGGATCGTCGCCAGCAGCAGCACCGCCATGGCCTGATGCGACGCCGCCAGCGGGACGAAGACGCCGCTGAGCAGGGTCGAGATGCCGAGCGAGATCTGGAGGGCGACCGCGATCAGCAGGGCAATTGCATAAGGCCGCCGGCCGCGGCGCCAGGCGAGGGCGGCGAGCAGCACGACCATCGCCGCCACCCCGAAAGCCAGCCAGCGGTGGATGAACTGGACGACGATCTCATTGTCGACGAGGTTCAGGAGCCACGGGTGCAGCATAAGCGTGCCGCTCGGGAACCATTCGTCGCCCATCTTCGGCCAGGTGTCATAGGCATAGCCGGCGCGGAGCCCAGCGACATAGGCGCCGTACATCAGCTGCAGGACGAGCAGGCAGAGCGTCCAGATCCCGGCCGTCGGCATCCGCGCCGGCCGCGCCTCGGGATCGCGGGCGAGCGCGCGCAGGTCCAGCGCCACCCACAGGCTTGCGGAGAAGATGGTGAGCGCGGTCAGCAGGTGGATGGCGAGGCGGATGTGGCTCACCTCCGGCCGGTCGACCAGGCCCGAGGCGACCATCCACCAGCCGATCGCCCCCTGCAGCCCGCCGAGCGCGAGAATGACGACGAGCTTCCAGCCATAGCGTTTCGGAATCGCCCGCTTCCAGGCGAACCAGATGAGCGGCAGCGCGAAGACGAAGCCGATCAGCCGCCCGAGCAGCCGGTGGACATATTCCCAGAAGAAGATCGTCTTGAAGTCGTCGAGCGTCATCCCGCTGTTGACCAGCTGATATTGCGGGCTGTGCCGGTAGGCGGCGAACTCGGCCTGCCAGGCGGAATCGCCGAGCGGCGGCAGCGCGCCCGAGATCGGTTCCCATTTGACGATCGAGAGGCCCGATTCGGTCAGCCGCGTAATCCCGCCGACCACCACCATCGCCAGCACCAGAGCCGCCACGAGCAGCAGCCAGTTGGAGATGGCGAGCGGACGCGTGCGCGGGGGCGCTGGGGGAACGGCGGCGGTGGTGGCCATGGCGTGCCTATGGCGCCCCGCGCTGCGCTTCTCAATGCAACTTTTTCCTAACGTGTGATGTTGTAACTTCACGAAGAGCGGAGTATCTAGCCGACAACATATGGGTGACAGCATCTTTCTCACGGCGGCCCGCAGGGGGTTGTTCGACCGGCTGGCGATCGGCCTGTCGGGCCTTTGTCTCGTCCATTGCGTCGCCAGCGCGATCTTCGTCGCCTTGCTCGCGACGGCCGGCGGCTTCCTACTGAACCCGATGATCCACGAGGTCGGCCTCACCTTCGCCATCGGCATCGGCATCGTCGCGCTCGGCCGCGGCATCGTCGATCACGGCTTCATGATGCCCTCGGCGATCGGCGGGCTCGGTCTCGGCGTGATGGCCGGGTCGCTCAGCCTGCCCGAGGGCGGCTCCGGCACCGTCTACACGATCCTCGGCGTCTGCATCCTCGCCCTCGGCCACGATCTGAACCGCCGCGCGACCCTCTGAGCCGCAGCCTTCTTGCCGCGACCCCGGCAAGTGATTAAATCTCGTCCATGGCCCCGCACCCGCACGACGCCCGGCATCATCACGAGCACGGCGATCCCGCCTCGCTGGCCGGCGCCGCGCAATCGACCATGGAAGCCTCGGGCGAGCAGTGGACGACGATGCGGGCCGCCGTGTTCGATGCGCTGGCCAGCTTCGACCGCCCGGCCTCCGCCTACGACATCGCCGATCAGGTCTCGAAGGACCAGGGACGCCGTGTCGCCGCCAACAGCGTCTACCGGATCCTCGACCTGTTCGTGAACGCGAACGTCGCGCGGCGGGTGGAGAGCGCCAACGCCTATGTCGCCAACGACCATCCCGCCTGTCTGCACGACTGCATCTTCCTGATCTGCGACAATTGCGGGCAGACCACCCATCTCGATGACGACACCCTCGCCGGCGGCGTGCGCGCGGCGGCAAAGCAGGCCGGCTTCGCGCCCGACCGGCCCGTCATAGAAGTCCGCGGCACCTGCGAGGATTGCCGGAAGGATTAGCTGTAAGCCGCAGACATTCGCTCGGGACGAGCGAAAACGGGTAGCTTTGCTCAAGCTCGTTTCGGCGGCGCCACTTTCCATCTAGCCCGTCGCTTCCTCCCCTCCCATAATCCCGCCATGATCCGCGCGTTGCCGCACGCATGAGCGAGCCCGAATCCCTCTCCACGGTCGAGGGGCTGGACGAGCATGTCCGCCGCCATTCCTACGACCGGCTGATCATGCTCTCGGACGGCATCTTCGCCATCGCGACGACGCTGGCCGCGCTCGACGTCCGCCTTCCCGCCCAGGCCGCGAGCCTCGGGACGATGCTTTACGACAGCCGGCGCAGCCTGGCCGCCTACGGGCTCAGCTTCTTCGTCGCGGGCATCTTCTGGGTCAGCAACCGCAACCTGTTCGCGCGGCTGCGGCGAGTGGACGGGCCGCTCACGTTCATGACGCTCGCCATGCTGTGCATGATCGCGCTGATCCCGGCGACGATCCGCAGCCTCTATCTCGAAAGCGGCGGCGATGCCCGGTTTCGGGTCTACGGCCTGACCATGTTCATCTGCGGCCTGCTGAATTCCGCAATGTGGTGGTACGCCGCCTTCCGACCGGGCCTTATGATGCCCTCCATCAGCCGGCACGACCGAATCGTTCGCAGCGCGACGACGATGACGCTGCCGATCCTGTTCCTGCCGGTCCTGCTGATGCCGGCCGACCGCTTCGCCTCGGTGATGCTGCCGCTCGTCGCGGTGACTTTGATCGTCCGGCGGGTGCTGCTGCCGAAATGGCAGAAAAGCCGGGGGCTGCGCTGAGGGCGCCATGAGCCCCGAGCTCGCCGCCATCCTGCTCTGGCTGGGCTTCCTGCTGAGCTGGCACGCGGCGATGCTCTGGACCGCCCGCGCCGTCACTCGCGAGAGGCTGTGGCGTCGATTGTTCTACCTCGTCGCGTTCGTCCTCGGCTTCGGCCTACTGTTCATACGTCCCGAATGGTTCGGCCCGCGCGCGACGCATCATCCGCCGCTGTGGCTGCGGCCGCTCTGGTGGGAGGACCCGGCGCTCGCCTGGGCCCTGGTCGCCGTCCAGCTCGCCGGCTTCGCCTTCGCCTGGTGGGCGCGGCTCCATCTCGGCCGGCTCTGGTCCGGCATGCTCACCATCCGCGAAGGTCACAGGGTGGTCGACACCGGACCCTACCGTCTCGTCCGCCACCCGATCTACACCGGCCTCATCGCCGCGATCCTCGGCCTGGCGCTGATGAAGGCGAGTCCATCCGCGCTCGCCGGCGCGGTCCTGCTGACGGTCGTCATGGCGGCGAAGGCGAAGACGGAGGAGAGCTTCCTCCGCCGCGAGCTCGGCGCCGAGGCTTACGACATCTACGCGCGGCGGACGCCGATGCTGGTGCCGTTCGCGCCGGCTTAAGAGGCTGGAATAAAGAGCCTTTTTGTGCGAGGCAGTTAGCCAGCAAGGGGGTATCGTGGCCAAATCTTTGATCTCGGGGCTGATCTTCGCATCGGCCGTCGCCGCGGCGCCGGCGCCCCCGCCGCCGGTCCCGACGACGGCGCGGCCGGAGGCGCAGACGGCCCGCGCCGCCTGGGCGATCGACTACGGGTCCCAGCGTTGCTCGCTCATCCGGACGACCGAGGGAGCGGATCCGCTCACCTTCGCGATCCGGCTGATCCCCGGCCATACGTGGCCGGACCTGCTCCTCGCCAAGGCCGATTGGCACGGCAGCAAGATTCCCAATGCGGCGAAGGTCGAGCTGGTGCTGGCGCCGGCCGGCTCGACGTTCGAGGCGGAGCCGATCACGGTGCCGCTCGGCAAGAGCCCCGCCGGTCGCATCATCCAGATGTCCGGCCGGTCCGGCTTCCTCAACGCGCTGGCGGCGGCGAACCGGCTCGACGTCCGCGTTCGCGGCGAGGTCGCCCTGTCGATCCCGCTTCCGGGCGCCAGCAAGGCTATCGCCGCGCTGCACGATTGCAACGACGCGCTGGTGACGGCCTGGGGCATCGATCTCAAGGCGGCCGCCGCGCTTGCCGAGCCGCCGCGGGCCGTCGACTTCGAGAAATGGATGAACGACTCGGATTATCCCACCGCTGCCATGGCCCACAAGGCGACGGGGACGGTCGTGGCGCGCCTGGCCGTCGATGCGAACGGGCAGGTCACGGACTGCGCTATCGTTGCTGGCAGTGGCGACGCCGATCTGGATGGAGCGGCCTGCCGCGCGCTGAAGCGCAACGCGCGCTTTCACCCGGCGATCGGCGCCGACGGCCGGCCGGTCGCAGCCGTGTCGCTGCAGACGATCGAGTTCATCATGCACGGAGCGCCGGTGCCGCATTGAACGCGGTTCTGCACCGCGTCTGCACGTCATCAACATTCGACAAAATGGCCGCTTTTTACTAGCTCCGGCCGCAGACAGGGATCATATGCAGCCGCGATGACCGACCGCCCCGCAACGCCTCTGCTCGACCGGGTCCACATTCCTTCGGACCTCCGGACGCTGAAGCCGGAGCAGCTGCGCCAGCTCTCCGACGAGCTGCGCGCGGAGACGATCGCGGCCGTGTCGGTCACCGGCGGCCATCTCGGCGCGGGGCTCGGCGTCGTCGAGCTCACCGTCGCCCTCCACTACGTCTTCGACACGCCCGCGGACCGATTGATCTGGGACGTCGGCCATCAGGCCTATCCGCACAAGATCCTGACCGGCCGCCGCGACCGCATCCGTACGCTGCGCCAGGGCGGCGGCCTCTCCGGCTTCACCCGGCGGGCGGAGAGCGAATACGATCCGTTCGGCGCCGCCCACAGCTCGACCTCGATCTCGGCCGCGCTCGGCTTCGCGGTGGCCAACAAGCTGTCCGGCGCACCGGGGAAGGCGATCGCGGTGATCGGCGACGGCGCCATGTCGGCCGGCATGGCCTATGAGGCGATGAACAATGCCGAGGCCGCCGGCAACCGGCTGATTGTCATCCTCAACGACAACGACATGTCGATCGCGCCGCCGGTGGGCGGACTGTCGCACTATCTCGCGCGCCTCGTCTCCTCGCCCAAATATCTGACGCTGCGGCACCTCGCCCAGCGCTTCGCCCGCAAGCTGCCGAGCCGGCTCCACAATCTCGCCCGCAAGATGGAGGAGTTCGGCCGCGGCCTCGCCACCGGCGGCACCCTCTTCGAGGAATTGGGCTTCTATTATGTCGGCCCTGTCGACGGCCACAATGTCGAGCGGCTGGTGCAGATCCTCGAGAATGTCCGCGATGCCGACGAGGGGCCGATGCTGGTCCATGTCGTCACCAAGAAGGGCAAGGGCTATGGTCCGGCCGAGGCGGCGGCCGACAAATATCACGGCGTCCAGAAGTTCGACGTCGTCTCGGGCGTCCAGGCAAAGGGCGAGCCGGGGCCGCCGAGCTACACCGCCGTGTTCGCGCAGGCGCTGGTCGCGGAAGGCGCGCGCGACGAGAAGGTGGTGGCGATCACCGCCGCCATGCCTTCGGGCACGGGGCTCGACAAATTCGGCGCGCGCTTTCCCGAGCGGATGTTCGACGTCGGCATCGCCGAGCAGCATGCGGTAACCTTCGCCGCCGGCCTCGCCGCCCAAGGCATGCGGCCGTTCTGCGCCATCTATTCGACTTTCCTGCAGCGCGCCTACGATCAGGTGGTTCATGACGTCGCGATCCAGAACCTCCCCGTCCGCTTCGCCATGGACCGCGCCGGGCTGGTCGGCGCCGACGGCGCGACCCATGCCGGCAGCTTCGATCTCGCTTACCTCGGCACCCTGCCCAATTTCGTGGTGATGGCCCCCGCCGACGAGGCGGAGCTGGTCCACATGGTCCACACCATGGCGCTGCACGACGACGGCCCGATCGCGGTCCGCTATCCTCGCGGTAACGGCACCGGCGTGCCGCTCCCCGAGACGCCGCAGCGGCTCGAGATCGGCAAGGGCCGCATCGTCCGCGAGGGCAAGAAGGTCGCGATCCTCTCGCTCGGCACGCGGCTGGAAGAGGCGCTCAAGGCCGCCGAGGCGCTGGAGGGCAGGGGCCTCTCCACCACCGTCGCCGACCTCCGCTTCGTGAAGCCGCTCGACGAGGAGCTGATCCGCCGCCTGGTCACCACGCACGAAGTGGCGGTGACGGTCGAGGAAGCCGCGATCGGCGGCCTCGGCGCCCATGTCCTGACGCTGGCGAGCGATCTCGGCCTGATCGATGCGGGCCTCAAGCTGCGCACCATGCGCCTCCCCGACCGCTTCCAGGACCAGGACAAGCCCGAGCGCCAATATGAGGAAGCCGGCCTCGACGCCGGCGCCATCGTCGACACGGTGCTGAAGGCCCTCCGCCACAACAGCGCGGGGGTGATCGAGGGGGCAAGAGCCTGAGCCGCGCGCGCGCGGCGGTGGTGGCTGCGGCGCTGATCCTCGGCGCCTGCTCCACCAAGGATCCGGTCGCCGGCGAGATCGCCTGCCAGCGCCGGATGGTGGAGATTCCCGCCGCGCCCGACGTGTCTCCGCAGGCGCATCCCGGGCCGGGGCTGCCCGCCGCGTTCGAGACGATGAGCCGCCGCTACGCCGCCATAGACCTGGACGGCTGCACCGAGGACCAACGCACCCGGATCCCGGACATGGCGCGCCTGACGCACGAGATCGCGAGGCTGGCGGGGCGCCTGCCCAGGCCGGGCGCTGCGGATCAGACCGTCCCCGTCTCCCCGATCTCCGTGCAATTCGTCGCCGCGCTCAAGGAATTCGAGAAGCGCCGGCAGACCATGCAGCGCGATCTGGACCAGATGGAGGCGGTCCGACTGCGCTGAACGCCGGGGAACACCCGCCGCGCGACTTGGCGGGCGCTTGACCGGCGTGGCTGCCGTCCTAACCTCCGACGCGAGGGGGCGCGAATGACGGCGGATCGGGACATCCAGAACATCCCGGAGCGGGAGCGGGAGGTGCTGCGCCTGCTCGTCCGCGGCCACGACGCCAAGAGCATCGCCCGCGCGCTCGGCCTCTCGGTCAACGTCGTCAACGAGCGGCTGCGGGATTCGCGGCGGCGGCTCGGCGTCTCCAGCAGCCGCGAGGCCGCGCGGCTCCTCGCCGCCCATGAAGGAGACGAATTGTTCGGGAACAAGGAAATCGGCCTTGGCGTGGCGCTTCGCCGCCGCTCCTATGCCGGCATCGCGGGCGCACGCCGCCCGAGCCGCCAGCTAACGATCGGACTCGCCATGATCTTCATTGCCGTTGCCGCCCTCGCCCTGAGCTCGAACAGGCATGATGCCGCCGCGCCGACCTCGCCAACTGCGCCGCCGCGGGTGGTGGCGACCAGCCCCGCTCGTGGCGCCGCCATCCCGCCCGGGCCGTTCCTGCTCACCGTCACCTTCGACCAGCCGATGGCGGACGGCAGCTATTCCTACACGCGCACGTCACCGGAAACCTATCCGGATTGCGCCTATCCGCCGATCTTGTCCCGCAATGCGCGGACCTTCACCCTGCGCTGCACGGCGGTGCCGGGGCGCCAGTACGAAATCTGGTTCAATCGCCTGCCGTACATGAACTTCCGCGGGCTGAACGGCGTCTCGTCCGAACCGTACCAGCTGCTCTTCCGCACGCGCACGCGCTAAAACGCAAAGAGCCGCCGGGGATGCCGGCGGCTCAGCGGGGCCGTCTCATCGGCGCGGCTCTCAGGCGAGAACCGTCGCGACGACGAGCAGCTGGACGGCAAGGGCAACCAGCCCCAACGTCACAGTCTCGAACATACGCATTGTCATTTCCTTCTGGTCTTGCGGGAGCCGTTTCGCTCCCGGAACACGCGTTTAGCAGCGGTCCAGCCATTCTCAACTGCAAAGATAGACAATAGTAGATGCAGAATCTGCATCTGTGTTGCTGCTGGCAAGGAGAGTCTAATTCGCTCTCGCTCGTGAGGCGGCAAGGCTGCATGATGGTTCACGCAAAGACGCGAAGACGCGAAGGGGGCGCCGTGCGGGACGTTGAGGAACTTGCCACCCTGGCGGTGGACTGCGGTTTCTGGATTCACAAGGAGCTCGGGCCGGGACCTCTCGAAACCGTCTATGAGGCGGTGATGGAGGCGAGCCTGGTTCGCCGCGGTGTTTTCGTCGAGCGGCAGAAGCCGATCGCGATCGAATTCGACGGGATGGTCCTAGGGGAGGGCTTTCGTGCAGACCTCCTGCTGGAAAGCCGGCTGATCATCGAAATCAAATCGATAGACCGGCTCGCGCCGGTGCATGGACGGCAGTTGCTTACCTACTTGCGACTCACAAAGCAGCCCTTAGGGCTGCTGATGAATTTCGGCGGCGGCACTTTTCGAGAAGGACTGAAGCGGGTCGTGAACAATCATGGCCCCTTCGCGTCTTCGCGTCTTCGCGTGAACCAAATTTCGGCCCCCGAGCCGCCCGCCGCCGAATGAAGACACGCGCCGATCAGTTGCTCGTCGACCGCGGCCTCGCCGAGAGCCGGGCGAAGGCGCAGGCGTTGATCCTTGCCGGGCTCGTCTTCTCCGGCGAGCGGAAGATCGAGAAGGCGGGGCAGGCGCTCCCTGAGGACGCGGCACTGGAGGTGCGGGGGCGGGAGCATCCGTGGGTTTCGCGCGGGGGCATGAAGCTTGCCCATGCGCTCGACCATTTCGGTTGGGACGTGACGGGGGCGGTGGCGCTCGACGTCGGCGCCTCCACCGGCGGCTTCACCGACGTGCTGCTCCAGCGTGGCGCGGTGAAGGTGTTCGCTGTCGACGTCGGCACCAATCAACTCGCCTGGAAATTGCGCCAGGATCCGCGCGTGGTCGTGCACGAGAAGACCAACGCCCGCTACCTCACGTCCGATATCGTCACTGAGCCGGTGGACATCGTTGTCTGCGACGCGAGCTTCATCTCGCTCGCCAAAGTGCTCGACAAGGGGCTCGATTTCGGCAAGCCCGGCGGCCGTCTCGTCGCGCTCGTCAAGCCGCAGTTCGAGGCGGAGCGGAGCGAGATCGGCAAGGGCGGCGTGGTCCGCGATCCCGCCGTCCACGAACGCGTCTGCGCCGCCGCGGCGGCCTGGGTCGCCTCGCGCGGCTGGACGGTCGACGGCATCGTCCAGAGCCCGATCACCGGGCCGGAAGGCAATGTCGAGTTCCTGCTCGCGGCGCGAAAGGCTTGATCCCGCCCCCCGCCGCCACTAGCCGCGAGCGATGACCGCAATCGCCTCCCGCGCGCAGCTGCGCATGTCCTATTTGCGCTGGGCTTTGGTGACGGTGCCGCTGATCCTGCTGCTCGGCACCTTCTCCGGAGTCGCCGCCGGGTCGGCCGCAGGCAATCCCTGGTTCGCCGCCCTGCGCAAGCCGGACTTCATGCCGCCACCGTCCGCCTTCCCGGTCGCGTGGACGATCCTCTACATCTGCCTCGGCCTGGCGCTCGCGCTGATCCTCCACGCCCGCGGTGCCAGGGGCCGGCCTCTGGCGCTCACGCTGTTCCTCGTCCAGCTCCTCCTCAACTACAGCTGGTCGCCGCTCTTCTTCGCCGCGCACAAGGTGAGCCTCGCTTTCTGGGTGATCGTCGCGATGGTCGTCATCGCCGCCGCGACGGGCATCCTCTTCTTCCGCATCCGCCGCGCCGCGGGCCTGCTGATGCTGCCCTATCTCTCCTGGCTCGTCTTCGCCGGCGCGCTCAACCTGGCCATCGAGCACCTCAATCCGCAGGCGGAGCTTGCAGCGCCCGCTTCGGGAACCGATATCCCGCTCTGACCCTTTTTCAGTCCGAGGAGGACGATATGCAGTCCGAAAACCGCCTGTTCGGCGATTTCGTCAAGGTGATGAACGGCGCCGCCGGCACCTTCGCCGGCATGACCCGCGAAGCCGAGGGCGCTTTCCGCGAGCGGATGCGCGAATGGATCGGCGGCCTCGACATGGTGAGCCGCGACGAGTTCGAGGCGGTGAAGGCGATCGCCGTCGCCGCCCGCGAGGAGAATCACGCGCTCAAGACCCGGCTCGACGCGCTCGAAAACGCCGCGGCCGCCGCGAAGCCGGTGTTCGGCCCCGCCAAGGGCAAGAAATCCACAACTTCCGCGCCGCCGGGCGCGTAATCCACAACATAATCCATGTGCTTTCGGCCGCTCCCCTTGCGCTTTAGAGGCGTGACCGGCAGATTCGCGCGTGAACAAACGCGGGCCGGGGACGCGAAATGAACGTCGACGAATACGAGCTGGAGCGGGAGACGAGCGCTCCCATCGACATGCTCGAACATTATTTCAGCGCCCATAATTGGGTTTACGAGCGCGGCGGCGACGAGGAGATCGTCGCCAACTTCCAGGGCAGCTGGGCGCAATACGAGCTTCGCGCCGTCTGGCGGGACGAGGACCACGTCCTCCAGTTCCTCGCGCTTCCCGACATCCGCGTCGCCGCCGACAAGCGCGCGCAGGTCTACGAGACGATCGGCCTCGTCAACGAGCAGCTCTGGCTCGGCCATTTCGAATTGTGGAGCAACAGCGGCCTTGTCCTCTTCCGCCACGCCGCTTTGCTGGAAGGCGAGGAAGGCGGCGTCCTCTCGCTCCAGCAGGCCGAGACCCTGGTTGAGACCGCGATCGAGGAATGCGAGCGCTTCTATCCGGTCTTCCAGTTCGTCCTCTGGGCCGGCAAGACCCCCCAGGAAGCCATCGCCGCGGCCCTGATCGAGACGCAGGGCGAGGCCTAACGTCATTCCCGCGAAAGCGGGAATCCAGAAGGCGCTGGAGCGTCACCGTACCTTTCCGTTAGAGGCTGCGTGTTTCCAACGCTGCATGGGTTCCCGCGTTCGCGGGAATGACGAGAAAGAGATGACCGACTCCACCCTCCTCCCCGGTCCCCTGTTCCTCATCGGTTGCGGCAACATGGCCGGGGCGATGCTGAAGGGCTGGCTGGATGCCGGCGCCGATCCGGGCGAGATCACCGTCGTGCGGCCGAGCGGAAAACCGGCGGGGGAGGGGGTGCGGATGCTCACCGCGCTGCCGGAGGACGAGGTGCCGGCGATCGTCCTGCTCGGCGTCAAGCCGCAGAAGCTGGACGAGGTCGCGCCGACGTTAGCGCCGGTGCTCGCTCCCGAGACGATCCTCGTCTCCATCCTCGCCGGCGTGGAGGTGGCGGCGCTCCGCCAGCGCTTCCCCGCGCCGCGCACGATCGTCCGCGCCATGCCCAACACGCCGGTCGGGCTGCGAAAGGGGGTGGTTGGCCTCTACGGCGAGGGCGAGAGCGAAGCGCTCCGTACCATCGAGCCTCTGATGGCCGCCCTCGGCCATGTCGAGTGGTTCGATGACGAGGCCTTGTTCGCCCTCGCCGGCCACCTCACCGCCGCCGCGCCCGCCTTCCTCTACCGCTTCCTGGATGCGCTCGCCGAGGCCGCCGTCGCGCTCGGCCTGCCCGAGGACCGGGCCCGCCGCCTCGCCATCCGCATGGCCGAAGGCGCCTCCGCCCTCGCCGCCGCCTCCGACGTCCCCCCGACCGAGCTCGCCCGCCGCGTCGCCAGCCCCGGCGGCACCACCGAGGCGGGGCTCAAGGTGCTCGACGCCGAGGAGGGCCTGAAGCCGCTCCTCCTGCGCACCCTCGACGCCTCCCGCCGCCGCGGCATCGAAATGGCCGAGGCCGCGCGGCGGAGCGGCTCCTAACGGCTTCGGGAGGGGCCCGATACCTGATCGGTGATCGGCGCGGGCAGCCGTTTTCGCACTAGGTCGACGATCAGCCGGCCTTCAGCTTCGTCGAGGCCTCCGCAGCAATAGATCGTGCGGGCGCCGTAGTCGAACTTCATCGCGCCCGACTTGAGCGCCGTCAGAAAGGGAAGGTTGAACTGAAACCGCCGAAACAGCTCGTTGCCGCTGGCGGGACTGAGGGCGCGAATGACAGTGCCACGATATCGGCGTGTGCGGCCGAAACGGAGGACGCGCCAGCCGATCTCCAGGTCGCCGGCTGAGACGTTGAGAATCTCGGCTCCGGCAATCATCCACGCAATCGTCCCGGCGGCGAACACCCATCCGACCGCCCAGGCGCACAGCCAAAGCGCCAGGAATAATTCGTGCGTCGTGATGAGCTGGTAGATCGCGACACAGCCGCCCACCGTCCACATAGCCAGCCAGAATATGAGGAAAAGGAGCAGCGGCCAGCTGCGTTGCGCCGGAACCCGTATCTCTTCGCGGCCGTTCTCGACCGCGACCCGGAAACGCGGCCCTTGTGGTTCCTCATAGCCGCTGACCATATACTCCCTGCCTTCTATCCCGTAGCGGTCATGACTACCGGCTGGCCCGATCTTGGCAAGCGCATCGGCCGCCACATTGACCCGCCCCCCACGCCCGGCCTATCGCGCCTCGCATCTCCATGAACGTGAGAGCGAGGCATGACCGACCAGCGCAGCTATGACGATCGCGACGGCTTGATCTGGCTGGACGGCAAGCTGGTGCCGTGGCGCGAGGCGAACGTGCATGTCCTCACCCACGCCCTCCATTACGCCTCCTCCGTGTTCGAGGGGCAGCGCGCCTATGGCGGCGAGATCTTCCGCCTCACCGATCACAGCAAGCGGCTGAAGAAGTCGGGAGAATTGCTCGGCTTCGAGATCCCCTTCAGCGTCGAGGAGATCGACCAGGCGTGCCGCGAAGTGCTCGCGGCCAACAAGCTCGAGGACGCCTATATGCGCCCGCTCGCCTGGCGCGGGTCCGAGCAGATGGGCGTTTCGGCGCAGAAGTCGAAAATCCACCTCGCCATCGCCTGCTGGTATTGGGGTGCGTATTTCGGCGAGGAGGCGCTGATGAAGGGCCTCCGGCTCGAAATCTCGCCTTGGCGGCGGCCCGCCCCCTATACCGCGCCGACCGAGTCCAAGGCGTCGGGCCTCTACATGATCTGCACCCTCGCCCGGCACAACGCCCAGGCCAAGGGCTATGACGATGCCCTGATGTTCGACTGGCGCGGCCAGGTGGCGGAAGGGACGGGGGCCAACGCCTTCTTCGTGCGCGACGGCGTGCTCCACACGCCGACGCCCGACTGCTTCCTCAACGGCATCACCCGCCAGACCGTGATCGAGTTGGCGAAGAAGCGCGGGATCGAGGTGCAGGAACGGGCGATCTGGCCGGAGGAGCTCGAAAGCTTCGAGCAGATGTTCCTCACCGGCAGCGCCGCCGAGGTGACGCCGGTGGCGGAGATTGGCCCTTGGCGCTTCGAGGTCGGCGAGATGACCCGCATGCTACGCAAGGACTATATCGACCTGGTGAACCGGCGGGTTTCGAACGCCTGATCGGGCTGGCTGGGGCGGCAGGATTCGAACCTGCGAATGCCGGTACCAAAAACCGGTGCCTTACCACTTGGCGACGCCCCAACGGCCGATGGGCCGGCGCCTTATAGCCGCCTCGGTCCCATGGGGAAGGGCCGATTAGACCAATTGATCGCTTCGGCTAGCGCCGGCTTCCGACCTGGCCTCGCGCCGCTTCGCGGCTGGCGATCCGGCTGAGGCGGGTGGGGCGCGACGGATCGGCGACAGCCGGCGCGGTTTGCCAGCCGAGATGGGGGAGGCCGATCGTCCGCCGCCCCGCCAAATCCACGCGTGAGACGACCAGGCCCTTCTCCTCGATCGTCGAGAGCACCCAGCGGGCGCGGGAGGTGGAGCTGGTGCCGTAGAGGCGGGCGAGCGCCTCGTCGGAGGGGCAGGGCTCGCTGGCCCGTGCCGCGCGGGCGATGGCGAGGAAGGGCGCCAGCATCTCCTCCGGCAAAGCGGCCGCAAGGGCGAGCGCCTCCTCCCACTCCGCGCCCGGCACGATGCCGGCGCGGGCCATTGCGAAATCGCGACGGAAGCGGGCAAGGTCCGCCGGGGCCCGCACGCCGCGCATCCGGCAGCGCACCTGGAAATCCTGGAAGGCGCTGGTGAGCGGTTGGCCCGGCGGGGCGTCGGCGGCGACGTCGGCCAGCAATTCCGCGAGGATCGCCTGCTCCTCCTCCGGATCAAGCGGGGGCAGCTCGGCCGGCGGGACGATCGACGGCTGGAGCGGCTTCATCGGCTCGCGTGGCGGCATCCTCTCCGCGGCCCGCGGCGCCGGCAGGGGCGTGTCCTCCTCGGCGCCTGTCGAGAGGAGCAGACCTTTGAGATCGCCTTCCGCCGCCGGCAGAGGCAGCAGGCTCGCATTGGCGCTCTTTCCCGCCGTCCGCACCGGGCCGATGCGGACGCTGATCGCCCGCTTCGACAAGGCCGGGCCGAGCGCGAGGAACTCGCCGCGCTCGAGGTCGCGGATCGCCTCGGCCTGCCGCCGCTCCATGCCGAGCAGGTCGGCGGCGCGCAGCATGTCGATGTCGAGGAAGGTGCGGCCCATCAGGAAGTTGGAGGCCTCGGCGGCCACGTTCTTGGCGAGCTTGGCCAGCCGCTGGGTGGCGACGATGCCGGCGAGGCCGCGCTTGCGCCCGCGGCACATGAGGTTGGTCATCGCGCCGAGCGATGCGCGCCGCGCCTCCTCTGACACCTCGCCGCCCGAGGCGGGCGCGAAGAGCTGGGCCTCGTCAACGACGACGAGGGCGGGATACCAATGCTCGCGGGGCGCCTCGAACAGGCCGCCCAGGAAGGCGGCGGCGCAGAGCATCTGCCCCTCGATGTCCAGCCCTTCGAGGTTGAGTACGACCGAGGCGCGGTGGCGGCGGATGCGGCCGGCGATGCGGGCGATCTCGTCGAGGCTGTGCAGGGCCGCGTCGAGCGCGACATGGCCGAAGGCGTCGGCCAGCGTGACGAAGTCGCCCTCCGGGTCGACCACCACCTGCTGGACCAGCCCGGCGCTCTCCTCGAGCAGGCGGCGCAGCAGATGCGACTTGCCCGATCCGCTATTGCCTTGGACGAGCAGCCGCGTCGCCAGCAGCTCCTCGAGGTCGAGCAGGGCCGCGTCGCCACCCGCGGCGAATCCGAGGTCGATTTTCGTGGTCACGCAGCCATTTGGCCGAAGCGGCGGGGCGTCGCCAAGGGCAAAGCACGGGTTATGCACAGGTTCGAATGCTGCCGCCCCCGCTGGCGGGATTCAGCGCGTATAGGCCACCGCCGGCATGGGGCATTGCGCGACCGGCCGCTGGATCGAGGGAGCCCTCGCGTTGAGGTCGGCGATCCAGCATTCGTCGAACACCGAGCAATAGCAAACCCGCGCCGTCAGGTTCAGCCGCTCGTCGTCCAGCTTCCGCCAGATCGTCTCGTTCGCGGCGTCGCGGGGGAAGACGAGGAAGCTCACCGTCTCCCGGGCGGGCAGGACGCGGTTGTCGACCTGGTTGACCAACGCATGGAGGGTTTTCTCGTTCGACGCGCCGCAGCAGCGGGCCAGCAGCTGATTGTGGTCGGCGATGGGCTGGCCGCGCCAGAACAACGCCACGCCTTTCACTCGCGCCGGCCCGACGCCGACATTGCCGATGCGCAGCTCGATCTGCTGGCGGTTGCCGTCGATGTCGCCGGTCCCATATTCGAGATAAGGCCAGGAGCTGGCCTTCACCAGTCGCGAATTGGCGTCCGCCATCCGCTCCATCGCCTGACCGTGGACCACCGCCAGCATCAGCGACATCAATGAGATCGCGAGCGCGCAGATCGGCACGACCCAATCGAGCCAGTGGCGTGGACCGCCATGGGGCGGATGATGGAGGGTGTGCGTCTCGACCTCGGGCATCATCATCGCGGGATCTTCCTCTTCGCTTCCGTCGCGCTCGGGGGTCGGAGGGTGGGCCATGACGGATCAGTCGTCCGGGCTGGCCGAAGCGGTCACGGTCGCTCGGACGGGGGGGTCGGCCATCCCTAGCTCACCGTCACCGCGACCGGGGCGGAGGGGATGCCGTTGGCGACGACGACCAGCGAAGAGGCGCCGGTCTCCGCGCCCGCCGGCACGTCGAAGTTCGTCGTCACCGGCGTGCTTCCGGTCGCGATGCCCATCGTGCTGTGATTGTGGGTGCGGGCGTAGAAGACGTGGTTCGTCGCGTTGTTGGTGATCCGGACCAAAGGATAATTGGTCGCCGCGGTCAGCTCGTCGCCATAAGCCTGCGCCTCGCTGAGGCCATTGAGCTGGGTCCCGGTCAGCGCGAAGCTGTGGCCGCGGGTGAGGGCGGTCGGGACGGTGGTGACCGTCGGCGCCCAGGCCGCTTGCGGGCCGCCGGTCGGCTCGTAGAGCCGCACCTGGACGTTCAAGGTCGGCGTCAGCACCAGGATCTCGCCGCTGGGCAACGGCAGGAGGAAGACCGGCACCGTGTTGCCATTGGCGTTGGTGGGCCCGGCCGAGGTCCGCCGGAAATTCGTGCCGTCATATTCGTAGAGCGAGCCGGTATTGCCGGCGACGAGCACGTTGCCGTTCGGCAGCAGCGCCGCCGCGGAGTCGCCGGCATTGTCGGCGACCGGGAAATCGGGGCCGACCGTCCAACTTCCCGCCTGGCTCGGAGTCGCGCCGGGACGGTAGATTGCGGTGTGCGCCGTCTGGCCGGTGCCGGCCGAGCCGGTCCAGAAGACGGAGCCGTCAGGCCGCAGGATGGCCGGGCCGATCTCGCCGGGCGGGAAATAGGTGCCGGTGGGTCCGGGGCCGTAGGTGACGCCGCCGACGACCTGCACCGGCGCCGGACCGAAGGTCAGGCCGGTGGGGAATTCGGAGCCGGAGGTGAGGGTCACCGGCGTCGGCCCGTCCTGGACCCAGGCGTTGGAGGCGGGGAGGAAATGCTCCGACAGCGGCGTCGTGGTCATGTCGACGGTCAGCACCGTGCCGCCGGGCAGCTGGGTGAAGCCTTCCTCGGCGAAGCGGTCGTTCTTGCCGGTGGCGGGGATCGACGTCCAGGCGAGCGTGGCGGGATTAAGCGACCACATCACCTCGTCGAGCTTGCTGCCGAAGATGAAGCGGCCGTCGGGCAGCACGGTGGAGGGCACGTCGCCGATATAGGGCTGGCCGGGCGGCGCCGGGATCATCGTCCAGCTGCCTGCCACCGGGTCGAACACCGCCGACATGTTGGTCAGCGCGTGCGGCCCGAAGGGCAGCCGGTAATCGTCCTGATTATATTCGCCGCCGACGAACAGCACGCGTCCGTCGGCGAGCACCGCCTCGGCCGAGGCATAGGGCTCGTAGCCGGTCGGCGGCGAGGGCATATGCGCCCAGGTGCCGCCGGCATAATCGCCGTTGGAATCGGGCGTCAGCCGGTAGAAATCGCCCGCCGAGCCGCCCGGCTGCCCCGTCGGATCGGCCTGGACCATCACCGTGCCGTCGGTCAGCAGCATCGCGAAATACACCGGCACCGGCGGCTGGTTGGCGAGGGTGCGGAAGGTCGCCGTCGGCGGCGGCGGGGGTGGCGGCGGGGCAGGCGTGGGGCCCGGCGTCGGCGTCACGCTGGCCGCGGAGCCGCCACCGCCGCCGCAGGCGGACAGCGCGAACGCAGCGCAGAGCAGGAGGGCGGTCGAACAATGCCGAAACTGGGCCATGACAGTCCTCTCCGTCGCCAGCCGTGGGGAGAAGATCATATCCGGCAAGAGCTTGCAAGCTGCCGGAGACGCGACGGTGCCGCCGGCTCAGCGGCCTTTTGGAGCGGCCGGAGGAGCCGGTGCCGCCGGCGCGGCTGACGGCGCGGGTATTGCCGACTTCTGAGGCGTCGATTGCGTCACGGGTGCGGCCATCGGCGGCAGCAGGGCGTAACCGCGATTCTCGTCGATCCCGCGGCTTTCGTGGATCACGAACCCGCATTTCTGCACGTTGCATGCGACCATGCTGCCGCTGCGCGTGTTCAGCCGCACCACCTGATCGCCGACGGTGACGGCCTGATAACGAGCCGGGCCGGGGCGCCAGTAGATGGCGAGCGCGATCAGCGCGCCGGCCATGGCGATGGCGACGGCGATCATTCGGATCGAACGCTCGAGGAAATCCGCTGGCGTTTCCGCGGTCCCATCCCGGTCCAGATCGGTCACCTTTCAGCCCTCCCGCATTGCCGCGAGAGTATTACTCTCATAATACAGTGCCATCAAGTGCGGGTGAGGGCACGCGCTTGCGAATGTCCGAGCGTCGGAACGCGGCAGCCGCGCCGTCTCTTCGCCGCGGTCAAGCCGCCGCGGAGATCAACAGTGCATCGCGCCGCTGCAGGCGTTGGCCGATCCCGACTGGGCCCGCTCCACCGCGGCGCGGGCGGTGCGGCGCTGCTCTTCCCATTGATCGCGGGTCATGCAGACGCGCTTGCCGCCGAGCCGGGATCCGGTCTCGTCGATCTCGCGGCAGATCATCTTGGAGCCCTTGTCCGTATTGCTGGCGGCGGGACCGCTGCCGTCGGCGGCAGCGGCGAGAGCAAGGCTCGGAACGAAAAGCAGGCCGAGCGCGACGATCTTGTACATTCGTATCTCCATCCACAGTCGGAGTCGGCACGTCCCGCCACTCCCGATTCGGCTGACATAGCACAGCTTTTCGGCACCCGCGCACTGGGTTTGCCTCAGCCGAGATGGCCGCCTTCGAGCGCCTTCAGCGCGGCGCGGGTGCGGTCGCGGGCGTTGAGCTTGAGGAGCAGGTTCGAGACGTGGTTCTTCACCGTGCCCTCGGCGAGGGCAGATTCGCCGACGAGACCGTCGAGCGACATCACCTTCAGCATCAGCCCGCGCGCGAGCCGCCGAAATCGTGAGAGAGGCCTGAAACGATAATGGCGGCTGGCATCGCTGCCAGCCGCCACTTTCCTGAGTTCCAGATGATCTCCCGCGAGGGGAAATCATTCTTCGCTCGGCGGATCGGATTCTCCCGGATCTTGCGATCCGTTCCTTCCCGATCGGGTTACCCGTCTTGGCATTGCTGCCCAGGCAGGCCCCCTGTCGAGACATTGCCGCACATTGCTGTTCGGCAGCATCTCTTTGCGACTGCCGAACCGAAGCTCGACTGCCGCCGGACGGTCCGGAAAGTGGGTTCGGCATTGGCTTGCGCCTTTGCCTCGCGCTTCTTCCTCGCTCGCCCCGCCATTCGCTTCATTCGGGTCCGGCCTTGCGGCTTTTCCCGCCTTCCGCGGTGGCGGCGTCCTCGAGCTCCCTGCCGTTGCCGGTGGGCCGCTCATGGCCG
>DATBDY010000015.1:0-43000 GCA_036269695.1 Allosphingosinicella sp. | reverse complement strand
GCCGCGCCGGTCCTGGCAGAGCTTGAGGATCGGGCCGAGATATTCGTCGGGCACGTAGATGGTCGCCTCGATCCACGGCTCCTCGATGCTCTCGATGCGGTTGGGATCGGGCATGTCGGCCGGGTTGTGGAGCTCGATCGTCCGCGCCGCCGCTTCGCCGGCGGCTTTGGTGAGGTGGATCTTGTAGACGACGCTCGGCGCGGTGGTGATGAGGTCGAGATCGTATTCGCGGGTCAGCCGCTCCTGGATGATCTCGAGGTGGAGGAGGCCGAGGAAACCGCAGCGGAAGCCGAAGCCCAATGCCGCCGAGGTCTCCATCTCGAAGCTGAAGCTGGCATCGTTGAGGCGCAGCTTCGAGATGCTCTCGCGCAATTTCTCGAAATCGGCGGCGTCGACCGGGAACAGGCCGCAGAAGACGACCGGCTGGACCAGCTTGAACCCGGGCAAAGCCTGCGCGGCGGGGCGGCGGGCGTCGGTGATGGTGTCGCCGACCCGCGTCTCGGTAATGTCCTTGATCTGGGCGGTGATGAAGCCGATCTCGCCCGGCCCGAGCTCCGGCAGTTGCTCGATCTTGGGCCGAAAGGCGCCGACGCGGTCGACGAGGTGGGTGGTGCCGGCGGCCATGAAGCTCACCTGCTGGCCCTTGCGGACGGCGCCGTCGATGACCCGGATGAGGATGACGACGCCGAGATAGGCATCGTACCAGCTGTCGACCAGCATCGCCTTGAGCGGCGCGTCGCGATCGCCCGTCGGCGGCGGGATGCGGGCGACGATCGCCTCCAGCACCTCGTCGATGCCGATGCCGGTCTTGGCGCTGGTGAGGACGGCCTCGTCGGCGGGGAGGCCGATGATATCCTCGATCTCCTTCCTCACCTTGTCGACGTCGGCGGCGGGGAGATCGATCTTGTTGATCACCGGCACGATCTCATGGTCGTGCTCGATCGACTGGTAGACGTTGGCGAGCGTCTGCGCCTCGACGCCCTGGGCGGCATCGACGACCAGCAGGGCGCCCTCGCAGGCGGCGAGGCTGCGGCTCACCTCATAGGCGAAGTCGACATGGCCCGGCGTGTCCATCAGGTTGAGGACGTAGGACTCGCCGTCCTTGGCCGTGTAGTCGAGGCGGACGGTCTGCGCCTTGATCGTGATCCCCCGCTCGCGCTCGATGTCCATATTGTCGAGCACCTGGCTCGACATCTCCCGGTCGGTAAGCCCGCCGGTGCGCTGGATGAGCCGGTCGGCGAGCGTCGACTTGCCGTGGTCGATATGGGCGATGATGCTGAAATTGCGGATTTTGGAGAGGTCGGTCATTTGCGGCGGGCGCTAGCATGGGGCCGCGCGAGGAGTAACCCCCCTCCCTTGCTGGGAGGGGAAGCGAAGTGCCCCCTGAGTGCTCCCCGGCGAAGGCCGGGGCCCAGTCGGGAGTCAGTCTGGATCCCGGCCTTCGCCGGGAAGCAGGGTGGCAGAGTGCACCCCTCAATGCTCCCCGGCGAAGGCCGGGGCCCAGTTCGGACTCAGTCTGGATCCCGGCCTTCGCCGGGAAGCAGGGCGTTGGCAGAGTGCACAAGCCGCGCCAGGCATTCAGCCGCCACCCCACCCCTTGCCCCCCCTCGCAACGAGGGGAAGAAAGGGATCGGCTGTGCTATCCCTTTGCCGAAGGAGGCTAACATGCTCCGACAGCTGAAGATCCTCACGGCCGCCCTCTGCCTGGCCATGGCGGGAGCGGCGCATGCCGCGCCTCCGGACTGGACCGGCATCGCGCAGACGATCGGACGGACCGGCGCCTTGCTGCCCCGCGGCGCGTACCGCATCGATCTTCCGCGCGCGGATCTTTCGGTGACGCTGGACGGGGTTCGTCTCGATCCCGCCTTCGCGCTGGGATCGTTCGCGGCCTTCGATCCGATGGAGGACGGCAGCGTCCTCGTCTCCGGCGACCTCGTCCTGACCGAGAGGGAGGTCGGGCCGGTGATGGCGCGGCTGGTGGAGGGCGGCATCGAGATCACCGCCCTGCACCAGCATCTGCTCCGCGCGGTTCCACCGGTGATGTACATGCACTTCATGGGGCGCGGCGGCGCGGTGGCGCTGGCAAAGACCCTGCGTGCCGCGCTGGACCTCACCGGGACGCCTGCCCGCACGCCCGAGCCGCCGGGAGCCGGGGATGTTCTGGACGTCCCCGCTATGGACAGAGAGCTCGGGGCGAAGGGACGCGCCGCCGGCCGCCTCGTCCAATATCTTTACCGCCGTCCCGAAGCGATCCGCGACCGAGGCATGCCGATCGCGGCCGGCACCGTCCTCGTCTTCCAGCCCCTCGGCGGCGCCCGCGCGGCCACGACCGGCGACTTCGCCCTGCTCGCCGGCGAAGTGGGCCCGGTCGTCCGGGCGCTGCTCGCGAACGGAATAGAGGTCACTGCGGTCCACAACCACATGCTGAGTGAAGAGCCGCGCGTGTTTTACCTTCATTTCTGGGCCGTCGGCGACGCGGCGATGCTGGCGCGCAAGCTCCGGCCGGCGGTCGACCTGATCGCCCATCGCCCCTGAGTGAGGAGGGCAGCGCTTCGCTAGGGCCCGACCCCGCTTTCGCGGGAGCTTGCCTCGGTGTCGTCGCCAAAGCCGAAAGGCCGCGCCGGACACACATCACCCCCAAGCCCCGCCGCCTCGATCGCCCCCAGCGCATTCTCGAACCGCGCCTCCCCCTCGCCGCGAACCACCGCATAGGGCACGCCGCGCCGTTCCAGCTCGGCGCGGGCGAAGGCGTGGAAGCGCGCCCGCTCGGCCGCGCCGCCGAAGAAGCGGGTGCCGTCGTCCACCCAGGCGATGTCGGGCTCGAGCAGCAAATAGAGATCGGCGGTCGCGCGCCACTCGGCGAACCAGGGGTCGCGGCGGCCGAACAGCATGTCCGCCCAGGCGCAGGTCATCAAAGGATCGGTGTCGAGGATCAGCCGCCGGTCGCACTGGCGCAGCGCCGCGGCGGTGAGCGCATCGTGGGTGCGGGCGATCGTCACCAGGTCGTCCATGACGAGATCGGTGCCGAAGGCCTCGCAGAAGGTGCGGCCATATTCCGGAACCATGTTCGTGCCGAAATGGCCGGCGAGGTGGCGGGCGAGGGTCGACTTGCCAATGCTCTCGGTGCCGTGGAGGCAGATCGTCCGCGCGAACCAGGGGCGCACCGGGGGCGGGAGGTGGCGCCATTGCCCCCATGGGTCCGCGCGCACGGCCGAGGCGCAGACCGGCGCCGCCGCCCGCTCCGGGTCGATCGGATAAAACACCGCATCCACTTCGTCGGCGAGGCGCGCGCCATAGCCTTCCGATGCAAAAACATAACAAATTTGCTCGGGATGCGCCGTGCGGACGATGGTGCGCCAGATCGGCCAGAAGTCCGGATCCTCGTCCGGCGCCTGCGGCACCGGCGCCCCGTGTCCGACCACGCGGCACAGAGGGAAAAGCGCCTTCATCCAGGCGAGTCGCTGCGGCCCCGGGATCGGATCGCCCGGCAGCCAGCAGACGAGAATCGTAAGCTCATCAACGAGCGCCGCCGCCGTCTCGCACAGCAAAACATGACCATAATGCGGCGGCATGAACTTGCCGAGCAGGAAGCCGCGCGTCATGCCACCGCCCGCGCCGCGCGCAGCCAGCGCGCCAGCCCCCAGATCGAGAGCAGCAGGAAGACGAGATAGAGCCCGGCGGTCGGCAGCAGGCCCTTGGCGAGGTAGAGGCCGATCGAAACGACGTCGACGACGATCCACAACACCCAATTCTCGACATAGCGGCGCGACATCAGCAGCTGGGCTGCGACGCTGAGCCCCGCCTCGGTCGCGTCCCACCAGGGGAAAGCGGCGTCGGTATAGGCGTGCATGAGCGCGCCCCAGCCGGCCGCGGCGGCGGCGGTGCCGGCGAACCACGCCAGCCGCTGGCGGGCGTCGAGCCGCTCGACGCGCACCTCGCCGCCCGCCTCGCGGAATCGCAGCCAGTGCGCCCACCCATAGATCTGGATGACGAAGAAGAAGAGCTGGAGCAGCGCGTCGCTGTACAGCTTCGCGTGGAAGAAGATCCACGCGTATAGCACCACCATGACGATGCCGAACGGATAGTTCCACACGCTCCGGCGGACGACCAGGGTGACGTTGGCGAGGCCGAGCAGGACGGCCGCGATCTCGATCGCGCTCATCCGCTTTGCCGTGCCCGATCGGGCGGACTATCCTCTGAATCCCGCTGCATCGATGCCGGCTAGCACCCGGCACGGCTATCCGCCAAGGATCAGGCGTAATTGCCGGTCAGGCAGGGGCTGGTCGCGGCCTTGCCATCGGCGCCCCAGAAGCGGAAGCGCTGGGAATCGATATGGAAGCGCACGCCTGAATAGAAGCCGAGGCCGATATCGTAGCGCTGGCCGCGCAATTCGTGGATCTTGCACAGGCTCTTCATCAGCCCGGCTCGGCTGATGTCGCCGAGCGGGACCATGTCGATCGCGTAGAAATGGCGGTGGGCGCTCTGCGGGGCGCCGTGGGCGCATTTGTTGAGCGCCTCGTCGCGGAAGCCGGAGACGATTTCGACCGGGCCGATCACCGGCTCGACATGGTTGCGCACGAACTGGAGCGTCTTGCCGATATGCGTCCATTCCGTGATCGGCGCGACCTCGAAGCGGGGGCCTTCGCACTGCCGCCACATGCTCGCGGTGCGGACCAGCTCCCAAGTCGGCACGACGCCCTCGACTCCGGCGGCGTGGAGCCAGGATTCGAAGGAGAGCACCTTCGCGCGCGCGTCGGGAGAGCGGGCGAGCCAGGCGAGATAATCGGCCTTGCCCTGGCCCTCGGGCATCTCATCGGCTTGGGTCGGAGCTGCAGCGAACACCGCCAGCGCGAGCGCCACCAAACGGATAAATTGTCGCATTTCAGATAGATAGGACATGCACCGCCGATTTCCATACCCGCCGGCTGCATCCTACAGGGATTGAGCCCCTCCCGTCACCCGCCGGGAAAAGGCTACGAAACCGTGGCCGTGCGCTTGCTGCAGACCATGGAAATCGAGCCGGTGTCGGCCACCGGATCGTTCGGGTCGGCGAGATTGCGGACGTCGCGGACGATGAACGAGGCGAAGGTGTGAATGGTCGGCGCGCCGAACAGCCGCGCACTAACCAGGGGCTTGTAGACGTAATAGGCCTCGACGAACATCACGGCATTGCCGGCGGGCGCCTGGATCTGCTGACCCGCAGGCCCCATGCCGGTGATCGTCGGCTTGTTCACGGCACCGTCGCCCTGGACGCCGTAGCTCGAATTGAAGCTGCCGGTGCCGATGCAGCGCTGCCAGTGGATCCACTGGCCGCCGTTCGCATTCCGCTCAAGGCTCGAGAGGATGAATCGGCCGCCGGTCGTGACGTTATATTGGGTGCCCCCCTGGAGGATCACCGCGTTGAAGGAATCGTCGATATCGCCCTCGCGGATCTGCTTGAGCGCCAGCGAGCTCTCGAGCCCGACGCGCGAGGTCGTGTCGGCGAGGTTCGAGGTGATCTGGCTGATCCGCATGTTGACGAGCGCGAGGTTCGCCGCCTCGAGCCCATAGGTGCCGAGGACCACCATGATCGGCGCCGTGAAGGCGAATTCGATGAGGGCGAGTCCGCTCCCGTCGCGGCGCAGGCGGGCGGCGAAGCGGCGGAGGCGGCCGAGCGGCGGGAGGAGGGGCCAGGTCATGTGCATATCGTCGGCGGCGTGGCTGAGGATTGCACGCCGTAAGGCTGGTTGCGGAGCACGGTCGCGGCCACGATCGTCTGGTTCGCGGGCCAGCCGAGCATCGTCGCCATCGGGAACATGCGCTTGTAGGTGACCGTCATGGTGTAGAGCACGGCGTCGTCGGCGCCGCCCTGTCCGCTGGCGCCCATGTCCGAATCCCACTGGCCGTTGCCGTTGTCGTCCTCGAAACATTCGCCATGGTCGTATTTGCCGTTGCCGTTCGTGTCGGTGTACGGCTCCGCCTTTCCGACGTCGGAAAAGTCGCTGTAGCTGAGGCGCGCACTTGTAAAGGTCGCGTTCGAGCCGACCACGGACTTCACCTGGTTCTTGACATAGGCGTCGATCGTCGATCCAGTGGTTTGGCCGCTCTCCAGCGTCGAGTTGCGGGCCGCCATCTGTATCGACCCCTGCAGCACCGAACGCGCATATTCGGTGTGGGCGAGATCGAAGAAGCCCATCAGCATCAGCAGCATGACCGGAGCGACGATCCCGAACTCGACGATCGTGACGGCGCTCTCGTCGCAGGCAATGCGAGCGAGGGGGCGGCGAAGGCGGTGCGGCCTCATCTCGACAGCCTCAGCTCCGCGATCTGGCTCGCGATCGTGTTGAAGACGGTGGTCAGCGTTGCGTCGTCGCCGGCATAATAGGCCTTGCCCGGGCTGGCGCAGTTCTGCAGCTGCGTGGTCATGGTCTGCGCATAGGCGATCACCCAGACGGTGATGTTCATGTTCTTCGCGGCCGTGCAGATGGCGGCGAAGCGGGCGTTGTGAAGAGTGGTCAGGTTCGCTGCGCCGGTGCCGGTCGTGCCGCTGATCCTCTTGTCCTCATATTCGTGACCGGCGAAATTGTAGCTGGTCGCGTCCGGCTCCATCGTGCCGTCGGTCATGAAGATGATGTGCCGGTTGATCGGCTTGCCGTTCGGCGCCGCGATGTTGTCGGTCGAGAACAGGCCTGTCGGCGAGATCAGCCGTGTACCCCACAACATGCCGATGTCGTGATAGGTAAAGCCGACCGCGTTAAGGCTGTTGACGTAGGTGGATACCGAGCTTGCGTCCGTGACCGTCAGCTTCTGCGCCTGCGACGGGCAGGCATACCAGTTCCTCATGCTGACGGAGCCGAACTGAGAGCCCATCGTGTCGATCTGGAAGGTGCCGCTCGTGACGCTGCTGGCGCCCCAGATGATTTCGGGCCACCAGGGGCGCCACTGGGTCGCGGCGTCCGTCGTGGGAAGCATGTCGATATTGAGGTCGTAGGAGCTTGTCGGGATTGTGGAGAAGTCCGTGGTGCCCGGGGTCGTCTGCCGCTCCTCGATGCATCCGCCCCAAGTTGTCGAGGTCGCGGTCAGGCTATTGTCCGCGGCGGCGAGCTGCGCTTCGTTTACCGATGTCGGGCTCGTATAGAGCAGCGACGAGCTCGGTGTCGGAGACGACGACGAGTAGGAGGCGCTCGAGGGCGACATGATGACCGGAACCGCAGTCGGCGTATAAGTCGTCCCGCTGACAGTGACCGTCTTGAACGTGCTCGTGGTGTAATTGGTCGAGCCGATCGTCCAGTTGGTAAATTTGTACTTGGGCGGATTCGGATAGGTGCTTGTCGTCGCCGTCACCGTGCGCCGACAGCTCTTCGACGTCGAGCCGGACGTGTGCGCCGCCCCGGTATAACCCCAGTCGCTCGCGGTGTTGGAATAGCTCGTGCTGGTCGTCGCCGCCGGCGGTGGGCCGCCGCTGCTCACCGGATTGCTGCCGCCGCTGAAACTTCCGCCATTGGCGTCGTTGAACGATGTATTCGAACCGAATTTCGTGCAATTGGCCGAGGATATAGCGGCGCCGTTGTTGAACACTTCGACGGTGACCGACGGCGTGCCGGGGACACCGGTATAGACGGCCGTGTTGAAGTTCGCGACGCGGGACTGGTAGTTCCAGCTGCCGGCGATATCGGCGGTGGGAAGCAGATAGCCGACGTTGACGGTCGTCGAATAGGGCACGAAGCCGATGCGAAGCTGTGACCCGGACGTCGTTGCCGAGTTCAGGGTCGTGTAGAAGCTGTTCACGGCCGAACGCAGCGCCTTGATGCGCGCGTTGCTTTTCTCGACCAAGCCATTGTCGCTGCAGGTGGACGTCGTGTCGCTCGCCGCGCAGTTCATCGAGCCCGTCGTGTCCAGGACGAACATCACGTCGTTATTGGCAACCTGGAGCTCAGCCTCGCACGTCGCATTCATGGTGAGGCTGGTCTTGCCGAAGATCCGCATCAAAGTGGTCGGAACGGTCGCGCTGGCGGTGCCGTCGACCGTCCCCGTCGCGTGTCCGTTGGCGTCGTTGACGTCGGTGACGGTGATCGGGGTCACGGTGGCCCCGTAGGCGCCGGTCTTCAGGTTGATGTTGAAGAAGTTGGTCGCCTGGGTCTGTGCGTTGGTGTCATTCGCGATCGACTGGCCGCTCATCGAGCGCCGCGCGGCGAGGACGCCGGCGTCGCAGGCCTGCTGGAGGCGCGTCTTGACGAGATAGGCGCGGCTGATGTCGACGGCCGATCCGACCATGCCGATCATGGGAATCAGGGCGGCCGCCATGATCGCGAGCGTGTTGCCGCGCTCGTCGCGCCGCAGCCGGGCGAGGATGCCCTTGCGGTGGCCGGTGGGGCCGGAGATCTTCCCCCTATTGTCTCGACTCATCTGCGATCCCTCACTGGTCCGGACGGAGGTCAGCCCGGTGGAATTAAGAGGTTGTGATTGAGGGGTCGTAAGAATGTTTGCCTAACAAGACGTTAGCAGGTCCGCGGCAAAATCGGCCCGTGCGGAGGGGATTGAAGGGGGTGTATTGGTCGGCTAAGGCAGAGGGATGAGCAACAAGATCGCCGTGGACCTCCCCCACAAGCTCGGCGCCGCCGAAGCCCGCCGCCGTATCGCCGCCAATATCGACCAGCTCGGCAAATATCTGCCCGGCCAGGCGGGCGTGCGCTCGCAATGGGAGGGCGACCGGCTCAACCTCAAGATCGGCACGATGGGCCAGGAGATCGACGCCCGCATCGAGGTCGCCGAGGCGCTCGTCCACGTCGAGGTCGACCTGCCGCCGATGCTCGCCTTCTTCGCCAAGCCGATCGAAGCCCTCCTCGCCCGCGAAGGCGGCGTCCTGCTCGAGGACAAGAGCAAGGGGCGATAGGCTTCAGCGTCATTGCGAGGAGCGAAGCGACGCGGCAATCCAGCACCGCGTTTGCCACTGGCTCAGCTCTGGATTGCTTCGCTCCGCTCGCAATGACGAGGATAGCGCGTCTCTAGGGCGATTTCTTCCCGTGCCGCTTGGGCGGCGGGCCGCTGCGGGTGAGCGATTCGATGGGGCAGGTCTGGCGGTCGACGATCAGCTGGCTGGTCCTGTCGAAATTGGCGCTGCCGCGCGTGTCGACGCCGATGCCGATCGCGTTCTGGAGGCCCCAGCAGGGCCCGTAGAGCTGGGCGCGATACCAGTTGCGGCCACGGTCCTGGAGATAGACGACATCGTCGCTCGGCGCGTCGAAATTGTAGATGCCGCCGAAATGGACGAACGGGATCGAGACCTCCTCGCCGGCGGGAGACGGTGCGGTGGGCTTCGGCGGCGCGGCGGCGAGTGGGGCCGCCAGCAAGGCGGCGATCAAGGCGAGACTCTTCCTCATGGCGCGAACCCTATTCCGCCCGGGCTGAACCGCCGCTGACGCTTGCCTGTTTCGGCGGCTCCGCTAAGCCTTGGTCCAACGCGCGCGGAGGGTCTGGGATGCGGCATGTCGCGATTATCGGCTCCGGCCCTGCCGGTTTCTACACGGCCGAGGCGCTGCAGAAGGTCTATGGCGATCAGGTCGCGGTCGACATTATCGACCGGCTGCCCGTCCCCTACGGCCTGATCCGCTCCGGCGTCGCCCCCGACCACCAGTCGATCAAGGCCGTCTACAAGCGCTACGAAAAGACCGCGCTCGGCCCGAACACCCGCTTCGTCGGCCACGTCACGGTCGGCCGCGACATCTCCATCGAGGAGCTGAAGGACCTCTACGACGCCGTGATCCTCGCCACCGGCGCGCCGCACGACCGGCCGCTCGGCATTCCGGGGAGCGACCTTCCCGGCGTCGTCGGCTCGGCGGCCTTCGTCGGCTGGTATAACGGCCACCCCGATTTCGCGGATCTCGACCCGCCGCTCGACGTGGCCGCCGCGGCGGTGATCGGCAACGGCAACGTTGCGCTCGACGTCGGCCGCATGCTCTCCAAGACCCGCGCCGAATTCGCGGGGTCGGACATCGCCGGCTACGCGCTCGATGCGCTCGATCACTCCGCGATCCGTACAATCAACGTCCTCGGTCGCCGCGGCCCCCACCAGATCGCGATGACGCCCAAGGAATTGGGCGAGCTTGGGCATCTGGAGGCGGCGGTGCCGGAGGTGGAGGGCGCAGACTTCCCCGCCGTGGAGGAGGATGCCGCGCTCGATCCGGGCCTGCGCAAGTCGGTGACGCATTTGCGCGACTTCGCTAATCTCGAACGAAACAAGCCGAAGCGGATCGTCTTCGACTTCTTCGCCATGCCCATTGCGGTCGAAGGCGAGGGCCGCGTCGAGCGGCTGGTCGTCGAGCGCACCCGCCTCACCGAGGACAAACGGGCGGTCGGCACCGGCGAACGCTACGCCATCGACTGCGGCCTGATCGTCAGCTGCATCGGCTACCAGACCTCGCCGATCGAAGGCGTCCCCTATGAGGAGAAGCTCGGCCGCTTCCCGAACACGGACGGCGTGATCGGGAGCGGCCTCTATTGCGTCGGCTGGGCCCGTCGCGGCCCGACCGGCACGATCGGCACCAACCGCCCCGACGGATTCGAGGTCGCCGACACGATCGCAGCAGCCTGCCCGCCCGGCAGCGACGGCGGCAAGGCCGGCGGCGCCGGTCTCGACGCCCTGCTCCGGGCGCGCGGCGTCGCTCCGGTCGAATTCTGCGACTGGCAAAGGATCGAGGCCGCGGAGGCCGCCCGCGCCCGCGAAGGCAGCCCCCGCGAGAAGTTCGCCGACATCGCGGAAATGATCGCCATTCTCGGCCGCTGAGGCGCTTGCGCTCCCCGCGACCCGTCCTTATAGACCCGCCACCTGTCTCCCGGGCGGCCTTCGTGCCGGACACCCGGTCGGGGAGTAGCTCAGCCTGGTAGAGCACTGTCTTCGGGAGGCAGGGGCCGGAGGTTCGAATCCTCTCTCCCCGACCATTTTCTTTTCTGCTTGAGTTCTCGGTGTCGTTCGGCACCCGCACGGGCCGTTCGCTGCACCGGCAGGGCGCTTCGCGCGATCGATCTTTGATGACGCGGCGAGCGTCGCTAGGCTCGCGCGGGAGCGGCGAGGGCGTGAACGCCTCCGCCCAGATGCGGGAGGAGGAGCGGATGCGTCGTTCGACATGGAGATTTGCCTTGGCCGCGGCCGCCGCTTTGTGCCTGGCGGCCGGCCTGCCGCACGCCGCCGGCGGTCTGTCGCTGCGCCAGGCGCTCGCCGACCCCGGAAGGGCGGCGCAGCGGAGCGTCGATGCCCGGCGTCATCCGGCGGAGCTTGTCGCCCTCGCCGACGTCCGGCCGGGGCAGCGAATCCTCGATCTCATTCCGGGCGATGGCTATTGGAGCCGCATCTTCAGCAAGATGGTCGGTCCGGCGGGGCGGGTCTATGCAATCTGGCCGGAAGCCTATGGGAAGCTCGCGCTCGGCAACGTGCAGCAGCTGCGCGCGATGTCCGCCTCGCCCGCCTATCGCAACGTCGTCACCATGGTCGAGCCCAGCGTCCGGCTGAGCGCGCCGGAGCCGCTGGACGTCGTCTGGACCTCGCAAAATTATCACGATTACAATGACAGGTTCATGGGCAATCCCGGCCCGGCCGCGCTCGCCGCCGATGCCTTCCGCCTGCTGAAGCCCGGCGGGCTCTTCATCATCATCGATCACGCCACCGCGCCCGGCCGCGGCATGAGCGACACGGAGTCGCTGCACCGGATCGACCGGGCAATCGTCGTCAAGCAGGTCACGGCGGCCGGATTCCGTCTGGCGGGCGAAAGCAATGTCCTGCGCAATCCGGCGGACCCGCACACGATCGCCGTCTTCGACAAGACCATCCGTGTCCACACCGACCAGTTCGCGCTGAAGTTCAGGAAACCGGAATCGTCGGGGCGGAAGCGCTGACGGCGATCGAGCTGCGCGACGGGCCTTCCAGCCGGTCGCGCAGCTTCAGGAACGGACGCTCGACGCCCCAATAGAGCAATGCTCCGAGGGCGAGCGCCGCCGCGAAGCCCGCGACCAGCAGGGGATAGCCATCGAGGCCGATGCGCGGTGCGAGCTCTGCCCCGACCGCGTGGTAGGCGATCTTCTGGCTCAGATAGAGGCTGTAGGCGCCGGTCGCGAGCGCCGCCGCGCCTGGGATCCGATAGCGTCCGATCAGCGCCCGGTCGGTGCTCGCCGCGGCCACGACAAGCGCGATCGAGACTGAAAGCAGGGGAAATCCCAAGGCGGTCGGCACGAAGGGGGCGATCTGGTGACGGAAGAGCAGGATCACGGCGGCGATGCCGGCGAGCCCACACGCCAGCAGAACGTTGGGCCGCGCCACCAGCCGTGCCCATGCCGCCGGACGATAGATTTTCAGCGACGCCGCGGCGATGCCGGCGAGGAGCCCGTCGAGCCGGCTCCAGGTCGGGTAGTAGATCAGGGTCATATAGGCGCGCCCATCGGGCTGTGCCGAGGGGCTGAACGGCGTCTGCGCGACGAAACGGAGCCACAGTCCGCTGCGGATCCCGATGCCGAAGAGCAGGACGAGCGTGAAGACCATGCAGGTCTTCCGCGCCGAGGGACGCCAGGCAAGCAAGGCGACGACGGCCGGGAAGACCAGGTAGAATTGCTCTTCCACGCAGAGCGACCAGACGTGGGAAAAGGCTTTCGGCCCGGTCGGCTCGAAGAGCAGGTTTTCGGTGAAGGTCGCGAACTGCCAAAGCGGTTGGCTATCGGGCCATTCCCGCGCGCCCGGGATGAGGAAATAGACGAGGAGGATGGCGACATAGGCCGGCAGCGTGCGCAGCAGCCGCCGCGCGAAAAAGCGGCCGTAAGCGGGCCTCGATGCCTCCGCCCACGGCTTCAGCAATTGGCTTGCGATCAGGAAGCCGCTGAGCACGAAGAACAGGTCGACGCCCATCCAGCCGAAGCTCACGAGCCAATGATCGGGGTCCGGCACCAGGCCGAGGTTCATCGCATGGTAGACCATGACCCAGGCGATCGCCGCCGCCCGAACGATGTCGAGGCCATGCCGGCGCGGTGCGCGGACGCCGATTGCGGGGGTGTCATTCGTCTCCGGCGTGTGGATTGAAGCGCTAACGTTCACAACCCGAGCCTAGGATGTGCACGGCTGCCGCGACAGCTGGATTCGGCCCGCCGCGCCCGAGCGCGGGTTGGAATATTCTGGGGGACATTGAACAAACCTGAAAACCGGTTCAATTTCACGGCAGGGGAGGATTCATGGTCTATTCGAGCGCCGCTTCCGCTTCGGCCGACAAGGAACCGCGTACCGAGCGCGGGCGCAAGACGCTGCGCCGGCTGCTCGAAGCCGCCGCCGCCGAGTTCGGCGAGCGCGGCTATCACGACGCCGCGATCACCGGCATCACCCAGCGCGCCGGCGTCGCCCTTGGCACCTTCTACACCTATTTCGAAAGCAAGGAGGAAGTGTTCCGGGCCCTCGTCCGCGACATGAGCCGGGCGACCCGCGCCCATGTCGCCGAAGCGGTGAAGGGCGCGCCCGACCGGCTCGCGGCCGAGCGGCTGGGCCTCGAAGCGTTCATCGCCTTCGTCCGCCAGCATCCCGAGCTCTACCGGATCGTCGAGGAGGCGCAGTTCGTCGCCGAGGACGTCTACCGGGAGCATTATCTGACCTTCGTCGACGGCTATAGCCGCAACCTGGCGGGGGCGCGGGAGCGGGGCGAGATCGCCGACGGGCCGGACGAGCCGCGCGCCTGGGCCTTGATCGGGATGAGCGTGTTCCTCGGCATGCGCTACGGCATCTGGAACCGGGATCTCTCGCCGGGCGAGGTGGCGGACGTGGCGATCGCGCTCGTTTCGGAGGGCCTCAGGAAACGCGAGACATGATCGGCGACCTTCCCGATCTCCTCGCCAAGCGCGCGGAGCTGTCGCCGGATGCGATCGCGTTCGAGGAATGGGCGACGGGGCGGACGCTCAGCTATGCGGGGTTGGACGCGCGCGCTGGCCGCGCGGCGGGGCTGCTGCTGGCGCGCGGCGTCCGGGAGGGCGACCGCGTCGCCATCCTCTGCCGCAACCGCATCTCCTTTTTCGAACTGCTCTTCGCCTGCGCGCGGATCGGCGCGATCCTCGTCCCGCTCAACTGGCGGATGCCGGCCGCCGAGCTCGACCGGCTGCTCGCCGACAGCCGGCCCGTTTTGCTGTTCCACGATGCGGCGGATGCGTCCGTCGTCGCAGCGCTGGCGGAGCCGCCGCTGGCGATCGATCTCGACCGCGACTACGACCGGCTGGTCGAAGCCGCCGATCCCGCGCCGCCGCGGCCGCAATGGCCTGCCGACGGCATCTGGTATCTGATCTACACCTCGGGGACGACCGGCCGGCCGAAGGGCGTGATCTACACCTTCCGCATGGCGGTCGCGAACCATCTTAACATCGGTACCGCCATCGACCTGCGCTCGACCGACGCGACACTCAACTTCCTGCCGCTCTTCCACACGGCCGGGATCAACCTCCACACACTGCCGACGCTCTTCCAGGGCGGCCGGGTGATCGTCCTTCCCGGCTTCGAGGCGGAGGCCATCGTCTCCCTGCTCGAGGCGGAGCGGCTCGACACGATCTTTGCCGTGCCCACGGTGTATCAGGCCCTGCTCGACCATCCGCGCTTCGCCGCCGCCCCGCTCGGCCGCGTCCGTCACTGGGGCTGCGGCGGCGCCCCTTTGTGCGACCGGCTTGTCGCCCGCTGCCGCGATCTCGGCATCCGCATCTGCAACGGCATGGGCATGACCGAGACCGGCCCCACCGCCTTCCTCGCCGCGCCGGCGGATGCGTGGGATCGGATCGGCTCGGTCGGCAAGCCGCAGCTCCTCGTCTCGGTGCGGCTGGTCGACGGGCAGGGCCGGGATGTTCCGGATGGCGAGATGGGAGAGGTGCTTTTCGCCGGCCCCGGCGTCACGCCCGGTTATTGGAACGATCCCGAGGCGACCCGCGCCGCGTTCACCGAAGACGGCTGGCTCCGCTCGGGCGACCTCGCCCGCCGCGATGCGGACGGCTTCTATTATGTCGCCGGGCGGCGGAAGGAGATGTTCATCTCGGGCGGCGAGAACGTCTATCCGGCCGAGGTGGAGAATGTGCTCGCCGCCCATCCCGCGGTGAGCGAGGCGGCGGTGGTCGCCGCCGCCGATCCGAAATGGGGAGAGGTCGGCCGCGCCTTCGTTCAGCTCTCGGGCAACGCGCCCCGTCCGCGGGAAAGCGAGCTCGAAGCCTTCTGCCGCACCCGCCTCGCCGCCTACAAGGTGCCGCGCAGCTTCGTCTTCGTGCCGGACTTCCCCCGCACCGCGGCCGGCAAGGTGCAGAAGCATTTGCTGGCCACCGTCACCCCGGCGGATGCCGGGGTCCCAGGACGCGAAGTCGCCGGCGCCTGACTCTCGCTGGGGCCCCGGCCTCCGCCGGGGCGACGGATCAGGCTAAATCTTCGGTGGGCACTCGACGTGGCACAGCCTGAGGCTATTCACCAGCGCCTCCATCACCGCCTTGGTGATGACGAGCCGCGCCTGATTCGCGCCCGCCTCGGTCAGCACCGGCGCGCGCATGTAGTAGCTATTGTAGACGCTCGCCGTGTCGAGGAGGTGACGGATGAGCAGGGTCGGGTTGAGCTGCTCGGCGGCGGCCGCGACCCGCTCTGGAATCTGCTGCAGCTTGACGAGCAGGGCGGCTTCCTGCGCGTCGATCTCGAATGCGTCGATCGTCTCCGCCCGCTCCGGCTCGCCGCCATATTTGCGCAGGATCGAGCGCGCCCGACAGGCGGTGTAGACCATGTAGGCGCCGCCCGAGCGTTCGAAGCCGGCGATCGTCGCCTCCAGGTCCGTCGTGTCGATGTCGACCGAGCCTTTGATGTCCTGCTTGAGATCGTTGAACACCAGCGAGCCGACCGCGAGCTGCTTCGCCGCCTCGGCCACCTCCTCGGCAGTCTGGTCGCCGCGCTCCGCCGTCCGCGCACGGAAATACTCGACGGAGCGCGCGAGCAGCTGATTGACGTTGGCGACGCTGTCGCGGCTCGACAATTTCTTGCCGGTCTTTGCGTCGACGTAGAAGCCGAACCAGACGTGGTGGAAACGGGGGTGATCCGCCCCGGCGAGACCCAGCGCCGACGCCGCCTTGAACAGCCGGTCGAAATGGACGCGCTGCTCCTGGCCGACGACATAGGAGAAATCGCTGGGGTCGAGGAGCTGTCGCCGAACCTCGATCGCGCCGAGGTCGCGGGTCGAATATATGCTGCGCCCATCCGCCCGCCGCACGACATAGCGCTCGCCGCCCTCCAACGGCACGACCACCGCGCCGATATCCTTCTCGATCGCCTCGGCGCGCTTCTCGCGTTCCGCCGGCTGCAGGTCGAGCGCGTCGAGCGCGGCAATCTCGGCGTCCGCCCGCTCGCGCGTGTAGAGGAGGGCGCGGCCATTCGCGAGGCTGGCGTCGATCAGCCGGTCGCCCGCCTCGAAATAGAAGCTTTCGCCGAGCACCAGGTCGATGCGCAGGTTGAGCGCGTCGTAGAAAAGGTCGAAATCGGAAAGGCTCCACTCGACCATCACAGCCCAGAGATCGACCTCCTCGCCCGCGCCCGCCTCAAGCGCCGCGAAGCGGGCGTCGGAGGCGGCGACGAAATCCGCCCACGCCGCCTTCAGCGCCGCCCCGTCCCGCGCATCGGGGAAGTAGCGCGTCACCAAAGCCGCTTCCTCGTCCGCCTCGGGCCAGGTGCCCGCGGCGCCGTTTTTCTCCATCACCCGGCGGATGCGGTAGATCTCCAGCAGCCGCTCGTTTGGCGCCATGTCTTCGGGGAAATGCTTCTCGAACCGCCGCCAGCCTTCGAGCGTGAAGCCGAAGCCGCCGAAATCGTTGATGTGGTTGACCCGGTAGACGAGCGCGCCGCAGCCTTCGTGCAAATTGGAGAGGACGTGGCCGATGATCGTCGAGCGGATATGGCCGGCGTGCAGCACCTTGGCGACGTTGGGCGAGGAATAGTCGACCAGGAAGGTCCGCGCCGCCTGCGCATCGCTGAGGCCGAAATCGGCGCCGAGATCCGCCACTGCCTGTGCCCCGTCGAGCAGCCAGCGGTCGGCGAGAATCAGGTTGACGTACATGCCCTTGGTCTCGACGCGCGCGATGGCGTCGGCGAAATCCGGGCCCTCCAGCATTTCGACGATCCAGGGCAAATGCTTCGCGATGAACCCCTTGGGGCCGCCGTCGCGCAGCAGCTGGGGCAGCTTGACGACGAGGTCGCCCCCGAACTGGGCGCGGTCGATCGTCTCGATCTGCGGCTCGAGGCGCCCTTGGCCCCAGCGCGCGGACAAGGCGTCCGCGATCCGCGCCTTCAGCTTCGGCAGCGGGTAATCGGCGAGGCGCGGCGGCGCCTTCTTCTGGTGCGCGGCGACGGCTTCGTCGCGAAAGGTTTCCACCTCGCGCCGGCGGAGGGCGTTGCGCCTCGCCAGTTCGTTCATCATCGGCTCCGGAAAATAATGTGCCGGGCCTCCTAGACCCTCCAGGTCCGATCGCTCAACCCTTTCGCCCAAGCTCCCGTTGCAACCAAGGACCTTCCTCATTCGTTACGGGGCCGTCCGCCTCGTCAAGGCGGACGCGTCCATGAGGGAGTGACGAGATGCGCACATTGTTGCTGGGGCTTGCGGCGCTTGCCGCTTCGGCCCTGATCGCCTCGAATCCGGCCGCCGCCCAGCGCCATGGCGGCATGGGCGGGGGCGGCATGATGCACCAATTCCATGGCGGGAGCTTCCACGGAAATTTCCACGGCGGCATGAACCGCAATTTCCATGGCAACTTCCACGGCAATTACGGGCGGAACTTCCGCGGCTTCCACGGCCGGACGGTGATAGTCCCCGGCTGGGGCTGGGGATGGGGCGGCGGTTGGGCGCCCTATTATGACGATTATTATGATGATTATTACGGCGGCTATTATGGCGAGCCTTATTGTCCGCGCTGGTGGTGGGACGGCTGGGGCTGGCGCTGCGCCTATTAGGCCGGTGGACCGGAAAAGGCGGGCGGCGAGCCAAGCCGCCCGCTTCTCATTGAACCCGCGCCTGCCTCCGAACGTTAACCATGCCGGCCTCCCTGTGCTTCGGAGGCTGAGTCAGGAGATTATCATGAGGCTTAGCGTTCTCGCCGCCGCCACCATCGCCGTGGCCGCCTTTCCCGCCGCTCCAGCGCTGGCGCATTGCCGGACCGTCCACCACCGGGTCCATCATGTCCGCCATGTCGCGGTGCGCCGCCACGTCGTCCACTATGCCGGCTGCGCCTGCCGGACGCACGTTGCCTATCGCCACGCCGCTTATCGACAGGCGGCCTATCCCGTCGTCTACCGGCGCCCGCGCGTGGTCGAGGTCACCTACGAGCGGCCGCTCTATCGGCCCTATCCGGTCGTTTACGAGGAGCCGATCTACCGGCCGCATCCGTTTTTCTACGGCGCCCGTTTCGGCGGACCGCGTTTTCACCGGTGGCATGGTTACGGCTTCGAGCACCGTGGCGGCTTCGAGCACCGTGGCGGCTTTGGGCACGGCTTCCACCGCGGCTGGCGGTGACCGAAGCTGGTTGCGGGCCCGTTTCGATCCGCGGAAACCGGAACGGGCCTTCTTGCTTTGCGTTTGAAGAACGTCTTCTAATGAAGACGGGTTCTTACAAGGAGTATCGCCATGAGTCGCCGCATCGCCCGCTCGCTGCGCATGCTGGCCGTGCCGCTGGGCGCGGCCGCTCTGCTGTCCGCCTGCGTCACCCCCACCCCCTATCAGCCGCTGACCAGGCACGGCACGGCGTCGGGCGGCTATTCAGAGCAGAGGCTCGAGGACAACCGCTACCGCGTCACCTTCGTCGGCAACGAGATGACCTCGCGCCAGCGGGTCGAGAATTTCCTCCTCTACCGCGCCGCCGAGCTGACCCTGCAGGCCGGCTATGACGGCTTCACCATGGCCGCGCGCGGCACCGATCCGCACACGACCACCCGCGTCATGGACGATCCGTTCGGACCCGGCCCCTGGGGCTATTGGGGCCCGAGCTGGCGCTTCCACGGCCGTTTCGGCTGGCGGAGCTGGGATCCGTTCTGGGGCCGCCCCTGGGGCGACGATTTCGACGTGAGCACCGTCACCAGCTACGAGGCGAGCGCCGAGATCGTGATGTTCCACGGGACCCGCCCGAACGACCCGCGCAGCTTCGACGCCCACCAGATCGTCGCCAATCTGGGACCGACCATCCAGGCGCCGCACTAAGCCCGTCGAAATCGCCCGCCGCGCCGACACTTCCGGCGGGCGGGGTTTCGGCTCATTTTCCGACGAACAGGAAACCCACCGCCGCCATCATGCAGGCGAAGGCGGCAAGATGCCGCCAATGGAGAGGCTCGCCCAGAAACCAGACCATGAAGCCGCCGAAGACGGTGAGCGCGATCGCCTCCTGCACGATCTTGAGCTGACCGGCGCTCCAGCCATGGGCGTAGCCGATCCGGTTGGCCGGCACGGCGAAGCAATATTCGATCAGGGCGATCCCCCAGCTGATCAGGATGACGAGCGGGAGCGGCCGGTCCATGCCGCCTTTCAAATGCCAGTACCATGCCGTGGTCATGAAGACGTTCGACGCCAGCAGCAGGAGAATCGTCGGCATGGTGCGCCTTTCCGGAAAACCGCCGGCGCGATGGCGGTAAAATTCCTTTTCCTCAAGCGCCCCGCCTGTGCCACCACGGAGAGGTGAGGGAGCTTATGACGTGGATGGGGGTGGCCGTCGCGGTCGCCGCGGCGGCGCTGGTTGCGGTGCTGCTGCGGGCGCTTCGCCGCCATGCCGGAAGGATCGCCAGGCTCGAAATGGAGAAAAGGGCGCTGAGCGAGCAGCTGGAGAGGATGAAGCTGCTGGAGCGCCGCGAGAGCGTGTGCGCGCCGCTGGACGCGCTGTGGCTGTGCTGGGTGCGCTGCCTCCCACCGGAGGACGAAGCGCTGCACGAGGCGCTGCAGGCGGCCGAAGCGGCCAAGCGCCTGTTCGCGGCGGAGCTCGAACCCGATCTGGACGAGGTCGCCCGCCTGCTGGCCACCCTGTGTCGTCACCGGAAACTGCAGCGCGAGGCGGTTCTGGCGGGGCGGCATGCCGAGCGCGTCGCCCTGCTCGACGAGGAAAGCGCGATCGACCGGACGCTAAAGCCGAAGCTTGGCGCATTGCGGACCTTGCTCGCGGAGGCGACGCGTCCCGTCGCGTCTTTCAATCCGGGGATTCACAATGGCAATGCCTGAGGACGAGCCCGCCATCGTCGCGCGGCCGGAAAAGACGGGACGCTTTGCAACCTCGGTCGCCGTTCCCGGCGGCGTGATCCATGTCGACGAGCCGGTCTCGGCCGGCGGCGGCGGCGGCGGGCCGACGCCCTATCAGCTGCTGTCCGCGGCGCTCGCGGCCTGCACGTCGATGACCATTGGCCTCTATACCGCCCGCAAGCCGTGGGCGCTCCCCGTTTTCCGGGTCGAGGTCGAGCATGCGCTGATCCCCGGCAGCCCGCCGACCGATCGATTCACGCGGCGGATCCTGTTCGACGGGCCTCTCGCCGACGACGTCCGCGCACGACTGCTCGAAATCGCGGAGAAATGCCCGGTCCATCGCACCCTCAGCGGCGGTGGGGCGGAGATCGTCACCAGCGCCGAAGCGCCCGCTCCGATCCCCGTCCCGCCCCTCAAGCCGGCCGATCCGCCCGCAACGCATGTCGAGCAGATGGAGCGGGCTTCGGCCATCGATCCGTCGCTCTGAATCGGTCGGAAACCCCTTTAAAAACCGCCCCTTGCCCCTATCTCTGCCTCGGCCGCCTTCTCCCTGGCGGCCAGGGCGGGGTCTTCGATGCTCCCGCTCTCAGGGCCCCGCCGCGCTCCCCCTTGCGCGGCGGGGTTTCTGATTCCGGGCGGATGGCGTTCAGGGCTCGCGTTCGAGCCGCTGCATCGCCTTTTCCCAGTCGCCGAGGCTCGAGCGCGCGTCCTGGACGAAGCGCGAGCGGCGGACGGCGCCGAGGAAGATATTGCCGACGATGCGCCCGAGCCATCCCGTCGGCCGGCGGAACTGGATAAGCAGGATCACCCGGCCTTCGTCCGTGTCGTTCCACACCTCGTGATGATAGGTATCGTCGAAGACGAGTGTGCGGCCTTCCTCCCAGGTGAGCATCTCGTCCGCCACCTGCATCCGGCAGTCCTGACGCCGCTTCGGCACGATCAGGCCGAGATGGGCGGTGAGGAGCGCCTTGGTGACGCCGCGGTGGCGCGGGATGTGGGCGCCGGGCGTCAGGATCGAGAAGAAGGCGCTGTTGAGGCCGGGGATCTTCGCCACCGCTGCCGCTGTCTTCGGGCAGCGGCGGATATTCTCCTCCAGGCTGTAGCCGTAGCCGAAGAGGAAGAAGCTCTTCCATTTGTCCGGCGGCGCGATGCGGCGGTGGTCGGGCGAGATGTCGGCGAGCGGGGGAATGCCTTCCTCGAGGGTCAGGAGGCGGTCCACTTCCGCGCGGATCTCCGGCCACCGGGCCTCGAGCTCGGGAATCCAGGGAAAGAGCGCCGGATCGAGCACGGGGTCGTTGCCGACCTTTGAGGAGCGGGCGATGACGGCGCCGATCCGGTGCCGGAGCCTCTTGCCGATGCGGAAGAGCGGCGGCAGCGGCGGGACCTTGCGCGGCTCGGCTTCGGCCGCCGGGACGAGCTTCGGCATCTCGTTCATGGCGGCGAGTTAGGAGGCGGTCGTCGCGGCTGCAAGCTCAGCCGGTCACCTTTGCACCGAGTGGCTGCGTGGCCGGGCCGTGGATGACTTCGCCCGACAATTCGAAGCGCGACCCGTGGCAGGGGCAATCCCAGGTCCGGTCGGTCGAATTCCAGCCGACGATGCAGCCCATATGGGTGCAGACCGCCGAGACGGCGTGGATGTTGCCGTCTTCGTCGCGGAAGGCGGCGACGCGCTCGCCGTCCACCTTCAGGATCGCCGCTTCGCCGCGCGCCAGCTCGTCATAGGATTTGGCCTTCTTCGACAGCCAGCCGACGGCCATCTCCATCGCCACCTCGGCATTGGCCTTCGCGAATTGCGGGCCGCCGGCGATCGGCTTCACCCGCGCCGCATCGAACGTCTCGGCCCAGCGATTCTCCCGCCCGGCGGCGAGGTCGGCGACGATCATCGCCGCGACCGTGCCGTTGGTGATCCCCCAGGCGTCGAATCCGGTCGCGACCAGATAGCCGCCGCTCGACGACGACCATCCGATGAAGGGCGCCCCGTCCATCGGCTTGTAATCCTCGTTGACCCAATAGAATTCCGGTCGCGCGGCGCCGAAATTGTCGACCAGCCAGCGCGAGATGTCGTCCATCCAGCGGCGTTCCTCGGCCTCATGGCCGGGCTTGAAATGGGTACCGGCGCAGATCGCCCAGATGTGCCCGTCTTCGCCTTTGTGGGTGCGGATCGAATGGCTCGGCTGCTCGACATTCTTGTACATGCCGGGAAGTTCGCGCGGGACGCGGGCGGCGATCACCGGCTCCGCCATCGGCTCGTTCTCGGTATAGAAGAGGCCGATCTGGCCGAGCGGCAGGTGGGTCGCCATGACGACGTGCTGCGCCCGGATCGTGCCGCGGTCGGTGACCACCCGGTCGGGCTCATAATCGATTGCGCGGCTGTGCTCGAACAGATGGCAGCCGTCGCCCGGGATCGTCCGGGCGAGGCCGGCGACATAGCGGGTTGGGTGGAACTGCGCCTGGCCGGTGAAGCGCAGGGCCGCGAGCACCTCGAAGGGGAGGCCGGTGTCTTTGGTCATCTCGGCGGGAAGGCCGAGCCGCTTCGCCGCCTCTCCTTCCTTCTCGAGCTGGTCCACATAATCCTTGTCGCGCGTGTAGAGGAAAGCGGGCTTTTTCTCGATATCGGCGTCGATGCCATGCTCGGCGGCCAGCGCACGGATGCGGGCGAGGCCGGCCTGCTGCGCCTCGCCATAGAGGCGAGCCTTGTCCTCGCCGAACTTCCGTTCCAGCACCTGATAGCGGATGCCGTGCTGCGAGGTGACCTTGGCGGTGGACTTGCCGGTTACCTCGCGCCCCACCCGCCGCGCCTCGACCAGGGCGACCTTGCGTCCCTCATCCTTCAGCAGCCGCGCGGAGGTGACGCCGACGATGCCGCCGCCGACCACGGCGACGTCCACCTCCAGGTCCCCGTCCAGGGCGGGAAAGGCGGGCGGCTCGCCCGCGGTCGCATTCCAGTAGCTGTTGTTCTGAAGCTCGCTCATGATCGTCTCCGCCGGCTGTGACCTCAACCGCTCTTGGCCCCGCCCGTTCCGGGGGCGCGGCGTTCAGCGCCGTGAAAGCTGTTCTTGGCGATGATGGCGCCGTAACAAAATTGCGTTCAGGGAGCGGGTCATGCGTAAGATCATTGGATTGGCGGCGGCGGGGTGTCTGGTGGGGAGCGCGTTGGCGGTGCCGGCGGACGCGCACGAATGGCGCGGCCATTATCATTATCACCATCATGGCGACGGCGGCTTCGGAGATTTCGTCGCCGGTGCCGTGCTGGTCGGCGGCATTGCCGCGCTCGTGTCGTCGATCCACGGCAACGACCGCGCGCGCCAGGACGCGGCGGTCGACCGCTGCGCCCATGAAGCCGAGGGTCGCACCGGCGGCCAGGTCGCCGACATCGTCCACGTGGGAAGCAGCAAGGGCTATTACACGGTCGACGGGACGCTGGACGCCGGCTTCGATGGACCTCCGGTCCGCGACGGCCGCTATGACGGGCCTATCCACAATAGCGATTATGAGGGGCCGCCGCCGGGCGACGGCGCCCGGCTGCCTCCGCCTCTGCCCCGCGACGGTGCCGGACCGCCGCCGCCGGGCCCACTGTCCTTCCGCTGCGTGGTCCACGACGGCACCATCTACAGCTTCCGGACCACGCCCGGCGCGGCCTGACGCGCCGGCTGTTCCATCGCCGTTAAATTCGCTCTAGGGCTCGGCGGCATCCGAGCCCGAGGAGCCCCGATGTCGCCGTCCGAAACCATCCTGATCGTCGATTTCGGAAGCCAGGTGACCCAGCTCATCGCCCGCCGCGTGCGCGAGGCGGGCGTCTATTGCGAGATCGCCCCGTTCAACGCCGCCGATGAGGCGTTCGAGCGGCTGCAGCCGAAGGGCATCATCCTCTCCGGCGGCCCCTCCTCGGTGACGTGGGAAGACAGCCCGCGGGCGCCGCAGCATCTGTTCGAGGCGGGCCTTCCGATCCTCGCCATCTGCTACGGGCAGCAGACGATGGCGCAGCAATTGGGCGGCATGGTCGCGCCGTCGGACAATCGCGAATTCGGCCGCGCCTTCATCGAGATCGTCGATAGCTGCAGCCTGTTCGACGGCCTCTGGTCGCCGGGCGAGCGCCACCAGGTGTGGATGAGCCATGGCGACCGGGTCGAGCGCCTGCCGGAGGGCTTCCGCGTCGTCGCCCGCTCCGAAGGCGCGCCTTATGCGGTGGCGGTCGACGAGGACCGGCGCTTCTACAGCCTGATGTTCCACCCGGAGGTCGTCCACACGCCCGATGGCGGGCGGCTGCTCGCCAATTTCGTCCGCCACGTCTGCGGCCTTGCCGGCACCTGGACCATGGCCGAGTTCCGCGCGACCAAGATCGCCGAGATCCGCCAGCAGGTGGGGCAGGGACGGGTGATCTGCGGCCTCTCGGGCGGCGTCGACAGCGCGGTCGCGGCAGTGCTGATCCACGAGGCGATCGGCCACCAGCTCACCTGCGTCTTCGTCGACCACGGACTGATGCGGCAGGGCGAGGCGGAGCAGGTCGTCAGCCTCTTCCGCAACCATTACAACATTCCGCTCGTCCATGTGGACGCGGAGGATCTGTTCCTCTCCGGCCTCGCCGGCGTCTCGGACCCCGAGGCCAAGCGCAAGTTCATCGGCAAGACCTTCATCGAATTGTTCGAGGCGGAGGCGAAGAAGGTCGGCGGCGCCGATTTCCTCGCCCAGGGGACGCTCTATCCCGACGTGATCGAGAGCGTCAGCTTCACCGGCGGCCCGTCGGTGACCATCAAGAGCCACCACAATGTCGGCGGCCTGCCCGAGCGGATGAACATGAAGCTGGTCGAGCCGCTCCGGGAATTGTTCAAGGACGAGGTGCGCGCGCTCGGCCGCGAGCTTGGCCTGCCCGACGCCTTCGTCGGCCGCCATCCCTTCCCGGGCCCGGGCCTCGCCATCCGCATCCCGGGGGAGGTGACGAAGGAGCGCTGCGACATCCTCCGCAAGGCCGACGCCGTCTACCTCGAGGAGATCCGCGCCGCCGGCCTCTACGACGCGATCTGGCAGGCCTTCGCCGTGCTGCTGCCGGTGCGCACGGTCGGCGTGATGGGCGACGCGCGCACCTATGACAGTGTCTGCGGTCTGCGCGCCGTGACCTCCACCGACGGCATGACGGCGGATGTGTTTCCGTTCGACGGGACCTTCCTCAGCCGCGTCGCCACACGGATTATTAACGAGGTTCGGGGCATCAACCGGGTGGTTTACGACTATACGTCGAAGCCGCCCGGAACGATCGAATGGGAGTGAAAGGTTTGGATCTCGGAAGTGTGTTTTGATCTGACAAACAGGATGATATCGGGGGTATGAATCTAAGGGAGCCGCCGGATGAGAGCTAACGAAGAGCAGGCGCCGTCTCAGTCTAGCGCGCCGCGTCGCGCTCGTTGGATTCGGCCGCAATTGTATAAGCTAGATGTCGGCGATGCGAAGACGGGCTTTGGCCCAGGTGTTGACGCAACAGTCAAATTCAGCTGATCGGTTCCTTCTCGCCTTGGCTTCCTCGCCCACTTGGCGCGGCGGCGCTGCTCATCTTGCGGGCGAGAGCCGCCGCTCCCGATTATCGTGGAACGGCCGAATCGGAGTGAGCGAAAAGGACGGCTCGAGCAGCATTCCGTGAGGCGCAGGTTCAAATCCTGTACCCGAGCCATGGGCCGTCACCTCCACCGACGGCATGACGGTGGACGTCTTCCCCTTCGACGCGACGTTCCTCAGCCGCGTCGCCACACGGATTATTAACGAGGTTCGGGGCATCAACCGGGTGGTCTACGACTACACGTCGAAGCCGCCCGGCACGATCGAATGGGAATGAGCAAGCACTGGTCGCAGAAGTGTTTGATTCGGCGGCACCGGGCTATATAGGGCAGAGACGAGTTCAAGGGAGCGATCGAATGAGCGTTAATGAAGAGCAGCCCCAGACCCAGTATCAGTCTGACGCGCCGCGTCTTGCCCCTTGGGTGCGCCCGGAGCTGCACAGGCTCGACGCCGGCGCGGCCGAAAACGTCGCTGGCGCGGGCGGCGACAACACCGTTTTCAGCTGAGGCCTTCGCCCGCTATCGGATAGCCTAGGCGCGCCATCGTCGCGCCGTGGATGAATTCGATCCGTTCGGCCTGTGCCCGTGTGAGGCCGGTGCGCCATGTACCTGCCTTGCCATGTCGGAAGAATCGGCTGCCCGGCCTTGCCTCGGCAAAACCATGGGCATCTTCTTGGCAGCGCAAGATCTGGAAAGTTGACGCTTCCGCCGCTTTCGAGGCTTGCTGGTTCGTCACATCGAGCCCCGCGAACCGGGCTGTGACGGCGAGGACCGCCCCTGCATCCGCCTGCAGGTCCTCGTAGCGAACGATGTGGATCGGGATGTCACACTGGTCGAGCCAGCTCGATACATGGCTGCTCCAGTCGAGCAGGCGCTGGGGCAGCTGATGAATCTGCCCTCGTCTGGAGCGGCCCAGGATGGCCTCGGGATCCAGCATCAAATCGATGGCTTGGTCGACCGTGGAGCCGCGCTGGTTGGCCAGGGATATGGCGATATCGCGTGGATCGCGGACAACGACGACCGCGCCTCGTGCTGCGCCTGAGCCGCCGAGCAACGGCGTGCCGTCTTCGAGACGGGTATAGGCATCGTGGCATTTCACGAAGACCCGTTCCGAGTGCCGTGGAGACCCGCCATTCTTCGCCTCGTCGGCGCGGGCAGCAAGGTCGGTTGCCCAGGCGAGATAGACTGCCGGCCGCAAGCGATCGACCTCATCCTCCGTCAGCAGCGCGGAATCGAGTTGGCTGTAGTCCTCGAACAGTGCGCGGCTGCTCGCGATTCCGTATCTCCGGCTGAGCGTGTTGATGTTCAGCAGCCCCTCGCCTGTCGCCAACAGGTTGGCGAGCAGCACCCGCATCCAGGTGTTTCCGGATTTGGGGTAGGAGGCGAGCCAGACGACCGGCGTCAATGGTTGTCCCGCCGTGCGCGAGATGTGTCCCAGCTTTCTTCGACGGAACGCAATCCGTCCTCCATCCAGCCGAATCCGCTACCACGCGTGAGACTGAACACCTGAGCGGTTCGGGCGATTGCAACGGCGCTCCGAAGGATGCCGGCGCTGCCTCTGGACGGATCCACGAACCGCGGACCGTAAACACTCTGTCTTATCGTCTGCACCGCGTCCATGCCGCGAAGTGGCTCAATGACCGGCCTGTCCAGCCGTCGGTCGTCTCGCAAACGATAGATGCCGCCCAGGGGCAGCCCATCCGCGGGGGAAGTCGGTGGGCCGACATGATATTTCTGAATATTGCAGCGCACCGCGTCGCCCGTCTCGGCCCACTGATCGAAGGCATCGATGGCATCCGCCCAAAGCTTTGGCCGGGCAGCATCGCCATGGACGATCAATGCCCCCTCCGTAGTCACGTCGATCACGCAGAAATCGTCGCCCAGCAAACGATGCTGTCGCTCCGCGAGCGCTGTTGCAAAGGTCGACTTCCCGGCGCCGGAATCACCGCAAAACAATATCGCCCAGCCGCCGACCTCCACGGCGCTTGACCGTAGCACGGTTCGCCCGCGCTGCTGGAGGAGGAGGCCCAGCATCTGGGGCAGGAAGGCGAGGGCTTCCTCGGCCGGACGACCCGGGACGGGGCGGATTCTGATGTCTTGGCCGTCCGTGAGCATGAACCGCGCCAGGCCGGGGATCCAGATGAGAAGCTGCGCCTCGCTGATCATCCAATTCGGCCCGACGAGGATCGCGCCCGGAAGATGGCCCGGCACATCCCCGAGCCGGATCATCGCGGCCGCGTCGACAGGTTCCGATAATGGAGCCAAGCCGGCGAGGGGCACTTCGCTGCCGACGCAAAGACCGGCGACGGAGTAGAAAAGCACGTGCTCTCTAGCTCCTCGCCGGTCGAGCGGGGCCGCGTCCGGACTCAGGATTTCGGAAGAATGGCGCCGGTGAAGGCCCCGTTGGCGGTGGTGTTGCCGTCCAGCCGATTGTCTCCGTAGCTGCTGATGGTGGAGCCGCCCGCCGGATTGATGCCTGTCGCATTGCCGGTGATCGTCGTGTTGCCGACGCGGATCGTCACTTGCGCGCCGTTGCCGATGATGCCGTTTGTGGTGTTGTTCGAACTGACCGAGTTCGCGATCATCATAGTGATCGGGTTCGTTCCCACGGCGACCGCGACGATGCCCGCACCCGTGCTGCCAGAAACCTGACTATGGTCGATGTTGACCGAAATCCCGGCGGTGCTCGTGTTTGCCGTGCTGTCCACCCGCAGTCCGTAACCGCCGCTGTTGATGACCTGCGAATCCTCGATTTCGACTTTCGCGCTTCCGCCTGCGCCCGTTGGCTGGATCAGGATCCCGCCTCCCGTGCCGCTGGCGCCGTTATTCGCGACGGTCGAGCGTTCGACATACAATTTCGACACGCCACTCGGCGTGAAGGAAATGCCGACGGCGGGCGAGGTCTGGGATCCGTAGATGAAAGAATCCCGGACGATCAGCGTCCCGCCGGCGAGGAAGCTGATGCCCCTCGTCCCAGGCGTGGTGCCGGCACCGTTCGTCTCGATTCCGTTGAGAACGATCTGATCGTTCGGGCCGGCATTGATCACGATTCCCTGCGTGCCGGAATGGAGCACCGAAGCCAGCGTGTAATAGCAGTTGATGGTCATCGCCTTGGTGATCGTGACCGAACCGTAGCCGCCCGCATCGATGCAGTTCATCTCGCCGCCCGCCGCCGTCTTGGAGAGCGCGCCCTGAAACGTCTTGCACGGCGCCGTGCGGCTGCACGGATTGGCGTCGTCGCCGAAGCCCGAAACCCAGGTGCGGGTCGCCTGCGCGTTCGCGGGAACGGCATAAGCCATGCCGATGGCCGCCGTGGCCAGCAGCCACGTCATTCTGGTCGCCCGAATCATTTTATAAACCCCCCTTTTCGAGAAAGATGAATCATAGCTTAGGGATTTCAAAGTGTCACACGTCATCTTTGTAATGTTGGACGCGCAAAGCCATGGCGCGTTCTGGCACATCCCGCCCGGACCGGTTAAGACCGGCCGCCATGTCCGTCACCCACACGCTCGACACCTCGACCAGCCGCGCCCATCCGGTGCCGGCGCCGATGAAGCGGCTGACGGTGCCCAAGCTGCAGGCGATGAAGGGCGGCGAGCCGATCGTCATGCTCACCGCCTACACGGCGCGGATGGCGCAATTGCTCGATCCGCATTGCGACCTGCTCCTCGTCGGCGACAGCCTCGGCCAGGTGATTTACGGCCTGCCGTCCTCGGTGCCGGTGACCCTGGACCTGATGTGCGCCCACGGCGCCGCGGTGGTGCGCGGCTCCTGGCATGCGGTGGTCGCGGTCGACATGCCGTTCGGCTCCTACGAAGCCAGCCCGCAGCAGGCGTTCGAAAGCGCCTCGAGGATCCTCAAGGAAACCGGCGCGGCGGCGGTGAAGCTCGAAGGCGGCGAGGCGATGGCGGAGACGATCGCCTTCCTCACTCGGCGCGGCATTCCGGTGATCGGCCATGTCGGGCTGACGCCGCAGGCGGTGAACGCGCTCGGCGGCTATGGCGCGCGCGGCAAAAGCGAGGCGGAAGCGAAGAAGATCGTCGCCGACGCCCGTGCCGTGGCCGAGGCCGGCTGTTTCCTGCTCGTGATCGAGGGCGTGATCGAGGAGATTGCCGCCGAAGCGACCCGCGCCGTTGCCTGTCCCACGATCGGCATCGGCGGCTCGCCGAGCTGCGACGGCCAGGTGCTCGTCACCGAGGACATGCTCGGCCTGTTCGAGCGCACCCCGCGTTTCGTCAAACGTTACGAGGATTTCGCGACCCGCATCGGCGAGGCGGTCGCGACCTATGCCGCCGAGGTGCGCTCCCGCGCCTTTCCCGGCGAAGACCAGCTCTACCGCTCGAAAAAGTGACCTTCCGTTGCGCCGCGCGCCTCGGTAGAGGTCGCTTCCATTCATCCTGCGTATCTTTAGGGTGCGCGAAGAGGCGGCGACGGGGGCCGGCGCCTTTCACTTCTGGAGATTGAACTTGGCGCTGAAGCCGATCGACAACGAGACCTTCTACCGTGAGGTGGACGAAGAGCTGCGGCGGGACCAGCTGCTCAGCTATTGGAAGCGCTACGGCAAGCTCGCCATTGCCGGCGTCATCCTGTTCATCGCCGCGATCGGCTTCGTCATCTGGTGGACGAACCAGCGCGAGCTGAAGGCGGGGGATCGCGGCGAGGCCCTGCTCACCGCCTTCGAGGACGTTTCCACCGGCAAGACCGCCTCCGCCCAGGGCAAGCTCGACGAGCTCGCCAAATCGGGCAACGAGGGCTACCGTGTCGCCGCGCTTCTGACCCAGGCCGATATGGCCTCGGACGCCAACCAGGCCGACAAGGCCGTCGGACTGTTCAGGCAGGTTGCGGACGATACTTCGCTGCCGCAGCCCTATCGCGATCTCGCGACAGTGCGGATGACCGCGCTCCAGTTCGACAAGCTGCCGCCGCAGGAGGTGGTCTCCCGCCTGAAGCCGCTGGCCGTCGCCGGCGGACCCTGGTTCGGCAGCGCCGGCGAGATGGTCGCCGGCGCCTATTTGAAGCTCAATCGGCCGCAGGACGCCGGCAAGCTCTTCGCCGCCATCGCCAAGGACAAGAAGGTGCCGGAGACGATCCGCATCCGTGCTTCGCAGATGGCGGGATCTCTCGGCGTCGACACGGGCGAGGACGTCCCGGCGGCCGGCGCAACTCAGGAAGGCAATCAATGAAGCGACTGATTCTGGCCATGGCCGCGCTGAGCCTGCTCGGCGGCTGCGGCGCGTTCCATAAGGCGAAGAAGCATACGCCGACGGTCGGCGAACGAATCTCCGTTCTATCCAATGAAGCCGCCGTGGAGGTGGACCCGGCGCTCGCCTCGGTCGCGGTGATCCTGCCGCCGCCCGAAGTGAACACCGAATGGGCGCAGCCCGGCGGCAACGCTTCCAAGTCGATGGGCCATCCCGCGCTCGGTCCCTCGCTCGGTCAGGTGTGGCGGGCGACCATCGGCCATGGCAGCGGCAAGGCCGTTCAGCTCGTCGCGTCAGCGGTCTATGGCGGCGGCAAGATCTTCACCATCGACACCGATGCGGTGGTCCGCGCGATCAGCCCGGAGAACGGCGCCACCCTCTGGGAGACGCAGGTCAAGGGCGCCGCTTCGCGCTCGGGCACTCTGTTCGGCGGCGGCGTCGCCTATGACAATGGACGCGTCTACGCGACCAACGGCACCGGCTACGCCGCGGCGCTCGATGCCGACAAGGGCAGCATCTTCTGGACCGTCCGGCCGGGCGGGCCGCTGCGCGGTGCGCCGACCATCGCCAACGACAATGTCTATGTGATTACGCAGGACAACCAGATGTTCGCGCTCAATCCGGCCGACGGCACGACGCGCTGGACCGGCTCGGGCGCGATCGAGATCGCCGGCGTGCTCGGCGCCGCCGCCCCGGCCGCGGCGCAGGGCACGGTGGTGGCGGGCTTCTCCTCGGGCGAGCTCACCGCCTTCCGCTACGAGAACGGGCAGACCGTCTGGCAGGACGCGCTCGCGCGCACGAGCATCTCGACGGCGGTCACCTCGCTGTCCGACGTCGATGCGAGCCCCGTGATCGATTCCGGCCGCGTCTACGCGATCGGCGAAGGCGGCCGTATGGTCGCGATCGAGCTGATCACCGGCCAGCGCATCTGGGAGCTCAACATCGCCGGCCTGTCGACCCCCTGGGTCGCCGGCGATTGGGTGTTCGTCGTCACCGACGCCGACCGCCTGCTCTGCATACAGCGCGCGACCGGCCACATCCGCTGGATGACCCAGCTCCCCGCTTTCGTGAAGCCGAAGAAGAAGAAAGGCGACGTGAACTGGGTCGGGCCGGTTCTCGCCGGCGGCCGGCTGATCGTCGCCAATTCGATCGGCCAGCTGGTGAGCGTCAACGCCGCCGATGGCACGATCCAGACGACCATCGACACGCGGATGCCGATCCGGCGCGCGCCGATCGTTGCCAACAACACGCTCTACGTGCTGCACGACAATGGCATGCTGAGCGCCTGGCGCGGCTGACCCAAAGGGTCCAAACCCGGTCCCCGCAGCGAACGACCGCGAAGCGGCGGGCGTCTTTTGGCCGGTGGCGGCGTCGCTCGTCGAGCGCGATGTGGCCACATCGCGCTTCTCCTCGCTCCTGGCCACCGGACAAAATGCGCTCCGTCACGCCGCTGTGGGGGCCGGGTTTGAACCCTTCCATTGACCCGGGCGGGGCGAGGCGGCAGGGCCGCCGCTGATGCCCCGTCCGCCCACCATCGCCATCGTCGGCCGACCCAATGTCGGCAAGTCGACCCTGTTCAACCGGCTGGTCGGCAGGAAGCTCGCGCTCGTCGACGATAGACCCGGCGTCACCCGCGACCGCCGCGAAGGCGAGGCGAGCCTGCTCGGCCTCGATTTCCGGGTGATCGACACCGCCGGTTGGGAGGATGAGGACCCGCACACCCTGCCGGGGCGAATGCGTGCGCAGACCGATGCGGCCCTCGCCGAAGCCGACGCCGCGCTCTTCCTCGTCGATGCGCGGGCGGGTCTCACCCCCCTCGACGAAGAGATCGCGCGCTGGCTACGCGGGGGCGCCACTCCGGTCATCCTCGCCGCCAACAAGGCGGAGGGACGCGCGGGCGAGGCCGGCGTGCTCGACGCCTGGTCGCTCGGCCTCGGCGAGCCGGTCCCGATCAGCGCCGAGCATGGCGAGGGTATCGCCGACCTGTTCGACCATCTCCGCCCCTTCATCGAACGCGACGAGGAGGAAGGGGAGGCGGAGGACGAGGAGCAGGGGCCGCTGAAGCTTGCCATCGTCGGCCGTCCCAATGCCGGCAAGTCGACCTTGATCAACCGGCTGCTGGAGGAGGAGAGGCTGATCACCGGCCCCGAAGCCGGCATCACCCGGGATTCGATCGCGATCGACTGGTCGTGGCAGGGCCGCCCCGTGCGGCTGATCGACACGGCCGGCATGCGCCGCAAGGCCAAGGTGCAGGACAAGCTGGAGAAGCTCTCCGTTGCCGACGCGCGCCGCGCCGTCGACTTCGCCGAAGTGGTCGTGCTCCTGCTCGACGGCACGCTCGGCCTCGAGGCGCAGGACCTCAGGATCGCCGATCACGTGCTGCAGGAAGGCCGCGCCCTCGTCATCGCCATCAACAAATGGGATGCGGCCGAGGATCACAGCCGTCTGTTCCAAGGGATCCGCGCGGCGCTGGGGGAGGGCCTTTCACAGGCGCCGGACGTGCCGCTCCTCGCCGTCTCCGCCCGCACCGGCAAGGGGCTCGACCAGCTCCTCGCCGCCGCCTTTGAAATCCGCGACACCTGGTCGAAGCGAGTCTCGACCGGCCAGCTCAACCGGTGGTTCGAGGAGGCGGTGGAGAAGAACCCGCCCCCCGCGCCCGGCGGGAAGAGGATCAAGCTGCGCTACATCACGCAGGTGAACACGCGGCCGTCGGCCTTCGTCGTTTTCGGAAGCCGCCTCGACGATTTGCCCGAGAGCTACCGGCGCTATCTTCTCAACTCGATGCGGCGCGAGCTCGGCTTCGGCTCGGTCCCGATCCGGCTGACCTTGCGCGGCGGCCGCAATCCTTTCGACCGCGACCGCGCATAAATCCCGCTTCGTCAACTCCGCGTTTACTCCCGGCGCCTAGATTGCGGGCGTGGACGAAATGGACGACGAATCCGTGCTGCTGGTCGATTGGGACGTGTTCGTGAGGGCACGGACCGAGCTCGGCGCCGGTTTCGCGCGCATCCTCAGCTACTTCCGCGAGGATGGCGAGAAGGCGGTCGAGAAGATCGAATCGGCGATGCACCGGCGCGACACGGTCGGCCTGGTCCTGCCCGCGCACACGATGAAGTCCGAGGCGCGCCAATTCGGCGCCGAGCCGCTCGGCGCCCTGGCCGAGGAGATCGAGCTCTGCGCCCGCCGGGCGATCGAGGGCCGCTTCTTCCCCGACGAGCTGACCCCGCAGGTGGCGCGGCTGCGGCCGCTCTATCTGAAGACGATGGCCGTGCTCGACGCCGAGGCCAACCCGCTCCGCCAGCGCAACCGCGCTTAGTCAGCCTTTCCGCATCGGCTGGAGCGACCCCCGCGCCAGCGAGCGCCACAGCCATTCGAATGGACCGTAGCGAAAGCGGTCGAGCCACGGCTTCGACCAGGCGAGGATCAGCAGCCAGACGAGAGGTACGATCAGCCACGCCTCGAAGCGGTCCAGCCGGCCGTAGAGACCGAGGCCGTAGCCGTAGAACAGCGCCGCCGCGACCAGGCTGGTACCGAGATAGTTGGTGAAGGCCGCGCGCCCCGCCGCGGCGATGCGGCGGACAATCGGCCCGCCGTGGCGGCCGAGGAGGATGATGAGGGCCGCATAGCCTCCCGCCATCGCGAGCCGAAACGGCGAGGAGACGAGCATGTAGTCGGCGAAGACGGCGACCGGCGAGAAGCCGCTATGCATGGTCCAGCCAGCGATCGCCGCCTCGCCGAAGCCGCCGACGGCGATGCCGATCCAGGCGATCCGCGCGTACAATCTTCGGTCCCACTCGCCGGTCAGGAAGCCGCTCCTGAGGGCGGCCATGCCGAGCAGCATCAGCCCCAGCGTATCCGGCCCGGCGAGGACGAGATTGGCGAGCGGCGTCAGCATCTCGTCCGTGATTCGCTCGTGCACGATGCCCGCATAGGAGCCGCGGAACAAAGCGAGGTCTTGCGCCAGCGCATTGGGCGGGAGGGGCAGGAAGTCCGATGCGATCGCGCGCCATTCGGCGATCGCCCGCGCCGTCGCCCCGGGCGCCGCGGCCGCAGCTTCGCTCGCGGCGTAGCTCTGGGTCAGCATCGCCATGATGCCGGCATCGAGCAGGAAGAAGACGAGGGCGGCGGCGACCAGCTGCGGAACCGGCGCCTTGCGGAAGGCATAGGCCACCATGCCGACGAGGGCGTAGGTGGTGAGGATGTCGCCCGACCAGATCAGGTAGAAATGGACGAGGCCTAAGACGAGCAGCCACGCCATCCGCGAATAATGGACCAGAGCCGGCCGCCGCCCGGCCGCCTCCGCCCGCTCGACCACCAGCAGCATGCTCGCCCCGAACAGGATCGAGAACAGGCTGCGGAACTTGTTGTCGACGAGGATGAAATTCAGCAGCCAGATCGCGAGATTGGCGCCGCGCGCGCCGCCATAAGCCTGCGGGTTGAGATAGGCGGCATCGGGCATCGCGAAGCCGATCACGTTGACCGAGAAGATCCCCATCACGGCGACGCCGCGCACCAGGTCGAGCGTGACGATGCGGCCTTCCGGCTCGGTCGCCGCGCTCACCTCAGCTCCCGGCGGATCACCAGCTTGAGGCCGGACCAGATCTCGTCGACCGCGCAGACCTTCACGTCGACGAGGCCGAGCGGCAGCGCCACGACGCGGATCGTGTCTTCGGTAATGTCCGTCGGCACCTTCGAGGCCTTCTTCGGCCAGGAGACCCACAGCAAGCCGTCGCGCGCGAGGCGGGGCAGCAGCCGCCCGACCGCCTCCTCTAACTCGGCGCGCCGGGTGACGAAGACGTGGGCGGCATCGATCCGCTCCCCAGCCAGCTCCAGTGCCAGCCCCGCGGCTTCGATCTCGGCGCGAACGCTGTCCGGCATCCCTTCCCACCGGACCCGCAGCCCGTCCTTCAGCGACAGCTTCTTCGCGAGCGGCGTGCCCGAATAGCCCGCCATGTCAGGCCGGCTGGGGCATTGTCGGCCGGTGCGCGGTGAAATGGCGCGCGGCGATCAATGCGATCGGAATCCCGACGAGGATGCAATGCGAGAAGAGGGCGTTGCTGACGCCCCAGGCGGTGTGCGGCAGCGGCGCGGTCGGCCAGCGCAGCGGCTTCACCACCCAATACATGATCACCCAGAGCAGCAAGCCGTAGAGAAAGCCGGCGAGGAACGGCCGGGCGACCAATTGCGGCCCCCGCGCGGCGATCAGGAAATAGGCCGTCGCCATGCAGCCCATGATCGCGAAATGGACGGCAAGCCCGGCGAGCGTCCAGCCGGCCCCGCCGGTGCGGACCGCATCGCCGAACGGCCCGCTGGCGACATAGCGGAGCACCGCTCCCGGCCCGATGCCCGCCATGCCGGCGAAGACGAAGGCGGACAGGATGTCGAGCGTCCCGGCGACCAGGGTGGCGAGCGCGATCGATCTCAGCATGGTCCCCTCCCTCGTCTTCAGGCTCGGCCCGGCGCCGTCGCCTGTCAAGCAAGCGCGGCGTCGGCGCCCATCAGCTTGGGGAAGAAACCCTCATGCGCGTTGCGGAGCTCGCTCAAGAGAACCTCTGATACCGATCGACAGGTTTCGTCCTCAGCGGCAAAGTGGTCCCAAAGCTCGATTCTCAGCCGGTCACCTTCAACAAACCCCAAGTCACAAGTCCGGAGTCCAGCGGGCAGAGAGTCTTCAATCCTCCATCTCTGCTCGTCCGAACGAACGGTCAGAACGTATCGCGCTTGGTCTTCGGCGAACGCGTCCACGACGGCATGTGCATCGCGAAGAACGATTGCCGCTCCCACGCCGCCGGCCAGTGCCATTTCCGTGACGGCTACCAAGAGACCGCCATCCGACACATCGTGGACGGCGGTGACCAGTCCCTCGCCGATGAGCTTGCGCACGAACTCGCCCGCTTTTCTTTCCAATGAGAGGTCGACGGAGGGGGGTGGGCCCCCAATTTCACCGCTTCGCCCCGCAATCTCTCTTAGCCAAAGTGACTGGCCGAGATGCGCCGCGTCGTCTTCGTCATCCGGCTCAAGAAGCAATATTTGCTCCCCCTCCGCCTTGAACCCAATCGTCGCGCTCTTGCGCCAGTCCTTGAGCAGGCCGACGCCGCCGATCGCAGGGGTGGGGAGGATGGCACTACCCGTCCCGTCCTCGTTCTTTGTCTCGTTGTAGAGGGAGACGTTGCCCGAGACGATCGGGAAGTCGAGCGCGCGGCAGGCTTCGGCCATGCCCTCGATGCAGCCGACGAACTGGCCCATGATCTCGGGCCGTTGGGGGTTACCGAAATTCATGCAGTCGGTGGTCGCGAGCGGCGTCGCGCCGACGGCGCAGAGGTTGCGGTATGCTTCCGCGATCGCCTGCTTCCCGCCCTCGAACGGGTCGGCATAGCAATAGCGGGGTGTCACGTCGCAGGTGATGGCGAGCGCCTTGTCGGTGCCGTGGACGCGGACCACCGCCGCGTCGCCGCCCGGCCGCTGGACGGTGTCGGCGCCGACCATGTGATCGTATTGCTCCCAGATCCAGCGGCGGCTGGCGAGATCAGGCGAGGCCATCAGTTTGAGGAGATCGGCGCCGACGTCCTCGCTTTCCGGTATGTCGGTGACCGGCGCCCGCTTCGGCGTCGCCACCCAGGGCCGGTCGTAGCAGGGCGCGTCGTCGGCGAGCGGGGCGAGGGGGATGTCGGCGGCGGTCTCGCCATTCCATGTCAGCACCAGCCGGCCCGTGTCGGTCACCCGGCCGATCACCGCGAAATCCAGCTCCCATTTGCGGAAGATCGCCTCGGCCTCGCCCTCGCGGCCGGGCTTCAGCACCATCAGCATCCGCTCCTGGCTTTCCGAGAGCATCATTTCGTAGGGCGTCATGCCCTCCTCGCGGCAGGGGACGGCGTTCATGTCGAGCTCGAGCCCGACGCCGCCCTTGGACGCCATCTCGACCGAGGAGGAGGTGAGGCCCGCCGCGCCCATGTCCTGGATGGCGACGATCGCGTCCGAGGCCATCAGCTCCAGGCACGCCTCGATCAGGAGCTTCTCGGTGAACGGATCGCCGACCTGGACCGTGGGGCGCTTCTCCTCGCTGTCCTCGGAGAAATCGGCCGAGGCCATAGTCGCGCCGTGGATGCCGTCGCGCCCGGTCTTGGAGCCGACATAGACCACCGGATTGCCGATGCCGGCGGCGGCCGAATAGAAGATCTTGTCCTGCTCGGCGATTCCGACCGTCATCGCGTTGACGAGGATGTTGCCGTCATAGGCGGGGTGGAAATTGACCTCGCCGCCGACCGTCGGGACGCCGACGCACTTGCCATAGCCGCCGATGCCGGCGACGACGCCCGCGATCAAATGCCGCATCTTGGGATGGTCCGGCCGGCCGAAGCGGAGCGCGTTCAAATTGGCGACCGGCCGCGCGCCCATCGTGAACACGTCGCGCAGGATGCCGCCCACCCCCGTCGCCGCGCCCTGATAGGGCTCGATGTAGGAGGGGTGGTTGTGGCTCTCCATCTTGAAGATCGCCGCGAGCCTGGTCCCGTTTGGGCCATCGCCGATGTCGATGACGCCGGCATTCTCGCCCGGCCCCTGGATCACCCACGGCGCCGTCGTCGGCAGTTTCTTCAGGTGGAGTCGCGAGCTTTTGTAGGAGCAATGCTCCGACCACATCACCGAGAAGATGCCGAGCTCGGTGATGTTCGGCTCGCGGCCCAGCGCGTGGAGAACGCGCTCATATTCCTCGGGCGAGAGGCCGTGCTCGGCGACGATCTCGGGGGTGATGGATTCGCTCATGGCGGGCCTGTTAGCCGCCCGCGAAAGCCTTGTCCTCCCCGCTTGCGCGGGGAGGATCACGAAATCACTTGGTGTCGCAGGTCTGCGATTTCTTGCCCGGCGCGCTGTAGGTCACATGGTCCGCATTGGCGCTGATCGAATAGCCCGGCGCGGTGAAGGGGCCTTTGGCGTCCTTCCCGGTGAGGGTTGTCGAGCCGCTGGTCGGATCCTGCTTCGTCCGCACCGACACCGTATTGTTGGTGTAGAAGTCGGCATAGACGAGGCTGTTGTCGTCGCAGCGATAGGTGCGGCTCGCCATGATCATCGGCGGCGCCGCGACCGGCTTCGCATTCTTGAGCTCTGCGGCCTGCGGATCGTAATCGTTCGCGACGACGGTGGTCGGCTTGGGGTTACAGGCGCCGAGGGCGGCGAGCGCACCCAGCGAGGCGAGGAGGAGGACGGGGTTACGGGTCTGCATGATCGTTCACTTCAGGATAGAGGGGTGTGCGTCAAGACCGTTTTATCCCGGTATTCCTGCATCCGGACGCGGGGTTCGACAAGAGGAAGTGCATCGGTTAATCATATCGCTGGGAAAACAAAGGGGTGGAGAGCGAGCGCCTCGTGCAACGTGTCCGCATCGGCCTGACCGGCCTTGCCTTTGTTTTCATCCTCGTTCTGCTCGGGGCGGTCTTTTCGCGCAGTCCGACCGACGAGTCGCCAATCACCGGCAACGTCATCGAGCGGCAGCTGAAGGGCGGCAACCAGGCCGCGCCGGCAGGGCCGGACACGAACGAGGCGCTGCCGAAGGAGCCGCTGGCCCAGCTCGGCGTCGCGCCCGGCAATGCCGACCAGAACGGCGCCGCCACGTCCGGAGGCAGCGGCCAAGCCCACTGAATCCGAATCGCCGCGACAGCCGGCAATTTCAGCCAACAAACTTATCCACAGGGTTACGCACCGTGAACATCTCCGGAACCTGAGTAAGAACAAACCACGAAATTCCGGCCGAATCGCCTCTAAGGGTATGAAATCCCCAAAAAAGGCATGAAATCCCCTTCCATCCCCGAGCCGGCGATGTTATCCACGGCATCCTAAAGTTCGGGGCACTTCTCTGGCGGACAAACAGGTCACGCGGAGCGCGGAGGACGCGTCTCTCGCGACAGGGGACGTGCGCCCGGTGGAGTAACGGGCGTGGACATCGACGACTTCTTTCAAGGAAGTGCGCTCAACGCGGTGGATGCCAAGGGGCGTCTCTCCGTGCCCGCCTTCGTGCGCTCGGTCGTCGAGCGCCGCTCCGACGCCAAGGCGATCGTCATCGGCGCCCACGAGATCGCGCCCTGCCTCAACGCCTATGGCCGCGGCTATGCCCGCGCCCTCTACGGCGAGATGGAGCGCCGCCGCCTCGTCGAGGAGGAGAAAGGCGGCACGCTCGAAGACCATTATGCCCGCGCCCGCCGCCTGTTCGGCATGACCGAGGACGTTCCCTACGACACGAGCGGCCGCATCGTCCTGCCGCCGATGATGCGGCGCAAGGGCCAGATCGAGGATCTCGCTTTGTTTGTCGGCGTCGGCGCCACGGTCGAGATCTGGAACCCGCGCCTCGCCATGGAGCAGGGCGACCGCGACTTGCGCGAGATCGCCGCCTGGCGCCTCGAAGAAAAAGGCATCGCCCCGTGAGCCCCGCCGCCGAACACAACGTGCCCGCCCCGCACGTCCCGGTGCTGCTCGCGGAAGTGATGTCCGCCCTCGCCGTCGCACCCGGCGAAATCCATGTCGACGGCACCTTCGGGGCCGGCGGCTACACCAAGGCCATTCTCGGTAAGGGGGCCGCCCACGTCTACGCCTTCGATCGCGATCCCGAGGCGATCGAGGCCGGAGAGACAATGGCGGCCTCGAGCGGGGGGCGCCTGACGCTTGTTCCGGAGCGTTTTTCCCGGATGCGTCAGGCGCTAGCCGCCCGCGGCGTCGAAGCCGTGGACGGCGTGACGCTCGACATCGGCGTCTCCTCAATGCAGCTCGACCGGCCGGAGCGCGGCTTTTCCTTTCAGGCCGACGGCCCGCTCGACATGCGGATGGGCCGCGACGGCGAGAGCGCCGCCGACTTCCTCAACAATGCGTCCGAGGAGACGATCGCCGACATCCTCTGGCGCTATGGCGAGGAGCCCAAGTCCCGCCGCATCGCCCGCGCCATCGTCGCGGCGCGGCCGCTGGAGCGGACCGGGCAGCTCGCCGAGATCGTCCGCCGCGCGCTCGGCTGGCACCAGGGCATGAAGAAGGACCCGGCGACCCGCACCTTCCAGGCGATCCGCATCCACCTGAACGAGGAGCTGCAGGAGCTGGAAGGCGGGCTCGAAGCCGCCGAGCAGGTGCTGCGCCCCGGCGGCCGCCTCGCCGTCGTCACCTTCCACAGCCTCGAGGACCGGATGGTGAAGCGCTTCCTGAAGGAACGGAGCGGCGACGTCCCCGCCGGCTCGCGTCACCTGCCGGAACGCGCCCGGGCGGCCCCGGCGACGTTCGACGCGGTCGCCAAGCCCGTCCGCGCCGGCGACGAAGAAATCCGGATCAATCCGCGGGCGCGGTCGGCGACCCTTCGCGTCGCCCGCCGCACCGCCGCATCGCCATGGACATTGGAAAGGATCCCCGCATGATCGTGAGGGGCTTCAAGTCGGTCCTCTGGGTGGGTGCCGTCGGCGGCGCCGCGCTCTCCTGCTACATGGTATCGCTGCGCGTCGCGACCGAGCGTGCCGACCTCGTCCGGGTCGAGCGCCAGATCGTCGACACCAAGCGCGACATCCGCTCGCTGGAGACCGAGCTAAATACGCGCGGTCGGCTGACCCAGCTCGAGGACTGGAATTCGAACGTCCTCGCTTTGTCGGCGCCGACCTCCAGCCAGTTCGCCAAGGACGGCTATCAGCTCGCCCAGCTGGCGACGCACGGCACGACCGTCGAGGATCGCACGGGCAATGTGCGGATGGCGGCGGCCGAGACCGGCCAGGCGGCGGCTCCGGCCACGCCCGATGCGGCTCCTCAGGCCAAGACGGCCGATGCGTCGAAGCCGATCAAGGTGGCGCCCGCTACGCCCGCGCCCCAGGTTACGCCGATCCCCCGCATCGTCGAGGCGGTCGCGCCGGCGCCGCGCGAGACCGTGCCGGTCCGCCGCGCCAGCTTCGTGACGACCGATACGCCGGCTGCGCCGGCCCAGCCGAAGCCGGTGAAGGCGACCCATGTCGCTTCCGCCGCGGATTCCGCTGGGGCCGCACCCAAGCCGGCGGCTCATGCCACGACTGCGCCCGCGAAGAAGGTGAAGACCGCCGCGAAATCCGGCGACGTCTCCGCCCGCCACGTGACGCAGACCGCCCTTGCCGACACCAAGGCACCGGCCAAGGCCCGCGGCAGCGCGAAGCTCGCCCACGCCGACGCCGCGCCCCACCTGCAATCCTCCGGTCACCGGGGCGGAGCGCAGTGAACGCAATCGCCGCGACGATCGAGCGGATGCCGGGCACGGGCCCGCACTCCGGCGGACGACAGCAGCAAGGCCTCTCGCTCACCTACCATCGGCTGATGCTGGTGATGCTGGTCTTCGCCGGCGTCACGGCGCTGGTGGCCGGCCGGCTTCTCTATCTCCAGCTGTTCACCGACCGCGCGACCGGCGGCCAAATCGACAATCCCCTGATTCCGGCGCGCGGCGACCTCGTCGACCGCAACGGCGTGCCGCTCGCCCAGACGATCGATGCCTGGACGATTTCGATCCATCCCAACCGCCTGCTCGGCAATCCGGCCGAGCTGGCGGTGAAGCTCAACCAGCTGATGCCGGAGCACAGCGCCCAGGATTATTTCCGCGTTCTGAAGTCAGGGAAGAGCTTCGCCTATCTCGCCCGCCGCGCCATGCCCGAGCTGGTCGAGGCGGTGAACGCGCTGGGCGAGCCGGCGATCGAATTCAGCCGCGAGCCCGAGCGCCTCTATCCTCAGACCGCGCTCGCCGGCCAGGTGCTCGGCTGGACCGATATGGATGGCCGCGGCGTCTCCGGCATGGAGCGGGTGCTCAACGCGCGCCTCAGCGATCCGATGAAGCGCGGCGCGCCGCTGGCGCTGGCGATCGACACAAGGGTGCAGGCCGCGGTGGAGAGCGAGCTTTCGGCGGCGATGGAGCATTTCAGCGCCATCGGCGCGGCCGGCATCGTCCTCGACATCAAGACCGGCGAAGTGCTGGCCATGACCTCGCTGCCGTCGCTCAACCCGAACGCCCCCGGCCATGCGGCGGCGGACGCGGGCTTCAACCGAGCCACCCTGGGCGTCTACGAGCTCG
>DATBDY010000010.1:0-232533 GCA_036269695.1 Allosphingosinicella sp. | reverse complement strand
GCGACCTCGCGCAGCATCTGCGCGCCCATATTCTCGAACTTGTCCTTCAGCTCGATCTCCTTGGCGACGGTGACGCCGTCCTTGGTGATGCGGGGGCTGCCGAAGCTCTTGTCGAGGACGACGTTGCGGCCCTTGGGGCCGAGGGTCACCTTGACCGCGTCGGCCAGGATGTCGACGCCGCGCATGATGCGCTCACGAGCGTCACGCGAAAAGCGTACGTCTTTCGCTGCCATGTTGCTGCTTCCTTATGTTCAGATGTTGATGTCGAAACGCGAATTCGGCGCGCCGGTCAGCCGACGATGCCGAGGATGTCGCTTTCCTTCATGATGAGCAGGTCCTTCCCGTCGAGGCGGACCTCGGTGCCCGACCATTTGCCGAACAGGATCTTGTCGCCGGCCTTGACGTCGAGCGGCGTCACGGTGCCGTCCTCCGCCTTGGTGCCCGCGCCGGCGGCGATCACCTCGCCCTCCTGCGGCTTTTCCTTGGCGGTATCCGGGATGATGATGCCGCCGGCCGTCTTTTCCTCGGCCTCGATACGGCGGACAAGCACCCGGTCATGAAGCGGACGAAAGTTCATGCGCGTCACCTCTTCTACATAGTTTGCGGCTGCAGCCCCCCTGAAGGTGCCGCGACGGCCGCGGTTGAAATCCATTGTTAGCACTCACCCCACGCGAGTGCCAGCAGCGCCGATTTAGGGGCTGTTCATCTCCGGTCAAGAGCGATGCACGGGAAAATCGACGGATGCGGCGGCCCGCAGGGGCGGCGCGATTTACACTTTTCCGGGGCTGGTCTAGCCAGAGTCCGAGGGGCTTCACGATCGAGGAATCGCCATGACGTTCGCGGGCAAGGTCTGGAAGCTGCTGGTCGGGGTGAAGGACGCCCTCGTCCTCCTCTTCATGCTGCTCTTCTTCGGCGGCCTGTGGGCCTTGATGAGCGCGCATCCGAAAGTAGGGTCAGGCCAGCGCGGGGCGCTGTTCCTCCAGCTCGACGGGCCGGTGGTCGAGCAGCCGGCGCAGCCGACCGCAGCCCAGGTGTTTGGCGGCGGCAACGCGCCGCGCCAATATCGCCTCCGCGACGTCGTCCAGGCCCTCCGCGCGGCCGCGAAGGACGGCCGGGTGCCGGCGGTGGTGCTCAACCTCGATATCTTCGCCGGCGGCGGGCAGACGGCGCTCGCCGAGGTGGGGGCGGCGCTGGACGAGGTCCGCAAGGCCGGCAAGCCGGTGCTCGCCTATGCCAGCGCCTATGACGACGATTCCTACCAGCTCGCCGCCCACGCCAGCGAAGTCTGGCTGAACCCGCTCGGTGGCGTCGCCATCACCGGGCCGGGCGGCACCGAGCTCTTCTACAAGGGCCTGATGGACAAATTAGGCATCACCGCCAACGTCTATCGCGTCGGCACCTACAAGGCGGCGGTCGAGCCGTTCATCCGCAACGACATGTCGCCCGAGGCGAAGCAGGCGCTGCAGGGCGTCTACGGCGCGATGTGGGAGAATTGGCAGCAGGATGTGAAGAAGGCGCGGCCGAAGGCGGACGTCGCCGGCTATGTCGCCGATCCCAACGGCCGCATCGCGGCGGCGGGCGGCGACCTGGCGCAAGCGGCGCTGAAGTCCGGCCTCGTCGACCATCTCGGCGACTGGACCGCCTTCGGCAAGCGCGTCGCCCAGATCGCGGGCGTGCGCGACGACGACGTGCCCGGAAGCTTCCGCAAGATCGATTACGGCCCGTGGGCGGCGGCCAACCCGGTCGACGACGACGGCGCCCAGATCGGCATCGTCACCGTCGCCGGCGATATCGTCGACGGCAATGCGGGGCCGGGGACGGCGGGCGCGGAGACGATCGTCCGGGCCCTCGACAAGGCGCTCGCCAACCGCGACCTCAAGGCGCTCGTCCTGCGGGTCGATTCCCCCGGCGGCTCGGTGCTCGCGTCGGAGCGCATCCGGCAGGCGGTGCTCGCCGCCAAGGCGAAAGGGCTGCCGGTCGTCGTCTCGATGGGCAATCTCGCCGCGAGCGGCGGCTATTGGGTCTCGACGGCCGGCGACAAGATCTATGCCGAGCCCTCGACCATCACCGGCTCGATCGGCGTCTTCGCCATCCTGCCGAGCTTCCAGGGCACGCTCGCCAAGCTCGGCATCGGCGCCGACGGCGTGAAGACGACGCCGCTCTCGGGCGAACCGGACCTGCTGCGCGGGCCGAGCCCGGAAGTCGGCAAGTTCATCCAGACCGGGATCGACAGCACCTACCGCCGCTTCCTCGTCCTCGTCGGCGCGGCGCGGCATATGAGCCCCGAGCAGGTCGACAAGATCGCCCAAGGCCATATCTGGGACGGCGGCACCGCCCACCAGCTCGGCCTCGTCGATGCCTTCGGAACGCTCGACGATGCGATCCACGAGGCGGCGCGGCGGGCGAAGCTCGACCCCGCCACCGCCAAGGCGGTGTGGCTGGAGAAGAAGCCCGGCTTTGCCGATCGGCTGGTCGCCTCGTTCGCGCGCGGCGACCGTGACGATGACGCGCAGGGTGGCGGCGACGCCTTCGCCCGCATCGCCGGCCGGCCGAAGCTGCTCCTCGCCCGCGCTATGGCCGAGGCGGACCGGCTCCTCGCAGGCCCGACGATCCAGGCGCGCTGCCTCGAATGCCCGGTCGACGGCAGCACGGCCCGGCAGGCGCCGCCGCCGAGCAGCGGCTTCACTCTATGGCTGCTGAAGCTGGTCGGCTGAGCCTTCGCGCGGCGACGGCGGACGATGCCGCCGCCGTCGCCGCGATCTACGCGCCTTACGTCGAGAACAGCATCATCTCGTTCGAGACGGAGGCGCCGGACGCGGCCGCCATCCGCGACCGGATCGGAGCAGGCGGTGCCCTCTACCCTTGGCTCGCAGCCGTCGACGAGGACGGCGCGATCGCCGGCTATGCTTATGCGAGCGCCTTCCGGCCGCGGCCGGCCTATCGCTACACGGTCGAGACCACCGTCTACGTGCGCCAGGGTCTCCATCGCCGCGGCATCGGCAGCTTTCTCTACCGGCCGCTGCTGACCATCCTGGAAGCGCAGGGCTTCACCCAGGCCTTCGGCGCCATCACCCTCCCCAATCCCGCGAGCGCCGCCCTGCACGAGCGTCTCGGCTTCGCCCGTGCCGGCACCTACACCAAGGTCGGCTGGAAGCAGGGCGGCTGGTGGGACGTCGGGCTTTGGCAACGTCCTTTGGCTCCGCCGACGGTGCCGCCGACCGAGCCGCGGCCTTGGCGGGAGGTGGGGATTCCCGCCTAGCGCCGATAGGCCGGCAAGGACCAGCCAAAGCGGATGGCGCAGGCGCGGAGGGCAAAGCCGGCGGCGGCGGCGATCAGGCCGGCGGCCATGCCGGGGAGTCCGAGCAGCAGCAGCGCGACGGTCAGCGCGGCTGAGAGGGCGGCGGCGGTGACGTAGAGCTCAGGGCGCATCAGGATCGACGGCTCGCCGGCGAGCAGGTCTCGAACGATGCCGCCGAGGCAGCCGGTCAGCACGCCCATGCCGATCGCCGGAAGCGGCGCGACGCCGTAAGCGAGGCCCTTGGCGGCGCCAAAGCTCGCATAGGCGCCGAGGCCGATCGCATCGAGCCACAGCAGGGTGCTGCCGCGCCAGAGGGCGCCGGGTGAGATCCAGACGATGAGCGCGGCGACGATGCAAATGAGCAGGGTGACGTTCTGGTGGATCCAGAAGACCGGCGCGCCGATCAGGAGGTCGCGCGCGGTGCCGCCGCCGACGCCCGTCACCACCGCAAAGAAAACGAAGGTAACGAACGTCTGCTTCTTCGCGGCCGCCACCAGGGCACCGGACAAAGCGAAGACGGCGACGCCTGCCCAGTCGAGATAATTCAGGAGCGGATCGAGCGAGGGAAGCGGCATGGCCGTGGCGTCCGGCTCAGCCGAACGTCTTCAGGCACTGGTCCAGCACCGCCACTGGCGAGCCGAGCTGCGCCATCGCCGCCAGCGCCTTGTCGCCGGCCGCGCGCTGCGCGGTCAGGTTCGAGCCCATGCGGGCGCGCAGGGCCGGGCCCATGCGGTCGCTGAGCTTCGCGCGGAGCTGCCGGTATTGGGCGACCTGCGTCGAATAACGTTTGTCGGCTTCGAGCGCGGTGGCGGTGAACTGCGCGAGTTCGCTGCAGCCGAGCTGCGCATTCAGCCGGTCCTTCGGCAGTTCGACCTCTTCCGTGGCGGAGGCAGCCGGATAGGCGGTGCGGCAGGCGGGCTCCAGATCCTGCCATTTGCCGTTGATCACGTCCGCCTGCAGCGCGGTCATCTGTTTGCTGACCGCACCGGCCGTGTCCGCCGAGAAGCGGCCGTCCTGCGACGCCGCCAGCAGGGCATAATGGAGGACATGCCCCTGCGCCGCGAGTGGCAACGGCTGATTCACGTCCGTCGCGCTCCGCGCCTCCGCAGCCGCGACGATCCCGCAGGTGGCGGCGCGATCGACCGGATCGGCCGGCAGCGTCAGCGCCTTCGGCCCGCCGCACGAGGCGAGAGCCAGGGCGGCGAGGGCGAGAGCGGACGTCCGTGGACGGAGGAAGGAGGGTGAAGGGCGACGCGAGAGGGCCAAAGACGAGGTTTTCAGATTCAAGGCATCACCCACCTGATCCGGACCGCCGCCAGCCCTATCACCGGCTTCCCGGTCGCGTCGATCGCGGGATCGTAACGCGCGCGGCGCCCGAATATCGCGCACGTCTGGTTGTCGAGTGTCTTGGAGCCGCTGCTGTCGACAATTGCACATCCGGTCGCAACGCCATCGGCGCCGACTTTCAGGAGCGCTACAACGGTGCCCGCTTCGTTGTTGCGGATTGCCTCATCCGGATAATCCTCATTCACGATCCAGACCGCGCTTCCACCGGTCGGCTTCGGATAGGAACGCAGCGACATCATGGTAGCCGAATCGAGGCCCCAATCTTTCAGCGCCGAGGCTTCGCATTCCCGAAGCGCGGCCAGCGCCCGCGCGGTGCCGGGGGTGGGTATTTCGGCGACGACTTGTCCATCATGTGCCACGGCCAGGGACGTCGCCTTGGCAAATTGATCGAGGAACGGCCGTTCGATCTTGGTCAACCTTATGCCGATGCGCCCATCCGCCGCCTTCGTCGCCTCCCCGAAGGTTTTCGTGCCGTCGCCGACGGGGCGGAGCAGGACCTGAGCGTCCGCATCACGTGAAAAAGGGGCTTCACGCCAACGCGTATCGAAGAGGAAGAGTTGAACGTCCGTGGTTCGGGGATGAGCTGAACCAGCAGCGCGCGCTGGCTTTCCTCGCGCGCGAGGGAGCATCTCGTTTCCCCCCAATCGACTTTCCATCCGGGTCTCGCCGGCGGCGGCGTCGGGGCCGCCGCAAGCAATGCGAGAAGGCCGAGACCGATCATATGTGGATCGGCTTGCCCTGCACCGCCATCGCCGCTTCCTTGACCGCTTCGCTGTGGGTCGGGTGGGCGTGGCAGGTATAGGCGATGTCCTCGGAGGTGGCGCCGAACTCCATCGCCTGGGCGGCCTGAGCGATCATCGTGCCGGCGACGGAGGCGATCATCCACACGCCGAGCACCCGGTCGGACTTGGCGTCGGCGATCACCTTGACGAAGCCGTCGGTCTCGCGGTTGGTCTTGGCGCGGCTGTTGGCGAGCATCGGGAACTTGCCGGTCTTCACCTCGCCATGCTCGCGCGCTTCCTCCTCGGTCAGGCCGACGCCGGCGATCTCGGGCATGGTGTAGACGACGCTCGGGATGACGTCGTGATTCACGATGCCGGTGAGGCCGGCGATATTCTCGGCGACGGCGATGCCCTCGTCCTCCGCCTTGTGGGCGAGCATCGGGCCCGGCGTGACGTCACCGATCGCCCAGATGCCGGGCGCCCTGGTGCGGAATTCGTGGTCGACCTCGATCTGGCCGCGCTTGTTGGTTTCGAGGCCGGCGGCGTCGAGGGCGAGCCCGTCGGTGTTCGGCCGCCGGCCGATAGAAACGAGGACGACATCGGCTTCGATCGTCTCCGAGGCGCCCCCCGCCGCCGGTTCGACGGTGAGGACGACGCCGTCGCCCTTCCGCTCCGCCTTCGTCACCTTGGTCGAGAGGCGGAATTCGAAGCCCTGCTTCTTGAAGATCTTGTTGGCCTCCTTGCGGACCTCGCCGTCCATGCCGGGCAGGATCTGGTCGAGGAACTCGACCACGGTCACCTTCGCGCCCAGCCGCCGCCAGACCGAGCCGAGCTCCAGCCCGATCACGCCGCCGCCGATCACGACCATGTGGCCGGGCACGGCCGGCAGCTCGAGCGCGCCGGTCGAATCGACGATCTTCTCCTGGTCGATTTCGACGCCCGGCAGCGGCGTTACCGACGAGCCGGTGGCGATGACGAAATTCTTCGCCTTGTATGCGGTGCCGCCGACGTCGATCGCGTCCTTGGCCGTGAAGCGCGCGTGGCCCTTCAGCCAGGCGATCTTGTTCTTCTTGAACAGGAATTCGATGCCTTGGGTGAGGCCCTTCACCGCCTCCTTGCGGCCGTCATGCATCGTGTCGAGGTCGAGCTCGACGCCGCTCGTCTTGATGCCCCATTTGGCCAGCGTTCCATGGTTCGCCTCCTCGAACAGCTCGGAGGCGTGGAGCAGGGCCTTGGACGGAATGCAGCCGACGTTGAGGCAGGTGCCGCCGAGCGTCTCGCGGCTCTCGACGCAGGCCGTCTTCAGCCCCAGCTGCGCCGCCCGGATCGCCGCCACATAGCCGCCCGGCCCGGCGCCGATCACGATCACGTCGAATTCAGTGTCAGCCATTCTCGTTCCTCATTGTGTTCCTGCGAAAGCAGGAACCCAGTCAGTGCGCAATGTCCTCGAACAGATCGCGCCAGTCCGGGTTCATCTCCTCGATTGCCTGGAGCTTCCAGGCGCGCTTCCATTTCTTCATCTGCAGCTCGCGTGCGCGGGCGTCCTGAATGTCGTCGAAGGCCGCATACCAGACGAGCATTCGGCAGCCATGGCGCTTGGAAAATCCATCCACCTGCCCGTTGCGGTGCTGATAGACGCGCTTCGGCAGATCGCTCGTGACGCCGAGATAGAGCGTTCCGTTGCGGCGGCTCGCCATCAGGTAAACGTAACCGGGTCGGGGCATCCTTCTCCTTGGCAGCCTGGGCTCCTGCTTTCGCAGGAGCGCAAGCGGTTACAGGTCTATCAAAAGCCGCGTCGGGTCCTCGATCGCTTCCTTCATGCGGACGAGGAAGGTGACCGCCTCGCGGCCGTCGATCAGGCGGTGGTCGTAGCTGAGCGCCAGATACATCATCGGGCGGGCGACGATCTGGCCGTCCTTGACCACCGGCCGTTCCTCGATCCGGTGCATGCCGAGCACCGCGGACTGGGGCGGGTTGATGATCGGGGTCGAGAGCAGGGAGCCGAAGACGCCGCCATTGGTGATGGTGAAGGTGCCGCCCTGCATGTCCTGGAGGGTGAGGGTCCCGTCCTTCGCGCGGCGGCCGAAATCGGCGATGGTCTTCTCGATCTCGGCGAAGCTCAGGCTCTGGGCATCGCGGATGACGGGGACGACGAGGCCGTTCGGCGCCGACACGGCGACCGACACGTCGACATATTCGCGATAGACGATTTCCTCGCCCTCGATGGAGGCGTTGACGGCGGGCACGTCGCGCGCGGCGAGCACGGCGGCCTTCACGAAGAAGCTCATGAAGCCGAGCCGAATGCCGTGCTTCTTCTCGAACAGATCCTTGTAGCGGCTCCGGGCCTGGATCACCTCGCTCATGTCGACGTCGTTGAACGTCGTCAGCATCGCGGCGGTGTTCTGCGCTTCCTTGAGGCGGCGGGCGACGGTCTGGCGCAGCCGCGTCATCCGGACGCGCTCCTCGCGCCGCTCGCCGGGTGCCGCGGTGCGCACGGGGGCTGGCGGCGGGGGAGGCGGCGCTGCGGCGGGCGGCGGAGGTGGCGGCGGGGGAGGCGGTGCCGCTTCCTTCGCCTTCACGGCGGCCATCACGTCGTCCTTGGTGAGGCGGCCGTCCTTGCCGGTGCCGTGGATCCTGGATGGGTCGAGATGGTGTTCGAGGACGATCCGGCGCACGGCCGGGGACAAGGTGAGGTTCGCGCCTTCGCCGCCTTCCTCCTCGTTGACCTCGATATTTTCGCCTGGGCCCGCCGGATTGACGGGGGTCGAAGCCGGCGGCGCCTGGGGGGGCTGCGGCTGGGCGGCCGCGCCGGCGCCGTCTTCGATCCGCGCGATCGCCGCGCCGACCGCGACATTGTCGCCGACCTGGACGAGCTGCTCGCCCATCGTGCCGGCCACCGGCGAGGGCACCTCGACCGCCACCTTGTCGGTTTCCAGGCTCGCGATCGGCTCGTCCGCCTTCACCGGATCGCCCGGATTCTTCAGCCACTGGCCGAGCGTCGCTTCGGTGATCGATTCCCCGAGCGTGGGGACTTTGACTTCGGTCGCCATTCTCTTTCCTAGTTCATCTGTCGCATGATGGCCGCAAAACCGGTTCCCACTTTTGCTATCATGCCCTTAGCCCGCCTTGCGCTGCGGCGCGGCGTCGTTCGTTCCCAAAGCCTCGGCGATCAGCGCCGCCTGCTCGGCTGCGTGGCGCTTGGCGAGGCCGGTCGCGGTGGAGGCGGAGGCGGCGCGGCCGGCATAGACGGGACGCTGCGGCTTCACGCCCGCCAGCCCGAGGCAGCGCTCGATCCGATGCTCGACGAAGCTCCAATAGCCTTGATTCCTCGGCTCTTCCTGCGCCCAGACCACCTCTTCCAGATTGGTCATCCGCTGGAGGCGCACGATTAGGGGTTCGTCGGGGAAGGGATAGAGCTGCTCGATCCGCACCACGCTGGTGTTGCGCTCGCCCGCTTTGTCCCGCGCCTCCATCAGCTCGTAGGAGAGCTTGCCCGAGCAGAGGACGAGCCTTTTCACGTCCGAATCGGCCGGCGGATTGAGATCCGAGACGATGCGGCGGAAATGGCTCTCGCCGGTGAAATCGGCGAGGCTGGAGACGGCGAGCTTGTGCCGCAGCAGCGACTTCGGCGTCATGATCGTCAGCGGCTTGCGGAAGTCGCGGTGCAGCTGGCGCCGGAGGATGTGGAAATAATTGGCCGGCGTCGTGCAGTTCGCGACCTGCATATTGTCCTCGGCGCAGAGCTGGAGATAGCGCTCCGGCCGGGCCGAGCTGTGCTCCGGCCCCTGGCCCTCATAACCGTGGGGAAGCAGCATCACGAGGCCGTTGGCGCGCAGCCACTTGGCCTCGCCCGAGGCGATGAACTGATCGATGATCGTCTGCGCGCCGTTGGCGAAATCGCCGAACTGCGCCTCCCACAGCACCAGGGTGCGCGGGTCCGACAGGGCGTAGCCGTACTCGAAGCCGAGCACGCCGAATTCGGAGAGAGGGCTGTCGCGTACCTCGAAGCGGCCGCCCTCGATCTGGGTCAGCGGGATATATTTGTGGCCGTCATTCTGGTCGACCCAAACGGCGTGGCGCTGGCTGAACGTGCCGCGGCCGCTGTCCTGGCCGGAGAGGCGGACCTGGAAGCCTTCCTTGACGAGCGAGCCGAAGGCGAGCGCCTCGGCGGTCGCCCAGTCGAAGCCTTCGCCGCTCTCCAGCATCTCGCGGCGGCCGTCGATCACGCGCTGAAGGGTCTTGTGGACAATGAGGTCCGCCGGGACCGTGGTCAGGATCTTCCCGATCTCGCGCAGCGTCGGTTCCGGGACCGCGGTCTCGGCGTTGCGGCGGCCCGTCTCCGGCGTGTCGGGCCGGCCGAGGCCGGTCCAACGACCCTCGAACCAGTCCGCCTTGTTCGGGAGATAGGAGCGCGCCGCCTCTAATTCGTGCTCGAGCGTGGCGGTGAAGGCGGCGACGCGGTCGTCGATCCAGCCCTGCTCGATCACGCCCTCGCCGACCAGCCGCTCCCCATACAGTTCGGAGATCGGTGCGTGCTTGCGAATCTCGGCATACATTTGCGGCTGAGTGAAGCTCGGCTCGTCGCCCTCATTGTGGCCGAAGCGGCGGTAGCACCACATGTCGATGACGATGTCGCGCTTGAAGCGCTGGCGGTATTCGATGGCGAGCTTGCAGGCGAAGGTCACCGCCTCCGGATCGTCGCCGTTGACGTGGAGGATCGGCGCCTGGACGGCCTTGGCGATGTCCGACGGGTAGGGCGACGACCGCGCGTATTGCGGCGAGGTGGTGAAGCCGACCTGGTTGTTGATGATGAAGTGGAGCGTGCCGCCGGTGCCGTAGCCCGGCAGGCCCGAGAATCCGAAGCATTCGGAGACGATGCCCTGGCCGGCGAAGGCGGCATCGCCGTGGAGGAGGACGGGCAGGACCTGCGTCCCCTCATCGTCGCCGCGCATCACCTGCTGCGCGCGCGCCTTGCCGAGCACGACCGGGTCGACCGCCTCGAGATGGCTCGGATTGGGAACCAGCGAGAGGTGGACGCGGATGCCGTCGAACTCGCGGTCGGACGAGGTGCCGAGATGGTATTTGACGTCGCCCGAGCCGCCGACATCCTCCGGATTGGCCGAGCCGCCGGCGAATTCGGAGAAGATCGCCCGGTAGGGCTTGCCCATCACGTTGGCGAGCACGTTCAAACGGCCGCGATGCGCCATGCCGAAGACCATCTCGCGCACGCCGAACTGGCCGCCATATTTGATCACGGCTTCGAGCGCCGGGATCATCGACTCGCCGCCGTCCAGGCCGAAGCGCTTGGTGCCGACATATTTGCGGGCGAGGAACTTCTCCCACTGCTCGCCTTCGATCACCTTGGCGAGGATCGCCTGCTTGCCTTCGGGCGTGAAGCGGATCTCGGCGTCCTTGCCCTCCATCCGCTCCTGCAGGAAGCGCCGCTCCTCGACCTCGTTGATATACATATATTCGAGGCCGACCTTGCCGCAATAATTGGCGCGGAGAACCTCGACGAGCTCGCGGATCGTCGTCCATTCGAGGTGGAGCGCGCCGCCGACATAGACGGAGCGATCGAGATCGGCCTCGGTGAAGCCGTGATAAGCGGGGGTGAGGTCCGCCGGCAGCTCACGGTGGACGAGGTGGAGCGGATCGAGATCGGCGGCGAGATGGCCGCGCACGCGATAGGTGCGGATCAGCATCATCGCCCGGATCGAATCGCGGGCGGCCTGCTCGACCTCCGCCTCACTCTTGCCGGCGGCGCGGACCTGCTCCTTCGCTTTGGCGGCGACCGGCGCCGCGATCGACATCAAAGTGGGGTCGAGTCCCGAATTCAGCTCGTCGAGGGCGGTGACCGGCCAGTTCGCGCGGGCCCAGCTCGGGCCCTGCTCGGTTTCGCCGAAATCCATGCTGTCCACTTGATCGTTCCTATTCGTCCGCCGGCAAACGTCCAGGCGCGCCGGCCTATCCCTCAGCCTCTCAGCAAAGCCTTAAGCGTCGTTCCCAGCTCAGATGGGCTTGGGGAGACGCGAATTCCAGCATCCTCCATCGCCGCGACCTTGTCCGCGGCCGCGCCCTTGCCCCCGGAGACGATCGCGCCGGCATGGCCCATCCGCCGGCCCGGCGGGGCGGTGCGGCCGGCGATGAAGCCGACCACCGGCTTGGAGCGGCCGGCGCGCGCTTCGTCCTTCAGGAACTGGGCGGCGTCTTCCTCGGCCGAACCGCCGATCTCGCCGATCATGATGATCGATTCCGTCGCCGGATCGGCGAGGAACTTCTCCAGCACGTCGATGAAGTTGGTGCCGTTCACCGGATCGCCGCCGATGCCGACCGCCGTCGTCTGGCCGAGGCCCTCGTTGGTGGTCTGGAACACCGCCTCATAGGTGAGCGTGCCCGAGCGGCTGACGACGCCGACCGAACCCTTCTTGAAGATGTTGCCCGGCATGATGCCGATCTTGCACTCGTCCGGCGTCAGCACGCCCGGGCAGTTCGGCCCGATCAGCCGGGATTTCGAGCCGTCGAGCGCGCGCTTGACCCGCACCATGTCGAGCACCGGAATGCCCTCGGTGATGCAGACGATCAGCGGCACTTCGGCGTCGATCGCCTCGAGGATCGCATCGGCCGCGCCGGCGGGGGGAACGTAGATCACCGATGCATCGGCGCCGGTCTTCTCCCGCGCTTCCTGGACGGTGTCGAACACCGGCAGGCCGAGATGGGTGGTGCCGCCCTTGCCCGGCGAGGTGCCGCCGACGAGCTTGGTGCCGTAAGCGAGCGCCTGCTCGGAATGGAACGTGCCCTGCTTGCCCGTAAATCCCTGGGTGAGGACCTTCGTATCCCTGTTGACGAGGATCGACATGGATTCAGTGTTCTCCTGACGGCGCGGCGGGGGTCTGCGGCTCGGCCTTCAGAACGGTCCAGCCGCGAAGCGTGGTAGCGACCAGGTAGAGGTCGCCTTGATGGTTTCCGACCGAGGCGAGGCCGACCGGGCTCAGTTGCGGCATGGTCCCGGCGAGCGTCGTCGAGGAATCGGTGACGACGACCGCGCGCGCATCGGCGAAATGCTCGCCCTTCCAGACCACCGCGCAGGAATGGGCGAAGGCGCCCTTCGCCGCCGGGTCGGCGGCGGGCGCGATCAGGAACAGGGCCGAGCCGGGGCCGACCTCGACGAGCTGGTTGGGCACGTCCTCGGCCTTGGGCGCGCCGCGCAGGTTGCGCTCGTCGCCCGGCACCGCGAGCGTCTGGCCGAGCGCCTCGCGGGCGCCGCGGGGGAGCTTGTCGTAGGTCGTCGGCGCGGCGCTCCCGCGAGGCAGCGACACGCTGCCGCCCATGCAGGCTGCCTTGAACAGCTCGACGGGCGACTGCGGCGCCGGAGCAAGGGCGGAGGCGGGCGCTGCAGCGAGAAGGAAGGCGGCTGTCAGTATCATCCCAGCGCGCTGTCGATGTTCCGGCAGGCGACGAGCAACTCCTTGACCGCCTCGACCGAGACCTGGAAATTGGCCTTAGCCTGCTCGTCCAGGTGGATCTCGACGATCCGCTCGACACCGCCGGCGCCGATCACCACCGGCACGCCGACATAGAGGTCGTCGACGCCGTACTGGCCGCTGAGATGCGCCGCCGCCGGGAGGACACGCTTCTTGTCCTTGAGATAGGCCTCGGCCATGGCGATCGCGCTGGTCGCCGGGGCGTAATAGGCCGAGCCGGTCTTCAGCAGGGCGACGATCTCGCCGCCGCCGCCGCGGGTGCGCTTGACGATGGCGTCGATCTTCTCCTGCGTCGACCAGCCCATCTTGATGAGGTCGGGGATCGGGATCCCGGCGACGGTCGAATATTCGACGATCGGCACCATCGTGTCGCCATGGCCGCCAAGCACGAAGGCGGTGACGTCCTCGACCGAGACCTCGAATTCCTCGGCGAGGAAATGGCGGAAGCGGGCGGAATCGAGCACGCCGGCCATGCCGACGACGCGCTCGGGCGGCAGGCCGCAATATTCGCGCAGCGCCCAGACCATCGCGTCGAGCGGATTGGTGATGCAGATGACGAAGCTGTCCGGCGCGTGCGCCTTGATGCCCTCGCCGACCGCCTTCATCACCTTCAAATTGATGCCGAGCAGATCGTCCCGGCTCATGCCCGGCTTGCGGGCGATGCCGGCGGTGACGATGCAGACGTCAGCACCGGCGATCTCGGCATAATCCTGGGTGCCGGTGAGCTTCGCATCGAAGCCTTCGACGGGACCGGCCTGGGCGAGATCGAGCGCCTTGCCCTGCGGGATCCCTTCAGCGACGTCGACCATGACGATGTCGCCCATTTCCTTGATCGCGGCGAGGTGGGCGAGGGTGCCGCCGATCATGCCGGCGCCGATCAGCGCGATTTTCTTGCGAGCCATGCTGGCTTCCAGGCCTTTCCTTCGTGGGAGCGGGCTGCGGCGCAGCCGCGGGGGACGGGGGCCGCTTAGCTCCGCCTCTCTCACGGGGCAACCGGTTCGGGCGGTTTTTTGATCGGAGTCGGCTTCTGTTCCCCGGCGAAAGCCGGGTCCAGCGACTCAGGCCCACAAGGCTGGATCCCGGCTTTCGCCGGGAAGCAATTCAGCTTTTTGCCCCGCGAGCCCCGAAGACGCTGCCCGATGCCTCGGCGGCGCAGCGCTGCCGCTCCGCGGGCGTCAGGCCGGCGGGAATCTCGATCTGCTGGAGCGTCGTCGTCTCGCGCCCTTGCGGGAGATAGGTGAAGCGCTCGACCGTCCCGTCGTCCCGCCGGTGCATATAGGTGAGCGGCTTGCGGGAATCGTTGTTCGGCGTCTCGTCGATGCCGATCTCCATGCCTTCGCGAAGCCCCGCGCGCTCGGCGGGCCCGCCCGGCTCGAGTCCCACCACCTTGTTGCGGTTGCGCAGGGTGGCGCGAATGTCGAAGCCGCGGTCGAACCTCGGCAGCACAGTGCTGGTGACCCGGAGGCAGGCACCGAATGCGTCCGCCGATAGCAAAACCGGGCCGCCCTCCTCGATCACCGTCCGCCGCTCGGGCGCCACGTCGAGGCCGAAATGCTTCGCCGTTGCCGCGAACAAATCGGGCGCCTTGACCGAGCCGCGTTTCGCCCGATCCCGCATCGCCCGCACGACATCGTCCAGCGTGTAGCGGCCTTTCGATTGCCGCCTCAGCGCCGCGTCCCAGTGCGCCGCCATGATCGCGCCGCGCAGATAGGGCAGGTTGTGGACGTCGCCATCCTGCCAGAAGCGGGCGGCGATGACGGCGTTCGGCGCCAGCCGGACCGGCGAGCCGGCATATTCGGTCAGCGCCTTGTTCCAGTCGGCGACGAACGAGTCGAGGCTTTCACCGCCGATCCGCAGCAGCAGGCGCCGCGCGTAGAAATCGGTGAAGCCCTCGCTGAACCAATAATCTTCGGCCTCGCGCGGCCCGTCCTCCATGCCTCCAAGCCGGCGCGGATTCCACGTGTGGAAATATTCGTGCGCGAGGACGGCGGCGAGATCGGCCAGCGTGACGTTGGGCGTAGTCTGGATCGCGAAGGCATCGCCGCGCCCGTCGCCGCGGATGCTGGTTCCGCGGGGAGGCCCGCCGAGCGCGGCGACGACGACCAGGAACGGCCCCTCGCGGCCGCCCCAGAAATGACGCTCCCCCGCGACGATCCGGGTCACCGAAGCCGCGAAGCCTTCGTCCGTGAAACCGAGGGCGCCGATGGCCGCGATCCTCAGCGGCGCGCCCGCGATTTCGGCCCGGCGCACGCGGACGGCAGGACCGCCGACGGAGACGCTCTCGATCAAATCGTCGATCGACATCGCCCTGCCCGCCTGGTGGTCGAGGTCCGAGACGATCGGAAAGCCGGCGCCGTCCCAGCGCACCCGCGCCGTCCATCGTCCGCTGCCGGGATAGACGAACAGGCTCTCGCCATAGGCCCAGAACCAGCGCGGCCGGATCGCGGGCAGATAGGTGTCGACCTCGCGTTGCGTCGGATCGTGGTCGAAGGCGGAGACGAGCCGGTAATGGAGGGTGAGAGGGGCACCGGGCGCAGCGCGGACCAGCCGCGTCGCCGGGCCGTCCTCGGTCACCGACGCGGCACCGTCGATGCGAAGATCCTTGACGAACTTCCACAGGTCCGAGGCGCCGGCGGCCTTGTCCGGGAGCGTCAGCTTCGTCGTCCCGCTGCGGTCGCCGTGCAATGTGGCGGTAACATCGAGCCCGACGATCGCGCCGCCCTCCAGCACCGGGCGAACCGTATAGTCGATCTCACCGCCATGGGGCGCCGCACCGGACAGCAACAGGGCGGCGAACGGCACACCGAAAAGCTTCATGGCATCTCCGCGGTCAGGGGGGCCCGTTTACCTCGAAAGCGGTCAGCCTTGCGCCGGCGGCTCCTCGACATAGGCGCGCTCGCCGGCCTCGTTGGTCCAGACTTGGACCGGGATACCGGAGGCGGGATCGATGAAGCGTTCGCCGGTCGGGGTCAGCGGCTCGAGCCGGGCGCTGGCCTGGCCCACATAGCGGCTGCGCTCGAACAGGATCAGCAGGACGATTATCGCGAGGCCCAGCATCGGGCCCCACGGCGCCTCTCCGGCGACCGCGGCGACGGCGCAGCAGGCGAGCGCCAGGGCGAACACCCCGAGGATGACGTTGCGCAGCATCATTGCCCGCCCTCCTTCTCACAGCGAACGGCGGTGCCGTAGGCGACGACCTCGTTCATCGTCTGGCCGATCTCACCGGAATCGAAGCGCATCATCACCACCGCATCGGCGCCCATCAGGGTGGCGTTCTGGACGAGGCGGTCGATCGCGTGCCGCCGCGTGTCCTCGACGAGGCTGGTATATTCCTTGATCTCGCCGCCCGCCAGCGAGCGCAGCCCGGCCGCGATATTGCCGCCGAGACCGCGGCTGCGCACCACCACCCCGAACACCTGGCCCATCGTTTCGGTGATCCGGTAGCCCGGCAGATTCTCCGTCGTCGCAACGATCATGGCACCCTCCCTTTGACGGGAGGATAACAGGTTTGAACGCCCGCCGCGACGGGATCAGCCGCCCTGCAGGTCCTGGTAGAACATCAGGGCATTGTCGTCGGGATCGTAGAAGGTGAGCAGCCGGACCATGCCCGGTATGTCGATGATGTCGCCGTCGAGCCGGACTCCCTTGGCGACGATCGCCGCCTTCGCCGCCTCGATATCGCGGACGCCGAAGGTGAGGATCGCGCCGCCGCGGCCGCTCCCTTCGATATTCTCGCCAAGCCCCACGCTCACCCTCTCGACGCCGGTGGCCAGCTCGCACCAGGCGGCCTGATCGAGCTTGTAGAGCAGTTTGAAGCCCAGCACGTCCGCATACCACGCGATCGACCGGTCGATCGCCGCCACATGCAGCGCGCAGGTGAGCCCGCCATCATAGTCGATCGTCATGTCCCTCTCCTTCGGTCCACTTTTTATACCTTGTATAAATCATGTGAAATTGCGATTGTCCAGCCATGATCGCTCCGCAAGGTATGAGGGCGCTGGCAAAAGGGCGTTGGACGGTGCCCGTCCTCGCGTTGCTCGCCGAAGAGAAGGGCGCCCGCTTCGCCCGGCTCGTCGGCGCGCTTGGGCTGCCGCGGGATTCGCTCGTGCAGACGCTCGATCACCTTGCCGCCGTCGGCTGGGTCGCGCGCAATCCGGGGCACGGCCACCCGCTGCGCCCAGAATATGTCCTCACGCCCGCCGGGCAGGAGGTCGGCGCGGCCTGCGCGCGGATGATGGAGGTGCGGCGTCGCCTCGCCATCGGCCCGACGAGCCTGCCGCGCTGGTCGTTGCCGATCATCAGCCGGCTGGATGAGGATTGGGCCCGCTTCACCGATTTGCGGAACGATCTGGTGCCGGTGACCTCACGTGCGCTTTCACTCAACCTCCAGCAGATGGTCGCCGGACGGGTGGTCGCGCGGCGGGTGAAGGAGGATTATCCGCCCACGCCGCTCTACGGCCTCGCGCCGCTCGGGCGCGAGCTGGCCGCGAGCTTGCGGGGCTGATCTATCCCCCGGTGCCTATTTGCCCGCGAGCATGGTCACCATGTCCACCCAATGGTCGACGTCCTGGTAGAGCGCCTTGACCGGTAGCCGCTCGTCGCGGCCGTGGGCGCGGTCGTCGTCGGGGACGATGCCCCAGCTGCCGTCGGTGCCGTAGACCGGGATGCCGACGACCCGGAACGGCTTGGCGTCGCTGGCGCCGGTGCTCATCTCGGGGAGGATCGGCGAATCCGGGTGTCGCTTGTGGACGGCGGCCGTGTAGGCGGCGACCACGTCCGGCCGGAGCGGCGAATCGAGCGCCATCGCCTGATTGTCGGTGCGCTCGACCACGACTCCCGGATCGGCGACGACGCGCTCCAGTTCGTCGCGGACCGCCGCCGGTTCCGTCCCGGGCATGATCCGGCAGTTGATCGTCGCCCGCGCCAGCTGCGGCAGCGCATTGTCCGCATGGCCGCCTGCCAGCCGCGTGGCGACGCAGCGGGTGCGGGTGAGGCCCACCGTGGTCTCGTCCGCCTCGATGAAGTCGGCCGCCGCGCCGTCATTCGGATTGGCGAGCCAGCGCCGCATCGCGTCGCCGAGCGGCCCTTTCTCCAGCTTGGCGCGCTCGGTGAAATAGGCGCGGGTGGTCGCGTTCAGCATCGGCGTGAAGCGATAATGCTCCAGGCGCTCGAGCGCGTGGGCGAGCTGGTAGATCGCATTGTCCGGCCGCGGCTTCGAGCTGTGGCCGCCCTTGTTGCGGACGGTGAAGGTGTACATGGAGAAGGTCTTCTCCGCCGTCTGCAGCGTGAAGCCGAGCGGCCGCCCGTCGGGCAGGAAGCCGCCGCCGCCGCCGTCCGAATTGAGCGCGAAATCGGCGTCGGTCCATTTGCGCCACTCGGTCGCGGCCAGCTCGGCGCCGTGGCCGCTCGTTTCCTCGTCGCCAGTGAAGAGGACGATTATGTCGCGCGTCGGCTGGAAGCCGGAGGCGCGCAGCTTCAGCAGCGCGGTGGTGATCGCCGTCACCCCTTCCTTGATGTCGCCGGTGCCGCGGCCGTAATAATAGCCATCCTTCTCGATGAGCTTGAACGGATCGATGCCGGGCGACCAATCCTCCGGCTTCGCCTCGACCACGTCCATATGGGCCATGAGCAGGATCGGCTTCTTGCCCGACGGGTGCACCGCCGGCCAGCGGACGACCAAAGCGGCGGTGTGGTTGCCCGGGTTGCCGTCATAGGGAAGGACGTGGATGTCGGAGTCGGCCCACCCGCCGGCGCGATATTGGTCGGCCAGCCATTGGGCGAGGACCGGCACCTGGCCGCGGCCTTCGACGGTCGGCGTCTCGATCGCATGCTGGTAGATTTCGTGCGCCTTGGCCTGCCAGCGGTCGCCGGCCGCCGGCAGCGGCGTCGTCAGCGCGACGAGCGGAGGGGCGGCGGCCGCCGCGGACGAGAGAAGGCCAAGAGCGACGGCGACGGCAAAGCGCATGAAAGAAATCCCCCGAAAGAACGATGCGCGGAGGCTGGACCCACCATGGCCCCGCGGTCAAGCGGCTCGGCCCATCCGAACGCAGCTTCTCGAGGCACTCCAGCAGTCGAGCGCTTCGGCAGTCCACGGCACTGTCACTTCAGGACGTAGTCGTGTGGCCAGATGTGCAGCGCCGCGCGCCCAGCGAGGAACAGCGCCAGCGCCGCGGCGAACTGCACCCAGCCGGAAAGGCGCACATTCGCATAGCGTTTCAGCAGCCAGACCAGCGCCGGACAGGCAGAGATGCCGGACAGCATCGCAAACCAGCCGTTGGTCGGCGGCCAGGGACCCTTGGCGACGATCAGGCCGAAGCCGCCTATCCCGGCGATCAGAAACCAGGCCCAACCAGCGATCCAGCCGGTCCATTTCATTGCGGTGTGCACGGTCTCTCTCCCCGGCGGCAGGGGCAGAAGTTTACCATATGCGTATTAGTGTAGCAATACGGTGCGTCACGATGAAGCGTGGAAGTGCGACCCGTTCGGCAGATCGGTCAAACGGCTCAGCGCGCCTCCAGCGACTTGTAGTAATCGGCGAGAACCGAGAAGGCCTGCTTGCGCTGGCCGGTCTCCGACATCAGGCCTTTGCGGTTCCAGCCCTGCTGATAGACCGGGTGCTGGCGGCGTGGCGAGCGGAAGTCCTTGAGGATCCAGGGCGACATGCCGCGCATGAACGGGATCTTCGCCGCCATGGCGAGCGTCTGCCGGTAATATTCCGCCTGATATTCCTCGGAGAAGCGCGGCGCGGTCGGGTCGTGGAAGCCGGCGAGGGCATCGGCGCCCAATTCGGAGAAGATCATCGGCTTGTGCTGCTGAGAGCGCCAGACGAAGCCGGGCAGCGACGAGAGCGGATCGCTGCCGTACCAGCCATTGTAGGTGTTGACCGCCATCACATCGAGATGGGGGATGAGCGGATCGTCGACGATCATCACCGGGTGCCCGCTTTCTTCCGTCCGCCGGGTGAGCAGGGCGGCGCTGACGAGGCGGCTGGGATCGAGCGCGCGGGCATCGTCGGCGAGCGTGGCGAGGAAGGCAGTGCGGGTCTCGCTCACCGGAGTCTCGTTGCCGACGCTCCAGATGACGATCGAGGCGCGGTCGCGGTCGCGCAGGATTTCCTCCGCGAGCATCCGCCGGGCGGTGGCGAGCGTCCCGGCATTGGCGAAATCGACCCGCCAATAGACCGGGATCTCGCTCCAGACGAGGAGGCCGAGCTCGTCCGCCGCGCGGGTCATCGTCTCCGGATGCGGATAGTGGGCGAGGCGGACGAAATTGGCGTGGAGCCCGTTCTTGGCTTCGCTGAGCAGGGCCCGAGCCGCGGCCGGGGTGAGCGCCCGCGTCGGGTCCTTGCCCAGTTCCTCGGCATGGACGCTGATCCCGCGCAGGAAGATCGGCTTGCCGTTGAGGAGGATGTCCTCGCCGCGGACCTCGATCGTGCGTAAGCCGACCCGGTCCTTGAGCACATCCTCGCCGGCCTCGAAGCGGATGTCGTAGAGCGTCGGGCTGTCCGGCGACCAACGCTTCAGCCCGCGCGGCGCCGGCGCCTCGCCGGTCCAGCTGCCGTCGGGGCCGGTGCGGCCGGAGAGGGTGAAGCCGAGCGCCGGAATCACGAGCCGCACCTCGCGGCCGGCCGCGCCGTCGCCGTCGAGATGCATCGTCGCGGCAATCCTGCTGTCGCGCGTCAGCCGCACCCAGGCATCGTCGACATAGGTGGCGGGGGTGAAGACGAGGCTCACCGGCCGGGAGATGCCGCCATAATTCTCCCAATCGGTAACCGGCGGCGGCACGTCCGCATTGGTCCGCTCGGAATCGGCGCCGACGGTGAGCCGGTTGTCGCCGTCGCGGAGCAGCTTGGTCACCTCGAAGGCGAAGGGGGTGAAGCCGCCCTCATGCTCGCCGAGGCGTTTGCCGTTCAGAGAGACGTAGGCGTGATAATCGACCGCGCCGAAGCGGAGGAACGCGCGCTGTCCCGGCTTCGGATGGGCGATGAAATGGCGCTGGTACCAGACGAGCCCGTTATACCAGCGCATCTCGGGCGAATGCGTGAGGAAGGATTGGGGCAGGGTGACGACCGCCGAACGGTCCATGTCATATTCGTAGAGCGCCCCCCGATCCTTCCGCATCGTCTCGGCGACGTCGACGTCCTCCGAGCGGCGATGCCCCTTGCCCGCTTCCTCGCCATGGAAGCCGGCGAGCCCGTCGCGATAGGGATCGACCGACCAGGTCCACGGGCCGTCGAGATCCAGCGCCTCGCGCATGTCGGCATCGGCGAGGACCGGGTGCGGGAGGATCGGCGCGGCCTGAGCCGAGGCCAGCGCCGGGACCAGGAAGAGTGCCAGGCCGAACAGGAGCCGTCTCATTCGCTTCCCTCTCCCCGTCAGTGCTCGCCGTGGCCTTCCGCCAGATAGTCTGCCGAGCGCATCTCCTCCAGCCGGCTCACCGTCCGCTGGAATTCGAAAGTCCCATCGCCTTTCTCGTAGAGATGCTCCGGCTCCGCGTCTGCCGCCGCGAGCAACTTCACCTTATGCTCGTACAGCACGTCGACCAGGGTGACGAACCGCGCCGCCTCGTTGCGGTTCTCCGGACCCATGCGTGGAATGCCGACGATAATCACCGTGTGATAGCGCCGGGCGATGGCGAGATAGTCGGCGGCGCCGCGCGGCTCGCCGCAGAGGCGCTTGAACGAGAAGACGGCGACGCCCTTCAGGCTCTTCGGCACGTGCAGGGTGCGGCCGCCGCCGAGGGGAATGTCTTCCGACGGCACGTGCGCCCGGTCTTCCACCGGATAGTCGGTGAGGCGGAAGAAGGCGGCGGAGAGGGCGGCGGTCGCCTCCGGCCCGTTCGGCACGTACCAGGTTGGGAAGCCGCCGAGCCGCTCCAGCCGGTAGTCCACCGGCCCGTTCAGCGGCACCACGTCCAGATCCCGCTCGACGAGGGCAATGAAGGGCAGGAACAGCTCGCGGTTGAGCCCGCCGAGATAGAGGTCGCGTGGCGGCCGGTTCGAGGTGGTGACGACGGTCACGCCCGCCTCGAGCAGGTGCGAGAACAGGCGCGAGAGGATCATCGCGTCGGCGCTGTTGTTGATCACCATCTCGTCGAAGGCGAGGAAGCGCGCCTCCTCGGCGAGGGCGCGGGCGACCGGCGGGATCGGATCGCCTTCCTCCTTGACGCGCTCGACCCGCAGCCTTTCGTGCACTTCCAGCATGAATTCGTTGAAGTGCACGCGCCGCTTGCGCTCGATCTGAATGGCTTCGAACGCAAGATCCATCAGCATCGACTTGCCCCGACCGACGCCGCCCCAGAGATAGGCGCCCCGCACCGGCTCCGGCGCGCGGCCGGTGAGGCGCGACAGCAGGCCGGGCTTGCGCGCGAGCTCGGTGGCGATGCGATCGAGAACGGCGATTGCGGTCTGCTGGTCCGGGTCCGGCTTCAGCTCGCCGGCCGCGAGCAGGGCCCGGTAGCGCTCGGCGGCCGCGCTCACTGCTTGCGCGAGAACTTGCGCAAGGTGCCGGTGAAGGAGGCCACAATCTCCCCCTCCTGAACGATAAGGCCGCGGAAGAAGGCGAGCCGGCCGGTCTCGCGCAGCAGCTCCACCTCGGCATCGAGCGGCAGCCCGGGGCGCCCCGGCGAGAGGAACTGCGTCGCGCAATCGAGCGTCACCGCCCGCTTGGTATCCGCGCCCGCCACCCGGCCGCCGGCGAACAAAGCCATGTCGATGAAGGTCAGGATCGCGCCGCCGTGGAGCATGCCGCTGAAATTGGTGTGGCTTTCGTCCGGAAAGATACGGCAGCGGCCTTTCCCCTCGCCCGCGGGCTGGACGATCATCCGGCCGATCGTGCCATGGAAGCGGCCGTCCTTCGGCAGGTCCCAGGCATGCCAGCCGGGATTGTCCGGGTCGGGATAGTGGCGGACGGAGGGGTGGAGGTCGTTCACGAAACCGTCATTCCCGCGAAAGCGGGAATCCCGCTTGGGCACGGTTTACGAGATGAAGCGGGATTCCCGCTTTCGCGGGAATGACGAAGAGGTGGCGGGCTTCGGTTCAGACCGCCCGCTCCACCAGCAGCTTCTTCGTCTCGGCGATCGCTTTGGCCGGGTTGAGGCCCTTGGGGCACACGTTCGCGCAGTTCATGATCGTGTGGCAGCGATAGAGGCGGAACGGATCCTCGAGATCGTCCAATCGCTCGCCGGTCATCTCGTCGCGGCTGTCGGCGAGCCAGCGATAGGCCTGGAGCAGGATGGCGGGGCCGAGGAAGCGGTCCGAATTCCACCAATAGCTCGGGCAGGAGGAGGAGCAGCAGGCGCAGAGGATGCACTCGTAGAGCCCGTCCAGCTGCGCCCGGTCCTCCGGCGACTGCAGCCGCTCCTTGCCGGCGGGCGGCGGCGTCTTTGTCTTCAGCCAGGGCTCGATCGAGGCATATTGGGCGAAGAAATGGGTGAAATCGGGCACGAGATCCTTGATCACGTCCATGTGCGGCAGCGGCGTGATGCGGATGTCGCCGGAGAGATCCTCGATCGCGGTCGTGCAGGCGAGGCCGTTGCGGCCGTTCAAATTCATCGCGCAGGAGCCGCAAATCCCCTCGCGGCAGGAGCGGCGGAAGGTGAGGGTCGGGTCGATCTCGTTCTTGATCTTGAGCAGGGCGTCGAGGACCATCGGTCCGGTCTGGTCGAGGTCGAGCTCGAAATTGTCGTAGCGCGGATTCTCGCCGGTCTCGGGATTGTAGCGGTAGATTTTGAACCGCCGCACCCGGCCCTTGGCGTTGACGGCCTTGAAGGAGCGGCCCTTGCCGGTGATCCGGCTGTTCTTGGGAAGGCGGAATTCGGCCATGGATCGTCCTCTGCTTGTCCAAGCCGATAGCGGCAAGCGGGAGCCCGCTCAACTGGCATGAACGCACGCGCCGGGGTTCGGTTGAATCTCCCCGCCCGTTCCGCCAGTGACGGCGCCGTCACGCCCGCGAGTCGGGCGGCAATCCAGCATTCAGGCGCGATCTGCGAGAGGCGCTGCCCGAAAGGACATTGAAAATGAACGGTAAATCCTGGCTTGCGACCACCGCCATCCTGGGCGGCCTCGCCGTGCTGGCGCCGGCGGCGGGCGCCCCGGTGCGTCACCCGGCGGCAGCCGCGCACACTAACCCCTTCGCGACGCCCAGCAATCTCCCGTTCCAGGCGCCGCCCTTCAATCGGATCAAGGACAGCGATTACCAGCCCGCCTTCGAACAGGGCATTGCCGAGCAGGCGGCCGAGGTGCGGCGCATTGCCGACAATCCGGCGCCGCCGACCTTCGACAATACGATCGCGGCGCTGGAGCGCTCGGGCCGGATGCTGGAGCGCGTCAACCTCGCTTTCTCCGGCGTGGTCGGGGCGGACACCAACCCAACACTCGACAAGGTGCAGGAGGTGGAGACGCCGAAGCTGACCCAGCACCAGGACGCGATCTATCTCAACCCGAAGCTGTTCGCGCGGGTGCAGAATCTCTACCGCAATCGCGACCGGCTCGGCCTCAATGCCGAGCAGAAGCAGCTGCTCGGCATCTACTATCAGCAGTTCATCCACGCTGGCGCCCAGCTTTCGGACGCGGACAAGGTGAAGCTGCGCGCGCTGAACACGCAGATCTCGACGCTGGAGACCGCCTTCCAGCAGAAATTGCTCGCCGCCGCCAAGGCGGGGGCGCTCGTCGTCGACAATGCGGCGGCGCTTGCAGGCATGGACGCGTCGGCGGTCGCAGCGGCGGCGCAGGCCGCGAAGGATCGCAAGCTCGACGGCAAGTGGCTGCTGCCGCTGCAGAACACGACCCAGCAGCCGGCGCTCCAGTCGCTGAACGACCGTGCCACCCGCGAGGCTCTGTTCCACCAGAGCTGGACGCGCGCCGAGAAAGGCGATGCCAACGACACCCGCGCCACGATCGAGCAGCTCGCCCAGCTGCGGGCGCAGAAGGCGGCCCTGCTCGGCTTCCCGAACTGGGCGGCCTATGTCCTCGCCGATCAGATGGCGAAGACGCCCGACGCGGTGCAGCGCTTCTTCGCTCAGCTCGCCCCCGCCACCGCCGCCGAGGAAAAGCGTGAGGCGACCGACATCCAGCAGGCGATCCGCGCCGGCGGGGAAAATTTCGACCTTAAGCCCTGGGATTGGGACCGTTATGCCGAACGCGTCCGCAAGGCGCGCTACGATCTCAACGAAGCGGACATAAAGCCCTATTTCGAGCTCAACCGGGTGCTGGTCGACGGCGTCTTCTATGCCGCGAACAAGCTCTACGGCCTCACCTTCAAGGAGCGGCACGACATCCCGGTCTACAATCCGGACGTCCGCGTCTTCGAGGTGTTCGACAGGGATGGCTCCGAGCTCGGCCTCGCTTATTTCGAATATTTCAAGCGCGACAACAAATCGGGCGGCGCCTGGATGTCGAACTTCGTCAACCAGTCGAAGCTGCTTGGAACCAAACCGGTTATCTATAACGTTGCGAATTTCACCAAACCGGCTCCCGGTCAGCCGGCTTTGCTGAGCTTCGACGACGTCACCACCATGTTCCACGAATTCGGCCACGGCCTGCACGGCCTGTTCGCCAGCCAGACCTACCCAACCCTTTCCGGCACCAACGTGGCGCGCGACTTCGTCGAGTTCCCGTCCCAGTTCAACGAGAATTGGGCGCTCGAACCGTCGGTGCTCAGCCATTATGCGCGCGATTACCGCACCGGCGCGCCGATCCCCCAGGCCCTGGTCGACAAGATCAAGAAGGCCGCGAAGTTCAACCAAGGCTATGCGCTCGGCGAGGTGATCGCCGCCGCCCAGCTCGATTTGGCTTGGCACACCCTGCCGGCGAGCGCGCCGCGGCAGCAGACCGACGCCTTCGAGGCGGCGGCGCTGGCGAAGATGGGCCTCGACGTCGAGGACGTGCCGCCGCGCTACCGGTCGAGCTATTTCCTCCACATCTGGTCGAACGGCTATTCGGCCGGCTATTACGCCTATCCGTGGACGGAGATGCTGGCGCAGGACAGCTTCGCCTGGTTCCAGAGCCATGGCGGCATGACCCGCGCCAACGGTGATCGCTTCCGCGATCTCATCCTCTCGCGCGGCCACACGCTCGATTACGGGCCGATGTTCCGCGCCTTCTACGGCAAGGATCCGGATATCGGGCCGATGCTGCGCAAGCGCGGGCTGGAGACGACCGGCGGCGACAAATGAACGGGAAGGGACAGCTTGCGTTCATCCGCAAGGCGTGAAAGCATTTCAGGTTCGAAGGGTGGATGATGAAGCTGAGCCTGGCCCTCCTGGCGATCCCGTTGCTGCTGCCGGCGGCCGCTGACGCAGCGAACGCGCCCGGGGCAAAGACGACGATCAGCCTCGTCGTCTACGGCGACGATCCCTGCCCCAAGGGCAACGGCGACGAGATCGTCGTCTGCGCCCGCCGCCCCGACAACGAGCGCTATCGGATCCCCAAGGAGCTGCGGAAGAAGGCCGAGGACCACAGGCAGACGGAATCTTCCTGGACGTCCCGCGTCGCCGCGCTCGAGGACGAGCAGCGATTCACGCGCCCCGACAGCTGCTCGCCGGTCGGCAGCTACGGCCAGACGGGGTGCTTCGCGCAGATGCTCAGCCAGTGGCACGCCGCGCGGCGGCAGGCGCAGACCGAGGCGGATAGCGTCCCCTAGCGCCCGCTCCCGACGGGGAGAGGGATTTCTGTCTGTACGGCGTACCCAGCGCGAGGGTTTTCCTGCGCGGCTTTGGCCGGTACGGGAAGCCGACATGCTTGCGATCTACGATTCCCTCTCGCGCGAGACGCGGCCGTTCGCGCCCCTGGTGCCGGGCAAGGTCTCGATCTACGTCTGCGGCCAGACCGTGTACGACGCGCCGCATCTCGGCCACGCACGCAAGGAGATAGGCTTCGACATCGTGGTGCGGTGGCTGGAAGCGTCCGGCTACGACGTCACCTATGTCCGCAACATCACCGACATCGACGACAAGATCATCGAGCGGGCGGCGGCGAACGGGGAGACGATCGGCGCGCTGACAAACCGCATGATCGCACGGATGAACGAGGATTTCGCCGCTTTGAACCTGCGCGTGCCGGACCATGAGCCGCGCGCCACCGCCTACGTGCCGCAGATGATTGCGCTGGTGGAGGCGCTGCAGAAGGAGGGGCTCGCCTATCCCGCTGGAGATGTCTTCTATTCGGTTCGCAGCTTCCCGGGCTACGGAAAGCTGTCCGGCCGCTCTCTCGACGAATTGCGCGCGGGCGAGCGCGGTGTCGGCCACGATGCCAAGCGCGATCCGCTCGATTTCGCCCTCTGGAAGACCGGCAAGGAAGATGAGCCGGACGAGGCCCGCTGGGCCTCGCCCTGGGGCGAGGGGCGGCCCGGCTGGCATCTCGAATGTTCGGCCATGGCGAAGGCGCTGCTCGGCCCCACGCTGGACATCCACGGCGGCGGCCCCGACCTCAAATTCCCGCATCACGAGAACGAGATCGCGCAGAGCGAGCCCGCCAACCACGCGCCGCTTGCCCGCTGGTGGATGCATGTCGGCCAGCTCGAAATGGGCAAGGAGAAGATGTCGAAATCGCTCGGCAACTTCGTGACGCTGCACGAGACGATCCAGCTTCATGGCGGCGACGTCGTCCGCTTCTTCTTCCTGCGCGCCCATTATCGCAGCCCCATCTCGTTCAGCGAGGCCAATCTGGAGGATGCCGGCAATGCGCTGGCCCGGCTGCAGGGGGCGATGCGGGCCGTGGCGCCGGAGGACGGGGAGGTCGACTGGAACGAGCCGCACGCCGCCGACTTCCGCCGCGCGATGGACGAGGATTTCAACAGCCCGGAAGCGGTGGCGGTGTTGTTCAGGCTGGCGAGCGAGGTGCATCGCACGGGCTCGCCCGCGCTGGCGCGGCAGCTGCACGGGCTCGCCCACATCCTTGGGATCGAGCGCGAGGCGGTGGCGGACACGGCGAATCTCAGCCGGGGCGAGATCGAGGCGCGGATCGCGGCGCGGACCCAGGCGCGGGCCGCCCGCAATTTCGCCGAGGCCGACCGCATCCGCGACGAGCTTGCGGCCGAAGGCATTGTCATCGAGGATTCGGCCGGCGGCACGCGCTGGTACGTCGCCTAGGGAGAGGGGCCATCGCCGGGAAAGACAAGACGAACCTGATGTGGGGCGGCCGCTTCGCCGGCGGCCCGTCGGCGCTGATGCGCGAGATCAACGCGTCGATCGGCTTCGACAAGCGCCTGTGGCGCGAGGACATCCAGGCCTCGCTCGCGCACGTCGCGATGCTGGAGGCGCAGGGGATCGTCTCCGAAGAGGATGAGAGCGCGATCGCCGAGGGGCTGGAGCGGATCCAGGACGAATACGGGCTGAAGGGCGTCCGCGAGGATCCGGCGCTCGAGGACATCCACATGCATGTCGAGGCGCGGCTGGCGGAGCTGATCGGGCCCGCCGCCGGCCGCCTCCATACCGCCCGCTCGCGCAACGACCAGGTCGCGACCGATTTCCGCCTGTGGGTGCGGAACGCGATCGACGAGGTCGATGCGGCGCTCGTCGCCTTCCAGCGCGTGCTGGTGGCGCGAGCGGACGAGCATGCCGAGACCGTGATGCCCGGCTTCACCCACCTCCAGGCGGCGCAGCCAGTGACGCTCGGCCATCATCTCATGGCCTATTACGAGATGCTGCGGCGCGACCGCGCGCGCTTCGCCGATGCGCGCGCGCGGCTGAACGAGAGCCCGCTCGGCGCCGCCGCGCTCGCCGGCACCAGCTTCCCCGTCGATCGTGAGGCGACGGCGGCCCTGCTCGGCTTCGAGCGGCCGATGGCGAACTCGCTGGACGCGGTTTCGGATCGCGACTTCGCGCTCGATTACCTGACGGCGGCGACCCTGTGCGCGCTGCACCTCTCGCGCCTCGCCGAAGAGCTGATCATCTGGGCGAGCCAGCCTTTCGCCTTCGTCTCGTTGCCGGACGAATTCTCGACCGGCTCGTCGATCATGCCGCAGAAGCGCAATCCCGACGCGGCGGAGCTGGTGCGCGGCCATTCGGGCCGGATCGCCGGCGCGATGATGTCGCTGGTGATGACGATGAAGGGCCTGCCGCTCGCTTATTCGAAGGACATGCAGGACGACAAACCGCCTGTGTTCGAGGCGCACGATCTGCTGATGCTGTCGCTCCAGGCGCTCGCCGGCATGGTCGAGAAGACGCGGTTCAATGCGGCGCGGATGCGTGAGGCGGCGGAGGCCGGCTTCTCCACAGCCACCGACCTCGCCGACTGGCTGGTCCGCTGTGCCGGCATCCCGTTTCGCGAGGCGCACCATATCACCGGCCACGCGGTGAAGCTGGCCGAGGAGAAAGGCTGCCGCCTCGCTGACCTCGATCTCGACAGCCTCCGCGCAATGGACGTCCGCATCGACGAACGTGTCTACGAAGTGCTGAACGTCAACGCCTCGGTGTCCAGCCGCACCAGCTACGGCGGCACGGCGCCCGAGCGCGTGCGGGAGCAGATCGCGGCCGCGCGGGAGGCGCTCGGCGACTGAGCTTATTGGCGCTCGATCAGGACCGCGCGGGAGATCTTGACCTTCGGCACGTTCGGCGGCGCGCCGACGATCGTGAGATCGAGATCGTCATAGGTGGTCGCGGCGCGGACGATCGCGCCGCTCGCCCGGTCGAGCTCCACCCTGAACGCCCAATGCTCGGTGCCTTTCAGCGTCATCGGCGGCGTCTGCGACTTTTCGATGAGCTCGAGGTCGGCGAGGTCGGGCCGCCAATCGATCACCACCCGCTGCCGGTCGAGCGCCGCGAGGCGCATCTCGCCGCCATGCGTCGTCTCCTTGATCGATTCACCGGCGCGATCGGAGGCGGCGCCGAACCCCTCATAACGTACCGCCTGGCCGACCTGGCGAAGCTCTTGCGTCCGGAATGTGGGTGAAGCGGGGATGATCGCGACGTTGAGGATATCGGTCAGCGGGAAAAAGATTCCGGGCGGCGCGCACGTATCGAGGAAGGAGGAACCGAGCGTGCGGGCGCTGTTCGCGGGCAGCGGCCACAAGCGCACGCGGGCGAGGCTGTCGGCGCTCCCGTGCATCGCGGCGCGGCAGGCATCGTCGACCGTGACCGGCTCCCATGTCTTGCCGTTGAAGCTGGAGGTCTTGCGGACCACGGCGTCGATCGCGCCGTTCGAGGAGACGAAGTCGAACTCCGTCCGCCAGCCGCCGTGGCGCGCGCCGTTGACCGTCTCGATGACCTCGTAAAGATAATGGCGGACCCCCGGCGCCGGGATCGCCCGAACGGGCGCCGGCTCGGCGGCAGTGGCGGCGGTGGCGGCAAGCGCCACGGCGAGGGCGATGCAGAGCTTCGTCTTCATCCTTGCTTCTCCCATGTCTCGCGCGTGGCGCGGCACCATTCCAGCCGCGTTCGGAACAGGCGGATGCCGAGGTCGAGCGCGTCGAGCGATATGCTGCCCATGGCCTGATTGGCCGCGCAGAACGTTTCGAGATCGGCGATGCGGCGCTCGACCACAAGCGCGGCTTCGTTGAGGAACGGCACGGCCGCGGCCGGACCGGAACGGAGGGCGATCAGCACGGCGCGCAGCTCGATCTCGTGCGGCCGCCGCTCGACCGTGTCGGCCGAGATCGGCGCCCGCAGCCATTCGTCGAGCGCAGCCTCGCCGGCCGCGGTGCGGCGATAGACGCGGCGGCGGCGGGCGGAGGGCTGGGCTTCGCTCGTGAGCAAGCCCGCGCGCTCCAGCCGCGCCAGCGCCGGATAAATGGCGCCGGGACTGTCGCTGAACAGGCCGATCGGTGTCGTCTGGAACAGGCGGCGGACGTCATATCCCGACTTTCCCTCCCCGAGGAACAGCAGCAGGGCCGCGAGCGTGGTGAGCGCCATGAGGGATGATAGTACGCCGCGTATTATCGAGTCAATTCGGAAGCGGAATGATGGTCAACCGACCTGCCGATCAGACCGGAGGCGCTCCCGTCCGGCTGAGCCGCGGTCAGGCGCCCGGTCAGCATCAGCAAAGCAACGGTGACGGACCAGGCGGAGAGCAGGGCCGTGACGGCGATGAAGCCGCCGACGTGGAGGCGGATCAGGCCTGATGCGACGCCGATGGCGATCGTCAAAGCGGCCGCAGCGCCGAGCAGTCCAACCACTCGGACCAGTCCCGAGCGCCGGGCCAGCTCGACCGACCAGGCGAGAAGACCGATGCCCCACGCCACCGCGCCGATCGAGGCGAGCGCCTGGTTGAGGTCCCAGCAGAGGCGAAGCAGCATCGTCGCCGCGCGGAAATCGGCTGGGCCGATGTTGCGGAAATCGGATCCGAAAGCGGGCACGGCGAAGCCGTTGATTGCGGCCGCGCCGATCATCGCCACGAAACCCATGCCGACGAAGAGGAGCCCCGCGGCCGCCAACGGACGGGCGAGGCCGAGCAAACGTGCGACTCCGTACAGGCCGAGCAACTCGACGAGCCCGAGGAAGATGAGGATGCCGTGCACCGCTCCGATCAGGCGCGTCTCGGCCGCGAGGATGCGCAGCGCCGTCGGCAGATCGTGCGCCGCCGCCTCCGGATGATGCGCCGCCGCCAACAGCGACAGCAGCGCCGAGCCCAGCAGCAGCCAGCCATAGATTTTCACGTCCCGCTCACGCATGTCTTCCGCCTCCCTCGCACGCGCAGCCTAGAAGGGCGGAAGCGCGGAGCGAACGGACGCTGAGGGACCGTTGTTCGGTAGCGGACGAATCTCTATCATTGTCCGGAAAATGCCGAACGAGACGGAAGATCGCCGCACCGCCCGCACCCGCCGCGCGATCCTTGGCGCGTTCGTCGCGCTGGTGCTGGAGCGGCGCTACGATTCGATCCGCGTCGGCGACATCATCGAGAAAGCGGATGTCGGCCGCTCCACCTTCTACGAGCATTTCAAGAGCAAGGACGACCTGCTGCGGCAGAGCATGGAAGGGCTGCTCGGGATCATCGCGGATGCGGCTTTGCCGGGCGCCGACGAGACGAAGCTGACCTTCGCGGTCGCCCACTTCTGGCAGAACCGCCGCTTGGCGCGGGCCGTCCTTGCACCGCCTCTCGGCGCGTCGGTGCGGCGCCTGCTTGAAAGCTTGATCGAGGCGAGGCTCGACGGCGAGCCTGAGCTGGCCCGCGCCCGCGCCGTCCAGATCGCCGGCGCGCAATTCGCCCTGCTGGAGGCTTGGGTGCGCGGCGAGTTGGCGGCAAGCGAGGAACGGATCGCCGAACGCCTCCGGGCCGCTGCCGCGCTCTAATTTCCTTCTCCCCTTGTGGGAGAAGGTGGCCGGTACGGCCGGATGAGGGGTGCGCGGCGCGGCCGCCGGCCTGCGGCCGGCACCCCCACCGCTGCCCCTCCCCACAAAGGGGGAGGGGTTAAGTACCAGTCCGCTTCTTACCCTCGCTTATCCCGCCGCGCGCCGATGCGGAGGCGCAGGGCGTTGAGGCGGATGAAGCCGGCGGCGTCGCGCTGGTCGTAGCCGCCGGATCCCTCCTCGAAGGTGACGAGGTCCTGGTCGTAGAGCGATTGCGGGCTCTCCCGGCCGATCACCGTCGCATTGCCCTTGTAGAGCTTCACCCGCACCGTTCCGGTGACGTGCCGCTGGCTGTGGTCGATCGCCGCCTGCAGCATTTCGCGCTCCGGCGAGAACCAGAAGCCGTTGTAGATCAGCTCCGCATAGCGCGGCATCAGCTCGTCCTTGAGGTGTATGGCGCCGCGGTCGAGCGTGATCGATTCGATGCCGCGATGGCCGGCGAGGAGGATCGTGCCGCCGGGCGTCTCGTAGACGCCGCGCGACTTCATGCCGACGAAGCGGTTCTCGACGAGGTCCAGGCGGCCGATGCCGTTGTCGTGGCCGAGCTGGTTGAGTTTGGCGAGCAGGGTGGCGGGTGAAAGCGCCTCGCCGTCGATCGAGACGGGATCGCCGCGCTCGAAGCCGATCTCGATGACGGTCGGCTTGTCCGGCGCGTCCTCGGGCGAGATGGTGCGCTGGTGGACATATTCCGGCGGCTCCAGCGCCGGATCCTCCAGCACCTTCCCCTCCGACGATGAGTGGAGGAGGTTGGCGTCGATCGAGAAGGGCGCCTCGCCCCTCTTGTCCTTGGAGATCGGGATCTGGTGCTGCTCGGCGAAATGGAGCAGCTGCTCGCGGCTGGCGAATGTCCACTCGCGCCAGGGGGCGACGACTCGGATGTCCGGCTCCAGCGCATAATAGCCGAGTTCGAAGCGGACCTGGTCGTTCCCCTTGCCGGTGGCGCCGTGGCAGACCGCGTCGGCGCCGACCTGGCGGGCGATGTCGATCTGCTTCTTGGCGATCAGCGGCCGCGCGATCGAGGTGCCGAGCAGATATTGGCCCTCGTAGAGGGCGTTCGCCCGGAACATCGGGAAGACGTAGTCGCGGACGAATTCCTCGCGCAGATCCTCGATGAAGATGTTCCCGGGCTTGATGCCAAGCAGCTCCGCCTTGCGGCGCGCAGGCTCGACCTCCTCGCCCTGGCCGAGATCGGCGGTGAAGGTCACCACCTCGGCCTGGTATTCGGTCTGCAGCCATTTGAGGATGATCGAGGTGTCGAGCCCGCCCGAATAAGCGAGCACCACCTTCTTCGGCGGGGCAAGGGTCATTGGATTTCCCGTGAAAGATTGCGCAGCCTGCCGGCCGTCGTCTTGGGGTCGATGCCGTCGCGAAGCGCGAGGAACAGGGTGTCGTCGCCGCAAATGGTGCCGGCGATCTCGGGAAGCTTCGCCTGGTCGAGGGCGAGGCCGACGATATGAGCGGAGCCGGGCGGCGTGCGGAGGACGAGCAGGGGGCCGGCGGTCTCGATAGACTGCACCCATTCGGAGAGGATGCGGCCGAGGCGGGCGGCGGCCCAGCCGGTGTCGCCCATCTCGTCTGGAAGCATGTAGCGCAGCATGCCGCCGCGCTTCACCTTGACCGCGCCGAGCTGCTCCAGGTCGCGCGACACGGTCGCCTGGGTGACGGCGAAGCCTTGGGTGGAGAGGCGCTCGGTCACCTCCTCCTGGCTGCCGATCGGCTCGGCGCGGAGCAGGTCGGCGATGATGCGCTGCCGGCGCGCGCGGGCGTCGGTCATCATCTGACCCCCAGCATCCACGCCAGCGCCCCGCGCGCCGTGTGCATGCGGTTCTCCGCCTGTTTCCAGACGGCGCTCTTGGCGCACTCCATCACCTCGTGGGTGACTTCCTCACCGCGGCGTGCGGGGAGGCAGTGGAGGAACCAGGCGTCGTCGCTCCTCGCCATCAGCTCGGGAGTCACCTGATAGGCGGCGAAAGCTTGGCGGCGGCGTTCCGTCTCCTCGTCCTGGCCCATCGAGACCCAGACGTCGGTGTAAACGATGTTGGCCCCCTCCACCGCCTTGACCGGATCGGAAACCTGCCGCACGCCGTCCATCTCGTCCGCAAAGCCATAGCCTTGCGGGCTGGCAATGCTGAGCGGCACGCCGAGCAAAGAGCAGGCTTCGGCGAGCGAATGACACACGTTGTTGGCATCGCCGATGTAAGCGATCCGCGCCTCGTCCAGGCTACCCAGCAATTGCTTCGCCGTCAGCAGATCGGCGAAGGCCTGAAGCGGGTGCGAGCGATCCGACAGCATGTTGAGCACCGGCTTTTCGGTCGCGGCGGCCATCCGCTCGAGGTCGCAATGGTCCATGACCCGCGCTGCGATCACCTCGTGGAAGCAGGCGAGGGTGCGCGCCACGTCCTCGGTGGTCTCGCGCTCGCCGAGGCCGACTTCGTCCTTCTGGATGTAGACCGGATGGCCGCCGAGCTGGACGACCGCCATCTCCATCGAGTTGCGCGTGCGCGCGCTCGGCTTCTGGAAGACGAGCGCGACGCCCTTGCCCGCGAGCGGGCGGCCGAGATCTGTCCGCTCGGAAAGCGCGAGGACCGCCTCCAGCCCTTCGTGGCCGAGATCGGCAATGGTCAGAAGATCGCTCACCAATTCTTCTCCCGCCGGATCATCGTGCCGATGCCTTCGTCGGTCAGCAATTCGATGAGGAGCGCGTGCGGCACGCGCCCGTCGATGATGTGCGCGGTGCCGACGCCGGCGTCGACGGCCTCGGCGCAGGCGCGAAGCTTGGGGATCATGCCGCGGGTCACGCCTTCGCTCTCGATCCGCTCGTACAGCTCGGCGGAGGTGAGGCGGTGGACGAGCGAGCTTTCGTCGTTGACGTCCTCGAGAAGGCCGGGCGCGGCGGTGAGATAGACGATCTTCTCCGCGCCCATCGCGACCGCGATCGCCCGCGCCGCGTCGTCGGCATTGATATTGTAGGGCTGGCCCGCCGCGTCGGCGCCGATGGTCGAAACCACCGGGCTCAGCCCCTCGTCGAGCAGGCGGTGGAGCACCGAGGCGCGGACATGGCTGACGTCGCCGACGAAGCCGAGCGCGGATTCGCGCGGCGTGACGGTGAGCAGCCCGCCATCCTCGCCCGAGACGCCGACCGCGACCGGGTCGTCGAGCGCCTCGCGGTTGATCGTGCCGACGAGGTCGCGGTTGATCTTGCCGACCAGCACCATGCGGACGACCTCAAGCGTCTCCGCATTGGTCACTCGGAGGCCGTCCTTGAACTCCGGCTTCATGTCGAGCCGGCGCATCATGTCGTCGACCTGCGGGCCTCCGCCATGGACGAGCACGCAGCGCACGCCGACCGAGCGGAGCAGGAGCACGTCCTGCGCCAGCGCCTGGTCGAGCTCGGCGTCGAGCGCGGCGCCGCCCAACTTCACCACCACCGCCTTGCCGGCGAAGCGGCGGATATAGGGCAGGGCCTGGACGAGGATTCCGGCGGTTTCGGAGGCGCTGTTCACGAGGTCCTCGAATTCTCTTTGATGTAGCCGGGGCCGAGATCGATGCCGATCATCTGCGCGCTGCCGGTGCCGAGGCCGAGCGCGACCTCGATCTCGATCTTCTCCTGTTTCATGTGCGCGGCGACGGCATCGGCATCATGCTCTTCATTGGTGCCGGCGCGGGAGACGATTATGCCGCCATAGGAGACCTCGCTCTTCTCCGGCTCGAATTCGATCCCGGCCGAGCCGGCGGCGCCGAGCAGCCGGCCCCAATAGGGGTCGCCGCCATACCAGGAGCATTTGACGAGATTGTTCTCGGCGATGTTCTTGGCGGCGATCCGCGCCTCGCCGTCGGAGGCCGCGCCGGTGATCTTGAGCAGGACCATCTTTGTCATGCCCTCGGCGTCGCGCGCCATCTGGTAGGTGAGGTCCTCGCACACCTTGTGCACGGCGTCGGCGAATTCCTTCATGTCCGGCCGGCCGCGGCGGGCGGAGGCGAGCAGGATCACCGTGTCGTTGGTCGAGGTGGCGCCGTCGACGTTGAGCGTGTTGAACGTCCGGTCGGCGGCGTCGCGCAGGATGGCGGTCATCTCTTCCGCCGATACGTCGGCGTCGGTGGTGAGGAAGGCGAGCATCGTCGCCATGTTCGGCGCGATCATGCCGCAGCCCTTGGCCATTCCGCCGAGCGTGAAGGTCGAGCCGCGAACGACGGCTTCCTTGGGCTTATGGTCCGTGGTGAGGATGCCCTGCGCCGCGTCGCCGGCGCCCTCGACCGAGAGCTTCTTCGCCAGCTTCGGGGTCGCGGCGAGGATCTTGTCCATCGGCAACGGCGTGCCGATGATCCCGGTCGAGCAGACCAGCACGTCCCTGGCATCGGTGTCGAGCGCCTTTGCGGCGGCGTCCGCCATGGCCTCGGCGTCCGCGAGACCTTTCGCGCCGGTGCCCGCATTGGCATTGCCGGAATTGACGATCACCGCCGCTGCACGCCCGCCATGGTCCGCGAGCCGCTGGCGGTCGAGCTGGACCGGCGGCGCGGCGAACTTGTTCTGCGTGAACACGGCCGCCGCCGCGACCGGCTTGCGGTCCTCGGTCGCGAGCAACGCCATGTCGTAGCGCCGGCGCTTGATCCCCGCATGGCAACCGGCGGCGACGAACCCCTCGGCGGCGGTGACGCTCATGGCCAGACTCCCACGCGGGAGAGGCCGGCGCCCTCGTCGAGGCCAAGCATCAGATTGGCGCACTGGATCATCTGTCCGGCGGCTCCTTTCACGAGATTGTCGAGTGCGGCGATGGCGAGGACGCGGCCGGTCCGGGCATCGTAGCGGGCGGTGAGGTGGACGGCGTTCGAGCCGAGCGTCCACTTAGTCGAGGGCGCGCGCTCGGAGACGTGAACGAACGGCTCTTCCGCATAGGCATCGCGCAAGGCCGCCAGAGGATCGCAGGCGCGCTTGGCGGTGGCGTAGCAGGTGGCGAGGATGCCGCGGTTCATGGGCGCGAGGTGGGGCGTGAACAGCACGCGGCCGCCGAGCGCCATCTCCATTTCGGCCGTATGCCGGTGGGTGAGCAGGCCGTAGGCTGTGAAATTCTCGTCGACCGTGTTGAAATGCGTGTCTTCCTTGAGGCCCTTGCCGGCGCCGGACACGCCGGAGGCGGCGTCGACGACAATCGAGGCGGGGTCGATCAGCTCCATCAGCGGCTTCAGCGCGAGGATCGCCGAGGTCGGGTAGCAGCCGGCGGCGGCGACCGCCTTCGCCTTCGCGATCCGCTCCCGGTGCAGCTCGGGAATGCCGTAGACGAAGCGGGAGAGGAGCCCCGGCGCCTGGTGCGGCTCTCCGTACCAGCGCGCATAATCCTCGGCGGAATCGAGCCGGAAATCGGCGCCGAGGTCGACGAACGGGATGTCGCGGCCAAGGATTTCGGTCGCGATCTTCTGGCTCTGGCCGTGCGGCAGGGCCGCGAAGACGAGGCCGGCGCCATCGAGCAGCTCCGGTCGGTAGCGGTCGAACACGGCGCCGGGATAAGCGGGCGCGAGGTGCGGGTGCACCTTCTCCAGCGCCTCTCCGGCCTGGCTGTCGGCGAAGAGCGGCCCCGCCTCCAGCGCGGGATGGCCGGCGATGAGCCGGAGCAGCTCCGCGCCGACGAATCCCGATGCTCCGAAGATGGCAACTCGAATCATAGGCGGGTGCCTATGCGTCTACTTGCATAATTATGCAAGAAACATGGATCAGCTTTTCAGCCGTTATGTCTCCGCATCCACAAAGCGAGGAAGTCCGGCCAGCGGGAGCCCGACCGATCCCGCGGCAGATGCAATCCAAAGCCATGACCCCCTTCGGTGAAGAAGTGACCCTCGACCGGCACCTTCGCGGCGCGGCAGGCGGCGAGCCAGTCGAGGCTGTTGGCCAACGGCACGGTACCGTCGTCGATCGCGTGGACGAGGAAACAGGGCGGCGTCTGCGCATCGACATGGAGCAGGGGCGAACGCGCGTCGATCAGGCTGGTTGCCGGATCGGGTCCGAGCAGATGATCGAGCGAGCCGCGATGGCCCTCGCTTGGGCGCAAGGTGGTGACGGCATAGATCAAAGCGGCGAATGCGGGTCTGGCGGGGAGGCCGTCGGCCTCGTCGACCGGCGCATAAGTGCGCTCGGCATAAGCCGTGGCGAGATCCGCCGCGAGGTGGCCGCCGGCGGAGAAGCCGATGACGCCGAGCCTCGCCGGATCGATGCGAAAGTCGGCAGCGCGGCTGCGGATCAGCCGCATCGCCCTCTGCGCATCCTGCAGCGGCACGAGGTGGCGGTTGGCCCAGCCTTCTGCGGGCAGACGATAGGTGAGGACGAAGACGGTCGCGCGCTCGGCGTTGAAGCGCTCGGCGACGTCGAGACCCTCATTCTGCACTGAAAGAAATTCGTAGCCACCGCCCGGAAAGGCGAGCAGCGCGGAGCCGTCCGGCCGGGCCGAGCGGTAGACCTGGATCTCCGGACTGGCGATGCCGCGCAGCCACAATTCGCGCGCGCCCTGCGGTCCGTTCATCGTCGGGTTCAAGACCGGGAGCTGGCGCGGTGCCCCGGGCGGGTTCTTGGGCCAGAGCGGATAGCGCTCGCGCGAGGGCCAGAAGGGCGCATTCGGATCGCCGGCGGCCGGCGTCGGCGCATCATCCTTCTGCTGCGCGGAGGCCCCAGTCGCGGCGGCGAGGCCGGCGGCGAGGGCGGTTCCGAAAAGCTCCCGGCGGTCGAGGACCATATCTCTTCCTTGCGCGATGCTAGCGTTCCCACCTAGCAGAATGGTGAGCGAACGGGAGAGTGGAGATGGTTCTGAAGGTGGCCCTGATCGGCCGGGGACTCGGCGGCTCCGCCTTCCACGCGCCTTTGATCCGCGCTTTGCCCGAGCTCGATCTGGCGATTGTCGCCGGCGCGGCCGATGCGGAAGCGGCGGCGGTGGCGGAGGGGGTCGACCTCGTCGTCATCTCCAGCCCGAACTGCACTCATTTCCCGCTCGCCGAGGCGGCGCTGCGGGCCGGCAAGCATGTGGTGATCGACAAGCCCTTCACCGTCTCGGTGGAGGAAGCCGACGCGCTGATCGCGCTGGCGAAGGAGCGGGGGCGGATGCTCACCGTCTTCCACAACCGCCGCTGGGACGGCGATTTCCTGACGGTGCGGAAAATCTTGCCGCGCCTCGGCGAGCTGTTCCTGTTCGAGGCGCACTGGGACCGCTTCCGGCGCGAGATCCGCCCCGGCTGGAAGGACGCCGCAGACGGCGGGGCGGGGACGCTCAACGATCTCGGTCCGCACCTGATCGACCAGGCGCTGCAGCTGTTCGGCATGCCGGAAGCACTGTCGGCGGACGTGCTCGCCCAGCGCGAGGGTGCGACGGTCGACGATTATTTCGCGCTTACGCTGCATTATGGCCGAATGCGCGCGGTGCTCGGGGCGTCGACCTTGGTACAGGATCCGCGGCCGCGCTTCGCCCTCCACGGGACGCAAGGCAGCTTCGTCAAATATGGACTCGATCCGCAGGAGGCGGCGCTGAAGGAGGGGGCGGATCCGCGATCCTTGGGAGAGGATGCGCCGGCCAATGACGGGACGCTCACCACCGCAGCGGGCACGGAGCGAGTACCGACGGAGAAGGGCCGCTATCTCGGCTTCTACGAGGCGGTCGTCGCCGCCATCCGCGACGGTGCTCCGCCGCCGGTCGATCCAGCCCATGCGCGCGAGGGACTGTGGATCATCGAGCTCGCGCGGCGTTCTTCCGAAGAGGGGCGCCAGTTCCCCCTCTAGTGCTCCCCGGCGAAGGCCGGGGCCCTGTAACAGCGCCCGACTGGGCCCCGGCCTTCGCCGGGGATCACCAGAGTTTCCGGGGAGCAGCTACGGCCGCGCGGGGTGCCAACCGCCTGGCAGGGTGCCACCGGCGAGATGGACGGTGACCGTCTGCCGGATATCGCGCGCCGAAGCACCGAGCATCACCTGGTAGGTGCCGGGGGCGATGCGCCAGCTGTGGGTCCCCTCGTCCCAGGTGGCGAGCAGGCGCGGGTCGACGTTGACCGTTACAATGCGCGACGCGCCGGGCGCGAGGCTCACCTTCTCCCAGCCGCCGAGCCGCTTCGGCGCTTCCCAGCCGGCGCCGCCGACATAGATTTGCGGCACGGCCGCGCCGGCGCGGCGGCCGGTATTGCGGATTGTGAAGGTGGCGGCGATCGACGGGCCGGCCGGTGCGGCGCGCAGGCCGCTTATGCCGAAATCGGTGTAGGAGAGGCCGTAGCCGAAGGCGAATTGCGGCTCGAAACCGCGCGCGTCGAACCATTTGTACCCGATTGCCGCGCCTTCCGTGTAGGTCGTGTCGCCCGGATGCGGCGCGCCCGGGTGCGGCAGCTGCTCGGCGTCGCGCGGGAAGGTGGCGGGGAGGTGCCCCGACGGATTCACGCGCCCGAACAGCAGATCGGCAATCGCCGCGCCGCCCTCGGTGCCGGGGAACCAGGCTTCGAGTAGGCCGCCGACCTTGTCGACCCAGGGCGTGAGCACCGGCCCGCCCGTCTCCAGCACCACCACCGTCTTCGGATTGGCGGCGGCGACGAGGTCGATCAGCAGGTCCTGCCTGTCCGGAAGGGTGAGCGGCACGTCGAACGATTCACCTTCCCATTGCGTGGCGAAGACGATGACGACGTCGCTGTCCCGCGCCAGCGCCGCCGCCTCGGCCGGATCGTCGCCCGAGGCGAAGCGGATCGTGGCGTTCGGCGCCTGCCGCTTGATCTCCGCCATCGGCGAGGAGGGATAATACATGACCGGCCCCGGCCAGTGCGCCGGCTCCACGCCCGGCACGGCATTGCCGCCGCGCGGGTAGACGAGCGAGGAGCCGCCGCCCGCCAGCACGCCCTTGTCGGCATGGCCGCCGATGATCGCGATCCGCCGCACGTTCGGCGACAGCGGCAGGATGCCATTCGCATTCTTGAGGAGGACGACGGCTTCCGACGCATCGGCACGGGTGATTGCGGCATGGGCGGCGAAGTCGATCGGCTGGCCCGCCGTCACCGGACGGTCGACGAGACCGTGGGCGAACATCGAACGGAGGATTCGCCGCGCCATCTCATTGAGCCGCGCCTCGCTGACTTCGCCGTGCGCCACCGCCTCCTTCAGCGGTGCGCCGAAGAAAGGCTGCTTGTCGAACGGATAGCCCGAATCCTGCTCTAGGCCAGCATTGGCGGCGGCGACGGTGGAATGCGTCGCGCCCCAATCGGACATCACATAGCCCTTCCAGCCCCAGTCGCGGCGCAGCACGTCGGTCAGCAGCCACTTATTCTCGCAGGCATAGGTGCCGTTGACGTGGTTGTAGGAGCACATGATCGCGCCGGGATCGGCATGCTCGACCGCGATCTCGAAGCCGAGCAGGTCGGACATGCGCGCCGTCGCCGGATCGACGATGGAATTGCCGGTGTCGCGGTCGGTCTCCTGGTCGTTCAGCGCGTAATGTTTGATCGTAGAGATGATGTCGTTGGACTGGATGCCGCGCACCTGCGCGCCGACCATCGTCCCGGCGAGCAAAGGATCCTCGCCGCCATATTCGAAATTGCGGCCGTTGCGCGGCTCGCGCATCAGGTCGACGCCGCCGGCGAGCATGACGTTGAAGCCGGAGCGGCGCGCCTCGTCGCCGATCATCGCGCCGCCGCGGAAGGCGGTCGCGGGGTTCCAGGTCGCGGTGGTGGCGATGCCGGCGGGGAGGGCCGTCCGCTCGCGCTTCTGCTTGGCCGCGCCCTGGGTGGCGACGCCGACGCCGGCGTCCGTCTCCCATTGCGCCGGAATGCCGAGCCGCGGAATGCCGGGCACGTAGCCGGCCGATCCCTCCCGCGACTCGGCGGGCGCGGTGTAATTCTTCTCGGGCCGGCTGCTCGCGAAATAGCCGAAGACGAGCTTCAATTTCTCGTCCCGGGTCATGGCGGCCGCCGCCAGATCGGCGCGGCGGTCGGGCGACAAAGAAGGGTTGAGCCAGGGCCGCTGCGGCCCCGCCGGCGCGGCGCCGACGAGCGCGATCGCGGAAAAGCCGAGCGCGAGCACGGCGAGCCTCTTCTTCATGAGCAGGATCCTCCCTATTTCTTCTATTCTTGTTGCCCGGCTGATACACGCTTGCATTGGTCATTGGTAGCGCTACCAAGCCGGCAAAGGGAGAGGGAACGGATGCAATTCTCCACGGCCATGCTGCCGGATGATGTCGAGCGGGCGACGCTGGCGGGCCGGGTCGCGCTGCCGGAAGGGCCGACGCCGGTCCTCATCCGCAACGACATGGTCGAGGACATGTCGCGCGTCGCGCCGACCATGGCCGATTTGATCGAGCGCGGCAGCTTCGAGTCGCTGGAGGGCCGCCGCCTCTTCACTCTCGACGAGTTGTGCGGGCGCGCCGCAGAGCTGCTGCTCTCCCCGATCGACCTCCAGATCGTGAAGGCGGCCGGCGTGACCTTTGCAATCTCCGCGATCGAGCGCGTCATTGAGGAACGGGCGCGTGGCGATGCCGACCGGGCGCTCGAAATCCGGCAGGGGCTGGAGCAAAGGATCGGCGGCGCCATCCGCTCGGTCGTGCCGGGCACGGAGGAAGCGGCGGCGCTGAAGCGGGCTTTGATCGAGGACGGCCTCTGGTCGCAATATCTCGAAGTCGCGATCGGGCCGGACGCCGAAATCTTCACCAAGGTACCGGTCCTGTCCTCGGTCGGCTGGGGCGCCGAGATCGGCGTCCGCTCCGATTCGGACTGGAACAATCCCGAGCCGGAAGTGGTGCTGGTCGTCGATCCAAAGGGCCGCGCCGCCGGCGCGACGCTCGGCAACGACGTCAATCTGCGCGACTTCGAGGGCCGTAGCGCGCTGCTGCTCAGCAAGGCGAAGGACAATAACGCGTCCTGCGCGATCGGGCCGTTCATCCGCCTGTTCGACGAGCATTTCACCATGGACGACGTCCGCCAGGCGCGGGTGGAGCTGGTCGTCGAAGGACAGGACAATTTCCGGCTGGAGGGCGAGAGCTCGATGGCCGAGATCAGCCGCGATCCCGAGGAGCTCGTCCGCCAGGCGATGAGCGAGCACCATTATCCGGACGGCTTCGCCCTCTTCCTCGGCACGCTTTTCGCGCCGGTGCAGGATCGCGACGAGCCTGGCTGGGGTTTCACCCACAAGATGGGCGACATCGTCCGTATCTCGGCGCCGAAGCTGGGGGCTTTGGTCAACCGCGTGACGACCTCGAAGGACGCGGCGCCCTGGCATTTCGGGATACGAGACCTGATGCGGAATTTGGCGGGGAGGGGACTCATCGACTCGCAGGAGAAACAAACGTGACCGACACCCTCACCCATTTCATCGGCGGCGAAGCCGTCTCCGGCGATCCGACCCAGGAGACGATCAACCCGTCCAATCTCGACGACGTCATCGCGCGCTACCCGCGCGGCTCGGCGGCCGAGGTGGACGCGGCGGCACAGGCGGCGCGCAAGGCGTTCCCGGCCTGGGCGGACGCCTCCCCCGAGGTGCGCTCGGACCTCCTCGACAAGGTCGGCTCGCTCATCATGGAGCGGGCGAAGGATCTCGGCCGCCTCCTCTCCCGCGAGGAGGGCAAGACCCTGCCCGAGGGCACGGGCGAGGTGATGCGCGCCGCCCGCATCTTCAAATATTTTGCCGGCGAGGCGGTCCGCCGCCATGGCCAGACGCTCGAATCCACCCGGCCCGGGCTCGACGTCGCCACCTATCGCGAGGCGCTCGGCGTCGTCGGCCTGATCACGCCCTGGAACTTCCCGATCGCCATCCCGGCCTGGAAGAGCGCGCCGGCGCTCGCCTTCGGCAACACCGTCGTGCTGAAGCCCGCCAGCCCCACCCCCGCCATCGCCTACGCTCTGGCCCAGATCATACAGGAGGCGGGCGCGCCTCCGGGGGTTTTCAACTTCGTGCTGGGCGAGGGCGATGTCGGCCAGGCGATCACCGATCATAAGGAGATCGACGCCATCTCCTTCACCGGCTCCCAATATGTCGGCCAGAAGGTCGCCGAGGGCGCGATCAAGCGGCAGGCGCGGATCCAGCTCGAAATGGGCGGCAAGAACCCGCTCGTCGTGCTCGACGATGCCGATCTGGAGCGGGCGGTGATGTGCGCGATCGACGGCGCCTTCTTCGGCACCGGCCAGCGCTGCACCGCCTCGTCGCGGATCATCGTCACCGAGGGTATCCATGATCGCTTCGTCGAGGCGCTCGCGGAGAAGGCGAAGAGCCTCAAGGTCGGCGACGCGCTCGATCCCTCCAGCCAGATCGGCCCGGCGGTGAGCGAGAGCCAGCTTGAGCAGAACATGCGCTATGTCGGCATCGCCAGGGACGAGGGCGGCCGCGTCGCCACCGGCGGCGAGCTGCTGACGCTGGAAAAGCGCGGCTATTACATGCAGCCGACCGTCATCGCCGACACCGCGGCCGAGATGCGGATCAATTGCGAGGAGGTGTTCGGCCCCGTCGCCAGCACCGTCCGCGTCAAGGATTACGAGGAGGCTCTGCACATGGCCAATCGCGGCCAGTTCGGCCTCTCCGCCGGCATCGTCACCAATTCGCTGAAATATTCCCGGCATTTCCGCCGCAACGTCAAGGCGGGCATGGTGATGATCAACCTGCCGACCGCCGGCGTCGATTATCACGTGCCGTTCGGCGGCACCCGCAAGTCGAGCTACGGCCAGCGCGAGCAGGGCTTCGCGGCCGTGGAATTCTACACCCAGATCAAGACCGTCTACACCGGGGGCTGATGCATTGACCCAGAAGACCGACACCCGCGCCGTCTATCCGAGCCTCAGGGGGAAGCGCGTTCTCATCACCGGCGGCGGCTCGGGAATCGGGGCGGGAATCGTCGAGGGCTTCGTCCGCCAGGGCGCGGACGTGACCTTCTTCGACGTCGCCGAGGAGGATTCGAAGGCGCTGGTCGAGAGGCTTGGCGGGACGCTCCGTTTCGAGAAGGTCGACCTGACCGACGTCCGCGGCACCCAGGCCACGATCAAGCGGCTGATCGAGGAGGGCGGAACCTTCGACGTTCTCGTCAACAATGCCGCCAATGACGACCGCCACAGCATGGAGGAGGTCACGCCCGAATATTGGGACGAGCGGATGAACGTGAACCTCCGCCATCTCTTCTTCTGCGCCCAGTCGGTGGTGCCGGGGATGCGCGAGAAGGGCGGCGGCGCGATCGTCAATCTCGGCTCGGTCTCCTGGCACCTCGGCATGCCGGATATGGCGCTGTACCAGACGGCGAAGGCGGCGATCGAGGGGCTCACCCGCTCGCTGGCCCGGGAGCTCGGGCCGGACGGGATACGCGTCACCTGCATCATTCCCGGCAACGTCCGCACGCCGCGGCAGCTGCGCTGGTACACCCCGGAAGGCGAGCAGGAGATCGTCGATGCCCAGTGCCTCAAGGGGCGGCTGGTGCCGGAGGACGTCGCGGCTTTGGTCTTGTTCCTCGCCTCCGACGATGCAAGGCTGATCACCGGACACGAATATTTCATCGACGCGGGATGGCGGTGACGAGATGAGCGAGCCGAAGAGCATCTGGAACCTCGAGTGCGAGCTTGGCGAGGGTCCGGTCTGGGTCGACGGCGCGCTCTGGTTCGTGGATATCAAGAAGCAGAAGATCTACCGCTACGAGCCGTCGAATGGCGGCCGACGGGAGTGGGACGCGCCCGAGCAGGTCGGATTCATCCTCCCGGCCAACGACGGCAGCTTCGTCGCCGGCCTGCAGAGCGGGCTCTACCGCTTCGATCCGGAGAGCGGAGCCTTCGACCGCATCGCCGAGGTCGAGCCCGACAAGCCGAACAACCGTCTCAACGACGGCGCTGTCGATCCGTCGGGCCGGCTCTGGTTCGGCACGATGGACAATGGCGAGAAGGACAAGAGCGGCGCCTTCTATCGCTTCCAGCGCGGCAATGTCGTGCCGACGGGGCTTGCCGGCATCGCCATCACCAACGGCCCCTGCCTCTCGCCGGACGGGCGCATCCTCTATTTCGTCGACACGCTCGGCGGCACGATCGAGGCGGCCGACGTGGCCGAGGACGGCACGCTTGGCGACGCGCGGCCGTTCGTCCACATCGATCCGAAGGAAGGCCACCCGGACGGCCCGACCATCGACAGCGAAGGCTGCGTCTGGATCAGCCTCTATGCCGGCTGGGAGGCGCGCCGCTACTCGCCCCAGGGCGAGCTGGTCGACCGCGTCCGCTTCCCGGTGTCGAACATCACCAAGATCGCCTTCGGCGGCGACGATCTGCGTACCGTCTACGCGACCACCGCCCGCCAACTCCTCCGCCCCGACCAGATCGCGAAACAGCCGCAGATCGGCGATTTGTTCGAGTTCCGCGTGGACGTGCCGAGCATTCCCTGCCCGAAGGTGGCGCTGAGCTGATTCCCATTTCGTCATGCCGGACCTGATCCGGCATCCACCTTTCCCCTGTGCCGCAAAAAGATGGACCCGGGCTCAAGGCCGGAGTGATGGTATCAGGCTGGGGATCAGGCAGATGGCTCCGGCATCCTCAAGAATGTCCATTCTGCGTATCACTCGCAGGGCGTACCAAGATGAACGGCTTTGCCAGTGTGTATTGGCAGGTGGAACGGTTCGTATCCCAAACGCAGACCTGCAGGTGCGCATCGGGCTGATTTCCGAACACCTCCGCGATCGGGACTTTCAACGTCATTGTGGCACCGTGTTGTGCATCCTCCTGACAGATCTCAATGCTTCCTTTGGACGGAAAGCCATCGCAATCGGACGTGACACGGGTCTGGCTGGGGTTCTGCGGGAACGAGGACAGGATATATTGAGCGCAAAAAGTGCCGTTCTTGTCCCGGCCGAAAGAATGATCGGCGCTGGAGTCGGCGGACGGCATATCGAGTGAGGGACCATAGCCCCACACTCCATTTTGATCGCCATCGACATTCACCTTGAACGACCACTCGGCCGGGAGGTGTGCGGAAAACAAGACCTCGTCGCCGATGAAGGTATATGTCACTTCAACTTTCCGCTCGGGATCGACGAAAAGAGACCGACCACCCGTTGGCGACTGGGCCGAGGCCGAGGCTGTGAGCGCAGTGGCCAAGATTAGCGCGGCGCTGGGTTGGATCGGCATTGGCGTCCCCTCAAACCAACGTTCAGATGTCCTTGTTATAAATCTCAATGGCTTACCGTCGGGCGCGGATCAATGGTTATGCCGCGGCACCTTCTTCGACGTGCCGCGATATTTGAGGGCGAATTCGAGGACGCTGCCTTGGGCTAACTGGCCCGTTTTCTCGCGGAAGAGCTCTTCCCAAGGCGTATTGCTGGCAGGGAAGGGCGGCGGCGCCTCCGCCTTCCGGCGTTCGATCTCCGCGTCGTCCACCAAGGCGTCGCAGCGGCCCTCGTTGAGGTCGACACGCACCGTATCGCCCGTGCGCAGCCAGGCCAGCCCGCCGCCGACGGCGCTCTCGGGCGAGGCGTTGAGGATGGAGGGGCTGTCGGAGGTGCCCGACTGGCGGCCGTCGCCGAGCGTCGGTAGACTCGTGATGCCGCGCTGGAGCAGCTCGTCGGGCGGCTGCATGTTGACCACCTCGGCCGAGCCCGGCCAGCCGATCACGCCCGCGCCGCGGATGACGAGGACGCAATTCTCGTCGACGCCGAGCGCCGGGTCGTTGATCCGGTGGTGGTAATCGTCCGAGCCGTCGAACACGATCGCGCGGCCTTCGAACACGCCCTCGTGGCCGGGCCGGGAGAGGTAGCGGGCGCGGAATTCCTCGGAGATGACGCTCGTCTTCATGATCGCGAAGTCGAACAGATTTCCCTTCAGCACGAGATAGCCGGCGCGCTCTTTCAGCGGGCGGTCGAACGGATAGATGACCTCGCGGTCCCGGGCCTCGCGGCCTTGCAGGTTTTCGGCCTGGGTGCGGCCGGTGCAGGTCATCGCGCCGCCGTCGAGCTTGCCGGCCTGGAGCAGCTCCCAAAGCACCGCCGGCACGCCGCCGGCGCGGTGGAAGCGCTCGCTCAGATATTTGCCCGCCGGCTGCATGTTGACCAGCAAAGGCAGATCGTAGCCGTAGGTCATCCAGTCCTCGTCGCTCATCTCGACTCCGGCATGGCGGGCCATGGCGACGATATGCGGCTGGGCGTTGCTGGAGCCGCCGATCGCGGTGACGAGGCGGATCGCGTTGAGGAAGGAGGGGCGGCTCAGGATCTTCGAGGGCCGCAAATCCTCATAGGCCATCTCGACGATCCGCTTGCCGGTCTCGTAGGCCATCTGGCCACGTTCGCGATAAGGCGCCGGGATGGCGGCCTGGCCGGGCAGCGACATGCCGAGCGCTTCGGACACGGCGTTCATCGTCGAGGCGGTGCCCATCGTATTGCAATGGCCGGTCGAGGGTGCGGAATCGGTGGCGCGGCGGAGGAACTCCTCCTCGTCGATCTCGCCCGCGCCGAGCTTGCGGCGGGAGCGCCAGATCACGGTGCCGGAGCCGACCAGCTCGCCTTCGTGCCAGCCGTCGAGCATCGGCCCGCTGTTGAGCGTGATCGCCGGGATGTCGACGGTCGCCGCGGCCATGATCGCCGACGGGGTGGTCTTGTCACAGCCGGTGGTGAGGACGACGGCGTCGAGCGGATAGCCGTTCAGGGTTTCGACCAAAGTCAGATAGGAGAGGTTGCGATCGAGCGCGGCGGTCGGCCGGCGGCAATTCTCGAAGATCGAGTAAGCCGGGAATTCCATCGCGATGCCGCCCGCGTCGCGAATGCCCTCGCGGATGCGCAAGGCGAGCTGGAGATGGACGCGGTTGCACGGATTGAGGTCCGATCCGGTCTGCGCGATCCCGACGATCGGGCGGCCCGAACGCAGCTCGTCGGGCGTGATCCCGTAATTCATGAACCGCTCGAGATAGAGCGCCGCCATGTCGCTGCGGCCGGGAGCGGCGAACCATTCGCGCGAGCGGAACGGGCGGACGGGCGTGCGACTCATCTATGCCTCCAAAAGAAGGGGGCACCGCCTTGCGACGGCACCCCCCGAGAAATCAACCGGCCGATGCGGGGGCTCAGCCCTGCATCTCCTCCAGCTCCTTGCCCTTGGTCTCGCGGACGAACTTCTGGACGAGGAGGAAGCTGATCACCGCGCACACGGCGTAGAAGGTGTAGCTCCCCGAGAGGCCGAGTTTTTCCGCCATCGGCGGGAAGGTGAAGGTGATCAGGAAGTTGGCGAACCACTGGCAGAAGCCGGCGACCGCCAGCGCCGACCCGCGGATCTGGTTCGGGAACATCTCGCCGAGCATGACCCACATCACCGGGCCCCAGGAGACGTTGAAGAAGATCACGTAGAGGTTCGCCGCGACCACCGCGATGCGGCCGAGATCGGCGGAAAGGACGAGATGGCCCTTCGGGTCGAGCGAGCCGTGGCTGAACGCATAGACCATGACGAACAAGGTCACCGCCATGCCGGCCGAGCCGATCAGCAGCAGCGGCTTGCGGCCGATCTTGTCGATGACGGCGATGGTCACGAAGCAGGCGATGATCGAGACGGCGCCGGAGACGATGTTGATCATCAGCGAATCGCTCTCGCTGAAGCCGGCGAGCTGCCACAAGGTCGCGCCGTAATAGAAGATGACGTTGATGCCGACGAGCTGCTGGAACACCGCCAGCATGATGCCGACCCAGACGATCGGGCGGATGCCGAGAAAGCCCTTCGCGCCCGCCGGCGCGAGCACGTCGCTAAGCTGCGGCCGGTGATCTTTGCTGAACGTCGCACGGATCTCGTCGAGCTTGGCGTCGGCGATGTCCCCGCCGAACAGCTTGGCCAGCACGGTCCGGGCCGTGTCCAGACGCCCCTTGGACACCAGGTAGCGCGGGCTCTCGGGGATGAAGAACAAGGCGACGAGGAAGATTGCCGCCGGCAGGGCCTGGATCAGGTACATCCACCGCCAGGCTTCGAGACCGCCCCAGAACGTCGCGGTGGAAACGCCCGCGGCCTTGGCCAGGAAATAATTGACCACGAAGGCGGCGGTGAGGCCGGTGATGATCATGATCTGCTGCACCGTCGTCATGCGGCCGCGGATGCTCGCGGGCGCGACTTCGGAGATGTAGGCGGGCGAGAGGACGCTCGCCGCCCCGACCGCCATGCCGCCGAGGATTCGGGCGAGGACGAAGATCAGATGATCGTGGGCGATGCCCTGGACGACCGCGCCGACCAGGAACAGCAAGGCGGCCAGCCTCATCACGTTGCGCCGGCCGGCGACGTCCGCCATGCGGCCGGCGAAGAAGGCGCCGATGAAGCAGCCGATCAGCAGCGAGGCGACGGTGAAGGCCAGCCCGTTCCCCGGGGAGAAGCTTTCGGGAATGAGGCCGAACGCCGCGGTCAATCCCGGCTGGGTGCCGTTCACGGCGCCGCTGTCATAGCCGAACAGGAAGCCGCCGATCGTCGCCACCGCGACGATGGCGCCGATAAAGCCCATATTGGCCCGTGCCGGGCTCGCTTCTACCATGATCCTCTCCTCTCCCCTTTCCGCTTAAGCGGATTTCGTCCTTGTTAGCGCTAACGGAGCGGGTTGCGCCAGAGGCTTTCGCGCGGGCTTAGCCGACGTCCGCGGTATGGACCGGCGCGGTGCGCGAGCGGCGGCTGCGGCCCACCCAGGGCGCGCCCGGCGCAGAGGAGGATTCGCGGACGATCAGCTCATGCTCCAGCACCCGCTCGGCGAAGTGGCGCGATCCGCCGGAGCGGCGGCCGCGCAAATCCGCGAGCATCAGCTCCAGAGCCGCCTCCGCCATCGCCGAGATCGGCTGCCGGACCGTGGTCAGCTCCGGCCACACGGTGGTGGCGAGGGAGGTGTCGTCGAAGCCGACCACGCTGAGGTCGCCCGGCACGGTCAGGCCGCGGCGGTGGGCGACGCTGATCGCCGCCGCCGCCATGTCGTCGTTGCTCGCGAAGATTGCCGTCGGAGGCTTGGGCCGCGACAGCAGCCGCTCGCTCGCGGCGAGGCCGGAGCGGTAGGTGAAATAGCCCTGCTCCATCGGCGCCTCGTCGGGGTCGACGCCATATTCGCGCAAAGCCGCCGCGAAGCCGCGGGCGCGGTCGTGGCTGGCGATATGGTTGGGATGCCCTTTGATGAAGCCGATGCTGCGGTGGCCGAGACTGAGCAGGTAGCGCGTCATCTCGGCGGCGGCGGCGAAATCGTCGATGCGGACGTTGAGGCTGTCTTCCGCCGGCGTCCCCATCGCGACGGTGACGACCGGAATGCCGATCGCCGCCAATTCGGCGATGATCGGCTGCGATTCCGAGAGCGGCGGTGGCAGCACGACGCCCTCGACGTCGCTGGTGGCGAAGCGGCGGGTGACCTCGGCCTGCTCGTCCGCATCCTCGGACTCGCAGGATTCGATGACGAGGTGGCAGCCGGCGCGCCGGGCGGCATGGAGCGCCCCGATCAGGAACTGGCTGAGATAGGCGGCGCTCGGATTGGCATAGAGCATGCCGATATGGGTCGCTTCGCCGGCGGCGAGGCTGCGTGCCGCCGTGTTGGGCGAATAATTGAGCTTCTTCACCGCTTCGAGCACGGCGTGGCGCGTGGTCTCGCGGACGTTCTGGCCGCCGTTGACCACGCGCGACACGGTCATCGCCGACACGCCGGCGGCGCGCGCGACATCCTCGATGGTCGTGGTCCCCCGGCTTCTTCGGCTCGGCTTGTTCATCCTGCCCCTTCCGCTGCGCAGCCTAGGGCTTCTCCTCGATTCCCGCAACGCGCGTGAAGGGCGCCGGAAGGGGCGGTCACGAAACAAAGCCAATGACTCGAACATTGTCCGCGCCATGGTTGAGGCGTCCCAAGCTGTGAACGAGGCGACCCGGGTCGCCGCCACCGCCACCCGCACGCGCTACGATTCGACCTCGATCGCGCTGCACTGGATCACCGTCGCGCTCGTGCTGCTGAACTTCGCCTCGGCGGAATTGTGGGGGCTGTTCGCTCGGCCGACGCGGCACGCCATGGTCGTTAGCCATATGTCGCTCGGCATCATCCTCAGCTTGGTGGTCGTGCTGCGGATCGTCTGGCGGCTGATGCCGGGGCATCAGGTCGAGCCGGCGTCGCAAGGCTGGGACGAGAAGCTCGCCAAGGCGGTGCAGTTCCTCCTCTATCTGCTCCTGCTTCTCCAGTCGGTGCTCGGCTATATCGTCCGCTGGTCGGAAGGGGAGGACATGAGCTTCTTCGGGCTGCTCATCCCGCCGCCCTTCGCGCCGATGTCGCGCGCCACGCACCACACCTTGATGCAACGGCACGACCAGATCGGCTGGGCGATCATCATCATCGCGGCCGGACACGCCGCTGCGGCGCTCTACCACCATTTTGTGCTGCGCGACCGCGTGCTGGTGCGGATGCTCCCGCGCGGGAGCATCGATCCGGCCTAGGCGCCCGCCGCCGTGGGCGCGGTGGCGCGGCCGGTGCGTTCGAGCTTGCCCCAGCCGACCCAGCGGCCGCGCAGGGCCGCGGTCACCGCCCGGATCACCACCCAGTACATGAGCTGCCGGTAGACGAAGCGCTGGGCGATCAGGAGGAAAGCCGGGAAGCGCTTCTCGCGCACGTCCATCCGATAGGCGATCCAGCCGCACATCAGGTCGAAGGCGACGAAGGTCAGCCAGAAGACGCCCATTTTGAACACGTCCGTATGCGTCTGCGCCCAGCCGTGCTGCCGCACCCGGCTGACCGTCGAGACGATGCTGAGCAGCAAGGCGAGGTCGATCAGCGGCGAGAACAACGAGAAGATGATCTGGAACAGCCACGCCTGCGGGATGCCGACCGAGGCGAGGCCGCGCGGCTTGCCGGTGCGCAGGATGGCGCGGTGCTTCCACAGGCATTGGAGTGTTCCGAAGGCCCAGCGGAAGCGCTGCTTGGCGAGGCCGCGCAGGCTCTGCGGCGATTCGGTCCAGGCGACCGCATCGACGTCGTTCGCCACCTTCCAGCCGGCGCGCTGGATGGCGATGGTGAGGTCCTGGTCCTCGGCCAGCGTGTCGACCGGGAAGCCGCCGACGTCCACGAGCGCGGCCCGCCGCCAGGCGCCGACCGCGCCCGGCACGACCATGATCGCGTCGAGCCGCGCCAGCGCCCGCCGTTCGAGATTCTGCGCCGTCACATATTCGACCGCCTGCCAGCGGGTGACGATGTTGACCCGATTGCCCACCTTCGCATTGCCGGCGACGGCGCCGATCTCGGGCCGGGAGAACCAGCGGGCGAGCTTGGCGATCGTCTCCGCCTCGAACTGCGTGTCGGCGTCGAGCGCGACGATGATGTCGCCATGGGCGAGTTCGAGCCCGCGGTTGAGCGCATGCGCCTTACCGCCATTGGGAAGGCGCAGCAGCTGCACCCGCGGATCGGCGGCGAAGGCGCACTCGACGATGTCGCCGGTGGCGTCCTTGGAGCCGTCGTCGATGACGATCACCTCAATATGGGCGCCGCGGCTGGCGAGGACGCGGTGGACCGACGATTCGATCACCCGCGCCTCGTTGAAGGCGGGGATGAGCACCGAGATGAGCTGGTCGGCAGGCTCCGGCGGAGTGTCGCGGGGCGCCGTCGCCGCCAGCAGGGTCAGCGACAAAGCGCGCAGGATGCCGAGCACGATCGCGATGAAGAAAATGAAGGAGAGGATGGCGGCAAGGCCGGCGAGCGCGAGGAAGATGGCGACATCGGCACGGACCGCGAGCAGGTCGCTGCCCTCGATCTTCGGCATCACCTGCGCCGGGGTGAGGCCCGCCAGGTCCGAGACGCGGACGAAGCGGTAGCCGCGCGCCCTCAGCGTGTCGATGATCTGCGGCAGGGCAACGACGGTCTCCGCGCGATTGCCGCCGCCATCGTGGAGCAGCATGATGTTGCCGGAGCGATCTTCGTTGCCGGCCAGAACCTGACTCACGCCATTGTTGATGATCGTCTGGACGCCCGGCCGCTGCCAATCCTCGGTATCGACGTGGAGGCCGATGTTCAGATAGCCGCGCTGCTGCGCGAGGAGGGCGGGGCCGAGCTCGTCGCCGGTGGTCGGCTCGGCGTCGCCGAAGAAGGGCGCGCGGAAGAGGCGCATGCCGTGGCCGGTATAGGCTTCGACCAGCCGCTCGGTCGCGTTGAGCTCGATCTGCACCGCGCGATCCGAAATCGTCGCCATGTTGGGATGCGTGTAGCTGTGATTGCCGATCTCATGCCCTTCGGCGACGATCCGGTTAAGCAAAGCGGGATGGCTCAGCGCGTTCGCGCCGACGACGAAGAAGGTTGCGGGCACGCCCTTCTGCTTGAGGATGTCGAGGATTCTCGGCGTCCAGTCGGCGTCGGGGCCATCGTCGAAGGTGAGGGCGACGAAGCCGGGGCGATAGCCGGTCCGCTGCACCACATAGGGCGTGGGCAGCACCTTGTAGATTTCGTTGCGCACCAAATTCTTGGCATCCGAGGTGAGGGTGCGGCTGCCGTCGGTCGGCGTGGCGCCGATGCGCAGGATCTCGCCCGAGCCCTGCACGTCGGTGTTCCCGGTGCTGCGGAGCAGGGACAAATCGGGCACGGCCTTATTGGGGCCGAAATTCGCGATGTCGGTCCAGAAGCCGGGATCCTCTCTGCCCAGGCGCCAGAGCGCGATGCCGCCGACGCCGAGCAGCCGGACGGCGCGCAGCTGGTTCCAGGCGGTGGCGGCGTCGGCCATCCAGACATGGTGGGTGAGGCCATTCTCGTCGTCATAGTCGAAGGTTTGGTTGCCGCTCACCGGGTCGAAGCGGATCTGCGCGTCGCTGTCGTGGGCGGAAAGCCACGCTTCCTCGACCGAAAGCGCTGGAGTTTCCTGGCCTTTCGCCCAGTCGTAACCGTAATTGGCGATGGCGGCGACCGCCTTGTCAGGCCCGACCGCGTGCACCGCGCTGACCAGATGCTGGACGAACCAGGTCTGGGAGGCGATGGGTCCCGGATCGCCTGTCGACCAATGCTCGTCGTACAGCATCAGGTAGATTTTGTCGGCGACCCGCGCATAGTCCGCCAGATTCCAGGTTTCATCGCCCACCGGGACGGCGATGCCGACGCTGAGGTGGCGTGGAGCGAAGGCGCGGCGGATTTCGACGAGGAAGCGCTTGTAATCCGGCTGGGCGGTGATCGGGAGGTCTTCGAAATCGAAGACCACACCCGGCGCCTGGCGCTCGGCAAGCAGGCCGCTGACCTGCGCGATCAGGCGCGCGCGCGCGACCGGGTCATGGAGCAGGGCTGCGGTCCCCTCCGGATCCCACTTCTGATCGTTGACGTTCTGGACCAGCGGCAGCATCTGCGGCCGGTGCGGCGCGTTCGCCATGATCTTCTCGAAGACCGGATCGCTGACGACCTTGAACGCGTGATCGGGGCCGGTGACGCTCGCCAGAGCGGGGATGACCTGATCGATATCGCCGACATGGCCGCTGAACGATCCGGCGCTCGCCTCGTCCGTGGGGTCATAGAATGCGGCGATGGTCGGCCGTCCCAGATGCGCGCCCCCGGCCGGTCCCGGTGGGAGCCACGGGCCGCCATAGAGCGCCTTCCTCGGCGCCTTGCGCTTCACGATGCCGAGCTGCTCGGCGAAAGCATGCAGCTTGGCCTGCCCCATGCGGACCGGCAGCGGGCCGGGAATGGGGACGTCGATGATGGTCATCGCGAACACCGCCGCCGTGCCAAGGACAAGCAGGAGCAGCAACAGGATCGAAGACCGCGTCCAGCGGCCCCGCCGCCCGGACGGGTCGTGAAATACCGGCTTCGACATGATCGTCTCTAAATCCCCCAACCCTTATAAGGGGCGCTCTGCTCCACGGCGAGGGCCCGCCGCTTCTTAATCTTTTGTCATCGGGGCCGCTCGGAGAGCCAGGCGGAGACCCAGACGAGCGGCGCGTCCCAGTTGATCGCCACCTCGTTGACGCTGTAGGCGCGGCTGTCGTCGGCCCAGCAGGTCTCGGGCGCGCAGCGGCCCTTGAGGCGGGCGGCGACCGGATCGCTCATATAGGTCGAGTTCGGCCCGCCCGAGAGCACGCCGGGCGGTGGCCCCGGCATGGCAGGGTCGAGCTGGTGCGTCCAGAAACGGTGGTGGGGGTGCTCCATCGGCCGGGCGCCGGTGCCGGTGACGAAGGAGCGGTCCAGCGGGTTGCGACCGAGGATGAAGTCCATCCCGTCGATGACCCCGTCCCGATAGCGTTCGTCGCCGGTGAAATCGTGCGCGAGGGCGAGGATCATCGCGCGGTTGAGGATGCTCGATGTGGAGCCCCAAGGCCAGCCGGCGGGCGCATAGGGGATGCGGTAGCCGGTCCGGTCCTCGTCGGCGAGGAAGGCATCGGCGGCGGCGACCAGGCTGCGGCGCAAGGCGGCGCGCTCGTCGGCGACGAGGCCGTTGGGCAGCAAAGCGAGCGAGATCGTGCCGAGCGTCGCCACGCGGGGCCAGCCTGGTTCCGGTGCGGCCCCGGCGCGAAAATAGGGCGAGGCGCGGACGGCGGCCGCATAATCGGCCTTGCCGGTGGTCACGTAGAGCTCGGCGGCGGCCCAGTAGAATTCGTCGCTCAGATCCGAATCGCCATAGCCGCCGCTGCCGGGGAAGGCGTCGATCGCGTAGACCTCCGGATTGCGCTTCGCCGCCGCCCAGGCGCGCTCGGCGGCCGTGAGGCAGCGCGCGGCGAAGGCTGGATCGATGCGCCGCCAGATACGCGCGCATTGGGCCATCGTCGCGGCGAGGTTGAGCGTCGCGCCGGTGCTCGGCGGAAAGAGCAGGCGTTTCTCGCGGTCGAGGTGCGGCGGCGTCGGCAGCGGCGTCCAATGCTCGTCGCCGACCTTGTGATAGGCCATGCCCGAGGCATCGATCTCGGTGAAGGTGAGGCCGGGAACATTGCGCTTCTGCCCGACCGGAAGCTTCAGCCTGGTGCCGTCCGGCGCCTGCATCTTCAGGAAGAATTCGAGCTCCCAGCGGGCCTCGTCGAGCAGGTCGTTGACGCCGTTGCCAGCCTCGGGAAGCCGCGCCTTGCCGTCCGCATAAGGCGAGGGGCGGCCGAGCGCCTGCTCGCGCTCGTAGAGGTCGAGCAGGGTCCAGAGTGCGATGCCGCCGTTGACGACATATTTCCCCTGGTCGCCGGCATCGTACCAGCCGCCGGTGACGTCGTGCTCGCCCGGGCAGCCGGGCCAGACATTGCCGTTCCGATCCGGCCTGGAGACGCAGACCGCCTTTTCGGGCAGGTGCCCCGCCGGCCGCGCCCATTGCGGGCCGCCGGCGAAGCGCGCCTCGATCGGGATGCCGGCGCGCGTCTGGTAGAAATAGTTGAGCGACTCCATCCGCAGCCGGTCGTAGAGATCCGGCGAGACGGCGAAGGCGCGGCTGCTGCGGTCGCCGACGATAAGCCGATAACCGCTCCCTTGCGCGGTGAAGGTGCCGAAGTCGACGCGGTGGACATGCTCGCCCGACGCCGGATCGTCGCCGAAGACAATCGTCTTGCCTTTCTTCAGGACCCGGCCCGAGCCGTCGACCAACCGCCAGTCGAGCGGGGCATTGGCCGCGTCCGGGACGATCGCCCGCTTCGCGCCGGAGGGGAGGAAGCCGAGCTGGTTCAGGCGGATCGGGCTCGGATCGGCCGGAGGAGCCGCGGCTCCGATCAGCAGCCCGGCCAAGCCGAGCATCAGGAATCGCATGTCAGGACTCGCCCAGCTGATGCAGCAGGGTCGCCCGGGCCCGGGCGAGGAGCTCCGGCGTGGGGTCGCCGAGCACGCCCCGCGCGTCGGCCGGAATGTGCGCGGCCGGATCGCCGTTCGCGCAGAAGACGTAGTGATCGAAGATTGTGCGCCAGATTTCGCGCTGCTCGGCGGGGAGCGTCTTCAGCGCGAACAGGCCGAACATCAGCGCGTCGTATGGGCGCAGCCCCCCCGCGGCCGCATCGTTCCACCAATAATTGACGAACAGGTTCACGTCCGCGAGCGAATCCACCGCGTGCCACCAGTGGAAGGGAATGTAGATCGCGTCGCCCGGCGCCAGCTCGGCGGTCTGCGCCGTCGCCGCTGCCTCCGCGAAACGCGGAAAGCGTTCGAGATCGGGCCGGTCGGGATCGACGAGGCTGATCGGCGTGCCGGCCGGCGTCAGCTCTAGCGGACCGACATAGAGATTCGCGATCTGCTCCGGCGGGAACAGGGTGAAGCGGCGCCGGCCGGCAACGACGACACCGATATTCTCCTTGAGGTCGTAATGCGCGGCGACGCGGATGCGATTGCCGATCCACGCGCGCGGCTCGACGTCCGCGCTCAGCAGATCCGTCTTGTTCTCCCTTTCGAAACCCGGGAGCAATTGCGGGATGGTCTCGCCCTGGACGGCCATGGCGAGCGGCCGTTCGCGGCCACGGTCGCGCAGCAGCCGATCGAGGAAGGGGAAGAGCGGCGAGACCCCGCGCGTGAAGTTCAGCGCCTTGAGATCCTCGCGATAGAAGAAGCGGCCCTCGATCTCGGGCTCGCCGACGATCGCGGTGACCGGCCGGTCGTCCGGCCGGAAGCCCTTCACATAGGCGATCAGCTCCTCGTCGGAACGCTCCGCCGCCTGCACCGCCGGCCACGACGCGGCGAGGCCGCGCAGCACCGCCGGCTGCCCCGCCGGCCGGATCTCCTCGAGGAACCGGCGCCGGTCGACGCCTTCATATTCGCGCATCGGCCGCGGCGGTGGGAGCGGCATCAGGACGCGCGCTTCAGGCTGACGCCGCTCGCGCTGCCGTGCTGGCGAAGGAACTCGGCCTGGGCCGGCAGCCGGGCGGCGGTATCTGCGACGACCTCGCGGATATGGGCGAGCCGCTTCAGCGTCTCCGCGTCCGGCAGGATGTCGGCGGCGGGATGGTAGCCACCGGCTTCGATCCCCTGGCCGACCATGACCGACAGCCAGCTCGTCTCGGTGAACAATTCCTCATGCTCCCGGAAGACTCGTCCGTTCCGGCGGAACATGTCGAGCTTGTAGGCGAGCCCCTCGGGCGGCTCGAGCGTGCGGCAATAATCCCAGAATGGCGTGTCGTCCCGTTCCGTCGCCTTGTAGTGCAGGACGAGGAAGTCGCGGATGTCGACATATTCCCGCTCGGTCAGCGCATTGTAGCGGTCGATCTCGAACGGGTCGAAATGGCGCGTCGGAAACAGCGTCAGCAGCCGCGCGATGCCCGTCTGGACGAGATGGATGCTGGTCGATTCGAGCGGCTCGAGGAAGCCGCCGGCGAGGCCGAGCGCGACGACGTTCTTCACCCATGCTTTCTTGCGATGACCAGCCTTGAAGCGGAGCGGCCGCGGCTCGGCGAGCGGAGCGCCGTCGAGATTGGCGAGCAGGGTCGCCGCGGCCTCGTCGTCGGAGAGGTGCGCGCTCGAATAGACATAGCCGTTGCCGGTCCGGTGCTGGAGCGGGATCCGCCATTGCCAGCCGGCGGGGCGAGCCGTCGAACGGGTGAGGGTCTGCACGTCCCCGCTGCTTTCGCACGGCACGGCGAGCGCGCGGTCGCAGGGGAGCCAGGCCGACCAATCCTCGAATCCGGCCTTCAGCACCTGCTCGATCAGCAGGCCGCGAAAGCCCGAGCAATCGATGAAGAGGTCGCCTTCGATCCGGGCGCCGCTCTGCAGCACGGCGGCTTCGATGAACCCGGTCTCGCCGTTCTGGGCGACGTCGACGATGCGGCCCTCGGTGCGGACGACTCCCTGCTGTTCGGCCAAAGCGCGCAGGTAGCGGCCGTAAAGCGTGGCATCGAACTGAAAGGCATAGGCGATCCGCGACAGCGGCGAATTCGGCTGGTCGGGCCGGGGATGCTCGAACTTGCCCTGGAGGCCGGCGGCGATGCTCAGCGAATAGATATCGAGCGGCGTCTCGTCGCCAAGCGCGCGGCCCTTCAGCCAGTGATGGTGGAACTCCACGCCCATCATGTCGATGCCATAGAAGCCGAACGGATGGACGTAGCGATGGCCGATCCGGGTCCAGTCGCGGAATTCGATGCCGAGCTTGTAGGTGGCATTGGTCGCGCGGACGAAATCGTGCTCGTCGATTCCGAGCATGGCGTTGAACAGGTTGATCTGCGGGATCGTCGCCTCGCCGACGCCGACCGTGCCGATCTCGTCCGATTCCACCAGCTCGATCGTGAAGGTGGGGATCTGCCCCATGATCCGCACCAGGGCGGCGGCCGCCATCCAGCCGGCGGTGCCGCCGCCGACGATCACCACCTTGCGGATGGCATCGTCTCTCAAAAGACGAACTCCGGCAGCGGCGGCGGCGCGGAATTCTGGGCGGCCGCGGTGCGGGCGATGAACTCCCCGTGGGTTGGGAGCCGCTCGGTCGTCTGGAGATAGGCCTGGCGCATCTGCTCGATGGCGGCCGCGACCTTGTCGTCGTCCAGCGAATCGGCGATCGGATCGTACTCGTCGGGCACGAGGTGCTGGCCGAACGTCACCGCCACCCAGCTGGGCAGGTTGAACAGCTCGAGATTCTCGCGGAAAGCCCGGCCCTTCGCCTTCCACAATTCGACCTTGCGCGCGAGGCTATCGGGGATCTGCATCGTGCGGCAATAATTCCAGAAGTCGGAATCGTCGCGCGTGGTCGCATTGTAGTGGAGGATGATGAAATCTCGGACGTCCTCGAAAAGCGCCTGCATCTGCCGGTTATATTCGTCGCGCTCGGCGGGATTGAACCTCTTGTCCGGGAACAGGGAGATCAGCCTGGCGATGCCGCTCTGGACGAAATGGATGCTGGTCGATTCCAGCGGCTCGATGAAGCCGCTTGAGAGGCCCATCGAGACGACGTTCGCATTCCACGCCTTGAGCCGGCGGCCGGTGGTGAAGGAGAGGCGCCGCGGCTCCGCGAGCGGCTCGCCTTCCAGGTTCGAGAGGAGCAGGTCCTGTGCCTCGTCGTCCCCCATATAGGCGCTCGAATAGACGATGCCGTTGCCCATCCGGGTCTGAAGCGGGATGCGCCACTGCCAGCCCCTCGGGTGGGCGGTCGCGCGGGTGAACGGGTCGGGCTGCCCCTCATAACGGCACGGGACAGCGATAGCGCGGTTGCACGGCAGCCAGTGCGTCCATTCCTCGTAGCCGGTCTTGAGCGCCTGCTCGATCAGCAGCCCCCGGAAGCCGGAGCAGTCGATGAACAAATCGCCGCTGATCACCCGCCCGTCGGCGAGCGTGATCGATTCGACGAACCCGTCCTCGCCCCGCAGCGACACGTCGACCGCCTTGCCCTCAATCCGGGTGATGCCGCCCCGCTCGGCGTAATTGCGCAGGAACTTGGCATAGAGGGTCGCGTCGAAGTGGAAGGCGTAGCGCATCTGCGACAGCGGCAACCCCGCTTCGGCGCCGGGCCGGGCGAACTTGCCGTGGGCCGCGGCCACCGCGCTCATCGACCAGGCCGAAATATCGGGCAGCACGCGGCGCTTGCGCTCGCGCAGGTATAGCTGGTGGAAATAGATGCCATGGAGCTCGTGGCCGTGGCTGCCGAACGGATGGAAATAGCGTTCGCCGATTCCGCCCCAGTTCACGAATTCGATGCCGAGCTTGAACGAGCCGTGGGTCGCGGCGACGAACTCGTTCTCGTTGATGCCGAGCATTCCATTGAAGGTGATCAGTGGCGGGATCGTCGCCTCGCCCACGCCGATCGTGCCGATCTCCTCCGATTCGACCAGCGTGACCCGCGTATAGCCATTGTCGAGGAAGCGGGCGAAGGCGGCGGCCGCCATCCAGCCGGCCGTGCCGCCGCCGACGATGACGATTTTCCGGATCGAATGTTCGTTCATCGTGCGGCCTGCCTCATGAGATTCTGGAGATAGAGCGTCTGGCTCGGAAGGGTGGGCACCAGCGCCTCGATCGCGCTCCGCATCCGCGCCATCGCCTGGTCGGCGGCGGCGGGCGCGACGATGTCGATCAGAGGATCGGTGCGGCGCGGAATTAACCCTTGTCCGAGGAGGACCGCAAGCCAGGAGTCGCGGGAGAAGGTCTCTTCCTCGTAATAAGGCAGCCGCCCGCGCTCCTGGAAAAGCGCCAAAGTGTGGGCGAGCGAAGCTGGCGGCTTGGCGGCCGCGGCGTCGCGCCAGAAGGGCTCGCTCCGGCGCGACGCGACATAATGGAGGACGAGGAAGTCGCGCACCCGGTCGGCTTCGGCATTGGCCTGGCGGTTATAGTCCCAGAGCTCGACGGCGCCGCAGTCGCGGTCCGGCATCATCGAGACGAGGCGGTCGATCGCATTGTGAGCGAGGTGGAGGTTGGTCCATTCGAGCGGCTCGACCGCCACCGCGGCATCGCCGATGGCGACGCAATTCTTGAACCATGGCTCGGCAAGCCGGCCGGACCGGAGCGTGACGGGAGCCTCGTTCGCTTCCACTCCGGTTGCGACCCGCAGCGCCCGCTCCGCCTTGCCGTCGCTGAGGTGCGACGACGCATAGACGAGGCCGTGGGAGGTGCGGAGCGGCGAGGCAGATTCCCAGCGCCAGCCGGCGCCGGCCGCCACCGCCTTGTCGAGCGACGGCAGCTCCGCTGGCGGCGGGGCATCGGCGAAGAGGATGCGGTCGCAGGGCAGCCAGGCCGCCCAATCCTCGAAGCGCTCGTCCAGCGCGGAACGGATGCGCCGCGCCGGCCCGGTGCAGTCGACGAACAGGTCGGCGGGCAACTCGCCGCCGTCGGTGAAGCGGAGCGCCTCGACGAAGCCGTCCTCGCCGCGCAGCCGCACCTCTCCAATCTCTCCCTCGCGCTCGGCGGCGCCGAGGTGACGGGCATAAGCGCGCATCATCTCGCGGTAGCGGGCGGGGTTGATCGCCAGCCCATAGCCGAAGCCGGCGAGGGGAGACCCGGGCTCGTTGCGCGGATGCGTGAAGCGCCCGGCGCGCGCGATCGACGCGGCGGCCGAAAAGGAATCGAACGATTCCGCCCGGCCGAGAGCGGCGGCCCGCACCCAATGATGATGAAAGGAGGCGGTGCCGAACGGCTTGCCGTATTCACCATAGGCATGGACGTAAGGCGGGCGGTCCTCCGCCCACCCTTCGAACCAGGTGCCGAGACGGAAGCTGCTCCCCGCGCGGACCACCGTGTCCGCCTCGGTGAGGCCGATGTCGCTGTGGAATTCGCCGATCGAGGGGAGGGTGCTGCCGATCCGGTCCGCCAGCGCGTCCGGCGGCGGAGGAATGGGAACGACCGTCACCGACAGCGCCGGCAGCCGCTTGCTGAGCGCCGCCGCGGTCGACCAGCCGGCGATGCCGCCGCCGGCAACCACCACGCTGCGGATCGAAGCGGCGCGCCCGCTCATCTCATGCGGCCATCGGGCAGTAGCGCGCGATGTGGCCGACATGGTCGGGCATCGATTCGGCCATGGTCCGGATCTCGGCCCGCAGCGCTTCCATCGCGCGGACGACCGCCTCGGACGGCGGCGCGTCGGCGCGCATGTCGTGACCTTCCGGGATGATGTGCTGGCCGAGATAGACGGCGATCCAGCTCGCATCGAGGAACACGCCCTCGCGATATTTGACGACCCGCCCGCGGCGCCGGAACAGCTCGATCTTCTCCTGCAGCGTATCCGGCACATCCATGTTGCGCACATAGTCCCAGAAGGGCTGACCGACGCGCTGGTTCGCGTGATAGTGGAGGATCAGGAAGTCGCGGATCCTGTCATATTCGAGATCGATCAGCCGGTTGAACTCGTCGCGATCGACGGGCGAGATCCGCTTCTCCGGGAAGAGCTCCAGCAACGCCGTGATCGCCTGCTGGATGAGATAGATGCTGGTCGATTCCAGAGGTTCCAGGAAACCGCTGGCAAGGCCGACGGCGACGCAATTGTGGACCCAGCTGCGCTCCCGGCGGCCGGCCTTGAAGCGCAGCAGGCGCGGCTGCGCGATGATCTCGCCCTCGACCGCGCCGACGATCGCAACCGCCGCCTCCTCGTCCGAGAGGAATTCGCTCGAATAGACGTAGCCGTTGCCGGTGCGGTGCTGGAGCGGGATGCGCCAGCGCCAGCCCGCCGGCATCGCGATCACGCCGGTGTAAGGAGTCAGCGCCGTTTCAGTGCGGCACGGAACGGGGGCGGCGCGGTCGCAGGGCAGCCAATGGGACCAGTCCTGGAACGGCTCGCCGAGCGCCTTGCCGATCAGCAGCGACACGAAGCCCGAGCAGTCGACGAACAAATCGCCCCCGATGATCTCGCCGCTTTCCATGCGGATCGAACGGATGTCGCCGGTCTCTCCGTCGCGCTGCACGTCGACGACCCGGCCTTCCGTGCGGCGGGCGCCCAGACCTTCGGCGAGCGCGCGCAGATAAGGCGCGAACAGGGTCGCATCGAACTGATAGGCGTAGCCGAAGGTCGAATTGAGCTGGCGCAGATCGGCCGACGGCAGGTCGAAACGGTTGAGCCGCGCGGCCATGCAGGCGAAGGAATATTGCTCGAGGTCGGCGACCGGTCGCCCCTCCTGCTTCATGCGGAGCCAATATTGGTGAAAGTCGACCTCGGCGCCGCCGCGGCCGAACGTCCCGAACGGATGGATGTAGGAATCGCCTTCGCGGCCCCAGCCCACGAACTCGATGCCGAGCTTGAAGGTGGCGCGGGTGCGGGCCATGAATTCGGCCTCGTCGATGCCGAGCCGTTCGTTGAAGGCGCGGATATGGGGAAGCGTGGCTTCGCCGACGCCGACGATGCCGATCGCCTCCGACTCGACGAGACGCACGGTGGCGCGGGTCGGCAGCAGCTTGGCGATGGCGGCGGCCGTCATCCAGCCGGCGGTGCCGCCGCCGACAATGATAACGTTCACTTTTTCCTGCTCGGCCATGCGTCACGCCCCCTTTCGCGACAGGCCCTTTTTAAGGCGCTCTTCCTCGCGAGGTCAATGAACGCAGCCTTCGCCTGGCTGCACTGAGGGCGAAGAAGCGAGGCGCGGCAACGACTTAGAAGAGCTGTTGCAAAGCCGTCACAGAACTGACCTTTTCTCGATGCGGGACGCGGGAGCGGCGGAGTGCGGGCTTGCCGCAGACCGCGGCCCGGGTTATCCAGCACAAACGAACGAGAATGGCGCGAACGCGTGTTAGCGCTACCATGATTTGGGGAGGTTACTCGATGGCTTCATTCGCCCGCACGCCGCTCGACATGCGCCGTGATGCGAACTTCGGCTCGCTCCTGCGTAGCGGCGCGTCGCTGCTCGCCGTGTGTGCGTTCGCCGCTGCGACGCCCGCTTTCGCGCAGAATGGCAGCGCCGCGCCCCAGGGCGGCGCGGGCACGGCCGGAAATGCCCAGCAGGGGACGGCCCCCGCGCCGGACGCCAATGCAGCCCCCGCCGCACCGGAGAATAGCGACCAGGGCGCGATCGTCGTCACCGGCATTCGCCAGAGCCTCGCCAATTCGCAGAACATCAAGCGCAACTCCGACACCGTCGTCGATGCGATCACCGCGTCGGATATCGGCGCCCTCCCCGACCGGTCGGTGACCGAGGCGCTGCAGCGCGTGCCCGGCGTCGAGATGAACCGCTTCGCCGGCAATAACGACCCCGACCACTTCTCGGTTGAGGGCTCGGGCGTGGTCGTCCGCGGCCTCACATTCGTCCGTTCCGAGTTCAATGGCCGCGATACCTTCTCCGCGGGCGTCTATGGCCAGGCGATCAACTTCGCCGACGTCCCGTCCGAGCTGCTCGGCTCGGTCGAAGTCTACAAGAATTCGACCGCCGAGACGATCGAGGGCGGCCTCGCCGGCACCGTCAACCTCAACACGCGCCTGCCGTTCGACAACAAGGGCTTCCACGTCGCTTTCGACATAGAGGCCAATGAAGGCGACATGCGCAAGAAGGCCACGCCGACCGGCTCGGTCTTGGTCAGCGACACGTTCGATACCGGCATCGGCCGGATCGGTTTTCTCGGCGATCTTTCCTATTCCCGGCTGAAGAGCCGGTCGGACGGCATCCAGGTCACCAACTTTCAGACCCGCGACAATACGCTGGTCGTCGCCGCCGACACGGTCGCCAATCTGGTGTGCCGCAACCCGCTGCCGAGCAACACCGATACCACCAAGCTGCCGCCGTCCGGCGCGGCCTGCGGCACCGCGAGCACCGCCGGTGCGGACGGCCTCGCCGATAATGCGGCGCTTCGTTATGCGCCGCTGGGCGGCCAATTCCGCACCGAGGATTACGACCGCATCCGCAAGGGTATCGATCTCGCCGCGCAGTGGGAGAGTCTCGACCGGCGGGCCCACCTGACGCTGCAGTTCCTGCGCACCGACTCCTCCAACAAATGGGGTGAGCACACGTTCGAGAGCGGCCCGGATCTCTCCGAATACAACACCTATCCCGCGGGCTGCCGGCAGAATACCGGCGGCCCCGGCGGATCGGTCCGCGCTGAGTGCCCGACCGGCGCACTTAAAAATTACACGTATGACGCGAACAACGTGTTCGAGAGCGGATTCATCACGCTTCCGGGCACTGGATGGCGTTCGGCCGACAGCGGCGGCGCCGGACGCGTCACGACGGGCGGCATGCAGCAGTCGCTGTCGACGCGCAACGTGGACGAGCGGAATGTCGTCAACGACTTTGGCGCGAATTTCAAATTCTCCCCGAACAGCCATTGGGATTTCGCTTTGGACGGCGATTATACGCGCGCCCAACATGACGACCTCGACATGAGCGTCTTCGGGTCGCTGTACGCGGACGAGCAGCTTGACATCACCGGCAGCAATCCGGTCATCATTCCTCACAAGCCGCTGAACCTGTCCGCCACCTGGGCGACGCCGAACCCGCGGATCGCCGGAGAAACCGACTCCCAATACTTCAACGACCCGGCCAATGAATTCTGGCGCGCAGCGATGGACCACATCGAGCACAGCACCGGGCACGAATGGGCATTCAAGGGCGATGGCGCCTACAAGTTCGATGACGGCTCCTTCCTGAACCGGCTCAAGTTCGGCGCGCGCTATGCCGATCGTGAGGAGACGATCCGCTACACGACCTACAATTGGGCCGTGCTGAGCGAGGTCTGGGACGGCAACGGCGGTCCGGTGTGGATGGATCAGACGCCGCGGAGCCAGATCGCGAGCTACTCGTTCAACAACTTCTTCCGAAACGAGGTTCCTGGCCCGCCGGGCGGGTTCTTCTACAGCGGTAATTTGATCGACGACTACCGCGGCGCGAGCACGTTCTTCCAGTCGGTGAACCAGCAATGGATCGCCCAGGATGGTGGCTCTCAGGGCTGGGTGCCGCTCGCCAGTCGCGCGGGCGTCATTCCGGGAACGCCGTTCCTGCCGAGCGAAATCGAGGAGGTCAGCCAGAAGAATACCGACGGCTACCTGATGCTCAATTTCGGCAATGATAATCCGCTCTTCGGCGACGTCCGGTTGAGCGGCAATGTCGGTGTTCGCTTCGTGAACACCCGCGTCCGGTCGCAAGGTATCGTCCAGATAACGGCGGCTGATCTTGGCGTGACCCAAGACTTTGACACGCGCTGCAAAGGCGTGCTCAATCCGACGCTGCCGCCGGGCGTGCCGCCCGGAACCGCTACGCCGCAACCGAGCGGCATCTGCGCCCTCACCCGCGCTCAGTATCAGCAGCTGCAGACATTCGCGAGTGCGCCGGCGACGTCGCAGCTCACGAACACGAGCAACGATCAGTGGCTGCCGAGTCTGAACCTGAAATTTGGCGTCGGACGGGACGTGGTGGTTCGCTTCGCGGCATCGCGGGTGATGACGCTTCCCGACCTGGCGAGCATCCGCAACTCGCTGACGGCGAGCTTCGACACGACCAGCGGCATCATCACCTTCAACGTCGGCAATCCGAATTTGAAGCCGATGACCGCGAACCAGTTCGATGTGACGGCCGAATGGTATTTCGCTCGTGTCGGATCGCTGACGTTCGACGCCTTTTATAAGGACGTGACGAACTACTTCTATACGTCGACGATCTTCCGTAATTTCACCCAGAACGGTATCACGCAGGCCATCGCCGCGCGCGGTCCTGCCAATTATAGCGGACACGGCAAGATCAAGGGCTTCGAAGTCGCCTACCAGCAGACGTTCGATTTCCTGCCGAAGCCTCTCGACGGGCTGGGCGTCAGCGCGAACTACACCTATATTGAGAGCACGGGGCTTCCCAACTCCTATCTGAATACGGGATCGCCTGCCCATACGAGCACGGTGTTGCCGGGGAACCTGCCGCTTGAGCAGTTGTCCAAGCACAACGTCAATGTGCAGGTCTTCTACGAGAAGGGACCGATCTCGCTCCGGGTGGCGTACAACTGGCGATCGCGCTTCCTGTTGACCGCTTCGGACGTGATCTTCCCTTATTACCCGATCTTCAACGAAGCTGCGGGTTATCTCGACGCCTCAGCCTTCATCAACATCACGAAGCAGATCAAAGTCGGCGTCCAGGGCGTGAACCTGCTCAACACGATCACCAAGACGTCGCAGCAGTTCACGACGGGCGGTCTGCTCGGACCGCGGTCCTACTACATGAACGACCGGCGTTATTCGCTGATCCTGCGCGCCAGTTTCTAAGCGCGCAGCACCCGTCCTCGGACCCCCTTCGCCGCGCGCGAAGGGGGTTCTTTTTTTGTGCGGGAGAGGCTCGCCCGCCCGGGCGGCGCGGCCTAGGGTAGTCGTGAAGGCGGTCGCGCGCGATCGGAAGGAGTGCTGATCCGGGACGTGCGGAAGATGGAGGAAATAAGCGGGCTCGAGCCGTCGCGATTCCGCGGCGAGATCGTCGGACGCTACGAGCCGGTCGTGCTCCGCGGGCTGGTCTCGGATTGGCCCGCTGTGCACGCGGCGCGCCGCTCCGCCGAAGACGCCGCGGCCTATGTCCGCGGCTTCGATCGAGGGGGCTCCGTCGAGGCCTTTGTCGGCCCCCCGGAGATCGGCGGACGCTTCTTCTACGGCCCCGATCTCGCCAGCTTCAACTTCGAGCGTCAGCGCGCGAAGATCGGCGACATCCTGCGGTTCCTTCTGGCCTCGGCGGGGGATGAAAAGGCACGGACGGTCTATGTCGGCTCGACGCCCTTACCGGAGGTCCTGCCCGGTTTCGCCGATGAAAATCGGTTGCCCCTGCTCGCCGAAACCGGCGCTGTGCCGCGCATCTGGATCGGCAACGCCACCGTGGTCAGCGCCCATTTCGACGAATCCGACAATATCGCCTGCGTCGTCGCCGGCCGGCGACGCTTCACCCTGTTTTCGCCCGAGCAGGTCCGCAATCTCTATGTCGGGCCGCTCGACTTCACCATGGCGGGGCAGCCGGCCAGCATGGTGCAGGTCCGCGATCCGGACTTCGAAACCTATCCCAAATTCGCGGAGGCGCTCGCGGCGGCGCGGGTCGCGGAGCTCGAGCCGGGCGACGCGATTTACATTCCCACCCTGTGGTGGCACAATGTCGAAGCCCTCGACCCGTTCAACATCCTCGTCAATTACTGGTGGAGCGATGGGCCGCCCGACGCCGCCTCCGCCTTTGAGGCAATGGTCCACGGCATCCTCGCGATCGGCAGCCTGCCCGAATACCAGCGCGCCGCCTGGCGGGCGATGTTCGACAATTATGTCTTCCGGCCCGGCGGCGAGGATCCCGCCGCGCATTTGCCGCCGGCGCAGCGCGGCATTCTCGCCGAGCCGACGCCGCAGCTTCGGCAGCGCATCCGCCAGTTCCTGCTGAAAGTGCTCAGCCGCTACTGATGCTTCTCCGCCTGCCCGGGCGCGTAGGGGAATCGTAGGGCCTCGTAATAGTCGAGCGAATGGGCCGGCGGCGCAGTGCCGGCGGGCAGCGGTCGGTGCGAAAGGCTCTGGAAATAGGCGATGCTGGCGTCGCGCCACCACTGCGCCTCTTCCTCCTGAATCGCGAGGAAGGGCGCGGTCTCGTCATAACGCTGCGGATCGACGAGCGGCGCGAGCGTGGCCCAAGCCCGCCGCATTGCGCGCACGTCGTCCACGCCGCGCGAATAGCGGACGACCAGTTCGTCCCAGAGCGTGCGGCCGGTGTCGAGGCGATAATCCCACGGGACATGGTGGAACCAGAGCAGATAGTCGTCCCCGACGGTGCCGAGGTTCGCGAAGCGCCGCGCCACCGGCGGCGCATATTGGGCGACGGCGTCGCTGCCGGTCGCCGTGCGGTCGAAGCCGATGCCGCTCGCATCGGCGCGGTTGTAATAGGCCGGGTTCCATTCGGGCCGCTTGAGGTCGTGCGCCCAGGGGGCGGGGCCGTAATGGTGACCGGTGCCCATCTGGTGGGCGAGGCCGAGCGGGGTCATGTAGTCGACCAATGCCTGGCGCGAGCCCATCATCATCGGCACGATCGCGCCGGTCAGCCGCGGGTCGTTGCCCCAGGTCATCCGCGTCCATTCCTCGGCGATCGCGCGCGCGGAAAGCTCCGGATTCCAGGCGAGCCGGCCGAAGGCGTACCAGTTCGCCTGGTCGAACTGCGAGCCGCTCCAGTTGCGGTCGTTGCCAATGTTGGCCACCCCCGCCATCGCGCTGAGCTGGTGCCCGTCCAGCGTACCCTCGACCACCTTGGCCACCGTCGACCCCGGTCCATGCGCGTAGGTGTCGGAGGCGAGCGCCTCCTCCCACATCGTGCCGAGATAGGCGAGGTGGGTGGCGAAGCCGAGATATTCCTTGGTGATCTGCACTTCCATCGCCAGCGGCGTCTTCGGCATCGCGCCGAACAGGGGATGGAAGGGTTCGCGCGGCTGGAAGTCGAGCGGTCCGTTCTTCACCTGGAGGATGACGTTGGGCGCGAACCTGCCGTCGAGTGGCTTGAATTCGTCATAGGCCTGCTTGACCCGGTCCTCATTGTTCTCGGCCGAGTAGACGAAGGCGCGCCAGATCACGATTCCGCCATGTGGCGCCAGCGCCTCGGCGAACATGTTGGCGCCGTCGGCGTGGCTGCGCTTGTAATCCTGCGGCCCCGGCTGGCCCTCCGAATTGGCCTTGACCAGGAAGCCGCCGAAATCGGGGATGGCTCGGTAGATCTCGTCCGTCTTCACCTTCCACCAGGCGCGCACCCGCGGGTCGAGCGGGTCGGCCGTCTTCAGCCCGTCGATCTCGATCGGCGCGGCGAAATTGGCCGACAGGTAGACGCGGATGCCCCAGGGGCGGAACACGTCCGCCAGCGCCTTCACCTTCTCCAGCCAGCGCGGCGTCAGGATTTCTGGGCTGGCATTGACGTTGTTGAGAACGGTGCCGTTGATGCCGATCGAGGCGTTGGCGCGGGCATAATCACTGTAGCGCGGGTCCTTCCAGCCCGGCAGCTTCTGCCAGTCCCACAGCGACAGGCCCGCATAGCCGCGCTCGACCCAGCGATCGAGATTGTCCCAATGGTTGAGCATGCGCAGCTTGACCTTGGGTGCGTCGGCGATGTCGATATGATCGATCTGCTGCCGCGTCTGGATCAGCCGCAGGAAAGCGAAAGCGCCGTAGAGCAGGCCGCGATCCGTGTTGGCGGCGATGACTGTCGCGCGACGGCCGCCGATGCGGACGCTGCGGATCAGATAGCCTTCGTCGCCGAGCGGCTGAAGCGGCAGGTTGAGTGCGGCGACGGCGGCCGAGGATTCGGGCGTGGCGAGCAGGATTGCGCCATCCCGGTCCGCCCCGGCGACGGTGCCGACCGGGTGCGCCAGCAGCCCCGCCAAGCCGCGTGCCAATTCCTCCCGCGCCGACTCCGCGATCGGGCTCGTGCCTGGCGCCACAATTTCAATGGCGCTTGCGGCATAATCGGCGCGTTGCGACGTCTCGACGGGATCGTAGCGCAGCCACAAACGGTAGCCGTCCTCGGCGCGTGCCGCCGCCGGCGCGAGCAGCAGAAAGGCCAGCAAAGCGAGCAATGTCTTCGCCATTGTGACAGCTTCTTTAGCCTGTTAGCGGTAACAGAAGAAGAGGAAGCAAGATGGACCTAAGCCGCCGCGAAACCCTCGTTCTCGGCGCGTCGCTGGCAGCGAGCGCCGCGGCCGAGGCTTCTGTTCCCACCATCCCAGGCATTGGCGAGTCGCTGAACCGGGCCGCCCGAAGCCACGGCCGCCGCTTCGGCTCGGCGCTCGGCATCGGCCGGCCCGGCCGCGCGAGCGCGTTCAGCGACCCGGGCTATCGCCAGATCGTGTCCTCCGAATGCGGGCTGATCGTCCCCGAGAACGAGCTCAAATGGCAGTGGATACGCCACAGCCCCACCGGCTTCGATTTCTCCGGCGGCGACCGGCTGCTCGCCTGGGCGCAATCGCAGGGCCTCGCCATGCGCGGCCACAATCTCGTCTGGCACCACCCCCAATGGTGGCCGGCCTGGGTGACCAATTACGATTTCGGCCCGCATCCCGCCGCCGAGGCGGCGCGGATGCTGCGCGAGCATATCGAGACGGTCTGCCGCCACTATCCGACGATCCGCAGCTGGGACGTCGTCAACGAAGCGGTCGACGCCCATAGCGGCGAGATGCGCGAGACGGTCTTCTCGAAGGCGATGGGCAGCGCCGACGCTGTGCTCGACCTCGCCTTCCGCACCGCGCGCGAGGCGGCGCCGCACGCCCAGCTCGTCTACAACGATTATATGAGCTGGGAGCCGGGCAACGAGACGCATCGGGCCGGTGTGCTCCGCCTGCTCGAGCGCTTCCGCAAGCGCGGCACGCCGGTCGACGCGCTCGGCGTCCAGTCGCATATCGGCAGCGGCAACAATCCGGGCGACCCGTCCGTCTTCGGGCCGCACGACGAGCGTGCCTGGCGGCATTTCCTCGATGAGGTGACCGGCATGGGCTACCAGCTGCTGATCACCGAATTCGACGTCAACGATCGCGGCATCAGGAGCGACATCGCCGCGCGCGACCGCGAGGTGGCGGCCTATGCCCGCGCCTATCTCGACCTGATGCTGAGCTACAGACAGCTCGGCGACGTGCTCTGCTGGGGCATGATCGACAAGTACAGCTGGCTGCAGGAGCGGCCGCCGCGCACCGACGGCCTGCCCAAGCGGCCGACGCCCTATGATGCCGACTACCGGCCCAAGCCGCTCCGCGCGGCGATGGCGGCTTCGTTCCGCGGGGCCGTGCCGCACCGCGGTTGATGCGGCGTCTTCTCGCCCTGCTGTTCGTCCTCTGGGCCGCGCCGGCTCTGGCCTGCGCTGGTCCGGCGGCCATTTGCACCGCAAAGGCGCCGAACGCGCTGGCGCTGATCGAGGCGGGGCGACCGCTCCGCGCGACGACCGATCCGCGCGACGATGCCGGCGTGCTGCGGGCGGCGACGAACCTCCGTACCGATCTTGGCCGCGTTGCCGGCATTGCCGAGCCGCGCGCCGGAGCCGACGCGATCATCGTCGGCACGATCGGCCGCAACGCCATGATCGATGCGCTGATCCGCGCTCATCGGCTCGACGTGAGCAATGTCGCCGGCCACTGGGAAGCTTCCGTCCGCCAGGTCGTCGAGCATCCCGCCCCCGGCATCGACCGCGCGCTGGTGATCGCGGGCGCCGACCGGCGCGGCACCATCTTCGGCATTTACGATCTCTCGCGGCAGATCGGCGTCTCGCCCTGGAACTGGTGGGCGGACGTGCCGCCGCTCTATCACGCGGACCTCTACGTCCTGCCTGGCCGGCTGACCGACGCGCCGGTGGTCAAATATCGCGGCATCTTCATCAACGACGAGGATCCGGCCCTGCTCGGCTGGGCGAAGGCGCGCTTCGGCGGCTTCAACCACAAGATGTACGAGCACGTCTTCGACCTCATCCTGCGGCTGCGCGGCAACCTCCTCTGGCCCGCCATGTGGGGCAAGAGCTTCTACGAGGACGATCCGGAGAACGCCCGCCTCGCCAACGAGATGGGCGTGGTGATCGGCACCTCGCACCACGAGCCGCTGATGCGCGCCCATGTCGACTGGGAGCATCACGGTCAGGGTCCATGGGATTACACCCAGAATGCCGAGCGCCTCCGGGCCTTCTGGCGCGAGGGGATGGAGCGGACGCAGGGCGACGACCGCATCGTCACCATCGGCATGCGCGGCGACGGCGACAAGCCGATGACGCAGGGGACGGCGGTCCCGTTGCTCGAGCGGATCATTTCCGACCAGCGCAGGATCATCGCGGACGTGACCCACCGCCCGGCCGCCGAGACCCCGCAAATCTGGGCGCTCTACAAGGAGGTGCAGGATTATTACGATGCCGGCATGCGGGTGCCGGACGACGTCACCCTGCTCTTCTCCGACGACAATTGGGGAAACTTGCGCCGCCTGCTGCCGCTCGGCACCCACCGCGCCGGCGGCTCGGGCATCTATTATCATTTCGATTATGTCGGCGGCCCGCGGAACTACAAATGGATCGACACCAACCAGATCGAGCGGGTCTGGCAGCAGATGCGGCTCGCCGACGAATATGATGCGGATCGGCTCTGGATCGTCAATGTCGGCGACATCAAGCCGATGGAATTCCCGACCAGCTTCTTCCTCGACATGGCCTGGAACCCGAAGGCGATGACTCTGACGCGGATGGAAGCCTATCCCAGCGACTGGGCGGCGCAGCAATTCGGACCCGCGCATGCAGCCGAGATCGGTGAGATCCTCCAGCGCTATGGGCAGCTCATCGCCCGGCGGAAGCCCGAGCTGCTCGATGCGAACACCTATTCGCTCGACGGCCTCGAGTGGGACCTTGTAGCGGGCGAGTGGTCGGGCCTCCGCGACGCAGCCGAGGCCGTCGAGGCGAAGCTCCCGGCAGGGCAGCGCGACGCCTATTTCGAGCTCGTCCTGCATCGCGTCCTGGCGGCGGAAAATCTCCATCAGCTCTATCGGGCCATCGCGAAGAATCGCGCCTACGCGCCCGAGATGAACCCGGCCACGAACTTTTGGGCCGGCGAAGCCGAGGATGCCTTCGCCCGCGATGCGGCACTCCGCCGCCGCTACGAGGTCGAGACCGCCGGCGGCAAATGGACGCAGATGATGGCGCAGACCCATATCGGCTATACCGGCTGGCAGCAGCCGGACCGCGACGTGATGCCGCCCGTGCAGAGGATCCACATTCCCAAGGCGGGCGAGGGCATCGAGGTGATGGCGAGCGAACCCCCGAGGGTCGGAACCGGCGCCTTCGTCGAGCGGGACGGCATTGTCGCCATCGAGGCGGAGCATCATGCCGAGGCCGTGGGCGGGAACGGGGTCGGCTGGATCACCATTCCCCATCTCGGCAGGACGCTCTCCGGCGTGACGACCACGACCGACACATTCGCGCCGGTTGAGCATCCCGGCGGAAGCAGCCCCCATCTCAGCTACGAGGTCCGGCTCGACCGCGCCGGTCCGCTGGACGTGCTCGTCTACGCCTCGCCCGGGCTCGACATCAGCGGCCACGGCCAGCAGCGCTACGCCGTCTCGATCGACGGCGGTGCGCCGCAGATCGTCAACCTGCTCGCCGGCGACAATGAAGCGAAATGGGGCCGCGCCGTCGCCGACGCGATCCGCATCGGCCGCAGCCGGATCGATGTCGCGACGGCCGGGCGGCATGTCGTCACGCTCTGGCTGGTCGACCCGAACGTCGTCTTCCAGCGGCTGGTCCTGTCGCGCGGCCCGCTGCCTTCCTCCTATCTGGGCCCGCAGGACAGCCCGCGGCGCTAGCCGCGCCATCCTCCAGTCAGCGTCCGATCATAGACGCGGCGATCGCCGGCCAGCCGGCGGAGTGATAGACAAAGGTCGTGCCGATCTCCGCCGCCAGGATGGCGGGGACGACGGTTTCATAGACTGGGTGCAGCCGGCGGCGCGTCCAGAGATCGTAGGCGAGCGCCGCGAACAGGATGAGATCGGTCGCCGCATATTCGTTGACGAGCATTCCACCCAGGCCGTCGCCGAACGCGGCCGTCAGCGCGTCTCCCCACCAGCGGTCGTAGGCCGCTCCGACGATGACGGCCGTCGCGAGCAGGATCAGCCGTTTGTGCGCGCCTGGGTTTTTTCGTGCCACGAGGGCGGCACCGGCAAGCAGGCTGAAGGCCGTCACCCAGAAGATCGTGACGATGAAGAAGGGGTAATTGTTGGGCGGATGCGCGGCATGCCATCGCTGCGTCTGAACCTCGGAAAAATAGGCCGTGACCGCCATGACCGGCACCAGCACGACGCCGGCCATTCCCAGCTTCATGTGCAAGGCCGTTCGCTTGCGCCTCACCAGGAGGATCTGGGCCGTCAGAAGAGCGAGCCAGGTGCTGAAGGCGATCGCGTGGAGCTTGAGGACGGGCGGCGCGACGTAGAGCGCGTGGCCGTTGAACCGTGCCACCACGGCCGGGACGAAGCCCATCAGGACGCCGATCCAGCAGACGAATAGGAAGGCGAGGAAGAAGTTTCGGTCCGCCCGATGAAAGGCGATGAATCGACGCCGCCGGGACACGACCGCTGCAGTGAGCGCGACTTCGCCGGACGTATCCATTGGCCGATCCCCCCGAGCGAGGAGCATAGACGATCGGCTTATGCCCGTATCGGGCTAATCCAATCCAGATTGCTAGCCGCGTCGGTCACGGATCGAGAGGGAGCGTGAATGCCGGCGATGGATGAGAAGCGAACGTAACCGCCTCAACCTACCTCGACTTCCTGGCGCGGTAGGCCTCGATCTCCTGCGCGGTTTCGCGAGTTATCTCCGGTGCCCTCTCGATCACCTTGGCCATCATGCGCTGGCTGGCCGCCTGCACGTCGGGGTCTTTCAGAAGGAGCGGGGCACGCTCAAAATAACGCTGACCAGCCGGCGTTCTTACGAACGCCAGAACGGCATTCAGGTCGTCACGGGAAAAACCGCGAGCATAAGCACGAGCCATGCATTCGAAATAATCAGGTGACGCCGCGATGATTGCTTCAGTCAGTTGCTCAAATGCGCGCCTTGTTGAACGATCGAGGATCGCCTGAAAATCCTTGTCCTTGACCGTACCGGGATCACCCACGGCCTTGATGCTCTGATCGACGATCGCTTGCATCACGTCGCGATACATCTGCACGCGCTTCTCGGGAGGAAAGGCGATCGTGAGAATTTGCCGGGCTATTGCGAGTGAAGCCGGATCCAGCGTGTCGTTGTCCTTGGGCGTCGCGATCCCGACGGCCGTCGGGGCGAAGCTATCCGCCGCCTGTGCCGCGAGCGTTGTTGGAACGAGAGCAACGCCGCAGGCGCCGAGGCCGAATGCGAAAAGCCTCTTCATCTACTTCCCCTCTTAACTGACGTTTGAGCGTCACGTCATTCGCGGGCATGGTAGGGGAGGTGCGCTAATGCCGGCAATGGGTGGAAAGGCGGACATTAATCGATGCAAGTGTAAGGCTCCGCGAGCCTCCCTGCTTCTACGCGAGCGTAGCACCCAAACGTTTCTTTCTCGGCTTCGCAGCGGCCGGCAACAGGGGTTCCAACTGAAATAGCCGCCGCGTTGTCCGGCGCGTCGCTCAGGCACTGCTTGAGGCAGTCAGCCTTGCTTCTGCAGGTCTTGCCGGCATCGGCATATCGCATTTGGCAGAAGGGTCCACCGAACGGCGCTCCACTCTCGTAACCCCCTTTGGCTCGGCATTGCTGCGCCTCGGCTGTGCTTAAGGTTGTTCGCCGCTGTTCGGCACAGCTGACGGCCGTGACCAACAGCCCAATGCAGAGGACCGTAATGGTAGAAATCCGCTCCATCATAGCATGGTGCGCTCTCGCCGTGATGCCTGCAATGGCTCGAGCGCGGACCTTCGGCGCCTTCAGGCATCCGGCGTTTACTCGTCGTTCAAGAGGCCGTCGATCTCGCGCAGCTCCTGCTCAAGCTCGGCAACCAAGCCCCTGTAGTCCTGAGGGTAGATGCTACCGTAGGATCTCAGCTTTATCGCATCGAGCTGGGCGACGATCCTCTCTCGCGCCTCGACGAGTTGTTTCCTCATCGGAGGCCCCCGCTCGGCCATCATCTCGCCTCCTGCTTTCCGCTCAGCATAGGAGGCGGGGCCGCGATGGGATAGCGGTCGCGCCGAATTCACGCCGAGACACGACCGGCGCGTTGTGGGAGGTGGCGCCGGCATGGTATTCAGCGCGCGCTAGGAGGTCCGTCATGCGCCCCACGATTCCGCTTCTGCTCGGCCCGCTTCTGCTCACCGGCTCGGTCGCCTTTTCGAGCGCGCCGCGCGGCGACGATCGGGCCGCGCCTCCCGGCGCGGTGCGCTGCATCGATCCGCACCAGATCGTCGCTCGGCACGCCGAGAAGCCGAACGCGGTGGTGTTCGAAATGGCCGGCGGCATCACCTACCGCAACGATCTGATCGGCGCCTGCCCGGGCGCGGCACGCGCCACCGGCGCCAGCATCGTCCAGATCGAGGCGACCAGCGGCAACCTCTGCGCGAACGATCATGTCCGCGTCTACGATCCTGTCGAGGCGCGGGGCACCGGCGCCGCGATGTGCCGGCTGGGAACGTTCACCCCGATTCCCACGCACTGAGGCGACAGGAGACGAGACGCGCCGCCTCCGGTTGTGATAGCGCTAACAGAATAAAAAATCGGGGAGGAGCCGAATGAAGGTGAGGGTGGCGCTTGCTTTGCTCTGCTCGGTGTGGGCGCTGCCGGTAGGCGCGCAGAGCCTCAGGATCAACGAGAAGGGCTATTTCGCGCGCCAGGGGCTGAACGTGATGGTGTTCAGCGATTACTATCCCGAGGGGCACCAGACGGGTGTCACCATCGTCCAGCACGGCACCCGCGTCGCGGCCAACGGCGACCTGAGGCTCGAAGCCTCGCCCGGCCAATGGTCGCCGATGCCGGCGGTGGGGCAGCGCAATGTCGACCCGAAGACCGGCACGATCAGCGAGACGCTCTCCTATCCCGATCCCAAGGTGAACGGGCACGGCTTCAACCCGATCTTCTATCCCAAGCTCGACCTTTCCTACCGCGTGACGGTGACGGCGCTGGAGGGGAACAGCTTCCGCATTCGCGTCGATCTCGACCGGCCGCTGCCGCCGCAATGGGCGGGGCGGGTCGGCTTCAACCTCGAGCTCTTCCCCGGCCTGCTGTTCGGCAAATCCTGGCTGATGGACGGGCGGAGCGGCATCTTCCCGAACCAGCCGGTGGGGCCGATGGTGCCGGCCGGCGGCGCGCCGATCGAGGTGCCGCGCAACGTCCAGCCGAACGGGCCCGTGCCCTCGCCCAACGGGCAGCCGCTGACGGCGCCGCTGGCGGTCGGCCGCATGCTCATCGTCGCGCCGGAGGAGGATTTGCAGCGGCTGCGGATCGAGAGCCGCACCGGCCCGATCGCGCTGATCGACGGCCGGTCCAACCATAACAATGGCTGGTTCACCGTCCGCGGCATCGTGCCCCCCGGCGCGACGGCGAACGCGATCGAATGGATCGTCACGGCCAACGTGGTCGAGGGCTGGAAATACCAGCCGGTGGTCCAGGTCTCGCAGGTCGGCTACGCGCCGGCCCAGCCCAAGCGGGCGGTGATCGAGCTCGACCCGACCGACCGCGACATCAGGCGCGTGCGCCTGTTCCGGCTCACCGACGGCGGCCGCAAGGAAGTGCTGGCCGGCGCGCCGGAGCGGTGGGGCGATTTCCTCCGCTACGCCTATTACACGTTTGATTTCTCGAAGGTCGCCGAGCCCGGAATGTACCAGCTCGCCTACGGGGATCGCCTGTCGCAGCCCTTCCGCATCGCGGACGACGTCTATGCCCGCGGCGTCTGGCAGCCGACGCTCGAATATTTCCTGCCGATCCAGATGTGCCACATGCGCGTGAACGAGAAATATCGCGTCTGGCACGGCCTCGACCATGTCGACGACGCGCGGATGGCGCCGATCAACCTCAATCATTTCGACGGCTATGCGCAGGGCCCCTCGACCCTCACCCGCTTCAAGCCGGGCGAGCACGTGCCGGGGCTCGACGCCGGCGGCTGGCACGATGCCGGCGATTACGATCTGCGGGTGGAATCGCAGATCGGCACTGTCTGGCTGCTCGCCAAGATGGTCGAGGAATTCGGTCTCGATTACGATGCGACCAGCATCGACGAGGTGCACAAGGTCGCCGAAATCCACCAGCCCGACGGCAAGAACGACGCGCTCCAGCAGATCGAGCACGGCCTGCTGACGGTGCTCGGCGGCTATCGGGCGATGGGGCGGGTCTATCGCGGCATCCAGGACGTGTCGCTGCGCCAGTACGTGATGCTCGGCGAGGCGGCGAACGCGACCGACAATGTGCCGATGAAGGTGACACCCGGCCTCGGCCTCGACAATAATGGCCATCCGATCACCATCGACGACCGTTGGGTGTTCACCGAGGAGAATCCGCCGCGCGAGCTCTACGTCGCCGGCGGCCTCGCCGCCGCCGCGCGCGTGCTCAAGGCGAGCGATCCGGCGAGGGCGGCGGAGGCGCTCGCCGCGGCGCGACACCTCTATGCCGGCGCGATCGACAAGACCGACGATGTCGCCATGCGCGTCTTCGCGCTCGCCGAGCTGATCCACACGACCGGCGATCCGGCGCTGGTCCGCCGCCTCGTTTCGCTGGAGCCGGCGATCCTCGCGAAGGTGGCGGACACCGGCTGGGCGATCGCGCCGATCCTCGACCGCATTCCCGATGTCGGGTTCAAGCAAAGGCTCGCCGCTGCCGTTGCCTCCTATCAGGCCAGCGTGCGGGAATCGGCGCGGACGGACTCGCCCTATGGCGTTCCCTACAAGCCCAACATCTGGGGCGCCGGCTGGGACATCCAGGAGCGCGGCGTCCGTCAATATTTCTTCCACAAGGGCTGGCCGGACGTCACCCCCACCGACTCCTACATCAACGCGCTGAACTTCGACCTCGGCGTCCACCCGGGCGAGAATAACGAGAGCTTCGCGTCCGGCGTCGGCAGCCATTCGGCGACACTGGCCTACGGCTTCAACCGCGCCGACTGGTCCTACGTGCCGGGCGGCGTGATCTCGGGCACGGCCTTGATCCGGCCGGATCTGCCGGAGCTCAAGGAATGGCCCTTCTTCTGGCAGCAGCGCGAATATGTGCTGGGCGGCGGCGAGACCAATTACATGTTTCTCGCCCTCGCCGCCGATGCGCTCTATCGGAAGGACGCGAAATGAGGATCGCCGCCGCCCTGCTTCCGCTGGCGCTCGCCGCCGCCCCTGCCTGGGGCGCGACCGCCACGACCGCACCTTACGGCGTCCTGAAGGACGGACGGAAGGTCGATCAGGTCACTTTGACCAACGACCGCGGTATGGTCGTGAAGATCATCAATTACGGCGCGATCGTCACCGACATGATCGTGCCCGACGCGCAGGGGCGGAACGCGAATGTGGCGCTCGGCTTCGGCAGCCTTGCCGATTACGAGGCGAAGAACGGCGACTATGCCTTCGGCGCGGTGATGGGCCGCTATGCCGGCCGCATCGCGAGGGCCCGCTTCACGCTCGGCGGCAAGGAGGTCAGGCTCGTCGCCAATGACGGGCCGAACGCCCTCCATGGCGGCCCGAACGGGCTGTTCACCAAGGTCTGGACGATGGGGACCTTTCATCACGGCCGGATCGTCGGCGCGACGCTGCATTACATCAGCCCCGACGGCGAACAGGGCTTTCCGGGCCAGCTCGACGTCCAGGTCACCTACAGCCTCGAACCCGACAACGCGCTCCGCATCGAATATGCGGCGCTGACTTCGAAGCCGACATTCCTCAACCTCACCAACCACTCCTATTTCAACCTCGCCGGCGCGGGATCGGGGACGGTGCTGCACCACCGGCTGCAGATCGTCTCCGACAAGCTGATGGAATCGGACCAGGGCGGCATTCCCGACGGCCGCTTCCTGCCCGTCGCCGACACGCCGTTCGACTTCCGCGAGCCGAAAACGATCGAGAGCATGATCGACCGCCCGCATCCGCAGATGGAAGGAAGGCGCGGCTTCAATCACAGCTGGATCCTGCCGTCCGACGGCCGCCTGCACCTCGCGGCGCGGCTCGCCGATCTGGAATCGGGCCGGCAGCTGGAGGTGCTGACCACGGAGCCGTCGCTCACCGTCTATACCGGCAATTATTTCAGCGGCCGCGATACGGGCGCGCAGGGCGTGGTCTATCGGCCGCACGACGGGATCGCGCTGGAGGCGCAGCATCTCTCCGACAGCCCGAACCGGCCCGAATTCCCCTCCACGTTGCTGCCGCGGGGGGAGATTTTCCGCTCGACCACGATTTACCGCTTCTCCACGGCAGGCACGCGATGAACGAACAATATGGACCCGATCCCGACCGCTATGACGGCCGCATGCCCTATCGCCGCTGCGGGCGGAGCGGACTCGACCTCCCCACCATCTCGCTCGGCCTCTGGCAGAATTTCGGCGGCGCCGATGTGTTCGAGACCGGCCGCGCGATCCTGCGCCGGGCCTTCGATCTCGGCGTCACCCATTTCGATCTCGCCAACAATTACGGGCCGCCGTACGGCTCGGCCGAGGAGAATTTCGGCCGCGTCCTCGCCGCCGACTTCCGTCCCTATCGCGATGAGCTGATCGTCTCGACCAAGGCCGGCTACGACATGTGGCCGGGGCCCTATGGCATCGGCGGCTCGCGCAAATATCTGCTCGCTAGCCTCGACCAGAGCCTGAAGCGGATGGGGCTCGATTATGTCGACATCTTCTATTCGCACCGGGTCGATCCTTCGACGCCGATCGAGGAGACGATGGGCGCGCTGGTCCAGGCGCGCCGGCAGGGCAAGGCGCTCTATGTCGGCATTTCCTCCTATTCGGCCGAGCTGACCCGGATCGCGCACGACAGCCTCCGCGCCGAGGGCGTGCCCCTGCTCATCCACCAGCCGAGCTATTCGATGCTGAACCGGTGGATCGAGCGCGGCCTGCTGGATACGCTGGATTCGCTCGGTGTCGGCTGCATCGCCTTCTCGCCGCTGGCGCAGGGTATGCTGACCGGGAAATATCTCGGCGGTATCCCCGAGGATGCGCGGGCGGCGAAGCAGGGCTCGCTCGGCGCAGGGCTGCTGACCAAGGAAAATCTGGAGCGGATCCGGGCGCTGAACGGGATCGCCGAAGCGCGCGGGCAGAGCCTCGCGCAGATGGCGATCGCCTGGGTGCTGCGCGACCGGCGGGTCACCTCGGCGCTGATCGGCGCCCGCACCGTGGCGCAGCTCGAGGATTCGTTGTCGGCGCTGAAGCGGCTCGACTTCAGCGACGAGGAGCTGGCGCAGATCGACTCTTATGCGCAGGACGGCGGCATCGACATTTGGAAGCGCTCGTCGAGCGTGACTCCGGGGGAGGTGGCCTGATGAAGCTGCTGCGCTTCGGCGAGGCCGGCGCCGAACGGCCGGGCCTGCTCGACGGCGACGGCCGCATCCGCGATCTCTCGCGGCGCGTCGCCGATATTTCCGGCGACTTGCTCTCGCCGACAGGCCTTGCGGCGATCGCGGCGATCGATTGGGACTCGCTGTCGGTGGTGGAGGGCTCGCCGCGCCTCGGCCCCTGCGTCGGCGGGATCGGCAAGTTCCTCTGCATCGGCCTCAATTATGCCGACCATGCGGCCGAAACCGGCGCCAAGGTGCCGCCCGAGCCCGTCCTGTTCATGAAGCCGACCAGCGCGATCAACGGCCCGAACGACGACATTCGCAAGCCGCGCGGCTCGACCAAGATGGATTGGGAGGTCGAGCTCGGCATCGTCATCGGCACCCGCGCCAAATATGTCAGCGAGGCGGATGCCGAGGCGCATATCGCCGGCTGGTGCGTGATCAACGACGTCTCCGAACGCGACTACCAGATGAATCGGCACGGCACCTGGGACAAAGGCAAAGGCTGCGACACGTTCGGCCCGGTCGGCCCTTGGCTGGTGACGCGCGACGAGGTGCCGGATCCGGGCAACCTCTCCCTGTGGCTGGAGGTGAACGGCCACCGCTATCAGGACGGCACCACCGCGACGATGGTCTACAAGCCCAATTTTATCGTATCCTATCTCAGTCAGTTCATGACCCTCCATCCCGGCGACGTCATCGCCACCGGCACGCCGCCGGGGGTCGGCATCGGGCAGAAGCCGCCCGTCTTCCTGCAGGAAGGCGACACGGTCGAGCTGTGCGTCCAGGGGCTGGGCGTGCAGCGCCAAAGGGTGGTCTCCGATTAGCGGCTTCACGCGGCGGGGGGCGATCGGCGCCGCGGCGGGAGCCGCGATCGCGCCGCGCGTGCTGGCCGCCACCGCCGGCCCGGTGCAGCCGACATGGCAGTCGCTCGCGAGCGCCTTCCGCGTGCCCGACTGGTTCCGCGACGCCAAGTTCGGCATCTGGGCGCATTGGGGGCCGCAATGCGTGCCGGAGGCGGGCGACTGGTACGGGCGGCTGATGTACGTCCAGGGCCATCCGGCCTACGAGCACCATCTCCGCCATTACGGCCATCCGAGCCGCAGCGGCTTCATCGACATCATCGGCCGCTGGAAGGCCGAGGCGTGGGAGCCGGAGCATTTGCTCTCGCTCTACCGCAAGGCGGGCGCCCGCTATTTCATGGCGCTCGCCAATCATCACGACAATTTCGACACGTTCGACAGCGCCCATCACGGCTGGAATGCAATGCGGGTCGGCCCGAAGCGCGACCTGATCGCCGGCTGGGCCAAGGCGGCGCGGCGGGAGGGGCTGCGCTTCGGCGTCTCCAACCACAGCTCTCACGCCTGGCATTGGTGGCAGACCGCCTATGGCTACGATGCCGAAGGGCCGATGCGCGGGGCCCGCTACGATGCCTTCCGGCTCCGCCGCCGCGACGGTCGCGGCAAATATTGGGCGGGGCTCGATCCGCAGGACCTCTATACCGGCCCCGCCTTCGTGCCGCCGGACGGGATCGACAGCATCAAGGCGATGAACGCCTGGCACGATGCCAGCGACGGCCAGTGGCACGAGGAATTGCCGGCGCAAAATCCCGGCTTCGCGCGCAACTGGCTGCTGCGGCAGAAGGATCTGGTCGAGAAATACCGGCCCGACCTCGTCTATTTCGACGATACCAGCCTGCCCTTCGGCCCGCTCGGGCTGGAGGCGGCAGCGCACTTCTACAACCAGAGCATCGCCCGCCACGGCCGGCTCGAAGGCGTGCTCACGGCGAAGAAGCTCTCGCCGACCGAGCGCGCCGGCATCGTCGAGGACGTCGAGCGCGGCTTCGTCGACGACATCCAGCCGGAGCCGTGGCAGACCGACACCTGCATCGGCAATTGGCATTACGACCGGGCGCTGTACGAGCGGCACGGCTACAAGAGCGCGAAGCAGGTGGTGCAGCGCCTGTGCGACGTCGTGTCGAAGAACGGCAACCTGCTCCTCTCCATCCCGGTGCGCGGCAACGGCTCGATCGATCCCGACGAGGAGAAGATCGTCGCCGATTTCACAAGCTGGTTCGCCGCCAATGGCGAGGCGATCTATGGAACGCGGCCCTGGCGCGTCTTCGGCGAGGGGCCGACGCGGCCGAAGGCGGGGTTCATGAATGAGGGTTCGGTGGCGCCTTTCACCGGCGCGGATGTCCGCTTCACGGCCAAGGGCGGCGTGTTGAATGCGGCGCTGATGGACTGGCCCGAAGGCAAAGCCGTCCTGACGTCCCTGGGCCCGCGCGCGATGCCGGAGGCGCGGGTCGAGCGGGTCGAGCTGCTGGGGCACGGCCCGGTCGAATGGCTGCGAGATCCCGACGGAATGCAGGTCGCGTTGCCCCGCCCTGCCGATGGAGCGTTCGTTCCCGTGCTGCGCATCTACGGGCGAGGCATTGCGTGATGCTGGCGGGTGTCGAGCTCGGCGGCACCAAATGCATCTGCACGCTCGCCTCGCGGGATGGGGAAATCGTCGCGCAGGAGACGGTGCCGACTACCAACCCTGAAGAGACGCTCGGCTGGATCGAAGCGGTGCTCGGCCGCTGGAAAGCGGAGCGCGGCTTTGCGGCGCTCGGCATTGCGAGCTTCGGCCCGGTCGATCTCGACCCCGCGTCGCCGACCTGGGGCTTCATCACCACGACGCCCAAGCCCGGGTGGGCGCAGGCGGATGTTGCCCTGCGCCTAGGGCGTGGTTTCGACGTGCCGCTCACCTTCGACACGGACGTCAACGGCGCCGCTCTGGCCGAGATGAAATGGGGCGCGGGGCAGCGGATGGCGGATTTCTCCTACATCACCGTCGGCACCGGCGTCGGCGTGGGACTGATCGTCAACGGTGCCCCGACGCGCGGCTTCGGCCATAGCGAGCTCGGCCATATCCGCGTCGCGCGACTGCCGGGCGACGACTGGCCCGGCGCCTGCCCCTATCACGGCGCCTGCGTCGAGGGGCTCGTGGCCGGCGGCTCGATTGCGAAACGGCTCGGCGGCAGTGCGGCCGGTTTCGGCGAGGATCATCCCGTCTGGGAGACGGTGGCGCATGCGCTCGCCCAGCTCTGCCACGTCCTCGTCTGCGCCGCCGCCCCGCGCCGGATCGTGATCGGCGGCGGCGTCGTCTCCGGCCATCCGCACCTGCTCCCCCGCATCGAGCGCATGCTGCTCGAAAGCCTCGCGGGCTATGTCCTGCTGCCTCCGGGTCCCTACCTCACCGCCCCCGGCCTCGGCGCCCGCGCAGGGCCGCTCGGTCCAATTGCCCTCGCGGCTGCGGCTCTCGGGGACCAGTAACAGATCCGTCATTGCGAGGAGCGCAGCGACGCGGCAATCCAGTACGTCGTCCGTCGCTCAGTCTGGATTGCTTCGCTTCGCGCGCAATGACGGTGAGGGGAGTTCGACCGCTCAGCCCGAACGGTGTTTCAGTGGGATGCTTGAGGGCCGTTCGCGGCGAGGAGGAAAGGGCCGTCGCCTGAGATTCCTCGCCCGGGCTCGATCAGCAGGCATTCGCCTGGGGCTGCCTGCTCACCATCGCATGTGACTGTTCCGGAAATCGGGATCGCCCATCTCTGCCGGTCGGCCAACTTGTCGGTTTTCCCGTCGCCGACATAGAGCAAAGTAAAGTGCGGTCCCTTTACCAGGACCCCCCGCTCGCCGTTTTCGATATGGCTGGCGCATCCCTCCGGATAGGAGCCGCCCTCCGCCACATCCACGCCGTCGTCCAGATGCAGCTCGCGCGGGCGGCCGTAATCGTAGAGGCGGTAGGTGGTGTCGCTCTGCTGCTGCACCTCGATCAGCGACAGGTCGGCGCCGATCGCGTGCACGGTGCCGGCGGGGACGTAGAAGAAATCGCCGGCGCGGACAGGCTTCCAGTCCATCAGCTTTTCGATCGAGCCGTCGAGCGCCGCCTGCCGCATCTCCTCCTTGCGGATCGGTTCCTTGAAGCCGAGGCCGAGTACCGCGCCCGGCTCCGCGCGCAGGATAAACCAGCATTCGCTCTTGCCGTTCGGAAGCCCGCGCGCCCGCGCCTGGGCGTCGTTCGGGTGGACCTGGACCGAGAGCTTCTCGCTCGTGAAGATGTGCTTGACGAGCAGCGGCAGATTGCGGCCGTCCGGCGCCTCGAACCAGATCTCGCCGATCCGGCGCCCGCCGCCGTCGGACAAATCGGTCCGGCCCCAAGGCTTCTCGACGGCGTGGCGGACGAGCTTCATCAGAGCCGGTCGACGAGGTTGCAGGGCTGCGGGCGCAGCGGACCGGCCGCATGGAAGCTCTGCTCCTCGAATGCCATGTGCGCGCCGCCCTCCGGCGTGAAGCGCGGCCAGGCCACCAGCCCGGCGCCGTTCGGATCCCCGGTCTTGACGAAATTCACCCAATAAGGCCGCAGCGAAAGCGCGGCCGCGGAGCGGCTCTCGCCGAACACGTAGCTGATCTCGGCGGCATGCGAGGTGTGGCCGCCGCCGGGTGCTAGGTCGAATTCGTAGCGCCAGACAGGCGCACCTTTCTCGGAGAGCAGGGTGGCCAGCGCGCCGGCCGGGCAGCGGAAGGTGAGGTCGGTCGCGATCTGCTGGTCGAGCGTGCCGAGCCGCGGGTCGTCCTTCACGTTGCGATAGAAGGCGCGCGCCTCCGCCTCGTGCGGGCCGAAGCCCAGAACGAGGACTTCGTCGCGACGGGTGCGGCCGCCGGGCATATCGAGCTCGAGGCGGTTGGTACCGAGCAGCACCGGCCGCGCCGGGCCCTCGGCGATGAGGTCGCGCGGCGATTTCGGGAGGACGGCGCCGTCCACCGCCGTCCGCAGCCACAAAGCGGAATCGTCCGGCATTCCGGCATCGTGGAGCTTGAGGTCGATCGTGAGGAGGGCCGGCACGGAGGTGTGCCGGAGCTTGTCGATGTCGCCGCCTGCCTGGAGCAAATCGTCGGCCTGTTCGCCGATCCGCTCCGCTTCCCGGAGGCTGCGGAAGGGCATGCCGAAGCCGGGCGTACCGCTCTCCATGATCGCCTGCCGGAACAGGCCGCGCGCGGCGGGAGCGGCGAGAAGCAGGCTAACGTCCTGCGAGCCCGCCGATTCCCCGGCGATCGTCACGTCGTCCGGATCGCCGCCGAATTTGGCGATGTTCGCGCGCACCCAGCGGAGCGCCGCGATCTGGTCCATCAGTGCGTAATTGCCGGAGCTGCCGCCGCTTTCCCGGCTCAGCGCCGGATGCGAGAGGAAGCCGAAAATGCCGAGCCGGTAGCGGATTCCGACCAGCACGATGCCGTCGCGCGCGATGGGCGAGGTGATCATGCCGCCGGGCGAGCCGGCGCGGTTGCTGCCGCCGTGGATCCAGACGAGCACCGGCCGCCGGCCGGTCAGCGCCTGGGTGCCGACGTCGAGCGTCAGGCAATCCTCGCGGCCGCTCAGATAGTCCTCATGGTTCCAGCCCTGGTCGTTCTGGATGCAGGCGGGGGTGGGGCCGCTCGCGTCGCGAACGCCGGACCATGGGATCACCGGCTGCGGCGGCTTCCAGCGGAGGTTCTCGACCGGCGGCGCGGCGAAGGGGATGCCGCGGAAGAGCAGGGTGCTGCCGTCTCCGGCCACCGTCCCCCGCACCGATCCGCCCGTGACCTGCACCACCGGCGGGGACGGCGAAGCGGCTGCCAGAGCCAGGGCGCACAGCACAAGCCCCAGCCATTTCGCCATCGGTCCGATCCTCGCTTGCTCCATCGCCTCCCCCTAAACTAGGTTACCGCTATCAGACGAGAGCGCGGGGAGGAATTCCGGATGGAGCAGGCAAAGAGGGGCGGCACGCTTGCCGCCTTCCTGGTGGTCACGACCCTCTTCTTCGCCTGGGGCTTCATCACCTCGCTGAACGATCCGGTGGTCACGGCGGTGAAGGGCATTTTCTGCCTCACCGATTTCCGCGCCCAGCTCGCCGCCTTCGCCTTCTTCATCGCCTATGGCGTGATGAGCTTTCCCGCCGCCGTGCTGCTGTCGCGGCTGAAGTCGATCCCGACCATCCTGATCGCCTTCGCGATGATGATCGCCGGCTGCCTGCTGATGCTCGTGGCGGCCAATCTGAAGACTTATGCCTTCGTGCTGGTCGGCCTGTTCGTGCTGGCGAGCGGGATCACCGTGCTGCAGGTCGCCGCCAATCCGCTCGCGGCGGCGCTCGGCGATCCGAAATACAGCCATTTCCGTCTGACCTTCAGCCAGGCGTTCAACTCGCTCGGCACCTTCATCGGCCCCTATCTGGGCGCGGTCCTGTTCCTGAAGGGGATCGAGACCAAGGAATGCGCCGGCACCAGCGAGGCGGCGCGGACGACTTCGCTCGCCGGCATCGACACCGCCTACTTCTGGATCTGCGGGCTCATCGCCGCGCTCGGCGTGTTCTTCATCCTGTTCCGCCGCGTGGTGACCGAAGCGGCGCCGCATCCGTCGGAAGAGGCTTCCCGCCGCGGCATCGGCGCGATGCTGTCGGATGCCTTGTCCTCGCGCTGGGCCTTGTTCGGCGGGGCGGCGATCTTCCTTTACGTCGGCGCCGAGGTGGCGATCGGGACACAGATGGCCTTCTTCCTCCACTCCGATGCGATCTGGGGGAAGAGCGACCTTCCGTTCCACATGCCGCTCATCGGGTCCGTCATGGGGAATGACGGGGTGTTCGGCGTCTCGGCGCAGGAGGCCGGCAAGGCGGTGTCGCTCTATTGGGGCGGCGCGATGGTCGGGCGGCTGATCGGCTCGGCTCTGCTGGCGCGCGTGCCGGCGGCGCGGCTGCTGGCCGTGTTCACGGCGGTCGCCGCGGCGATGTGCCTCTACGTCGTCATCGTCCAGGGCGTCAGCGCGGGTGTGGTGGCGCTCTGCATCGGCCTGTTCAACTCGATCATGTTCCCGGTGATCTTCACGATCACGCTGGAGCGGTCGAGCGCGAGCGAGGAGGCGACCTCGGGCTTCCTCTGCACCGCCATCATCGGCGGTGCCCTGATCCCGCCGCTGGTCGGCGCGGTGTCCGGCGCCACCGGCTATGCGACGGCCCTGATCGTGCCGGCGCTTTGCTACGCCTTCCTCTGCCTGTTCTCGCTCGCGGCGGCCAAGGCGCCGGTGCGAGCAGACCGGCTAGAGCCTGCCGCCACAATTCACTAGAAATCTCGTTCCACGGGTAGCTACACCGATAGACCGAAATTAATGACATTGACGCGTTCGAGCGTCAGGTTAAATTCGAACAATAAGGGGGGATCTGTTCAGGTGAAGATCACAGCACTTGCCCTTTCGGCGATAACGGTTGTGGCCACTGCGGCCCACAGTCAATCGACGGATGCTTGGACGGTCGGGAAAGAGGCCGAGGTGCATCCCGGCGTTCAGGCAAAGCTGCTGGCGGAGCAGAACGGCTGGAGGCTTTGGCGCATCGAAAACCAACGCGGCGTCGTGTGTGACGCTGTGAAGCCGACGACGGGACAAGGCGCGCTGGTCCCAACGAGTGAATACACTATGGTGGGAAGCACTCCCTATTTAAGGTACAGAGCGGGCGTCGGCTATTGGCTTATTGGTCAGTGGTTGGGCTCGGACGCGGTTGAATGGCGGCTATCTGGAGCGAGATTCTGGACCAAGATGGACGACTCAACGAATTTTGAGCAATTCGACGGAAAGACAATCGAGATTCATGTGAGCTCCTGGAGGTACCCCAACATCATGGAAGGGCATGCCGACGAGCAAGGAACCGTCGATCTTACCGGGATAAAGGCGATCGCGCAGGCGGCACGCGATTGCGCCAAGGGTACCAAACTGCCAGAATATTAATTTTGGTGAATGGTTAGCGCGCCGCCGCTGTATCGGATTTCGTGATCGGAGCGGTCGAGATCCAACGGCCGGCCGGGGGTGATCCAGCGGATGCGGAAGGTGCGGGTCCGCAGTATCCCCGAGAAGGAACCTTGGCGGGCGCCGATGGTGAGCGTCTTCGCGCGCTCATCCCACCTTATCGGGATGCGCGAGAAAGCGCCGCTTTGATAGCCGAGGCTGGTGCCGTCATCCTCGTAGAGCGAGAAGCTGCCGTTGACGCCCGTGTAGACGTTGAGCGTGATCGGGTCCTCCGGCTTCTCCGCCGCATATTGGAGGGCGGGGCCGATTGGCAGGATCGAGCCCGCGCGCACGAAAAGCGGGATTCGTTCGTAGGAGGCGTCGGCCTCGATCCGCTGGCCGCCGGCATAAGCGCGGCCGCTGTAGAAATCGTACCAGCCCGCGCCTGCCGGCAAATAGACGGAGCGCGTGCGCGCCTTGAACGCGGTCACCGGCGCGACCAGCAATTCGTGGCCGAACAGATATTCGTCGTTGATGCCCCACGCGGCGCGATCGGCGGGGAAGTCCATCACCAGCCCGCGCATGATCGTGCCGTCGGCGAACCAGGTGTCGGCGGCGAGCGTGTAGATATAGGGCAGCAGCCGGTAGCGGAGCCGGTCGTAATAGCCCATCGACCGCTCCATCGCCGGTCCGGCGGGGGCGATCTCGTAGATCTCGCGGTGCGGGAACTCGCCGTGGCTGCGGAAGAGCGGCGAGAAGGCGCCGAACTGGAACCAGCGCAGATTGAGCTCGCGCCATTCGTCGAGCGCCGCCGGATCCTGCTTGGAATAACGCTCCTCGACCGCGAAGCCGCCGATATCGTGCGTCCAGTTGGGAATGCCGGACATGGAGAAATTGACGCCGGCCGAGATCTGGTTGCGCAGATCGTCCCAGCGCGCGGCGACGTCGCCCGACCAGACCGCCGCCCCCGCCCGCTGCAGTCCGCCGAAGGCCGAGCGGGTGAGGATGAAGGAGCGCACGTCCGGCTTGAACGCGTGCCAGCCCTGCGCGACGCCTTCCGCATGGACGAGTGGGAATGAGTTGAAGAACGCCGCGCCCGGCCCGAGCGCGGTGGGCGTCATGATCGCCTTGCGCTCCTCGATCGACAGGTTCGAGTGCATGTCGGGCTCGGGCGCGTCCATCCACCAGGCGTCTATGCCGAGCACCGCCAGCCTCTCCTTGATCTGCCGCCAGTAAATGGCGCGCGCCTCGGCGGAATAGGGATCGTAATCGGTGTTGGGATAGCCGGGGCCGACCCAGTCGCGATTCCCCATTTCGAGATTGCCCGGATAGACGTGGCCGCGGGCGGCGAGCTCCTTGTAATTGTCGGTATTGGGATAGAATTTCGGCCAGACCGAGATCATCAGCTGCGCGTGCAAATCGTGCACCCGTTCGATCATCCCCTTGGGATCGGGATAACGCGCCTTGTCGAAGAGGTGGCTGCCCCACTGGTCCTCGGGCCAGTAGAACCAGTCCTGCACGATATTGTCGAGCGGCAGCCCCCGCCGCCGATATTGCTCCACCACCCCCACCAGCTGGTCCTGCGTCTCGTAGCGCTGACGGCTCTGCCAGAAGCCGTAGGCCCAGCGCGGCAGCAGCAAAGCCTTGCCGGTGAGCGCGCGATAGCCGGCGACGACACCGTCCATATCGTCGCCGGCGACCACATAATAGTCGACGGCGTGCGCCAGCTCGGAGGCGAAGGAGAGCGAGTTGCGGTCCGCCGGCACCTGCGGATCGTTGTGGAACAAGGCCATGTAGCCGCCGTCCGGCTCCCACTCGATCCGGATCTCAGCGGGCCGGCCGACGGTCAGCCTCACCTCGAAATTATGATACCAGGGGTTCCAGTTCTGCCGCCAGCGGTCGAGCACCGGCTTTCCGTCGACGAACAATTTGAAATAGCTCGAGGCGTAGAGCTCGAACTTGTGCGGGCCTGACTGGGTCGGGTGGATCGTGCCCGTCCAGACGACCCGCTGCCGTGCCGCCGGGCCCTGCGCTCCGGCCGGCGGCTTGGCCTCGGCGGGCCATTTCGCCTGGTCGCGAATGTACTGATAGTCGATGGTGGCTTCCTGCCGGGTGAGCGCCGGCTTGCCGCCGAGCCAATAGCGGGCGGTGAAGCCGGACGCGCCATGCTCGCCGGTCACCTTCAGATCGTCCGCGCCGACCAAAGCATAGGGCTTGGGATTGCCGAAGCGGGTGATCGAGCTGTTGTCCCACAGCAGCCCGTAATTGCGGGTCGAGACGACGAAGGGGATCGCCACGTCCATATTGTGCTGGGCGAGCTCCACATCCTCGCCGCGATAGTTCATCTGCGCATTCTGGTGCTGCCCGAGGCCGTAAAGGCCTTCGTCGGTGCCGCGGTTGAACTGCTGCCGGACGGCGAGGAAGGGCTTTCCCTCGGCCGAAATGGGCGCGAAACTGCCGGGACCGCTCTCCGCCACCAATGGGCGGCCGCTCGCATCGCGGATCGCGACCCGGCCGTCGCCGAGATCAACGTCGGCGACGAGCCGCTGCGTCTTCAGCAGCACATGACCCGCCTGCTGCGTCACCGTGAAGGCGCCGTGCGGCTGCGCCGTCACCATCAGGCTCGCGGCGACGTCGATCGTCCGTGTCGGCGCTTCGGTGACGCGGACCGCCGCATCGCCATAGACTTCGAGCCGCACTGCCTTCTCCGGCCCATGGTCCGGCGTCACGACCACACCGCTGGCAGTTCGTTGCCAGGAGCCGGCGGCGAATGCCGGCGTGCTCATGGCGGCCAGAGCGGCGGCGGCGAAGGCCAGACGAGTGGAGAGAGGCATGAGCAGGTCTCCGCAGCGGGTAGAGAGAGTTGGTAGCGCTAACTTGAAGCCCTGCCTACCGCTGGCCTAGGGTGGGTCCGGACAGGAGGAGCCCCGAATGCGCATTCCCATGAAAGCCGTTCTTGCCCTTGTGCTGTTCGTGCCGGCGACACTCGCGGCGCAGCAGAGCCCGGAACAGCAGGCCCGTGAGGAGAGGGCGCGGATGGATCCGGCGGGGCTCACCAAATATCGCGACCAGAATGCGGCGCTCGCGCCGGCGCCGGGCGAGCCGCGCATCGTCTTCATGGGCGATTCCATCACCGAGAATTGGCGCAACATGGCGCCCGAATTCTTCCAGCGCGGTCATGTCGGCCGCGGCATCAGCGGCCAGACCACGATGCAGATGGTCGTCCGTTTCCGGCAGGACGTGATCGATTTGAGGCCGCGCATCGTCCACATCATGGCCGGCACCAACGACCTTGCCGGCAATACCGGCATCGAGACGGATGCCGACATCCAGAACGACATCCGCTCGATGGTCGAGCTTGCCCAGGCGCACGGCATCCGAGTCATCCTCGCCTCGATGCCGCCGGCAGCCGATTTCCCCTGGCACAAGGGGCTGAACCCGGGCCCGCGCATCGTGCGGCTCAATGCCTGGCTGAAGGATTATGCGGCGAAGAGCGGCTCGGTTTACGCCGATTACTGGTCGGCCCTGCACGATGGCAATGCCTTCCGCGCCGATCTCGCACTGGACGGCGTTCACCCGAACAAGGCAGGCTACGCGGTAATGGCCCCAATCGCCGAGGCTGCGATCCGCAAGGCGCTGGCCTTACGCTCCGTCGGCACCGCCATCGTCTGCTCCCGCGCCGGCACTTGCTAGCTCGAAAAACCCTCTCCCCGCCGGGGAGAGGGAGTTTGGCTATGCGCCGCCGCACATGTGCTCGGCGTCCGGGAGCGTCCAGGATTCGAGCGTGCGCAGGTTGGTCGTCGTGTAGAGCTTCCCACGATTGTCGCCGGGCGGGCAGTTGCGCGGGAGCTTCATCAGGCAGACGTAAACGGGGTCACCGGCTCGTGAATGATCGACAGCGGGAACCTGCTCGTAGGAGACTTGGCCGAGACCGTTACGGAATTCGACGGCGGAACCGGAGCCGGGGACGGGCCGGTTCGTCGAGCCGTCGACCAGCCTCGTCCCGACCAGCTTGACGCGCGTCAGCGCGCAGGTGCCGACGCGCATCGGCGGCGCCTTGTGCGGGACGTCCGAGGCTGAGGCGGCAGCCACTGCCAGAAGAGTTGCTGCCGAAAAGAGGCTCGCCACGATTGCCGTCCGATTCATCGAAAGATCCTCCTGCTCAGTCGAGAACATATCACCGGCTAAGGCTGCACCACCACCATCTGCACGCCGTGCGGCGGCACCAGCGCCGAATAGCTCGCCCGCGCGCTCGGCAGGTCGCGATGCGCCCAGAGATCCCGGACCCGCAGCTTCTGGTCGGCGGGGCGGCCGAGCATGGCCCAGGTCGCCGCGATCGTCGCCGGAGCGGTCGCGCGGTTGAACAGGAGCAATGCCTGGCGGCCGCCGGTGAGCGGCTTCAGCCAGATTTCGCTCGTCCCCTCTTTCCAGACGCGATGGCCCTGGAAGCCGAGCGGGTCCTGGTCGACGGCGATCACCTCGCGGTTGAGCAGGATCGCCTTGGTCGCCTCGCTCATATTGGCGACATCGTTGCCGGCCATAAGCGGGGACGCCATCATCGCCCAGAGCGAAAAGTGCGCGCGATATTCGGTGTCGGTGAGGCCGCCATTCCCCACCTCGAGCATGTCGGCATCGTTCCAGTGGCCCGGGCCGGCATAGGACCAGAGCGGTTCGTTCATGTCGGCGATCGTCGCGACGTCCCAGCTGTACGTGTATTTGCCCTCCCAATGGTCGATCACGTCGCCGGTGGTGCGCCAGAGATTGCCGACCTTCGACGCCCACAGCCAGGGCTTGCTCGTGCCCCACTCGCACATCGAGAAGACGATCGGGCGGCCGGTCGCGCGCAGGGCGTCGGCCATCAATTTATACGCTTCCTCGGCGTTGCGCGTGCCGGTGTCGCACCAATCGTATTTCAGATAGTCGACGCCCCAGCGGGCATAAGCGAGCGCGTCCTGATATTCGTGGCCCTCGCTGCCCGGGCGGCCGCCGCAGGTGTGGCGGCCGGCGTCCGAATAGATGCCGAACTTCAGCCCCCTCGAATGGACGTAATCGGCGAGCGCCTTGATGCCGGAGGGGAATTTCTCCTTGTCGGCGGTAATGAAGCCGTCCCCGTCGCGCGGGCCATGCCAGCAATCGTCGATCACGACATAGACATAGCCGGCGTCGCGCATCCCGGAGGAGACCATCGCGTCGGCGGTCGCGCGCACCGTCGCTTCGTTGACGTTGCAGGCGAATTTGTTCCAGCTGTTCCACCCCATGGGTGGCGTCAGCGCGAGGCCGTTCGGCGCCTCGCCCGCGCGCGGCGGGCCCGGAGGCGAGGGCGTCTGTGCCGATGCGGTCGTGCAGAGCAGGAGGGCGGAGAGCGCCGCCGCGAAATTCGAAACGCGCAAGAAACAACCCCCTCGTGAAACCCAAAAGTTAGCGCTAACCTAGCCGCACGTTCGTCGGACCGAAAGGCGCTCCGCATGTTCACCCGCCGCAACCTTCTGCTCTCCGGATCCGCCCTGCTCGCGACGGCCGCCGCGCCGCCGATGCGACACCGGCCGGACAATCTCGTCCGGCGCGTCGGCACCCGCTTCACGGTCGGCGGCCGGCGCTATCATTATGCCGGCTCGAATATGTGGTACGCGGCCTATCTCGGTGCGGAGGCGCCGTTCGGCAGCCGCGACCGGCTGCGGCGCGAGCTCGACCGGCTGCAGGAGCTTGGCGTCAACAACCTCCGCATCCTCGGCTCGTCGGAGCAATCGCCGCTCACCCATTCCGTCTCGCCGGCCTTCCGCACCGAAGGGCCGCACTTCAACGAGACCCTGCTCCGAGGCCTCGACTACGCGCTCGCCGAGATCGGCCGCCGCGGCATGCGCGCGGTCATCTACCTGAACAATTTCTGGGAATGGTCCGGGGGGATGATGACCTACCTCTACTGGACCAATGGCGGGCATTACATCAACAATGGCGACCCGGCCCATCCGTGGCCGGAATTCCCCGATTTCGTCTCCCGCTTCTACAGCAGCGCGCCGGCGGTGCGGCTGGCGTGGGATTATGTGCGGGCGGTGGTGAGCCGCACCAACAGCGTCACCGGCCGTCCCTATGCGGAGGATCCAGCGATCATGTCCTGGCAGCTCGCCAACGAGCCGCGCCCGGGCGGCAGCGACGCGGTCGGGCGGCCGAACCTGCCGATCTTCTACCGCTGGGTGCGCGACACGGCGCGGCTGATCAAGTCGATCGATCCCAACCACATGATCTCGACCGGAAGCGAGGGGCTGAAGGGCTGCATCGAGGATGCAGCCTGCGTCGTCACCGAGCATGAGATGCCGGAGATCGACTATCTCACCGCCCATATCTGGCCGCTCAACTGGGACTGGGTGGATTCAAAGGATCTGCCCGGCACCTGGGATTCAGGCGCGGCCAAGGTGCGCGACTATTTCGCCCAGCATGTCGGGTTCGCGGAGCGGATCGGGAAGCCGCTCGTGATCGAGGAGTTCGGCTTTCCGCGCGACCAGGGGCTCTACGATCCGGGCAGCCCGACGACCTTCAAGGACCGCTTCTACGGCCTCATCTACGATATGGTGCAGCACAATGCGGGGACCGGCCCCGTCGCCGGCTCCAATTTCTGGGCCTGGGGCGGCGAGGGCCGCTCGGCGGCGCCCGACCACCGTTTCGCTTTGGGCGCGAGCCGCTTCGTGGGCGACCCGCCGCACGAGCCGCAGGGCTGGTACAGCGTCTTCGACGTCGACGAGAGCACCAAGGCGGTGATCCGCGCCCACGCCAGTGCAATGGCGCGGCTCGCCTAAGCCCGCGACGCACTTGTCCTTCTCCCCTTGTGGGAGAAGGTGGCTCGAAGAGCCGGATGAGGGGTGCGCGGCCCTGCCGCGCGCCGGCCTGTGTGGCCGGCACCCCCACCCCTACCCCTCCCCACAAGGGGGAGGGGCTAAAAGGGTTCACGACAACGCGATGCTCAGTCCCCGAATTCTGCCGCGAAGGCGGCGGCGGCGCCGAACAGGCCGGGTTCGGGATAGGTGATGATCTTCACCGGCATCTCGTCCATGCGGCGTTCGAACCGGCCCTTGGCGACGAAGCGGCCGCGGAAGCCGGAGCGGGGGAGGTGGTCCACCAGCCGCCGGCCGAGGCCGCCGGCGATGACGACCCCCTGGGCTCCCTGGGCCAGAGCCATGTCGCCCGCGACGGCGCCGAGCGCGAGGCAGAAGCGGTCGAGCGCGGCGGCGGCGAGGCTGTCCTCGCCAGCCATGGCCGCCGTCCACAGGGCGCGTTCGTCGCGAATCGTGGTCGGCCGCCCCTCGATGTCGGCGAGCGCTTCGTAGAGGTTGGAAAGGCCCTGCCCCGAAGCGACGCGCTCGACCGAGACGCGGCGGTAGCGTTTGCGGAGCTGCAGCAGGATCCGGTCCTCGAGCGCATCGATCGGGGCGAAATCGATATGGCCGCCCTCCGTCTCGATGACGTGCGCGCGCCCGTCGCGCAGCAGCAATTGGGCGACGCCAAGCCCGGTGCCGGGTCCGACGATGCTGATCACCCCCTCCTCGGGCAGCGGCCGGGCCGGACCGCAGAGGTGGTGGAAATGTTCGTCGCCGATCTGGGCGACGGCATAGGCGATGGCGCCGAAATCGTTGACCAGCTTGAATCGCTTCACCTTAAGCTGGCGGGGCAGCAGAGCCGGCTGGATCACCCAAGGATTGTTGGTGAGCTTCAGCGCCTCGCCCTGCACCGGGCCGGCGATGGCGATGGCCGCGGCGGCGGGCAGGGGGCGGCCGAGGCCGGCGCCGAACGCCTCCCACGCAGTCTGCAGGCTGGCATGCTCCGCGCTCTTCAGCGTGACCGTTTCGCCCACCGAGACGACGCGCCCGCCCGCCACTCCGGCGATGGCGAAGCGCGCATGCGTGCCGCCGATGTCGACGGCGACGATCTCGCTCACGCCGGCTTCTCCGTGGGAACGCACGTCGTCGGAACGAGGCAAAGTGTCACGGAGTAGGCGATCCACCACTCTCTCCTAGCGGCACGTGCAGAAATCGCAACGCGAAGCAGCATCCGAAATGGTAGCGTTATCAGCTTGCCGAGAGGAATCCTTATTCGGCCGCACTTTCGGCCTCCGCCGTGAAGCCGCGGAGCGACAGCGACTGGCCGCGTAGCGACAGCCAGGCGGCAAGAGCGAGGCCGTAAAGTCCGAGGCCCGCGATCAGCGGCAGCGGGTCGAGCGGGAGGCGCAGCCGCAGCGGCGTGAGCCCCACCGCGAAAGCGGCGGCGAGGCCGAGGGCGGCGGCGACAAACGGACCGGCATGATGGGTATGCGGCACGTCGAGATGAAAGCGGCTGCGCAGCACCACGCTCCGCATCGCCGCCCGCACCGCATAGGCGGCGAGCACCGACAGGGCGGCGCCGGTTATGCCGAGCGGCGGCACCAGCAGCAGGGCGGCCGCGATGCCGATGGCGATGCTGACGAGCGTCAGCCACAGGCCGAGCTTCGGGCGCAGGTAGACGAAGACGAGATCGCCGATGCTGAAGGCGGCCTGGATCGCCTCGGCGGCGGCGAGGGCGAGCATCGGCCAGTAGGCGGCTTCGAAGCCCGTGCCGATCAGCCCGAGCAGCGGCCGGCCGGCGGCGAACAAGGCGACGATGATCGGCAGCTGGATGACGAGAATCAGCCGCGTCGCCGAGGCGAGCGCCTCGCCCGAACCTTTCGAGCCGCGGGTCGAAAGAGTGCGGGCGACGAGGGGAATGAGCAGGCCATCGAAGCTCTGGCGGACTTGGCGGATCGGCACCGAGATCTGCTTCGCCATGCCGTAAACGCCGGCGTGCCCCGGGCCGAGCAGCAGGCCGACGATCCAGAGGTCGACGCGGGTGTAGAGGGCGTTGAGCAGGTCGGTCGCCGTATTGGCGCCGGCGAGATGTAGCGCGGGGATGAGCGTCGTCTTGCGCGGCCGCCAGGAGCCAATGCCGAAGCCGCCGAAGGTGCGGTGCGCGCCTGCTATGGCATAAGCCAATGCGGCCAGAGTCCCGCACCAATAGCCGATCAGCAAGCCGGTCCCGTGAAGTCCGAACGCCCAGGCCGCCGTGGCACCGATCAGCAGCGCATAGGGTTCGACGAGGCTGCGGGCGACCACTTCGAAGCGGATGGCGTGCTTCCAGCGTGTCGCGGCGAGAAACAGGTCGAGCAGCGACTGGCCCGCGGTCATCGGCGCCAGCACCGCCACCGCGAACGCGGCACCGCCCTCCGAGGAGAGGGGGAAAAGGGAAGCGACGGCCGCCATTCCGCCGGCGATGATCAGGCTCGCCAGCGTCACCAGCAGAGCGGCGTCGAGCAGGATGTGAGACCGGGGGCGACCGCCCCGCGGACCGTCGAGCAGCTGGAAGATTACCTTCTTCATGCCGAGGCTACCGACGCTGACCGCCAGCTCGACCGCGGCGACAGCGAGCGCATAGGCGCCGAACGCCTCCTTGCCGAACAGCCGGCCCGCGACGAACAGGAAGAGCAGGCGCGCCGCCAGCCGTCCGGCAAAGCCGGCGGCGGTCGCCTGGGCGCCGCGGACGATCAGCCGTCCGGCATCCTTGGCATTATTCATCTTGGGCACCGCGGCGGCATCAGAGGCCGCTCTATCCTTCCCCGCGCGCCCGCGCGCAACATTTCCCTTGTCACGCCGCGGCCGAGCGGCGACCTAGCGGCATTATGCCGCCCCCTGGTCCAAGCCCGGACGCGCGTCCCGTGGCGGCGATCTTCCGTTCGCCGCTGTTCAATGCCTCGGAGACGTTCGTCCAGACGCACGCTTTGTCGCTGCGGCGGTACCGGGCGCTCGTCGTCGGGCTGGAGCGCAAGGGGCATATCCTGCCGGCGCTGGAGGAAAGGCTGCTCGTCGCCACCGGCAGAGAGCGCCTCGGCTTGAAATTCCTCGGCGGCGCCGCCGCGCTCGCGCGGCGGCTGAGGCCGTTCGCGCCGCGGCTGATCCATGCCCATTTCGGCACGGACGGTCTGCTCGCCCTGCCGCTCGCCGAAGCGCTCGACATTCCGCTGGCGACGACGCTGCACGGCTTCGAGGTGAGCCGCTCGTTCGACGCGATGATCTTCTCCGGCCGCCTGTCCTGGTCGCACTATGCGATCGGCAAGCGCCGGCTGCAGCGGCGCGGCGACATCTTCATCGCCGTCTCCGAGGCGATCCGGGCCAAGGCGCTGGCGCAAGGCTATCCGCCGGAGCGGACGATCGTCCATTATAACGGCATCGATCTCGCGCATTTCGCGGCGCCCGCAGGCGCGCGCGAGTCGGGGCTTGTCCTCCATGTCGGCCGGCTGGTGGAGAAGAAGGGCACTCGGCTCCTGCTCGATGCGCTCGCCGAGGTGCCGCAGGCGAAGCTCGTCATCCTCGGCGACGGGCCCCTCCGTCCGCAGCTGGAGCGGCACGCCGCGGCCCGTGGGCTCGCCGATCGCGTCCGCTTCCTCGGGCCGCAGCCGCCGGAGGAGGTGGCCCGCTGGATGGGTCGCGCCGCCTTGCTCGCCGCGCCGAGCGTCACCGCGCGCGACGGCGACAGCGAAGGCCTGCCGACCGTCGTCATCGAAGCGGCTGCCGCCTCGCTGCCGTCCGTGGTCTCCGACCATAGCGGGCTTCCCGAAGCGGTGATCGACGGCCGCAGCGGTTTCGTCGTTCCGGAAGGCGATGCACAGGCGCTCGCCGCCCGGCTCGCCGAGCTGGTCGCCTCTCCGGAGCTGCAGGCGCGCATGGGCGCCGCCGCGCGGGCGGTGGCCGAGGAGCGGTTCGACGCGACGCGGCAGGCGGCGGCGTTGGAGGATTGCTACGACGCGCTGGTGGAGGCGGGGCCGCGATGCGCCTGACCTATCCGTTGCTGTGGTCCCGCCTCGGCCGGCAGGCGGATCGGGAGCAGACGGTCAGCACCGTCGCTGCCCTCGCCCGGCGCGGCGTCGAGATGACCCTGCTGATGCCGCAGGGGCGCGACGATCCGGCCCTCACGGCCGCCGACCTGCGGTCCTATTACGGCGTGGAAGGCGATTTCGCCCTGGTCCAGCGACGCATAGGCTGGGTCGGGGGCATGATCGTGCCGCAGACCCTCTGGCTGCGCCGGGTGCTGCGGGACCCGACGCTGCGGGCGAGCGATCTTCTCTATTCGCGCATACCGGTGTCGCTCGGCATCGGCCGCTTCTCGCTGATGCCCTTCGTCTTTGAGCATTATCGGCCGTGGCCGGACCGGGTCCGCTGGCTTCGCCCAATCTTCCGGCGGACGGCGCGGCAGCCGCATTGCCTCGGCTTCATCCTCCATTCCGATTATGCGGCCGAGAGCTTCCGGCGGCTGGGCGTGGCGCCGGAGAAGATCCTTGTCGCGCATAACGGCTTCGATCCGGCCCGGATGCGACCGCCGATGGAGCGGAATGCGGCGCGGGCGGCGCTGGGGCTGCCGCCGGAGCGGACGATCGCCCTCTATTCGGGGCGGATCAGTCCCCGAAAGGGGCTGGAGCGGCTGCTGGAGGCGGCGGCGCGGCGACCGGAGATTCTGTTCCTCCTCGTCGGCTCTGAGGGCGAGGGACCAATCGAAGCGGCGGCGCGTGGGCGGGAGAATGTGCGTGTGCTGCCGTGGCAGACGCCGGATGCGCTGCCCGCCTATCTCTTTGCCGCCGACATTCTCGTCATCCCGCCCTCGCGCGCCCCGCTGGAACGGTTCGGCGATTGCGTGCTGCCGCTGAAGACCTTTGCCTACCTCGCCGCCGGCCGGGCGATCCTCGCCCCCGACAGCCCCGACACGGCCGAGTTGCTCCGCGACGGCCACACCGCTTTGCTCGTCCCGCCGGACGATCCCGACGCGGCCGCGGACGGGTTCGCCCGACTCGCCGCCGATCCGGCCTTGCGCGCGCGGCTCGGCGCCAATGCGGCTCGGCTGGCGGACGGCCTTAGCTGGGATGCGCGGGCGGCGCGGATCGAAGCGTTCCTCGAGGAAAGGCTCGACGCGGTCAGGCGGCGAGGCGCTCGAGGATCCTGAGATCGGCCCGGCGCTGCAGCCGCTGCGACCAGAGCAGCAGCAGGTTGAGCGGCACGATCTCGAACAGGAAGAACCACAGAGGCGAACCCGCCGCCATGCTGATGCCGAGCGCGACGGTGCGCAGATTGGGGCCGAGCAAGGTCTGGGTGCGGAGCGGCGCCCGCGCCGCCTCTCGGCAGACCCGGCTCAGCTCCTCCCGCTCCTCCGGCCGTGCCTCCGCGCTGGCGACCAGGGCATCGATCCGGTCGCCGACCGGGTCCGCCGCCGCCGCCGCCGCGACATAGAGGCGGCCAAGAGGTTCGAACAAGCGGGCGACCGGACCGGCGCGCTTCAGGCGGTCGTCATCGGCCGCATAGGCGTTCTTCAGCCACGGAACGCCGTAAACCCGCCACAAATAGATGCGACGCCGTCCCTCGGCGTGGTTCGACTGCAGGATTCGGGAGGCGCCGGAGAGAATTGCGAGCGCCCAGGCCCATCCGCCGAGCCAGTCGTCGAGGAAGGCCGCTAGCGCGACATAGAGGATGATGTGGCCGGTATAGTCGCAGACGCCGTCGACCAGCTCCCCGACCGGCGAGGACTTGCCGGTGCGCCGGGCGAGCGCGCCGTCCGCGCCGTCGAACACGTGCCAGAGCGCATGGACCGGGAAGCCCAGCAGCACCGAGACCGGCCAGGGCAGCCCCGTATAGAGGAACGCAGCGGCCACGATCAGCATCCAACCGGCGAAGGACACCATGTTCGGTGTGACCGGGGTGGGGGCCAGCGCCTCGGCCAGCCGACCGGCAAGGGGGTGATAGATGCGGGCGTTCAGCCAGTCCTCCATCTCAGGCGGATGGATGCTGCGCTGCTCGGCCGGCCGGGCCCGGTCGCACTCTTTTCGTCGCACTGTCGCTTCGAAGCCAATCAAATGAATATTCCTCTCGTCTTTAGGCGTTCTCTCGTTCTAATGCGCCGCCAATGCCAAGCGAAAAGTCGCCTTTTGCCGCAGGAGGGCCGATGATCGGCCTGTTCCTGCTTCGATTCGAGCGCCCCGAACAGGCGGAACGCCGCATCGCCGGCGCGGCTGTGAGCGCGCATCTGGCGGCGCTGGCCGACCGCGCGGGCGCGCACGACATCAGGATCGTCACCGCGAACGACGTACCTCTGAAGGCCGAGGCGTGGGACGACGTCCGCCGCGCCTGCCCCTCGGCCCGGTTCGACGGCTATGAGGGCGCGCCGGCGGTCGCGGTGTCGGGCCGGATGCTGGTCGCGCCCGAGGCGCTTCGCGATTTCGCCGAATCGGCGGCCCAGACTCTGTGCTGGCGCGGACAGCCGGTGGCGCGGAAGACCGCGGGGAGCGGCGGCGGCTCGCTCGACATCGCCGACGACCAGGCGGTGTCTTGCGACGACCGAGACGCGGCCGAGCGCTGGCTGCTGAAGCGGACGTCGAAGCCGGGCGACGGCATCGTCTCCCGCCGGATCAACCGGCCGATCTCGCAGGCGATCTCGCGCCACCTGCTGCGCATCGACGGCATTCGGCCGTGGCACATGACGGTGGTGACCGCCTTGTTCGCAATGGCCATGATCGTCGCCTTGATGAGCAAGGGCTATGGCGCGCTGGTCGCCGCCGGGCTCCTCTTCCATGCCGCTTCGGTGATCGACGGCGTCGACGGCGAGATCGCGCGCGCCTCCTATCGCAGCAGCGTCTCCGGCGCGACGCTCGACACCGCCGTCGACATGGCGACCAACGTTTCCTTCTATCTCGGCTTCACCCTCGCGATGGGGCGCCTTTACGGCGCGCGCGTCGCCGGCCTCGGCGGGATCACTCTCGGCCTCGCCTTGCTCGGGCTCGGGATCATGGCCTGGCTGGCGCGGCGGATCGGCCAGTCCGGCTTCGATTTCCTCAAGCGCTTCTACACCGCACGGCTCTCGACCGGCCTTTCCCGCGTCATCGTCGATTCGTTCATCACCATCATGAGCCGCGACTTCTTCGCCTTCGCCTGGGCGATCCTCATCGTCATTCGCGCGCCTTTGATCATCACCTACGGCCTCGCCTTCTTCTCACTGCTCTGGGTGATCCTGATCCTGATCGCGGCGCCGGCCCTGCTGCGCGACGGCGCGCGGCTCGCGCCCGCCCGGCTGGCCGTCGGTCGCGGTTCCTCCTGAGCGCTCTTCCATGCAGTGCCTGATCATCGCCGCCGGGCAGGGGACGCGCCTGCGCAGCCTCGCCCCGTCCAAGCCGCTGGCCGAGGTCAACGGCGTGCCGCTGCTCGGCCATATCGTGCGGGCGGCGAAGGCGGGGGGCGCGAGCTCGTTCCTCGTCGTCACCGGCTATGAAGCGGAAGCGATCGAAGAGTATCTCCCACATCTGTCCCGAGCGGCGGGTGCGCCGATCGAGCCGGTGCGCAATCCCGACTGGCTCCGTCCGAACGGCCTCTCCGTGCTCGCCGCCGCGCCGCATCTCGCGGACGAATTCCTGCTGCTGATGGCGGACCATCTGTTCGATCCGGAGATCGTGGGAGGCCTGTTGGCGGGCCGCCGGCCGGATGCGGCGCTGACGCTCGCCGCCGACTACCACCACGAAAATCCGGAGCTCGATCTCGACGACGCGACCAAGCTGCTCGTCGGCGAGGACGGCCGCATCGATCGCATCGGCAAGACGATCGAGGATTACAATGCGATCGACACCGGCATCTTCCACGCCACGACCGGCCTGATCGACGCCCTCCGCCGCAGCCTCGACGGAGGCGGCTCGGGCTCCCTGTCGGAAGGCGTCCAGCGCCTCGCGGCGGACGGCAGCGCCTTCGCCCACGATATCGGCGACGGCTGGTGGATCGACGTTGACGACGAACCCGCCTTCCGCCGGGCGGAGCGCTCACTGCCGCCGCAATTGCTGCGGGCCTGATCCGCGAGATAGCTGGCTCGATCGGAAAAACCCCTCCCCCCTTGTGGGGAGGGGCAGGGGTGGGGGTGCCGGACGAAGTCCGGCGCGCGGCTTCGCCGCGCACCCCTCATCCGGCTCTCCGAGCCACCTTCTCCCGCAAGGGGAGAAGGGCCAACCTGCCTCGCGTCTAGTCGCCTTAGTCCTCGAACGCCTCCACGAGCGTCCGCCGCCCGAGCAGGAAGGCATCGGCCGCCAGGCGGAGCGGCGCGACGTCGACATGGCTCGTGTGCGAATCGATCAGCTCGGCGAATTCCTGGTAGATGGACGGATATTCGCCCGGCCCCGGCGCCGCTTTCTCCTCGCCGTTGCGGAAGAGGCGGGCGCCGCCGTCGGCCAGCTTGATCTCGTCGCCGCCCGCCGTCTTCACAATGATCGTCCAGGTTTCGCCGCCCTGCTGGCGCCAGTCGAAGGCGGCGGTGACCGGACCGTCGGCCGCCGGGCTCTCGAAGCGGAGATTGGCGGCGATCGGCGCCTGCTTGTTTTGCGGGAAGAGCAGCTCCGCCTCGCGCACGAACAAGGCGCCGGGGAAGATGCGGGTGGCGATCGACATGGCGTTGATGCCGGGATCGAACACGCCGAAGCCGCCCGGCTCCCACACCCAGGCCTGGCCCGGATGCCATTTGCGGACGTCTTCCTTCCACTCAATCGTCATGGAGGCGATGCGCTGGTTCTTCAGCAGGGCCGCCGCTTCCTCCACCGGCGGATTGTGCTGCGCGTGCCAGGTGGTGAAGAGCGTCACCGGCTTCTGCGCCGCTAGCCGCGCCAGCTCCTCCACCTCGCTCAGCGACACGCCGGGCGGCTTTTCGAGCAGGGTCTGCAGCCCCGCCTCGATGCAGTCGCGGGCGATGGCATAGCGGACCGAGGGTGGCGTGCAGACCGCCACGGCGTCGAGGTCCTTCACCTGCGCGAGCATGTCGGTATGCGTCGGGAAATTGGGGATGCCCGGCGCGCCGTCGGTGCTGCGGCTGACGGTCGCGACCAGCTCGAAGCGCGGATTGGCGGCGATCGAGGGCGCATGCTGGTCCTGCGCGATCTTGCCGTAGCCGACGATGCCGATCCGCAACGTCTCGCTCATCTTTTCACTCCCTCGACATAAGCGCGTGCCCGGGCGCCGGTCTCGGCCGCCGAGCGGCCGGGCGCGTAGAGGCCGGAGCCGAGGCCGAAGCCGGCCGCGCCCGCCTCGATCCACGGCCGCATCGTGTCCGGCTTGACGCCGCCGACGACGAGCAAAGGAATGCCGCGCGGGATCACGGCGAGCATCGCCTTGACGACGGCGGGGCTCGCCGCTTCGGCCGGGAACAGCTTCAGCGAATGGGCGCCCGCCCGCAGCGCCTCGAACGCCTCGGACGGCGTGTAGAAGCCGGGCGACGAAACCATGTTCGCCGCGGCCGTCGCCTCGATCACCGGTGCGAACGTGCTGGGCGAGACGATGATGCGGCCGCCCGCATCCCTCACCCGCGCCACGTCCGCGGCGTCGAGTACGGTGCCGGCGCCGACCAAAGCCCGCTCGCCGAGGCTCTTCGCCAGGATCTCGATGCTCTTCAGCGGCTCGGGTGAGTTGAGCGGCACTTCGATGATGCGGATGCCCGCCTCGTAGATCGCATCGCCCACCGCCTCCGCCTCGCCGGGCGTGACGCCGCGGATGATCGCGACGAGCGGGCATTCGTCCAGCCGCCTTTTCAATTCGTCCTTTGGGTTCATTCGATGCGCTCCGCCAGATGCCGCGCGCCGGCGAGAAAGGCGGTTTCGCCGTCGACCTCCCGCGCCTGCCGCCCGCAATGGCGGATCGCGGCTGCGAACAGGCGCGTCAAGTCCGGCCGGCCGATCACCGCCACCTCGCCGGCGCCTTTGAGCCCCGTCTTGAGATCGTATCCGATCAGCAATCCGCTCGCATAGGCGCCCGCATCCTCGCGCCGCGCCTTGCCGAGCAGCACCCGCGCGCGGATCGAGAACAATTCGGCGGTGAGGTCGTCATGATCGTGACCGTGCTTGACCCCCGCCTCGAAGGCCACGCCCGGCTCGATCGGGCCGCCGAGCAAATCGGCGAGGATGCTATGCTCCTTGAGCAGATTGAATATCTCGCCCGTCATCACGGTGCGAAAGGAGGCGATGCGGCCGTCCTCCAGCCGGATCCACTTGTTGTGCGTGCCAGGGTGACAGATCGGCGCGCCATCGCCGACCAGCCCCTCGGCATAGGCGCCGAGAATCTGCACTTCCTCCCCCCGCATCACGTCCGCCGCATCGCCGGCAGCGTAGGAGACGCCGGGCACGATCGCCACGCGCCGGGGCTCGGCCCAGACCAGCCGCTCCGCCAGCTCCGGTAGGCCGGCCGGCGCCGGCGCATAAGGCGCCTCGTGCCAGCCGCGATTGGAGCCGATCATGCCGGCGAGCAGCAGGGGCAGGTCGCCAAGCCTTTCCCGGATCCGCTCCACCGCCGCGGGAAAGCCGCCGGCGGGGACGGCGAGGATGCCGCGATCGTCCTCCATCCGGTCCTCGAGCCGGCCGCCCGGCCCCAGCCGATAGCCGCGCCGGTTCGTCGTCCCCCAGTCGACCGCGATGAAACCCTCAGCCCAGCGCATCCCGTCCTCTCGCAGCCCCAGCAACGCGCGGGACGGCTTTAGGTCCCACCTGTCGGGCATTGGCACAACTTCGCCGAGGGAACCCGTCCCGCCCCGCGTCGCGGCACCGTGTGTCGAAGGTCAAATCTGGTGTAGCGTGGCTACTTGGTGGCTGGAGCGGCAGCGCTCGGCTCGAACGGAGGATTTGATGGAAACTTCAGGTCGTTCCCTTCTGTCGTGGACCTTCCGGCTTGGCAGCGCAAAGCCGCGGAAGTGGAGCGGGCGGGCCGGTCTCTGCTTGGCGGCTTGTCTCGCCTCGACCGCCGACAGCGCCGGCGTGCGGGAGTTGACGCCCGAGGTGCGAGCGAAGCTTTTCGCGGCCACCGCGTCGGTGAAGCTCACCGGGCCTGCCGTCACGCTTCGGCTGGATGCGACCGATTCAAGCGGCCACTATAAATGCCCCTATCTCCGCGTCTATGTGAACGGGCAGGGCCCCTTCGTCTTCCTGCTCGATACCGGCGCCGCTTATTCGGTCGTGAGCAGCCGCGTCGTCCAGGCGGCGCGGACCCCGGTCATGTTCGATCGCGGCGGACACCGTGACATCGTGCGGATCGCAAGCATGACGGTCGGCGGCGTGACGCTCCAAGATCTGTGGGCGGTGCACACCGACGACAATCCCGGCGTCGACGGGCTCCTCGGCTTTCCCGCATTCGGTGCCTCCAATCTGCTTTTCGATCTGAAAGCACGTCGCCTGACCGTGAGCACGGCTCCGATGCCGCTGAAGCGCGCGTTTAAGCTTCCTTACCTGATGCCGCTAAACGTTCCGACCATTCCGCTCGTCATTGGTGGGAGAACGATCCAGACGCTGATCGACACTGGTGACGACGCTTATGGGCTGGAGTTGCGCAGCGACGAATTGACCGGCGCGCGGTTCGTCCACCCGCCAAGGACGGCCGGAAACGTTCTGAATGGTGAAACCGTCCAGCCTACCTCCGTCACGACATTGAAGTATCGTGTTGCCCTTGGGCCGGTTCATGCCGATGGAGCGGTGATCGGAATCAACGATCTCCTTCCTGTCGGCGACCTGGGCTATAAGGTATTGCGCCAATTCCGCCTTGCGTTCGATCCCGCGCGCAGGATCGTCCGCTTCGAGCCTCTCTCCACGGGCAACCGGTTCGAGATTCGTGCCGATCCCACGCCCGGATTCACCATCGCGCTGGAGACGGGGGAAATTCGGAGTGTCGTGCACGATTCTGCCGCGGAGCGGGCCGGGGTGGCATCCGGCGATCATATCGTTGCGATAGACGGCCGGCCCGTCACGGCATTCGACCGGCGAAGTTGGGACGTGCTGCTCAACCGCGCCAGGCACCTCACGGTGCGGTGGGATCACGAGGGCGCGAGGCACCGGGCGGTCCTGCCTGTCGTGGAGCCGCGCTGACGCTGTAGTATCGCGGAGCTGCGCAGGCGCTTTACCGGCACATCTCATCGAGCAGAGGAAGTTGCGTGTAGAGCGGCGGGATCGGGATGCCCTTCGCGCGCGCCTTGGCGACGAGGCCGACCGGCTCGGGCGGCAGCGAGGGGTCGACGTCGCTCGCATAGGCCGGGTCGCGCTCGGCTTCGGGGAGGGTGACGAAGCGGAAGCCGAGCTCGCGGTAGAGGGCGAGCAGGCGCGGCAGCATGTGCGCGTCGAACGCGCCGATGTGCATCAGCAGCACATAGGGAATGTCGCGGCCGTAAAGCGCCTTCGAAAGCGTGCGGAAACCGCGGGCATTCTCGCGCGCCGAGTCGAGATAGGCCTGCTCCAGCTTGGCCACCGCGGCCTGGTCGCCCTTCGCCATGCAGCGGGCATAGGGCTCGTTGAAGGCGTAATCGGCGAAGTCCATCGTCACCTGGGCGATGTGGTAGCCGTGGCTCGCGAGGAAGCGGCGAACCTCCTCGCGCTTTGCCGGGTCCGTTCCCTCCTGAAGGAAAGGATAGCGGAACCAATGCCAGTCGGCGCCGCCGGCGATCTGCTGCAGGAGCGGCTCGTCGCGGGCGATCTGCGCCTCTTCATCCTGCACGGAAAGATCGTTGAGATTGGGGTGCGACCAGGTATGGTTGCCGAGCGGGAAGCCCGCCTCGCGCCAGGCGGGGAAGACGGCTTCGCTCCCCGGAGCGGCTTCGGCGAAGCCGCCGTTGACGAAGCCGTAGACGCCCTTCAGCCCCGCCGCCTTGAGCGCCGCGATCAGCTCCTTGGCGACGCCGAGCCGCGTCTCCCCCGCCGGCAGTGGACCGTGGACCGGCAGGTCGTCGAACGTGAACGCGATTTGCCGCGGCGGCTCCGGTGCCGCAAAGGCCGGAACGGCGATGAGGGCGAACAGGCCCGCGAGGAGGCCGCGGCTGAATCGGGTCATGCGGCGGTCTTGGCATCGGCTCAGGCAGGCGACAAGCCGCGGCGCGCGGCGGCTGGTGAAACTTTCTTCGCCGCAGGGTCATTTTCCCCGCGTGGAGGCTGGCCCGGACGCCGATTGCCCGCTAGCCCGCTGTCGCAAGACGCGCGTAATCCGAGGGAGGGATCCCATCGCCAATTTCATGTTCGCCACCGGGATCGAGAACAGCATCCCGACCATCAACGGCGGCCGCACCCGGGTCGACGAGATGGAGGTGTGCGGCCACTACCGCCACTGGCGCACCGATTTCGACTGCGTCGAGGAGATCGGTCTCCATTATCTGCGCTACGGGCCGGCCCTCTACCGGACCTTCCTCGGCCCCGGGAAATACGATTGGGAATTCCCCGACATCACTTTCGCGGAGCTGAAGCGGCGCAACATCACGCCGATCGTCGACCTCTGCCATTTCGGCGTGCCGGACTGGATCGGCAATTTCCAGAATCCGGATTTCCCGCAGCTCTTCGCCACCTATGCCGGCGCCTTCGCCGACCGCTATCCGTGGGTGCAGCTCTACACACCGGTCAACGAGATGTTCATCTGCGCCGTCTTCTCGGCGAAATATGGCTGGTGGAACGAGCAGAAGACCGACGACCGCTCGTTCGTCACCGCCTTGAAGCACATCGTCAAGGCGAACGTCCTCGCCATGATCGAGATATTGAAGCGGCGGCCGGACGCGATCTTCATCCAGTCGGAAAGCTCGGAATATTTCCACGCCGACAGCCCGGCCGCGATCGGCCCGGCCGAGGTGATGAACTCGATGCGCTTCCTCACGCTCGACCTCAATTACGGGCGCCGGGTCGACAGCGAGATGTACGAATACCTGCTCGACCACGGCTTCTCGAAGGAGGAATATCATTTCTTCCTGAAGCACCGGCTGAAGCAGCACTGCATCCTCGGCAACGATTATTACATGACCAACGAGCACCGCGTGTTCGCCGACGGCCATACCGAGGCGTCGGGCGAGGTGTTCGGCTACAGCGAGATCACCCGGCAATATTACAACCGCTACCGGGTGCCGGTGATGCACACCGAGACCAACCTCAAGGAGGGACCGACCGGGCAGGAGGCGGTGCAGTGGCTGTGGAAGGAATGGGCCAATGTGCTCAGGATTCGCAACGTCGGCATCCCGACCGTCGGCTTCACCTGGTATTCGCTGACCGACCAGGTCGACTGGGACACGGCGCTTCGCGAGCAGAACCATAATGTGAACCCGCTCGGGCTGTTCGACCTCGACCGTAACATCCGCAACGTCGGCAAGGCTTATAAGAAGCTGATCGCCGACTGGCGGGACGTGCTGCCGGCCTCCAGCCTCTGTCTTTCCGTGCCGATCGTGCCGCCGTCGCAATGGGATCGTCAGTTCGTGCGGGAGCAGCAGGCGGATGCGGCGCGGCGGCTCAAGAGCTTCGTCACCGAACCTTCCCAGCCGGAGAGCGGCGCATGAAGATCGCGCGCATCGAAACCTTCCTCGTCCCGCCGCGCTGGCTGTTCGTCCGCGTCGAGGCGGACGAGGGCGCCGTCGGCTGGGGCGAGGCGAGCCTCGAAGGCCATGCCGAGGCGGTGGACGGCGCCTTTGCCGCCTTGCGCGACCGCTTCATCGGCCACGATCCTTTCGCGATCGAGGATATGTGGCAGGTCGCCTATCGCGGCGGCTTCTACCGCGGCGGGCCGGTGCTCATGTCCGCCCTTTCCGGGCTCGACCAGGCGCTCTGGGACCTCAAGGGGCGGGCGCTGAACCTCCCCGCCTGGCAAATGATGGGCGGCAAGGTGCGCGACCGCATCCGGGCCTATGCCTGGATTGGCGGCGACCGGCCGCACGAGATCGGCGAGGCCGCCCGCTCGCGCCGGGGCCAGGGCTTCTCGGCGGTCAAGATGAACGCGACCGCCGAGCTCGACTGGATCGGCACGCCGAAATTGTTCGATGAGGTGGTCGAGCGGGTCAAGGCGGCGCAGGCGGAGGGGATGGACGTCGGCCTCGATTTCCACGGCCGCGTCCACCGGGCGATGGCGAAGCAGCTCGCCAAGGCGCTGGAGCCGCTTGGGCTGCTGTTCATCGAGGAGCCTTTGCTGTCGGAGAATCACGAGGGGCTGGCACAGATCGCCCACCTCGTCTCCACCCCGATCGCGCTCGGCGAACGGCTCTATTCGCGCTGGGACTTCAAGCCCTTCTTCGAGAGCGGCGCGGTCGACATCATCCAGCCCGACCTCAGCCATGCCGGCGGTCTGTCCGAATGCCGCCGCATCGCCGCCATGGCCGAAGCCTATGATGTCGCGGTGGCGCCGCATTGCCCCTTGGGGCCGCTGGCGCTCGCCGCCTGCCTCCAGCTCGCCGCCACGGCGCCGAACGTCGCGATCCAGGAGATGTCGCTCGGCATCCACTACAATGTCGGCCACGATCTGCTCGAGTTCATCACCGACAAGGACGTGCTGAGCCCGGTCGACGGCTATCTGCCGATCCCGGAAGGCCCCGGCCTCGGCGTCACCATCGACGAAGCGGCGGTGCGCGAAGCCGACAAGGAAAAGCACCGCTGGCGCAACCCGATCTGGCGCCTCGCCGACGGCAGCTTCGCCGAATGGTGATCAGAAATGCGCCCGCGCGCCGACCAGCCAGGTGCGCGGCGCGCCGGGGCTGAGCGAGCGCGGGTCGGAGATACCGGGCGCTTCGGCGAAGGCGATGGCCGACGTTTCGGAGAAGGTGCCGAAGGTGGCATATTTGCGGTCGAACAGGTTGCGCACCTGGGCGAACAGCTCGAACCTTTTTCCGACCTCGAGACCGGCGGAGAGGTCGGCGAGCCAATAGGCGCCGGTCGGCTGCGTCAGATTGGCTTCGTCGCCCTCCAGCCAGCGGCCGCTTGCATATTGCGCATCGAGGGCAATCCAGCCTCGCCCTTCCCAGCGTCGCTTGAGGCTCGCCTTCAGCCGGTGGCGCGGGATGCCGGGCAGGCGGTCGCCGGGCACGATTTGGATCGTGCCGTCGGGTCCGGCCGCGGGATTGTCCGGCGAGGCGAGCACGAAGGCGCTCCGATAGGTGGCATCGGTGAGGACGTAGCTCAGCCGTGCCGACCAGCCGGGCGCGGTCGCATTCAGCTCCGCCTCGACCCCCTGGCGGCGCGTCCGGCCGATATTGCGGAAGAAGGCGCGCCCGCGCGTCTCGCTCGCGGCGAAGGCGATGTCGTCGTCATTGTCGGCGCGCCAGCCGCCGGCATGCCAGGAAAGCTGCAGCGCGCCGGCGGACGTGCGGCCGCGCAGCCCGGCCTCCCAGGTGCGGGAGACGACCTGGCGCAGGTCCGGATCGGCGAGAAAGAAGGCGGAAAGCGAGCAGGGCGCCTGCGGGTCCGCGCAGGACAATTCCGCCGGCGTCGGTGCGCGGTTCGCCTCGGCATAGCCGCCATAAGCGGAGACATTCTTTCCGAGCCGCCAGACCAATCCCGCCGATGGGTTGAGCCGGCGACAGACGTGATGGCCCGACAATGCCGTCCCGAGCCGATCCTTCAGGCCGAGCGAGGAACTCTGGTAGCGCGCGGCCATGGTGAGATCGAGGCCGGGCAGAGGGGTGAGCGTGTCGGCGGCATAGAAGCCGATATCGTCGCGGCGGCTGTCCACGTCGACCGGCACGATCGGGCCACCGTCCATGTCGATGACTCCTTGCGCATCGCCGAAGCCGCGCTGGTTCGTGAGCGCGCCGAGCGTGGAGGAAGCGGTGAAGCGGGAGCGGCTGCCGTCATAGGCGGCGCCGAGCGCGAAGCGGTTGGCGAGGCCGGCTAAGGCGCCGTCGCCGTCGAGCTGGAGTGATGCGCCATAACCGGTGGTCGCGGTGCGCGTGACGTTGAGCTGTGCATAAGTGGTATCGCCTTGGAGGGCGGCGAACGCCTGTCCCTGCGGATCGGTCAGCGGCGCGTTATTGAGGCACAGCAGAGTGTCGTCGGCCGGGCAGGGCTCCGCGTCCGAAAGATCGCCGTTCAGGCTGCGCTGGCGGAAGCGCTGCAAATAGAGGTTCGGCTTGAGCCGCAGATGCGGGCCGAGCACGAAATCGCCCGACAGAAGAGCACGCCCGTAGCGGTCGTGCGTCTCGTCGGGCCAGGTGAAGACCGATTGCTGGCGGGCCGCCAGCAGCTCGACCGGCGCCGGGCCGTTGCCGGTGAGGTCGCTCGAGGCGGCCATCAGCCGGAGGTCGATCGTGCCCCAAGCGCCGTCGCGGCCGAGTTGCGCGTAGATCTGGCGCAGGTTTGACGGCGAGAAATCGCGCCAGCCATCGTCATGGGCGACGCTGCCGGCAATGTAGAAGGATGTGCCGGCGCCGCGCGCGCCGGCTTCGGCGGCCGCTTCTCGCCGGCCGAACCGGCCGAGACTTGCCTCGCCCGCAATGCCCTGGAAGGTCCGGCCGCTCTTCAGGTCCACCGCGAGCGCGCCGCCGAGCGCGTTGAGGCCGAAGACGGGATTGGAGCCCTGGAGCGTCACCCGATCCACCGCGATGTCGGGAATCAGCTCCCAATTGGCGGTGTCGCCGAACGGCTGGTTGAATCGCGCGCCGTCGACATAGACGGCGAGCCCTTGGGCATCGCCGCCGAGCGGGCTCGCTTCATAGCCGCGATAGAGAAGGTTCGGTTGCCACGGATTGTCCTGCGCCTCGTCGAGCGAGACGCCGGGCAGCGCCGCGTCCAGCGAGCGCAGCAAATCGGCTGTGCCGGCGTGGCGGATGTCGCTCGCGTCGAGCGTGTCGCTGGCGGCCGGCAGCCGCGCCGGATCCAGGCCGGGCAGTGACGGCGCGGTGACGACGATCTCCTGCGGCGGCGCGGAAGCACCCGCGGCGGCCGAAGCCGGCGCGGACAGCCATAACAGGGAGATCAGGGATTGAGCCGCCATCGCGTCGCCGGAAGAATCATGCTTCGGGCAACACGAAAGCGGCTGTCACCGCAATGAACGAAATCCCGCCGGAGCGGGACACGCCTTAGCTCAGGCGACGATCCTGAGGCGCCGGCGGCTGCGCTCGGGAACCGGGCAGAAGCCCAGCTCGTCCTGCAGTCGGCTGAGCTCGCGCTCGCGCGAGACGCGATAGGCCTCGGCGTAACGCGCGTCGCACTCGGCTTCCTCCGCCGTCTGCGGCCGATAGAAGCTGACGCAGACATGACGTCCGAACACGTCGTCGCCCCGCATCTTCACTTCCGGCTCGGCCGTTTCCGGGAGGTTCGCCCGAACCTCGATCAGCCGCTCGATCAATTCGTCGAGCGACGCGCAATCCTTGACTTCGATGAAGTCCTTAACCCGCTTACTCATCTACCCACCCTCCCGGTCCTTCCCCGGGTGAAACTTAGCTTGCGCCGGAATCTCGGTGCAAGACTAAACTGCATTTACCCACAGGAGAGTTTCGGAAGGCTGAATCGGTTCGTATGGGAGCGTTCATGAACGCGACCGAATCCGGCCTTCTGACCCTCTCCTCCGGGCCACTCGAGCTTCAGCTGGTGCCCCCCCTGGGCGGCAGCGTCGCGCGCCTTGAGTACTGCACACCGCAAGGCGAAAGAATACCGTGTTTGCGCGGGGTTGAAGGAAAATCGACGAACGCCCTCGATATGGCCTGTTTTCCGCTCGTGCCGTTCGTGAACCGGGTGCGCGGTGGCCGCTTCGTTTTCCGCCGACGGGAGATTGTGCTGCAGCCGAACCTGAAGGGGGATCCGAGCCCACTTCACGGCCAGGGCTGGCTTTCGTCCTGGGACGTGGCGTCGGCGGGCGCGACGGAGGCGGAGCTGGTCTTCCGTCATGCGCCGGGCGAATGGCCCTGGGCCTATGAGGCGCGGCAGAATTTCGCGCTCGATCGGGAGGGGCTGACGGTCCGCCTCTCCTGCACCAACGAGGACGGTGAGCCGATGCCCTGCGGCCTCGGTCTGCATCCCTATTTCCCCTGCACCGAACAGACGCGGATCGATGCGGAGGTCGATTGCGCGTGGACGATCGACGCGCAGGTGCTGCCGGTGGAGAAGGTCCCGGCGGAGGGGAAATACGCCCTTCGCGATCGCCTCATCTGCGGTCAGGAGCTGGACCATGGCTTCGGCGGCTGGACCGGCGTCGCCCGGATGGAGACGCCGGGTCTGCCGTTCCGCATCGAACTGTCTTCGCCCGACGCGCGCTTCCTCCACATCTATTCGCCGCCCTCCGGCGGCTTCTTTGCCGCCGAGCCGGTCGGCCACGCCAACGCCGCGCTGAACGCGCCGGAAGAGGATTGGCCGGACCTCGGCCTGCGCGTGCTCGCACCGGGCGAGACGACGTCGCTGACCATGCGCCTCGCCGTGATCGCGGCCTGATGCGCCGCCGCCATTGCCTTTGCCGCGCGACGCGCTAGCCACGCTCCCGATGGACGAGGACGAGGGCGGCGCCCTGCGCTGGTGGCAGACCTGGTGGGGCGCGGGCGGACTCGCGCTCTTCTGCGCACTGCCGCTCCTCTGGCCGACCATTCCGCCCCTGGTCGACCTGCCCGGCCATATGGCCGCCTATCGGGTCGAGCTCGACCTCGCCCATTCGCCCGACCTCCAGCGCTTTTACTCGCTTCACTGGGCGGTGATCGGCAATCTCGGCATGAACCTGCTGGTGATCCCGCTGTCGAAGCTGGTCGGGCTCGAGCTGGCGGTGAAGCTGATCGTGATCTGCGTGCCGCCGATGACCGCCGCCGGTTTCCTCTGGGTGGCGCGGGAAGTGCACGGCCGCATTCCGCCGACCGCCCTGTTCGCGATCCCCTTCGCTTATTCCTACCCCTTCATCTTCGGCTTCGCGAACTTCGTCCTGTCGATGGCCTTGTGCTTCCTCGCTTTCGGCCTGTGGCTGCGGCTGGGCCGGCTCGGGCGTATCCGGCTGCGCGCGGCTTTGTTCATCCCCCTCTCGATAATCGTGTGGCTGGCGCACACGTTCGGCTGGGGGATGCTGGGCGTGATGGCCTTCTCGGCCGGGCTGGTGCGCCAGCTGGACATGGAACGCCGCCCGTTCGAGGCGGCAATCCGCGCCGGGCTGCACTGCCTGCCTTTGGTGCCGCCGCTCCTCCTGATGGCGCTCTGGCGGAGCGGAGACGTCGCAGGCCATACGGAGCATTGGCTGGCGATCGTCCCGAAGGTGAACTATTTGCTCTACGCGCTCCGCGACCGGTGGAAATGGGTCGACGTACCCTCGATCCTGCTCGTCCTGGGCCTGATCGCCTGCGCGATCCGCAGCCGGAGCTTCGGCTTCTCGCGCAACCTCGCCGCATCCTGCCTGTTCCTGCTGCTCATCTACCTGCTGCTGCCGCAGAAGATTTTCGGCTCCTCTTACGCGGACATGCGGATGCTGCCCTATACGGTGGCGATCGCGATCATCGCCATTCGCCCGAAGCATGCGATGCCCGCGCTGGCGACGGCGGGCCTGCTGTTCGTCGCGCTGCGGATCGGGGCGGAGACAATCAGCTTCGGCCTCTACGGCCGCGCCTTCGACCGCGAGCTGGCGGCGCTCGACCACGTGCCCCGCGGCGCCCGCATGGTCTCCCTCATCGGGACGCCCTGCCGCGGCGAATGGACGATGGCGCGCTACGACCATCTCTCCGGGATGGCGGTGGTTCGGCGTGAGGCCTTCTCCAACGACCAATGGTCGGTGGCGGGTGCGCAACTCGATCGTTCAGAATATGCGGCCGCGGGCGCGTTCCGGAGGGATCCTTCGCAGATCGTCCGCCTGCACGATTGCCCGGTGAACCGCTGGCCGACGCTCGACGCATCGCTGCGCAGCTTCCCGCGCGCGGCGTTCGATTATCTCTGGCTGATCAATCCGCCCACTTACGATCCCTCATTGGTGAAGGGGATGGTGCCGGTCTGGACCAACGGACGATCCATGCTGTTCCGCATCGTCGACCGGACGCAGCCGGTCAGCCGATCGACAGATACTTTGCCCGTCGCTGAGCCCTGAGCGCGTCGCCGGACTCGCTCGAAAGCCCGTCCAGCTCCTCCTCGATCGCGCGGCCGAGCGTCGCAATCGTCTCGGCGGAATCGCGATGGGCGCCGCCGACCGGCTCGGGGACGATCCGGTCGATGACGCCGAGCCGCTCGAGGTCCTGCGCCGTGACCTTCATCGCCTCGGCGGCTTCCGCCGCTTTCTCGGCCGTGCGCCAGAGGATCGAGGCGCAGCCTTCCGGCGAGATCACCGAATAGACGCTATGCTCCAGCATCAGCACGCGATTGGCGGTGGCGATGGCGATGGCACCGCCCGAGCCGCCCTCGCCGACGATCGCAGCGACCATCGGCACCCTCAGCGCGAGGCATTCCTCGGTCGAGCGGGCGATCGCCTCCGCCTGGCCCCGCTCCTCCGCCTGAACGCCGGGAAAGGCGCCGGCGGTGTCGACGAGCGTCACCACCGGCAGGCCGAAGCGGTCAGCGAGCTGCATCAGCCGCACCGCCTTTCGATAGCCCTCCGGCTTGGCCATGCCGAAATTGTGCTTGAGGCGGCTGGCGGTATCGTCGCCTTTCTCATGGCCGATGAGCATGATCCGCCGGCCGCCGAGCCGGCCGAGGCCGCCGACGATCGCCGCGTCCTCTCCAAAGGCGCGGTCGCCGGCGAGCGGCATGAAATCGTCCACCAGAGCGGCGACATAATCCTTGAGGTGCGGCCGGTCGGGGTGGCGGGCGACCAGGGTCTTCTGCCACGGCGTCAGCTTCGCATAGGTGTCGCGCAGCATCCGGTCGGACTTGACTTGGAGCCGCTCGATCTCGGCGTCGATGTTGATGTCGCTGCCCTCGGCCGTCTCGCGCAGCTCCTCAATGCGCGATTCGAGCTCGGCGATCGATTTTTCGAAGTCGAGGAAGGTGGCCATGAACGGGCGCGGGTTAGGCGGGACGCCGCCGCGCGTCAACGCGGCCCGGATCGGCGAGCGGATGACGGCTGTTGACCAGCTCGATCAGCCGGCGGCTGTCGACATGGGTGTAGATCTGGGTGGTGGCGATGTCGGCATGGCCGAGCAGCAGCTGGAGCGCGCGCAGGTCCGCGCCGCCTTCGAGCAGATGAGTGGCGAAGGCGTGGCGGAGGACGTGGGGGCTGATCCGTTCGGGCGGAATGCCCGCCGCGGCGGCGAGCTCGCGGATCAGCTGGTAGAGGCGCACGCGGCTCAGATGCTTCTTACCCGAGGGGAAGAGCCAGAGGGAATCGCGCGGCACCAGGGTCGCCCATTCGGCGACGGCGGCGCGGGCGCGGTCCGAGATCGGCACCAGCCTTTCCTTCGCCCCCTTGCCGCGCAGGATCAGGAAAGGCTGGTCCGGCCGGAGGGCGTGGCGGGGCAGCGAGACGAGCTCGGTAGCGCGGAGGCCGGAGCCGTAGAGCAATTCGACCAGCGCGGAGAGGCGCAAAGCCGCCGCCCCGGGCTCCTCCGTCTTGCGCCGCTCGATCTCGGCGAAGAGGGCGTCGACCGCCTGGTGGTCGAGCACCTTGGGAAGGGGCCTCCCGCCGGCCGGGCGGGGAAGGGCGGCGGAAGGGTCGTCGGCGCGAAGCCCTTCGTCGAGCAGGAAGCCGTAAAAGCGGCGCAAGGACGCGGCCTTCCGCGCCACGGTGGCGCGCTTCAGCGGGAGCCAGGCTTCCGAAAGCCGCTTCAGCTCCTCCTTGCCGACGGACGAGAGGCGGCCGCCGAGCAGCTCCGAAGCGCCGCGGAGATCCCGTTCGTAGGCAAGCAGGGTGTTGGTCGCTGCGCCCGCTTCGGCCGCCATCATCTCGAGGAAAGCGGGGATGAGCTGCCCGTCCTCCCCCGACGCGCTCACAGCCGGCTCATCGCCTCGGCGGCGATCATCCGCGCCTCGTATTCGTGGCCGACGGCGCGGAGGGCGGAGACGATCTGGTAGAGATGCTCGGGCGGCACCCCGCGCCAGTCCGAGGTCTGCATGCCGACACCGGCGAGCAGGGCGACGGTCCCGGCCTGATGGTTGCGCGCGGCGGCCTCGATCATCGCCTCCCAGCGGGAGACGGGGTTCGGGTTCACCCCATAAGCGCCCGGATCCTGCAGGCGACCGAGCCCCGCCAGCGCTGCGACCAGCAGCTTGCCCCTCTCCTCATCCGCATGCTTGACGAAGTCGCGCACGCGCCCGGAGCTGACGTCGACGCTCGGCCGGGCCGAGCCGACGGCGAGGATCGACCAGGCGCGGTCGTCGCCCAGCGAATCGACCACGCCGCCCCAGCGCGCCGCCGGCTGGTCGAGCCCGGCGGTCATCATCGAGGCGATCAGGTCGGGAATGCGGTCGCCATAATCCTTCGACGGCGGAACGCGCGCGGCGGCGGTGGCGGTGAGGATCAGGCGGGCGTGGCGATCGACCGGATTCTTCGCCTCATCCCAGAGGTCGTGCATGACGCCGACGCGCGATTTCCAGTCGCCGCCGACGAACGCCCGGCGCAGCCGCCCGCCGACCGTCCCCTCGATGTCGGAGGGGTCGGTCGTGTCGGCGATGCTGCTGTACATCGCGACCAGGGACGCGCTGGAAAAGACGCCGAGCGAGGCGGCGACCTGCGCCGCCTCGACGCGCTGGTCGAGCGGGATCATCGGCGCGCGCGCCTCCCAAGCCCAGACTTGGGACCCGACGCCGGTCATCAGATTGTCGGGGATCTTCAGCCCCGTCGCGCTGGCGATGCCGAAGCGCCAGCTGTTGATCGAATCGACTCCGTCCCACTGAATGGCCACGGCGCGACGCGTGTTCGAGCCGGCGCCGATCACCTTCTCGGCCAGCTCCAGGTCGATGCCGCCCGCCCCGCTCTGGCCGCGCGCCTGGTCGATCAGCTCGCTGGCCCGGCCCGAATCGCCGCGCAGCGCCGCGCACATGGCGTCGGCGAGGGGCCAGATCGGCTCGTCGGAGACGGAACGGCCGGGGCCGACGAGCGGGCACAGAGCCGCGGGATCGGCGGTCGCAAGCGCCGACTGCACCGCCACGGTAAACATGCGCGGCGTGAACTGGTCGACGTCGACCGACTGGACGAGGAGCCGCGCCGCGTCGGCCTCGCCCATGCGCAGCAGCAGCCAGGAACGCTCCGCCACCCAATCGACCGGGTTCACCCCCGCCGGCGCCTGGATCCGCGAGAGCAGCGCCCGGCGGAGCAGCATCGATTCCCAGCGCGAGGGCAAGGGCGCGTCCAGCCGCCGCATCAGGCTGGCGAGGAAGATGCCGTTGGCGTTGCCGAACTCGTCCTGGCCGAGCCCCCAGTTCATCGGCGTCAGCGGGCCGACGACATCGGTCGGGCGGCGGGCGAAATCGGGAATCTCGATCGCCGGCGGCGCCTCGTTCTCGGCCTGGTTCTCCAGGTCCTGCGTCGCATTGTTCTCGACAGCCGGTTCGTCGCTTTCGACGACGGCCGAGACACCCCCGCCAGCTGCGGGGGCGGCACCGGCCGGAGCCGCTCCTGCCGGCGCGGGAGTCGGGCCGGCAGCCGCTGCGCCCGCGGCGGGGGCGGCAGCCGCAGGACGCTCCGGCGCCTTCTCCTTCGGCGGCGGGTTCTGCTCGCCGAATCCCGGCGGCAGCAGGGATTGCGGCGCCTTGTCGCGCTGGCCGAAGGCCGGGCCGAAGACCGGAAGCGCGATCGCCAGCGCCGCGCCGCCGGCGAGCAGCAGGCTCCTAGTGCGCCAGCGCTTCATTGGTCACGTCCTGCTCGATCCGCTGCTGCGGAACCTCGGTATTCCGGGTGCTGAGCCAGACCAGGAAGGCGATCAGCAGGATGACCAGGATCAGAAGGATGATGGGGGCCCGCGACTTGCGGCGCCCGGGGGGTGGGGAGATACGCATGGCGCGCCTTTTGCCCCACGACAGAGCCCTATGTATAGCCCCTCCGCATGGACCAGACGCACGTCTCGCCCGATCGCAGCATCGTCCTCGTCGGTCTGATGGGGGCGGGCAAGACGACGGTCGGCCGGCGGCTGGCGAAACGGCTCGGCCTCCCGTTCGTCGATTCGGACGAGGAGATCGTCAAAGCGGCCGATCAGAGCATTCCCGAGATTTTCGAGCGGTTCGGGGAGGCGAGCTTTCGGGATGGCGAGCGGCGGGTGATGCGGCGGCTGATCGATGGCTCGCCCAAGGTGATCGCCACCGGCGGCGGCGCGTTCGTCGATGCGGAGACCCGCGCCCTGATCCTCGAACATTGCGTCGCGGTTTGGCTGAAGGCGGAGGCGGAGACGTTGGCGGCGCGGGTGAAGCGGCGGGACAATCGGCCCCTGCTCAAAGGAAAGGACCCGCTCGCCACCCTGCGCGACCTCGGCGACAAGCGAAATCCCTATTATGCGGAGGCGCACCTGCACGTGCCGAGCCGCGGCGGCCCGCACGAAAAGACGGTGGAGCGAATCGTCGCGGCGCTCGCGGAATGGCAGCCGGTATGAGCATCGTCGACGTCGCGCTGGGCGACCGCAGCTATCAAATCCGGATCGAGGAGGGGCTGCTCGACCGTGCCGGCGAGGCGCTCGCGCCTTTCGCGCGCGGCGGGCGGGTGGTCGTCGTATCGGACGAGGCGGTGTGGGCGGCGCAGGGGGACAGGCTGCGGGCGAGCGGCCTCGATATCGTGCCGATCGTCGTGCCGGCGGGGGAGAGGAGCAAGAGCTGGGCCCAACTGGCTGCGCTCAGCGAGCGGCTGCTGGAGCTCGGCATGGAGCGCAGCGACCATATCGTCGCCTTCGGTGGCGGCATGGTGGGCGATCTGACCGGCTTCGCCGCCGCGATCCTCAAGCGCGGCTGCAATTTCGTGCAGGTGCCGACGACCCTGCTCGCCCAGGTCGATTCCTCGGTCGGCGGCAAGACGGCGATCAACGCGGCCGGCGGCAAGAACATGATCGGCGCTTTCCACCAGCCGGCCGCCGTGCTGATCGATCCGACCACGCTGGACACCCTGCCGCCGCGCGAGATCCGCGCCGGCTATGCCGAGGTGGTGAAATACGGGCTGATCGGCGATGTGGATTTCTTCGCGTGGTGCGAGGAGAATGGGGCCGCCCTGCTGGCCGGCGATGCCGAAGCGCGGGCGCATGCGATCGAGACCAGCGTTCGGATGAAAGCGGCGATCGTGGCGGAGGATGAGCGCGAGACGACGGGCCGCCGCGCCTTGCTCAACCTCGGCCATACGTTCGGCCATGCGGTGGAGGCGGAGGGGGGCTTTTCGACCTATCTCCACGGCGAGGCGGTGGCTCTGGGCATGGCCCTCGCCTTCCGCTTCTCCGCCGAGTGCGGGCTCTGCCCGCCGGCCGACGCCGAGCGCGCGATCCGCCATTTGGGGGCCATTGGGCTGCCGACGCGGCTCGAGATCGGCACGCCGGAGAGCCTCATCGATCACATCAAGGCAGACAAGAAAGCGAGTGGCGGCCGCGTGCCGTTCATCCTCGTCCGCGGCATCGGCGCAGCCTTTGTCGACAAAACCGTCGAACTCGACGACGTCGAAGCCTTCCTGGCGCGGGAGCTCAGTGCGTCGACGTCGGCGGGCAGCGGTTCCAGCCGGGCCCTTTGACGAACCGCCCGGGCGTGGCGCCGGTATGCGCCCCGTCGTGCACAACCTCGACGCCGTTGACGAACACCTCGCGCATGCCGGTCGCGAAGACCTGCGGCTTCTCGTAGGTCGCGTGGTCCTGAATTTTCGCCGGATCGAAGACGGCGATATCGGCGAAATAGCCTGGCCTCAGCATGCCGCGATCCTTGATGCCGAGATTCTGAGCCGGAAGCGCCGCCAAGCGCCGCACGGCCTCCTGAAGGGGCATAAGATGCTCGTCGCGGGCATAATGGCCGAGCACCCGCGCGAAATTGCCGTAGGCGCGCGGATGGGAGGCGGAGAGCAGGAACGCGCCTTCGGGCGCCTGCGCCGCCTCGTCCGAGCCGAAGCTCATCCACGGCAGCTGCACCTCGCGCCGGACATTGGCTTCGTCCATGATGAAATAGGCGACGCCGACGCGGCTACCGTCCTCGATGACGAGGTCGATCGCGGTGTCGTCCGGGCTCTTGCCGCGCAGCTTCGCGATCTCGGCAAGCGTCTTGCCGGTCAGCGGCTTCAGCGCCGGATTCTTGAAGGCCAGCATCAGCACCTTGTCGGGGTGGCGGACAACCAGGTCGGCGAATTCCGATTTCTTGTCCGCGCGCATCTCGGACAGGATTCGCGCGCGCATCTCCGGCTGCTTCATCCGCGCGATCCATGCCTCCAGCCCGCCGTCCTGCGACCAGGTGGGGATCGCCGCGTCGAGCCCGGTCGCGCCGGCTGTATAGGTGTACATGTCGGCGGTGATCCGCTGGCCCTTGGCCCGCGCGGCGTTCACCCGCGCCACCGCAGCGTCCAATTTGCCCCAATTGACGCTGCCCGATTGCTTGAAATGGTAGATTTCCGACGGCGCCCCCGAGCGGCGGGAAATCTCGACCAACTCGTCGATCGCCTCGAGCAGCGTCGGCCCCTCGTTGCGCATGTGCGAGATGTACATGCCGCCGCATTTCGCAGCCTCGGTCGTGAGCGCGATCAGCTCGGGCGTCTTCGCGAAGGTGGCGGGCGCGTAGATGAGCGAGGAGCCGACGCCCATCGCGCCTTCGTTCATCGCCTGGCGCACCAGCGCCCGCATCCGCGCGAGCTGGTCTGGATTCGGCTGGACGTCGCCCTCGCCGAGCTCGTGGACGCGAACCGTGGTCGCGCCGACGAAGCTCGCCAGGTTCGGCGAGATGCCCTTCTTCTCCATATAACCGAGATATTGGCCGAGCGTGGTCCAGCGGATCGGATATTTGATGTCGCTCTGCCGCTCGGCCTCCTTGCGCTTCATCTCCTCGTTCCAGGGGCCCATCGAATCGCCCTCGCCCATCACTTCGAGGGTGACGCCCTGAAGGATGTCGCTCTCGCCGCGGCCGTCCGCGATCAGCGATTCGTTCGCCCAGCTCAGCATGTTGACGAAGCCCGGTGCGACCGCGAGGCCGCGGACATCGATCTCGCGCCGGCCATGCCCCGCCAGATGCGGTGCGACGGCGACGATGCGGTCGCCCTTGATGCCGACGTCGCCAACGAAGGGACGGCCGCCGCTGCCGTCATAGACCGTCCCGCCGCGCAGGACCGTATCGTAACGCGGCGCCGGTGCGGCGCTGCCCGCCAGGGCGGCGGCAAGGACCAGCGACAGGATCTTGAGACGCATCGGCTCCCCCCCTTTGGAGGAGAGCCTAGCGGATCGTTTCGGGCTTGTAATCCCGGCTGCGCGGTTAGCCGCCGCGGCGCATCTTCTCGCCTTCGCTGCGCATCCGGACCGCGCCTTCGCGCAGCTTGCGCGCACCCTCGTGCAGCTTCGGGATCGCGGCGACCAGCTCGGCATCGGTGACCGTGCGGCCCTCCCGCGCGGAGCGGGCGATCTGCTCGGCGCGATATTCAGGCGAGCGTAGCTTCTCGGCCTCCGAGTCCATCTGGCGCGCGCCCTGCTCCATGCCGCGGGCGCCTTCCTCCATCCCGGCCGCGCCGGCGGCGAGGCCCTGGCGGGCGGCGATACGGGCCTGCTCGGCGGCGCGGCGGATCTCGGCCATCCGCTCCGGCGTCAGCTCGCGGCGGACCTGCTCCTGAGCCCGCGCCGCCTCACGGAGCGCTTCCTGGCTCGCGGCGAGTGATTCGCGCACGGCCTCGCGGACGCTGTCGGCAATCTCCCGGCCGTCGACGCCAGTCCAGTCGTCGCGCGGCGGGCGAGGTGCCCGCGGCGGAGCGGGAGGCGCCGGCGGAGCCGCCGAGGCGAGGGCGATCGGCGTGACCGCCGGCGCGGCCGGCGCTGGAGGAGCGGCTGGGACCTCGGGAACTTCGGGAGCAACAGGCGCTTCGGCGGCCTCCGGCGCCTCTGCAGGAGCCGAAGCGGGGGCGGCCGGCGGGGCGGGAGGAGCCATCGCAAGCTCCGGCTGCGCGGGAGCCGGCGGCATCGGCGCCTGCGGCGCGGCCGGTTGGTAGACGGTCGCGATCACCGGCTTCAGCGCCGCGATCGGCGCCGCGATCAGGGCGCAAACCGCCATCGCCGCCCGGACGAGGCGCGGATCGGGGGCGCCGACGCGCAGGCGCCGGGCGAGGATCGTCTTGACGCGGCGGCCGAGGCTCCGGTCGGCGATGCCGGTTGCCGGCAGGCGCGGCGTTCCCGTCTGGCGGGCGCAGCTGAGCAGGGTCTGGGCATAGGTTTCCGGCTCGACCGAGGCGAGCGCCCGCGCATCGGCGGCCTCTTCGGCCTCCGCGACCAGCCGCCGCTCGAGCAGCCACATCAACGGGTTGAACCAGAAGCAGGCGACGGCAAGCCGCGCCGCGATCAGCATCGCCCAATCGTGCCGCACGATATGGGCGACCTCATGGGCGAGCACCGCCTCCGCTTCGGACGGATTGCGGGCGGTATCGCCGTCGAGCAGGATCACCGGACGGCGCCAGCCCCAGCTGATCGGGGAGGGGGCATCGCCGACGAGCAGCCGCACCTTCTTGCGGCACCCCGCCGCATCGAGGGAGCGGTCGAGTGCCGCGGACCATTGCAAGTCCGGCGTGCTCGCGCTGCGCGTCCAGCGGCGCAGCGTCGCGAGACCGGCGAGCAGCCGCAGCACGACGAGCGCCGCGCCGCCCAGCCATAGCCATTCGAGCACCGGCATCGGGCTGTCCCAGGCGCTCGACGCCGGCGCCGCAACCGGAGCGGCGGCGACGAAATCGACCGGCGGAAGCGCCGTCGGGAGGGCCGGCGCGGTCTCCCGTATCGTTTGCGTCACGACCGGCAGCGCCGGCAGCAGCAGGACGATCAGCGGGAGAGCGAGGATCATCGCCACGGCCGTCCGCAAGACCGCCGAGCGTTCGCCGGCCGGCCGGAAGCGGAGCGCCGCCGCGACGGCGAGCGCGGCGCCGCTGATCAGGGCCGATTTCCACGCCATTTCCACCAGAAAATCGAAGTTCATGATTGGCGCTCCTTCGCTTCGTCGATCGCCCGCTGGAGCGCTTCGAGCTCCGCGGGGTCGAGGTCCCTGGATAGTCCGAGCAGGGCCGTCGCCGCCGACGCGGCCGACCCGTTGAAGAAGGTCTTCACCAGCTGCCTGAGCGCCGATTCCCGCACCTTCGCGGGCTGCGGCACGCTCTCATAGAGATAGGCCTGGTCGATGAGCCGGTGGCGGAGGAGCCCGCGCTTCTCGAGCCGGGCGAGCAGGGTGCGCACGGCGGAATGGCTTGGCGGGTCCTTCATCGCCGCGCGCACCGCGACGGCGGTCGCGCCGCTGGCGCTGGCCACGATCTCGAAAATCTCGCGCTCGCGGCGCGGCAGGCTTTCGATCATGCGACTCGCCACCTTACCTTTGCTACATCTGTAGCATGCCACATTTGTGGCAGGAGGCAAGTGCGTTCGTCGACTCTCGCCGCCGTTCCGTCGATGAAACGGCAGTTTCGGCTTATTTCCGCGGCTTGCGGAAGCGGTAGACGACGCGGTCGGTCTTGTACCGGATCGCCGGGTCGAAGACCAACTTGCTATGGTCGTCGGCGGGATTGCGGAGCAGGCTCGATTCCGCCTCAAGCACGAAGCCGGCGCGCTGGAAATCGGCCTTGATCGTCGCCGGATCGATGCGATGCAGCTTTTCCACCACCTCGCGCGTGTCGCCGCCCGCATTGGCGACATGGTCGATCACCGCGACGACGCCGCCCGGCTTCATCGACTGGTAGAGCGTCGCGAGGATCGCATTCGGATCCATGCGCGGCAGGCCGTAGCGGGCGCTCTCCCAGTAGAAATCGTGATAATTGAGGTGGATCATCGCGAAATCGAAGGCATTGGCCGGCAGCGCCAGGGCGTTGCCGGGCGTGGCGGCGAAGCCGACATTGGACTGGCGCTGCTTCAGCGCCGTCCAGGCGGCCTTGGACTTGTCGTTGACGAAATTGGCTGGATCCCAGGCGAAGACGCCGCCGGTCGGCCCGACCGCGCGCCCCATGATCTCGCTATAATAGCCGGCGCCCGCGAACAGATCGAGCGCCATGTCCCCGCGCCGCAACCCTTCGAACTTCAGCACCTCGACCGGACGGCGGCCCTCGTCGAGCTTGATCTGGTCGTCGGGCCGGCCCGGCGCCGATACGGCGGCGTCGATGTCGGCCGGCGCCGCTGCCGGCGCGGCGGCGTGGCTGGCCTTGGGCTTCGCCGCGACCGGCGATGAAGCTGCAGTTGCGAGCAACAGAGCGGATAAGGTAAAGGCGAGACGGCGCATGAGATCCTCCCCAGTGGAAGGCTGAACCTATCCCAGACCGCCGGCTCGCGCCAGCACGGCCGCCTGCCTGGCGGGCGGCTGTGACGACCCGGCGCAAATTCGTTTGTAGAACGGCGACCGCGGCCTGGGTCGCGGCGAGGCGGGGGCCATGCCTCGACCCGGCGGGGCGCGGATCGACTTCGCGAAGCAGCATGAGCGCGGCGCCAAGCAGGCGCTTTGAGGCCGCACCGGCTGTAACAACTTGTCACAAACCGTTGTAATTTTGTGACGTTCGGCAAATTTTTGAATCGTATCAGGGCACTTCTCTTGCGCAGAGCCCCTCCATCCTTTTGGGACGGACGCAACCCGGTGGGGACTGCGGGTATTTGAAAAAAAGGGATGCGACATATGAAGAAACTCGGCCTGCTCGGCTCCAGCGCCATCGGCTCTGCGGCCTTTATCGGTTTGACCCTGACCGCTGCGGCGCCTGCTTACGCGCAGGCCGACCAGCCCGCCCCGAATCAAACGAATGCGCAGAAGCAGGCGCAGCCGGGCGCCCAGCCGGGCGACACGCCTGACACGGCGCAGGTCAATCCGCAGAGCGAGGTCCAGGTTCAGACGGGCCAGGTGCCGGAGGCCGGCAACGAAGCCGCGATCACCGTCACCGGCAGCCGCATCCGCCGGCCCAACCTCCAGTCGCCGGTGCCGATCACCTCGGTCACCGCCGCAGAATTGCCCGACCAGGGCCAGGCGAGCATCGGCGACGCGCTCAACGACCTGCCGTCGTTGCGCTCCACGTTCAGCCAGCAGAATTCGGGCCGGTTCATCGGCACCGCCGGCCAGAACTTCCTCGACCTGCGCGGCCTCGGCACGACCCGCACCCTGGTGCTGGTCAATGGCCGTCGCCATGTCACTGCTTCGCCGGGCGATTTCATCGTCGATGTCAACACGATCCCTCAGGACTTGCTCGAGCGGGTTGACATCGTCACCGGCGGCGAAGCGGCGGTTTACGGGTCGGACGCCGTCGCCGGCGTCGTCAACTTCATCCTGAAGCGCAATTTCGACGGCATTCGTCTGCGTGCGCAGGACGGAATTTCAACCTATGGCGACCGTCCAATTCAGTTCATCACGCTGACCGCCGGCCAGAATTTCGCCGGTGGTCGCGGCAACATCGCGATCAATCTCGAATATACGCGGGCGGGTCAGCTCCTCTTCACCCAGCGGACCCATTACACCCCCGCGTGCGCGTTCGAGGCGACTGGCGGGGGGACCTCAGCCTCCGATCCGCAGAACACCTTCCAGTGCAATGTCCGCTTTCCGTTCGTCACCAACGGCGGTTCGATAGGCCTGCTTTCTTTTGCGACCGGTGCCAACCTTGGTTTTGACCGCACCGGCAGTCTCGTGATCACGACCCCAACCAAATCGGATATTTTGTTGGGCGGGAATGTGATCAGCACCGATCCGCTGACCGGCATCACCGGTTTGGAGACCGGCCAGCTCGCGGTCGGGCAGAAGCGTTATACCGCCAACCTGCTCGCCCATTTCGATGTTTCCGACGCGCTCAAACCCTTCATCGAGGCGAAGTACGTCCGGCTGGACATACATCAGGAAGGCGCGCCCAGCTTCATGGAGGGCGAATCCGACTTTTTTGCGCCGAGCTTTACCGGCCAAACCGTTCCTGATCTGAACTGCGCCAATCCATTCCTAAGTGCGCAGGCGCTTGGGCAGCTCGAGCGGTTCGGTGTGTGCGATCCTCGGAATCTCGCCGGCAGCACCTTCGATCTCAATCGAAACAACGTGGATCTTGGACCGAGGATCGAGAATGACCGGCGCACGACCTATCGAATCGTCGGCGGCATCGAAGGCGACTTCAACGGCAGTTGGCATTATGAAATTTCCGCCAATTACGGTCACTTCAAGGAACTCAACAATCAGCTGAACGATCTTAAGCTTTACGACATCAACGGCAACCCGGCGGGTTTCTCGCTCGCGATCGACGCGGTGCGCAATGCGGCCGGCCAGATCGTCTGCCGCGTCAACCAGGTCACCGTCACCGTGCCGGCCTGCGTGCCGATCAACCTGTTCGGCGAAGGCGCTCCCAGTCCTGCCGCAGTGGCTTTCGTCAACACGACTTCGCAACTGGAGCAGAGAGCATCGGAGCTCGACCTGCTCGCCTTCCTGTCGGGCGACACCGCCAAGTGGTTCAACATGCCGGGCGGCCCGATCGGCTTCTCGGTTGGCGCCGAATATCGGCGCGAGACCGCCGAGAGCCACGCCGATCCCTTGAGCGCCAGCGGCGGGACCTTCTTCAACGCCTTCCCCACCTTCAGCCCGCCGGCCTTCGCGGTTCGGGAGGTGTTCGGCGAGCTCAATATTCCTATCCTGAAGGATAAGCCCTTCTTCCATGAGTTGAGCGTGTCGGGCGCGGCACGGTATTCCCATTACAACACGTCGGCCGGCAATACATGGGCCTGGAACGTCAACGGCGTTTGGTCGCCGGTTTCGGACATCCGGCTCCGCGGCAATTACTCGAGGTCGGTCCGCGTCCCGACGCTGAACGACCTGTTCTCGCCGCCGACCGTGAATTTCGCTTTCTTGTCAGACCCATGCAATCAGGTGAACATCCACAATGGCGCCGCGACCCGGCCGGCCAATTGCGCGGCCCTCGGCGTGCCCACGACCATTCTCGCGGGCTCTCCCTGCGTTACCGCTTCCACTCCAGTTGGAAGCCCGTTCATCAATTGCGCCGCCCAAGGCCACAACATCCAGATCACCTCGCAGGGCAATCCCAATCTCAAGCCCGAGATCGGCAAGAGCCTGACGGTTGGAGCGGTACTCACACCGCGTTTCCTTCGGGGCTTCAGCCTGTCGGTCGACTATTTCGACATCAAGATCACGAGCCTGATCGCCACGTTGGGCGGCCAGCAGATCCTCAACTCCTGCGTCGATCAGCCGACGATCAACAACCAGTTCTGCCAGTTGCTCTTCCCACGCGACCAGTTCGGCCTGTTCCCGATCCCTGCGCTGACCTCCGCGGGCGTCAACTTCGCCAAGCAAACATCGCGTGGGATCGACTTCGACATGGCCTATCGGCACGTGTTCGGGAACGGTAGCGCGATCAACCTTCGCGGAGTTGCGACTTACACGCTCGAACGCAACAACTTCACCAATCCCCAAAATCCGGCGCTGTTCGCTCGCCAGCTGAGCACCCTCGGCGACCCGGTCTTTTCCGGCAGCCTGATTACCGACTTCGACTCGGGTCCATTCAGCTTGCAATATACGCTGCGCTACATCGGAACGATGACGGTCTTCGCCTACGAGGATACCCACGCAACCCAGGGCAATCCGCCTTTGGCCCCGTTCATCTCCTCGCCGATCCGTTACCCGCAGGTCTTCTACCACGACGTGCGGCTGGCGGCGAAGGTCAACAATCGCTTCCGGACCTATTTCGGCGTCGACAATGTCTTCGACAAGCAGCCCCCGCTCGGCCTGACCGGCACCGGCGGCGGCGGCGCGATCTATTCGAACGTCGGGCGTTACTTCTACGCCGGCGTCCAGGTCGACTTCTAAGACGGGTGCGACGGAGCCGCTCCTTCGGGAGCGGCTCCGCTCGGATTCTCGGTAACACGACCGGCACCTGCCGCTCACTGAAAACGCTCATTGTTGCAGAACCGCTACAGCGGCGAGGTAATCCATATCAACCGCTGGCCTGCCCCTTGCGCAGAGCCCCCAAATCGGTTCTTTCCTCTGGTTGACGTCGTGCGGGAGCGCTCGGCCGAACAACAGGGGATGTGGGATGACCAGAATTCGTTTTCTGGGCGCGACGGCGCTCAGCTCTGCTGCATTTATCGGTTTCGCCTTTATCGCCGCTGCGCCGGCTAACGCGCAGGCCGGCCAGCCAACGCAGAATTCGCAGAAGCAGGCGCAGCCCGGCTCACAGCCTGGCGACACGCCGCAGACCAACCAGATCAACCCCCAGAGCGAGGTCGAGACCCAGACCGGCCAGACGCCGGAAGCCGGCAACGAGCAGGCGATCACCGTCACCGGCTCCCGCATCCGCCGTCCGAACCTGCAATCGCCGGTGCCGATCACCTCGGTGACCGCCGAAGAGCTGCCCGAACAGGGCCAGGCCAGCATTGGCGACGCCCTCAACGATCTGCCGTCGCTGCGCTCGACCTTCAGCCAGCAGAATTCCGGCGCCTTCATCGGCACCGCCGGCCTCAACGAGCTCGACCTTCGCGGCCTCGGCACGAGCCGCACGCTGGTGCTGGTCAACGGCCGCCGCCACGTCACGCAGGTCGTGGGCCAGTTCATCGTCGACACCAACACGATCCCGCAGGACCTGATCGAACGGATCGACATCGTGACCGGCGGCGAGGCCGCGGTTTACGGGTCCGATGCCGTCGCCGGCGTCGTCAACTTCATCCTCAAGCGCGACTTCGACGGCGCCCGCGTGCGTGTGCAGGACGGCATCTCCTCGCGCGGCGACCGCAACATTCAGGTCGCGACCTTCACCGCCGGCCGCAACTTCGCCGAGGGCCGCGGCAACATCGCCGTGTCGTTCGAGTATACCAAAGCCGACCCGCTCTTCACGAAGGACCGCGACGACTGGACCGGCGCCTATAGCGGCCGCTGCCAGTTCCAGCTCGTCCAGAATACGGCGGGCGAGCCGCAGGCCGGCGACGGCATCCCGGATCGCAGGTTCCTTTGCGGCATCAAGAATGCCACCCTCTCCAACGGCGGCACCATCGGCCAGGTGTCGGCGACCGACTTCCTCCGCTTCGACAAAGGCGGCACTCTCGTCATCGACCATCCGACCCAATCGTTCGAGCCGTTCAGCGGCAACCAGCAGGGCGGCATAGGCTCGACGTTGCGCGACACCGGTCAGCTCGCCGTCGGTCAGAAGCGGTACGTCGGCAACATTCTTGCCCATTTCGATGTCAGCCAGGCGCTGCAATTCTTCGTCGAAGCCAAATTTGTCCGACAGGAAGTGATCCAGGAAGGTCAGCCGAGCTTCTTCCAGGGGCAGCTGAACACCTTCTTTGGGGGCAATTTCGCCAAAGGCAAAAACGTCCCCAACCTCAAGTGCGACAACGGCTTCCTTCGCACCGACGACATTCAGGTGCTGAAGAGCTTCGGGCTGTGTCTGACCTCTGCGGGCGCTTTCAACCCGGCCGGCAACATTCCTTTCTCACGGTTCAACGTGGATTGGGGCGGCCGTCGCGAGGACGATCTTCGCCAGACCTACCGGATCGTCGGCGGCATCCAGGGCGACTTCAACAATAACTGGCATTACGAGGTTTCACTCAATTACGGCCATTTCCAGTCGACGTTCAAGGAAGAGAACAACCTCTTCTTCGCCGATCAGAACGGCGCGCCCGCTGGTTTCGCGCTTGCGGTCGACGCGGTGAAGAATGCGGCGGGCCAAGTGGTCTGCCGTGTCAACCAGGTGACGGTCACCAATCCGAACTGCGTGCCGATCAACCTGTTCGGCGAAGGCTCACCGAGCCAGGCGGCAATCGCTTTCTCCAACACGACCTCCTTCTTGTGGTCGCGGGCGAGCGAGCTCGACGCCCTCGCCTTCATCAGCGGCGATTCCCAGCAGCTCTTCTCGCTGCCGGGCGGCCCGATCGGCTTCTCGATCGGCGCCGAATATCGTCGTGAGACGGCGACGCGGCACGCCGATCCGCTGAGCGCGAGCGGCGCGACCTTCTTCAACGCTTTCCTCGATTTCCGCCCGCCGGCGTTCGAGGTGAAGGAGCTGTTCGGCGAGCTCAACGTGCCGATCCTGAAGGACTTGCCGTTCGTCAAGGAACTGTCGCTCTCCGGCGCGGCCCGTTATTCGGATTACAACACGTCGGCCGGCCACACCTGGGCCTGGAACATCAACGGCATCTACTCGCCGGTTTCGGACATTCGCTTCCGCGCGAACTATTCGAAGTCGGTGCGGGTGCCGACCCTGCTCGACCTCTACGCGCCGGCATCCCAGAACTTCGCCTTCATCGCCGACCCGTGCGATGCCCAGAACATCAATGCCGGCCCGAACCGGAAGGCGAACTGCGCCGCGCTCGGCGTGCCGACGACGATCCTGGCTGGATCGCCTTGCGTCACGGCGGGCACGCCCGCGGGCAGCCCCTTCATCAACTGCCTGGCGCGCGCGGCGACGCTCGGCTTTCTCTCGTCCGGCAACCCGCACTTGACGGCGGAGACCGGCAAGTCGTTGACGATCGGCGCCGTGGTGACCCCGCGGTTCCTGCCGGGCTTCAGCCTGTCGGTCGACTATTTCGACATCAAGGTCACTAACCTGATCGCGACCCTGACGGCGCAGACGATCATCAATCAGTGCTTCGACCTGCCGAACGTCAACAACCAATACTGCCAGCTGATCTTCAAGCGCGACCAATTCGGCCTCTTCGGGAATCCGGCGGTGATCTCCGGGGGCATCAACTTCGCGAAGCAGATTTCGCGCGGCATCGATTTCGACGCTTCCTACCGGCACAATTTCGCCAACGGGCTGCGCCTGAACGTCCGCGGCGTCGCGACCTACACGATCGACCGGCAGAATTTCACCAGCCCGACCAACGCGGCCTTCGCCACCGATCAGCTCAACTCGCTCGGCGATCCGGTCTTATCGGCGAACTTGCTGATGTCGGTCGGCCAGGGCCCGTGGGATCTCTCCTGGACCGTACGCTATATCGGCCGGCAGATCGTCCAGGGCGCGGACTACAATACCTTCTTCACCTTCCAGGGAAGGGCGCCGACGAATCCGGACTTCGCGGACCGGACCTGGTATCCGGACGTGTTCTACCACGACGTCCGTCTGTCGCTGAAGGTGAACAACCGCTACCGGTTCTACCTCGGCGTCGACAATTTGTTCGATCGCAAGCCGCCGCTCGACCTGCTCGGCAACGAAGGCGGCGACCCGTTCTCGTCGGTCGGGCGCTACTTCTACGGCGGTGCGCAGGTCGATTTCTGATCGACCTTCAATCGACCAATCTCCTCGGGGCCGCTCTTCGGAGCGGCCCCTTTTTTTATGCGCGGAGCGGCTCCTGCCGCCAGACGCGGCCGTCGAAGGTGAAACGGCCCGGAGCGCCGGGCGCGAAGGCGCCGGCGCCCAGCCGAGGACCGTCAGCGCCTCTCATTCGTGCCGGTGAGCGCCGGTTCTTTGAAAAACAAAGGACTTTCCGGCTTGTTGCAAAATAGACACAGACGGTAACGATCCGTCACGATCTAGCCCGCCGCCTCTTGCGAGAACGATTTGGATAGCGTCTTTCGTCGAGCCAACGTCGTGGGGGCCACCGCGACGCAACAGGGGATGTAGGGATGAAGAAAGTTAGCCTTTTGGGCGCGAGCGCGCTCGGCTCCGTCGCGTTTATCGGTCTGTCGGTCGCCACGCCCGCCGCGGCGCAGGGCGGAACCGCGCCCGGCGGCGATCCGCAGGTTGCGCAGCCTTGCGAGAACATTCCGGCCGGGCCGGATCGCGAAAGCTGCCTTGCCGCGCATCGGCCCGACGCCAACAACCCGGCGGCCAATGCGGGCAATCCGGCCGGCACCGAGCAGTCGATCGTCGTCACCGGCTCGCGCATCGCGCGCCCGAACCTCACCTCGACGATGCCGATCACCAGCGTAACCGGGCAGGAGCTTCAGCAGACCGCCCAGGTCGCCATCGGCGACGTGCTGAACAACCTTCCGCAGCTGCGCAGCACCTTCAGCCAATCGAACTCCACCCGGTTTCTCGGCACCGGCGGCCTTAACCTGCTCGATCTTCGCGGCCTCGGCACCCAGCGCACGCTGGTTCTCGTCAACGGCCGGCGCCACGTCGGGTCGGACATCCTCAACAACGCCGTTTCGCCCGACGTCAACACCTTCCCGACCGACCTGATCGAGCGCGTCGACGTGGTGACGGGCGGCAACTCGGCCGTCTACGGGTCCGACGCCATCGCGGGCGTCGTCAACTTCATCCTGAAAGACCATTATGACGGCGTGCAGCTGCACGCGCAGGGTGCGATCAGCCAGTGGGGCGACGCCGGCTCTTATTATGCGAGCCTGCTCGTCGGCCGCAATTTCGCCGGTGGACGCGGCAACGTCGCCGTCGACCTCGAATATGCGCGGCAACAATCCTTCTTCGCCAACGAGCGGTCGTACCTGGCGGAGAACGATACGTTCATCACGGTTGGGGTCGATCCGGCGGGAATCTCCCCCGGCTTCAGCACGCCGAACACGAACGGCGTTCCCGATGCGGTGTTCATGCGCGATGTGCGCGTCGGCACCTTCTCTGACACCGGGCTCGTTGCGCTGTTCAACCCGAACGGCGCTTGCGGCACCGGCGGGGACGGCCGCAAGTTCACCTGTAACTTTCTCTTCACGCCCAATGGCGACATCACGCCGGAGACCGGCACCCGTGTCGGCCTTGGCAGCAACACCGCGACGCCGAGCGGTTCGTTCATCGGCGGCAACGGCAACACGCGCCGCGAGGGCACTCTGCTGCAGCTCCTGCCGCAGCTGGATCGCTATTCCGCGAACCTGATCGCCCACTTCGACGTTTCGGACGCCTTGGTGCCGTTCGTCGAAGCGAAATTCGTCCGCACGAATTCGTTCAGTCAGGGCGGCTCGGGTCCGGCCTTCTTTACGGGCTCCACCATCGACGCCAACTTCGAGCGGCCGCGCCTCGACAACCCTTATCTCAGCGCGGCTGACCGGGCGTTCCTGACTCAGCAGCTCACGGCCGTTGTCAACGCAGGCTTCAATCCTCAGTCGGGCGCGGCACTGACGCCGGCGCAGCAAGCGTCATTGCTGTCGCAGATTAATAATGGCTCCTTACGCTTCATCCTGCGCAAGAACCTGACCGATCTCGGCACCCGTTCCGAGGCGGCGCAGCGCGATACGTACCGGATCGTCGGAGGTATTCGCGGCGAGTTCAACGGCACCTGGCGCTACGAGCTGTCCGCCAATTACGGCGAGTTCAAGGAATCCACGAAGGTTCTCGGCAACGTGAACGTAGCGCGCGAAATCCTCGCGCTCGATGCGGTCCGCGATCCGGCCACGGGCCAGATCGTTTGCGGGGCTAAGCTCAATGCCGCAGACGCCTCGGCCGGTCCATTCGGCGGCGCGATCGGCTGGAACGGTGACCCCCTCAATCTGATCCAGGCCAACATCGCGGCCTGCCAGCCGCTCAATCCGTTCGGCGTCGGCAACGTCAGCCAGGCGGCCAAGGACTACATCCTGCAGAACACGGTTTCTCACGGCAAGATCACCCAGTTGGACCTCTTGGGTTATGTCGCCGGCGATACTTCCAAGTTCTTCAACTTGTGGGGCGGACCGATCGGCTTCTCGATCGGCGGTGAATATCGGCGCGAGACGAACTTCTTCCAGGAAGACCCGCTCGTTGAGCAGGGATATACGTTCTACAACGCCATCTCGAAGTTCGCGCCGCCGACGTTCGAGGTGAAGGAAGCGTTCGGGGAGCTTCGCCTGCCCATTCTCAAGGATATGCCGTTCGCGCAGAGCCTCGAGTTGGACGGCTCGGCCCGCGTCTCGAATTACAAGGGCTCCGCCGGTACCGTCTGGGCCTATAGCGGAAGCGGCGAATATGCGCCGGTCTCGGACATCCGGTTCCGTGCCAACTATTCCCGCGCCGTGCGCGCGCCGAACCTCTCGGATCTCTATTCGCCGCAGAGCCAGAATTTCGCGCCGGGCTTCGCGGATCCCTGTTCGGCCGTCAATATCGCCAGCGGCAGTCAGTTCCGGGCGGCCAATTGTAAGACCGCCGGAGCCCCGGCCGGATACGATTTCCGCTACGCGCAGTCGTTGGAGATCGTCAGCGGGGGCAACCCGAACCTGAAGGTCGAGACCTCCGATTCCTGGACCATCGGCGGCGTTTTGACGCCGCATTGGGTGCGGGGCCTGTCGCTTTCGGTCGACTACTACAACATCAAGGTGAAGAACGTCATCACGGCGCCGAGCGCCCAGGGCATCGTCAACAGCTGCTATGACGGCCCCACGCTCAACCCGCAGTTCTGCTCGCTCTTCCAGCGCGCAGGTGCGGCTGGCGGGGCTCACGGCGAAGAGCCCTTCCGCATCATCGAGGGCAGCCTTCAGCAGACCTTGCTGAACTACGCCGCTCTGCGGGCCCGGGGCATCGACGTCGATCTCGGCTACAACCATACCTTCGGCCGCACCCGCCTGTCGTCGCACCTGGTCTATACCCATCAGCTCGAAAATGCGTCCTTCACCGATCCGACGCAGCCCGGCTTCGGCGACACGGTTGTCCAAGAGCTCGGCACGCCGAAGGATGAGGTCAGCTGGAACAGCACCGTCGATTTCGGCCAGTTCTGGGTCGACTGGCAGATGCACTATATCGGCAAGCAGTCGGTCGGCGCGATCGAGAACCACATCACCTATGAGGGTCGTCCGCCGCAGAACCTCGATGACTTCGATATCCCGTTCTATCCGGCTGTTCTGTATGTCAACGGTCGTCTCGGTATCAACATCGGCCACGGCTCGCACTTCTACATGGGTATCGACAATATTACGAACCAAAAGCCGCCGCTCGGCGCGACCGGCACCGGCTCAGGCTCGGCGATCTTCGATATCTTCGGGCGTCGCTACTACGCCGGGATCACCGTGAAGTACTGACCGACGCACAACTTTTCAGAGCCGGGGCCTCGCGCCCCGGCTTTTTTTTGCGCGATCCCTCTGCGCCAAGCGCGGATGAGGCAGTGAGTTGAGGAGCGAGTACCGGTCCGGCGGCGAACCGTGCGGTCGCGCCGCCTCCTCAAGCCGCCGGACCAGCCCGACAGGTGGCTAACGCCCGCGCCAAGGCCGATGCTTCCTTTGCTTGCGTTGCCCGCCTAACGAAGGCGGATGAGCGCGCGCATTGCCGACCAGGCCGAGATGCTGGCGAATACGGGCCGCGCCGGGGAGGCGGCCCAGCTTCTCTTCTCCGCCGCGGCCGGTGGCGACGCCGAGGCGCTCGCCACGCTCGCCCAGTGGCGCATCTCGGGACATGTCATCCGCCGCAACCTGCCGGCGGCACGCGCGCTGCTTGCCCGCGCCGGGGCGGCGGGGCACCGCGACTCCGCTCTGCTCCACTCTTATTTCCTTGCCAGCGGGACCGGCGGCGACGCCGACTGGGCAGCCGCGCTTGCCGAAATGCGTTCGCTCGCGTCCGAGCGTCCGGCGGCGGCGGCGCAGTTCCGCCTGCTTGAGACGATGGACTCTGACGGGGAGGGCGTTCCGCGTTCCGTCTCCGAGACGCGGCAGCTCAGCAGTGCGCCGTACGTCATTGCGGCGGAGGGCTTCGCGACCGCCGCCGAGTGCGATTATCTCATCAATGCCGCGAAGGGGTTGCTCGCGCCTTCGATGGTGGTCGATCCGCGCAGCGGGCGCCTGGTCCCCCACCCGATCCGCACCTCGGACGGCGCCGTGTTCGGCGTTCACACGGAAGACCTCGTGGTCAACGCGATCAACCGCAGGATCGCCGCCCTGAGCGGCACCGCGATCGAGCAGGGCGAACCGCTCCAAATCCTGCGCTACCGGCGCGGCGCCGAATATCGTGCGCACATGGACGCGCTGCCGGCCGAGCCGAACCAGCGCATCCTGACGGTGCTCGTCTACCTGACCGACGATTATGAGGGGGGCGAGACATCCTTCCTTCGCACCAGCCTGTCCTTCAAAGGGAAAAAGGGCGACGCGCTCCTGTTCCGCAATGTCACGGCAACGGGAGAGCCGGATCAGGCGGCGCTCCACGCCGGCCTGCCGGTGACAAGGGGCGTCAAGACCATCGCCTCCCGCTGGATCCGCGAACGGCGCTTCACCTATCCGCCGCCGCCGCCTCTGCTTGATCTTTGACGACGCTCGCCCACCGGCCGTCCGCGAAGGCGAACGTCGCGGGCGCACCCGCCGAGAAGGCCTTCTCGCCCCACCCGTAGACCTTCAGCTCGACGCGTGCCGGCGCTGGGATCTCGATCCAGTTGAAGCTTTGCCGCTCGTCTCCGCGCACGCGGGTGGAGGTCGCGGTGCCGGCCTGAATGACGAGCTCCGGGCCCGCCGTCTCGACCATCTCGCGCGCGGAGCGGGAGTAAGCGCGGTGGTAATGGCCGGCGAGGAGCAGGTGGACGCCGGCCTCGCCGATCGCCTTCAGGGCCTCGCCGTGGCGGCCGACCGTCTGCGTCAGGCCCTCGCTCTCGCCGATCGGCATCGCGAAGAGCGGATGGTGGGTGACGAGGATGCGCGTCTTTGCCGGTGTCACGTCGCGGAAGCGGTCGCGGATCAGCGCCATCTGTTCGTGGCTGATCCGCCCGTCCTTGAAGGTAAGCGAGCGCGCCGTGTTGATGCCGAGCACAGCGATCTCGTCATTTTCGAACCAGGGGCAGAGCTCGTTATCAATGTAGCGCTGGTAGCGGTGCAGCGGCCGGGCGAAACGGCGCGCGATGTCGTAGAGCGGGATGTCGTGATTGCCGGGGACGCCGAGCACGGTCAGCCCCGCCCGCTCGAGCCGGTCGAGGAATTCGCAGGCGAGGCGATATTGTTCGACGCGGGCGCGCTGCGTGAAATCGCCGCTGACGACAACGAGGTCGGGCTTCAGCTGCGGCAGCAATTCTTCGAGCGCGGCGACGATCGCCGGATCGTGCGCGCCGAAATGAACGTCGGAAAGATGGGCGATCAGGGCCATCGCCACGACTGAACGAGCAGCCGAGGGCGCGGTTTCAGGTCCAAGAGCGGTCGTGGCGGCGGCCGAGCGTCGTCAGCAGCTCATATTGCGACAGGCCGGCAGCGGCGGCGGCACTCGGGAGACCGTAATCGAGCGCCACCCAATCGCCCTCCGCGAGGTGTGGCGCCGCATCGACGACGATTGCGGTCAGGTCCATGGAGACGCGTCCCGCCACCGGCAGGGCAACGCCATCAGCGAACGCACGGCCGGAATTGGAGAAGCCGCGCAGATACCCGTCGGCATAGCCGATATTGAGGATGGCGAGCTCGGCCGGCCGCTCGGCGGTGAAGGTGGCGTTGTAACCGATTGTGCCACCCGCTTCGACGCAGCGGCGCTGGAGGATCTGCGCCTCCACCCGCGCGACTTGCCGGATGTGGTTCCCTGCCTCCCGACGCGGCACGCCGCCATAAAGCGCCAGGCCGGGGCGGGTCAGGTCGAAGGCATAATCGGGCCCGAGGCAGATTCCCGCGCTATTGGCGAGGCTGAGGCGCCGGTGCGGCACCTTGAACGACAGCTCCAACAGCGCCTGCTGCTGGCGGACGTTCATCTCCACATCCTCGTCTCCGCAGGCGAGGTGGCTCATCAGCGTCTCGATGGCGAGGCCGTCGAGCAGCCCGGCGGCGACATCGGCAGTCGACAGGCCGAGCCGGTTGATGCCGGTATCGATCATCACGTCGCACGGCCGCCCCGTTTCCCGCCAGCGGCGCACCTGGTCCGGTGTGTTGAGCACCGGCCGCGCATGAGAGGACAGGGCGGTTTCCCTATCTTCCTCCCGCGCGCCGTGGAGGACCGACACGGAGGCATCGCCGGCAGCCTCGACGATCTCCTCCGCCTCGGCCCAGGTTGCGACGAAGAAATCGCGGCAGCCGGCGGCGGCGAGGCGGCGGGTCACCTCGACGGCGCCGAGGCCGTAGCCGTTCGCCTTGACCGCCGCGCCGCAGGCGGCCGCGCCGCCCTGCGCCTTCAGCCAGCGCCAGTTGGCGACGAGCGCCTCGCCGTCGAGGCGAAGCCGGAGGGGCGAGGGCGGGAGGGTCACCGGCGCGGCGATAACGCCCGCGCCGCGCTTATTCCAGTTCCTTGCCCGCGGTTTCGGGCAGCCAGAAGAACGTGACGACCAAAGCCATCACCACGACGCCGACCGTGTACCAGATGCCGGCGAACGGATCGCCGGTGCGGGCGACGATATACTGGCTGATGAAGGGCAGGAATCCGCCGAAATATCCGGTGCCGATATGGTAGGGCACCGAGAGCGACGTGTAGCGGACGCGCGCGGGAAACAGTTCGACCAGCAAGGCGGCGACCGGGCCATAGGTCATGCCGGAGAGCATGCCGATGACGACGATCGCCAGTACGATCTGCCAGAAGCGCGAGAATGGCGGCACGATCTTCTGGAGCGGATAGCCGGCCGCCTTGAGCGCGGCGTCGAGCGCCTTCGGGTCTGACGCATTCACCTGCGCCGTCCCGATGGTGACGGCCGGCGCGGCGCCAAGCGTGCCTTCCATCTTGCGGTAGCCGACGCCCTTCTTCGACAGCGCGTCCAGCACCTTGCCGCAGGCGGTCGGCTGCACCTTGGCGAAGGGATCGTAGCGGCAGTCGCTGCCGGTCACGACGACGGGACTGCGCTGCATCGCCGCCGAGAGCTCCGGATTGGCCGCGGCGGCCATCCAGTGAAAGAGCGGGAACATCAGCACGATGGTCAGCGCATAGCCGATCACGATCGGCTTCTTCCGCCCCACTTTGTCCGACAGCCAGCCGAACAGGACGAACCAGAAGACGCTGAAGGCGGCGGCGATGCCGATCATCAGCCGCGCCGCATTGTCCTCGATGTGGAGCGCGTTCTGGAGGAAATAGAGGCCCTGGAATTGCGCGGTGTACCAGATCACGGTGAGGCCGGCGGCGATCCCGAACAGGGCGACGAGGATCAATTTCCACTTCGCCCAGCTGTCGAAGCTCTCCTTGAGCGGATTGCGCGCGATCGCGCCCGCTTCCTTCATCGCGCGGAAGACCGGGCTCTCCTTCAGCTTCAGCCGCACCCAGAGCGACACGGCGAGGAGGAGGAGCGAGAAGACGAACGGCATGCGCCACCCCCAGGCTTCCCATTGGCCCGGATCGACGAACTTGTTGGAGACGAGAACCACCGCCACCGAGAGCAGGAAGCCGCCGATCACGCTCGCCTGTATGAAGCTGGTGTAGAAGCCGCGCTTGCCGCGCGGCGCATGCTCGGCGACGTAAATGGCCGCGCCGCCATATTCGCCCCCCAGCGCCAAGCCTTGAAGAAGGCGGCAGAGGACGAGCAGGGCCGGGGCGGCGACGCCGATGGTCGCGAAGGCGGGGATCAGGCCGACGGCGGCGGTGGCGAGGCCCATCAGGCTGATCGTGATGAGGAAGGTGTATTTGCGGCCGAGCTTGTCTCCCAGCCAGCCGAACAGGATGGCGCCGAGCGGCCGCACGCCAAAGCCGGCGCCGAACGTGGCGAAGGTCAGCAGCAGGCCGGCGGTCGGATTGGCGGAGGGGAAGAAGAGCTTGGCGATGACCGTCGCCAGGGTGCCGTAGACGAAGAAATCGTACCATTCGAAGATGGTGCCGAGCGAGGAGGCGAAGATGACGAGCCGGTCCCGCTTCGCATCGATGACGAGATCGTCCGCCGCTGCCGTCGCCAAGCCTGCCTCCCCTGTTTCCGGAAAGTCTAGGGGCGCTCGCCCTCGCCGTCGAGGGCGGCGTGCGCGGCCTCCCAATTGCGGCCGTCGAAGGCGCGTACGGTGATGTTCAGCGCCCCCGGATCGTCGAGCGCATTGAGGTTCACGCTCCAGGCGGCGGGGTGGGAGCGCGGCTGGTAGAAGCTCTTCACGCCGCAGATCCGGCAGAACAAATGCTCGGCGGCGCCCGTGCCGAAGCGGTAGCTGGTCAGCGCATCGTCGCCGGAGAGGAGGGCGAAGTCCTCGTGCGGCACGATCAGGTGCCGGAACCCAGTCGCCGAGCAGATCGAGCAATTGCAGTCGAGGATTTCCACCGCCTCGGGCACCTCCGCCTCGAAGCGGACGGCGCGGCAGTGGCAGCCGCCCTGGATTTTCACAATAGCCTCGCCTGGGTCTATTCGGCCGCTTCGGCGGTCGGCGGCGCTTCGGCGAAGAGATTGGCGGGCGACGGAGGTCGCGCGACTTCCGCCCTGGCGCCGCTCGAGCCGTCGGCGGCGTTCTTGCGCCGCTTGAACCGGCCCTCGACGTCGGCGCCGCTGCTGATGCTGAGTGTCCCGTACAGGATGTCGCCGGTGATGCGGGCGCTATGGTCGAGCGTCACGATGGCCGCCGCGACGGCGCCGTCGACGAGGCCGCCGAGCCGCGCTTCGCCGGCAACGATATTGCCGCGGATCTCGCCGCTTTCGCCCAGAGTCAGCGCGCCGCAATGGACGTCGCCTTCGATCTTGCCCTCGATATGGAGATCGCCTTCGGTCGCGATGTTGCCGGTGACCGACATCTCCGGCCCGACGAACGAAAAGCGCGCGCCCCTGACCGACGCGACCGGTCCCGACTCGCTCTGACGCGTAAACATGCCCATGGCTCCCTCCCGCGGGGGCCCATCATCGCACATCTGCGGCCCCGATCAAGCGGGGGTGCATCCCCGATCCGCCCCACCCCGTTCGTCCGGAGCGAAGTCGAGGGACCAGGCCGAGCGGAGCCGAGGCAAACCTTCTCGGCTTCGCTCGAAAGGGTGTCTCGACTTCGCTCGACACGAACGGGGAAGGCTTTTCTTCAGGCCGAGAGAAGCTTCAGCGGAGCCTCGATCAGCTTCTTCAGATTCTGCATGAAATTGGCCGCGTCCCAGCCGTCGACGACGCGGTGGTCGCAGGAGAGGCTGAGGTTCATCCGCTTGCGGACCTCGATCTTACCGCCGATCACCACCGGCTTCTCCTCGACCTTGTTGACGGCAATGATCGCCACTTCGGGCCGGTTGATCACCGGCGTCGAGGTGACGCCGCCCATCGGGCCGAGGCTGGAGATGGTGATGGTCGAGCCGGAGAGCTCGTCGCGCGCCGCCTTGCCGGTGCGCGCGGCCTCGGAGAGACGGAGGATCTCGCTCGCAATCTCCCACGGGCCCATGCCGTCGGCGTTGCGGATGACCGGCACCATCAGCCCGTTCGGCGTCTGCGTCGCCATGCCCATGTGGACAGCGCCCGAACGGGTGATCACCTGCGCCTCGTCGTCATAGGTGGCGTTGATCTGCGGATAATCGGCGAGCGTGCGTGCCATCGCCATGATCAGGAAGGGGAGCATGGTGAGCTTCGGGTTGCTCCCCCGGTCCGCGTTCATCATCGCGCGCGTCTGCTCGAGCGCGGTGACGTCATACTCCTCGACGAGCGTGAAATGCGGGATGCGGCGCTTCGCCTCCTGCATGTTCTCGGCAATGCGGCGGCGCAGGCCGACCACCTTCACCTGCTCGTCCTGCCGCCGCGGCCGGCGCGCATGGGAGACCGAGCCGCCGCTGTAGAGGAGGTAGGCGTCGAGATCGGCGTGGCGGATGCGGTCGCCGGTCGTCTTCACGCGGGAGAGGTCGATGCCGAGATCGCGGGCGCGCTGGCGGACGGCGGGGGAGGCGAGGACGTGTTTCTTCTCGCCACCCTCTTCGCTCGTACCGAGCGACTCTTGTGATCGGCGGTCGCCCTGTCTGCGCTCGCCTTCGCGGCGGCCGGGCTCGGCCCGCTCCTCGCCGCGGCGATCGGCTTCGCCGCGCCGGTCTTGCTGCCGTCGGTCGGCGGCGCGGCGGTCTTCGCCGGTGCTCGGCACCGCCGCTTCCAGCTCGGGCCGCTCCTCGACCAGACCGTCCGTGAACGCGACCTCGTCGTGACGCTCTCCCTCGGGCCGCCGCTCGTCGGGCGCGGCGGGGATTGTCGCGGGCTCTTTCTCCTCGGCCGGCGCCTCGCCATCCGTCTCGAACACCACGAGCACCGAGCCGATCGGCACCTGATCGCCCACCTCGCCGGCGACCTCCAGCACCTTGCCGGCGACCGGGCTTTCCATCTCGACGGTCGCCTTGTCGGTCATCATGTCGGCGAGCTGCTGGTCCTCCTTGACCATGTCGCCGACCTTGACGTGCCAGGCGACGATCTCGGCCTCGGCAATGCCTTCGCCGATGTCGGGCAGCTTGAATTCGTAGCGCGCCATCGGCGTCAGTCCTCCAATGCCTTCTTGATCGCGGTGCCGATGCGGACCGGCCCCGGAAAATAAGCCCATTCGAGCGAATGCGGATAGGGCGTATCGAAACCGGTCGCCCGCTGCACCGGCGCTTCGAGATGGTAGAAGCAGCGCTCCTGGACGAGCGCCGACAGCTCCGCGCCGAAGCCGGCGGTGCGCGTCGCCTCGTGGACGACGACGCAGCGGCCGGTCTTCTTCACCGATTGCTCGATCGTCTCGATGTCGACGGGGACGATGGTGCGAAGGTCGATCACCTCCGCGTCGATTCCCTCGGCTTCGATCGTCGCCAGCACCACATGAACCATCGTGCCGTAGGCGATGATCGTGACCTCCTCGCCCTCGCGCACGACCGCCGCCTTGCCCAGCGGGATGGTGTAATGGCCCTCCGGCACCTCCGCCTTGGGATGCTTGGCCCAAGGCGTCACCGGCCGGTCGAAGAAGCCATCGAACGGTCCATTGTAGATGCGCTTGGGCTCGAAGAAGAGGACGGGATCGTCATCCTCGATCGCGGCGATCAGCAGGCCCTTGGCATCATAGGGATTGGACGGGATCACCGTCTTCAGGCCCGCGACATGGGCGAATAGACCTTCGGGCGACTGGCTGTGCGTCTGCCCGCCGAAAATGCCGCCGCCATAAGGCGAGCGGATCGTGAGCGGCAGGAAGAATTCGCCCGCGGTGCGGTAGCGCATCCGCGCTGCTTCGGAGACGATCTGGTCGAAGGCCGGGTAGATGTAGTCGGCGAACTGGATTTCGGCGACAGGCCGCAGTCCGTAGGCGGCCATGCCGATCGCGGTGGCGACGATGCCGTTCTCGGAGATCGGCGCGTCGAAGGTGCGCGTCTTGCCGTATTTGCGCTGCAGCCCTTCGGTCACCCGGAAGACGCCGCCGAAAAAGCCGATATCCTCACCGAGCGCGACGACATTGGAATCGCGCTCCATCATCACGTCATGGGCGCTGTTGAGCGCCTGGATCATGTTCATGACGGTCATTTGCGCTTCGCCTCGAGCTCCGCGACCATCTGCGCCTGCTGCTCCTTTATGTGCCACGGCATCTCGGCATAGACGTCCTCGAACATGGTGCGCACGTCCTGCGGGAAGTCGATGGTCGAGGTGACGAGCGTGCCGAGCTTCTCCGCCTCCTTCTGCGCCGAGCGGACGGTGTCGGCGAGCTCGCCTTCGAGCGCCGCATGCCGCTCCTCGTCCCATGCGCCGATGTGGATCAGGTGCTGCTTCAGCCGCTGGATCGGATCACCGAGCGGCCATTTGGCGCCGGCCCCCGCGGGCCGATAGGCGGAGGGATCGTCGGAGGTCGAATGGCCTTCGACGCGGTAGGTGAACATCTCGATCAAGGTCGGCCCGAAATTGGCGCGGGCGCGGTCGGCCGCCCAGCGGGTCGCCGCATAGACCGCGAGCGCATCGTTGCCGTCGACACGCAGCCCGGCAATGCCGTAGCCGACCGCACGCGCGGCAAAGGTGGTGAGCTCCGCCCCAGCAATGCCTGAGAAGCTCGAAATCGCCCATTGGTTGTTGACGACGTTGAGGATGACCGGCGCGCGGTAGACACCGGCGAACGTGCAGGCGGCGTGGAAGTCGCCCTCGGCGGTCGAACCGTCGCCGATATAGCCGGCGGCGATGCGGCTATCGCCCTTGATCGCCGAGGCCATCGCCCAGCCCACCGCCTGCGGAAGCTGTGTCGCGAGATTGCCGGAGATGGTGAAGAAGCCGTGCTCTTTCGAGGAATACATGATCGGCAGCTGCCGGCCTTCGAGCGGATCGCCGCGGTTCGAATAGACCTGGCACATCATCTGCACGAGCGGATAGTCGCGCGCGACGAGGATGCCCTGCTGGCGATAGGTCGGGAAGGTGATGTCGTCGCGGGAGAGGGCATGGGTGCCGGCCACCGCCACCGCCTCCTCGCCCGTCGACTTCATGTAGAAGCTGGTCTTGCCCTGCCGCTGGGCGCGGTACATGCGGTCGTCGAAGATCCGCACCAGCATCATGTCGCGCAGGATGCGGCGCAGCGTGTCCGGATCGAGCTTCGGGTCCCAAGGTCCGACCGCCACGCCATTTTCGTCGAGCACGCGGACGAGCGTCGAGACGAGGTCGTGCGTCTCGCCCGCCGGCGCGTGCGGATCGGGGCGGCGGACGCTGCCCGCTTGCGGGATCTCGATATGGGAAAAATCCACCTCATCGCCCGGCCGCGCGTTCGGCTCCGGAACGTGGAGGGAGAGCGCCGGCCGGTTCGGGCGCTCGGGCTTGTCGTTCATCCTCTACCCTAGTTTTTGAGGCCTTGGCGGCCCCTAGTCCATTTTCGGGGCCGTTGCACCCCTCGCGGCAGAAGGCTTGGATGAGCGTCCCGGTTCCGGCCGGTATGCGTTACAGATCGATGCAGGCGGCGAGGGATTCGAGCTTGCGGATGCGTTCCTTGAGGTCGGCGAGCTCGATCCGCTCCGCCATGCCGCTCGGCCGCGCTTGCGACGGCTGGTTGTGGGCGTCGAGCTCGAGCCGCTTCAGCTCCAGCCAGCCCTGCCAGCCTCGCAACGTGGCGGCGAGAAAGATGGCGAATCCCGCCAGCGCCAGGCCTGCCACCGCGACTTGGCTCCATTCCTGTGTCATCTCGCGTCTCCCTTCTTCCCCTTGCCTCAGCGCAGGCTTTCGATCTCGTGCGCGAGGCTGTTGTCCTGGCTGGCCATGTAGCTGTCGATCTCGGCCAGCCGGCGATCGAGGTCGGTCGTCGAGCGGCGCAGCTCGAAGGCGGAGGTCGAACGCGATCCGAGATTCTCGAACCGGTCCCGCGCCTTCGGCCTGGCGATCATCGCGGCGGCCAGATAAGCGACCAGCGTCCACGGAAACCCGCCGAGCAACGTCACAACCACGAGCCCAACCCGGACCAACGTGACGTCCCAGCCGGTCATGTCGGCGATGCCGGCGCACACGCCCATCAGCTTGCCATTGGCCTTGTCGAGCGTGAACTTTCTTCCCCTGCTCATTTGATCCTCCTCAATGTCTCATTGTGGTCCTCGACAGGCGTGGCCGGCGTCTCGCCGGCGATCTCCCGCCAGTTCGGGTTTTCCGCAGTTACGATCCGTTCGACGGTGCGCACGCGATCGTCGAGCCGGCGGGCGAGATCGTGCAGCTCATCGAGCAAATTCTCGTCCTCGCGGGTGAGGCTCGAATTCTTCTTCCACTGCGTGATGGAATTGAAGATGATCCACGGCATCGCCACGAACACCATGAACAGCCCCGCCAGGAACGTGATGGCGTGCATGTCTATGCCTCCGCGGCCGTGTTGAGCTTGGCCTTGAGTGCTTCGAGCTCGGCGTCGACCTTCTCCTGGTTGCGCAGTTCGGCGATCTCTTCCTCGAGGCTCTTGGGCGGGGCGCCGAGCGCGAGCGCGTCGGCGCGGCCCTCGGCGAGATCGGCATGGCGCTCCAGCACTTCGAAGCGCGAGAAGGCCTCGTCGACCCTCGGCCCGGCATAGGCTTCCCGCATCCGCGCCCGCTGGTTTGCACTCTCCAGCCGCGACTGGGTGGCATTCTGCCGCGTCCGTGCCTCGCGCAGCTTGCCCTGCAGCCTGGCGATGTCGGCCTCGGATGCGCGTAGCGCGTCGTCCAGCATTTCGATCTCGGCCTTCAGCTCCTCGGCCGTATCGCCGACCTTCTGCTTCTCGACCAAAGCGCCCTTGGCGAGGTCCTCGCGGCCCTTGCTCAGCGCCAGCTCGGCCCTTTCCAGCCAGCTTTCCTGCAGCTTCTCCAGCCGCGTGATCTGCCAGCGCATCTCCTTCTGGTCGGCGATCGTCCGCGCCGCCGAGGCGCGAACCTCGACCAGGGTCTCCTCCATCTCGAGGATGATCATCCGGATCATCTTCGCCGGGTCCTCCGCCTTGTCCAAAAGGTCGGCGACGTTCGCCGCGACGATGTCGCGCGTCCGGGAGAAGATGCTCATCGCGAAAAATCCTGCCTGAGGATGCGGCGACCGGGGCGGACGCGGCGACATGGACGCCTGCGGCGGCCGCTTCGGCCCGCCCGGACGGGGCGGGATCGGCGCCAGCCGGACCAGCTCGTCGCGGCCCACATGGATGGTCTCGGCCAACACCGGATCACGCCTGGGTTGAAGCCGCGGGAGCGGTCTGGCCGATCTGCACCGGGCCGACCGCTGCGCTGACCGCCGTGACCGTCAGCATGATCGAGAACAGCACGGCGATCGCGCTGCTACGGAAAGTGTCGAACTTGAACATCGTCTTGCTCCATGAACCTTTTGCCCCCGCCCTTTCGGCGGTCGGGTCCATGATTACAAAGCGCGTGCCAAGTTCAAGAAATGGCGGAAAACTGCGGAAAACGGCATAGCCGGGGCGATTGGCGGGATCGCGTGATTCCCAAGAATTGGGAACTTATGCCAACCGGTCGGTCAACCTCGCCGCGCGCGTGCGGTGATGCGCGACAGACTGGCGTGGCGATAGGCGGGCGGGCGGGTTCCATCGAGGATCTTGGCGCCGGCCATGAAGACCGCGCCGCTGCAGGCGGCGAAGAGCACCCAGCCGGCAGCGCCGGGGTAAAGCTGAAGATATTGCGTGCCCCGAGTCATCGCACCGAGCGCGACCGCGTAGATGACCGCCCACGCTTCGAAACGGTTCTTGATGACGAAAAGTCTTAACGCCTTCTTCAACATGTTCGTTGAGGAGCAAGAACGGGGCCAGCCGCGGAAAACTGCGATTTTTCCCCCATACTGATCTGTCAATTGTAAACGTATCCGACGCGCGCATCCTTCTCCCCTTGTGAGAGAAGGTGGTCCGTAGGGCCGGATGAGGGGTGCGCGGCGGAGCCGCGCGCCGGCCTGCGGCCCGCACCCCCACCCCTGCCCCTCCCCACAAGGGGGAGGGGTTAAGAAGCAACTGGCGCTGGCGCCTCTTCCTCCCGCAGCTCGATCCAGGTCGGCGCGTGGTCGCTGGTGCCCTCCCGCGCCCGCACGTCCCGGTCCACCCCCGCGCCGGTGAGCCGCGCCGCGGCCGGGGGGTTGAGCAGGAGATGGTCGATGCGGATGCCGGCATTGCGGGCGAAGGCGTTCCGCCAATAATCCCAGAAGGTGTAGATGCGCTCGTCCGGGTGAAGGCTGCGTAGCGCGTCCGTCCAGCCTTGGCCGAGCAGCCGGCGATATTGCGCCTGCGGCTCCGGCTGCATGAGCGCGTCGTCCGCCCAGCGCTCGGGCTTGTAGACGTCGAGGTCGGTCGGGATGATGTTGTAGTCGCCGGCGATCACGACCGGCCCGTCGAGCCCGTGCAGCATCTTCGCATGGCCGATCAGCCGCTCGTTCCAGGCGAGCTTGTAGTCGAATTTCGGCCCCGGCTGCGGATTGCCGTTGGGCGCGTAGAGGCAGCCCACCAGCACGCCGCAGATCGCCGCTTCGATGTAGCGCGACTGGCTGTCCTCCGGATCGCCCGGCAGACCCTTGTGGGTCTCGATCGGATCGCAATCGCGGGCCAGGATGGCGACGCCGTTCCAGCGCAACTGGCCGTGCCAGACGGCGCCGTAGCCCGCCTTGGCGATCGCTTTTTCCGGGAACTTCTCCTGCGGCGCCTTCAGTTCCTGCAGGCAGACGATGTCGGGCCGGGCGCTCTCCAGCCAATCGAGGAGCAAGGGCAGGCGGCCGTTGATGCCGTTGACGTTCCAGGTCGCGATGCGCACGCACGCTGAACGCTGCGACTACCGCCTTGCTCCCCGGCGAAGGCCGGGGCCCAGTTCTGACATCGTAGCTGGACCCCGGCCTTCGCCGGGGAGCAGAGGCGCCGGGGAGCAGGTGCGGTCGGCCATTTTCTCTCTCCTCCCGGCGCGCAATGCCTCGCAAAGCCGCTCGAAAGGCCCTATTTTGCAGGGACTTCAAGGGTGGGATGAGTCATGGCGACGGCAGCGAAACCCGACGAGCAGATTTACGATACGGCCGCGATCATGGGCGGCCTTTACGGCGACGGCGTCATCGCGCTGAAGGGCGGCTTTTCCCGCGCCTGGACCGAGCGGATGCGCGCCGAGGTCATGGCCTTGTTCGAGGAGGCGCGGTCGATCCCCGGCGGAGCGCTGCCGCGCGGGCCGGAGCGCTGGTATGTCGAGGTCCATCCCGAGCGGGTCAGCGGCTTCGTCGACATCGCCATCCATCCCTGGTTCATCGCCGTCTGCGAGGCCGTGCTGGGGCCGGACTACAGGATTGTGGAGGTCGGTTTCGACATTCCCTTCCCGGGCGCCGCCGACCAGCCCTGGCACCGCGACTTCCCCGCGCCCGAGGCGACTTTGAAGGGCCGCCGCCTCAACTCGCTCGCCTTCAACCTCACCTGCGTCGACACGATCCTGGAAATGGGGCCGTTCGAGATCGCGCCCGGCACGCAATGGGACGATCTCACCGGCTCTCCCAAGGAGATGTTCCCGCCCAAAGAGCTGTGGCCCCGCTACATCGCTCGCGCCCAGCAGAAGATGCCGCAAATGGGCGACATCTCCGCCCGCTCGGCGCTCACCATCCATCGCGGCACCGCCAACCGCTCCAGCGAGGCGCGGCCGGTGCTGGTCGTCGGCGTCGACGCGCCGGACGCGACCAACGCCAACCATCATGACCTCCAGGTCACGCGCGGCTGGATCGACCGCGTGCCGGCGCGGGTGCGCGACCATCTCACCTATCGCGTCACCGATGCGCTTGAGCCGGTCATCCAGCACCACGTCATCGAGGGGCTGCTGAAGCCCTCCTACTGATCGGGCGGTTTAAAGGTCCGGCAGAATCTGGCTGGCTTCGCCCCAGCCCTGGAGCGCGCGGTTCGAGGCGCGCTCCAGCAGCCGGTCGGCGTCGCGCAGGGTGAAGTGGCCGCCGGATTCGTACTCGTCGAGCTCGTCCCAGGAGATGGGCGCGGAGACCGGCGCGCCGGGCCGGGCGCGGGTCGAATAGGGCATGATCGCCGTCGCGCCGCGCTGGTTGCGGAGATAATCGAGGAACATGCGGCCCTTGCGCGCCGCCTTGGCGAGATTGGCGGTGAAGCGATCGGGCTCGGCGGTGGCGAGCGCAATGCTGAAGCGCATCGCGAAATCCTTGACCCGCGGCCACTCCGCCTCGGGGGTGAGCGGCACCACCACGTGCAGCCCCTTGCCGCCACTGAGCAGCGGGAAGGTCTGCAGGCCCATGTCGGCGAGGTGGCGCTTGATGTCCCGCGCCGCCTTCTTCACTTCCTCGAAGCTCAGCCCCTCGTCCGGGTCGATGTCGAACACGACGCGGTCCGGCTTCTCGACATCGGCGACGCGGCTGCCCCAGCCGTGGAACTCGATCGCCCCCATCTGGACGCAGGCGAGCAGGCCCGCCTGGTTGTCGACATAGAGATAATCCTCGATCTCGCCCCGCTTCTCCTCGATCGGGACATGGTGGACGTGCGGCCCGAACGTGCCGGCGTCGTGCTTCTGGAAGAAACATTTCTTCGCCCGGCCTTGCGGACAACGGACCAGCGTGAGCGGGCGGTTGCCGACCCACGGGAGCATCAGCGGGGCCACGGCGCGGAAATAGTCGGCCAGCTCCCCCTTGGTGATGTTCTCGTCCGGGAACACCACCCGCTCTGGATTGCTGATCTTGACGTCGTCGCCGGCCGGCGCCGCAATCGGCTGCGGCTTCTCCGGGACCACTTCCGACGCCTTCTTGTCGCCGCGCAGGCCGAGGAAGCTGGCGTGGCGCACGACATTGTCGGCGGTGAATTCGGCGAAGGCGATCTCCGCCACCAGCTCCGGCTTCACCCAGTGCGCGCCCCGCGCCTCGGGGCGGGGGAGGACGGCGGCCGGCTTGTCGGTCGCGAGCTTGTCCATCCGCGCGCGCAGATCGTGCTGGACCTGCATCGAAAAGCCGGTGCCGACCTTGCCGGCGTAGCGCAGCTTGCCGCCCTCATTGAGGCCGAGGAGGAGGGCGCGGAAGCCGCGGCCCTTCTTGTCGCTCTCGGACCAGCCGATGATGACGAATTCCTGGCGATGGGTGCATTTGACCTTGAGCCAGCTCTTCGTCCTGTCGCCCCGATAGGGGGCGTCGGCCCGCTTCGAGATGATCCCCTCCTGGCCGGCCTCGCACATCGCGTCGAACAATTTCTCGCCGTGACCGACGATGTGCTCGGCGTAGAGGATCGTCGGCGGCTTGCCGTCGCCGACGAGCGAGGCGAGCCGCGCTTTCCGCTCGACATTGGGGAGCTTCGTCAGATCCTCGCCGTCGATCTCCAGCGCGTCGAACAGGAAGAGGGTAAGGCCGCGCCCGCCTTCGCTTATCGCCTGCTGGAGGGCGGAGAAGCTGGTGCTGCCCTTCGCATCGAGGCTGACGATCTCGCCGTCGAGCAGGGCCGACCCGACCTCCAGCGTCCGCGCCGCCTCGACGATCTCCGGGAACTTGTCGGACCAGTCGAGGCCCGAGCGGGTGTAGACCTTCGCCCGGCCGCCGGCGATCGCCAGCTCGCAGCGATAGCCGTCATATTTCATCTCGTGGATCCATCCCGAGCCGGCGGGGACGTGGTCGACTAGGGTGGCTTTTTGCGGGGGGCGGAAGGTGGGCAGCTTCGATCCTCCCCCGCCTTTGAGGGGGAGGGGGACCGGCCGAAGGCCGGTGGAGGGGTCTGGCGCCGCGGCCTGCCCCTCCACCGCGCTCCGCGCGGTCCCCCTCCCCCTCGCTTCGCTCCGGGGAGGGTCACGCCACCCCTTCAATTCGAGCGCCTTCTCCCCCGCCGCGATCTCCTGCATCGTGCGGCCCGTCTTGATGCTCGTGAGGTAGCGCTCCGTCAGCCCGAGGCTCGACCCTGCCTGTTCGTCGTTCACCTTGCGCAGAATCCAGTTCTCCGTCCGGTCGCCGGGCTTAGGCTTCAGGCGGAACATGATCCATTCGCCCTTCATCCGATGGCCGTCGAGGGTGAAGTGGAGATGGCCCTGCTCGATCGTCTTGCGCGGGTCCTTGCGGGGATCGGGCGTCCAGGTGCCCCAATCCCACAGCATGACGGTGCCGCCGCCATATTCGCCCTTTGGGATAATGCCCTCGAAGCTGGAATAGCTCATCGGATGGTCCTCGGTGCGGACGGCGAGGCGCTTGTCGTCCGGGTTGAGGCTGGGGCCGCGGGTCACCGCCCAGCTCTTCATCACCCCGTCCATCTCCAGCCGCAAATCGTAATGGAGCCGCGTCGCGTCGTGCTTCTGCACCATGAACAGGGCCGGCGCGTGCGCGCCCTTCGCGGCGCCGACCTTGCCCGGCGGCTCCGCCGTCTTCGCGAAGTCGCGCTTGCGATTGTAGGTGGCGAGCGGGTCGGCCGCCTCGCGGGCCATTGATTCAAGCCCGCTTGCGGGCCGGTGCCGGTTTTGACGCGGCCTTCTTCGGCGCCGCCTTCTTTGCAGCGGGTTTCTTGCCGCCGGCACTGCTCTTTGAGCCGCCGGACTCCGTCCCGCCGCCGGGCCGTTCGATCGAGCGCTTCAGCGCCGCCATCAGGTCGATGACGTTCGAGCCCTTGGCCGGCGTCTCTTCCTCCTCGGCGCGGATGGTCTTGCCCTTGCGCTTCTGCTCGATCAGGTCGCGCAGCGCCTCGATATAGCGATCGTGATATTGGGAGGCGTCGAACTTCCCCGTCTTGCGGTCGATCAACGTCTCGGCGAGGTCGAGCAATTCCTCGTCAGGCTTGGCGTCGGAGATGTCGCGGAAATAATTCTGCGCCTTGTTGACCTCGTCGGCATAACGCAGTGTCTCCAGCACGATGCCGCGCCCGCACGGCTTCACGCTGACCAGATATTCGCGGCCGCGCAGCGCCAGTTGGCCGATGCCCATCTTGCGGGTGTGCCGCAGCGCCTCGCGCAGGACGATGAACGCCTCCTCGGCGAGATCGTCGGCCGGCACGACGAAATAGGGCTTCTCGAAATAGAGGACGTCGACCTCGTCGTAATCGACGAACTGGGTGAGCTCGAGCGTCTTCTTGCTCTCCAGCTTGACCGCCTCCAGCTCCTCGTCGGTCATGGTGACGTAGGTGCCCTTCTCGATCTGATAGCCCTTGACGATGTCCTCGGGGTCGACCGGGCCGATGCCGGGCACCACCTTCTCATATTTGATCCGCTGGCCAGTCGGCTCGTAGATCTGGTTGAAGGCGATCTGCGCGCCGCTCTTCGTGGCGGAGAAGATCTCGACCGGGATCGAGACCAGGGCCAGCCTGATCTGTCCCCTCCAATAGGCGCGTGCGGCCATGGCGTGCTGCTCCGGAAAATCGATTCGTTTCCGATTCAATCCGCAGCGAGGGGAGGGGTTCCACCGGCTTGCCGGCGCAGGGAATGGTCGACGTGGAGGATGAAAAGCGCGGTGGCCGCGAAATAGAGGAAACGCAGCGGATTGCCGCCCTCGGCGAGCGTCAACAGGGTGGCGAGCGCATAGACGACGAGCAGGATCACGGTGCCGGCAAGCTGGGTCTTGCGCCACAGGAACAGGATCGCGCCGACGATCTCGACCGAGCCCAGCACGATGAGATGGACGGGCGCGTGGCCGCCTTCGCTTTCTCCGCGCCAGCCGGCGAGCGCCGTCTGGGCACTGGCGACGGCGATGAAGAGAACATAGACGAGGCGGAAACCGAAGAGGGTCCGCTGCGGGCTCATGTCTTCCGCTCCTTTCCTCTGCCGGCTTCGGTCATCCGGTGCGAATCCTCGGCATCGAGGTCGAGGCCGTAGACCTGCTTCAGCCGCTCGATCTGACGGAGCGTGTCCGGCCCGAACGGCGTCTTGCCCTCGAAGGCGTGCAGCACGATCCCCTCGAGCAGGTCGCCGAGCGACATGTCGAGATGCTCGGCGAGGCCCTTCAGCACCTTCACCAGTCGCCGCTCGATGCGGACGCCGGTCTGGACGCGCTCGATCTGCTTCATGGAAGTTTGGTACCAAGGTACCAAATGCGAGTCAATCAGACCGGGATTTCGGTCGTGTACTTGACCTGTCGCAGCGCGAAATTGGACGCGGCGTTGGCGACGGAGGGATGGGCCAGCACGCCGCGCATGACGAAGCGGTCGTAATCGGCGACGTCCTTGACCGCGATCCGGAGCAGATAGTCCCACTCGCCGGACATGGAATAGCATTCGACGATCTCTTCGCGGGACTGGATGAACTGCTCGAAATCGGCGCGCGCCTCGACGCTCTGGCGGGTCATCCGCACTTGGCAGAGCACGTTGACGGCGCGGCCGAGCGCCTCGGCGTTGGCGAGCCGCACAATGGCCCCGAGCACCCCCGCTTGCTCGAGGCTGCGGATGCGCCGCCAGACCGAGGCCGGCGAGGCGCCGACTCGCTCCGCCAGCGCGGCATGGCTAAGGCTCGCGTCCCGCTGCAGCTCGCGGACGATCTTACGGTCGATCGCGTCCATGCGATCATTCTATTTCATAAAACAGACAACTTCCGCAATCCTGTTTCAAATCGCGTCGCTGTCGCGCCAAGTCTGAGACGCCTTTTGAGCGCGGCTGCGTTATAGAATAGAGCCTCGGCAAAGACCCTTTGCCGACAGGAGGAATGAGTGGCGAGCAATGTGCTGATCGCGAACGAGCCGGTGCTGTTCGACAGATTAGACGAGCAGAAGCCGGACGCGCTCCTCCAGCTGATCGGCCTGTGCCGCGCCGATCCGCGGCCGGAGAAGATCGACGTCGGCGTCGGCGTCTATCGCGACTCCGCCGGCAACACGCCGATCCTCCGCTCGGTGAAGAAGGCCGAGCACATCCTGTGGGAGACGCAGGAGACCAAATCCTATCTCGGCTCGGAAGGCGATGCGCGCTTCACCGATCTGATCCGGCCGATCGTCTTCGGCGAGAGACTGAGCGCGGACGACAGGATCGTCGGCCTGCAGACGCCGGGCGGCTGCGGCGCGCTTCGGCTCGGCGCGGAGCTGATCCACAAGGCCAATCCCGAGGCCCGCATCCATGTTGGCCAGCCGACGTGGCCCAACCACGCGCCTTTGATCGCCAGCAGCGGCGTCGAGATGGTCTCCTACGATTATTACGATTGCGAGGGGCGGCGGCTGCTGTTCGACCGGATGGTGACGGCGCTTGAGGAAGCGAGCCCGGGCGATCTCGTCCTTTTCCACGGCTGCTGCCACAACCCGACCGGCGCCGATCTGAATCCGGACCAATGGCGCGAGGTCGCCGATCTCGTCTCGCGCCGCGGCCTCATCCCGTTCGTTGATCTCGCTTATCAGGGGCTCGGCGACGGGCTCGAAGCGGATGCAATTGGCACGCGGCTGGTCGTCGAGGCGGCCGACCAGGCTTTGGTCGCGCAGAGCTGCGACAAGAATTTCGGCATCTATCGCGAGCGCACCGGCAATCTCTACGTCAAGGGATCGAGCCGCCGCGTCGCCGAGATCGTCTTCGGCAATCTCATCCAGCTCGCCCGCACCATGTGGTCGATGCCGCCCGATCACGGGGCGGCATGCGCGCGGATCGTGCTGGAGGATCCGGAGCTTCGCGCCGACTGGCGGGCCGAGCTCGACGAGATGGGCGGGCGCATCCGCACCCTGCGCGCGCGGCTCGCCGCCTACGATCCGCGGCTTGCCTATCTGCGCGACCAGAAGGGCATGTTCTCGATCCTGCCGATCGGGCCGCAGCAGGTACTCGCTTTGCGCGAGCAGAAGGCGATCTACATGGCGAATTCCGGCCGCTTCAACGTCGTCGGCCTCTCCGACGACAATGTCGACCGCTTCGCCGCCGCAATCGTGGAGCAAATGAATGGCTGAACCGGTCCTGGCCGAGACACGCGCCCGCACAAACGCGCCCGATCCCGATTTCGACTGGCGCCGGATCGCGTATCTCGTCCAGGTCAGCCGGGCGATGGACAAGCTAGAGGAGGAGCGGCTCGTCCCGGAGCGCAAGGTGCTCTACCAATTCAGCGCGCGCGGCCACGACATGGCGCAGATCATGCTCGGCAGCCGGCTGACGCACCGGCATGACGCGACCTGCGGCTATTATCGATCGCGGCCTTTGCTCCTGTCGCTCGGCGTGCCGATCGAGGATGCGCTCGGCTCCGGCATGGGCCGCGAGGGCGGCTATTCGGATGGGCGCGACATCGGCGTGGTGTTCAACTACCCGAACCCGCACGGCGCCCCCGCTCTGCCCATGTCGGGGGGCGTCGGCGCCCAATATACGCCCACCGCCGGCTGGGCGCAGGCGATCGACTATTATTGCAACGTCCTTAGCGACCGCGCCTATGACGAGGCGATCGCCGTCGTGCTCGGCGGCGACGCCTCCTGCGCGACCGGCGGCTTCTGGGCCTCGCTCACCGTCGCGACGACGCAGAAGCTGCCGATGCTCTTCTACATCGAGGATAATGGCTACGGTATCTCCGTCCCGTCCTCCTACCAGACGCCGGGCGGCGACATCGCGAAGAACCTGGCGAGCTTCTCCGGCCTCACCATCTTCTCCGGCGACGGCACCGAGCCGGCCGAAGCGGCAGCGTTGCTGAAGAAGGCGGTGGCGCACGTCCGTTTCGGTAAGGGGCCGGCTTTGCTCCGCCTCACCGTGCCGCGCCTCCAGGGCCACAGCTTCCAGGACACGCAGGCCTACAAGTCCGACGAGGTCGTGCGCGAGGAATGGTCGCGCGATCCGCTGCCGAAGCTCAAATCCTATCTCGTCGGCGCGACGATGGACGAGACGGAGTGGGATCGGATCGAGGCCGAGGCCCACGCGGCGGTGGAGGAGGCGCGGGCGATCGCCGAGGCGCGCGGCGTCTCCGATCCCGAGCGGGTGCTGGAGCACGTCTTCTACGAAGGCGAGATGCAGAAGACCGGCGGCCAATGGACGCATGGCTATCGCGCGCCGCGCAGCCACGAGGAGCCGAAGCCCGAGGGCCAGCGGATCAACATGGTCACCGCCATCCGCCGCACGCTCGACAAGGAGCTGGAGCTCAACAAGCGAATCGTCCTGTTCGGCGAGGATATCGGGCCGAAGGGCGGCGTCCACGCGGTGACGCTCGGCCTCCAGGAGAAATACGGGCCGAAGCGCGTCTTCGACACCAGCCTCAACGAGGAGGGGATTATCGGCCGCGCCGTCGGCATGGCGCTCGCCGGGCTGATGCCGGTGCCGGAGATCCAGTTCCGCAAATATGCCGAGCCGGCGACCGAGCAGATCAACGATTGTGGCACGATGCGCTGGCGCACCCACAACCGCTTCGCCGCGCCGATGGTGCTGCGCATCCCCGGCGGCTTCTTCAAATGCGGCGATCCCTGGCACAGCCAGACCAACGAGGTTCAGTTCGTCCACAATCCCGGCTGGCAGGTGGCGGTGCCGTCCAACGCCGAGGATGCGGTCGGCCTGCTTCGCTCGGCGCTGCGCGGCAACGATCCGGTGATCTTCTTCGAGCACCGCGCGATGCTCGACGATGCCTGGGCGCGGCGGCCCTATCCGGGCGACGACTATGTCCTGCCCTTCGGCCGGGCGAAGAAGGTGCGGCAGGGCGACGAGATTACGATCGTGACCTGGGGCGCGATGGTGCCGCGCTGCGAGGCGGCGGCGGAGGGCTTTTCGGCCGACGTGATCGACCTGCGCACGCTGATGCCGTGGGACAAGGAGATTGTGCTGGAGTCGGTCCGCCGCACCCGCCGCTGCCTCATCGTGCACGAGGATCTGCGGACCGGCGGCTTCGGCGCGGAGATCGCCGCGGTGGTGGCGGACGAAGCCTTCCTCGACCTCGACGCGCCGGTGGCGCGGGTGACGATGCCCGACATTCCGAGCCCGCATAATCCGGTGCTGCTCAACTGGGCCGTGCCGAGCGTGGAGAAGATCCGGGCGAAGATCGACGAGCAGGTGGGGTTCTGACGATGATCGATGTCGTCGTCCCGGCCGAGCAGGAGGGCACGCAGGCGGTCGTCCGGGCTTGGCTGAAGCAGGTGGGGGACCGGGTCGAGGAGAACGATCCGCTGGTCGAGCTCGAGACGGACAAGGTCGCCATGGAGGTGCCCGCGCCGGCGGCGGGGGTGCTGCGGGAGATCTTGCTCGACACGGATGCCAAGGCGGAGCCCGGAGCGATCTTGGGCCGCATCGCCACCATGATCGAAGTGGATAGTGATGACTTCGCTCGGGACGAGCGAGGCGGGGAGGCCCGCACTGAATCCCGAGTTGCGGCTTTCCCCTGCGGTGAAGCGCGCCTTGCTCCAGCACGATATCGACCCGGCGCAAATCCAGGGCACTGGCCGCGACGGCCGCATTACCCGCGCGGATGTCGATCATGCCGTGGAGGCCGCGACAAAGGTCCAGACCGAAGGCCCGCGCACCACGGCCCAGCCACGCGTCGCGCAGCCCTCCGACGCTTCGATCCGTTCGCACAGCGTCCCGCACGACCGGATGCGGCTGAAGATCGCCGAGAACATGCTGAATTCGGTGACGCAGGCGCCGCACGTCACCGCGATGTTCGAAGCGGATTTCACCGCCATCATCCGCCACCGCGAGCGGCACAAGGATGCGTTCGCGAAGAAGGGCGTGAAGCTCACCTACACCGCCTATATCGTCGCCGCGGCGGCGGAGGCGATGAAGGTGGCGCCGGCGATCAACAGCCGCTGGCACGAGGACCGGCTGGAGATTTTCGACGACGTCAATATCGGCGTCGGCACGGCGCTCGGCGAGAAGGGGCTGATCGTTCCCGTGCTGCGCAAGGTGCAGACGCTGAACCTCAAGGGCATCGCGAGCGGCCTCGACGAACTGATCGAGAAAGCGCGGCGCGAGCAGCTCACCGGTCGCGACGTCTCCAACGGCACCTTCACCATCTCCAACCACGGCGTCTCGGGCTCCCTGTTCGCAGCGCCGATCATCATCAGCCAGCCGCAATCGGCGATCCTCGGAATCGGCAAGCTGGAGAAGCGCGTGGTGGTCCGCGAGGTCGACGGGGCCGACACCATCCAGATCCGGCCGATGGCCTACGTTTCGCTCACCATCGATCACCGTGTGGTGGACGGCCACCAGACCAATGCGTGGCTCACCCGCTTCGTCGAGATGCTGGAAAGCTGGCCGGCGGAGTAACCTTCCCTCAGAAAGTGAGCGCTAACAAAGGCGGTATTCATCCGCCTGCAAATGCGTATTCTGTGCGCGGAGGGGGTGCGCATGACCGCACGAATGGTTTGTGTCATCGACGGCGACAATGTCGCGTTCGCGATGGTGGGAGAGGGCGGCGAGGTGAGGGCGAATTCCGTTCGCCAGTTCCGCACCGGCGATTTTCCGACCTTCACCGACGCGCTGCAGAATTACACGCGGGCCAACCAGATCGGCACCGGCGAGCTGCCGCTCGGCCTCGCCGTCGCGGGAGTCGCGCGCGGCGACATCATCAGTCTCGCCAATTGCCGCTGGTACATTTCCGTCAGCGGCATCCGCGCCTTTCTCGGCCACGAGCCGCTGATCCTCAACGATTTCGCCGCCACCGCCTGGTCGCTGGCGGCGCTCGACCCGCGCCAGATGAAGGCGGTGGGACCGGTGCCGCCGCGCCCGGTCGCGCCCGGCCGCACCTTCCTGGTCGTCGGCACCGGCCCGGGCCTCGGCATGGCGACCCTGATCATCCGCGGCGACGGCAGCGCCGTCGTGCTCGAGAGCGAAGGCGGCCACGGCAGCTACGCCCCGCAGTCCGAACGCGAGGACAAGTTGCTCGCCTCGCTGCGCCGCAAGCTCGGCGGCCATGTTTCCTACGAGCGGCTCGTCTCCAATCAAGGTCTCCAGAACATCTACGGTTGGCTGCTCGAGCAGGAGGGGCGGAGCGGATCGCCGCCGGCGGCGGACCAGATCATCGCGGCGGCGCTGCGCGGCGATGCGACGGCCAAGCAGACGGCCGAAATCTTCGCGTCGGCGCTCGGCTCGTTCGCCGGCAACGGCGTGCTGACGGCGGGCGCCTGGGACGGCGTCCTGTTCGTGGGCGCGGTGCTTCGCCAGATGCTGCCGCTGCTGGAAGGGCCGGCCTATCGCAACGGCTTCGCCGCCAAGGGCCGCATGCGCAAGGCGTTGGAGCAAGTGCCGACCAGCTTCGCCGACCGCGAGAATGCCGGCCTTGCCGGCGCCGCCGCCGCCCTGATGGCGAAAGAGCGGCAGGCCTAGACTCGCTTCGCGGCCGGAACGCGGGGGCCGGCGAGACGTGCTTCTTTGCCGCCTCGGCACATTTGCCGTAGCCAGACCGAAATGGCGTTGCTGCTGATCTTCTCGGTCGTGGCCGCGGCGGCGATAGGGCGTTTCTCGCAATGTCGGCGGCCGGTGCGACCGATTCTGACCGGGGCGGCGATGATCCTGGTCGGGGGCTGCCTCCTCGCGCAGCTGATCCGGCCCGCTCTGCTCCCGACGTTCGAACGCGATGCGGCGGCAATCTGGTCAGGCCAGGTCTACCGCCTTTTCACGGCGCTCTGGTTCCAGGACGGCGGATGGAAAGGCGGCCTGTTCAACCTCGCCGTGTTGGCGTTCGTCGGCGCCGCCGCTGAAAGGCTGTGGGACCGGCGCATCTGCTCGATCGTCTATCTCGTCGGCGGCGTGGCGAGCGAAATTGTCGCGCTCTGGTGGCAGCCAATCGGCGCCGGCAATTCCATCGCCTGGATGAGCCTTGCCGGGGCCGTGCTGGTCAAGGGGCTGCCGGCGCGCGAACCTCCGGCGGTGCGGCTCGCCGGGCTCGCGGGTCTGGCGGCCGGGCTCCTGCTCGCCGTGCAGACGGATATCCACGGAATCGCGCTCCTGATCGGGGCCGGTCTGGGCTCGGCCTTCTTGCGATTCTCTGAAAGGGATCGCCTCCGTCGTCCGGATGCCGAGCCTGCGGGCGTCTAAGGCTCTCCGGATGTGGGCTCGAACAGCGCCTTCAATGCCGGTTTCAGGATCTTGCCGTTGGCGTTGCGCGGCAGTGGCTCGGGAAGGAAGACGATCCGCACCGGTGTCTTGAACGGGGCGAGCCGCTCGCGCACCCACGCCTTCAGCTCCTCCTCGCTCACTTCCGCGCCTGGCGCGAGGTGTACGACCGCCGCCGGCTCCTCGCCTAGAATCCGGTGCGGGAGACCGATGAGCGCCGCGTCGCTGACCGCGGGGTGCTCGTAGAGGACGTTTTCGACCTCGACCGAATAGATGTTCTCGCCGCCGCGGATGACGATGTCCTTCGCCCGGTCGACGATGAAGAGGAAGCCCTCCTCGTCCAGCCGGGCGAGATCGCCGGTGCGCACCCAGCCGTCGACGAAGGTCTCCGCCGTCGCCTCGGGCTGGTTCCAATAGCCTTTGACGATCTGCGGCCCCTTCGCCCAGAGCTCGCCCACCTCGCCGACCGGCAGCTCGCGCGTGCCGTCGGGCGACATGATCTTGAGCTCCGCCACGGGCACGGGCGGCCCGGCGCTGTCGGGCCGGTTCAGATAATCCTCGCCGGCATGGCTGGTGACGGTCGCCATCGTCTCGGTCATGCCCCAGCCATTGCCGGGAAGGGCCCCGAATTCCTGCCAGATGCGGCGGACGAGCTCGGGCGCGGAGGGTGCCCCGCCATAGCTGATCGCCTCCAGGCTGGAGAGGTCGAAACGGTGGCGTTCGGGATGGTCGAGAATCTGCCAGGCGACGGTCGGCACCCCGCCGGTGATGTTGACCCGCTCGCGCTCGATGATCGCCATCGCCTCCAGCGGGTCCCATTTGCGCATGAAGATTGCGGTGTGGCCCACCGCCATCGTGCCCATCAGGCTCGCGCTGCAGGCGGTGACATGGAAGAGCGGGATGACGAGCAGCCCCACTTTCGGCAAAGGTTCGGGCGGCGCCTCGCCGCGCCTGAGCGCCGTCCGCGCCGCCGAATAGCCGACCGAGAAGATGTTGGTGAGGAGGTTGCGGTGCGTGCCGAGCGCGCCCTTCGGCTTACCGGTCGTGCCGCTGGTGTAGAAGATCGTTGCATCGTCGTCCGGCGCGATGTCCGCCGTGGGCAGGTCGTCGGGCGGCAGGTCTTTCCATGCCGACGCGGGGCCGAGCACGTCCTCGAGACGGCGGGCGCCCTCAAGCGGAGCCTTGGCGCGGCTCACCATCACATGCTCCAGATTCGGAAGGCGCGCGCGGTGGGATGCGATCCGCTCCCACCGCCGTGCATCGGCGATCAGCAGCTTCGCCTCGGAATCGGTGAGGCCGTATTCGAGCTCGTCGCCGCTCCACCAGGCGTTGAGCGGCACGGCGATCGCGCCAAGCGCGGTGATTGCGAAGAAGGCGACCGGCCATTCCGGCAGATTGACCATCGCGAGCGCGACCCGGTCGCCCTTGCCGATGCCCAGCCGCCTGAGCTTGGCGGCAAACGCGGCGGTGGCGCGGAACGAGGCTTCGAAGCTGACCCGCTCCTCATCGTAGATCGTGAAAATCCGCTCGCCGTGCAGGCGCGAGAAACGGGCGAGCATCGGCAGGGAAGGCGGGGCATTCTTCCAGATGCGGATTGGGACGCCGCGGATCGTCGCCTCTTCCATCTCGAAGCGGGCGCCGGGCGCGGTCAGCCGCGCCTCGACCTCGGCCAGGCTCATACGGGGCCAATCGGGATCCGGAACGAAGCCTTCGACCATCCTGCTCCGCCGCTTTCATGCTTGCTTGATTTTGCCGTTCTTTCCAATATCCTGCCGCTCTCGTCCAGCAGGGTGGATCCAAAGATGCGTAAACCTCTCTTCGCCTTCATTGCCGCCGCGCTCGCCGTTCCGGCTTTCGCGGCTCCCGATACGGCCTCGCAGGCTGACCAGCAGCAATCGCAAAAGCCGAAGAAGGAAAAGAAGATCTGCAAGAAGATGCCGGCGCCGACCGGCTCCTGGATGAGCCCGATGGTGTGCAAGACGGCCGCCGAGTGGCGGGAGGAGCCGAACGACGACGCGCAGAAGATCGGCTACCAGCACGGTCCATGATCCGCGCAGCGGGAACCTAAGCCAAGGCGGAACGCTGGGGCGGCGACCCGAAGGGAGCCGCCATGGCAGAAGAAGCACGCCCGCTCACCGAGGATGAGGAGCGGGAAGCGGAAGAGCGCAGCGCGCCACGCGCTCGCGTCGTCCATGAAGCGGTCATCAAGCAGGGCGAGGATGAGCTGGAGCGGCCGACGGGGTCGCTGTTCTGGTCCGGGCTTGCCGCGGGCATCGCGATCGTCGCTTCGATCTGGGCGCAAGGCGGGCTCCACCAGCGCCTTCCGGACGCGCCGTGGCGCGAGCTGGTCGGCGGGCTTGGCTACAGCCTCGGCTTCATGATCGTCATCCTCGGCCGGATGCAGCTGTTCACCGAGCAGACAATGGTTGCGGTGCTGCCGCTCGCCAAGGAGCCGAACGCGCGCAATTTCAGGCGGACGGCGCGGCTCTGGTCGATCGTCTTCGCCGGCAATGTGATCGGCGCGGCCTTCATGGCGGCGCTCTGCGTCTATGCGAAGATCGTCTCGCCCGAGCTGATGGGGGCGATGCTCGACGTTTCGGGCAAGCTGCTCGATAAGAATGCGGGCGAGATCCTGCTCCAGGCGATTCCGGCCGGCTTCCTCATCGCTTCGGTCGCCTGGATCCGCTCGGCGGCCGACGATTCCTCGGGCTTCTGGATTGTGCTCGTGCTCACCTATGCCATCGCGCTCGGCGGCTTCACCCATGTCATCGCCGGCGCGGCGGAAGCCTTCCTCCTTTTTTGGGCCGGCAAGGCAAGCCTTGGCTGGGTGATTGGCACGTTCCTGATCCCGGCGCTGATCGGCAACATCATCGGCGGCACCGGCCTCTTCGCCATGCTCGCCCACGCACAGGTGAAAGAGGAGATTTAGCCCGGCGGGCTGATCCACCCCTGCTCCCCGGCGAAAGCCGGGGTCCAGTCGAGCGTGAGAGTCTGGACTCCGGCTTTCGCCGGAGAACAAGAACTTCGTCCCCTACTTTCTCCCCGGCGCGACCAGCCTGATCTCGAACAGCTTCGGCCAGTTCTTGCCGGTGACGAACAGCCGGTCGTGCGCCGAATCATAGGCGATGCCGTTGAGGACGCTGTCCTCGTCCGGCGGCGCCTGTTCGGCGACGAGCTGGGTGAGGTCGATCCAGCCGGTGACATGCCCGGTTTTCGGATCGATCCGCGCGATGCGGGGCGTCATCCAGACATTGGCGTAAATCTCGCCCTTCACCCATTCGAGCTCGTTCAGCCGCTCGACCGGCCGGCCTTCGTCGGTGACGGTGATCCGCCGCCGCTCCGCCATCGTCGCGGGATCGAGGAAGCGCAGCTGCGGCGTTCCGTCGCTCATGACGATCTCGGTGGCGTTGCGGGTCAGCGCCCAGCCTTCGCCGGGATAATGGAACTCGCCGAGCTTGGCGAAATCCGCGCGGCTCCAGCGGAAGCCGACGCCGCCCTGCCAGGTGAGGCTGCGGATCTCCGGACCCCAGTCGACGATGCCCTCGCCGAAATAGCGCGCATCGACCTTCGTCGAGCGGAGCACGTGCCCGTCCTCCAGCCTCTCCTCGCGGATCTCGGAGCGGCCGTTGAGCCCGGTGCTCTCGAACAGGTGGCCGTCCTTGTAGAAGAGGCCCTCGGTGAAGGCACCGATGTCGTGCGGATAGGAATGGACGATGCGAACGCCGTAGACCGGCGCTTTGGCCGGCGGCGACGCGGAGCAACCGAAGAGCAGGGCCAGCGGGAGCAGGAAGAGGGTCGGCTTCATCATGGCACGTTCATCGTCAGCAGGTCGTACGAGGCGACGACCTCGTCCTTCTGGTTGAATACGTACACGGCCCAGCGCACCTCGCCCATCTCTTCGTTGCGGACCGACTTCGATTTCACCGTCAGCTCCACGCGCATCGAGTCGCCGGGGTAGAGCGGCGTCAGGAAGCGCAGGCTTTCCAGCCCGGTATTGGCGAGCACCGGCCCCGGCGCCGGATCGACGAACAGGCCCGCGGCGAAGGAGAGGATGAGATAGCCGTGCGCGACGCGGCCATCGAAGATCGGGTTCGCCTTCGCCGCTTCCTCATCCATATGGGCGTAGAAATTGTCGCCGGTGAAATCGGCGAAATGCTCCACATCCTCAAGCGTGACGGTGCGGCTGCCGGTCTTGAGCGTAGTGCCGATCTCCAGCTCCGAGATGCGCTTGCGGAACGGGTGGACGTCGCCCTCGACCTTCGGCGCGCCGGGAAGCCATTGCTTGACGATGCTTGACAGGACAGCCGGAGAGCCCTGGAGGGCGGTGCGCTGCATATAATGGGTGACGCCGCGCACGCCGCCCATCTCCTCGCCGCCGCCGGCCCGGCCGGGGCCGCCATGGACGAGGACGGGAAGGGGTGAGCCGTGGCCGGTGGATTCCTTCGCTGACGTGCGGTCGAGGATGACCATGCGGCCGTGATAGGCGCCGGCGCCGAGCACGAATTCCTCGGCGACCTTGTTGTCGAACGTGAAGAGCGACAAAGCGAGGCTGCCCATGCCGCGATTGGCGAGGGCGATCGCATCGTCGAGGTCGCGATAGGGCATGATCGTCGAGACCGGTCCGAACGCCTCGATGTCGTGCACCGCGTCGGTGTGCCAGGGATCGTCCGTGCGGAGCAGGATCGGGCTCATGAAAGCGCCGTTCCCCGCCACCGGCGCTGCGTCCGGATCGCCGGCGACGATCCGGGCCGATTTGGCCAGCTCCGCCACCGCCGCGCGGACGCCGATCAGCTGCGATTGGCTTGCGAGCGCGCCCATGGTGACGCCTTCCTCGCGCGGATCGCCGATCTTTACCTTGGCGAGCCGCTGCCGGAGCGCCGCCTCCACTGCATCGATATGCGCGGCGGGCGCCATCGCGCGGCGGATGGCGGTACATTTCTGCCCCGCTTTCACCGTCATTTCGCGCGCCACTTCCTTGATGAAGAGGTCGAATTCCGGCGTTCCAGGTGCCGCATCCGGCCCGAGGATGGAGGCGTTGAGGCTGTCGCGCTCGGCGATGAAGCGGACGCTTTCGCGCGCGATCACCGGGTGGGACTGGAGCTTCATCGCGGTCTGCGCCGAGCCGGTGAAGCTGACGACATCCTGCAGCGTCAGATGATCGAGCAGATCGCCGACGCCTCCCATGATCAGCTGCAGCGCGCCGGGCGGAAGCACGTTTGCCTCGATCATGATGCGGAAGGCGGCTTCAGTGAGATAGCCGGTCGCCGAGGCCGGCTTCACGATCGCCGGAACGCCGGCGAGGAGGGTCGGCCCGAGCTTCTCCAGCATTCCCCAGACGGGAAAGTTGAAGGCATTGATGTGGACGGCGACGCCCTGGAGCGGCGTGAAGACGTGCTGCCCGACGAAGGTGCCGCCGCGCGACAGCGGTTCCACCGCGCCGTCGATCAGGATCCGCGAATTGGGCAGCTCGCGCCGGCCCTTGGACGAAAAGGAGAAGAGGGTGCCAGCGCCGCCCTCGATGTCGATCCAGCCGTCGGTCCGCGTCGCGCCGGTGTCGTAGGAGAGCTCGTAAAGCTCCTCCTTGCGCGCCATCACCGCATTGGCGAGGTCCTTCAGCATCCAGGCGCGCTCGTGGAAGGTCATCCGCCGCAGCGCAGGCCCGCCGACCCGCCGCGCATGGTCGAGCATCGCCTTGAAATCGAGCCCCTGGCTGCCGGTGACGGCGATCGTCTCGCCGGTGACGGCGCTCTGCACTTCGGCGAGGCCGCCGCTGGCCGCGAACCAGCCGTCCTGCGCATAATTGAGAAGGGTAGCGGTTTTCATTGTTTCGTCCCGGCTGCTCGCGCCCCTGTAGCCGGCTGCCGCTCGACACGAAAGGCGGGGAGATATTAGAGGGCGACATGGACCAAGCCGCCGCCCCCGCTCTGTCGCTCGCCGAGATCGAGGAAACCCGCGCGATGATCGCGCCGCACGTCGTGCGGACGCCGGTCCACGACTGGCGCGGGCGCGAGATCGAGGCGCTGCTCGCGCCGGGCACGCGGGTCAATCTCAAGCTGGAGCTGTTCCAGCAGGGCGGCACCTTCAAGGCGCGCGGCGCCATCTCGAAGATGCTGCGGCTGAGCCCGGAGGAGCTGGCGCGCGGCGTCTGCGCCGTCAGCGCCGGCAACCATGCCATCGCCGCCGCTTATGCCGCCGCCGCGCTCGGCACGACCGCCAAGGTGGTGATGATGGGCTCAGCCAATCCCGCCCGCGTCGCGACCTGCCGTGCGCTCGGCGCCGAGGTGGTGATTGCGCCCGACGGCCGCACCGCCTTCGAGATGGTCGAGGCGATCGCGCGCGACGAAGGCCGCACGTTCATCCACCCCTTCGAGGGGCCGTACACGGCGCTCGGTACGGCGACGCTCGGCATGGAATGGCTGGAGCAGGTGCCGGATCTCGAGGCGGTGATCATCGCCATCGGCGGGGGCGGGCTGTGCGGCGGCGCGTCGGCCGCGATCAAATTGCTGAAGCCGGATTGCCTCGTCTTCGGGGTCGAGCCGACCGGCTCCGACACGATGACCCGCAGCTTCGCCCAGGGAAGCCCGATTGACCATGCCGAGGTCCGGACAATCGCCGACAGCCTCGCCCCGCCTTTCGCTTTGCCCTACAGCTTCGGCCTCTGTCGCCGGAACGTCGACGACATCGTCCTGGTCGACGACGACCAGATCCGCGCCGCGATGGCCCTGCTGTTCCGCGAGATGAAGCTCGCCGCCGAACCGGCCGCCGCGGCGGCAACGGCCGCCTTGGTCGGGCCGCTCCGGGATCGGCTGGCGGGCAAGAAGGTGGGCGTGCTGGTCTGCGGCTCGAACATCGATTTCGACACATTCGAGCGCCATATAAGGCAGGCGGAAGCGGCTACCGCCCCGTGAAGCTGGGCTTCCTCTTCTCCATGAACGCCGCGACGCCCTCGCGATAATCGTCGCTGAAGCCGAGCTCGCGCATCGCGTCGCGCTGGAGGTCCAGCTCCTCGTCGAGGCTGTGGCCCCAGCTCTCGCGGATCATCATCTTAATGCGGGCGAGGCCTCTCGTCGGCGCGGCGGCGAATTTTTCCGCCAGCGCGTTCACCTCCGCGTCCAGCGCCTCGTCCTCGACCGCCTTCCAGATCAGCCCCCATTCGGCCGCCTTGTCCGCCGGCAGCGGCTCGGCGGTCAGCGCCAGCCCCAGCGCCCGCGCCTGGCCGACCAGCCGGGGCAGCACCCAGGTGCCGCCGCTGTCTGGGATCAGCCCGATCGAGGCGAAGGATTGGATGAACTTGGCCGATTTCGCGGCGATGACGATGTCGCAGGCGAGCGCGATGTTGGCCCCCGCCCCCGCCGCGACGCCGTTCACCCGCGCGATCACGGGAAAGGGGAGGGACGTGATGCGCCGGATCAGCGGATTGTACCGCTTCTCCACCGACTCGCCGAGGTCCACCGCCTGGCCCGGCGCCACCGCGCGGTCGTTGAGGTCCTGCCCGGCGCAGAAGCCGCGGCCTGCGCCGGTGATGACCAGCACCCGCGTGCCGTCCAGCCCGGAGAGCGCGTCCGCCACCTCCTCGTGCATCTGGACGGTGAAGCTGTTGAGGCGGTCCGGCCGGTTCAGCATCAGCCGGGCGATGCCGCCCTCCTGCTTGAACTCGATGGTCTCGTAAGCCATGGCCCCGGTCCATGGGCGCAAACGAGATGGCGGACAAGGTCGCCCGGGCGATGCTGGCGGCGGAGGGGACCGGCCCTGCCTGGGGCATCGAAATCGAGGACGCGCGCGAAGGCTATACCCGCATCCGCGTGACGCTGCGCCCCGACATGCTGAACGGCCACCGTACCGCCCATGGCGGCATGATCTTCGCCCTCGCCGACAGCGCCTTCGCCTACGCTTGCAACGGCCGCAATTTGCGGACGGTCGCCGCCCAGGCGTCGATCGTCTTCCTCGACGCGGCGCGGGAGGGCGACGTGCTGATCGCCGAAGCACAGGAGCAGGCGCTTGTCGGCCGCTCGGGCGTCTACCATGTCTCGGTGAAGGCGGCGGACGGCCGTGCCATCGCCGAATTCCAGGGTTTCTCGCGCAGCGTCGGCGGGCCCGTCATCGGAGAAGATCAATGACCGAAGCATTCATCTGTGACGCGATCCGTACGCCGATCGGGCGTTATGGCGGCGCTCTTGCGCATGTGCGGGCGGACGATCTCGCCGCCATTCCGATCAAGGCGCTGATCGACCGCAACCCGGACGTGAACTGGGACGAGGTCGATGACGTGATCCTCGGCTGCGCCAACCAGGCGGGCGAGGACAATCGTAACCTCGCGCGGATGGCGGGGCTGCTTGCGGGACTGCCGGACAAATCGGGCGGCGTGACGCTCAATCGCCTCTGCGGTTCGGGCATGGATGCGGTGGCGATGGCGGCGCGGGTGGTGCGCGGAAGCGAGGCGGACCTGCTGATCGCGGGCGGCTCGGAAAGCATGAGCCGGGCGCCGTTCGTGATGGCCAAGGCGACCAGCGCTTTCGACCGCAATGCCGAGATGTACGACACCACGATCGGCTGGCGCTTCGTCAATCCGAAGATGAAGAACGCCTATGGCGACGACACCATGCCTTCCACTGCCGAGAATGTGGCGCAGGAATTCCAGGTGACGCGCCAGGATCAGGATGCGTTCGCCGTTCGTAGTCAGGAGAAAGCGAGCGCGGCGCAGGAGAATGGCCGCTTCGCGGCCGAGATCGTCCCCGTCACGATCCCGCAGCGCAAAGGGGATCCAATCATCGTCGACCGCGACGAGCATCCCCGCAAGACCAGCGTTGAGGCGCTGGCGAAGCTGAGACCCATCGTTCGCCCCGACGGCACCGTCACCGCCGGCAATGCCTCGGGCGTCAACGACGGCGCGGCGGCGATGATCGTTGCCTCCGAGGACGCGGCCAAGCGCAACGGCCTCACCCCCCGTGCTCGCTTCGTCGGCGGGGCGGTGGCGGGGGTGCCGCCGCGGATCATGGGCATCGGCCCGGCGCCGGCCTCGCAGAAGCTACTCGCCCGCCTCGGCCTCTCGATCGGGGACATGGACGTGATCGAGATCAACGAAGCGTTCGCCGCCCAGGCGCTGCCGGTCCTGCGCCAGCTCCGCCTTCCCGACGATGCCGGCCACGTGAACCCCAACGGTGGCGCGATCGCGCTCGGCCATCCGCTCGGCATGTCCGGCGCCCGCCTCGCCCTCACCGCGACCGAGGAGCTGCACCGCCGCGGCGGCCGCTATGCGCTGTGCGCCATGTGCATCGGCGTCGGCCAGGGCATCGCCATGGTGATCGAGCGGATTTAGGCCCTGTCGATCCGCCCGGCATAGCAGCCGCGCCGGGCGTAATGAGCGTGGATATAAGCCACGTCGGGATTGGCGAAGAAACGTTCGATCAGCGCCTCTGCCCCTTCCGGACCTACCAGATCGCCTTCGACCATCATGCCCGCCGGATCGAAGGCCCGCAGGGAGAGCGGCCGCACCCGCATCGCCGGCGGAATCTCGTCGACAAGATCGGTCGGCGAGACCTCGCGCTCGCGCACGAAGATCGCGTGGCTGGCGCGATAGGGGCTGTCCGCCGGCTGATGGAAGAAGTTGACGAGCAAGAGCGTCTCGCCGGGCTCGGCGTCGCTGATCTCGATCCGGTCGGGAAAGCCCGGCTTCGAATCCGCGCGGTAGCGGCGGGCGCCGTAGCGGGCGAGCGCCTCGTCGGAGAGGCCGAAGAGCGGGCGGAAAGGCTCGGGGGAAAGGCCGGTCACTCGGAACATGGGGGTCTCCATCGCTGCGTTGGGCCCCTCATGCCGTCCCGCGCACGGCGCCGCACTCCGCCGCTTGCGCTCAATGTCTAGGAGCCGAACAGCATCCGATCCCGCCCCTTCTGGCTGCCGTCGATGTAGAAAGGCGCGAACCAGGCCTGCTCGCCCGCTTGCGGCGGCTTCTGCAGGCTCAGCTCCTTCACCTTGCCGTCCGCCGCCTTCATCTTCGTGCGGAAGTTGAGATGATCGAACATCCGCAGCGCCTCGACCGCATAAGCCGTGGCCACGCGCGAGTCGCCGATCTGGACGAGATGGTCGCCATTGCCTTCCTCGCCGCTCTTCGAGAGGTTCGACGAGCCGGCGAAGACCCGCGCCGTCGGCAAGTTGAAGTCGGTGACGACGAACTTGTGGTGGATGGTGATCCCGCCGCCGCCCGACCATTCGCTCTTGAACGGCTCGGGCGCGTGCGCGGCGAGATATTCGAAATCGACCACGCCCTGGGACCCGTCGGGCTTGATCAGCTTGAGCCCGGAATCGCGGTTGACGATGCCGTAGCTGAACAGCGGCTTCTGAACGAGAATATCGAGCGCCTTGCGCACCGGGCCTATGGTGTCCTGGTTGAGGAAGGCGATCGCGTAGAGCACGCTCGAGCTCGCCTGCTCGATCGCGGCGGTGAGCGGGGTCAGCGACAGATCGCTTCGGCCCGGATGCGGCGAGAAGCAGACACGGGCGCTGAGCGGGCTCGACGCCGGCGCATGCCAGATCGTCTGGAACGGATCACCGGCCCAGGCCGCCGCTCCCTTGAACGCGATCTCGAATGCCTGGCCGAACAGCCCCGCGATCTCCGCGTCCTTGAACGAGAGCATGTTGTTGGCCTGGATGTAGAGGCCGCGGAACGAGAAATTCGTCGAGCCGCCGATCGCTTGCACCGGCACGCCGGCGCGGCGGAGCACCAGCACCTTGTTGTGCTGGAGGCCCGCGAAATGGTGGCGCACCACCGACGCGCCCGCGGCCTGCAGCCGCGCCGCCGCCTGGCTCTCCGCGCTGGTCGCCGGCGCGTGCTCGCCCGAATTGTCGATCAGGATCCTGAGCGCCGGCGCCGCCGCGCTGCCGCGCCGCGCGATCGTCTCGAGCGTGGCGACAAAGTCGGGCTCGTTCAGATCGTAGGCCATCACGTCGAGCGTCGTGGCCGGATCCGCCGCGGCCTTGAGCGTATCGGCCAGCAGGTCGTTCGCCTTGCCGCCCAGCCAGTCATAGATTCCTGCCGGCGCCTTGCTCTTGTCGAAGGAGAGGCCCTGCTCGGCCTTGGGCGGCAGGATCGTCTTCCACGAGGCAGGATCGGGGAATTTCTCGGTAAACGCCTGCGACGAGGCGAAATTGCGCGTGAAGCCGACGTCGAGCGCGCCCGGCACCGTCTCGCCGCATAAGATGATGGTCGCGGTTGCCTCGGCGCCGGCCGAGAGCGTCCCGGCCGCGTCCATGTGCATCATCGTCACGCAATATTGATATTCGCCCTCGTGCGCGTCCTGCGGGAAATGGATCCAGCGGAAGGTCTGGAGCGGCGCCTCGTCGGTCGGATGCTCACGAAAGCCGCTAACCTCGGCGCCCTCGGGATAGGAGAAAGCGAGACGATTGCGCAGCGGCCAGAACGTGTCGGATTTGGGCGATTTGACCGCGATCGCGAAGCCGACGAAGTCGAGCGCCGGCGGTGGATCGACGTTCATTCCGATCAGGCACATCTGCTCGCCGCGCCGAAGCACGACCGTGAGCGGCCCGTCGCTGCATCTTTCGGTGTTGCTGCTGCTTGCCACGGCCGGTCCCCCTTTGGCCACGCGCCGCCCCACGACGCCGTCAGATAGTACACCCGCGCGGCCCCGGCGGCAAATTTGCAAGCCGGCCCGCGGCCTCCCAGATGGGGATGCGACGGCCGGCGCTCCGGTGCGTTGATTGCCGCGAAGGGGCCGCTTTGCTAGGGCGGCCTTCGGAGACAGACATGTATACGACCGAGCTTCAGAAGACGAAGAACGTGGCCTCCACGGAGGATCCGGAGAAGCTCGCCGCCTTCGAGGCGCGGGTCGCGGCCGACGAGTTCATCGAGCCCAAGGACTGGATGCCCGAGGCCTATCGCCGCACGCTCACCCGCCAAATCTCCCAGCACGCGCATAGCGAGATCGTCGGCATGCTGCCCGAAGGCAATTGGATCACCCGCGCACCCTCGCTTCGGCGGAAGGCGATCCTGCTCGCCAAGGTGCAGGACGAGGCGGGGCACGGCCTCTATCTCTATTCGGCGGCCGAGACGCTCGGCACCAGCCGCGAGGAGATGATCGAGGCGCTCCACTCGGGCAAGGCCAAGTACAGCACCATCTTCAATTATCCGACGCTGACCTGGGCCGATATCGGCGCGATCGGCTGGCTGGTCGACGGCGCCGCGATCATGAACCAGGTGCCGCTCCAGCGCACCTCCTACGGCCCCTATGCCCGCGCCATGGTGAGGGTCTGCAAGGAAGAGAGTTTTCACCAGCGCCAAGGCTACGAGATCATGATGGCGATGTGCGCGGGCACCGCCGACCAGAAGAGAATGGCGCAGGACGCGCTCAACCGCTGGTGGTGGCCGTCGCTGATGATGTTCGGCCCGCCCGACGCTGACAGCCCCAACACCGCCCAGTCGATGCGCTGGCGGATCAAGCGCGAGACCAATGACGAGCTCCGCCAGAAGTTCGTCGACATCACGGTGCCGCAGGCGGACGCGCTCGGCCTCACGGTCCCCGATCAGGCGCTGCGCTGGAACGAGGCGCGCGGCCATCACGATTTCGGCGAGGTCGACTGGGAAGAATTCTACGCCGTCGTCCGCGGCGAAGGCCCGGTCGCGAAGGAGCGGATGAAGGCCCGCCGCGAGGCCTGGGAGCAAGGCGCCTGGGTGCGCGAGGCCGCTGCCGCTTATGCGGAGAAGCACAGCCGCAAGGCCGAGGCCGCCTGATGTCGAAAGACTGGCCGCTCTGGGAGGTGTTCGTCCGCTCGCGCGGGGGGCTGTCGCACCGGCATGTCGGCTCGGTCCATGCGCCGGACGCGGAGATCGCGCTGCGCCATGCGCGGGATACCTATACGCGGCGGATGGAGGGTATCAGCCTCTGGGTGGTGCCGTCGGCACAGATCACGGCCTCCGATCCGGCCGACGATGCGGCGATGTTCGATCCCGCCGCCGACAAGGTCTATCGTCACCCGACCTTCTACTCGATCCCGGACGACGTGAAGCACATCTGATGGCGTCGCTGCCCCCGATCGACACCCCCTCCGGCGCGACCGGCGCCGGCGTCTTCGACGCGCCCGCGCGGGACGAGAATGGGGCGCTGTTCGACTTTTTGCTGCGGCTCGGGGACGATAGCCTGATCCTCGGGCAGCGGCTCGGCGAATGGACCGGCCATGCGCCTTCGGTCGAGGTCGATCTAAGCCTCGCCAATATGGCGCTCGACCTGATCGGGCAGGCGACGTTGTTCCTGAACTATGCCGGCGAGGTCGAGGGGAAGGGCCGCGACGGCGACCGGCTCGCCTTCCACCGCGACGTGCTCGATTTCCGCAATTGCCTGCTGGTCGAGCAGCCGAACGGCGACTTCGCGCAGACGATGGCGCGGCAATTCCTCTTCTCGACTTGGCAGAAACTGCTGTTCCGCCACCTCGTCGGCTCGGCCGATGCGACCATCGCCGCCATCGCGGAGAAAGCGGTGAAGGAGGTCACCTACCACCAGGAGCTGGCGAGCGAATGGGTGATCCGCCTCGGCGACGGCACCGGGGAGAGCCGCCGGCGCATGGTCGAGGGGCTCGATTGGATGTGGAGATTCGTACCCGAGCTATTCGAGATGGACGATCTCGCCGCCTTCATGGCCGAGCGGGGGATCGGGGCGGGCCTCTCCGCCTTTCGTGCCGATTACGAGGCGCAGGTGCGGGCGGTGCTGGCGGAGGCGGGTTTGGAGCCGCCGGCGGACCAGCGCCCGATCCTCGGTGGCCGGCGGGGGCACCATAGCGAGCATCTCGGCCATCTGCTGGCGGTGATGCAGTTCCTCCCGCGCACCTATCCGGATGCGGTGTGGTGAGGGGGCATGTGCAATTGAAAGAAGTCCGCTCGTCCCGAGCGAAGCCTAAGGGCGCCGGCAATGAGTCCGTGCAGCGCCCCTCGACTTCGCTCGGGACGAGCGAGGAGGGCGTTTGGCGCATCCTCAGTGATGTTCCCGATCCTGAAATCCCGGTTTTGTCGGTGGTCGATCTCGGGATCGTGCGCTCGGTCGAGGCGGATCGTGTGGCGATCACGCCCACCTACACCGGCTGCCCCGCCACCCAGGTAATCGAGCGCGACATCCGCGCCGCGCTCGATGCGGCCGGTTATCACAATATGCGGATCGAAACTGTGCTCTCCCCGCCTTGGACCACGGACTGGATCAGCCCGGAAGGCCGGGAGAAGCTCCACGCCTACGGCATCGCGCCGCCCACCCGGGGGGCGGTCGAATGCCCGCAATGCGGCTCGGCGGATTGCGAGGAGAGCAGCCGGTTCGGCTCGACGCCCTGCAAGGCGCTCTGGCGCTGCCGCGCCTGTCTCGAGCCGTTCGACCTGTTCAAATGCCATTGAGATGAGCGTCGGCTTCCACAGGCTCGAAGTTGCCGAGGTCGTGCCCGAGACCGCCGACGCCAGATCGATCCGCTTCCATGTCCCCGAGGAGCTGCGCGAGACCTTCCGCTTCAAGCCGGGGCAGCATTTGACCCTTCGCGCCGAGATCGGCGGCGAGGAGGTGCGGCGCAATTATTCGCTCTGCGTCGCGCCGTCCGACGGCGATCTCAGGGTGACGGTGAAACGGATCGCGGGCGGCGTCTTTTCGAACTGGGCGAACGAGAATCTCCGCCCCGGGGCCGCGCTTGACGTCATGGCGCCGCACGGCAGCTTCACTTGGGATTTCGATCCGGCCGCGTCGAACCATTATGTCGCCTTCGCCGGCGGCTCGGGCATCACGCCGGTCATCTCGCTGATCAAGGCGGCGATGATCGAGGAGCCGGAGAGCCGCTTCACCCTCTTCTACGGCAATCGCGACAGCCAGTCGGTGATTTTCCTGGAGGAGCTGGCGCGGCTCAAGAACCGCTACATGGGACGGTTGGAGATCCACCATTTTCTCGCCGAGGAGATGGAGGATATCGAATTGTTCAACGGTATGCTCGATCGCGCCAAGTGCACGGATATCCTGGAGCATCTGATCGAGCCGGCGGAGGTCGCCGCCTTCTTCATCTGCGGGCCGGAACCGATGATGGACGCCGCCGAGGCTGCCCTGCTCGACGCGGGCGTGTCGAAGGACAGGATTCATATCGAGCGCTTCACGGCCGGCCGTCCGTCGGCGGCGCAGGCGGCGCAGATGCAGGCTCTGCAGCAGGAAGCCGCCGGCCTGACGATGCTGGTGACGCTCGACGGGCGCAAAAGGCGCATCCCGTTCGATGCCGCGGCCGGGAATATCCTCGACAGCGCCCGCAAGGCTGGGCTGCCGGCGCCTTATGCCTGCAAGGCCGGCGTCTGCGCGACCTGCCGGGCGAAAGTGGTGTCAGGCGAGGCGGAGATGGCCGCCCGTTACGGCCTCACCGATGAGGAGGTGGCGGCGGGCTATATCCTCACCTGCCAGTCCGTGCCCAAGGGGGAGGGGCTGGAGGTGGATTACGATGCGTGACCTTCGTCATCCCGGACTTGATCCGGGATCCACCTTTCTGGGCTGAGTCAGAAAGAAGGTGGGTGCCGGATCAAGTTCGGCATGACGAATGAACTTACCGCCGCCCGCCGCGACCGCCGCCGGAGGCGGCGTAGTCGCCGGAGCGGTCCAGCGCCGCGTCGTAGCTGATCACCGCATGGACGACGCTCTGCATCGCGTGCATCCGCTGCTGCAAGGGCGCCGAGGTGCGGCGGATCATCACCGCCATCGCGTAGGAATGGCCGTCCGGCCCGGTGATCACGCCAATATCGTTATAGCCGGCCTGCACGCTGCCGAGCACCTGGCCGGTGCCGGTCTTGTGCGAGAGGGTCCAGCCGGGCTCGAGCCCGCCTTTCAGCCGCTGCGGCCCGGTCTTGGTGTGCGACATGATGCCGAGCAGCCGCTGGGTCGAGGCCGGCGAGAGCAATTCGCCCCGCTTCAGCCGCGACAGGGCGTCGACGACGCCGAGCGGCTGCGCGCCGTCCATCGGGTTGGCGATGTAATGCTCGAAGGCGGCGCGCCGGGCCGAGAGCGGCAGCGCGTCGCGCGCTTTGTAGAAGCCGCCGTTTGTGGCGTAGCTCTGCTTCCAGCTGATGCCGGCGATGGCGCTCTGGAGCAGCCGTTCGCCGGGGCCGAAGCGGATGCCGCTGATCCCCTTCTCGCGCAGGAAGGCGTGCACCGCATCCGGCCCGCCGGCGCGCCACAGGACGGCGTCGTTGCAGGTGTTGTCGCTCTGCTGGAGCGCGCGGGTCATCAGCTCGATGATCGACGTCGTATAGCCGTTCTCGCCGATCTGCGCGGCGATCGGCTGGTGGAAGAGGGTGATGTCCGATTTGTGGAGCGTGACCGGCGCGGTGAGGCTGAGCTCGCCCTGGTCCGCCTTGTTCAGCGCGGTCAGGGCGACCCAGAATTTGCTGACGCTCTGCTGCGGGAAATAGGTGTCGCCGTCATAGGCGGCGGTCCAGCCCGTCTGCACGTCCTCGACGGCGATGCCGATGTCGCCGTTGAAGCTCTGGCCGATCGCGCGGACCTCGGCTTCCAGCGCGCGGTGCGCCGCCGCCTCGGCGGGGCTCACCTCGCGCGGCTGGGAATAGCTCTCATTTTGGGCGACCCGGTGGGCGGCTGCCCTGGCGTGCACCGCTCCGCCATGCGGCACCATTGCCAGCGCGAGCACCGCCGCTGCCGGGATCAATGCGATCCGCGCCGCGTTCGCCAATCCTTTTACCTTCACCCCGCTCGACACGATTACGCCCTCCTAAACCCTTCTGCCCACACGGATTCACCATAGGAATCTCACCCTGTATGTCAGCTTAAACCCCCGTAAGATCGGTGAGCCGTGCCGTCATTGCGGCCGGACGAATCCGGGGGCGGGGGATTACACCTCCAGCCGGTCGTCGGGTCGCGCGACCAGCGCATAGAGCGCGGGCATCAGGAAGATGTTGATCAGCAGGCACGCCAGCAGGCCGCTGACGATCACGACGGCGAACGGCCGCTGCGTATCGGTGCCGACGCCGGTCGCCAGGGCCGCGGGCAGCAGGCCGAGGGCGGCGACGAGCGCGGTCATCATGATCGGTCGCAGCCGCAGCAGCGCGCCTTCATGGATCGCTTCCGCCAGCGGCGTGCCGGCGAGGCGCAGCTCGTTGACGTAGGAGATATAGACGATCGCGGTCTGCACCGAGACTCCGAACAAGGCGAGGAAGCCGATCGCCGAGGAAACCGAGAAGGTCGTGCCCGTCAGCCACAAAGCGAGGATGCCCCCGACCGGCGCCGACAGGAGCACGCCGACGATGGTGATGAACGGGAATTTGAGGTTCTTGTAGAGCACGAACAGCAGCATGAAGATGAGCAGCAGGGTCACGGGCACGATCACGCCCATCTGCGCGCGGGAGGCGGTATATTCGCTATACTCGCCGCCCCAATCGAGCCGGTAGCCCTGCGGCAGCTTCACCTTCGCGCCGACCTGCCCCATCGCATCCTGCACCGCGCCGGCGAGATCGCGCCCCTCGACCGAGAATTGCACGCCGATGAAGCGGCTGTTGTTCTCGCGGTAGATGAACGAGGCACCCTTGGTGACCGCGATGTCGGCGAACTCCTTCAGCGGAAGGTGTTGCCCGCCGGGCGTCGAGACGAGGATATTGCCGATCGCCACTGGATCGCTGCGATATTGGGGCTGGAGCCGGACGACGAGGTCGAACTCCTTCTCCTGCTGGACCACCTGGGTCGCGACGTCGCCGCCGATCGCGGTCTGGATCAGGGCGTTGATGTCGTCGACGTTGATCCCGTAGCGGGCGATCTTCGCCCGGTTTACCTGGATGGTGAGGCTGGGCTGGCCCAGCTCCTGGACCAGGGTGACGTCGCGGATGCCGCGCACCTGCTCCAGCACCTTCTTGATCGCCTTGCCCTTGTCCTGGAGGACGTTGAGGTCGGAGCCGAACACCTTCACCGCCAGCGCGCTCTTGAGGCCCGTCTCGGCCTCGTCGACGGCGTCCTCGGCCGGCTGGGTGTAGTTGAACTGGATGCCGGGGAAGGATTCGAGCTTCTTGTTCATCGCGGCGATCAAGGCCGGCTTGTCGTGATAGGGGCCGTGCCACTGGGAATAGGGTTTCAGGCCGACATAGAATTCGGCGTTGAAGAAGCCGGTGGCGTCGGTGCCGTCGTCGGGACGGCCGTGCTCGGACGCGACGACGGTGACCTCGGGGAAGGAGTCGAGGATCGCGCGGATCTTCGGGACGATCTTCGCCGATTCGTCGAACGAGATCGTGTAGGGCATGGTCGCCCGCACCCAGAGGGCGCCCTCATCGAGATGCGGCATGAACTCCGCGCCGATGGCCGGCGTCAGCAGCAAAGCGGCGCCGAGCAGGAGGGCGCAGAGGGCAACGGTGCGGCGGGGCCAGGCGAGGCAGCGGTCGAGGCCGCGGCGGTAGGTGGAGAGGATCGCCTCGTATACCCGGTTGCGCCGCTCGCGGACGCCCTTCCGCATCAGCCATGAGCAGAGCACCGGCAGCAGGGTCAGGGTGACGATCAGTGAGCCGACCAGGGCGAAGATCATCGTGTCGGCCATCGGCTTGAACAGGATGCCCGACGGCCCGCTGAGGACGTAGATAGGCAGGAAGCTGACGACGATCACGGCGACGGCGTAAAAGAGCGGCCGGTCGACCTCGGCGGCGGCGTCGCGGATGGTCTCGACGACCCCGGCATCCGTTTCCGCGCGCAAGGCAAGCCGGCGGTAGATGTTCTCGACCATCACCACCGCCGCCTCGACGAGGATGCCGAAATCGATCGCGCCGATCGAGAGCAGGTTCGCCGACGCCCCCTGCAGATCGAGGCAGGCGAAGGCGAACAGCAGGGCCAATGGGATCGTCACGGCGACGATCAGCCCCGCCCGGATGTCGTAGAGGAAGAAGATCAGCACGATGACGACGAGCAGCATGCCGCGCAGCAGATTGCCCTCGACCACGCCGGTGGTCACCGCGACCAGGTCGCTGCGGTCGTAGAAGGGGACGACCTTCACGTCCTTGGGCAGGATCTGCGTGTTGAGTTCGCGGGTCTTCGCCTCGACGCGCTTCAGCACGTCCTGAGTCTTCTCGCCGGTACGCAGCATGATGACGCCCTCGACCGCGTCGTTCTGCCGGCCGATGCCGAACTGGCCGAGCCGCGGCGCGATGCCGAGCGTGACCTGGCCGATGTCCTTGACGAGGACCGGATTGCCATTCTGCACCGCCACGACGACGTTGCCGATATCCTCGACCGTCTGCATGCGGCCGAGGCCGCGCACATAATAGAATTGGCCGCCTTCCGAGTAGAATCCGCCGCCGGCATTGCCGTTGTTCGCGCCGAGCGCGGTCTCGACCTGCTGGATCGAGAGGCCGGCCGCCGCCAGCTTCACCTGATCGACCAGCACCTGATATTGCATCTCGCCGCCGCCGAAGCCGGAATCGTCGGCGACGCCGGAGACGGACCTGAACTGCGGCTCGACCGTCCAGTCCTCGAACGTCTTCAATTCGGTTGGCGAGCGATCGGAGCTTTGCAGCGTGTAGCGGTAGATGAGTCCCGAGGGTGAGGTCAGCGGTGAGATGGAGGGGGTGACGCCGGTCGGCAGGCTGATGTCGCCGATGCGGTTGAACGCCTGCTGGCGCGCGAACTCGCGGTCGGTGCCCTGGTCGAGGGTGATGACGACGTCGGAGAGCGCGTAGAGCGAGACCGAGCGCACGACATTGGTGCGCGGAATGCCGTTCATGCCGATCTCGACCGGCACAGTGATCAGCCTTTCCACCTCCTCGGCGGAATGGCCCGGCCATTGGGTGATGATCTCCACCATCGGCGGCGACAAATCGGGATAGGCGTCGACCGGCAGCCGATTGAGGGCGCGCAGGCCGACGCCGATCAGGAGCAAGGTCAGCAGCCCGATCAGCAGCCGCTGCTGCAGGCTCGCGCCGACGATGCCGTTGATGAAGGAGGAGCCGGGCGGGGGCGGCAGGTCCGGCCCGGTCGGGTGGTCGCTCATTGGCTCTGCATGAACTGGAGGAAGAGGGCGCCATCGACGACGATCTTGTCGCCGGCGGCCAGCCCGCCGCCGATCTCGTAATTCTCGCCCTCGCGATTGCCGAGCGTCACATGCCGCCGCGCGAAGCTGCCGTCGGGCAGAGCGAGATAGACGAAGGGCAGGTTCTCGTCGTCGCGCAGCACCGCCGAAACCGGCACGGTCAACCCGGTGCTCGACCGCGAGGAGCGGATCGAAACGTCGACATACATTTGCCGCTTCAGCAGCGCGCCGGGATTGGCGAGGACGATGCGCGCGATCACCGCGCGGCTGTTCGGATCGACCGACGCGGAGATGTTGTCGACTGTGCCGTGGAAGGTGCCGATCCCCGCGCCGGCGTCGACCTGGGCCGGATCGCCGAGCCGGACCGCGGCGACGTCGCTGTTCGGCACCTGGGCGAGTACCCAGACCCGCGACAGATTGGCGATTGTGAGCAGCGCCGTGGTGCCGCCCTGGAGCAGCTGGCCGGGCGTCACCGGCCGGTCGACCACCGTGCCGGCGATCGGCGCGCGGATGATTGCGCCGGCGGGGGCACGGCCGGCCTGGACGGGGACGGCGCGCGGATCGACGCCGAGAGCGGCCAAAGCCTGCCGCGCCGCCTCGCGGTCGGCCTCGGCGCTGGCGGCGTCGGTCTGCGCCTGCGCCGCCTCGCGCGCCGAGATGCCGTTATGGGCGGCGAGGTCCCGGTCGGCATTGGCGATCCGACGGGCGTTGGCGGCCGTGACCACCGCCTTCTGAAAGGTGCCGACCGCCGTGGCGTAATCGGCCGACTGGACGAGCGCGATCGGCTGGCCCTTGGCGACGTGCTGGCCGAGCGCGACGAGCAGGCGGGTCAGGGGACCGGTGAACTGCGACGTGACCACCGTCGCCTGGTCGTTGTCATAATCGACCGTACCGGGCGCCACGATCGTGGGGCGGAACGACGCGGGCGCGACCGTCTCGATCCGGATGTGCTGCCGTTGCGCGGCGGTCAGCCGGAAATTGCTGGGCTGCGCCTGGGCGGCCTCCGGCGTGTCGCCTCCCGACGAGCAGCCGGCGAGCAAAGCCGCCGCGACCGCGCTGAAAAGAAGCGCCTTATTGCGCATGGGCGTTCCCCCCGAGATCGGATCGCTGCCACCAGCCGCCACCGAGCGCCTGGAAGAGGGCGGCGGTGTCTGCGAAGCGGGCGGCCTCGGCCTGGACCAGCGCGAGCCGCGCCTGCTGATAACCCTGCTCGGCGTTGAGCAAAGCGAGGTAATTGGCATAGCCATCCTTGTACTGGAGCTGGGACAGGTTGAGCGTCGTCCGCGCCGCGTCCGCGGCGGCGGCGGTTGCCTTCAGCGCGCGGGCGTCCTGATCCAGCGCCGTCAGGCTGTCGGCGACGTTCTGGAAGGCGGTGAGGACGGTGGCGCGATATTGCTCGGCGGCCTGCGTGTAGAGGGCGCGCGCCGCGCGCTGCTGGTGGAGCAGGGTGCCGCCATCGAAGATTGGTGCCAGCAAGGCGGCGCCGATGTTCCAGAAGCCGGTGCCGGGGCCGAACACCTGGCCGATCGCCAGCGCGGTGCTGCCGGCATTGGCCGTCAGGGTGATGTTGGGCAGGCGGTTGGCGGTCGCGACGCCGACCTGGGCGCTGGCGGCGTGCATATTGGCTTCGGCCTGGAGCACGTCCGGTCGCTGCGCGACCAAGGTCGAGGGCAGGCTCAGCGGCAGATCGGTCGGCAGGGTGAGGCTGGCGAGCGTGAATTTCTCCGCCGGCGCCTCGCTCGGAAAGCGGCCGGTGAGGACCGCCATCAGATTGTGCTGTTGGTCGAGCTGCTTGGCGAGCGGCGGCAGCGACGCTTCGAGCTGGGCGAGCTGGCTCTCCTGCGCGGCGATATCGAGGCCCCCGACATAGCCTTTGCTCTTCTGGTAGCGCAGGATCTCGAGCATCTTGCGGTCGATGTCGATCAGCTGCCGGGTCGCATCGACCTGCTCCTCGAGCGAGGCTTCCTGGATCGCGGCCGCGACGACATTGGCGCTGAGCGCGATGTCGGTCGCGATCAGCTGATAGCGGCTGGCTTCCTCCTGCGCGGCGGCGGCCTCGACCGTGCGCTTGTTGAGGCCGAACACGTCCGGCACGTAGGAGACGCTGAGCTGCGGCGTCACGAGGGTGTAGAGGAAAGCATTGTTGCTCGGCACCGGCGCCAGCGCGCCCGAGGGATCGCGCTGGCGGGTGATGCCGACGCCCGCGCTCACCTGGGGGAAACGGGCGCCGTGCTGCGCGCTTGTATTCTCATGTGCGGCGAGCAGGGCTGCCTGCGCCGCCTTGAGATTGGGGTTGTTGGCGAGCGCCTGCCGAACCAGCGCGTCGAGCGGCCGCGAATGGAACAAGGTCCACCAGTCGCCCGGGATATCCGCGCCGCTGACGAAGCGCTGCGCCGCGCCGCCGGTGACGCCGGGCGTGGCCGCGGTCGCGCCGGGCAGGGGGGTGGCGGTATAGCCCTCGACCTTCGGGGGCGCGGGCTTGTGAAAGTTCGGCCCGACGACGCAGCCAGCCAGGAGGCTGGCGAGCAGGGCGGCGAAGGGCAGGCGCGCGGACTTGGCGATCATGCGGCCTGAGCCTTATCAGGCGCCGACGCCGCAGCCGGGAGCGCGGCGATTCCAGCAAAAGGAGAAGAACGGGGCACTTATGGATTCCTGTCGCGAAACTGTCCGGTCCGGTCTGTGCGTGCTCGGGGGAGCACACAGGCTATCGGTTACGGACGACTCGAAACGGCTACGAGACGCGGCTACCCGAATCCGGGAGTCGCGCCGGCGCGTATCGGATCTGGATCAGGCGAGCGGAGGCGGGAGCGGAGGACGCCAGGAAAGGCCGGCGAGCGGCGGGCCGTCCGTCGCGCGCGGGAACGCGCTCGACTGGACGAGGACGATGGCGACGGGCGCCGGAGGCGTCAGCAGATCGGGCGGAGCAGGCGTCGAGGCGCCGTGCGACGCCGACCCCTTCTTCGAAGCGACCGAGCCGGCGGCTTCTTCCGCGAAGGCGACGAGCGCCTTGCGCGAATCGTGGCTCTCACGCGCGGCGATATGGCCCTGCACGCCGGCATGATGGCAGATCGACGCGGCGAGCGACGTTCCTTGCGTCAGAACGAAGGCGGCGAGCAGGAAGAGCGTGATCAGGGATCGCACGCGCATGAGATAACATTGCGGGTGCTGTCTTCGCAATGGCCCTACAAGAAGGCGCGCAATTTCAGCCAGGTCTCAAGCTTCGCGTCGAACTTCAGGGTGAAAGCGGGGCTGCTCGACGGCAAGGACAGGAGCGCGAGCCGGGTCTCGCCCGCGAGCTGGCGCAGGCCGAGCGAAGCCGATTTGCCGCCGTTGAACCCGACCGCCCGTAGCGCCGGGAGGGTCGCGGCCAGATCGGCGAGCGCGTTGGGCTGGTGGAGGCGGATGTTGCCGTCGAGACTGCCACGGCGGGTGGCGGCGCCGACCGTGTCCCAAAGGCCGACTCCCGCGTCGAGCAGCGTCTTCAGCCGCTCCTCATAGGAAAGCGGCACCAGATCGCGGCCGATCACCGCGCTCATCAACCGCCAGAAATGGTTGCGCGGGTTGCCATAATATTGGCGGCGGGCGAGCGATTCCTCGCCCGGCAGGCTGCCGAGCACCAGCACCCGCGTCCGTTCGTCGACGACGGGCGGGAAGGAGCGCTTGATCTCGTCCATCGTGACCGGCTGAACGCGTTTCGCCACCGCAACTTTCCCCATCAATGGGCGTTTGCGTGGCGCTGTCTGAACGCGGGGAGATTGTTTTGGAAGATGTGATGCGCGCCGCGGTTCTGGAAGGGCCGGGGCGGATGAAGCTTGCCGAGGTGGAGAAGCCGGCGCCGGGGCCGGGGCAGGTGCGGGTGAAGCTCGAAGGATGCGGAGTCTGCGCCTCCAACCTCGAGCCTTGGGCGGGGCCGGAATGGATGCAGTTCCCGACCGAGCCGGGTGCGCTTGGTCATGAGGGCTGGGGGGTGATCGATGCGGTTGGCGAAGGGGTGAGCGGGCTGGCGGCGGGCGCCCGCGTCGCGGCGCTCTCGTTCAAGAGCTACGCCGAATATGACATCGCCGAGGCCAAATCGGTGGTGAAGCTGCCGGAAAGCCTCTCCGGCAATCCCTTTCCCGGCGAGCCGCTCGGCTGCGCGATGAACATCTTCCGCCGCAGCGACATCCGGTCGGGGCAGACGGTCGCGATCGTCGGCATCGGCTTCCTCGGCGCGATCCTGACCCGCCTCGCCACCGATGCCGGCGCGCGCGTCATCGCCATCTCCCGCCGGCCGTTCTCGCTCGATCTCGCCCGCCGCTTCGGCGCGGCCGAGACGATCCCCATGGACGATCATTGGGCGATCATCGAGCGAGTGAAGGCGCTGACGGACGGCCGCCTCTGCGATCGCGTCATCGAGGCTGTCGGCAAGCAATGGCCGCTCGATCTCGCCGGCGAGCTCGTTCGCGAGGGCGGCAAATTGATCGTCGCCGGTTACCACCAGGACGGGCCGCGCCAGGTCAACATGCAGATGTGGAACTGGAAGGGCATCGACGTCGTCAACGCCCACGAGCGCGATCCCGAAGTGGCGCTGCAGGGCGTACGGGAGGCAGTGGAAGCGGTCGCTTCGGGCCGGCTCGATCCGTCGCCGCTCTACACGCACAACTATCCGCTCGACCGGCTGGGCGAGGCGCTCGACGCGACCCGCGACAAGCCGGAGGGCTTCCTCAAGGCGCTGGTGACGCCCTGATGGCGCGGCCGAAGCTCGGATTTCTGGGTGTCGGCTGGATCGGCCGGCACCGAATGGAGGCGATGCTCGCGACCGGTGTGGTCGAGGCGGCGGCCATCGCCGATCCGTCGCCCGACATGGCGGCGGAGGCGCTGAAGCTCGCGCCGGAGGCGAAGATCGTCGAGGGTTTGGAGGGGCTGCTCGCGGAAGGCGTGGACAGCGTGGTGATCGCGACCCCGAGTGCCCTCCACGCCGAGCAGTCGATCCGCGCCCTGGAGGCGGGCGCCGCGGTCTTCTGCCAGAAGCCGCTCGGCCGCAATGCCGATGAGGCGCGGGCGGTGGTTGAGGCCGCGCGCAAGGCAGACCGGCTGCTCGCCGTGGATTTTTCCTACCGCTTCACGGAAGGGATGCGCCGGATCCGGGAGCTGCTGAGCCAAGGTGCGCTCGGCCGCGTCTATGCGGTCGATCTCGTCTTTCACAATGCCTACGGGCCGGACAAAGCCTGGTTCTACGATCCGGCCCTGTCCGGCGGCGGCTGCGTGATGGATCTCGGCGTCCACCTCGTCGATCTCGCCTTGTGGGCGTTCGATTTCCCGAAGCCGGAGACGATCGCCTCGACCCTGCTCTCCGGCGGCGCACCGCTCGCGGCGGGGCAGGTGGAGGATTATGCCGTGGCGCAAATCGAGCTGGAGGGCGGCACCTCCGTCCGCCTCGCCTGCTCCTGGCGGCTGCCGGCGGGACGGGACGCGATCATCTCCGCCGCCTTCTACGGCACCGAAGGCGGCGCGGCGCTGAATAATGTCCGCGGTTCCTTCTACGACTTCACCGCCGAACATTATCGCGGCACCAGCGCCGAGCTGCTGGCGCAGCCGCCCGATTCCTGGGGCGGACGTGCGGGCGCAGATTGGGCGCAGCGTCTGGCGGCGGGGGAGCGTTTCGATCCCTCGGCGGAGCGGCTGGTCGAGGTCGCGGAGACGCTGGACCGCATCTACGGGCGCTGAAGGTGGCTTAGCGAAATCGCAAGGGCGGGGCGGCTAAAGCGGCACGTTCCCAACCGAGGCCGAGCCTGCTTTTGCCCTTTCCCGAGCCCCAGCCGCACGAGACGTCGCGCGCCGCCGGAAAAGGCGACGGCGAACTCCTCGCTTTGACCTCGATCCGCGGCATCGCCGCCTGGTGGGTGGTGCTCTTTCACCTCCGGCTGCTGCTGGCGCCGTGGCTTCCGGCACCCATCATCCGCGCCCTCGCGCAGGGCAATCTCGCCGTGGACCTCTTCTTCATCCTCTCCGGCTTCGTCATTGCGCTCAATTATGGCGACCGGCTCGCCGGCGACTGGCGCGCGACGGGCGACTTCCTGTTCCGCCGCTTCGCCCGGATCTACCCGCTCCACCTGCTGATCCTCGCCGGCTTCGCCGCCTATGCCGGAGCCGCCACCCTGTTCGGCTCTGCGACGCTGGAGGAGCAGCATCCGGGCTATTTCCTCGCCTCCCTCTTCCTGGTCCAGAATTGGGGCTTCCTGCACGAGCTTCGCTGGAACGTGCCCGCCTGGTCGATCTCGACCGAGGCGTTCGCCTATCTCCTCTTCCCGATCCTGATCCGCCTGATCCTGCCGATCCGGCGGTCGCCATGGCTGCTCGGCACCCTGGTGCTGACGCTCGGGCTTGCCGTCCCCGCTTTTTTCGCGCTGACGGGCTATGCCTTCCCCGACGCGGTACCGCAGACCGGCCTGTTCCGCTGCGTCGTCCAGTTCGCGATGGGCATGCTGCTGCTCGAGCTGTGGCGCCATTTGCGCGGACGCCGACTGGCGCCGCCGCTGATCGGTGCTGCGGTGGCGCTGGGGCTAGGCTATGCCGCACTGGGCCTGCCGGTGGTGGCGCTCGCCTGGGCCGCGCTTGTGCTCGGCCTCGCGCTGGCGGGGAAGGGGCCGCTCGACGCGCCCGCCCTCGTCTGGCTCGGCCGCATCAGCTACGCGACCTACCTCTGCCACTATCTGGCGCTGACGGTGTTCAAATATTTGTTCGTGACGGAGGGTCGTCCCGTGCCGCCGGCGCTAATCGCGCTCTACCTCCTCGCCGTCCTCGCGGCCTCGGCCCTGCTCTACCACGGCTTCGAACGGCCGGCCCAGAAGGCGCTGCTCGCCTGGTGGAAGCGGCGCCGCGGCTCCGCGCCGGCGCTTGCGCCCGCGGAATGAGGGGCTGCTGAACGGAAAAGATGGAGGCCCGAGCCGGAATCGAACCGGCGTGCAAGGATTTGCAGTCCTCTGCGTAACCACTCCGCCATCGGGCCGAGGCGGCGGAAATGCGGGGCTCGGCCGGGAATGTCAACCGCGCCCTGAGCCACATTATCGCGGCGCGCGCGGCATGCTATGCTGCCCCGTTCTGTACCGAGTCGCCTCTTTCCTGGACGGAACGATGGCCGATTACGTTCTCTACTGCCTGGACGGCCAGAAGCTGGTGCGCTGCGAACGTTTCACCGCCGCGGACGACGATGAAGCGGTCCGCGAATCTCTGCGCCGGCAGGGTACCCAGGCCGCGGAACTGTGGTGCGGCCCGCATCGAGTGCGAATGTTCGCCAGGGAACCGATCCCGCACTGAGCCGGCGTCGAGCGGATCAGGATGGGCGGCGCGGCCTCCGGGCCGGCCGGCTGGGACGACCCGTATTGTCGATCGCGACTTCGGCTGTGGCCGGCGGCCGATGCACATATTCCCGCCACAGCAGCGCCAATGCCGCCATCGTGCCCGGGCCGACGAACAGCCCCAGGAGCCCGAGCGTCTCGACTCCGCCAAGGATGCCGAACAGTACCAGCAGGAAGGGCAGCCGTGTCGCGCCGCCGATCAGCGCCGGCCGGACGAAATGGTCCGCGATCCCGACGACGACGAGGCCGACGACCACGATTGCGCCGGCCCAGAGCACGGAGCCCTGGGCCAGGAGCAGCAGGGCCGCCACCGCGAACATCAGGATCGCGCCGAACGGGATCATCGCCGCGACGGCTGTGGCGGCCCCGAGCAGGAGCGGATGGGGCGCCCCGGCGATCCAGTACATGATTGCCATCACGGCCCCCTCGCCGAGGCCGACGAAGACGAGGCCATTGATCGTGCCGCGTACCGACAGGACGATTTGGCGCGCGACGCGCTCGCCGGTCGGGCCGAGCATCCGGTCGCCCGCAACCCGCAGCTGCGATACGATCGCTTCCCGGTCCTTCAGCAGGAAGAAATAGGAGAGGAGGGTGAGGGCGAAGACCACGCTGCGGTGGAGGATCTCGCCGCCCCACAGTCGCGTCTGGTGCACGGCCGTCGCATGCAGCTGGCCGAGCTCGCGCGCGGCGGCATCCGGCGTCGCGAGGTTCACCCGCCACCAATTGGTGAGCCACTCCGCGCCGACCGGAAGCTGCGACACCCAGGCGGGGACGGGAATGCCGTTCGCCCGCGCCGAGGCGATCCATTGAACGGCGTCGGCGCGCTCGCGGGCACCCTCGACGATGGCGATGCTCAGCGGAATGAGCACCGCGAGCGCGAACAGGCCTGTGAACAGAGACGGCAGCAGGGCGCCCTCGCGCAGCCACGGATGCCGGAGCGCCAGCCCCTCGTGCAGCGGCCCGGTGGCGATCGCGAGGATCACCGCCCAGATCAAAGCCGGCAGGAGATTGCGGTCGATCCAGAGACCGAGCAGGAGCAGCCCGGCGACGAGGCCGATCTTCGCCACCCGCCGGCCATCGACGGGTTCGTTCGCCGCAGGCTTAGTCGACGGAGCCGACCTTGGTTCCGCCATGCCAGACCTCGCAGACCGGACAATCGTCGTCGTTCGTCGCGGTCATTATCGCGTCCTTGTTGTCGGCCGCAAGAATGTCCTTCTTCTTGACGACCATCCCGCCGCGCTTCGTGAGCTTGTTGACGCGATAATGCTTCATCGGGGCCCTCCGATGACAAGCCTGCACGAGCGCGAAGCTGCGTGCAAGGGACCGCGATCGGGAATAAGCGCTGCTCTCGCCGGCCGGCCGCGCGTGTCCGCCTGCGGACGCGAATGTCCGGAAACGGACGCTGCGTCCGCCCCATTCGTCGCTAGAAAGGAAGCAGAAGCGATGGCACGGCTCTTGCTCCTCGCCCCGGGCAGACTATCTGCTTGGCCTCCTCCAACCTTGCCGATAAAAGCGCGGAAGCCGTTCTGGTGTATTGCATCAATAAGACAGTTGTGCGATTGAGGCTGCGATGACCGAGCAGAATTTCGAGCATATGCGCCGCGCGATGATCGCGAGCCAGTTGCGCACCACGGGGACGAACGATCCCCGCGTGCTGGCCGCGATGGGCGAGGTGGCGCGCGAGCGTTTCGTGCCCCGCGATCGGCTGCCGCTGGCTTATGCGGACGCGCTCGTGCCGCTGAAGCCGGGGCGGGACATGAACCCGCCAATGGCGCTCGGCCGCCTCCTCACCCAGGCCGCGTTGCGCGAAGGGGAGAGGGCGCTGCTGGTCGGCGCCGCCACCGGCTATTCGGCCGCCGTGCTGGAACGCCTCGTCGGCTCGCTGATCGCGGTCGAGGAGGATCCGGAGCTCGCCGCCGCAGCCAAAGAGGCGCTCGTCGGAAGCGCGGTGACGTTGGTCGAAGGGCCGCTCGCCAAGGGCTGGGCCGAGGGCGCACCCTATGATTTCATCCTGATCGACGGCGCGGTCGAGTTCGTGCCCGAGGCGCTGATCGATCAGTTGCGGGACGGCGGCCGGCTTGCGGCGGCTTTGCTCGAGCAGGGCGTGACGCGGCTCGCCATCGGCCGCAAGGCGGGGGACGGATTTGCGATGGCGGCGTACGCGGATGCGGCGGCGGCGGTGCTTCCGGGCTTCGTCAGGCCGAGGACGTTCACATTCTGAGTCGGGTGCAGTCCGGGTCGGGTATTTTGAGGATCGGAGCGGGGTTGATGCGGGGAGGATTGCTGAACGCGGCGGGGGTCGTGGCCCTGCTCGCCTGCGGCGCGGCGGCGAGCGCCGAGACGCTGCGCGGCGCGCTCGTCGAGACCTACAAGACCAATCCCACGCTGAACGCGGAGCGCGCGAACGTGCGCACGATCGACGAGGGTGTCGCGATCGCGCGGGCGCAGGGCCGGCCGCAGCTCTCCGGCAATGTCGGGCTCAACCAGAACGTGCTGAGCACCAATACGACCGGCGGCCGCACGCTCAGCGCCGGCATCGACGTCTCCTACACCTTGTTCAACGGCGGCCGCGTCCGCAACTCGGTCCGCGCCGCCAACGAACGGGTCCTCGCCGGCCGCGCGACCTTGCTCGCGACCGAGGGCGACGTCTTCACGCAGGCGGTCGGCGCCTACATGGACGTCATCCGCGACCGCACCATCGTGACGCTGAACGAGAATGAGGTGAAGGTTCTCGAAACCAACCTCCAGGCGACGAGGGATCGTTTCGAGGTGGGCGATCTCACCCGCACCGACGTCGCCCAATCGGAGGCGCGCCTTGCCCTGGCCCGCTCGAACCTCGCCACCGCGCAGGGGCGCCTTCACGGGAGCGAAGAGACCTACCGGCAGGTCATCGGCAACCTTCCGGGCGATCTCGATCCGCCCGATCCGCTGCCGCCGCTGCCGACGAATCCGGACCAGGCGGTGGATATCGCCCTCGACCGCAATCCCGATCTCGCCGCGATCAGCGCGCAGGCCCGCGCCGCCGGCCTCGACGTGTCGGTCGCCCGCGCCGCGCGCCTGCCCGCCATATCGGCGGTCTCGAGCGCCAACCATTTCGACTTCCTCGGCACCGCCAACCAGCAGTTCGGCGCGCCCGCGGGCGTCAACCTGCCGCAGACGCAGAGCACGGCCGCCATCGGCCTCACCGCCCGGATCCCCATCTATCAGGGCGGCCTCGTCGGCGCGCAGGTACGCCAGGCCCAATCGGTCCAGAGCCAGCTACTGGAACAGGGCGTGCAGATCGAGCGGCAGGTGGTCGCCAACGTGCGTGCTGCCTTCGCCTCCTACGTGGCGGCGCAGCAGTCGATCGCCGCCAACCAGGTCGCGGTCTCGGCCAATACGCTGGCGCTAGAGGGCGCCCGCGCGGAGCAGTCGGTCGGCACCCGCACGGTGCTCGACGTGCTCAATGCCGAGCAGGAGTTGCTCAACAGCCAGGTCGCGCTCGTCACCGCCCGCCACGACGCCTATGTCGCCGGTTTCAGCCTGCTCAACGCGATGGGCGAGGCCGAATCGCGCAACCTCAATCTCGACGGCGGCGCGCTCTACGACCCGGTCGCCAATTACCGCCGCGTCGCCCGCAACATGAACGACTGGACGCAGGACCCGACGCCCCGCGCCGTCTCGACCCGCACCGCGCCCCCGGGCACGCCGGCGCCGGGCGAGCGGCCCGAAACCGACGTGACAGCCCCGCCGCGTTAGGCGATAAGCGGCGCCGTCATGGCCGAGCTGAACCAGGAACCGTCGATGGAAGAAATCCTCGCTTCCATCAAACGAGTCATCGCCGAGGACGGCCGCGCCGCCGCCCGCCCCGCCCGCGGCTCGCGTCCCGCCGAGGCGCCGCCGCCGGGCGAGGAGGACGTGCTGGAGCTGAGGGACGCGATCGGCGAGCCCGCGCAATCCCTGGTCTCGGAGGATGCCGCCGCGGCCAGTCGCCACTCGCTCGCCGCGTTGTCGGCGCTGCGGGAGCGGAGCGAGGGTGCGCCGGCGAGCCTGTCGACCGCCGCCGACGGCCCGCTTGAAGCGGTGGTCCGCGAGATGCTGAAGCCGATGCTCAAGGAATGGCTCGACACCCACCTGCCCGAGATCGTCGAGCAACTCGTCGCCCGCGAAGTGGCTCGCATCACCGGGCGCAACGTCTAGCTCCCCGGCGAAGGCCGGGGTCCAGATCGACATCCGTGCAGCTGGACCCCGGCCTTCGCCGGGGAACAGAAAAGGTGCCTCGCTTCCTGCCGCAGACTCTTCTGAGGCCGAATGCGTGCTTCACAAGGCATCCAAGCTGAAGCTAAGCGCGTCCTACGATGACCGAGCTTCCGAAAACCTTCGACCCCGCCGAGATCGAGGCGCGCTGGTATGCGCGCTGGGAGAATGAGGGGATGTTCCGCCCCGACCGGCCGGAGGCGGAGCCGTTCACCATCGTCATCCCGCCGCCCAACGTCACCGGCTCGCTCCATATCGGCCATGCGCTCGATATCACGCTGCAGGACGTGCTCGTCCGCCACGCGCGGCTGCAGGGGAAGGATTCGCTGTGGGTGGTTGGCACCGACCATGCCGGCATCGCCACCCAGATGGTGGTCGAGCGCACCATCGCCGGTCAGGGGCTGACTCGGCAGGAGCTCGGGCGCGAGAAGTTCCTCGACATCGTCTGGGACTGGAAGGCGACCTCGGGCGGCGCGATCACCCGCCAGCTCCGCCGCCTCGGCGCCTCGTGCGACTGGGCGAACGAGCGTTTCACCATGGATCCCGGCTTCTCGGCCGCGGTGATCAAGGTGTTCGTTCAGCTTCACCGCGAGGGCCTGCTCTACCGCGACAAGCGCCTCGTGAACTGGGACGCGAAATTCCAGACCGCCATCTCCGACCTCGAGGTCGAGACGAAGGAGGTGCAGGGCCATTTCTGGCACCTCAAATATCCGTTCGAGGACGGCAGCGGCTTCATCCACGTCGCGACGACCCGGCCGGAGACGATGCTCGCCGACATGGCGGTGGCGGTGCATCCGTCCGACGAGCGCTATGCGGCGCAGGTCGGCAAGAAGATCCGCCATCCGATCACCGGCCGGCTGATCCCACTCATCGCTGACGAGCACGCCGATCCGGAGCTCGGCTCCGGGGCCGTGAAGGTCACGCCCGGACATGATTTCAACGACTTCGAGGTGGGCAGGCGCGCCGGCTGGAAGGCGACGGACATGCTCAACATGTTCGATGCCGAGGCGCGGGTGGTACAGACGCAGGACGGGCTCATCCCCGACGAGCTGATCGGCATCGACCGATTCGAGGCGCGCAAGCGGGTGGTCGAGTTGCTCGAGGCGGCGGGGCTGCTGGAGCGGGTTGAGGACCGCACGATCCAGATTCCTTATGGCGACCGCTCCGGCGCCGTCATCGAGCCCTGGCTGACCGACCAATGGTATGTCGACGCCGCGACGTTGGCGAAGCCGGCCATCGAGGCGGTGCGCTCGGGCGACATCAAAATCGTGCCGAAAACGTGGGAGAAGACCTGGTTCAACTGGCTGGAGAACATCCAGCCCTGGTGCGTCTCGCGCCAGCTCTGGTGGGGCCACCAGATCCCCGCCTGGTATGACGACAAGGGCAACGCCTATGTCGCCGAGACGGAGGAAGAGGCGCAGGCGCAGGCGGGAGAGGGCGTAGCGCTCCGCCGCGATCCGGACGTGCTCGACACCTGGTTTTCATCGGCGCTCTGGCCCTTCGCCACGCTCGGCTGGCCGGAGCAGAATGAGACGCTGAGGCGCCATTACCCGAACGACGTCCTCATCTCGGGCTTCGACATCATCTTCTTCTGGGACGCCCGCATGGCGATGCAGGGCTTCCACTTCATGGGCGAGAAGCCCTGGAAGACGCTCTACCTCCACGGCCTGGTCCGCGACGCCAAGGGCCAGAAGATGTCGAAGTCGAAGGGGAATACGGTCGATCCCCTCGGCCTGGTCGAGCGCTACGGCGCCGACGCCCTGCGCTTCACCCTCGCCGCGATGGAGAGCCAGGGCCGCGACATCAAATTGGATGAGAAGAGGGTGGAGGGCTATCGCAATTTCGCGACCAAGCTTTGGAACGCCGCCCGCTTCTGTCAGTCGAACGGCATCGGCGCTTCGGCATCACTCGAACCGCCGGCCGCGACCTTGCCGGTCAACAAATGGATCGTCGGCGAGACGGTGAGGACGGTCCAGGCGCTCGACCTCAGCCTCGCCGAATTCCGTTACGACGAGAGCGCGAACGCGGTTTACCACTTCGTTTGGGACACCTTCTGCGACTGGTACCTGGAGCTGATCAAGGGCGCCATCGACGCCGAGACGAAGGCCGTCGCCGCGTGGGTGCTCGACCAGATCCTGGTCATGCTCCACCCGTTCATGCCGTTCGTCACTGAGGAATTGTGGAGCGCGAACGAGCGGCCTTACCCGCTGATCCTCGCCAAATGGCCGATGCCGGACGCGCGGGCGCTCGATCCGGGGGCGGGGCAGGAGATCGATTGGCTGATCCGGCTGGTGAGCGGTATCCGCGGCGCTCGTTCCGAGCTCAATGTGCCGCCGGGTGCGCGGCTGCCGCTTCATACGTGGGATGCGGCGCCTGAGACACAGGCCCGACTGCAGCGGAACCGCGCCGCGATCGAGCGGCTCGCGCGGGTCGAGCTTACGGACGGCGCCGTCTCGGGCGGATCGGCGCAGGTGGTGGTCGAGGAGGCCACCTATGTGCTGCCGCTCGAAGGGGTGATCGACGTCGCGGCGGAGCGCAGCCGGCTGCTCAAGGCGGCCGAGGCGGCGGAGAAGGAGCGGGATTCGCTCGCCGGGCGCCTGTCCAATGCGAGCTTCGTCGAGCGGGCCAAGCCGGAGGCGGTCGAGAAGGCGCGAGCGGATCATGCGGAACGCACCGCGGAGGCCGAGCGCTACAGGGCTGCATTGAAGCGTTTGGGCTAGGCTTCCACCTCGCTCGTCCCGAGCGTAGTCGAGGGGCGCTGGCACAGAGTCATCACATGCGCCCCCTCGACTTCGCTCGGGACGAGCGGAGATTTTGTTGGCTTGCAGGGGACGGGCGGGCGCTTGTTGCGTTAAGGGAACGACATGGCGGACCAGACTGCGACAAGAAGTGAACCTCCCGGCGGCCGCCCCGCCGGCCGTCCCGGCCAGCGCGATCTCACGTCCGGGCCGATCTCGCGCACGCTGCTCGCCTTCGCAGTCCCGACCCTCGTCTCCTCGATCCTGCAGTCGCTGAACGGTTCGATCAATGCCGTCTGGGTCGGCCGCTTCCTCGGCGAGAACGCGCTGGCGGCGACGTCCAACGCGAACATCGTCATGTTCCTGCTGATGGCCTTTGTCTTCGGCTTCGGCATGGCGGCGACCATCCTCATCGGCCAGGCGTTCGGCCGGCGCGACGTTGACGGGGCGCGGCGGGTGCTCGGGACCGCCACCGGCTCCTTCACCCTGGTGGCCTTTGCGATCGGGCTGATCGGCTGGGTGTTCGCGCCGGGCCTGCTCCATCTGCTGGGGACGCCCGGCGGCGCCTATACGTTCGCGCTCGATTATTTGCGCGTCATCTTCATCGCCATGCCGGCGCTGATGATCCTCGTCATGATGATGATGACCCTGCGCGGCAGCGGCGACGCGATGACGCCGCTCTGGTTCATGATGCTGGCGGTGGTGCTCGACAGCGGCCTCAATCCCGTCTTCATCCTCGGCTTGGGGCCGGCGCCGAAGCTCGGCATCGCCGGCTCCGCGACGGCGACGGTGATCGCCAATTACACCGCCCTGATCGGCCTCCTGATCTACATTTACGCGCGCGACCTGCCCCTGCGGCTGCGCGGGCGGGAATGGCGCTACCTGCTGCCGGACCCTGCGCTGATGCGGACGATCGTGGTCAAGGGCCTGCCGATGGGCCTGCAGATGATCGTCATCTCCTCCTCCGCCCTCGCCCTGCTCGGGCTCGTCAACCGCGAGGGCGTCGGGACCGCGGCGGCCTTCGGCGTCACCATGCAGCTGTGGACCTATGTCCAGATGCCGGCGATGGCCCTCGGCGCGGCGGTGAGCGCGATGGTCGCGCAGAATATCGGCGCCGGAAAATGGGAAAGGGTGAGCGCGATCACCCGCTCCGGCATCGCCTACGCCTTGCTGATCACCGGAGCTTTGGTCATCGCGCTGGCGGTAGCGGACCGGCCCGCGCTGGCCCTGTTCCTCGGCGGCCATAGCCCGGCTCTGCCGATCGCGCGGCACATCCAGATCGTCGCCACCTGGAGCTTCCTGCTGTTCGGAGTCACGCTCGTCCTGTTCGGCACGGTGCGGGCAAACGGGGCGGTGGTGGGCCCGCTCGTCATCCTCTTCATCGGCCTCTACCCGGTCCGGCTCGGCTTCGCCTTCGGCGCCTATCATTGGCTCAAGGCGGATGCCTTGTGGTTGAGCTTCCCGATCAGCTCCTTCTCGAACATGGTGCTCGCCATTGCCTTCTACCTTCACGGCGGCTGGCGGAAGGCTCGGATGCAGGTCGGCCACGGCCCGGCCGCCCCGATGGACGAAGAGGAATGTGTCGAGGAGGCCTTGGCTGACGCGGAGCCGGGTGGGCGGCTCAATCCCGCCGGCTGAGGCTTTGCGCGAGCCTCCACCGCGCGCTAGAGCCGCGATGCCATGAGCCTCGCCCAATTCCCCGCCGCCCGCCTTCGCCGCACCCGCTCCACCGCCTGGAGCCGGGCGATGGTGGCGGAAAATGTCCTCACGCCCGCCGACCTGATCTGGCCCTTGTTCATCGCCGAAGGGCAGGGGGCAGAGGAGCCGATCTCCAGCCTGCCAGGCGTCTCGCGCTGGTCGGTCGACCGGATCGCCGAGCGGGCGCGGGAGGCGCGCGAGCTCGGGATTCCATGTCTGGCACTCTTCCCCAACACGCCGCGCGAGCTGCGCACCGACGATGCGCGCGAGGCGCTCAATCCGGACAATCTGATCTGCCGCGCGATCCGTGAGATCAAGGACAAGGTGCCGGAGATCGGCATCCTCACCGACGTCGCGCTCGATCCCTACACGAGCCACGGCCATGACGGGATCGTCGACGAGGCGGGCTATGTCCTCAACGACGTCACCTCCGAGATCCTCGTCCGCCAGGCGCTGGTCCAGGCGGAGGCGGGGGCGGATATCGTCGCGCCATCCGACATGATGGACGGCCGCGTCGGCGCGATCCGGCAGGCGCTGGAGCGAGAGGACCGGGTCAACGTCCAGATCATGGCCTATGCCGCCAAATATGCGAGCGTCTTCTACGGCCCGTTCCGCGACGCGGTCGGCTCGCGCGGACTGCTGAAGGGCGACAAGAAAACCTATCAGATGGACCCGGCCAATGCCGAGGAGGCGCTGCGCGAGGTCGCGCTCGACCTGGCCGAAGGCGCCGACAGTGTGATGGTGAAGCCGGGCCTGGCCTATCTCGACATCGTCCGGCGGGTGAAGGAGCGGTTCGAGGTGCCGGTCTTCGCCTACCAGGTGTCCGGTGAGTACGCGATGATCGAGGCGGCGGCGGCCGTCGGCGCCGGCGATCGCGAAGGCCTCGTCCTCGAAACCCTGATGTCGTTCAAGCGCGCCGGCTGCTCGGGCGTCCTCACCTATCACGCGCCGCTGGCGGCGAGGCTCCTCGCCCGGTGAGCGAAGCGAACGCCGAGGTGCGCGTCTCCGCTCCGGCGGAGCGCTTCGCCCGGCCGCTCTACCTCGCCACCATCGTCACCGGCTCCTTCCTCCTGTTCCTGACCCAGCCGATGGTCGCCCGAATGGCGCTGCCGCGCCTCGGCGGCGCGCCGGCGGTCTGGAACAGCGCGATGTTGGTGTTCCAGGCGCTGCTGCTCGGCGGCTATGCCTATGCGCACTTCCTCGCCCGGCTGAAGCCGCGGCTGCAGGCCGGCATCCACCTCGTCCTGTTCGCCGCCGCCTCCTTGTGGCTGCCGATCGGACTCACCGCCTGGACCCTCCCCGCCGCTGCTGCGCCGGCGCTCTGGGCGCCCTGGTTCCTGGTCGCATCGGTGGGGCCGCTCTTCTTCATCGTCTCGGCCCAGGCGCCTTTGATGCAATTCTGGTACGCGATGGAGGCGAAGCGCGGCGAGCCGTGGGCGCTCTACGCCGCGTCCAACATCGGCAGCTTCGCCGGCCTGCTTTCTTACCCTCTGCTGTTCGAGCCCCTGCTGTCCCTGCGGGAGCAAAGCTTCGTCTGGAGCCTCGGCTATGCGCTCCTGGTGCTGCTCGTCGCCCTCTGCGCGCTCACCATCCCGCGCGACCGCATCGAGCAGGCGCCCGCCCGCGAAGGCGCCCCGCCGACGCTGCGACGCATCCTCTGCTGGATTGCGCTCGCCGCCGTGCCCTCGGGGCTGATGCTGTCGACGACGACGCATCTCACCACCGACATCGTCGCCGTGCCCCTGCTCTGGGTCGTGCCGCTCGGCCTCTATCTGCTGAGCTTCGTCGTCGCCTTCGCCGACCGGCGCGCGGCGGCCGACTTCGTGACGGCTTTGGCGCCGCTCATCCTGCTGATCGGCGGCGGTTTCGCCTTTGCCGAAGGATCGAACACGCCTTTGTTCAGCGCCAGCATCGGCCTCACCCTGCTGTTCACGGTGGCGGTCGCGCTGCACACCGCCCTTTACCGATTGCGGCCGACGGCGGGCCGCTCGACTTCTTTCTATCTGGCCATGGCGTTCGGCGGCATGCTCGGCGGCGCCTTCTGCGCGATCCTGGCGCCGATGCTGTTCGACTGGGCCTACGAGCACCCCCTTCTGCTGCTCGGCGCCGCCCTGCTTGTGCCCCAAGTCTCCTTCGTGCCCTGGGCGGACTCGATGCCACGCTGGTCGCTCTGGCTGCTCGCGCTCCTCGCTTTGGCCCTCTCATTCCTCGTCGACGTGCAATTCCAGGGCTGGATCGTCGGCGGCTGGGCTTTGCTCGGGAGCGTGCTCGTCTCGATCGTCGCGCTCCATTTCGTCGGCCGCCGCGTGCTGTTCATGCTGGGGCTGCTGGCGCTGATGATGAGCTATGGCGGCTGGTCGAAGCTCTACCAGAGCGCGCGCGGCATGCGGGAGCGTTCCTATTTCGGCATCTACACGGTGAGCGACAAGGCCAAGCCGCCGTCGCGGATCCTGACCAACGGCACGACGCTGCACGGTATCCAGAATCGCGGTCCGGGCGAGCAATTGGAGCCGACCTCTTACTATGCCCGCCGCTCGGGCGTCGGCCATGCGCTCGACTCGGCACCATTTTTCTATGGGCAGCATGCGCGGATCGGCGTCGTTGGCCTCGGCGCCGGCACGCTCTCCTGCTACTATTTTCCGGGCCAGGATTGGCGGATCTTCGAGATCGACCCCGTCGTCGTCCGCATCGCCCGCAGCCGCTTCACCTTCCTGCCGAGCTGCGCGCCGGCGGCGAAGATCGTGATCGGCGACGCCCGCCTCAGCCTCTCGCGGCAGCCGCCGGCGTCGCTCGATATCCTGGCGGTCGACGCCTTCTCGTCCGACGCCATCCCGATGCACCTGCTCACCCGCGAGGCGCTCGCCGTCTATGCCCGGGTGCTGTCCCCCCGGGGGCTGCTCCTCGTCCACATCTCCAACCGCTATCTCGACCTGGAGCCGGTGCTCGCCGCCGCCCAGAAGGACGGCTGGACCGGCGCGATCTACGATTACGAGCCGCAGCCGTTCGAGCCCGTCCACAATCTTTCCGCCTCGATCTGGGTGGCGATGGCGCGCGATCCCCAGGCGCTGGAGCGGCTGAAGCAGGCGAGCGGCGCCGATTCCTATCTGTGGCGGCCGCTCAAGGCGCGGCCCGGCTTTGCCGGCTGGACCGACGACCATGCCAGCGTTCTGCCCTTGCTCGAAAGCTGGCGGAACTGGGTGCCCCCTTCGGTACAGGGACGATGAATATGGACGGACCGACCCTCATCCCCTTCGGCGGCAAGGTACCGCACATCGACGAGAGCGCCTTCGTCGCGCCCGGCGCGAAGCTGATCGGCGACATCGAGATCGGGCCGGAGGCGAGCATCTGGTACAATTGCGTCCTTCGGGGCGACGTGAACCGGATCCGCATCGGCGCGCGTACCAACATCCAGGACGGCACCGTGCTCCACGTCGATTCGCCCAAGCCCGGCGACCCGGCGGGCCACCCGACGATCATCGGCGAGGAGGTGCTGATCGGCCATCTCGCCATGGTCCATGGCTGCATCCTCCACGACCGGAGCTTCGTCGGCCTGGGCGCGATCGTGATGGATGGCTGCGAGATCGAGAGCGGCGGCATGCTCGCCGCCGGCGCGATGCTGATTCCGGGCCGCCGCATTCCCGCCGGCCAGCTCTGGGCCGGCCGCCCCGCCAAATATCTCCGCGATCTCACGCCCGAGGAGCAGGCGGCGAACCTCGCCGGGGTGATCCATTATGTCGAGCTGGCGAAGCGGCATCGGGAGGCGATCAGGGGTTCTTAAGCGCCCCTTGCAGCCGCGCGATTTCCGCGTGCTCGGCATTGGAAAGCCGCTGGACCTCGGCGGTCGCGGCTTGCATCCGCGCCAGATCCCCGGCGCTGAGCGGCTTCGCGTTCGCGCGGTCGGTGGCATAGCGGTCGAGCTCGGCGAGGGCGCGGGTGGTTGGCGTCTCGGCCGCTTCGGCGCGGGAGATGGCCTGCTGCGCCTGGATCCAGCGGTCGGAGCCGGCGGCGCCCGCATGACGCACCGCCTCCTCCGCTGCGGGAAGAGCGGCGCGGAAGTCGCGCTCGCCCGTTTGCGCCTGCGCGATGAAGGCGGAGACCCGCGCCGCCACCTCTGGATCGTCGGCAACGGGCGCCACCACCGGCGGCACCCCCGGCTCGCCCAGCGCCTTCTCGATCGGCCGCGGCGCGAGCGAGGGAAACGGACCGGAGGCGCCCGCGCAGCCGGCGAGCGTGAGGAGCATCAGCAGAGGGGGAAGGAGCAGGCTCAGCCGCGTCATGGCCTTCGCTCCTATGCGCCGCCTTCCCGGCGGGCAACAGGGTTGCGCGCCGCCGCCTCTGCCCCTATGTCGCCGTCTCCCGCGCGCCCGTAGCTCAGCTGGATAGAGCACCAGACTACGAATCTGGGGGCCGGAGGTTCGAATCCTTCCGGGCGCGCCAGCCTCTCAGCGACTTCGCTCCCCTCGAATTTCGCGTTGCGCCCAAGCCGCACGACGCGGCCAGCCGCGCCATGCACCTGCCGATTAGGCAATTCCCCCCAGCGACTTATCGCGATAAGCTCAGCTCAGGCATCAGAGGAGGGGGAGAATGCCCGAAAGACTGTGTCCGCGTCGCCGGCCGGCGCGAGCGAAGCGCAGCAGACCAGCCACCGCAGCCTTGATCGCGACGATCGCGGCGTTCGGAGCAGCATCGACGGCTGCTCATGCGCACGCGGACGACCAGAATTACAGAATCGGAGACATCAAGGTCGGCGATCGCGTCGCGGTCGATCCGGGCCTGATGCACAAGTGGCAATCCTGCACGGTCACGGCGTTGAAGCCGGTCTACAGCAATCCGTCGCTGATCGACAATCTCACCGTCCGCTGCGCCAACGGGACGACCTACCAGGCGATGGCGACGCCGCAAATGGTCCGGAAGGGCGCCGGCGCGCCCGCCACCGAGATGGGGCCCGTCGCCCCGCGCTACGCGACGCCCGGAGCCCAGCAGGCGACGCAGGCCGCCGCCGCCGCCGCCGCCATCCCGTCCGGCCTCTACCTCTGCAAGGCGGGAAACACGCGGAACATGCTGACGCTGGGGAACATGCGGATCACCGGGAACCGGTTCACCTTCACCGATCCCGTCGGCTATCGCACCGCCGGCTCCTACTCGATCGGAGCGAAAGGCTATAGCTGGCAGGGCAATGTCGGACGGATTTCGAACGCGCAGATCGTCAGCAGCGGACCGGAGCCGGGGCTGAAGTCCTTCTGGTTCATGTTCCGCGAGTCGCCGGGCTCCCTTCCCCAATCCGTATCCTGCGGCAGGATCGGCTGACTCGGCGGCAGTGTCCGCAACGGCGCGAGGTAGAGGCGAGCTCTATCCTGTTCCACCGTACCGAAGCTTCTCTTCAAGATTGCATGACCGTTGCTGCTGTGCAATTTTTCGCGGGGGAGGCAGGGGCATGGCTTGGTTCAAACAGCTTTTCCAGCGGGCGGATCCGGAGGCTGCGCAGCGCGCCATTCAGACAGCGATTGAGGCAGGCGGCCAGCGGGATTTGAAGAGCATCGCCCAGGAGACCGGGGTCAGCGCCTACACTCTTGGCTGCATGATCACCGATGCCGCGATAGACGACCTTCGAAAGCGACTGGATGAGGGTATCCGCTCGGGAACCGTGGACCTGAAGGGGCTGGTGAACCGCGCCCGGTCCTTGGGATTGCCCGACGACCGTACCCAGCAGATCGCGGAAGGGGTGATCCGGGCGCACTTCACCGCGCTGGTGGCCGATGTCCTCGCCGACGGCGTCGTGTCGCCGGACGAGGATCAGAGAATAACCGATTTCACGGCCATGATCGGCGGCTCGGGTCTCGATGCCGCTTCGGCCAAACTGATCGAGGAGGGACGCCAGCTTTACCGCGAGACTTCGGGGCCGCTGGCGCCGATCGAGGCGCCGGTCCTTCTGCAGAAGGACGAGTTCTGCGTCTATGCGGTCGATGCGGAGGCTCTCCAGGAGCGCACGGAAACGTCGGGCATCGGGTATAACGGCGTGAGCGCCAACGGCGCCTTTCTGAAGGGCATCGACTACTCGGTAGGCTCCATCGACATTTCACAGCACACGAAGGAGGTCTATCGCTCGTTGGGTAGCGGCACCTTCGCCATGACCAATAAACGGTTCCTGTGGGTCGGCCAGACCCAATCCCTTTCCCTGGAGCTGGGTGACATCGTCAAATATGTGCCCTACGTCGATGGCATCCAATTGTTCATCGGGACCGGAAAGCCGCTCATGTTCATCTGGACAGGGGGTAGCCGCGCGCCGACGGTCATGGCGTCGCGTGTAATCCACGAACTCCGCGCCTGACTCGGGCACAGCGAACCAGGGCATCCATCGCGGCGGCGCTCACCCGATGTCGCCGAACCCCGCATAGCCTTTGCCGTCGCGCTGCTTCTCCAGCTCCTGCACGGCGTCCTCTGCGGCGTCTTCGAGGCTGTTATGGCCCTCGGCGCCGTCCGGCGGCGGCGCCGGTTTCGTCTCGTCCTTCGGCTTGCCGCCGCCCATGGCTTCAGCTCTTGCTGGCATGTTCCGGCTTCCCCTTGCGCTTGGTGGAAGCCATTTTCTCGAGCTCCTTCTCGCTCATCGAGTCCGCCATCTGCTTGGACGGGCCCTTGAGCTTGCTCTTGGGCGTGTCGCCGCGCTTCGCCGAAAGGGCGGCGCCGGCGGCCTTTTGCTGCGCTTTCGATTTGGCAGGCATGTCCTCTCTCCGTTAGGGCGTGCGCGACTGGAACCCCGGGCAAATCGCGAGGTTCCTTGATCCTGAACAAGAAGAGAGGGCCGTGATGGACGAGATCGAATGGTGGGAGTTCGATTCCGCCAGGGAGCTGGCCGAGCAGGCGGCGGGCGACATCGGCTTCGTGATCGAAAGCGCGCTTGAGGCGCACGCCGATGCGCGGCTGGCGCTGCCGGGCGAGGACGGCGTGGCGCCGGTCTTCTCCGCGCTGGCCAAGGCGAAGGGGTTCGACTGGTCGAAGGTGTCGCTGCTGCCGACCGCGGATGCCTTGTCTCCCCCGGCGGGGGCGCAGAGCCTGCGCGAGCGGCTCGAGGGCTGGTTCGCGGCGAAGGGCGCCGAGATCTTCAGCCTGGTCGACGAGGCGGCGGCTGGCGACCCGGCAGAGGCGGCGCGGCTCGCCGACGCGCGGCTGTCGCTGCTGCGCTGGCCGCTCGATTTCGTCTGCCTCGGCATGGATGCGGAGGGCGGCACGGCGGGCCTGCGCGCCGGCGCCGACCTCGACCGCGTGCTGAACGCGCCGCGGGGACGGCACGCGGTCGGGGTGCACGGGCCGGACGGGTCGGCCGTCACCCTCACCGGGCCGACTTTGACGACCGCGCGGACGGTGATGATCGTCATCAACGGCCGTGGCAAGCGGGCGCTGCTCGAACAGGCGATCAAGGAGGGGCCGCTGTCCTCACGCCCAATCGGGCGGCTGCTGGCGACGATCGATTCGCCGGTGGACGTGTTCTGGACGGGGGAAGAGCAAGCTTAACCGTTTTTGTCATGCCGGACTTGATCCGGCATCCATCTTTCTGGCGTAGTGCCGAAAAAGGGAAGGTGGATCCCGGATCAAGTCCGGGATGACGACGGGCTCAGTCGATCAATTCGCGGAGCTCCAGCGCTTCCAGCAGCGCCGTGCGAGCATCCTCCATCCGACCCCACCTCGCCGGTTCCAGCAGGTCTTCCGGCGCGATGCGTTCGGGCCAGTGGGCTTCCACCACCGATGCGATGCGGTCGAGCCTGGCCTCGTCGGCGAGGAAGCGGGGGTCGATCGAGTCCGGATCGGCGACCACACGCAGCCTGAGGCAGGCGGGGCCGCCGCCATTGGCCATGGACTGGCGGACGTCGACGACGAACAGCGTCCGGATCGGGCCGTTGCCGGCGATCATTCCCTCCAGCCAGGTCCAGACGCTCGGCGTCTCGCGGGCTTCCTCGGGCAGGATCAGGCCCATTCCGCCCTCGGGAAGGCTCACCAGCTGGGCATTGAAGAGGTAGGAGCGGATCGCGTCTTCGAGGCTGACGGCGCTGGCCGGCACCTCGACGATCTCGACCTCGGGCAGAAGCCGCCTCAGCTCGGCGTAGAAAACGGGGCGGTCCTCGAAGGCCTGCTCGTGGGCGAAGAGGACGTTCTCGTTGGCGACGGCGACGACGTCGTTGTGGAAGGCGCCGGCGGCGATCGCCGCTTCGGACTGGCAGACGAACAAAGTGCGTTCCGGATCGAGGCGGTGGAGGCGGGCGACCGCGCGGCTCGCTTCCTCGTGCTGGCGGACTGGATAGGCGCCGCCGCGATAACCGTAGACGAAGACCTCCACGCCCGCCGCATCGTGCGAGGCAGCGAGCCGCATATGGTTCGCCGCCCCCTCGTCGCCGAAGGTCGGCGGCACCGGCGGGTGGACGGCGAAGGCGGTCTCGTCAGCGAAGGCGAGGCGGAGCTGGGCGAGCGTCTCGGGCCATTCGTGGCTGCGGTGCGGCATCGTCCTGAGGTTCGCGACCGTGAGATGGCAGCGGCCGTCGGCGCAGTCGGCGGCGGGGGAGACAGTCGCCGCATTGGCCGCCCACATCGACGAGGCGGAAAAAGCGGCGGGGCGCAGCGACGGCGGGGCCTGCGCCACGTCGGTGCCGAGCTCCGCGAGCCAGGCGCGGTCCGGCCGTCGCTGCGGCACGAAGAAGCCTTGGGCAAGGCCGAGGCCGAGATTGTGCCGCATCTTCGCCAGCCCCTGCAGAGCGGCGGCGCGCGGGTGGGAGACGAGGCCCTTGTTCGTCGCCGACGCGACATTGCCGAGGCTCAGCCCCGCATAATTGTGGCTGGGGCCGATGATCCCGTCGAAATTGATCTCGACCGGCATCAGCGCGAGACCGTGAGCACCTTGTCGCCCGCCTTCACGCCGAGCGAAGCGGCGGCGCCGGAGTCGAGGACGATCCGCCCATCATCGCGCGTCGTCACGCGGCCGTAGCAGGCGGCGAAATCCTTCAGCCGCCCGGCGGCGATGAGCTCCGTCGGGCCGGCCGGCTCGTCCGCGATCTCGGCGATGTCCGTTTCATGCGCCTCGCGGATGGTGCGGATCTCGTCCGTAGCGGCGGCCATGGTCGGGCCGCCGTCGAAAATGTCGACGTAGCAATCGTGGACGAAGCCCTCCCGCTCCAGCATCCGCATCGCCGCGCGGCCGGAAGGGTGGGGAACGCCGATCACCGCCCGCGCGGTCTCCGGCAGCATCGAGAGATAGATCGGCGTCTTCGGCATCAGGTCGGCGATGAACTGGGTGCCGTGCATCGCATTGAACTCGTCCGCTTCCTGGAAGCTCATGCCGAAGAAGCGGCCGGCAATGCCGTCCCAGAAGGGCGAGCCGCCGCCCTCGTCGATCACGCCCCTCAATTCCGCGATCACGCGCGCCGCGAAGCGCTGGCGATGCATGCGGATGAAGAGATAACGGCTACGCGCCAGCAGCATGCCGAGGCCCCCGGCCCGCTCGTGCGGATGGAGGAAGAGGCCGCCCACCTCCGAGCAACCGTCGAAATCGGTGCAGAGGGTGAGGATCTCGTTGCGGAAGGTCTTGGCGAGCGCCTTCGACGTCTGCGTGAACGTGCTGATCCGGTAGGAATAGAAGGGCCATTCGCTGCCGACGCGGCTGAACATCTGGCAGGTGCCGCGGATCTGCCCCGTCTCCACATTTTCGAGCACCATGACGAAGAGGTCGTCCACGGGCTGCTTCGCGTCGGACTCGAACGCCCGTTCCGAACGCACGAGCTTGTCGACCAGCGCGCCCTTGTCGGCCGGCAGGTTGGTGAACCCGCCGCCGGTCAGCTTGGCCATCTCGTAGATCGCCTGGAAATCGTCGCTCCGGGCCGGGCGCACGCGAAAGCTCACAATTCGTCCCCTTCCGCCAGCCGCAACATGGTCAGCGCCGACAGCGCCGCTCGTTCCCCCAGGCTCTCCACGATCAGATATTCGTCCGCCGAATGGATGGCGCCGCCGCGCACGCCCATCGTGTCGACCACCGGCACGCCGCAGGCGGCGATGTTGTTGCCGTCGCAGACGCCGCCGGTGGCGCGCCAGCTTATGTCTTGCCCGAGATCGACCCCGCAGCGCTTGACCAGCGAGAACAACTTCTCGGCCTCGGGGTCGAGCGGCTTGGGCGGCCGGCCGAAGCCGCCGTGGAGATGAATGCAAACGTCGTGCGCCGCCGCGACCGTAGCGATCGTCTCCTCCAGCAGCGCCCGCGCCCGCGCCTCGTCCTCGGGCGTATCCGGGCGGAGGTTGACCCGCAGCACGGCATGGTCGGGAACGACATTGTTCGGGCCGCCGCCGTCGATGCGGGCGGGATTGATTTTGAGGCCGGCGCCCTTCGCCCGGTCGAGCCGCAGCGCGAGGTCGGCCGCCGCGACCAGCGCATTGCGCCCCTCCTCGGGATTGCGGCCGGCATGGGCGCTCCGCCCGGCGACATGGATCGAGAAATTCCCGCTCCCCGGCCGCGCGCCGGCGAGCGTTCCGTCGGGAAGGGCGGCCGGCTCATAAGTGAGCGCCGCTCTCTTCCCCCGCGCCGCTTGCGCGATGAGCGCCGCCGAGCCGGGCGAGCCGACCTCCTCGTCGGAATTGATCACCACCTCATAGCCGAGGCGGCCCGCCGCGGGGCTCGCCTCCACCGCCTTCAGCGCCGCCAGCATGATTGCGATACCGCCCTTCATGTCGGCGACGCCGGGGCCGCCGAGCACATTTTCCACCCGCCACGATACCTGCTGGAACGGATGATCGGCGCCGAACACCGTGTCCATATGGCCGGTCAGCAGCAGCTGGACCGGTGCCTCGGCGCGCACCCTCAGGTGCAGGTTGCGGCCATGCGCCACGGGCCGCAGCGAGCCGTCCGCGCCCATGGCGTCGACCGGCGCAGCGTCCGCGAGCGAGATATCGCCCGGAAGCGCAGCGAACGCGTCGGCATAGATGCCTGCCATCTTCGCCAGTCCGTCGAGGTTGCGCGAGCCGCTGTTCACGGCCGCCCAAGCCTGGACCTGCTCCAGCATCGGCTCGGCCGCGGCACGCTCGATCGCGCCCTGTTCGCTGGCTGAAAGCCCCCGCATCGAGCGGCTCTAGCCGAAGGGAGCGGCGCGAGTATAGGGGCCGGCGCTGCCGCAGCCGTCCGCCCGGCGGGTGCGAAATCGCCCCCGTCCTTTGTCCGGATCGCTACTTACCCCATTCATCATATAAATGCAGGAAGCGCCCTCCGTTCAACAAGGAGGGTATTATGTTTCTCACCAAAAGCCGAATTACTGAGCCGGTTGCGCTTGCCTTGGCCATGTCGCTGGCAGCCCCGGCGGCCGCGCAGGCGGTGGTCCAGTCCGAGGTCGTGGTCCGCTACGTGTCCACCCGCGGCCTCGATCTCGCCAACCCGACCGACGTCAAGCAGCTCCGCCGTCGCGTCGAGATGGCCGTCACGAAGATTTGCGGCGTCTCTTCGCAGGCCGATCTTCTCGGGGGCACCCTGATCGATAATTGCCGCCGGATGGCCGCTCGTAGTGCCGAGCCGCAGATCGCCGCGCGCATCCAGCGCGATACCGAATATGCCGCAGCGCGCACCGCACGTCCCGTCGGCTGACCCAATCCACTCGAAAGGACTCAATCATGAAACGCTATTTATCACCCAGAATATTGGCGCTGCTGGCGGCCTGTGCCGCGAGCGCGCTGCTGATCACGGCGGCGGCCAAGGCGCAGCCGCCCCATTCGTCCGCCGACGTCGTGACGATGGTCGTCCCCACGCGCGGGCTCGACCTGTCGCTGGCGACCGACCGGACGCGGCTCCACCGGCGCGTCGACACCGCCGTCCGCGCGCTGTGCGGCGATCCGATGCCGATGGAGCTCGATCACTGGATGGTGCGCCAGGCGTGCCGCGAAGCCGCCTTCCGTAGCGCGGCGCCGCAGGTCGATGCGCTCGTCCAGCGGGACACCCAATATGCCGCGACCCGGGCGGCCGCCCGCCGCGCGGGCTGATCCCATCAGGACAGGAGAATGGAAATGAGGAAATATGTCATCGAACGTGATATACCCGGCATCGAGGGGTTGGACGGGGACAAGCTCAAGCAGGGCGCGGCCACCTCGAACGAAGCGCTCGCGAAGCTGGCGCCGCGGGTGCAGTGGCTCGAATCCTTCGTCACCAGGGACAAGACCTTCTGCATCTACCTCGCCGAGGATGAAGCGGCGGTGCGAGAGCATGCAAGCCTCAGCGGTTTTCCGGCGAGCCGGATCAACGAGGTGGCGCGGGTGATCGACCCGACGACAGGCGGATGAACGCCTGGTTCGGGCATGGGCGGGAGACGGCGGTGCTGCCGGTTCTGGACGTCACCGTGGTGCTGATGGAGGACGGCCTGTCCTCCACCGCCATCATGCCGGCGGAAATCTTCCACTGCGCGGGCGCGCTGTGGGACGATATCCACTGCCGTCCCCCCCGTCCCCGATTCCGGGTGCGTACCGTCACTCTCGGCGGCGACCCGGTCCGCAGCCCCTACGGCATCGACATGGCCCCGTTCGGGGCGATCGACGAGGTGAAGCAGACCGACATCGTCATCATTCCCACCTCGGGCATGGAGCTGGACGTCAAGCTCGTCGAGCACAGCGCCCTGCTGCCCTGGCTGCGGCGTCACTATGCGCAGGGCGCCTATGTCGTCGGTGTGTGCATGGGCACGGCCTATCTGGCTGAGGCCGGCCTGCTCGACGGCAAGGTCGCCACCACCCATTGGGCGATGTGCGACGAATTCCGCGAGCGCTGGCCGAACGTGTGCTGGCACCCGGAAATGTTCGTCACCGAGGACACGCGCCTGCTGTGCAGCGGCGGCGTCTGCGGCTCGATCGACGTCAGTCTCTACCTGGTGGAGAAATTGTGCGGCCACGAGGTCGCGATGCAATGCGCCAAGGCGCTTCTGCTGCCGATGCCGCGCATCCTCCAGTCCGGTTATTCGATGCTGCCGGTGTCGAAGGAGCATGCCGACGAGCGAATCCGGTCGATCGAAACCTGGCTCCAGCAGAATTTCCGGGAGGCGGTTCCGGCCCGCGAACTGGCGGAACGGGCAGGCCTCACCGAGCGCACCTTCGCCCGCCGTTTCAAGGCTGCGACCGGCCGCATGCCCGCCGCCTATGTCCAGGCGCTGCGGATCGAGGCCGCCAAGGCGCTGCTGGAGCAGGGCGACATGCCGATCCAGACGATCAGCGTCCAGATCGGCTATGAGGACGTCGGCTTCTTCCGCAGCCTGTTCAAACGCAGCACCGGCATGACGCCGGTGGAATATCGGACGCATTTCGCGCCGCTCAACGTGCGGGCGAAGATCGCCTACGAAATGGCCTGAGCGGCGCACCTCTGTGTGGAGGACCGGCGGCCTGGGACGGCCCTCCACCCGGGATGAGCAGGCGCGGATCGGTGTCCCCCCGATCTGCAGCCATGTCGGGGGACATGGCGAGCCTGCTCATCCCGCACCCTTTGGCGGAGAAATTCTCGTCATTCCCGCGAAAGCGGGAATTCCGCTTTGGCAGGGCGAAGAAGAAAAGAAGCGGGATCCCCGCTTTCGCGGGAATGACGAATAGAGTTCACAGCCGGTCGGCGAACGCCTCCAGCACCTGCTCGTAGAGCTGCTTCTTGAACGGCACGATCATTGACGGAAGGTCGCGCGGCTCGGCCCATTTCCAGGCGCGGAATTCGGGCTCGGGCGTGTCGATATGGACATCCGCGTCGGTGCCGAGGAAGCGCATCAGGAACCAATGCTGTCTTTGCCCCCGCCAGCGGCCTTTCCACAGTTTGCCGATCAGGTCGTCGGGTAGATCGTAGGTCAGCTCCATGGGCGCGCGGGCGACCAACTCGGCGAGGCGACGGGGGATGCCCGTCTCCTCCTCCAGCTCGCGGAGCGCCCCCTCGAGCGGCTCCTCGCCGGGATCGAGGCCGCCTTGCGGCATCTGCCAGGCCTCCAGCGTGGAATCGAGACGTTGGCCGACCCACACCTGGCGGCGGCCGTTGATCAGCATCACCCCCGCGGCGGGGCGATAGGGGAGGCTGGCGGGATCGGTCATTTCGCCGTCGCCTCCTCGATCATCAGCTTCAGGATCCGGAAGCAGCCGCGCACATCCTCCTCCGACGACGGGATCGCTTTGCGCAAATTGATGAAGCCGTGAATGTTTCCCACCGCCTCGCGGAACACGATTGGCACGCCCGCCTGGGCACAGGCGGCGGCATAGGCGCGGCCCTGGTCGCGGATCGGATCGAGACTGGCGGTGAGGACGAGCGTCGGCGGCATCCCCTCCTGGCTCTTCACCAAAGGCGAATATTGCCAGTCGCGCGTCCCGGGCCGGTAGCAATCGTCGAACCAACGCATGCCGTCATGGGTCAGCAGATAGCCTTCGCCGAAATCCTCGTAGGAGGGATAGCCCTGTTCCGGGTCGGCGGCCGGGTAGATCGGCCATTGCGCGAGCAGCGGCACGGCTGCCGGCGCGTCGCGCAATGCGAGGCTGACGACGATGGCGAAATTGCCGCCGGCGCTGTCGCCGCAGGGAATGAGGCCGGTCACCTCGCGCCCCAGCGCCTCCGGGCTCCCGGCGGCCCAGCGCGCAGCGGCGATGCAATCCTCCGGCCCGGCGGGGAAGGGATGCTCCGGCGCCAGCCGATAGTCGATCGCCAGCACGGGCAGATCGAGCTGCCGCGCCAGCTCCGCGCAGAACGGCTCGTGCGTGTCGAGATCGCCGAGCACGAAGCCGCCGCCGTGGAAGAACAGGATCAGCGGCCCCGCAGCGCGGCTCTCGCGCGCGTCGTAGAGCCGGAGCGGGATCGTGTTGCCGTCCGGCCCCGGGCAGGAAAGGTTGCGGATCACCGCCAACTCCCCCACCGGCGCGTCGGCGACATGGCGCGAGGCGAGCATCATCGTCCGCGCCTCGTTCGGCCCGACCTCGTGACTCTTCGGCCCGGGCAGCCGGTTCACGTAATCGAGGAACAGGCGGACGTCGGGACGGACATAAGGCTCGGTCAAGGATGGCTCCTGGGCATCGGCGCGCCTAAGTAGAGGCCACGCCATCTCCCGTCCATGAGGAGGTAGGGCGGAAGGAGGAACGATGAGCGAGACGGTTGAAGCGCCCCGTATCAACTGGCCGGCCGCGGCCCCCGACGGCATGAAGGCGATGCTCGCCCTGGAAGACGCGGTCGCCGCCAAGGTCGAGCGCAAGCTGCTCCATCTCGTGAAGCTGCGCGCGTCGCAGATCAACGGCTGCGCCTATTGCATCGCGATGCACACGAAGGAGGCACTCGCCGACGGCGAGCAGGTGCTGCGGCTCGTGCTTCTCGACGCCTGGCGCGAATCCCATTTGTACGATGCACGCGAGCGGGCCGCGCTCGCCTGGACGGAAGCCGTCACCCGCATCGCGGAGACGCAGGCGCCGCGCGACGTGTACGACGCGCTCGCCGCCGAATTCAGCGAAGAAGAGATCGCCTATCTGACGCTGGCGATTGCCACGATCAACGCGTGGAACCGCATCGCGATCGCCGGACGCAGCCGGCATTCGGACTGAGCGGGCCGATACTATGCGCCACTCCCGCCGTACCGCGCTGAATTTGGGCGCAATTCTCTCGCAACCTGCGGCTGGGACCGCTATGTGATTATCTAGCTTGGGCCTGCCCGCCTCCGGCGATAGAAGAGGCCCCCGTAAAGCATCAGGATCCACGATGGCGACTGCCAGGCATCTCCTCACCCCCGAAGAAGCGTCGGCGCATCCCGCCGCGGAATCCGTCGTCGTCCGCTTCGCCGGCGACAGCGGCGACGGCATGCAGCTGACCGGGGGCCAATTCACCCTGTCGACCGCGCTGGCGGGCAACGATCTCGCCACCTTCCCGGACTTTCCGGCCGAGATCCGCGCGCCGCAGGGGACGACCTTCGGCGTCTCCGCCTTCCAGATCAATTTCGGCTCGGCGGCGATCGAAACGGCCGGCGACGCGCCCGACGTGCTGGTGGCGATGAACCCGGCGGCGCTCAAGACCAATGTCGCCGACCTCAAGCCGGGCGGCCTGATCATCGCCGACGAAGGAGAGTTCGGCGCCCGCAACCTCGCCAAGGCTGGCTACGAGGCCAATCCGCTCGAGGACGGCAGCCTCGCCAAATGGCAGCTCCTTTCCTTCAACATCTCGCAGCTCACCCTCGACGCGGTGAAGCCCTTCGGTCTCGGCAACAAGGAGGCCTTGCGCTGCAAGAACATGTGGACGCTCGGGCTCGCGCTCTGGATGTTCGACCGGGACCGCGAGCCGATCGAGGACTGGCTCAAGGCCAAGTTCGCCAAGGCGCCGGAACTTGCGGAGGCGAATATTGCCGCGCTCAACGCCGGCCATGCCTATGGCGAAACGGCGGAGATCGGCGGCCAGATCCACCAACACCATCTCGAGCCGGCGCCGGCCGAGCCGGGCCTCTACCGCACCGTCACCGGCGCCGAGGCGATCTCGCTCGGCCTCGTCGCGGGGACACAGCTCGCCGGTCTGAAGATGTTCTTCGGCGGCTATCCGATCACGCCTGCTTCGGCGATCCTCCACCATCTCTCGCGGCTCAAGGAATTCGGGGTCACGACCTTCCAGGCGGAGGACGAGATCGCCGCCGCCGGCTCCGCGATCGGCGCGAGCTTCACCGGGGCGCTCGGCGTCACTTCCTCCTCGGGCCCGGGCATCGCGCTCAAGATGGAGGCGATCGGCCTCGCGATCATGGCCGAGCTGCCGCTGGTGGTCATCAATTCGCAGCGCGGCGGCCCCTCGACGGGCCTGCCGACCAAGACCGAGCAGTCGGACCTCTACCAGGCCGTCTATGGCCGCAACGCCGACTCGCCGATGCCGGTGATCGCCGCCCGCTCGCCGGCCGACGCCTTCGACTGCGCGATCGAGGCCTGCCGCATCGCCGTCCAGTACATGACCCCGGTCATGCTGCTGACCGATGGTTATATCGCCAATGCCGCCGAGCCCTGGAAAGTGCCGGACATGGGCAGCTACGCGCCCTTCCCGGTCCGCTTTCACGAGGAGCCGCCGGCGGAAGGGGAGGCGGTCAATCCCTATGCGCGCGACGAAAAGCTCGCCCGCGTCTGGATCAAGCCCGGCACGCCGGGGCTGATGCACCGGCTCGGCGGCATCGAGAAGAATGCCGACACCGGCCACATCGACTACAATCCCGCCAACCACCAACGCATGACCGATCTGCGCGCGGCCAAGGTGCAGGGGATCGCCGACAGCATTCCGGAGCAGGACGTCTGCGTCGGCGAGGCTGGCGGGAAGCTGGTCGTGGTCGGCTGGGGCTCGACCTTCGGGCCGATCCATCAGGCGGTGCGCCGGGCGCGGGCGCGTGGGCTCGACGTCAGCCATATCCACCTGCGCCACATCTGGCCGCTGCCGCGCAACCTCGGTGACCTGCTGCGCTCCTACGAGCGGATCATCGTGCCCGAGATGAACAAGGGCCAGCTCAAGACCTTGCTGCGCGATCAGTATCTCGTCGACGCGCGGCCGGTGAACAAGATCGCCGGCCAACCCTTCAAGATCGCAGAGATCGAGGCGGCGATTGAGGAGGCGTTGAAGTGACGAACCGCGTCGAGGACGCATTCGTCGATGTGATCATCGAGGACGGTTATCTTGCTGGCCCCGAGATCCTGTTTCGGTCGTTGCGAGAGCCCGCAGGGCGCGCGCCGTCTGATCGATCCAAGCGCGTCGCTCATGCGCTGTCAAAACTCGGCGAAGAGGAGGCGTTGCTCGTTGTGCGTTCCGTCCTGGACGCTGCGACGCTCTCGATCATTTCGCTGTTTGATCACGACTTTAAAAACTCGGGTCTCCACGCGCGCCTGTCCTTCGGCAGTCAGGTTGCGGACACACGCGACAATCCGACTTTCGGGCGGGCATATCGCAGCCGGGTGGAGCCGCACGGTGTGCTTAGCGAATCGAGGCATTTGCAATGAATGACATGACCAAGCTCACCGCCAAGGATTTCGCCACCGACCAGGAGGTGCGCTGGTGCCCCGGCTGCGGCGATTATGCGGTGCTGAAGGCGGTGCAGCGCACCATGCCGGAGATCGGCGCGCGGCCGGAGACGACGGTGTTCGTTTCCGGCATCGGCTGCTCGTCGCGCTTTCCCTATTATATGGAGACCTACGGCTTCCACACGATCCATGGCCGCGCCGCCACCTTTGCCACCGGGATCAAGCTCGCCAATCCCGAGCTCGATGTCTGGATCATCACCGGCGACGGCGATTCCCTGTCGATCGGCGGCAACCACACGATGCACGTGCTGCGCCGCAACCTCGATTGCCAGATCCTGCTGTTCAACAACGAGATTTACGGCCTCACCAAGGGTCAATATTCGCCGACCAGCCGCGTCGGCACCCGCTCGCCCTCGACGCCGTTCGGTTCGGTGGATCGGCCTGCCAGCCCCTGCGCCTTCGCGCTCGGTTCCGGCGCGCGCTTCGTCGCGCGCGGCATCGACGTGCACAAGAATTTGCCGGATGTGCTGAAGGCCGCCCACGCCCATAAGGGCGCCTCGTTCGTCGAGATCTACCAGAATTGCATCGTCTACAATGACGACGTCTTCGCGCCGTTCACCGCCAAGGAGAATGCCGGCAACCAGCTCTGGCTGGCCGCGGGCGCGCCGATGCTGTTCGCGAACGGGACCAAGGGCATCGCCCTCGACCGCGACGCGCTGGCGCTGAAGGTGGTGGAGGTCGCGGACGGCGACTGGCAGGCCGCCGGCGTGCTCGTCCATGACCCGAAGAACCGTTCGATCGCGCACATGCTGGTCGAGATGCCGTTCGGCGCCTTCCCCACTGCGCTCGGCGTGATCTACGAGGATCCGGCGCCGACCTTCGAAAGCGCCGTCGTCCGCCAGAACGAGGAAGTGAGCGCCGGCAAGAAGGCCGACCTCCAGGCCCTCGTCGCCAAAGGCCAGAGCTGGATGGTGACTAAGGAGCCGCACGCGATCTGATGCGCGCGGCAGCGCTCCTGCTGACCGGGCTTGCCGCGATGGGACCTGCAGCGGCCGAGAACACCTCCCGCCACACCTACTCCCTGATCGCCGCCACATGGCCGAGCGATATGGCCGAGCTGCCGTGCGACAAGGAAGCGATCTGCGACGTCTTCGTCACCAAGGTTCGATTGCGGGAAGTGACCACCCTCGCGGGTCCTCTTGTTCCGCAGCCGGTGACCCTGTTCCCCGGCTGGCATGGAATGCCGGCGCCCGGACGGCATTTCCTGGCCGCAACCTGGCAAGAGAAAGGCCAATGGCATGCCCATTGGCTCGGCACCTTTGATCCAGACGGCTGCGTTCCTGCCAACCTATTGTCCGAGTATCATATTGCGGCGCCGAGGCAGGTCCTTAGGAAAGACGACCGGATCTGCTTTCGCGCGTGAATCTGATGGACTCGCCCTCTCCCCTTGCGGGAGAGGGCAGGCGCGAAGCGCCGGGTGAGGGCCTGAACACATGCCCTCACCCTCCCACCGCCTGCGGCGGCGGGTCCCTCCCTCTCCCGAAACGGGAGAGGGATAGTATTTATTTCCCCTTCGCGGCCGCCTTGCGGTCGTTCTTTCGCGCCAGCAGGTAGAGGGCCGGCGCCAGGCCGAGGATCAGGCCCATGGCGCCGCCCATGGTCCGGCCGATGACCCGCCCCGCATCCGGATCTGTGCCGGGAGACGTGGCGGCGAGGTGCGCCAGGTACAGCCAGAGGCCAGCCAGGAACAGCTCGATCAGCGCCAGCACGAGAATGGTTCGGTTCGCTCTCGACATGGCACATCCCCCCGGTGTCCGACCTGGACATAGCAAAGCAGGACCGGAGCGTCGATCCTGGCTCTTGCCTCGCCCCGGCAAACGCGCCACCTAATCCCGCCATGAACGACCAGTCGCGAGGCCGTCACCTGATCGCCGCCGACCGCGGCTTCGCGACGGGCGGTGGCATTATCGCGCGGCTGTTCGCCGGCGGCTTTCACAAGCTGCTCGACCGCATCGATGCCGGTCTCGGCGAAGGGCGAATGGAAGCGACGCTCCCCGACGGCAGCATCCGCAGCTTCGGCGGCCGTGCGCCGGGGCCGCATGCGGTGGTGCGGATCAACAATTGGACGGCGCTGGTCCGCCTCGTCACCTCGGGCTCGGTCGGCTGGTACAAGGCCTGGGAGCAGGGCGAGTGGACCAGCCCCGATCCGGTGCCGCTCTTCGACCTCTTCTCCCGCAATTCCGAGCGGCTCGGCAACACCGGCCGGGCCAAGGGCCTGTTCCGGCTGATCAACCGCATCGCCCACAGCATCCGCGACAACGACAAGGAGGGGTCGCGGCGGAACATCTCCTACCATTACGACCTCGGCAACGATTTCTACGCCGCCTGGCTCGACGCCTCGATGACCTATTCGAGCGCCATCTTCGCCGAGCCGATCTCCGCCGAGGAACCGCTCGAAGACGCGCAGCACCGCAAGATCCGCCTGCTCCTCGACCGGCTCGAGCTGAAGCCGGGCCAGCATCTGCTCGACATCGGCTGCGGCTGGGGCTCCCTCGCCGAGATCGCGGCGCGGGATTACGGGGTCGAGGTTACCGGCCTCACCCTCTCCGAGGAGCAGAAGGCCTATGCGGAGGAGAGGCTGGAGAAAGCCGGCCTCCACGGCTGCTGCCGGATCGAGCTCACCGACTATCGCGACGTCCAGGGCCGCTTCGACGCCGTCGCCAGTGTCGAGATGGTCGAGGCGGTGGGCCAGGATTATTGGCCGGCCTATCTGCAGAGCATCGCCCGGGTGCTGGTGCCGGGCGGCCGGGCGGCGCTGCAGCTCATCTCGATGAAGGAGAGCCTGTTCGAGGGCTATGCCGCCAATGCGGACTTCATCCAGACCTACATCTTCCCGGGCGGCATGCTGATCAGCGAGCCGCGCTTCGCCCATATCGCGGTGGAGGCCGGCCTCTCCTGGCAGGACCGCAAGGGCTACGGCCTCCATTATGCCGAGACTCTGAAGCGCTGGCGCCGCCTCTACGATGCGGCGGTGGCGGAAGGGCGGCTGCCCGCCGGCTTCGACGAGCCCTTCCACCGGCTCTGGCGCTATTACCTCCTGTATTGCGAAGGCGGCTTCCGCGGCGGCGGCATCGATGTCGCGCAGGTGACGCTGGTGAAGGGGGTATAAGCCTTCGCTGGGGTGACGTTAGCGCCCCACCTCCACCCGCTCGCCGGTCTCGAAATCGCGCCGCAGCAGGCCGACGATCGCCTCGCCGACCGCGCTCGGCGGCTTGAGTGTCGCCTGGTCCTCGCCGGGATAGGCGCGCTGGCGCATCTGGGTGGCGGTGGCGCCCGGATTGAGGATGGCGACCTTCACCGCGCTCAGATTGCGCACTTCCTCGGCATAAGCGAGGGCCAGCGTCTCCAGCGCGGCCTTGGAGGCCCCGTAAGCCCCCCAATAAGCACGGGGATTGCGGCCGACGCCGGACGTCACCGCGATCAGGCGGCCGGCCTCGCTCTTGCGCAGCAACGGGTCGAAGGCGGCGATGAGCGCCTGGTTGGCCAGTACGTTGAGAGTGAGGACCTCGCCGAACTCCTTGCCGTCGATATGCGGGACCGGGCTGAGCGAGCCGAGCCGCGCCGCGTTCAGCACCAGCATGTCGAGCTTGCCCCAGCGCTCGGCCACGGCGGCGGCGAGGCGGCCGATGCTGTCGCTTTCGGTGAGGTCCATGGGGGCGATCGTGGCGCTGCCGCCGGTCCGGTGGATGCGTTCCTCCACCCCTTCCAGATCGCCTGCGGTGCGGGCGGTGAGGATCACGTGGGCGCCAGTCTGTGCGAGCGCCTCGGCGGTGGCGGCACCAATGCCACGGCTCGCCCCGGTAACGAGGGCGAACTGCCCCTCAAGAAACTTTTCTGTCGTCACAATTCTCGTTCATCCCGAGCGAAGTCGAGGGGTGCTGCACAGAGTCCGAACGGCGCCCCTCGACTTCGCTCGGGACGAGCGGATCTGTGGGGGTGGCCCTAAGGGACGAGGTCCGCTTTGGCTAGGCGTAGCGCTCGCGCAGGAGGGCGAGCTGGTCGGGGGATTCGAGGTCCTCCTGGTCGGTCAGCCGGGTCGGGTAGGAGCCGGTGAAGCAGGCGTCGCAATATTGCGGCTGCACCTCGTCCCGATCCTGCTCGCCGAGCGCGCGGTAGAGGCCGTCGATCGACACGAAGGCGAGGCTGTCCGCCTTGATGAAGTCGTTCATCTCGGCGACGTTCATCTGCGCGGCGAGCAATTTCGCCCGCTCCGGGGTGTCGACGCCGTAGAAGCAGCTATGGCGCGTCGGCGGGCTCGCGATCCGCATGTGGACCTCGCGCGCGCCGGCATCGCGCAGCATCTGGACGATCTTCAGCGAGGTGGTGCCGCGGACGATCGAATCGTCGATAAGGACGAGGCGCTTGCCCTGGATAAGGGCGCTGTTGGCATTGTGCTTCAGCTTGACGCCGAGATGGCGCACCGCGTCGCCCGGCTGGATGAAGGTGCGGCCGACATAATGCGAGCGGATGATGCCGAGCTCGAACGGGATGCCGCTCTCCTGGGCATAGCCGATCGCCGCCGGGACGCCCGAATCAGGCACCGGCACGACGAAATCGGCATCCACCGGATTTTCCCGCGCCAGCTCGGCGCCGATCGCCTTGCGCACCGAATAGACCGACGCGCCGTCGAGGATCGAATCGGGCCGCGAGAAATAGATATGCTCGAAGATGCAGGGCCGCGGCCGATGCGGCGCGAACGGCCGGTGCGAGCGCAGGCCCTGCGACGACACGATGATCAGCTCGCCCGGCTCGACCGAGCGGATATAGGTCGCGCCGACCACGTCGAGCGCCACCGTCTCCGAGGCGAAAATGTAGGAATCGCCGAGCCGGCCCATCACGAGCGGTCGGATGCCAAGCGGATCGCGGCAAGCGATCATGCCCTCGCTGGTGAGGCAGAGCAGGGAATAGGCGCCCTCGACCTGCTTCAGCGCGTCGATGAAGCGGTCGAGCAACGTCCGGTAGGAGGAGGTGGCGACGAGGTGGATGATCACCTCGGTGTCGCTGGTCGACTGGAAGATCGAGCCGCGCCGGTTGAGATCGCGGCGCAGGCGCATGGCGTTGGAGATGTTGCCGTTATGGGCGACCGCGAAGCCACCCGAGGCGAGCTCCGCGAAGAGCGGCTGGACGTTGCGCAAGGCCGTCTCGCCGGTGGTCGAGTAGCGGACGTGGCCGATGGACGCGTCGCCGGCGAGCTGGCGGATGATGTCGTCCCGGTCGAAATTGCCGGCGACATGGCCCATCGCCCGGTGCGAGTGGAAGATGCGTCCATCCCAGGAGGTGATGCCGGCCGCTTCCTGGCCGCGATGCTGCAGCGCGTGCAGCCCCAGAGCGACGATGGCGGAGGCGCTCTCGGCACCCCAGATGCCGAAGACGCCGCATTCCTCGCGCAATTTATCGTCGTCGAACGGATTGGTGGTCAGCATGTGTCCCGTCAGCCCCGCCGCCTGGCGCCTGTCGCGCCGTCACTTGCCCAGCGCCCATATAGGCAGCGGGCATGGCTTTGTCGCCCCGTCGCGGCTAATTTGATGTGGATTCTCACTCATTTCGTCGCGGTTTTGTCATGAAGAAGTCATTGATCGTTCTCGCCTTGGTGGCCGGCTGCGGCGCTTCCGGCCAGGGGCAGGGGAGCGGCGGCGGCGCGGAGGCGGACGGGCCGCTCACCGGCCTCTATCAGGCGGGCGAGGGGACGCGGCCGAGCCAGATGTGCATCCTTCAGAAGAGCGGGAAGGCGCAGTTCGGCATCACCCTCTGGAGCCCCGGCCTGCACGCCTGCTCGGGAGCGGGCACGGCGACACTGTCGGGCGATCGGCTGACGCTGACGATGGGTGGCGATTCCCCCTGCGCGATCGGGGCGACGCTCAAGAACGGCGTCGTCGCCTTCCCCGCTACTGTGCCGGCGACCTGCGCTTATTATTGCGGCGCGAACACCAGCTTCGCCGGCGCGACGCTGATGAAGCAAGGCGGCACGCGCGCGGACGCTCTGAGAGCCAAGGATCCCGCCGGCGAACCTCTCTGCGCCTAAGAACCCTCTCCCCAGGGGGGAGAGGGCAGGGTGAGGGGGTCCGGCGTTTGGGATTATCCTCGGCCGCCGAGCCCCCTCACCCCAACCCTCTCCCCGCCGGGGAGAGGGAGCCAAGGAGCACGTTCCTTGACGTTGACGTGAACGTAAACTAACCCTCGGCCATGGCTCCCAATGCGCTGCATGCCGATTTCGACACGCCCGGCGGCAAGACCTATTCGATCACGGACCTCTGCGACGAGTTCAAGGTCACCCCCCGCGCGCTCCGTTTCTACGAGGATGAGGGGCTGATCGCGCCCCGCCGGCAGGGCCTTTCCCGCGTCTACGGCTGGCGCGACCGCGCCCGGCTCGCCTGGATCCTGCGCGGCAAGAGGGTGGGGTTCAGCCTCGCCGAGATCCGCGAGATGATCGACCTCTACGACGTCGGCGACAATCGCCATGCCCAGCGCCTGATGACGATCGAGAAATGCCGCGGCCGGGTCGAGCTGCTCAAGAAGCAGCGGCTCGATATCGACGCCACGATCGACGAACTCGAGCGCTTCATCGCTATGGTCGAGGCCGTCGAGGCCGGGGCCTCCGAATCCGTCTCGCTCTGAAGGAACGACAATGCCGACCTACACCGCCCCCGTCCGCGAGACGCGTTACGTGCTGGACCAGGTGCTCGGCCTCGAGCGCTATTCGAACCTGCCGGGCTTCGAGAATGCGACCCCCGACATGGTCGAGGCGATCCTCACCGAAGGCGGCCGCTTCGCCGCGGAGGTGCTGGCGCCATTGAACCGCATCGGCGACGAGCATGGCTGCGTTCGCCATCCCGACGGCTCGGTCTCGACTCCGCCGGGCTTCAAGGACGCCTGGGACCAGTTCGTCGCCGGCGGCTGGACGACGCTCTCGGCCCCAGAGCAATATGGCGGCCAGAATTTGCCGCAGGTCGTCGGCACCGCCGTCACCGAATATCTGCTCTCCGCCAACCAGGCGTTCGAAATGTATAACGGCCTCACCGCCGGCGCGGTCGCCGCCATCCTCGTCAAGGGCAGCGAGGAGCAGAAGAACAGCTACGTCCCCAATCTCGTCTCCGGCCGCTGGACCGGGACGATGAACCTCACCGAGCCGCATTGCGGCACCGATCTCGGCCTCTTGAAGACCCGCGCCGATCCGCAGCCGGACGGCAGCTACCGGATCACCGGCACCAAGATCTTCATCTCCTCGGGCGAGCACGATCTCAGCGAGAACATCATCCACCTCGTCCTCGCCAAGGTCGCCGGCGCGCCGGACAATGTGAAAGGCATCTCGCTCTTCATCGTCCCCAAATTCCTCGTCAACGCGGACGGTAGCCTCGGCGAGCGCAACGGCGTCAGCTGCGGCTCGATCGAGGAGAAGATGGGCATCCACGGCAACTCGACCTGCGTGCTCAATTACGACGGCGCGACCGGCTATCTGATCGGCACCGCGGAGAAGGGGCTGGAGGCGATGTTCATCATGATGAACGCCGCCCGGCTCGGCGTCGGCCTGCAAGGCCTGGCGCAAGGTGAGGTCGCCTATCAGAACGCCGCGGCTTACGCGAAGGACCGCCGCCAGGGGCGCGCCCTCGTCCCAGACCAGCGCGACCCGAACGCGAAGGCCGATCCGATCATCGTCCATCCCGACGTGCGGCGGATGCTGATGGAGATGAAGGCGTTCAACGAGGCGGCGCGCGCGCTCGTCCTCTGGGGCGCGCTCCAGGTCGACATCTCCCGCCGCGCCCAGACCGAGGCGGAGAAAGAGGCCGCGTCGGACCTGCTCGGCCTGCTCACCCCGGTGATCAAGGGCTATCTCACCGACGAGGGCTTCAAAGCCACGGTCAACGCCCAGCAGATCTACGGCGGCCACGGCTATATCCGCGAGCAGGGCATGGAGCAGTTCGTTCGCGACGCCCGTATCGCCCAGATCTACGAAGGCACCAACGGCATCCAGGCGCTCGACCTGGTCGGCCGCAAGCTCGGCGCCAATGGCGGCCGCGCGGTGCAAGGCTTCTTCAAGTTGCTCGCCGACGAACCAGTTCCTCCCCCGAACGGGGAGGGGGACCAGACGAAGTCTGGTGGAGGGGCCGGCGACGCGATCGGTATTGTCTCCTCTGCCCTCCAGAAATCCACCGCCGACCTCCAGACCGCGACGATGTGGCTGATGCAGAACGGCGTGGCCAACCCGAACAATGCCGGCGCCGCGGCCTATTCCTACATGAACCTGATGGGCATCGTCTGCCTCGGCCTGATGTGGCTGCGCATGGCCAAGGCCAGCGCCGCCGCTTTGGCGGACGGGGCGGAGGACAAGGCCTTCCACGAAGCCAAGCTCATCACCGCCCGCTTCTTCGCGGAGCGCGTCATGCCGGAAACGGGGGCGCTGCGGCGCAAGCTCGAAGCCGGTGCCGAGAGCCTGATGGCGCTCCCGGCGGAGGCGTTTTAGCTGACGGGGAGACATCCACGTCTGGGGGTTCCTGCCTGCCAGGTTATGGACTCTCTCGCTTTCGTGCTCGGTCTACGTCACCGCTCCTTCCGCTAGGACATTACTGGCTGCCAGCCCCAGACATGTATGTCATCCCGCGAGAGACATAGGTGTCCGGGCCGCCGCCGTTGATTCCTTTAGTGACGTGGCGCATCTCCCAATACAGGAGGTTCGCCATGAGTGTGGACGAAATTAAGACCCCGTCGTCTCATCTCGCCGCTGTGCGCGACGTGATCGGGGCCGCGTTCGAGCCGCCGCTTGAGAGGGCGATCGACAAGGCAATTGTGGTTCCTTTCCCGAAAGGTCCTGATTCTAAACGCAAATGGGACAAGATGTGGGGCAGAGACGTTGTCTCCTACGGCTATGTCGCTGTTCCTCGCCTTCTGCTCGAAGCGCAGCGCCGTCTTGGCCTGAGCTCTACCCAAGCGATGATTCTATTGCACCTGTGCAATTACTGGTGGGAACCGGGGAAACACCCTTGGCCGGCTAAGAAGAAGCTGGCGCACTTCTTGAACTTGAGTGAGCGTCAAGTGCAACGGATTCTCGGAGAGTTGGAGGACGCCGGTTTCATTAAGAGGAACGCTCGCTTTCGCACGAACGGAAGAGGCCAGACGAGCAACGAATATGATCTTTCCGGCCTCGTGGCCAAACTTCAGGTGCTTGAGCCTGAGTTCAGCGAAGCGAGGGAAAAGGCTGCAGCGTTGCGCCGTCAGGCGCAGCGCCCGGGAGGGCTCAAGAGCGGGGCGGTTTAGACGCTCCTGGTCAGGGCCTCACCTTGGCTAAGCTCCGTACGCAGAGACAGCCGCCGAAGCGCGGAGAGGTTTCCGGGGCTGTTGAGCTCGATAAGCGGGGCCGACGTAAGCTGGCCCCGCTTATCACCTCATGGAATAGTGCCGATTATGACCAGACGTTCCTGACCCACCCGACCAGCGTCCGGAGGGGCATGGCGCCGCCGATCTGCGCCACTTCGCGCCCTTTGTGGAACAGGATGAGGCTCGGGATCGAGCGGATGCCGTAGCGGGCGGCGATGGCCGGCTCCGCTTCGGTGTCGAGCTTGCCGAGGCGCATCCGCGGCTCCAGCTCGCTTGCGGCGGCTTCGAAGACGGGGGCCATCTGGCGGCAGGGGCCGCACCAGGCGGCCCAGAAGTCTACGAGGAGGGGCAGGTCGCTGGTACCGGCGTGGCGGTCGAAATTGGCGGTGGTGAGCGTGATCGGCTTCGCCTGGAAAAGGGGCGACTTGCACTTGCCGCAAATGCCTTGGCCCAGGCGCGCGCGCGGCATGCGATTGGCCGCCGCGCAGACGGGGCAGGTGACGATCAGCGGGTCGGGCAGGGTGTCGGGCATGGGGCGCTCCGCCATACCGGAAGGGCATATAGGTCAATGGCCGCGGAGTGCGAGGCCGAAACTGGCATTTTTGGCTTTTGGTGCAAGCAGGTCAGGCCGTAGATAGCCACATGCCCGATCTGCTCCACGAATATTGGGAGGACGAGGACGGAGGCACTTTTGGTCCCGTAAGCATGGACGGCGATCGTCTTCGATTGACCGTCACGCCCGGTGAGCGGTTTGTTTTCAGTTTGTGGGCACCCTCCCAGCATCGGGCGATGCAACTCTATCAGGAGCGGCTGGGCTACGGCGATTATGTACCGGTCGATGGCGTTCCGGATCATTTCTACACTGATGAGGAAGCGGCCGAGCAGGAGACGTATCTTCGAACAAGGAAGGTCAGTTGATCCACCGCACGTGACACTTTGTTAGCATCGGGAGGCCCCAACTCCGTATTCCGCCTCCATCCGCGCTTCACCGCTCAGCGGCTGCGTTTCCAAGTCTCGTGCTGACACAGGATGAGGAGCATGCAGCCTTCGACCTTCACCTGGTCGGACGCGAGGCGGGTGATGGTGGAACGGAATTCCCGATTGCGTTCCGGAACGAAGACCGTGCCCTTCCAATGGCCGGGGCCCGCCCCCTTGAAGTTCCGCATCACCGCCAGCCCCATCATCTGCGTCACGCCCGCCCGGCGTGCCTTGTCCTGCTGCTTTTTCTCCGCATAGACGACCTTGCCGCAGAGCCGCTCTCCGCACCGCGCCACGTCGACCGCGACGCTGCCGTCGGAATTCCACCATCGTCCCAGAAGGGCCATATCGGCCGGCGGGACGGCGCCGCGCGCAATCCCCAACAGCAGAGCGGTAAGCAACATCATGCGGGGCTGAACGCACGCTCGGGCGCGCGGCTCCGCCGGGTTTCGCCCTCAGCTCCGCTCCCGCACGCTGGTGGGCCAATCCTGGCGCAAGCAGCCGAACTCCCGGTCGCGCGTAAGAAGAGGCTGGGGCGCACCTTCACATCCTCGGCGGCGCTGGCGCGGTTGGCGGCAGGGGCCACAGCCCGGCGGCTCGCGGCACTGGACAAACCCATCGTCAACGGATCAACTGCACGAAGCGCGCTCCCGCAGGCACGAGGATGTACGGCATGATCCCGATTTTCGGCCTCCTGGGGCTTCTCATCATTCCCCTGCTGGTCCTCGTATCCCGCAGCTTCGGCGTGAACAATGAATATGAACGCGCCGTCCTCTTCCGCCTGGGCAGGCTCGGGGCGACCAAGGGCCCGGGCTGGTACTGGCTGATCCCCCTGGTCGACCGGGTGGTCAAAGTCGACCTGCGCACCGTCACCTATCAGCTCGAAACCCAGGAAACGATCACGCGCGATGGCGTGGCGGTGAAGGTCAACGCGGTCCTCTGGTTCCGCGCCAAGGATCCTGTCCTCGTCGTCACGTCGGTGGAATCGTGGCAGGCAGCGGTGGTGCAGGCCGCGGAGACGGGCATGCGCGATGCGATCGGCCAGAGCGACCTCGATCAGATGCTCAAGGATCGGCTATCCATCAATGCGCGCTTGCTGGAATTGCTCGCCGAAGCGGCCGGCCGCTGGGGAATCGAAATCGATGGCGTCGAGCTGAAGGACGTCGACATTCCCGAGCAGATGCAGCGGGCAATCGCACGCGAAGCCGAGGCGATCCGTGAAAAGCGGTCCCGGATCATCAAGGCGGAAGGGGAATATGAAGCGGCCCGCAAGCTTGCCGAGGCGGCGACCACCATCGGCGGCGCCCCCGGCGCGCTGGAGCTTCGGCGCCTGCAGACGCTGACGGAGATCGGTGTCGAGCATAACAGCACGATTATCGCCATGCTGCCGGTCGAGCTGCTGCACGCGGCCCGCAAGATCGCCGGCATCGAACCGGCCGAGAGCGACTAAGCTCGTCTCATTCGACCGCGCGCAAATTGCGGAATGGTCAGCTCCGCTCGCGCACGCTCGCGAAATGGACCTTCGGCCAGTCCTGCTGGAATCGCCCCAGCTCCCAATCGTTGCGGATGAGGAGGACGGCGGCGCCGTCGACATCTTCGGCGGCGCTTGAGCAGTTGCTGGCGAGGCGGCGCTTCTTCTCCATTGCGCAGGCTTGGGTTTTCGGGACAATGGCACGATGCGCGCGATTGCCATGTCCCTCGGCATATTTCTTGTTGTCGGCTGCGGCGCGAAGCAGCCGAAAGAAGGCTGGAGCTATCAGCCCGCACACGGGGCTTATCAAGCTGGCCTCTATTACGACTTTGATGACTCGCAGGGGACGGGGTTTATTGGAATATGTGCAGGTGAGCCGCAGTTTATGATGGCAGGTGGTGCATGGGAGGGCGGAGAATTTAGGCTGACCGTCGACGGGAGGTCATGGAGCCTTCCCACCAGGCAAGGCGAACACGGGCACTACCTGCCGGCTGAAGACTACCTGCCGGCGCAGGCGATTGCGAACGCGAAACAACGCATTGTCTTCGAGGTCGGGAAGTGGCGGCGTGAGCTACGCCCAAGTCCGGCTCTGACCAGCTTCGTTCATGACTGCAGCTAGTCCTCGCTATCTGTGATCGCCCGCTGGTGAACCGCTTTAGCTCCGCTCGCGCACGCTGGCGAAGTGGACCTTCGGCCAATCCTGCCGGAAGCGCCCCAGCTCCCAATCGTTGCGGATGAGAAGGACGGGGGCGCCGTCGACGTCCTCGGCGGCGCTGGTGCGGTTGGCGGCGAGGAGGCGTTTCAGCTCCTCGGGCTGGTCGGCGCCGACCCAGCGGGCGATCTCCCAGGGCGAGGACTCGAAGCCGAGCTTGAGGCCGTATTCCGCCTCCATCCGCGTCCCCAGCACGTCGAGCTGGAGCGCGCCGACGACGCCGACGATCCAGTTGGAGCCGATCGCCGGCTTGAAGATGCGGATCACGCCTTCCTCGGCGAGGTCCTCCAGCCCCTTGCGCATCTGCTTCGACTTCATCGGATCGTCGAGGCGGACGCGGCGCAGGATCTCCGGGGCGAAATCGGGTAGGCCGGTGAAGGCCACGTCGCCGCGCTCCGACAACGTATCGCCGACCCTCAGGGTCCCGTGATTGGGGATGCCGACGATGTCGCCGGGGCGCGCCAGCTCGGCCAGCTCGCGGTCACGTGCGAAGAAGGTGATCGGATTCTGTACGGTCACTGCCTTGCCGAGGCGCGGATTGGTCAATTTCATGCCGCGCTTGAGGCTGCCCGAGCAGATGCGCATGAAGGCGACGCGGTCGCGGTGGTTCGGGTCCATGTTGGCCTGGACCTTGAAGATGAAGCCCGAGCAGCGCGGCTCGGTGGGCGCCACCGGGCCGGCGCGGGCGGGCTGCGGCCCAGGCGGCGGCGCGAAGTCGGCGAGGCCGGCCAAGAGGTCCGGCACGCCATATTCGCGCAGCGCGCTGCCGAAGAAGACTGGTGTCAGATCGCCGGCGAGGAACGCGGCGAGGTCGAATTCGGGATAGGCGGCGAGGGCCAGGCCGGCTTCCTCGCGGAACGGCTCCAGCGCTTCGGCCGGAAGCTCGGCTTCGAGGGCGGGATCGTCCATCCCGGAGACTTTCACCTCGCGCTCCGGCGTCAGCAGCCGGTTTTCGGCGAGATCGTAAAGGCCGTGATAGAGCCCGCCCATGCCGACCGGCCAGTTGCGCGGCGAGACGTCGAGCTGCAGCGTCTCGGCGATCTCGTCGAGCAACGCGAAAGGGGAGAGGCCCTCCCGGTCCACCTTGTTGATGAAGGTGACGATCGGGATGTTCCTGAGGCGGCAGACCTCGAACAATTTCCGAGTCTGCGCCTCGATGCCCTTGGCGGCGTCGATCACCATGATCGCGCTGTCGACCGCGGTCAGCGTCCGGTAGGTGTCCTCGGAGAAATCCTGGTGGCCCGGCGTGTCGAGCAGGTTGAAGAGCAGGCCGTCCTTCTCGAACGTCATCACCGAGGAGGTGACCGAGATGCCGCGCTGCTGCTCGATCGCCATCCAGTC
>DATBDY010000050.1:0-219089 GCA_036269695.1 Allosphingosinicella sp. | reverse complement strand
CGAGGAGAAGATCGGGCTCGCGACGCAGGATTGGAAGCGCAAGGGGCGCGTCCTCAAGATCATCCTGTACGGAAGCTATGCCCGCGGCGGCTGGGTCGACGAGCCTCATACGGCGAAGGGCTATCAGTCGGATTTCGACCTCCTGATCATCGTCAACGACAAGCGGCTTACCGACCGGGTGGAATATTGGGCAAAGGCTGACGATCGGCTGATCCGGGAGCTGTCGATCACGAAGACGCTGCGGACGCCGGTCAACTTCATCGTTCACACACTGCAGGAGGTGAACGACGGCCTCGCCCACGGCCGCTACTTCTTCATGGACATCGCGAAGGAGGGGATCGCCCTCTACCAGAGCGACGAGACCGATCTGCCGGAGCCGAAGCCGAAGACGCCCGAGCAAGCGCTCGCGATGGCGAAGGAGTATTTCGAGGAGTGGTTTCCAGCTGCGGCCGGCATGCTCGAAACCGCCCGCTTCAGCCAAGGCCAAGGCAGGCTCAAGGACGCGGCCTTTCTAACGCATCAAGCGACCGAAAGGCTCTATCACTGCGTGCTGCTAGTCTGCACCTTCTACACGCCTCACGTACACAATCTCGCTTTCCTGCGGACGCAGGCGGAGCGCATCGACCGGCGGCTGATCTACGTCTGGCCAGCTGATAACCGTCGCGAACGAACGATGTTCGAGAAGCTGAAGGATGCCTACGTAAAGGCGCGCTACTCGAAGCACTACCGCATCAGGGAGGAGGAGCTGGGCTGGTTGGGGCAACAGGTCGAGGAGCTCGGCCGCGTCGTCCACGCCATTTGCTCGGAGCGAATTGCGGAACTGGAGGCAAAGGTCTCCGCTGCCGCTTAGCGGCTCGCGCCGCCCGACAAGGTCGGGCGGCGCTCGCATGTTCAGCCTCGTTTGGCTCGGCCCCCCGCCGCGACCGCGGCTTAGCGGCGCCAGCTCCGGCGGCGCGATCCAATATGCGCGTCAACAGCTCCGCATCGTGGGCGCCGCCGAATGTGCCGTCTTGTGAAGAGTGGTTGCCTAGCGGGGCCACGCAGCCGCGATTGCCTCGAACAGCGACTCAGACGGTGAGGCTTCGGGAACAACTAGCTTAATCGGATTGCCATCGTTGCTCATCATAATTGCTCGGCCGTGCACCCGCAGCCTACGCGAACTGCCCGCGGCGTTGTGCCAATTGCAAGCAGAAGACCACCAATCGAGAGAGGAATTTCTGATCCATCCTTGGTGGAACTCCTCAACCTCGTCGATCAGCTTGCGTCCTTCACGCAGCGTCCGAAAGGCCCTTTCGAGGCTTCGTAAATCGGCATTCGGCGCGAGGGCGCGGTACGCATTCTTCACGCACTCGCGCGCCTCGGTAAGGCGACGATCGCCAATTGTTATTGCCACAAAGCCCGCTGGAAACGGTATGCGGCCCATCACTTCAACACGCGGCTGTCGTTGCTGCCTCGGTATGCCTTGCTCGTCGACCACAGTGACGAACACCATTTGCTCGCGAATGAGCTGTCCGTCGCGCTTGACCGCTGCTTCGCGAAGGGAACCGAAGAAGTCCGAATACCTAGACCTGACGCTTTCGGCGAAGCTGCGCCACCTGCTTAGCCTAGTGGCCCACTCCTGAAGCAGGGGGTAAACGATTTCCACTTGCTGCCTGGCAGGTTCGATGCGGCCCCTATAGTAGGCCTCCTCCTGCTGGCGCTTTAGCGAAGCGGACATTTCGGCCCAAGTTCCTTCTCCGAATCTATCCTCGCCGCAGTTAATGCCAATGAGCGCGAGGCTGCCGTCGTCAAGTTGGCCGACGAAGCCGCGAAAATGCTTGGTGTGAGTTGGGCAGACGGCACATCGAACCTTACGATTCGTAGTCCTCTGCGTGTCGTAATCGCGTAGCAGAGCGGCGAGCGTCCGTTCGGCTGGAATAGGGAAAACCAGCCCCGCTATCTGCTCAGGGTCTTCATCGAACAGATTGGCCGCGACAAGAACTTGGCGACGGGCTTGCTCCTCGAGAGACTCGTCTTCGCCATCCGTCATGAGAACATAATGAGACCGGCCTCCGGAGGACGCAAGGGGCAGTCGTCAGGATTTCCACAGAAGCGCGATCCCCGCCCCATTCGACATTGGCATAACGCACCCATCGCGCGCGCGCATTACTGATCAGCTGGGGCATCAAGGGCACGTCGACCACGGCGGCGCCACAGCACCATGGCCCGCTCACGTTGATTGCCACTCAGTACGCGCGCAACATGCAGTAGCGCACCATAGATGGCCGCGCGGTCGTCGCTGGTTAGGTCGACGATTCCGGCCTTCACGACGAGGCCGCCAAGCTCGATTAGGTGCCGTGTCCGCTCCCGCCGCTTCACAACCCACTCGCGCTGATCGTCACGTGCGCGGTGGATCGCCAAGCGGCAGCGTGCCGCCTGCATCCGTCGCAACCGACAAGCCACCTGGAGCAGCGCCCGGCGCGGCATTTCTCGACCTTCGAAAGAAGCTCGTGCCCTTCGCGCGCCAGCCCTCCAGGGCTCGGGGGTCTTTTTGCTCCGCCGCGCTCAGGAGAACCCCTGCCAAGACATCTATCAGCAGCGTATCGGCACGCGTCGCGACGACTAACTCGCCAAGTTGGCGCAGCCTTCGCTCCTGGAGCACTCTTGCCCTGTCACTAAGCGCCTTCAACTCCGAATCGTAGTCTCTAGGTTTGCGCATGCCGTTGTCCTTAGTTGAGCGGTGACGGCGGCTCAGTTATCGGCGTCGTCGATCAGCGGCAACAGCGTGGGATTTGCTGGGACGAACGCATCCTGAGAAAGATGAATTCTTTCGAGGGCGCGCTTATACGTCGTGCCGACGTCGCTTTGGAAGTGTAAGTGGTCTGTCGCTCATGGCGATCTACCACTTCTCCGCGAAAGTCATTTCTCGTGCCGCCGGATCGAGCGCCCTCGCGGCGGCGGCGTATCGCTCGGCATCGCGGCTGCGCGACGAGCGCTTGGACCGCAACCACGACTTCTCGAACAAGGCCGGCGTCATTCATTCAGAGGTGATGCTGCCCGACGGCGCGCCGGAGCATCTGTCGGATCGGGAGCGCCTCTGGAACGCGGTCGAAGCCGCGGAGAAGAGGATCGACGCGCAGCTTGCCCGCGAGGTCGAGTTCGCGCTGCCGAGGGAGCTATCCCCAGAAATGGGCATAGAGCTTGCCCAGGGCTTCGTGCGACGCGAGTTTGTCGGACTCGGCATGGCCGCCGATCTCAATGTCCACTGGGACATCGGAGCGGACGGGGCCCCCAAGCCCCACGCGCATGTGATGCTCACCATGCGGCGGCTGGGGGAGAATGGGTTCGGCGCGAAGGTGCGGGAGTGGAACCGCACCGAGCTTCTCCAGCATTGGCGCGGAGCCTGGGCCGAGCATGTCAACCAGCGGCTGGCCAAGCTCGACATCGATGCGCGCGTCGATCACCGCTCGCTCGAGGCGCAGGCGATCGCGCTCGAACCGCAGAACAAGATTGGCCCGGCGGCATCCCGGATGGCGGCGCAGGGGCTGTCGCTTGAGCGGGTCGACGAGCATCGGGAGATCGCCCGCGCCAATGGCGAGAAGCTGCTCGCCTCGCCTTCGCTGGCGCTGGACGCGATCACCCACAACCAGGCGACGTTCACCACCCGCGATCTTGCCATGTTCGTGCACCGGCACAGTGAGGGGAAGGCACAGTTCGACCGGATCATGGCTGCGGTGACCGCTGCACCGGAGTTGGTGCGGCTTGGCTCGGATTGGAGGGGGCAGGAGCGGTTCACGTCGCGTGCAATGCTGGAGACCGAGCAGCGGCTGGAGCGCGCGACGGTCGCGCTTGAGGCCCGCCGCCGGCATATCGTCGCCGAGCGGAGTAGGGAGCGTGCAATTGCCCGCGCGGCCGCACGCGGGCTGCATCTGTCGGACGAGCAGCAGGGCGCGTTCAAGCACGTCACCGGATCCAAGGGTCTTGGGGTGGTGATCGGCTATGCCGGCACCGGAAAATCGGCGATGCTCGGGGTCGCGCGGGAGGCGTGGGACGACGCGGGGCATCGGGTGCAGGGCGCGGCCCTTTCCGGCATTGCCGCCGAGAATCTGGAGGCGGGCTCCGGCATTGCTTCGCGAACGCTTGCGAGCCTTGAGCATCAGTGGGCGCAGGGGCGCGACCTGCTCGCGGCGAACGATGTCCTCGTCATCGACGAGGCCGGGATGATCGGCACGCGCCAGATGGACCGGGTGATCGCCGAGGCGGAAAAGCGCGGCGCCAAGGTCGTGCTGGTCGGCGATCCCGAGCAGCTTCAGGCGATCGAGGCGGGCGCGGCGTTCCGCTCTATCGCGGAGCGGCATGGCGCCTGGGAGATCACGAACATCCGCCGGCAGCGGGGGGAGTGGCAGCAGCGGGCCACCCGCTGGCTGGCGACCGAGCGAACGGGCGAGGCGATCGAGGCTTATGCCGAGCGTGATGCGGTCCACGCGGCCGAGACGCGAGAGCAGGCGCGATCGGATCTGATTGGTCGATGGGACAAGGATCGCGCTGCGGCGCCGGAGGCGAGCCGGGTCATCCTCACCCATACGAACGAGGAGGTGCAGGCGCTCAATGCGCTTGCTCGCGAGCGGCTGGAGCGCCGGGGCGATCTTGGCGAGGCGGTGGCGGTCAGGACCGAGCGAGGTGAGCGGCAACTCGCGGCGGGCGACCGCATCATCTTCCTTCGAAACGAGCGCAGCCTTGGCGTGAAGAACGGCTCGCTCGGGCGGGTGGAGAGCGTCAGTTCAGCCCGGCTGGCCGCGCTGCTCGATGACGGCTGCTCGGTCGCGTTCGACGTGAAGGATTATCGCCATATCGACCACGGCTATGCCGCGACGATCCATAAGGCTCAGGGAATGACTGTGGATCGGGTGCATGTGCTGGCGACGCCGGGGCTGGATCGCCACTCAGCTTATGTGGCGCTCTCGCGGCATCGGGATACGGTCGACCTCCATTATGGCCGCGACGACTTCGCCGATCGAGGCAAGCTTGTCCGCGCTCTCTCTCGCGAGCGCGGCAAGGACATGGCGTCCGACTATCTGGCCCCCGACAAGGCGCAGGAGATCAGAATTGAGGCGCCGCCACGCGATCCGTTCGCCGGGCTAAGGCTTGGCCCCGGCACGCGGCCGGAGCCTGCCAGGACGCCCTTGGACCTGGCAGTCGAGCGCGCAGGCCGCGCGGTGGCGGACATCATGCGGCTCCAACGACTGCGGATCGCGCCGCTGCCGCACCAGGTTGTCGCCCGCGACAAGGCAGTGGAGGCGCTGCGCGCGATCCACCCGGACGCGTCGCTCGATCTCACCAGCGCATTCCGAGCCGATCGGAGCCTCATCGAGGAGGCGGCCAACGGGCAGACCGCACGCGCCATCGGCGCGATGCGGATGGAAGCCAAGATGCGGAAGGAAAGGGGCGTCCGCGCCGACCGGTTCGTCCATGAATGGAACCGGCATGTCCGCCACGCGGACCGGCTGGAGCGCGATGGCCACGGCTGGCGGGCCGACGAGGTTCGCGGCGTCATGATGGAGATGGCACACAGCCTCGAGCGTGATCCCCAACTCGAGTCGCTGCTGCGCAACCGCATCAGACAGCTCGGAATCCAGAAGTCGAGCGGGGCTTCGTTGTCTCATGACCTCCAGGAATGGCTCGGCCGCTCGCGTACTCGGGGGATAGGGCGTTAGGCTCCGCGCATGAGCCAGGACATCGTGCCAACCGCCTCCGATCCCGCACGAGCGTTTGAGGATCTTAGGGGTGAGGTGAGCTTGCTGCGTCGCGCGGTACAGGGACTGACCGCGGAGCGGCAGAACGCGCCGGACTATCTGCCGACATTGCAGCAAATGGTGGAAAGGCTCGATTGGATCGCGCGTAAGGTAGAACGTGTCGCGACGGCGCCAGCGATGGAGCTGATGGTCGAGAGCCTTGCCTCCCGCGTCGAGCAGGCGAGTGTCGAGGCCCGGCTTGAAACGCGTCAGCTTGTTGCCGACGCCAATGCGGTCATGCGTGCTTCGATCGCGCGGATCGATGCCGTCGTCGAGCGGGGGTGGACGGCAGAGCGCCAGTGGCGGCATCTTCTCTGGACTGCCGCCATCGCGTTCGCCCTCGGCCTGCTTCTTTGCGCGATAATCCCCCGAATATTCGAATATCATCCCTCACATCCACGTGAAGCGGCTGCCTTTGGCCGAAAGCAGTGGGCCCGAATACGCAGTTCATTCCCATGCCCAACGAGCAGTTTGTGAAAACGCGCAAAGCCTAGCGTCCACTGTCCGGCCCCTTATTAAGAGTGATAAGCTAGCCAACATGCCGGGGCGCCCGATGTCTGTCCTTTATCGCCTAACGATGCTCAATTCTGAGATGTACAGAGGCGGTTCAAGCGACGAGTCCGAGACATGAGCGACGAGGCGTCCGAAAAGGTAGAAGGAGCGGCCGAGACCCAGGGCGCCGACGCGGCGAGCGAGCCTCGGCTCGCCCACAGGCTCACGCGGGCAAAATCGAACCCGCTTGTGGTCCTCACCGCTGCGCTCGCCGCATGTCTCGCGATGGTCGTCGCCCTCGTCGACAATGGCATCAAGGTTCGGGACTGGATCAAAGGCGCGGCACCTGCCCTCATCGGGGAAGACCACAAGGCGCGTGGCGCCTACCAGCGGCTCACCGAGAAGGGTTACAATTCTTCACTCGTCGTCGAATATATGGACTACAAATTTCTGCAGGACGACGCGGAGAAGAAGGATCTTTCCTGCCTTCCGTCTAAAAACTACGAATACAATTATGCTGGCGAGGGCGTGATCCTTCACGACGACAACTGCGTAATTTACACGATCAAGAACAAAGTCTTGATCGACCAGACCCTTTACGGTGGATTCGAATATCATCCGCTTCAAACGAAAGCCACTTTGGGATTCGTGCAATTTGAACAGGACCAGGGTGGTCCAGGAACCAGCATGAGCACCATGGGAATGACGATCATTCCGATCACCCCTGAAGGGGTGGGCAAAAAGCTCGATTTCGTGTCCTACGAATATGAGGGTTGGAATGGGTTCGTGGAGGGCGCAAAGGGCGCGGTCTACCAATCGTGGATAAGGTTTTCAGTCAAGGACGGCCTGCCGCAGCTGGTGCGGAGAGGCCGGATCGATGCATATATGGATTCAATGTGTGTTGGACAGTCGAACGAATGCCAGCCTATAGCCTCCAGCCTGATGCCGGAAGAGAGATATGAATGGGTCGACAACGGCTTCGTTCAAGTCTCCGGGGTGATTGCAGGTACCACGCCCTTCCCAATCGAGAGCTATCAGAAATATCTTCGCGGTCGGCGAAGCCGCGGCTCCAGCGGCACGGAGCCGGTGGTCATCGCTCCCAACTGATATCGCGTCCCAGCCTGAGCGGAGCCTCTCGTCAAACTCCTTCAGCGTCCTGAGGCGGCCGACCCTCGTGGCTCGTGATCCCGCTCTCCGCTAACGATCCGACCAGGCACTACTATATCCGTGAGTTCCTGCACCGTTGGTGGGCAGGCCAGGACGGCCGATTCGAGCGCTACGATCGCCCGATCCGGTCGAAGATCATGGTTCGCCGCGTGTTTCCCAGCGAGGCGGGATGGGTCAAGGACTTGTATTCGTCCCCGGGTCACAGCTTGGGACCGCAGTGGCTTGAGACGCAGGTGTTCCAGGTCATCGACTCCCGGGCGGCGCCGGTGCTGCGCAAGCTCAATACCGCCGTCAACCGCCCTGAAACCGCTTTGCATCCTCAGCGAGCTTCGTACCCCAGGCGTCGGCGTCGTGACCGGCATCTTCCTCGAGCTCGCCGATCGACTGGCTGACGTTCGCATGAAGCCGTTTCGCAAAACAGATCATCGGCCTGCCGATGTAGCGCATCACCTCAAGCTGCTTGCCCTCACCGTCCGTCACGTCCCATCCGAGCCCGCTCCAGAACTCGTCGGATTCGTCCCGGAAGTATTTCAGCGGCGCGAAGTTCGCTTCCCATTCGCCGCCGAGCCGCTCGAGATCCTCTTGGCCGCCACATGGGACCTCAACGCCGCCGATCCAGACGCACCCGTCTTGCTCGATCAATACGTGCGTCTCTGATTCCTCGATGCCGAAGAGGTAGGTCGCGAGGTCGTGCGCCCGCTCTTCGAGCTCGTCGGTCCAGCCATCCTGCGCCACGGCCCATTCAAGGGGCCCAACGCCGGGGAGGTTTCGCAATGGGGTGGGACAGCCGTAGTCGCTCAACTTCATGCCAGGAATGCTATCGCGAACTCTTATGGAGCGCCACCGTGCAAGAGTTCGAAACAGACCCTTCCAACGCGGAATATCAACGTCGCTGACTAAGTCGACACGAGGCTGCTCGGGTGCGAAGGCAACCGAAGAAAGTTCACCAGAGGGCACAAAAAGTGTGGGTGAGGATGTGGGATTGCGCATCGTGCGGCCAGCAAACCACCCGCGATATCAAGCATTTAGTGTGCAAGCTTGTCGAAGTCTGCGGCGGCTGCCGTCGTGGCTAGCGCCAGACATTGCTCCGGCCCGCAGCGGACTACTCCTCACTTACGACGGCGCCCTTCAAGCGGACTCCTCAGGATTCTGGCCGCGCCACTTAGCGCGCGCGGTGAGCTAATCGCTTGGGTTTTGACTCGACCAGCCAGATGGCGCCGGCCAGCCCTGGCAATCCGGACTCCTGCGGAGAAAAAGCTCGAAGCGTCTCTATATCGGCGGAGCAGCTCCTACGTGACTCGCCGCTTGCAGGCTGAGGAAGTCGGAAAGCCGCCCCGCGTTCAGCCTAAAGCGGCAAGCACAGGTTCGTCGCCTCCGTCGAACTCCGTAAGCATCGCCCTCATTGTCGGGCCCTCGCGGGTCCAATGCTCAAACAAGATTGTAATCATCCGCTCGTCGGCGCGCACCGGCCTCAGTTTGCGGGTCAGCAGCCCGACCAAGCGGTCCTCGTGCGTGGAGACGATAATCTGTCGGTGCGCGCGGAAGCGCCGGAGCACGTCGACCAGCCCAAGGAGGTTGAGAGAGTCCAGGCTCTGGAGCGGGTCGTCTAATATCGTGACATCAAGCTTAAGGGTAGGCAGGGCTAGGTTCATCGCGAGGAAGAGCGCGACCGCGTAGGAGTTTAGCTGGGAGCTGCTGAGCAGAGGCCCGGCATCGCGCGCGTCCGTCCCGGCGTCAGGGTCGAGGATGCCGAGGTTGAGCCGCCCCTTTCCGCGCTCGAGGCTGGCGGTCATCTGCGTCACGCGGAAGGTTGGGTGCGGGTCGATGCGGCTGTAGATTTTCTGAAACAGCGGCTCGAGCTGCCTGATCTGCCGCTGGGTCACTGCCAGCGAGGCGTCGCGCAGGCCGTCGATGACGGAGCCGGCAAGCGCGTGGGTCCGCTCCTGATCCTCAACCTGTGCAGCAATTTCGTTGATCTGCGCAGTGAGCGACTCGCGCTCCCTGATGAGTTCTTCGCGGCGACGGATCTCTCCGAGTCGGATCACGTCGAGGGAGAGCCGCTCGGCGTCCCGCGCGATTTCGCCTACTTGGTTGAGAAGGTCAGCCGACCTGGCGCGTCGCTCCTCGAGCTGCGCCTGGACGTCTCCCTCTGGATCAACGTTCAGGTCGCGCAGGCGGGAGGCCAAGATCGCGGTCCGCCGGTCGCGCACGCGGTCGCGGTCGGCGAGGGCGCGGCGCTCAGCCCGCACATCCTCGATCTGCCGGCTGAGGTCGGCCCGCGCCGCGTTCAGCGGCGCGAGCCGGTCGGGCGATGGGGGCGGCGCTGCTGCCGAGGCGGCGGCGATTAGTTCCTCGAGATGGCGGCGGGTGTGATCGGCGTCGTAGGCCTGTTCGCAGACGGGGCAGCGCTCGCCGAGTTCTTTGAGGGCCAGACGTGCCATGGTCGCTAGCCTGCCGGCTCGGTCCGCAGCGGCGACCTGCCGCTCCCGCTCTGCAGAAAGCCGTTCTATCTCCGTCGAGATCGCTTTCTCGGCGGCGCCGAGTTCCCCAGAGAGGCGGTCCTCACTCTCCCGGAGTGCCTCGAGGCGGGAGGCGTCGGCGGGATCGGCTTCGGACAGAGCGCGCGCCTCGTCGGCGAGATCGGAGACCGTGAGCAGCTCCCGCTCGACGCGCGAGCGTTCCGCGCCGAGCTGCTTGAGCATCCGGTCGAGCGCGGAAGATGTCGCTGGTGGCTCTGGGGTGCCGAGGCGCACCGCTCCGAGCAGCGCGGTCGCACGGCCATGGATTGCCTCCGACGCCTGTCGTGCGTCGACGCCCACCGCCCGGACGTCGTCCGTCAAGCGCGCCAGCTGCTCGTCGATCTGCGCGGCACGCAGCGTCAGCGGGTCTAGTTGCTCGCGCCGGAGCGCGCCGGTGCTTCGAGACCACTGGTTGCGGCTCCTTTCTAAGGACTGCTGCAACTCCAGTATCACGCCCGCGCCTACGACCTCGCTGACAAGCGCGAACCGATCGGCTGGGCTGTCATCCTCGACAAATTCCCGGACGAGGTCCTGCTGGAGGTATACGCCTCTGGTCAGCACCCCACTGAGCGCTGCCTGGGCCTCGTTGCGGTCGGCGAGGTGCGGGAGGAGCAGGTTGCACAGTTGCTGCTCGGCAGCTGCGCCCTCGAGCTCCCCGTCAGCCTGCCGGAGCCTCACCACCGGCCGGTTTCCGTCCGTGGCTCGGATGACGACGATATCACCGTCGTTACCGGTAAGTGTAAGCTCGACGCGCGCCAGTCCTTCGCGTGAATAGATCGAGACAGGCGAGCCTCGATCTTCGAACCGGCTGATCCGGCCCGTGACCGCCCAAAGGATCGCGTCGAGCAGCGACGTCTTGCCGACGCCGTTTGAGCCCTGGAGCACGATCACGTCCGCATCGAGCGAGACTTCGATCGGGCTGCTGAACGCCCTGAAGCCCTCGATAGCGATCGACTTGAGCCTCATGGCCGGCTCCTCAGGGCATGGAGCCGCTCTAGTGGCGCCTCCATCTCGCGGAACGCCTCGACAACCGTTCTTACGACAGCTGGGTCGACGCCGCCGCCGATGATGTCCGGCAACGCGTCCAGCACGTCCTCCAGCGCTGTCACATCTTTGGGGATATCTAGGGGCGCCAGGATGTCTAGGACACTCTCAACGTCCCTGATCGTGCGCAACGTATCGCCCGTCGCGACGATCTTGCGGACCCGCGTCGTGTCTCGCTCGATCTGCGACAGGGCCTCTCGATCCGTCGACGGGCCGGCGCACAGCAGCACTAGGTAGCCGTCCCATGCCTTCGGTGCAGAACGGCGGAGGCGTCGCGAGAGGAGGTCTACCAAGTCCGCCTGCGCCTCGCGCCACTCGGCTTCGAGCTGGCTCCAGGCTTCGAACACCACGACCGATACCACGCTTGCGGCGTCTTCAGCGAGCAGGCCGCGCTCAGCCGACTCGGCGGTGCCCGCGACGTCCCGCACGACCCGGTAGCCGCTAGCAGCGAGCTGAGCGCCCGCGAGCGTGAGAAGCTCCGAGGTGGTGAGGGGCGAATCGTCAGGCTGCATCGAGGAACTCACCGATGCGCTGGATAAAGTCGGGGTCGTTCGCCGACACGATGGGCGTCTCTCTTGGACCGTCGATGAGGCTGTCTCGGTCGCCGTCGGCTACCAAGTCCAGGTGCTCCGGCGGCGTCGGGCCGGGCATCAGGGCACCGATCAGGACGACGTCCGGCCCGTTCGCGGACTCGGCGGCGATCTGCTCGCAGAGCTCCCGAGCGAGCGGCTCGGCGGCGGTGAGCCGCAGCACGCCGGCGCCGGAAGCCAGAAGAATCTGCGCCCGCGGCCGTCCTTCGCTAAGCAGCTGCCAAGTCCCGCCGGCCGTAGGCCGGAGGTCCATCCCGAGCGTTTCGGCGACCTCGGCGAGCCTCACCATCGGCTCGGCCGCCCGGGCGTCATCTTCCGGCGAATGCTTGCGGTAAATTGTGTCGAGGTCGAGTTTCGCGAAGGCGCGAAGCTTTCCCAGCGCGAGCAGAGAGAGGTTGGCCAGCTTGGCAACCAGGGATGTGAAGCGGTCCCTTTCAGCCTGGCTGAATCCATTCGCCACAAGATTCGCGATGCCGTTCGCGCCGAGCGCAATGACGTGTTCCGCAGCGACGCGCGCCCCGAGGGCATCGAGGACCTCGCCCCAGCCGCCTTTGATGTAGCGCCCGCCGGGTATATTCAGCTGCTGGGCGAGCGCGTTGTCCTCGACGTCGCCTGGATCGGCTTGATAGGTGGCTTTGTCCGCCCCAAGTGCGGTCTGGATCATGTCGAGCGTAGCCGTAAGCACCGGTGCAGGTGAGCCGAGCCCCGCGAACAGGATGAAGGGGGCGCTGAGGACCTGTCCGGCGACCACCTGCTCCCACTGGTCCTTCCATCCCTCGTCCATCGTTTCCGTCCGAAGCGTCAGGCGCTCGGGATCCGAGTTGGCAGTTCCGTGCAGGTGAACGATGGCTGGCATGACCGGTACCGGGTCGCCCGGTGCGTCGATGCTCGGGATGGTCTGGCCTAGGTGTGCTGCGGCGTTCTCAGCTGCAAGGTCGAAGTTGAGCGACAAGACGTGGCAGATCGCATTCTCGGCCATCAGCGCGGCCATCAGCTTGTAGCCTAGGTTGGGTCTGGCCTGCCGCATCGCGGCGAGCGGGAAGCGCTTAACCAGTTCCGATTGACCGTTGGTCACCGCCCAGACCAGCGACGCCAGCGCAGCGAGGTCGTTTGGGTCGGGGCATTGCCCGTCACCCAAGATATGGTCCAAGACGAGTTGCTGGTGAGCATGGTGGGCCAAGGGCCCTGCGAGCGGCAGGCTCGTAGGTGCCTCCACAGAGCATCCAGCGCCGACCACGAGCGCGACCTGACCACCGCCCGGCTGGGCGATGGCATGCAGCAGGTCCGCCGGTATTATCGCCAAGTTGCGCTCTTCCCTCTTTCCGGCGAGATTACCGCCACCGTTCTGCTGCGTATAGACTAGACGCCTTTCCCGATCCCACTCGGCCCGCCAGCAAAGGTCCACGATTGCCCGGCTAGCAGGTTCATGCAACGTAAGAGGATATCCGACATCAACGGACGCCGACCAATTTCGAATTAACCGGAAGGGCAGGGCTTCGCCACAGATAAAACACATCGTTATTCGAAGGCTGGTGACCGTAACCGGGACGGCGAAATGAAGCGTTTTCCCAATGATTCCTGCTGGTGCGATAGTGGACGCAAATACAAGAAGTGCCACAAGGCATTCGACGACGCGCCGGAGGAACGGAAATATGCAGAAGCACAGCGGCTATATGCCAGCACATGGACCACGACTGCGCAGCTTCAGCACGACCGTGGCGACTATGATTGGATGGCGCAGCAGCTGAAACCCTACACGGTCGAGCGCCTGTTCGATGTCGGATGTGGTAGCGGCCACGGGCTCTTGGCTCTTGCCGCGACGCTGCCCGCGCCCTTGCGGATCGTCGCAGTTGACGAAAATTTGGATTGCCTGAGAATTGCACGCGACACCCTCGCGAACGCCGGGCTCTCACCTCACATGATCGCCCGACTCGACTGCGCGCACACGCCGCTCGGGTTCATCCAAGATGCAACGCCTTTCGCCGGGCCGCTGCCTCAGCCCCTGGCGCTGCTCGAGGCAGACCCGATGACGGATCCCTATCTCGAAGACGCGTTGCGCGCCGACGGTCCGTTCGATGCTGTCACCATCTGGTTGACCGGCGCCCACATGTGGCGGCGAATGAACTTTGTAAGTCGGGCGCGCGGTGTCGGAAGTGAACATGACCTGCGGATTCTACTGCAGAACGAAGTCTACGAACTGGCTGACCGCATCTTGCGGCCAGGTGGGGTATTGCAAGTCGTGGACCGCGCCGAAGCGCCGACGACTGACTTTCTACACAATGCCTATATTCAGGCTCACGGCGAGCAGGCCGAACCCACCACCTTGGAGGTGAGGGAAATCGCGTATCGCCCGTGGAGCGAGCCTGCGGGTGGCACGACTCAGATGATCTTTACGACCCCGGAAGGCCGCGAGACTATCGAACCGGAGATTGCGCTCGTGTCGATCATTTCGGTGAAGGCCTAGGTGTGATCGCGCCTAGACTCGGCGATCGAATCCGGTTGCGTCACGGCGGCAGCGCTGGCTTCACAGGCAGCGATTTCCACTCCGGGCCTGCAGGTGTTACTCAGCTGCTCGCTTTGCCTGGAGCTAGCTAGAACCGCAGGGCAGTTGCTCAACCCATTGGTTCTGGAGAGGTTGAGGTTGGACGGACTCTTTAACTGAAATCGCGTACATAGCCACCGGGGGTGCAGTGCGTAGCTTACTGCTATTCGATACGATTCTAGTCCTCTGCAGTGGACTGGCTGCCTATTACTTGGCGCGCCCGTCAAGGACGCCGATGCGCAACGTGCTTCGTATGCTGTCTTGGGTTCTTCCAATCACGTTGTTAACCACAGGGCTGCTGATGTGGGCGTATACCGGCAAGGACCTTCTCCAAACAGGTACCTGCTATATACTGTCTACGGCTCCTCAATGTGTTGTGTTACCTACGCCGCGGAGTCCCGCTGCACCTGCTCGCCCGCGTGAGCCGACGAAGCCGAATCTCGTCTTCACGTCTGACAGAGCCGCTTCTCAGGCGGGCTCCCCGCCTAGTCGGCCTCCTCCCGAGCAACAAGTGCAAGAGGTCTTCCTGAACAGTGAAGGATACAAGCCCGGAAAGTCGGTATTCAATGAGCAAATATACGTGTCTGAAGTGGAAGAAAAGATAAGGCTCAGGATCGTTAACGATACAGATATACCGATGCCCAACGTCTATATTGATGTGAATCAAGACGGTCAATACTTCGACGTAATTGATCTCCAATACTATGAGGAAATCTTTGAAGAAAGCTCTCCACTTTATCAACGATACTTCAAAGGCTATGAGATTACGAAGAGTGGTGCCAAACGCGGCGTGTGGTGTGAGCAGGCGAGTTCCGGTGAGATGCACAAGAGGAAAATCGACAGCCGTAATGTAGAGTATCTGATAACGGTGCCGAAGTCAGAGCTCTCGCTCTCTGGAACTGGATTCGTGCTCACAGTGGAGGATAACGGTCACTTCCCGCGATATGTGTACAGGTTTCGCACGCCGGTTCCTGCGCAGAGTCTTGCGGCATTCTTAGCCGCCAATCGGCGCGGAAAGCGCTCCGATTTGTGGGCGTACGATCCTAGGTCAGCAGTCAAGCCAGTAAGATGCTGACTCGTCGCACGCTGAACCCGCGCTGCAGAGGCGGGTTTGTAAGCCAGTTGGGTCCCCGGCAGTGATGCGATAACGACCGACCTGATTCTTGAAAGACTAGGCACGCCATCCGTGCACCTACGCGGTGGCCACGGCGATGAAAGCTCCCCAAGCATTCATTAGGATTCGGCGCCGCTCGAAGAAGTCGGTCCGTCGATAGGCCGCTTCCACTCGATCGGCGAGCTTATGCGCCAGGGCTTTGTCCACAACCTCTTTCGGGAAGTCGGTCTGCTCGGCGGCCCAGTCGGTGAAGCTGCTGCGAAAGCCGTGGACCGTGACCTTCTCATGCCCGAGATCTCGTAGGACCTTGGTCATGGTCATGTCACTGAGCGGCCGGACGCCGTGGGTTGAGAAAACGAGCCCGTCATCGTGCGCGCGGAGGGGCCAGCGCCGATGGAGCATCTCCACGGCGGGCGGCGCGAGTGGCACTACATGCGGCTTGTTCATCTTCATGCGCTCAGCCGGGATCGACCATACGCCAGTGTTTAGGTCGAATTCGGACCACAGAGCCAACCTCGTTTCACCGGAGCGGACGGCATTCAGGATGGTGAAGAGTAGCGCGTCGCGGCCGGCACTGTTTGGCAGGCCGCGGAGCTGCTCCACTAGCGCCGGAACTTCGTCGTACGGCATTGCTACAAAGTGGCTCTCGAGGCGCGACTGCCGAGGCAGGCCCTTCGGCACCGTACGGAGCGATGCCTCGTGGGGGCACCATCCAGAGATGTGCGCAAAATCCAGAACCGTACCGATCCGTTGCAGGATCCGGCGGGCCGTCTCGGGAATGGTAAGCCAGATCGGTGCGATGGAATCGCGGACCATCATGGCTGTCACTCGATTGACTGGAACAGGTCCGATCCACGGGTAGATGTGGTTCTCCAGCGACGCGATCCACGTGTCTCTGTGGCGCCTATTTCGCCAGCCATCCTTCATCGCGAGGTGGCATGCAGCGGAGGCTTCTGAGAAGGTCGGCACTCGCGCAGGCTGTGACGCAGACTGCGGGAGTGGAGCCTCACCGCACTTGAGACGGCTTCGCATCTCCGCAGCCTTCGCCCTGGCTTGAGCGAGCGAAACGGCCCTGGCAGAGCCCAGCCCGAAATCCTGGCGATGACCATCGACCTGGGTCCGCAAAACCCAAGACCTGGACGTGCTGGAGCGGACCATCAAGTAGAGCCCGCTTCCGTCGGCATGACGGCCCGGTCGGGCGTTCCGAACTTCGATTGCGGTAAGCGCCATATAACTTCTCCCGTCCCTCACTTTTCCCCCGTCGCGTGCGAACGACGTGGGATTTGGGGGTACTTCAGGAGCCGATCATTCGCTGCTATGCGAGCGCAGGAGAATAGGTCGGGACGCCCTGAAGTGCCTGGGATCAGGAAGTTACAGTCCTCGGCTCCACCAGCCTTCGCCCCTGACGGGGCTACGGCTGGCAAGCCAGCCTAGAGAGGCTGTCTCCCGTAGTTTCAGAGAAATAGGCCATTTACGAACAGCCGCGGCCGCGCGCGAGTAACGTCGCGCGGTCCTGCCGCAAATCCTCGCCGCTCCGTGTGCTCTGCTCGGGGCCTTGGCCGAGGCCGCGCCAGAGGGCGGTGTTGAAGGCGTTCGTGTCGAGGTGGTCTTCGGTGCGGAAGTCCTGGCCGCGCATCGCCACGGCCCAATAATCCGCATTGTGCGGCGCGCAAGCGGCGGTGGGTAGGCCGGCGAAGCGGTCTCCGGGAATCGGCAGCTGCGTCGTGCGCAGGACGTCTGCGGCGCGTGCGGTGAAGGTCCAGGGGCCTAGCGCCGGATCGAACAGGTCGGCCATCGGCATGGCCAAAGCGTCGTTGAGACCGAGCGGCTTCAGGCCGAGCACCGCCTCGATCGTGCGCAGCAGGTTGACGGTGGTGTAGCGGGTCGAGACGAGCGCGTTGCGGCGCACGGTCGCGCCGGCGACGAGCGCGATGCTGCGGCGGGCATCGACATGGTCGGCGCCGTTCTGCGCGTCGTCCTCGATCACGAAGATGAGCGTCGAGCCGGCGAAGCGGCTGTGGGCGATCGTCTCGACCACCAGCCCGACCGAATAATCGTTGTCGGCCATCTCCGCCTCGACCGTGTTCACGCCGTCGATCGCATTCTTGAACTCGCCGAAATGGTCATGGCTGAGGCGCATCAGCGTCAGCGCCGGCATGGCGCCGGAGGCCTCCTGCTGCGCGAATTCGCGCTGCCATTCCTTCACGCGCCAATAATCGGGCAGCTTCTGGTCGAAGCCGCGGAAATAGGGGTCGCTGCGGGAGGCGAGCAGGCGGTCGCCGGGCGTGTAGATGCGCGTCTTCGTCTTCGCCGGCTCGCGCACCAGCGGCACGGCGCCCGGCGCGCCCGGATCGTAGACCGAGGCGTCGGAGAAGCCGTAATTGCGCACCGTCAGCCCCGCCCGGATCGCCGCGTCCCAGAGATAGCCCTGCCCGGGCCTGTCGTCGTCATCCGGATCAGGCGCGGTGAGGCCGGCGGGGCCGGGGAGCAGGTCCGGGTCGCCGGGCGTCGTCGGATCCGCGGCACGGCGCTCGGCCGGGCTCAGGGCGGGGTAGAGATTGCGGTTCGATTCCTCCGATTCGTAGGCGAGGCCGCGGCCCGAATAATTGACCGGCGCGTTCTTCTCGAGAAGGTCCGTCACCCGCGCGGCGGTCGACCACGTCCAGCCGGTGCTCGATTGCTCACCCGAATCGTAGAAATTGTCGAGCGTCACGAACTGGCGGGCGAGCTGATGGTGGTTGGGCGAGAGCGGCGCGCCGAGGATGGCGAGGTGCGGGTCGCCATTGCCGACCTCGAGATCGCCGAGCAGTTGATCGTAGGTGCGGTTCTCCTTGATGATGAAGACGACGTGCCGGATGCGCGCGCGGATTGCCGCCATCCGCGCCTCCGCCGCCTGCCGCTCGCGCGCCGCCGGCAGGCCGATATTGTCGGCGACCTGCAGGGTCGTTGTGGCGAGCGCCGGCGGGGTCGGCATGGGGAATTGGAGCAGCCCCGCTTTTTCGAGCTGGAAGATATATTGATTGGCCGCGCCGCAGGCATTGGGCTGGCCCTTGTAGATGGCGAGGGCGGGCGCGCAGCCCTGCGGATTGGGGCCCGGCGGGCTCTTGCGGTTGACGACGAACAGTCGGGTGCCGTCGCGGCTTGCCGCTGCCGCGCTGGGATACCAGCCGGTCGGGACGAGTCCTTGCACCTCGGCCCCGGCTGCGCCCGGGGCGACGATCGCGAGGGCGTTGATCCCGCCATAGGTGACGAGCAGGCGGTGGTCCGGCAGCAAGGCGAGACTGTTCGGGTTGATGCCCTTGCCCGGCAGCGGACCAAGCGCGCCGGGGAGTCCGAGCTTCGGCTCGCCCGCGAGGCGGCCGCCGGCGAGATCGACGATCGCCAGCCGGTCGGCATTGTCTTCGGTGGCATAGAGCCGGTGCGCGGCGGCGTCGGCCAGCAACGCGGTCGGCTCCCCAATCGTGGCAATGCGGCCGGCGACGCGGACCGAGGCGGGGCCAACGTCCAGCGCTACGATCTGCCGGTCGCGCGGCGCTGAGACATAGGCGCGGGCGGGGCCGGTCCAGACGATCGCGAACGGATATTCGCCGCCTGGCGTGCCACTCGCGGCCGGGTCGATCTTGCCGGGGCGGAGGTCCTGCTCGGCCACCACCCGCCAGCCGGGAATGTCGATCAGGCTGACTGAATCGTTGTAATAATTGGCGACCAGGGCGCGGCTGCCGTCCGGGCTCACCGCCACGCCCGCCGCTTGCGGACTCACATCGACGCCGTTCCCCGTTTTGTGGCCGAGCGGGAGAGACGCGGCTTCCGCGAAGCCATGCTCGCCGCGGCGGAACAGCCGCACGACATCGTCGACCCCGCCACCGACCAAAAAGCCGTTTCCATCCGGCAGCCAGGCGATGCCCGAATAGCTGTTCGGAACCGTCAGGCTCTGCTCGAAGCGGGTGCCGGCGCCATCGATAGCGTAGCGGAAGACATATTGCTGCGACTGCTCGGGGACGGCCTTTCCGTCCGGGTCGTTATATTTGTTGTAGCCGCTGGTCAGCACCAGCATCTCGCGCCCGTCGGGGCTGAGCGCGATGGCCGACGCCCCGTCCGCCACATAATCGGGATGCGGCCCGGTGCGCGACACCAGCGGCTCGAAGCGCGCGCCGGGCGCGGCGAGCGGAGTCAGCCTTTGCCCCGTCGGCAGCATCTGTCCGGTTTGCAGGGGTTGGGTGGCGGCGAGCGCGGGCGAGGCCGCCGCGAGCAAGAAAGCGATCGGCACGCGCAACGTCAGCCTCCTCCGTTCGCCACGAGGACAAGGGCCTCGGGCGGCGCTCCGCTTCTAGCGCGCCCGAAAGTCCAGACAATGACGTTCGTTACCGCGCCGGCGGCGACGATTGCGGCCGCAGCGACGCACCGGTGCGGTCGCCCCGGAAGTCGGAGAACCAGGTCAGCGGATTCCAGCTGGCGTTGCCGTTCAGGGAGAAGGTGACGAACTCGGCCCGGCCGCCGATATTCTCGACCGGTACCGCGCCGCCGAGCCCTCCGAGTTCGGCCGGCACCCGGCTGTCGGCGCTGTCGTCGCGATTGTCGCCCAACAGGAAGACGTGGCCGGCCGGCACCGTATAGGGGCCGTAATCGTCCTCGCCGCTGCGGCCGAAGTCGATCGTGTCGTAGGAGCGGCCGTTGGGCAATGTCTCGCGGAGGATATGAAGCCGGCAATAGGCCCTACCGTCGGCGCCCGTCGCGCGCATGTCCGCGAAGCCGGGAAATTCCCGCTCGTCGCACGGCAGATTGCCATCGACCGGCATCAGGCGGATGCCCATGTCCCGCATCTCGACCGGCTTGCCGTTCAGCCACAGGCGGCCGCCGACCAGCCGGATCGTATCGCCCGGCAGGCCGATGACGCGCTTGATCAGGTTGTCGCCGTGATGATCGCCGCCCGGCACCACGATGACGATGTCGCCGCGCTCAGGCATCCGCCCAAGCAACCGGCCCCGGATGAAGGGCAGGACATGGAAGCTCGGCGATACATAGGACCAGCCATAGGGATATTTGCTGACCAGCAGCCGGTCGCCGACGGGCAGGTTCGGCATCATCGATTCCGACGGGATGTAGAAGGGCTTCGCGATCAGGCTGTGCAGGCCGAGCACGAACAGGATGAGGACCAGCCAGGCACGGATTTCGGCAAGCCAGCGGATTTTGGGTTTGGGAGTGGGAGCGGCATCGGTCATGCGCCGGATGAAGCCGCGTTCGCCGCTTCGGTCCAGCAATGCCGTGTCCGGACAGTGGGAAATCGTGTCCGGACAGGTCGGTGTTAAAGAGGCGAGGCCTCAGCGCTCAGCGCGAACGAGACTCCTGATAGCTCACGACCCCGTCGTGGTTGCGGTCCAGCTTTTCGAAAGCGGCGCGGGAATTTTCGGTGGCGTGGGCGAAGGATGGCGCGGCCACCCCGAGTCCAAGCGCCGCGCCGATCGCGCCTGCGACGACGATCCGCCAGGAGGGCAGGCGCCGCGGGCCGGCCGATTCCGGATCGAGCTGCGCGTCGATGAACAGCCTGATCGCATCGCTGGCAGTCCGCCGTTCCTGCCGGCATCGTTCCATGAACGCCGTCTTCGCCTCGTGGGACAGCCTGATCTCGAGCGTTTCGCTCTTCTTGGAGGGTCTGGAAAAAGCCATCGAAAGCTCCCGGGATTTGCCCCTTATTAGCCCAACTAGAATTTCGTTCCCAGCCGGATGCCGATCGTCCGCGGCCGGTAGGGCACGACATAGGGCCGCTGGAAGCATTGGCCGCATTCCTGGAAGCGGGTGAGCTCGGCGCGTTCATCGAAAGCGTTTTCGACAAACAATTCCGCCGTGTAGCGGCGCCAGTCGAGGCCGAAGGAGAAGTCGACCATCGTATAGGCCGGCAGCCGGCCGGTCTGCGCGGCGGGGTTTTCCTTGTCTCCGGTGCCGGGGGCAAAGATGAGGGTTCTGAGGTCCGACGAGGCCGAGCTTTGGTGCGACACGATGGCCTGGACATGGGCCTTGGTGCCGCCGCTGCTGACCGGGAATTCGTAGCGGCCTGTGGCCGAGAATTTGAAGCGCGGCGTTACCGGCAGGCGCGTGCCGGCCGGCGCCGAGACGTAGTTCTGCAATCCGCCCGGTCCAGGCTGCGTGCAGGTATAGGTCGAATCGTCGAAGCCACAGAGATTCCGCTTGGTCTTGGCGTCGGTATAGGCACCGCTCGCGATCAGGCTGAAGCCGTGGACCGGGCGCCAGTTGAGGTCGAGCTCGGCGCCCTTGATCCTGGCGTCGGGGCCGTTGTGGATCTCGGTGAAGCTGTTCTGGCCGAGGAAGGAGAATTGGAACTTCTTCCAGTCCTGCAGGAAGACGGCGCCGTTCAGGACCAAATGGCCCGGCCAGCTCGTCTTGAAGCCGATTTCGTAATTATAGAGCTTGTCCTCCTGGTACGGCGCGAGGGTGCCGCGGCGGTTGATGCCTCCCGGGCGGAAGCCGCTCGACCAGGTGGCGTAGATCATATGGTCGGGCGTCAGCTTCCAGGTGAGGTTGACGCGGTGGGTGATGCCGCTGCCCTTGGTCGCTTTGGGAGAAAGCTGCCCGTTCGCGAAAGTAGCGAGGTCGGTGCAGGGGCTGCCCGGCACGGCGGCCGGGAGCAGGGTGCCGCCCGGATTGTCGCGCAGGGTTTGGCCGGTCGTCGTGTAGCAGCCGGCGACGCCGGTGCGCGAGCTGCCGGCCGCGTTGAACGGCGGTCCGTTCGGATCGCGACCGAAGCCGAAGAAGCCGATCAGCGAATTGTTATATTTGTAGCCGCGGAGGCCGCCCGTCAGCGTGAGGTTGGAGAGGATGTCGAAGCTCGCCTCGCCGAAGGCGGCATAGTCGCGGTCGATGCGGTCCTGCTGGGTGAGCCACAAGGTGCCGGGGAAGCCGTTGACCGAGAGGTTCGCGGCGAGACCGGCGACCTCGTAATCCTGGTGGATGAGGTGGGTCTGGCGCTGGTAGAAGAGCCCGCCGACGAAGCGGAGGCGCGAATCCGCGGGCGAGGTGATCCGCAGCTCCTGGCTGTTCTTGGTGAAATGGTCGCGGCCGACGATCCACTGCGCCGGGTTGATTTGATGGCCGGCATTGTCGGTGAAGTAGAAATAGCCGGCGAGGCCGCCCACCGACGCGTAGAGATTGTCATAGGCTTCGGCATAATCGGTATAGTCGCTCGCCTGGTTGATACGCCGCTCGAGATAGGCGCCGGCATAGGTCAGGTCCCAATTGCTGATCTTGCCCTGGATGGTGAGCGCCGCCTGGGCAAAGCGGTCATGGTCGTATTCGGGCAGGAAATGCTGGACCTTGAGATCGCCGAGGCTCGGATCGAAGCCGAAGGCGCCGTGGCTCTTCTGGTCCTGGCCCATGAGCGAGGCCGTCGCCGTCCAATTGTCGGCGAGGTCGATGCCGAGCGCGGCGCGGCCGCCGGCGACGTCGACATCGTTATAATTCTTCTTCACGAAGCCGCTGTTGTTGATGACGATGCCGCCCGGCTTGGGAAAGAAGCTGCGCGTGCCGGGGATGTTGTCGATAAAGCCCGCATCACGCTGGTACCAGCCGACCACCCGCAGCGCCGCGCCGCCGCCCAACGGGGCGTTGATGAAGCCTTCCGCCTTGCCGCCGACGCCGCCATGGGCGACGCTGTTTCCCTCCACGTCGAACCCGCCATAGAAGCCGCTCTTGTCCGGCTTGTTGGTGATGATGCGGATCGTGCCGGCTTCCGAGGAGGCGCCGTAAAGCGTGCCCTGCGGGCCGCGCAGCACCTCGATGCGGGCGACGTCGTAGATATGGACGTCGAGCGTGCCGCCGATCGTCGTGATCGGCTGCTCGTCGAGATAGACGCCGACGCTCGGCAGCGAGCCCGAATGGTTGCCGTCGCCGCCGGAGGCGACGCCGCGGATATAGACGTTGGTGACGCCCGGCTGGGTGGTCTGGAAAGAGACGCTCGGCGTCAGCTTCGTATAATCGTTAAAGTTGGAGACATTGGCTTCCTCCAGCCGCTGCGTGCCGAGCGCCTGAATGCTGAGCGGGACGTTCTGGAGACTCTCCGCGCGCTTCGTCGCGGTGACGACAATCGTCTGATCGTCACCCTCCGGCGTGTCCGGCGATGCCGCCGCCGCAGGCCCGGCGTTCGGCGGCGCGGCCGGCGGGGAGGCGGGCTGCGGCGCCGGCGCCGCCTGGGCGAGGGCGGCGCTGCCGGTCAGCATCGTCGAGGCGAACAGGAGAATCGAGAATCGGCCACGGCCCGGGACGTGCAGCATGAATTTCCCCCCAGCAGACGTCTTTGCGCGAGGGTTCGCCCATCCCCGATGGAAACGTCAATTCATTTTGGCGGCGAAACGGAGACAGGAGCGAGTCTGTTGCGGGATTGTCACGGAGCCGGCGCTTCGCTCCAGGTTTCGAGGACGGGGCCCAGCGCCTGCTTCAGTGGGTCGAGCCACGGTTCGTAAGGCCGCCACTGGCCGATCCCTTCGCGGTTGATCGGCCGCCGCACCTGCTCGGAGCTGGCGGTGCGCACCGCGCGCTTCGTCTCGTGGAAGCGTAGGCAGGCGGGATCGAAGGCGAGGCCGAGCGCATCGAGCAGGCGCCGTATCTCGCTTTCCGGGCCGTCGACCAGCCGCTCGTGGAGGACGCGGATCACCCGGCCCGGCTGGATCTGGTCGAAATGCGCCATCAGTCGAACGTAGTCGGAATAATAACGCCCCATATCCTCCAGCGAATAGCTGAAGCCCTGGCCGCGGGCATAATGCTGGCGAAAATTGGAGACGCAGCAGTCGAGCGGATGCCGGCGCGCATCGACGATCTTCGCGTTCGGCAGGATCAGCCGGATCAGCCCGACATGGATCCAGTTGTTCGGCATCTTGTCGATGAAGAAGGGCTTGCCCTCGCGGCGCTGCAGCCCTGCGCGCTCCAGATATTCTTCTCCCAGCGCCCGCGCCTCGTCCGCCGAGACCGCTGCCAGCGCATCCGGATAGCCTTCCGGGCGGCCTGCGAGGCGGCGCGCGATAATGGGGATGTCGGGCAGCTCGGCCGTGCCTTCGACTTCAGGATGGCTGGCGAGGATCTGCTCGACGAGGGTCGAGCCGGCGCGCGGCATGCCCAGGATGAAGATGGGATCGGGCGCGGGGCAGCCCCAGCCTTCGCGCGCGGCGAAGAAATCGGGCGTCAGCAGGGCGATGGTGCGGTCGACTTGCTGCGTCGTCTCCGCCGCCTCGTAGCCGATGCCCTCGCGCCGCAGCCGGTTGCCTTCCTCATAATGGCGGAACGCGTCAGCATGCGCGCCTTCGTCCTCCAGCGCCTTGCCCAGTGCGAAATGGAGGTGGTAGCGGTCCGGCCGCGGCAGGTCCGGCGCTGCCAGCGCCTTTTCCATCGCTCCGATATCGTCTCGCCCGAGCCTTACCGTCTTGAGATTGGCGAGGCTCCACCAGGCCTCGCCGAGCGTCGGCGCCAGCGCGATGGCATTGCGATAGGCGGCGGTCCCGTCCTCGGCCCGGCCCACCGTCTTCAGCATGTGGCCGTAACTCATCCAGACCTTGGGCTGGTCGGGGAGGCGGGCGAGCACCTCCTCGTAAATGCCGATCGCTTCCTCGTGCGCGCCGAGCCGGCCGAGCGCCGCGGCTTTGAGGTTCTGGTGCCCGGGATGGTCCGCTTCTTCATCGAGCAGTCGGTCCAGCTCGGCGACCGCCTCGGCCGGGCGGTTCTGGCGGTACAGAGAAGTGGCGAGATTGGCGCGGGCCGCCGAGAAATCCGGGGCCAAGTCGAGCGCGCGGCGCAGCAGTTTCTCCGCGTCTGCATAGCGGCCGAGCCGGCCGGCCAACTCCGCCATCATCCGGATCGCGGCGACATCGGTCGGATGGTCGTAAAGGTGCGGCCGCAAGATCCGCTCCGCGACCGCCAAATCGTTGTCGAACAGGGCCTGGGCGGCGCGCAGCAGGGCCGGGTTGCGGACAGCATCGGCAAGCGCCCGGTCGAGGACGACCGTATCGCTCATGAGCCGCCTTCGTCCTCGTCCACCAAAGGCACGCGATATTGGGCGAGCAAGGCCTTGATCTCGGGCTGGTGGCGATCGAGGACGGCTTCGAGCTCGTCGCGCAGCGCCTCGTCCTCGCGGCGGGTGCCCATCGAAATGTCGAAGATCATCGGCAGCTGCGGCCCGTCGAAATGTGGCGCGACTGCGGTGAGCTTGAGCGGCACCTTCTCCTTGTCGGCATAATAGCCGGCGACCGGGCCCCAGACGAAGGCGACGTCCACGTCTCCGTCCGCCACCGCCTTCATGATCGCGGCCTGCACGTCGGGCTGCTCGTAATCGCCATAGACGGTGTAGCCGCGGACATTGTCGACAATGCCGCGCCGCATCAGAGCGTGGGCGGGCGGCGTGTTGGAGCCGCCGTCGGCGCCGATCATCTGCACGCCGATCTTCAGGGTCTTGAGCCGCGGATCGTCGAACGAGGCGATGTCGAGATGGCGATCGGCGCGCGTCACCGCGACATAGGTCGAACGGTAATAGGGCCGCGTCGTCCCCGCCATCTCGACATTGCTGCCGATGCCGGGGACGATGTCGCACTCGCCGGCCTTCAGCGTCTCGCGCAGATTGCCCCGGCGCTGCGCCCACCATGTGTAGGAAACGGTGGCGCCGAGATCCCTGGCGACGATGTCGACCAGCTTGTTCTCGAAGCCCTGCTGCGCCTGGTTCGAGAAGGGAAGATTGTTGGGATCGGCGCAGACCTTCAGCGCGCGCGGCGCGGTGGCGCCGACGAGAAGGAGAGACAGAGCGGCGAGGACGAGCTTCATGGCGACGACTTGATTCCCCAGGGCCTGCCGCCGACGCGCACCGTCCCGATCGTCCGGCCCGTCCGGAGATCGATCGCGGTGATATCGCCGCTGAGCCCGTTCGCGGTGTAGAGCCTGTGCTCGTCCGGCGACAAGGCGACATTCCAGGCGCGCCAGCCGACCGGGAAGGTGCGCTCGATCCGGAGCGTCGCCGAATCGACTTCGGCCACCAGCTTGGCGCGGCCGAGGCCGACATAGGCATGGCGGCCGTCGCGGGTGAAGACGACGCCGACCGGCTGGACCGCATAATCCGCCGAAGGGGCGACGCCGAGCTTCGCCGCCTTGAAGTCGATGCGGCCGGCGCGCTTGCGGGTCGCGGCGTCGAAGATGGTGATCGTGCCGCGCGCTTCGGACGAGACCCAGAAGCGGCGCCCGTCCGGCGTGAAGATGACGTGGCGCGGCCGCGTGTCGATCATGAAATTATCGATCGGCGCGCCGGTCAGCGCATTGACGACATGAACGGTCGAGCCGCTCTCCGAAGCCTGCACGGCGGTGCGTCCGTCGGGGCTGATCGCGGTCCCTTCCGGCTCACCACCGACGAGCACGCGCGTGACCACACGGCGGCCCGGAATGTCGACGATGCTCATCGCATTGTCGTTCTCGTTGGCCGCATAGAGCCGGCGGCCGTCGGGCGAGATCGCGATCGTCTCGGGATCGGAGCCGGAGGGGAGGGTGCCGACGATCCGCCGCGTCGCCGTGTCGATCACCGCGACGCGATTGTCGTCGCTCACCGCGACGTAGAGCAACCGCCGGTCGGGCGAGAAAGCGAGGCCGCGCGGGCGCTTGCCGACCGGTAGGCGCGCCACCTCCTTCAGCGTGCCCGCGTCGATGACGTGGACGACGTTCGCGAGCTCGTCCGAGACCCAGAGCGTCTCCGCGCGTGCCGCGGCGCTCGCCGTCAGCAGCACACACGCGGCGAGGATACGGATCATGTCCTGGTGTAGAGGAAGGCGGCGAGGTCGCGCGCGTCGTCCGGCGTCACGCCGAGATTGGGCATCGCCGTTCCGGGCGTGACCTTCTGCGGATTTTCGATCCACATTTCGAGATTGTCCGGCTTGTTCTCGAGCTTGCCGGCGATGATCCCACGGCCGGCAAAGCCTTCGAGCGGCGGGCCGACGCTGCCATGCGCCTGGGGCAGGCCGCTCAGCATATGGCAGCCGCCGCAGCCGTAGCGGGCGAAGGCGATCTGGCCGCGCGCGACGCTGCCGCCGGTCATCGCCTCCGCCTTGCGCCTGGCGTCCGAGGCTTCGTAGCTGTCGTCGGTCAGCTTCGCGGCAACGCCCGCGGCAATCACCAGAGCGACGATGCCGAGGACGATGAGGGGCTTATTCCGCTGGGACGGCATGACCCACCTCGCTGGCGCGCAGCCAGCCCAAGAGGAAGACGAGGGCGGCGGCGGCGTGGAAGGCGCCGCCGGGGATCCACATGACGAGCCCCGCGAGCTGCTGGTCCTCGGCCGGGCTGAGGCCCCAGGGTGTCATCCCCATCGCCGCATAGGGGCCGTACCAGGGGCTGGCGGACAGGGCCATCAGCGCACCGAGCGCGCCGCCGACCAGCGACGTCAGGAACAGGCACAAAGCGGCGAGGCCGTAGCCGCTGCGTCCGGTGCGGCCGTGCGCCATCGACCACCAGAAGAGCAGGGCCGTCAGGAGGAAGGAGAGATGCTGGGCGATATGCCAGCCCTCGCTCTCCAGCGCGCGGTCGAACAGCGGCGGCATGTGCCAGGCCCAGAGCGCCAGCGCCTGCAGGCCGGTCGCGGCGAGCGGCGCGCTGGCGAGGCTCCAGAGACCGCGGCTCCCGCGTGCGATCGCGGCGAACGCACCCCGGACGGAGGCTGGAAAGGCCCAGAGCAGCACCGGCCCCGGCCGCGCCAGGACGAGCAAAAGGGCGGCCGGCAGCATGATCAACTCATGCTCGATCATGTGGAAGGTGAAGGAGCGCTCGCCCATTTCGTGGAGCGGCGAGGCGGTGGCGCCGGCGAGCGTGGCCCAGCCGGCGGCGAAGAGCAGGGCGCCGCGCCGCAGGGCAGCGCGCCCGTGGTCCGAACGCCGCCACAGCCGCGCGAAGCCGATCGCGTAGACGAGGCCGAAGAGGAGCAGCGGCACGGCGACCGACGCTTCCGGCCGCCAGGCTTCGTCTCCGCCACCATGTGCCAGCGCCGGTGCCGGGGCGAGCAGCAGCAGGAGGAGGACAGCACGCCTCATCCGAAGCAGCTCGGAATGATGAAAGCCGCCACGGTTTGGTAGACGATGGCCACCGCGAGCAGGCTAGCGACCAGCATGCCCAGCAGCGCGGTGAATGGCTTGCCCGCTTCCTCCGCGGCCTGCCGGTCCCACACGCGGTGGGAACAGAAGCCGCCCACGGCCGCCAGCGCAAGCGCCAGCAGCCCGATGATGAGGACCGGCAGCGGCCCGCTCTTGTGGCATTGGGAGAAGGTCAGGTCCGCTCCGGCCTGCTGCGAGACGAACCAGGCGGCGGCGCCGGCGAAGAGCGCCGCCCAGGCGAAGCCGACTTCCTTCTGGTCCCGGGTCACGACACCCACCTCGGCAGCCAGTAGATGAGCAGGTAGATCGGCAGCCAGCACAGCCACACGAAGCGCCAGTACATCGCATTTTCCGAAGCATCGACGAACCGGCGGGGCTCGGCCGAATGGTTCGTGAACAAGAGGGCCGTCAGCACCGCCGTGTCCGCGAAGTCGGTCAGATAATGGGTGACGTGGAGGAACAGCAACGTCCACACGATCGAGCCATAGGCATTGTCATCCCACGACACGTTCAGCGAGTTGAACTCGAGGGCGCGCGGCACCAGCATCAGCACGCACATCGCGCAGACGATCAGCAAATATTTCTGCAGCGCCTTCAGATCCATCCGCTCGGCCGCCCGCTTGGCGAGCGTATTCGGAATCTCGCTCAGCAGCAGCAGGATCGTGAAGATCGTGCCGGCGACCGCATTGGGCGGTGAAAAGGGCGCGGGCGGCCAGCTCTGCTCGCCGCCCATGATGAAGAAATAGGCGCCGATGGCGAGGGCGAAGCCGGTCCCCTCGATCATGAAGAAGCCGATGATCCCCCACCAGGTGAGGCTCCGATTGCCGAAGGCGTGGGTCGGAAGCTCGGCGAGGTCGCCGGTGAAGCGGACGGGGAGGGTCATTCGATCACCGGCTCCGCCTTGGGCGGCGTCTTCGGCCAGAACCAGCCGATCAAAGCCGCCGCGACCGGGAGGGTACCGATCACCACCGCCCACGGCGTGAAGATCGAGCAGACGAAGAGACAGGTCGTCGCCAGCGCCGCCCAGAGCGGCCAGGGCGAGGGCATGGCGGACGGGTCGCGCACGTCCGGCTTCGCCTCCATCACCGTCGTCAGCAGCAGCTCGCGGTCGTCGACGCGCAGGCCCGTCATCACCGGCAGGTGGTTGCGATTGTCCCACAAAGGCGTGCGGCTGAAGACGACCGGGATATGCGGGAAATTATATTGCGGCGGCGGCGAGGCGGTCGCCCATTCGAGCCCGGCCGCATCCCAGGGATTGGCGCCGGCGATGGCGCCGCGACGGGATGAAAAGATGCCGTTGACGAGGAACAGGACGAAACCCGCGCCGAGCACGAAGGCGCCGAGCGTCGACAGCAGGTTGAGCGCGTCCCAGCCCATGCCCGTCGGATAGGTGTAGACGCGCCGCGGCATCCCCATGATGCCGAGGAAGTGCATCGGGAAGAAGGTCACCTGGAAGGCGATGAAGATCGTCCAGAAGGCGATTTTGCCGAGGCCCTCGTCCATCATCCGGCCGGTGAATTTCGGGAACCAGTAGGTGAAGGCGCCGAGCAACGGGAACACCGCGCCGCCGATCAGCACGTAGTGGAAATGGGCGACGACGAAATAGGTGTCGTGGACCTGGAGATCGATCGGCACGCTCGCCAGCATCACGCCCGACAGGCCGCCGATGACGAAGGTGACGATGAAGCCGACGACCCAGAGCAGGGGCACCTGGAAGCGCGGCCGCCCGTCCCACATCGTCGCGATCCAGCAGAAGATCTGGATGCCCGACGGAATGGCGACGGTCATGCTCGCCGCGGTGTAGAAAGCATAGCCGAGCCGGGGCAGGCCCGTCGCGAACATGTGGTGGACCCAGAGGCCGAAGGCGAGCAGGGCGGTCGCGACCACCGACATCACGACGGCTGGATAGCCGAAGACCGGGCGACGCGAGAAGGTTGCGACGATCTCGCTGACGAAGGCCGCGCCGGGCAGGAAGATGATGTAGACCTCGGGATGGCCGAAGAACCAGAAGAGGTGCTGCCACAGCAGCGGGCTGCCATGCTCGGCCGCGTTGAAGAAATGCGTCCCGATCAGCCGGTCGCAGATCAGCATGCCCGAGGCGAGTGCGACCGAGGGCAGCGAGAAGATGATCATGAAAGCGGTGACGAGCATCGTCCAGACGAAGATCGGCATGCGCGCCAGCGTCATGCCCGGCGCGCGCTGCTTGAGGATGGATGCCACCGTCACCGTCGCCACGGCGAGCCCCGCCACCTCGGTGAAGGTGATCATCTGCGCCCAGATGTCGACGCGCTTGCCGGGCGAGAATTGCGGGCCGGAGAGCGGCGTGTAGGAGAACCAGCCGGCGTCCGGGCCGATGTTGAGGAAGAAGGCCAGCCAGATCATGATGCCGCCGGCCAGGTACATCCAGTAGCTGAAGGCGTTGAGCCGCGGGAAGGAGAGGTTGCGGGTGCCGATCATCAGCGGGATCAGGTAAACGCCGACCGCCTCCATCACCGGCACCGCGAAGAGGAACATCATCGTCGTGCCGTGCATGGTGAAGAGCTGGTTGTAGCGGTCCGGCCCCATCATCGAATTTTCGGGCTTGGCGAGCTGCAGCCGCATCCACAGAGCCGAGAAGCCGGCCAGCGCCATGAAGCAGAGCGCGGTGACGATGTAGCGGCGGGCGATGCGCTTGTGGTCGACCGTGGTCAGGAAGCCCCACAGGCCCGGCGCGTCGCTCCATGTCCGCGCCAGCCGCGCCTCCAGCGCCGGCCCCTGGAGCTGCTCGCCGTCGCGCGGCAGGTCCGGGAGCGCGTTCATTTCAGCGTCTCCAGATAGGCTTCGACCGCGTGGAGCTCGTCGGCGTTGAGGCCGACATAGGGCATGTTGTTGCCGGGCTTCACGCCCTGCGGATCGGCGATCCAGGCATAAAGGCTGCCGCGGTTCATCGGCAGCGTGCCGGCGGCGATGGTGGCGCGGCTCGCGACATGGGTGAGGTCGGGTCCCACCGTGGCGGAAGCCGTCGTGCCGGTGATATTGTGGCAGGTGCTGCACTCGCGGCTCATGAAATATGCGTAGCCGGCCTGCGCGAGCGGCGTCGTCGGCTGCGGCGCCGGCTGCTCCTGCGCCGCCTCCCACTTCGCGAAATCGGCGGGCGTGTCGACGAATACGTCGAGCGCCATATGGGCGTGCTGCAGCCCGCAATATTCGGCGCATTGCGCGCGGTAATGGCCGACCCGCCGCGGCATCAGCACGATGTCGTTGACGCGGCCGGGAATGAGGTCCTGCTTGCCGGCGAGGTTCGGCACCCAGAAGCTGTGAATGACGTCGTTGCTCTGCAGGTAGATCATCGCCGGAATGCCGACCGGCAGGTGGATTTCGTTGGCGGTGCGGATGTTCTTCGACGGGTCCTCATAATGGTATTGGACGTCCCACCACCATTGGTTGCCGGTGAGGGCGATGCTCAGCACCGGCTTGTTGTCCGGGTTCGCTTGGGCGAGGCCGCGGTCGGTGAAATAGCTGGCGAGCGTCAGCACCGTCAGCGCGCCGCCGACCGCGCCGACCCAGAAAAAGAAGCCGAGCCGGAGCGAGCGTTCGTGACTGACTCCGTCCTCGTCGGAAATGCCGTCCTGCCGCTTGCCGCCGCGCCTCCAGTAAGCGGCGATCAGGAAGGCCATCACGGCGACGAAGAAGATCGCGGTGACGATGGTGAAGGTAACGAGCAGGTCGCGAATGATGGCGGAATCGCGCCCGGCATCGTCGCCCGACGTCTGGATGCCCTGGCAGCCGGCGACGAGCGCGGTCAGCGGGAGGAGGGGGAGGAGGCGCCGAATCATTTGCCGGGTGCGTGGCCGGGAGCCGGAGGCTCGTTGATGGGAGTGCGGGGGCTCTGCAGCGTCGGCGGTTCGACGTTGCTCATCTCCTCCGTACGCGCGCCGAGCACGTCCTTGCGCGTCTGGATCGACAGCGAATGCACATAGGCGGCGAGCTGCCACGCCTGCTGCTGGGTGACGCGGCCCTTGAACGGCGGCATCCCGTTCGGCCGGCCGTTGAGGATGGTGTAGACGATATCCTCCATCCGGCCGCCGTAGCGCCACTTATTGTCCATCAAAGGCGGGCCCATGCCGCCGCCGCCATGCGAGTGGCAGCCGACGCAGTTCATCCAGCCGAACAGCCGCTGTCCCTGCGACAGCTGGAAGGCGTTGTTCTGATAGTCGTTGGCCCGCGGATCGCCGGAGGGGACGAAGGCCATGGTCTCGGCCTTGGCCTGGTGCCGGAGGCCGCGTTCCTCGCGGTCGCAGCCCGCGAGCAGGAAGAACGTGCAGAGAAGGGCGGCGCTAGCGGGGAAGAGCGAAGACATAGAGCCTTCCTCCCGCCTTGGTGAGCTTGGGCAGGTCCCTCACCGCATTGACGAAGCCGAGCGCCGCGGTCGGGTCGTGCGGATCGAGCGGCCCCGACACGAGCGCGCCCGCCCAGCCGCCGACGCCGGACATTACCGCCACATATTCGCGTCCGTCCGGCCCGCGATAGGCGATCGGCTGGCCGATGATGCCGGAATCGAGCTTGAATTTCCAAAGCAGGTGGCCGTTGAGCGCGTCGACCGCTTTGAACCAGCCGTCCATCGTGCCGTAGAAAACGACATCGCCGGCGGTGGCGAGCGCCGGGCTCCACAGCGGCAGGTCCTCCTTGAGCTCCCACGCCGCCTTGCCCGCGACCGGATCCCAGGCAGTGAAGGTGCCGCGATTGCCGCCGGGGCCGGCATACATCTTCACGTCGGAGCCGAGATAGGGCGTGCCGGCGATGTAGTTCGCCTCCATCACGCCTTCGTCCATGCAGAGATTTTCGTGCGGAACGTAAAGGAGGCCGGTGCGCGGGCTGAAGGCGGAGGGGTTCCAGTCCTTCGCGCCCGAGGCGGTCGGGCAGATGTTGCGAACGACACGGCCTTCCTTGGGCGATTTGTCGTGGACCGGGATGATCTCGCCGGTCTTCAGGTTCACGCCCGCATAGGCGTTGATGAAGCTGTACGGATTGGCCGAGTAGAGCTGCCCCGTCTTGCGGTCGAGCACCTGCATGTAGCCGCTGCGCGAGGGGCGGACGAGCACCTGCCGGATCTGGCCGTGGACCGGCATGTCGAGCAGGATCTGCTCGTTGATGTCGTCATGGTCGTACAAATCGTGCGGAGTCGTCTGGTAGAACCAGCGCGCCTGGCCGGTCGCGACGTCGCGGGCGAAGACGCCGGTGGTCCATTTGTTGTCGCCCGGCCTCTGCTCCGGGTTCCACGGCCCGGGATTGCCGGTGCCGTAGAAGATCGTTTTCGTTTGCGGATCATAGGCGATCCAGCCCCAGGTCGTGCCCCCGCCGATCTTCCACGCATCGGGCGGCCAGGTGTGGACGCCGAGATCGGTGCCCCGGTCCTTGGCGTAATAGGGATGGAAATTGGGTCCGATGAGGACGTCCTTGTCGGGCCCCGTATGGAAGGCCTTCCACGCCACTTTGCCGGTCGCCGCATCGAGCGCCATGATCCAGCCGCGCACGCCGAACTCGCCGCCGGAATCGCCGACGATCACCTTCCCCTCGGCGACGAGGGGCGACATGGTGATCGTCTCGCCCTTCATGATGTTGCCGACCTGCGTCCGCCACACCTGCTTGCCGGAATTCGCGTCGATCGCGATCACCTGGCCGTCGAGCGTGTTGAAGTAGAGCCGGCCGTTCGAATAGACGGCGCCGCGATTGACGACGTCGCAGCAGGCGACGCCCTGCGACATCGGCCGCGGATTGGGCCGGAACACCCATTTCACCGCGGGCCGCGGCTTGGCGGCGAGATCGATGGCGATGATGTTGTTGGGAAAGGGCATCGTCAGATACATCATCGATCCGACGACGAGCGGGGGCGCCTCCTGCCCCTTCCGGCTGCCGGTGTCCCAGGTGAGGACGGGCTTCAGCTTGGCGACGTTGGCGCGGTTGACCTGGTTGAGGCCGCTATAGCGGGTGCTCGCATAATCCTTGGACGGCATCGTCCACTGGCCATCCTCCGGCGCGGTGGCGCCGGCGGCGGGACGGGCGCCGTTGGGGGCGGCATGGATTTGCGAAAAAGCGAGGGGAAGAAGCGCGGCCGAGGCGGCGGCAAAACGGAGCGATTTCAAACGGACGAACGGCCGTTGACGCATCCAGGCAATCCCCTGTTTTTTTTGGGCCGTTACGCCAGCTTCACGATAACGCGCAAGCCGCGGAAAAGGCCCGAGATCTGAAAACATACTGATCTAAATTAGTGTCGTCGCGGGACAGCGGCGGAAACCGGGGCGGCCCCGGCTTGATGCGATGGTGAAGACGCCGTTAACCCGGCCGCATGAACCGACTCGCTCCGCTCATCGCCCGTGGTCCCATCCGCTCCGGCCCCGCCCGCTTCGACACGATCGACGCGGCGATCGAGACGGTGACGGCGTCGAACGAGGATTTGCGCCTGTTCCTGACCGCCTTCATCGGCGGCCTGATCTTCTTCGGGACGCTCTTCGCTTAGTGCCCCCTCTCCCTTGGAGGGGAGAGGATACTGAGCCTTAGCGGCTCTGCCGCTTAGGCGAAGTTGGTGAGGGTGACACCGTCAGCGGATCTCCTCGGGCGCTGTCACCCTCACCCAACTGCGCCTAGGCTCCTTCGTCGCCAAGGCTTCGTATCCCTCTCCCGTCAAGGGAGAGGGGCTTCTTGGCTAAACCGTCGGCGGCAGGCCGGTGTGGTCTAGGCAGATTGTGTCATCGCAGGCCTTGTGCAGCTTCCAGGCGAGCCAGGCGGAAACAACGCACATTGCCGCGGCGAGGGTGAGCTGGTTGGTGGCGGAGACGCCCGCGATCGTGAGGCCGATGGCGAAGACGGAGCCAACGACCATAGCGAGCGAGTTGACGATATTGTTGGCCGCGACCGTGCGCGCCGCCTCGGCCTTGCGCACCGTCGTGGTCAGGAACGCGTAGAGCGGCACGACGAACATGCCGCCCGCGACCGAGATGCCGAGCAGGGACACGAGCAGGGCGATGGCCTGCTTCTGGGTGAGGAATTCCCGAACGCCGTAATAATGGCCCGCCGGCGCAGCCTCCCAGCGCGCACAGCAGATGTGGAAGGCGAGGATGAAGATCCCCATCACCAGCACCGACGGCGTCGAATAGCGCGCCGAAACCTCGCCTTTCAGCAGCCGGTTGACCGCCACCGAGCCGATCGCGATTCCGACCGAGAAGATGGCGATGAACATGCTCGCCACCGGCTGCGCGGCGGTCAGCACGTTCTTCACCAAAGGCGGGAATTCGATGAACAGCACCGCGCCGATCGTCCAGAAGAAGCTGATCGCGACGATAGCGAGGAACAGGCGCGGAATGTGCAGCGTCGCGTTGACGAGGCGGATCGACGAGCGGACGACGTTGAGGTCGATCCGGTGGCCGCTTTCGAGCGGCGGCGCCGGCGGCACCTGCCGTCCCGTCATGTAGCCGGCCGCGGCGATCGCGAGCGCGCCGGCCGCCGCCGATTCGACGGGAATGACGCCCGCCAGCAACGTGCCCCCGAGCACGGCGATGTAGGTGCCGGCCTCGACGAGGCCGGTGCCGCCCAGCACCTCGTCGCGCTCGAGATGCTGCGGCAGGATCGCATATTTGATCGGCCCGAAGAACGTCGAGTGGACGCCCATGGCGAGCACGCCGAGCAGCATCAAGGGGATGGCGAGCGCGCCGACGGCGACGCCCAGCCAGGCGAGGACGAGGCCTCCGCCGCCGACAAACATGATGCCGATCTCGCACGCCTTGATGATGCGGATGAGGCGGGCCTTGTCCATCGCGTCGGCAAGCTGGCCGGACAGCGCGGAGAGCAGCACGAAGGGGATGATGAACAGCCCGGTCGCGATGGCGCTGAACCAGGTCTCCGCCCTTTGGTCGTTATAGACCTTGTAGACGACGAACAGGACGACCGCATTCTTGAACAAATTGTCGTTGAAGGCGCCGAGGAACTGGGTGGCGAAGAGCGGCACGAAACGGCGCTCCCGCATCAGGTGCATCGAATCGTGCACGCGTCAGGCGTCCGCAATCGGCTGAAACAAAAGCATGCGGGGCCGGGTCATAGCCGCTAATCGCCTCAGCGCAAACGACGATCCGCACTCCACAGAGACGGCGGGAGTCGGTAAGAGGCATGGCAGCCGATGCTGACGCTGCCGAACATCCTGACGCTTTCGCGCATCGTCGCGGTGCCTTTGCTGGTGGTGATGCTGTGGCCGGGCGGCGGCTGGTTCGGTTACGCGCTCGCCTTCGCGCTCTACTGCCTGATGGGCATCACCGATTATTTCGACGGCTATGTCGCCCGCGCGCGCGGCGCCGTGTCGAGGCTCGGCATCTTCCTCGATCCGATCGCCGACAAGATCATGGTCGCCTCGGTGATCCTGATGCTGGTCTTCGTCCACGCGATTCCGGGAATCCATGTCGTCGCCGCTTTGATCATCCTGATCCGCGAGATCGCCGTGTCGGGCCTGCGCGAATTCCTCGCCGGGCTGCAGGTGTCGGTGCCGGTCAGCCAGCTCGCCAAGTGGAAGACGACCTTCCAGCTCGTGTCGCTGGGCGCGCTGATCCTCGCTGGCGCTCTGCCGCAATGGCCGTGGGTGCATGTCTTCGGCATCGCCAGCCTGTGGGCGGCCGCCATCCTCACATTGGTGACCGGCTGGGATTATCTGCGCACCGGCCTCCGACACATGGATTAGAGCGGGAGCGGGAACCGAAGTTCCCGCTCCGGGAGCTCAGGCGGGCTGCGGCGCGGGCATTTGCGGGCGCATTTCCGGCGGCGTCAGCGCGTCGTCGATCTCGCGGGCGCGGACGGCGGCGGGTCGGTTGACCAGACGGGCGAAATAGGTCTCGAAGGCCGGCCGCTTGTCGATCGTGCCGAACTGCATGCCCCAGCCGATCTGCGATCCGAGATAGACGTCGGCGGCAGTGAACTGGTCGCCGCAGAGATAGGGGCCGCCCGAATTGGAGACGGCCTGCTCGAGCGTGTTCATCACATCCTCATAGCTGCCGTAGCCCGCCATCCTCTTCTTGTCCGCCGGCGCGAGCAGGCCGAGCGCCTTGCCGATCGCGACCGATTCCACCGGTCCCGCGCCGAAGAACAGCCACCGATAATAGGTGCCGCGCTTCTGGTTGCCCGGCGGCGGCGCGAGGCCGGCATCCGGGAAGGCGTCGGCGAGATAGGCGCAAATCGCGGCGCCCTCGGTGACGACCGTGTCGCCATGCTTGATCGCGGGCACTTTCCCCATCGGATTGACGGCGAGATAGTCGGGCGCCTTCATGCTGTCCTCATAGCCGAGGATCACCGTCTCATAGGGCTGCCCTACTTCCTCGAGCATCCAGCGGACGATGCGTCCGCGCGACATCGGATTGGTGTAGAACGTCAGATTCTGGGTCATGGCGGTCTCCCTCTTGCCGCGCGAGGCGTAGACCAAAACGCGAACATCCGCCAGTGCGCTTCAGCCTTTCTTCGGCCCCGCCGCAGTCTTTTCGGGCTCGGCCGCCGCTGCGGGGAGCGGCTTGCAGGCCGGCAGCTTGAGAGTCGCCGCGTCGGCGCAGGCGCGAACCTGGACGTCGTCATTGGGTGCGATGAACAGCATCCACTGGCCTGTGTCGGTGCAATGCGCCGTCCACATCGCCATTCCCTTATAGTCCTGCTGGAACGCGCCCGCGTCGACCTTCTTGCAGCGCTGCGGCGCATCGCGGATCGCCCGCCACAGGCCGAGATTGCGGTAGAGCGGCGTCATCGCCGCGAGCCGGTCGGAGCCCGCATTCTCCACCTTCATGGTCGTGACGTTCTGCTGTGCCGTCGTGCCGTCGCCGCAGCCGGCGAGGAGCAGCAGCACGCCCAGCGCCGGTGTCATTCGTCTCAGCATAGGTCTTCCCCGGATCAGCGGTCCGCGGACCCCGCGAACCTTTCATTGCCGACAAACGCGAGACGTTCGATCCCGCTCCGCTTGATGACCGCGAGCAAGCGGTCGAAATCGTCATAGCGCGCGGTGCCGTCGGCGCGAAGCTCCAGCACGCCGTCGTCGCGCGCGGCGCGGAAGGCATCGAGCCGGTCGTGAAGCGCGGCCGCTCCGACCGGAGCGCCGTCCCAATAAATGCGGCCGGCGCCGTCGAGGTCGACCCGGTGGACCTTCGGTTCAGGCTGCGAAGAGGGTGCGCCCACCGGCAGGTCGAGCTTCACCGCATGGGTGGCGAGCGGCACGGTGATGATGAACATGATGAGCAGCACCAGCATGACGTCGATGAGCGGCGTCGTGTTGAGCGTGGCGATCGGCTGCTCGGCGGCGGTAGCGAAGGAAATGCGGCGCGTCCTCATCATCGTCCCTCTCCATCGTGTAATGTCACAACATTACATCAACAGGCCGGGTACTTCAATGTTCCGTTTGCGGATGCTCAACCAGTGTAGATGCGCCAGCCATGCTCGCCAGCGGGCGCCTCGCTGCCGGGCGCGGGACGGCGGAGGGTGACGCTGCCGGCGCTTCCGAACGGCTTGCCGCCGAGGAAGCGGCCCGTGGTCATCACGGGCACCTCGACCCAGATCCAGCCGTCGGAGGTCACCGGCCGGCTCGGAAGGCCGACCTGCGGCTGGTAGCTCTCATAGGCCTTGAAATGGGCGGCGAACTGGCTCTCGTCGATGCCGCGCCCGCCGCTGCGCATCCGCCATGCATCCTCGTATTTCCCGGCCTCGATCAGCGCAAAATAATGCCGGAGCAGATCGGCGGCGCCGGCCGCGTCGTCGGAGGTGGATTGCACCTCCGGCTGCGTTACGGGCGCCTGCGTTTGTGGGGCGGCATGGGACGCAGGTGCTACTTGCTTCTGAGGCGGCGGGGCAGGGGCTTCCCCATGGCAGGAGGCGGCGAGCAGCAGAACGGGAATGGCGAGGCGGCGCATCGCCGCTTCCTAACCCGCTTCGGCCGCGGCTCCAATCAGGCGGTGAGGCGGGTCTGGGTGCCGTGGATCAGCTCGGTCGCGCGCTCGAAGCTCATCGGGCGGCCGAACAAATAGCCCTGGATCTGGTGCACGCCGAGGTCGCGCATGCGGGTGAAATCGTCGGCGGTCTCGACGCCCTCGGCCGTCACCGTCATGCGGAAGCTCTTGGCGAGGCTGACGATCGACTGGATGATCGCGACCGTCTCGCGGTTGTTCGCGGCCTCGCGCACGAAGCTGCCGTCGATCTTCAGCTTATGGAACACCGCCTTGTTGAGGTAGCCGAGCGAGGAATAGCCGGTGCCGAAATCGTCGAGCGCGATGCCGACGCCGAGCGAGCGCAGCCGCTTCAGCACGTCGACCGAGCATTGGCTGTCGCCGAGGAAGACCGATTCGGTGACTTCGAGCTCGAGCCGGTTCGCCTTCAGCCGGTATTTGGACAGCGCTTCGCTGACCGTGTTCGGCAGCGCCGGCATGATCAGCTGCTTGGCCGAAAGATTGAGGGCGACGCTGATGAAGTCCGGCCAGACGGAGGCGGCGCGGCAGGCCTCGTCGATGACCCAGTCGCCGAGGTCCATGATCAGCCCCGTCTCCTCGGCGAGCGGGATGAAGTGGATCGGCGAGACCATGCCGCGGGTCGGGTGATGCCAGCGGATCAGCGCCTCGAAGCCCATCAGGCTCTGGTCGGCGGCGTTGATCAAAGGCTGGTAGTCGAGGCGGAACTGCTTGAGCTGGATCGCCTGGCGCAAATCCTGCTCGAGACGGAGGCGATCCTCGGCCTCGTTCTGCATGTCGGCGGAGAAATAGCAGCAGGTGCCGCGGCCCTGGCCCTTCGCCTGGTACAAGGCGAGGTCGGCCTTCTGGATTAGGTCGTCGACGCTCTGGCCGTCGATCGGGCCGAAGGCGCAGCCGATCGACACGCCGATCCGGATCTCGGCCTTGTCGATATGGTAGGGATCGGCGACGGCGGTAATGATCCTTTGGGCGAGCTGCTCGACCTTCTTGCGGCTCTGGCCGTCGCGGATGACGATGGCAAACTCGTCGCCGCCCATGCGGCCGACATGGCCGGATTCGGCGACCTCGCGCACCAGGCGCTGCGACACGCTCTTCAGCACCGCGTCACCCTTGGGGTGGCCGAACGTGTCGTTGACCGGCTTGAAGCCGTCGAGATCGAGGAACATGATCGCACAGGGCACATTGCTCGATTGGGCGGTCGACAGCGCCTCGCCGAGCAGCTGGCGCACGCGGCCGCGGTTCGGCAGGCCCGAGAGCACGTCCATATTGGCGAGGTTGGTGAGACGCTCCTGGGTGCGGCGAACCTCGGTGATGTCCGAACCGACTCCCCGGAAGCCCTGGAACTGCCCCGACATATCGATGATCGGATCGCCCGACAGGCTGATCCAGCGGGTACCGCGCCGCGTCTTCAGCTCCATCTCCAGGTTGGCGAAGGGCTGGCGGGCGAGGAGGGTGCGGCCGAGGACGCTGTTGCCGCCGAGCGTCGCCGGCAGCGAATGGCCCATCAGCTGGCTGGCCGAGCGGCCGAGCAGCGAGGTCATGCGCGAGGAGATGTAGACGACGCGATTCTCGGAATCGACCTGCCACAGCCAACCGACCCCGCGATGCTCATATTCCTTGAGCAGGAGCAGGACCGATTCAGCCTGCGCCTTGGCCGAGGCGATGCTGCGCAGCTGCGAGTAGGTCCAGCGGGTGAGCCGCGCCATACCGAAGATCGAGACGGCGGCGACGCCGGCGATGGTCAGCGCCATGATCGGCTCGATGACTCCGGCGCCGAGATAGTAAGCGGCGCAGAGCGCGGCGGTGATCGCCGCGATCCACGCATAAGCGGCGGCGGGAATGGCGGCGAGCGCGATCGCGGCGATGATCATGGCCGCCATCGCCGCGACGATGACGATCTGCGTCTCGTGCGGCTGGTGTGCGAAGGACCAGGTGGGGAGCGAGCACCAGGTCGCCGCGAGCCCCAGCGTCTCGAGGATCGGCCGGACGACCGTGCGGCGCCGCGCCGAGCGCCCTCCGGCCATGGAGCCTTCCTGGATGATCAGCCGGTAGTTGAGCCAGTTCGCGCCGAGCACGACGGCGAGCCAGCCGCCGATCAGCAGCGGCGACTGATGGTGGAGAAGCGACCAGGCGACGAGCAGCGCCGAGCCCACCGAGGTGATGGCGAAGAAGGGCGCAAACAGGGTGCGCGCCTCCGCCTGCTCGTTCTGCAGATGGGCTTCGCGCAGCTGGCGGCTGCCGACGTCGGCATCGACGCCGGCCTCGACGAACTCCGCGGGCTCGCCGTCCAGCTGGTCTGAATCCAGGGATACAGGCGTGTGGTACATGTGGTCCTGGGTGGCTCCGGTCGAACCCACCACTAGCCACAGAGGTTTGATGGAATATTAAAGCGGTCGCCAAAGGTAGCAATCGGTGTTGGTTAATGCGCGCTCAGCAATTCTCGTATTTCCAGTTCCGCCGCTTGCCCTCGGCCGTCCATTCGACCGCCTGTGCGACCCTTTTTGCCCGCGTTTCCGGCCGCTTGGCCTCGACGATCCACTCGACATATTCGCGCCGGCAGCTCGGCGGAAACGCATCGAACGCCGCCGCAGCTTTGGGCGATGCGTCGAGCGCCGCGCGAAGATCGTCGGGAGTCGGCAGCTCGGGCCTGGGTGGCTTCTTCGGCTTGGCGGGCGCCGGACCGGAGTCGATCGCCGCCATCGCCTTCGCGACGAGGCCGCGAAGCGCCTCGGGCGGCGGCAGCTGGTCGACGGAGGTGAGGCGGCCGAACTGGCCCATGGCGTCACGCTCGGCGCCGGTTTCGCCGAGCACGTTGCTCGACCGCCAGAAACCGAAGGCGGCATGCGCCTTGAAGGCCGCCATGTTGGCGAGAATCTTCCCTTTGTAGAGGAAGTTCGGCATACTCCATTTGAGCGTTTCCTCGGCCTCGGGGCAGGCGGCGTGGACGGTCTCGCGCAGATGCTCGAGGATCGGCCGGGCGAAATCCGCCTGGCGGGCGATATAGGCATCGACGCGCGGGTCTCGGGACATAGGCGCATTATTACGCGGCCGGAAAGGTCAGGCAAGGTGCCGCCCCTTGTGTATTCGTTCCGGATGCGTGACAATCGTCCCATGACCACCGAGCTCGACGTTCTCGCCTGGGGCTGCGTCCTCGCGCTCCTCCACATCCTCGTCACGGCGCAGGTCAGGACGCATCAATATGGCCTCAAATGGAACATTGGCGCGCGGGACGAGGCGCTGCCGGCGGCGCAGCCGATCGTCGGCCGCATGGAGCGCGCGCAGGCCAATTTTTACGAGACGTTTCCGCTGTTTGCGGCGGCGGCGCTCATCGTCTCCGTCGCCCATCTCAACGATCGGGTGACCGCGATCGGCGCCCTCGTCTGGATCGTCGCGCGGATCGTCTACCTGCCGCTCTATGCGTTCGGAATCCCTTATGTGCGGTCGCTGGCCTGGGGCGTCAGTCTCGTCGGCATCGTCATCGTGATTCGGCCCGCGCTCGCCGCCAGCCTCGGCTAGTTGGTTCGCGGCACCGGCTTGATGATGGCGAGAATACCGTCGCCGCAGCGGATCGTCACCGCCCCGTAGCGCTTCAGCGCGGGAAAGGCGCCGCGCACGTCCACCGTCGTGGGGGCCTGTGCGGCCGGGCCGGCGGGCGGCTCGGTGCGGACGAGGATCTGTTGCACCGGCGGATCGAGCTTCCGCACCGGCCCGAGGTCGAGCGACACCGAATAGCCCTCGCTCGGCACCGTCACCCGGCCGGAGACGATCAGGGTCGGCTGCAGGATCGGCCGGTTGTGATGGTCGGGAATGCGCTCGACATGCGCCGTCCAGCCGCTGGAGCTAATCGCGTGGCAGGTCGAATAGACATGCTCCTCGACCACCGGCAGCATCAGGCAGCCGCCGGCCAGCAGCGGAAGACACAGGACAGCAGAGAGGCGCAGCATGTGCATCGGCTGCTGCTTAGCCGCAGCCGCGCCGCCGCGCCATGCCGCAAGCGATTGCGTGCGGCGCGCAATCGGCTACTCTCGCCCCGGAGTAAGGAGAGCGTGATGTTGGCTTCAAGACCCCTTGTTCTAAGCGCGATCCTTTGCCTGTCCGCCTGCCATGTCGATCGCGGTCACGGTGCCGACAGCGACGTCGTGGACAACAGCCAGACGGTCTCCGCCGAGGGCAGGGCCAAGGCCGGCACGATCTCGGTCAAGGCGCCCGGCGTCGATATCTCGATCAGCGTGCCGAAGGAGCTGAGCGGCCAGGCTAGGGTCGGCAAGGACAGCAAGGTCCTTTACCCCGGCTCCACGCTCGGCGGCATGGCGATCGCGGCCGCGGACAAGGACAATCAGGGCGGCGACACCGATGTCGAGATTCGCTTCCAGACGACCGATTCGCCGGACAAGGTGGCGGCCTGGTATCGCGACCCGGCCCGTGCCGAGGGTTTCAAGCTGAAATCCGACCGGAAGGACGGATCGAATTACGTCTTCACCGGCATCGAGCAGCACGAGCAGCACCCCTTCAAGCTGAGCCTCGGCCCCGGCCCGGGCGGCGGCACCGAAGGGCGGCTGCGCGTCCACCACGACGACTGAGCCGGGCATGCCGGCGCTGGCGGAGCCCGAAGAGGTGCGCGCCCATCTCGTCGCCGCCGCGCGCGCCGGCGTTGCCCTGACCTATTCCGAGCTTCTGGAGCGGCTCGGCTATCCCTTCTCGCGGCCGAAGATGCGGGCGCTGTGCGCCATCCTGGGCACGGTCGACGCGGCGGCGGAGATGCGGGGCGAGCCGGAGCTCGCGGTGCTGGTGGTGCGCCAGAGCGACGGCATTCCGGGGCAGGGCTGGTGGGTGGCGGGAGGAGCCCGCTCCCGAGGTTATGAAGGGCCGTGGGAGGGGTCGGAGGCGCAAAGGTTCATCGCCGCGGTCCAAGAGGAAACCTTTGCCTGGTGGCGGGTCCGGGAGGGAACGGAAGGCGGCGCGGAAGCGAATTAACCATATCCGCTCACCCATTCTTGCGCGCTCCTGAGGCATAAGTGGGCGATGACGCGTGTCCGGTCGACCTTGCTCCTCCCCGCATTGCTGTGCGGCGCATCGGCGCTTGCCGGCTGCTCGCGCGGGGCCGATCCGGCGAACAATCTCGCGGCGCTCGACAATCAGCTCGTCCCCAACAATGCCGATCCGGCGGTGACGAGCGCGATCAACGACCCCATCCTCACCGACCGTAATCTCTCGACCCAGTCGAACCGCAATGCGGTCCGCTCCGCCGGCGGTCCGCCCCAGGCGCTCTATCCGCCCGATTCCGCCAACACGCCGGCGCCGCCCTGCGCCGCGGCGGCGCTGGACTCGAACCTTGGCTGGGCGAAACGCCTCCCGCCCGAATTCCCGCTCTATCCCGGCGCCCGCGTGACCGAGGCGGCTGGCACCGATGCCGCGCCCTGCCGCCTTCGCGCCGTCATCCTCGCCACGCCCGATCCCTGGGACCGGGTGATCGGCTGGTACCAGGCGCAGGCGACCCGCGCCGGCTATGCAACGGGCCGCCAGGCGCGCGACGGCGACCAAATCCTCGCCGGCACCCTTGGCGACCAGGCCTTCTACCTGATCGCAAGCCCCAAAGACGGCGGCAGCGAAATCTCCCTGATCGTCGGCGGCTGAACCGCCAGAGCCGGGCTGGCGCGGCGGGGCGGGCGCCGCTACATCGCCGCCGATGCCCGCGCTCCTTCTCGTCATGCTCGGCGGCGCCGCCGGCGCCGGCCTCCGCTACGAGGTCGGCCGGCTCACCTTGCGCCATTTCGGCCCCGGCTTTCCCTGGGGCACATTGACGGTGAACCTCGTCGGCGGCCTGGCCATGGGCTTGCTCGTCGGTTCGCTGATGGGCGTCGCACTGACCAGCCGCCCGGCTTGGCTGCTGCTCGGCGTCGGCGTGCTCGGCGGCTTCACCACCTTCTCCTCCTTCTCCTTCGACCTCTTCGCGATGATCGAGCGCGGCCAGATCTGGATCGCGATCGGCTATGCCTTCCTCTCCGTGCTCGGCGCGCTGCTGCTGTTCGTCGCCGGCTGGGGGCTCGCCCGGATCTGGACATGAGCGAGCCGCAGGTCCGCCAGTTCACCGTCGAACCGGACGACGACGGCATCCGCCTCGACCGGTGGTTCAAGCGCCATCTGCCGGAGGCGAGCTTCAACCTCGTCTCGCGCTGGGCGCGGACGGGACAGCTTCGGGTCGACGGCAAGCGCGCGGCGCCGGGCGACCGGCTCGAAGCGGGGCAGCAGATCCGCGTCCCGCCGGCCGAGCCGCCCGCCAATCCGCGCCCGAAGCCCGAGCGAAAGGTGCTCAGCGACGACGAGATCGCGTTCGTCAACGAGATCGTCATCCACCGCGACCCGCAGGCGATTGTCGTCAACAAGCCGCCCGGCCTCGCCACCCAGGGCGGAACGAAGACGCGCACCCATCTCGATGGCCTGCTCGACGGCCTCGCCGACGATTCGGGGCAACGGCCGAAGCTCGTCCATCGGCTCGACAAGGACACGTCGGGCGTCCTGCTCCTCGCCCGCACCGCACGGGCGGCGGCTTTCTTCTCGAAGGCTTTTTCCGGGCGCACGGCGCGCAAGGTCTATTGGGCGATCGTCGTCGGCGTGCCCGACATCAAGGACGGCATGATCGACCTGCCGCTCGCCAAGCAGCCGGGCACCGGCGGCGAGAAGATGCATGTCGACGAGACGGAAGGGCAGGGGGCGAAGACCCGCTATCGCGTGATCGAGCGGGCGGGCAACCGCGCCGCCTGGGTCGAGCTGCAGCCGCTCACCGGCCGCACGCATCAATTGCGCGTCCACATGGCGGCGATCGGCCATCCGATCGTCGGCGACGGCAAATATGGCGGGCAGGAGGCGTTCCTGACCGGCGCGATCAGCCGCAAGCTCCACCTCCACGCGCGGCGCCTCCGGATCGACCATCCCGACGGCGGGCGCGTCGACGTCACCGCCGAGCTGCCCGCCCATTTCGCCGAGACGCTCGCAAGCCTGGGCTTCGAGGAGGAAGCGGGTGACCTGCCGCTCGACGAGGTCAAGGCGTCCGAGACCCCGGAGGGCCGGAAACGGGCCGCCGCCGCTGCCGGCAAGGCCAGGCGCAAGGAGCGCAAGGGCGAACGCCGCAGCAGGGGACGGCGCTGATGCACCCTAACCGCAAGTTCCACCTGGAGGACCAAGCGGAGATGGCGGTGATGGTCCGCGCGCTCGGCTTCGGCACGATCTTCGTGCAGGCGCCCGAGGGGCCGCGCGCGGTGCATGTGCCGGTGCTGGTGGAGGGCGAGCGGCTGCTCTTCCACTGCTCGCGCCGCAACCTCGTCCACGATCCGCTCGTGGCGGGCACCACGGCTTTGTTCGTCGCCACCGGCCCGCACGCTTATATCAGCCCGGACTGGTATGGCCTCGAAGGCCGCGTCCCGACCTGGAACTATCTCGCCGTGGAGCTGGAAGGGCCGGTGCGGCCGATCGGGCGCGAGGAGACCATCCGCCTCCTCGATGCTCTGTCCGCAGAGCAGGAGGCATTGCTTGCGCCGAAGCCGGCCTGGACCCGCGACCGGATTAGTGGCGAGCTGTTCGAAACCCTGCTGAATGGGATCACCGCGTTCGAAATGAATGTCACCGCTTGGCGCGGCACGGCCAAGATGGATCAGGACAAGCCGCGCGAGGTGCGGGCGCGGATCGCGGATGCGCTGGCGGCACGGGGCGATCGCGCGACGGCGGAGGCGATGCGCGAATGAACCGCCTCGCCATCTTCGACTGCGACGGCACTTTGGTCGACAGCCAGGCGAATATCTGCCGCGCCATGGAGGAATGTTTCGTCGGCGCCGGGCTGGAGGCGCCGCCGCGCGAGCGGACGCGGCGGGTGGTCGGGCTCAGCCTCGTCGAAGCGATGCGGGCGATGCTGCCCGAGGCGGAGCCGGACCTCCACCGCGCCCTCGCCGAGGAGTACAAGACGGCCTTCCACCGCCTGCGCGGCCGCGGCCTCGTCGAGGAACCGCTTTACGAGGGGATCACCGAGCTGCTCGATGTGCTGGAGGCGGAGGGCTGGCTGCTCGCCGTCGCCACCGGCAAGTCCGACCGCGGCCTCTCGCTTTGCCTCGAGCGGCACGGCCTCTCCCGCCGCTTCGTCTCGCTGCAGACCGCCGACCGCCATCCCTCCAAGCCGCATCCCTCAATGGTCGAGCAGGCGCTTGCCGAGGCCGGCGCGGCGCCCGAGCTCAGCATGATGATCGGCGACACCAGCTACGACATGGTCATGGCGAAGGCGGCGGGCGTCCGTGCGATCGGCGTCGCCTGGGGCTATCACGACGAGCAGGAACTTCTCGCCGCCGGCGCGGATTGCATCGCGCGACATCCCGCTGACATCGCGACGCTGGCAAAGGCCTTCGCATGACACCCCAGGACAAGGACGATCTCTGGCGCAACCGGTTCATCATGGTGAACCTGCTGCGGATCGGCGCGACCATCTTCTGCTTGATCGCGCTCGCCATCTGGCAAACCAATTTGCTGGTCCCGGGCGGCAGCATCGTCGGCCTGCCGCTGGCGCTGGCGGGCCTCGTCCTCGCCTTCTGGGGACCGAGCTGGCTCGCCCGTCACTGGAAGCGCCAGGACGGGCGGTGAAGCGCTTCTACCGTCAAGCCACGGCCGCGCCCGCGGAAGGCGGGGTCGCGATCCTGCTCGACGGACGGCCGGTGAAGACTCCGGCGCGCAATCCGCTCGTCGTGCCGACCGAAGAGCTGGGCGAGGCGATCGCCGCCGAATGGAACGGGCAGGGGGAGGAGATCGATCCGCGTGCAATGCCGCTGACCGGCCTCGCCAATGCGGCGATCGACCGCGTCGTCCCCGATCCGGCGGCCTTCGCGCGGAATCTCGCAGCTTATGGGGAGAGCGACCTCCTTTGCTACCGTTCGGAAGGGCCCCCGGAGCTGGTACGGCGGCAGGAAGAAAGATGGGACCGGCTGCTCGCCTGGGCACGGCGGCGCTACGACGTCGATTTCGAGACCGTCTGCGGGGTGATGCACAAGCCCCAGCCGGCGGAGACGGTCGACCGCCTCGCCCGCGCCGTCGCCACGCGCGATCCGTTCCGGCTCGCCGCTCTGTCGCCGCTGGTCACGATCTCCGGCTCGCTCGTCGTCGCGCTGGCGCTGGAGGAGGGCGAGATCGGGCGCGACGAGGCGTGGGCCGCCGCCACGCTCGACGAGGCCTGGCAGGCCGAGCAATGGGGCGAGGACGCGCTCGCCACCCAGGCGCTGGAGGCGCGGCGGCGCGATTTCGACGCCGCCTATCGTCTCCTCACTCTGCTGTAGCGGGCATCGGCTCTGCCGCGGGCGCCGCCGCCGTCACATAGCCGCGCGGCATGAACCAGCGCGCGACGACGAGGCCGGCGACGATCCACGACACCGATTCGGCGATGAAGGCGTAGATCCAATAGCCCCAGCCGAAATGGTTGAAGATTGGCGCGCCGAGAAACTCCCAGCATGTGAAGCCGAGCGAGAACAGCACCACCAGCCGCGCCGTGCCGGCGAAGCTGCGCCCGCCGCCGCCGACCGCGGCGAGCCCGAAGGCAATCAGCAGCCCCGCGACGACCGCTGCGATGAAGCCCGGCAGGAGCATCGACATGTCGTCCGGCGAGAAGCCGGCCGTGTTGAAATAGACGGTCGCGATCGGTCCCTTGGCGTAGAGAACCGCGCCCTCGGCGCCATGGTGCGCCGGGATGATGTAGGCGCCGGTGCCGGTCGGCGTGAGGTTCTGCGCCATCGCCGCCTGGACCGCGGCGTTCTGCGCGTCGCCGGCCGTCTTGTAGGGAATGTCTCCGAGCGGTGTCGCCCAGAAAACGTAGCCCAGCACGAAGATGATGAGTCCGGCGACGATGCCGCCGACGAAGGTACGTGCCATCTCTTCCTCCCCTGTTCTGTGGGCCGATACTACGCCCAAATGCCGGGAAGCGGAAATCAGCCGATCAGCTGGCGCACGAAATCGTGGAGGAAGACGCGCCGGGTCGCCTTCAGCCGCTCGGCCTTGAGGATGTTGTGGACCAGCTCGCGGCATTTCTCGGCGTCGTTGTTGATCAGCACATAATCATATTCCGCCCAGTGGCTGATCTCCGACGCTGCCCTGTCCATCCTCTTGCGGATCACCTCCTCGCTGTCCGTGCCGCGCGCGCGCAGGCGCCGCTCGAGCTCGGTCATCGAGGGCGGCAGGATGAAGACTCGGACGATGTCCGGATCGACCTGCTTCAGCTGCTGCGTGCCCTGCCAGTCGATGTCGAGCAGCACGTCGCGACCGCCCTCGATCGTCTTTACCACCTCGGTCTTGAGCGTGCCGTAGCGGTGGCCGAAGACGTGCGCCCATTCGAGGAAGGCGCCCGCGGCGACCATCGCATCGAATTCCGCGTCGCTGACGAAATGATAGTCGCGCCCGTCCACCTCGCCCGGCCGGATCGGCCGCGTCGTCGCCGAGACCGACATGGCGACGCCGTCGTCGCTTTCGAGCAGCATACGCGCGATCGTCGACTTGCCGGCGCCGCTGGGGCTGGAGAGGACGTAGAGCAGCCCCCGCCGCTTGAACGCGCTTTTGATCTCCATGCGCGCTACTGGCTTGCCAGCCGCCCGCCCGTCAAGCACCCTACGCGAACGAATGAACGCGCCGCCGATCCCGCGCCTTTATTGGGCGATCGCTTTCGCGATGCTGGCGCTGACGGCGGCGGTCGAGCTGGCGATGGGGCGGCCGCCGCTGTGCACCTGCGGCACGGTCAAGCTGTGGACCGGCGCCGTGCGCAGCGCTGAGAACAGCCAGCAGATCGCCGACTGGTACAGCCTCAGCCACATCATCCACGGCTTCCTTTTCTATCTGATCGGCTGGCTCGCGCTGAAACGGAACCCGCCCGGCGACCGGCTGCTCGCCGCGATCCTCATCGAATCGGCGTGGGAGCTGCTCGAGAACAGCCCGATCATCATCGAGCGCTATCGGCACGAGACCGCCGCCTTCGGCTATAGCGGCGATTCCATCCTGAATTCGGTCTCCGACATCTGCTTCATGCTGCTCGGATTCGCCCTGGCGCGCCGCCTGCCGGTCTGGGCGACGGTGACGCTCGCCATCGGCTTCGAGCTGCTGGCGCTCGCCGTCAGCCGCGACAATCTGACGCTGAACGTCCTGATGCTGATCGCGCCGAACGACGCGATCAGGACATGGCAAGGCGGCGCTTAGCCCCCGCCGATGCCCTCGACCACCTTGCCGGTGCCGCCGCAGACGGGGCAGGGTCTGCCGTCATGCTCGCCGGTGCCGCCGCAATGGGGGCAGATATCCTCGCCGGTGCCGGGCGTGCCGGGCGCGGCTTCGTCGCCGGGGTTGAGAGGCTGGTCGCTCATGCCGGCTGAACCCGGAGCGGCGGCGGACGGTTCCCGCGCGCCGGGGCGCATGTTAGGGGGCCCGCCGCGACCGCCATGAAGCTCTCCTCATTTCTCCCGACCGGCCTTGGCCTCATCGCTCTCCTCGCGACGCCGGCCAGGGCCGACGAGCTTTTCGGCGGCGTCTATGCGCACGATCTCCATATCGTCGCGGTCGGCGGCACCGAGCATGGCACGGATTTCGAGCTTGGCTGGCGGGGAGGGAGCATCCTGCCGATCCTCGGCGGGCCGCATCCCCATGTCTTCGTCTCAGCGAACAGCGCCGGCGGCACCCATTTTGCCGCGGCGGGGATCGACTGGCGTATCGGCAGCCCGTTTTACGTGCGGCCGGGGATCGGCATCGCCGTCCACACCGGTCCCGGGCGACCCGGCGCCGACCGCATCTGGTTCGGCTCGCGCGTTTTGTTCGAGCCGGAGATCGGAATCGGCGTCCGCCTCCCGGCCGGAGCGTCGGTCGAGGCGAGTTGGGTCCATCTCAGCCATGCCAACATCGCCGGCCGGCAGAATCCCGGCCTCGACACCGTCGGGCTTCGGTTTAACTATCGCTTCCGCTGAACCGCCGGAGATCGCGATGAAACAGGCCGTCTTTCTCGTCGCGATCGCCGCATTCCCGTTCGCCGCGCACGCCAAGCCCGCGCCGGCGCGCTGCCTCGTCGCCAGCGCCGGCGAGAAAAGCTATTCGGGGCCGTGCCGCTTCCTACCGGAAGCCAAGGGCTCGTTCAGCATCGCGCCGGTCGGGCGGCGCGTTTTCTCCGGGGAGGTGACCGACATCTCCGTTTCGCTGACCGGGCCCGGCGCGGCGGAGGTCAGCGGCCTCACGACGTCCGGCGTCAATTCTCGCTGGGGTAGCGCCCGCCGCTCCCGCCGCGATCCCGCCTGCTGGGAGGGATCGGATTTCCGGGTTTGCGTCTATCGATAGGTGCCGAGCTTCACCCGCAGCAGCACCGGCTCGGACGTGAAGTTCAGGCCGTAATCGGTCTCGTCGCCGTTCCAGACCCGCCGCATCACCCAGCGGCCGCTCTCGTCGAACGTGCCTTCCTCGACGCGCGCCAGCATCGAATTCTCGCCCGCCGCCGGCCTGTCCAGCCCGAAGCGGAGGCGAACGTCGGAGCCGGAGACGAGGAATTCGTCCGGCCCGGTCTGGACGATTACGGCGCCGCCGACCGGCTTGCCCTTGTTCGGATTGGGATCGCTCTTGATCCAGGTCCAGTCGCGCTCGCCAAACGCCCAAAGGTCGAACTGGGCCGTAACCTTCCACCGGCCCATCGTCGTGCCGCGGTCGGCCGCGTCGGCGCCCTTGGCGATGCCCCAGATCGGGTGGGTCGCGGCGATCTGCGCCCAAGTGCGGGCGATCGGCGCGAACACGGCATATTTGGAGGCGAAGGCGTCGAGCGTTGCAGCGTCGAGTTCCTTCGCGCCGAGCGGGTAGTTAAAATAGCCCGTCGCATCCATGCCGAACGGCGAATAGCCGATCGCGCCGTGGCCGAGCGCTTCCCAGAAGAAGCGGGCATGGTCGATCGAATTGCCGGTTTCCGGCACCATCAGCGGATTGTCGGGCCGGTCATAGTCGGCGAGCAGCGAGGCCACCTCCCGCTCGTCGCGATTGTAGATGTCGGGCGCGACCAGATCGATGTGCGGCGCCGCGGCGCGCCAGACGTCGATCATGTTCCACTGCGGGCCGCCACTCGGCGTGGTCGAGGCCGCTTTCGCGTCGAACGGATTGCCGAGCGCCGAATTGCAATACATCGGCAGGGCCTTCACCGCCCTGCCGGCGGCGGCGATCTCGTCCGCGTAGCGCGCCATATGCCAGCTCGCGAAAGCCTGGTCGGCGAAATCGCCGAACACTTCGGTCCAGCTGCCCGGCTTTTTGCCGAGCTTGCGGACCAACTCGGCCGGCACCGGGCCCCGGAACAGCCGCTCCGCCTCGGGCGAATGGTCGCGGGCGAGGCCGTAGCTGCCGATCTCGTTCTCCACCTGGACCATGATCACCTGGTTGTCGGGGTCCGTATCGCGCAGATGCTCCATAAGCCGCACGAAGGCGCGCTTGTCGGCCTCCAGCGTGGTGCGGCTATGGGGTGAGAGGACGGAATGCGTCTTCCCGTCCGCCGTCTTCATCCGCGGGAAACGGCTCGTGTTCAGCTTCACCCATTCGGGCGCGTAATTGGGGCTGGTGTTCTTCCACGTGCCGAACCAGAGCAGCACCAGCCGCACATGATTTTCGCGCGCCTCGCGCAGCAGCGTGTCGACCCAGGAGAAATCGAACTGCCCCTCGACCGGCTCGACCTGCTCCCAGGCGACCGGGATTTCGAGCGTGTTGGCGTGGATCCGGTGGATCACCGGCCACACCTGAGGCAGCATGGCGGGATAGTTGCTCGAATTGTTCGCCTGCCCGCCGAGCATCAGGAAAGGTTGGCCGTCGACGGTGAGCAGATGCCGCCCGTTCGGCTCGGCGAGGATGCGGGGCAGGGGGGTGGCGGCCGCGGCCGGCGCGGCGGCGAGCAGGGCCGCCGCCAAAAGGATCTGTCGTGCCCCCCTCATCCGCTCAACGGCCCAGCATCTTCTCGGGCTTGACCACCCGGTCGAACGTCGCCTCGTCGACCAGGCCGAGCTCCAGCCCCGCCTCCTTCAGCGTCTGCCCCTTCTGATGGGCGTGCTTGGCGATCTTGGCGGCATTGTCATAGCCGATCTCCGGCGCCAGCGCCGTCACCAGCATCAGCGAGCGGTCGAGCAGCTCTGAAATCCGCCGCTCGTCCGGCTCGAGCCCGTCCAGCGCCCGTTCGGTGAAGCTCTCCGCCCCCGTCGATAGGAGGTCGATCGAGCGCAGCACGTTGGCGATGATCACCGGCTTGAACACGTTGAGCTCGAGATGGCCCTGGAGACCGCCGATCGTAACGGCGACATGGTTGCCCATCACCTGCGCGCCGACCATCGTCAGCATCTCGCACTGGGTCGGGTTGACCTTGCCGGGCATGATCGAGCTGCCCGGTTCGTTCTCCGGCAGCTTCAGCTCGCCGAGGCCGCAGCGCGGACCCGAGCCGAGCAGGCGGATATCGTTAGCGATCTTGGTCAGCGAGACGGCGATGACGTTGAGCACGCCCGACAGCTCGACGAGCGTATCGTGGGACGCCAGCGCCTCGAACTTGTTGGGCGCGGTGACGAACGGCAGCCTGGTCAGCCGCGCCACCTCGGCGGCGAATTGCTCGGCGAAGCCCTTCGGCGCGTTGAGGCCGGTACCGACGGCGGTGCCGCCCTGGGCGAGCTGGAGCACGCGCGGCATGACCGCGCGCAGCCGCTCGATCCCGCTTTCGACCTGCGCCGCATAGCCGGAAAATTCCTGGCCGAGCGTCAGCGGCGTCGCATCCTGGAGATGGGTGCGGCCGATCTTGACGATCGAATCCCAGGCCGATGCCTGCGCCGCCAGCCGCCGGTGCATGGTCTGCAGCGCCGGGATCAGCCTCTTCTCGACCGCGCGGGCGGCGGCGATGTGCATCGCCGTCGGGAAGCTGTCGTTCGAGGACTGCCCTTTGTTGACATGGTCGTTCGGATGGACCGGGCTCTTGCCGCCGCGCGTGCCGGTCAGGATCTCGTTCGCGCGGCCCGCGATCACCTCGTTGGCGTTCATGTTGGACTGGGTGCCGGAACCGGTCTGCCAGATGACGAGCGGGAACTGGTCGTCGTGCATGCCGCTCGCGACCTCGCCGGCGGCCGCCTGCATCGCCTCGGCCAACTCGGGATCGAGGCCGCCCAGCTTCGCGTTCACCCGCGCCGCCGCCTGCTTCACGAAACCGAGGGCGTGGACGACCTCCACCGGCATGTGCTCGCGCGGGCCGAAGGGGAAGTTCTGGATCGAGCGCTGGGTCTGCGCGCCCCAATAGGAATCGTCGGGGACGTCAATGGGACCGAAGCTGTCGGTTTCGGTGCGGCTGGTGGTGACGGAGATCATGGCCGGCACATAGCGCGGGGAAATCGCCTCGTCACCCGGCCTTCGAAGTCACTTCTTCCGGCTGAAATCCACCGAGACGACGTTGGAGCCGTCCTCGACCGGCGCCGCGGCGGGGGCGTCGTTCTCCGCCCGCTCGTGCTCCTGCGGCCCGGCTTCCTCGACCTGGGCCTGGAACTGGAGCGCGAAATTGACCGCCGGATCGACGAAGCCGGTGATCGCCGAGAAGGGGATGACGAGCCGCGCCGGCGCCTGGTTGAAGCTGAGGCCGACCTCGAACCCGTCCTCGCTCACCTTCAAATCCCAGAAGCGGTTCTGGATGACGATCGTCATCTCGTCCGGAAAGCGCTCGGAGAGGTGCTTGGGGATCTCGACCCCGGCGGCGGCGGTCTTGAAGGTGATGTAGAAATGGTGCTCGCCGGGCAGCCGGCCGGTGCTCTCCACCTCGCCCAGCACCCGCCCGACGACGGCGCGCAGCGCCTCCTGGACGATCTCGTCATAGGGAATCAGGCTGTCGGGCGTGTCGCTTGGCATCGACACCCGTGGTAGCGCGGCGCGGGCCGGGGTCAACCCGCTTGCGGCGGGTGATAACCCATGTTGAGGATTTGACCGGAGGAAGCGATGCCGATCGACGCCACCCAGCCTTATGACGAGACCAACATCTTCGCCCGTATCCTGCGCGGCGAGATCCCGGCGCGGAAGGTCTACGAGGACGAGCACGCGCTCGCTTTCCACGACATCAATCCGCAGGCACCGGTCCACATCCTCGTCATCCCGAAGGGCGCCTACGTTTCGTGGGACGATTTTTCGGAGCGCGGCTCGGCCGAGGAGATTGCCGGCTTCGTCCGCGCAATCGGCCATATCGCCCGCGAGCAGGGGCTGGTCGCACCGGGCTACCGGCTGCTCGCCAATGTCGGCGCGCACAGCGGCCAGGAAGTGCCGCATCTCCACGTCCACCTGTTCGGCGGCCGGCCGCTGGGGCCGATGCTGGCGCGCTAAGCGCGGCCGCAAAATCGGTTGCGCAAGCGGTTCGAGCCGCTAGGCTGCGCCCCCATAAGACAAAAAGCCCGGAATGGGCGGAGTTTCGAAGGGGATCGACATGATTTTTGGGCGCGTAAAGCCTCTCGACGCCATCCTCGCCACCGCTGAAAAGAAGAGCCTGAAACGCTCGCTCGGCGCCTTCCAGTTGACCATGCTCGGCATCGGCGCCGTCATCGGCACCGGCATCTTCGTGTTGACCGCCACCGCCGCGCAGAAGGCGGGGCCGGGAATGATGATCTCGTTCATCGTCGCCGGAACCGTCTGCGCGCTTGCCGCCCTCTGCTATTCCGAGCTGGCGTCGATGGTGCCGGTCGCCGGTTCGGCCTACACTTACTCCTACGCGGTGATGGGTGAGCTCCTCGCCTGGATGGTAGGATGGGCACTGATCCTCGAATATGCGCTCGGCGCGAGCGCGGTGGCGGTCGGCTGGTCGGGCCACATCATCGGTTTGCTGGACTCGATGGGGGTTCACCTGCCGCACGCCCTCACCGTCGGACCCAAGATCGAATGGGGCATTCTCAAGGGCGGCGAGGTCGGCGGCATCGTCAACCTGCCGGCCGTGATCATCACCGCCCTTGTCACCACCCTGCTCGTGATCGGCACGAAGGAGAGCGCGACCTTCAACGCCGTGCTCGTCTGCATCAAGGTCGCGGCGCTGACCCTGTTCGTCATCATCACGGTGCCGATGATCTTCGGCCACCCCCACAATTTCCACCCCTTCACCCCGCGCGGCTGGGGCAATCCCCTGGATTCCTCGGGCACCGGCGTGCTGGGCGCGGCGGCGTCGATCTTCTTCGCCTATGTCGGTTTCGATGCCGTCTCCACCGCGGCCGAGGAGACCAAGAACCCTCAGCGCAACGTGCCGATCGGGCTGATCGCGTCGCTCCTCATCTGTACAATCTTCTACTTGCTGGTGGCCGGCGGCGTGATCGGTTCGTTCGGCGCGCAGCCGCTGCTCGATCCGGCGACCGGAAAATATTTCGTAGAGGGCTCGCCTGAGCTTTACGGCAGCGCGGCCTGCGGCGCGGCGCACGCGCCGCTCGTCTGCTCGAAGGAAGCGCTCGCTTATGTGCTGCGCGAGGTGTCATCACCTTGGGCCGGCTGGCTGGTGGGCCTCGCGGCAACGATCGCTTTGCCGTCGGTCGTGCTGCTGATGATGTACGGCCAGACCCGGATCTTCTTCGTGATGGCGCGCGACGGGCTGCTGCCGCAGAGCCTCGCCACGGTGCACCCGCGGTTCAGGACCCCTTGGGTGGTGACGATCGTGACCGGCATCGCCGTGGCGATCTGCGCCGCTTTCCTGCCGGTCGGGACGCTCGCCGACTATTCGAACTCGGGGACCCTGTTCGCCTTCGCGGCCGTATCGCTGGGCGTGATGATCCTGCGCGTGAAGGACAAGAACCGGGTGCGGCCGTTCCGCACGCCCGCGCTCTGGGTGATCGCGCCGCTGTCGATCCTCGGCTGCGTGGTGCTGTTCGTCAGCCTCAACCGGGCATCGCAGATGGTGTTCCTGGTCTGGGCCGTCGTCGGCCTGATCTTCTACTTCCTCTACGGCTACCGGAAGAGCCATGTCGGCCGCGGCATCGTCGATGTGCCGGAGCCCGAGGCCTATGAAGGGACCGAGCCGCCGATCCCGGGCACGCATTGATGCTTGTGCGGCACCCTCTTCCAAAGCGGCTTTAGCCGCGATGGGAAAGGTGCCGTGACCGACTCGGCCCCGCCTTTCCGGCTGGAGCGGCTCGACCATCTGCTCCTGCTGGTGGACGGCCTGGCGGCGGCCGAGCGTTTCTATTGCGGCGTGATCGGCTGCGCGGTCAAAGCGCGGCTTCCGCAATTCGCCATGGCCGAGCTCAGCGCCGGCGCGTCGGCGGTGGACCTGGTCGACATCTCCGTCGACGAGGGCGCCTGGGCCCGGCCGGTGCGGGAGCGCGGCCGCAACATCGACCATTTCTGCCTCGCCACCGGTCCATGGGACGAACAGGCGATGCGCGACCATCTCGCGCGCCACGACGTGGAGATCGTCGAGGAGCGGCGCGAGGCGGAGGGCCTGTCCTTTTACGTGCGCGATCCGTCCGGCAACGTGGTCGAACTTCGCCGGCCCGCCGCTTAGCCGAGCCGCGCCGCGACCAGCGCCTTGAGGTCCGCTTCCGGCCGCGCGCCGTAGTGTGAGATGACCTCGGCGGCGGCGATCGCGCCCATGCGCAGGCTGTCCTCCAGCGAGCGGCCCTGCGACTGGCCGGTGAGGAAGCCGGCGGCGAAGAGATCGCCGGCGCCGGTCGTGTCGACCACCTTGGCGACGGGCTCCGCGGGGACGTCGACGCGTTGCCCGCCTTCGACGGCGAGCGCGCCATGCTCGCTCCGCGTCACCACCAGCAACGGCACAAGCGCTGCCGCCGCCGTGACCGCAGCGTCGAGATCGTCCTCGCCGGTCAGCGAACGCACCTCGGCCTCATTGGCGAAGAGGATGTCGACGCGCTTGTCGTCGAGCAGCTTCAGGAAGCCTTCCCGGTGCCGGTCGACGCAGAAGGTGTCGGAGAGGGTGAAGGCCACCTTCCGCCCGGCGGCATGGGCGAGGTCGATCGCCTTCACCATCGCGTAGCGCGGCCGCTCCGGATCCCAGAGATAGCCTTCCAGATAGAGGATGCCGGCGCCCTTTACCTGCGCTTCGTCCAGCGCCTCGACATTGAGGTTCTGCGCCGCGCCGAGGAAGGTGTTCATCGTCCGCTGGGCATCCGGAGTCACCAGCACGAGGCAGCGCGCGCTCGGCGCCTCGGCCTGCGGCCGCCTCGGGGTCGTGAACTCGACGCCGACCGAGCTGATGTCATGGGCGTAGACGTCGCCGAGCTCGTCGTCGGCGACCTGGCCGATGAAGCCGGCCTTGCCGCCCAGCATGGCGATCCCCGCCGCCGTATTACCGGCCGAGCCGCCGCTCACCTCACGGCCCGGACCCATATGCGCGTAGAGCCGCGTCGCTTCCTCGGCGTCGATCAGCCGCATCGAGCCCTTGTCCAGTCCCTCCCGGATGAGGAAATCGTCGTCGGCGGCGGCGATCACGTCGACAATGGCGTTGCCGATGCAGAGGACGTCGAGGCGTGTGTCGGTCACGAAGCAGGTCTTTCGTTGAAGGAAGAGCGCCGCCCCTAGCCGTGGCTGCCGCGCCCGGTCAATGACGGCGGCTGCGGCGGGATGTTCCGGAACCGGGCCGTTCCGAATCCGGCGCGCTGGCCTTCCGGGGCGGCTTGGTCGATCTGAAGCGAAAGGGGGTGGGAATGGCGTTCAACAGCAAGGGGGCGGCAGTCGGGCTTCTGTTCCTGGTCGCCGCCTGCGTCGCGCCGCAGGGCCAGCGGCCGGCGCCGCCGGTCGTGCGCCATGTCCAGCCGCCGGCTCCGCCCACCTATGCCGTCACCGGACTGGAGACGGTGATCGGCCGCACCGCCCGCTATCTGGAAGGCGAGTTCGGCCGGCCCGACCTCGACATTCGCGAGGGCCAGGCGCGCAAGCTCCAATTCTCCGGCCCCGCCTGCGTCCTCGACGCCTATCTCTATCCGCCCCGCGGCGGCGGCGAGCCGATCGTCACCTATGTCGACGCGCGCCTCCCCGACGGCCGCGCCTTCGACCGCGCCAGCTGCGTCGCCGCGCTGACGAAGGTGCGGGCGCCTTAATGGCGACGTGCAATATGTGATCCCCGGCGAAGGCCGGGGTCCAGTTCAGCCGCCGCTCTGGGCCCCGGCCTTCGCCGGGGAGCAAAGGAGCCGGTGAAGCGCCCAGCTCGCCGCTTCCGCCACAACCGCGTCCTCATCTGCCGTTAGCCGCTCCAGCACCGGCACCAGCTCCGCCCGCCCGCTATTGCCGGCCGCGATGGCGGCGTTGCGGACCATGCGGTTGCGGCCGATCCGCTTGATCGGCGAGCCGGCGAACACCTTGCGAAAACCGGCGTCGTCGAGGGCGAGCAGGTCGGCGAGGGCCGGGGCGGCGAGCTCCGCGCGCGGCAGGAAGGCCTGGTTGGCGCGGGCGGCGTCGGCGAAGCGGTTCCAAGGGCAGATTGCCAGGCAATCGTCACAGCCGTAGATGCGGTTGCCGATCGCCTCGCGGAATTCCTCCGGGATCGGCCCCTTATTCTCGATGGTGAGGTAGGAGATGCAGCGCCGCGCATCGAGCCGGAAGGGCGCCGGAAAGGCGTTGGTCGGGCAGGCGGCGAGGCAGGCGGTGCAGCTGCCGCAATGGACCGGGTGCGGGGCAGGGGAGGGCTCCAGGTCCAGCGTCGTGTAGATGGCGCCGAGAAACAGCCAGCTGCCGTCGCGGCGGCTGACGAGGTTGGTGTGCTTGCCCTGCCAGCCGAGCCCCGCAGCCTCGGCGAGCGGCTTCTCCATCACCGGTGCTGTGTCGACGAACACCTTGAGGTCGCCACCGGCCTCCTCCACCAGCCAGCGCGCGAGCGCCTTCAGCGCCTTCTTGATGAGGTCGTGATAGTCGGCGCCCTGCGCGTAGACGGAGATCCGCCCGATCTCCGGCCGCTCGGCCAGCGCCAGCGGATCGGCGGCGGGCGCATAGCTTATGCCAAGCGCGATCACCGACTTCACGTCAGGCCACAGGCCGGTCGGGGAGGCGCGGCGCTCGGCGGTCTCCTCCATCCACAGCATGTCGCCATGGGCGCCCGAAGCGAGCCATTCCTTCAGGCGCGCCCCGGCCTGCGGCGCCGCATCCGCACGCGCGATGCCGAAGGCGCAGAAGCCGAGCTCCTCCGCTTTTTCCTGCAGGCGCTGGCGCAAGGAGTGCTTGCCTTGGTTCATCGGGGCTCGCTACCACAGACGCGCGTTGGAGGGGAAAGATCGTGGCCGGCTTAGCGATTGAAGCGAAAGGCTTGTTCAAGGCCTTTGACGGCAAGCCTGCCGTGGACGGCATCGACCTCGCCGTGCCGGAAGGCAGCATTTACGGGATCCTTGGACCGAACGGCGCCGGCAAGACGACGACCTTGCGGATGCTGCTCGGCATCATCGATCCCGATCGCGGCACCCGCACCCTCCTCGGCCATGAAGAGCCGCTCGAAGTCGCCAATCTGGTCGGCTATCTCCCCGAGGAGCGCGGTCTCTACCCGGCGATGAAGACGAAGGAAGCGATCGCCTTCATGGGCGCGCTCCGCGGCCTGCCGCTCGACGTCGGCCGCAAGCGCGCCGAAGGCCTGCTCCGCGACAACGGACTCGGCGATTATGCCGACAAGCCGATCAAGACGCTGTCCAAGGGCATGGCCCAGACGGTGCAGCTGTTCGGCACCATCCTCCACCGGCCGAAGCTGATCGTCCTCGACGAGCCCTTCTCCGGCCTCGACGCGATCAACCAGGGCCGGCTGGAGGCGATGATCCGCGAGGAGGCGGCGGGCGGCGCCACGATCATCTTCTCGACCCACGTCATCGCCCATGCCGAACGCCTGTGCGAGCGGGTGGCGATCATCGCCGGCGGCCGCATCCGCTTCGAGGGTGAGGTGGACGAGGCGCGCGGGCGGCTTCGCCCCCAGGTGCGGCTTAAGGCGCGCGCCGCCGACGGGCCGTGGCGCGACGCGCTTCCTCCGTCAGCCCGGCAGGAGGAAGGGGTCTGGCTGTTCGAGCTGCCCAAAGGCGGCGTCGAGCCGCTGCTGCGGGCCTTGCTCGATGGTGGCGCCGGCATCGAGGAGCTGGCGATCGAGCGGCCGGGCCTGCATGAAGCGTTCGTCGCCATCGCGGGTGAGGAAGCAGCCCGCGAGATGCACGCCGGCCCGGTGGGAGAAGCGGCATGATGAGCAAGCTTCAGGCCGCCTGGGTCATCGCCCGGCGCGATTTCACCGCGACCGTCATGTCGCGCTCTTTCGCCTTCTTCCTGATCTTCCCGCTGGTCATCGCCGTCTTCTCGGTCGGCTTCGGCGTCATGAGCGCTAAAATGGACCGGCAAGAAAATCATGATCGCATCGCCGTCATCGCCGCGCCGCCGGAGTTTCAGCCGATCGCCGCGGCGCACGATCGGTTGGAGCCCGCCTTCGCCGAGTTCCGGCTCGCCGAGCTCGTCCGCGTCGACCCGGATTACGACCAGGCCGACCAGGCCAAGTCCCTGCTTAGCGCCTCCGACAAGAAATTCGTCGGCGTGCTGTCCGGCGGTCTCGCCCATCCGGCGCTCACGGGGGCCTTCGCTCGCGACGATTTGACGGTGCGCCAGGTCAAGGCGATGCTCGAGGAGGTGCAGCGCCAGCGCGCCCTCGCTAACGCCCCGGTGAAGCCGGGGCCGGTGAGCCTGTCGCTGGTGACGGTCGGGCAATCGGCCGGGTCGCTAGCCCAGGCGCGCATGGCCACTGCCCAGGCCGGGCAGTGGCTTCTCTTCATGGTAACGGTGATGCTCGCGGGCATGCTGCTTTCCAACATGATCGAGGAAAAATCGAACAAGGTGATCGAGGTGCTCACCGCGGCGATTCCGGTCGATTCGATCTTTCTCGGCAAGCTGTTCGCGATGCTGGCGGTGTCGCTGACCGGGCTCGCCGTATGGGTCAGCGCGGGCGCCGTCGCTGCCCACTTCCTGTCATCCGGCGGGACGTCCCTGCCCACGCCGGCGGTCGCTTGGCCGGTCTTCCTGCTGTTCGGCTTCGCCTATTTCGCGATGAACTATCTGCTGCTGGGCGCGCTCTTCCTCGGCATCGGCTCGCAAGCCTCGTCGGTGCGCGAGGTGCAGACGATCTCGATGCCGGTCACCATCGGCCAGATCGTCATCTTTCTCTGCGCGACCCTGGCCAGCCGCTTCATCGACAGCCCCTTCGCCATCGCCGCGACGATCTTTCCATTCAGCTCGCCAATGATGATGATCGCTCGCGCCGCCGAATCCGCTTCCCTTTGGCCGCACCTGCTCGCGCTCCTCTGGCAAAGCCTTTGGGTGTGGGTGATCGTCCGCTTCGGCGCGGCCTTCTTCCGGACGAACGTGATGAAGTCGGGCGGTGGACCCGCGGCGGCCTTCGGCTTCCGTCGCCGCCGCGCCTAGGCGCGGTAGACGGTCTCCGCGGCCTCCTTCAGCGCCCGCATGGCGAGGCGCCAAGGGCCGCCGGCGTGGCTGATCCGGGCGACGCCGAGCTCGGCGAGCCGGGCCGCTGAGGGCGCGCCGATCATGTTCATGATGTTGACGGGCAGGGGGCTCGCCCGACAGGCGCGCTCGATCAGGCCTTCGTCGATCAGGCCCGGGAGGAAGAGACCGCTCGCGCCCGCGTCGGCGTAGGCGCGGCCGCGCTCCAGCGCCTCATCGACCATCGCGGCGTTATGCGTCTCCCGCGGCGCCTTGAGGAAGATGTCGGTGCGGGCGTTGATGAAGAACTCGGGGCCGACGGCGGCGCGGATGGCGCGGATCCGGTCTGCCTGCAGAGGGATCGGGTGGAGGCCTTCCCCGCCGATCGCCTGGTCCTCGACATTGCAGCCGATCGCGCCGGTCGCGGCGAGGCGGCCGACATTGCGGCCCGCCTGGTCGGGGTCCGTCGCATACGCGCCTTCGAAATCGATCGTGACGGGGAGATCGACCGCCGCGACGATCCGTTCCGCATTGGCGAGCGCCAGGTCGATCGGAAGGGCCTCGCGATCCTCGAAGCCGAAAGCCCCCGCGACCGAGAAGCTGCCCGTCGCGATCGCCTTCGCGCCGGCGTCGGCGATGATCTTCGCGCTGCCCGGGTCCCAGGCATTGTAGAGGATGACGGGATCGCCGGGCTTGTGCAGCGAGGCGAAAAGCGCGGCCTTGTCGGAACGGTTCATAGCCTCCCCTCCCGCTTGCGGGAGGGGATTGAGGGGAGGGGCTGTCGCCGCACTACCCCAAAACATTCCCTCCCCTGACCCCTCCCGCAGGCGGGAGGGGGATGGATCAGTGCACGAACCTCGCAACCACGTCGCGATAGCTTCGCGACACCTTCACCTGGCTGCCGCTCTCCAGCACCAGGAAGCATTCGCCGTTGGTGTGCGGCTTCACCTGTCTCACCTGATCGAGATTGACGATGCAGCTCCGGTGCACCCGCTGGAAGCGACGTGGATCGAGGCGCTTTTCCAGATCCTTCATCGTCTCGCGCAGGATCAGCGTGTTGTCGCCGGTGTAGATGCACATGTAATCGCCGGCGGCGTCGATCTTCTCGATGCTGTCGACGTCGACGCGGAAGATCTGGCCGCGGTCCTTGATGTTGATTAGCTTCTCGTAGCGGTTGGAGGTCGGCGGCTCCTCGGAGGCGGCGACCTGCTCGGCCGCCTCGGGCGCCACCTCGGCGAGCACCTCCTTGAGCTTGCCCGCTTCCTCCGCGCTCCGTTTTTCCGAGAGCCGCAGGCGCACGCGATCGAGCGTATCGGCGAGGCGGTCCTCCTCGACCGGCTTCATCAGATAATCGACCGCCTGCGCCTCGAAGGCGCGGATGGCATGGTCGGTATAGGCGGTGACGAAGACGAAGAGCGGCGGCTCGACCTCCATCAGCCCCTGGATCACCGAGAAGCCGTCAAAGCCCGGCATCTGGATGTCGAGGAAGACGAGGTCCGGCTTGTCGGTCTTGATCGCCCGGATCGCCTCGCGGCCGTTCGAGCAGGTCTCGACGATCTCGACATCGTCATGCTTCTCGAGACGGAGCCTCAGGCCCTGGATGGCAAGCGGCTCGTCATCCACGAGAATCGTGCGGATGGTCATTTCGGCTCCTCGGCTACTTCAAGCTGATAGGGAATTTCGATCGTAACGCTGAATCCCCCCTGGTTGTTCGATTCAGTCTCGAAACGGTGTTCGGCGCCATAGGCTTGCGACAGACGGTCCCGGATGTTCGCCAGACCGACGCCGGTCGACTGCTGCGCCTTCACCCAATGGTCCTCCGCACCCGGGCCGCTGTCGATGACCCTGATCACCACCCGGTCCCCCTGGCGCCGGGCCGAGACGTCGATATCGGCGCCTTCTTCCTGCGGAGTCACCGCATATTTGATCGCATTCTCGACCAGCGGCTGGAGGAGGAGCGAGGGCAGGCGCGACTTGGCGGCCGCCGGATCGATATCGAAGCGCGGCCGCAGCCGGTCCTCGAAACGCATCTTCTCGATCTCGAGATAGAGTTTCAGCGTCTCCACCTCCTGCGCGATCGTCACCTGGGCGGTGGGCTCGTTGATGAGCGTGTAGCGGAGGAAGGAGGAGAGCCGGCTCAGCATCGCATTCGCCTGCTCGGTCTGTTTCAGAAGCACGAGGGTAGAGATGGAGTTCAGCGTGTTGAAAAGGAAGTGGGGGTTGAGCTGGTAGCGCAGCATGGCGAGCTGGGCGGCGCTCGCCTGGTTCTCCAGCCGCAGCAACCGGTCGCTCTGCTCCTCGAGCAGCAGATAGTAATTGATCGAATAATAGAGCGCCGACCAGGCGACGAGCAGCGAGAAGGTCAGCAGGATCGAGCTGAAGAACTGGAGCCCCTCCGGCCGGAATCCCGGGTGGAGGAAGGTCGCGAAGCTCCACGTCTCGATCGCCGAGAACACGGCCGAGGCGATCAGCACGAGCAGGATCGACACCAGCCAGGTGACGAGCGGCCGCAGCCGGATCAGCCGCCGGTAGATCGCCGCCATCAGAAGGGTGATCGAATAGCCGGTGGCGGTGAGCAGGCCGGTGTGGAGGACGAAGCTCCACCCCATGGCATTGGCGATGCCGGAGAGGGTGCGCAGCAGGAAATAGCCCGCCCAGCCGGTCGACTGGAGAATCCAGAAGGCGCGGTTCTTGTCGTTGAAGAAAGGCTGCTGGCGCAGGCTGAAGGGCTTCCAGCCTTTGCCCTCGCGGCGCCGCGTCGGCGGCGATGCGGCCTGGATCACGTTGGTCGACACTGAAACGGCCTTTAATGCGATTTGACGGCGAAGGAAATCAATGCGCGGCGGCAGGCGCAGCGACGCCCGTGGCGGTCGGCAGGACCAGCATCGACCAGTCCGGCGCATCGGTCACATAGGCCGCGACATCCTTGCGCACCTCTTCCGGCGTCATCGAGCGATAGTCCGAGAGCTGCGTGCGCACCTGCTCGATCCGCTCCGGCCGCCGCGACCATTCCTGCAGCGCGCCCACCCAATAGGAATTGGTGTGCTGCGCCCGCTCCAGCCCGCTCAGCACCGGATTGAGGGCGCGGGCGAATTCGTCGTCGCCGACCGGTTTCGCCGCCATGTCTGCAACGATCTCCCGCGCCAGCCGGAAGAACAGGTCGGTCCGCTCCGGCCGGACTTCGGCGCCGGCGTAGAAGATGCCCCAGGCCGGGAAATCCTGCGACGAATTGGTCCCCGCCGTCGGCGTGTAGGTCGCGCCGTCCACATCGCGGAGCTGTTCGAGCAACCGCTGCCGCACCATGTTGGAGGCGAGGCTGAGCGCCCGCCGGTCGCGCATTCCGCGCGTGCCGCCGAACGTGTCCCAGCCGACCATTGCGAAGGCCTGTGTGGGATTGCCCGCATGGGTGAAAATGGTTGGGGAGGGGCTCGGCTTCGGCGGCTCGACCGCGAGCGCGCCCGGCGGCGCCCTGACCTTGCCGCGCTTCGGCAGCGCCGCCACCGTCTTCAGCATCGCCGCGATGGCATTTTCGAGATTGGTGTCGCCGACGACGATCGCCTCGATCGGCCCGTCCGCAAGCACCGGCTCGAAGAAGTGCCGGAAATCGTCGGGGGTGAGGCGCGCGATCTCGTCCTTTTCCTCCGGCGCCCAGCGCAGGTCGCCGCCGTGCGAGAAGAGCGGGAATTCGCGCGAGGCGCGGGCGGAGGCCGAGGCGAAGCTCAGCTCGTAATTTTCGAGTGCGCTCGCCTTGTAGCGTTCGACCAGTGCCGGATCCCAGTGCGGCGCGACGATCTTGGTGGCGAGCAGGCGGAGCTGGTCGGCGAGCTGGGCCCCGTCGGTGGTGCCGCGCATCACCCAGGCCTCCTCGTCCCCGCCGAAGCTGAGGCTAATCCGCCGCCCGGTCATCAGCCGCTCCAGCCCGTCGAGATCGAGCGGCCCGACGCCGGTTGCGGCGAGCACCGGCGCCATCCACGCGATTGACCTGCGGTTCGCCGGCAGCCCGGAAAGGCCGGTGCCGAAGCGCAGCGCCACGTTGACCGAGCCCTTCTCGAAATCGGTATGCTTGAAGATCAGGGTCGAGCCGTTGGTGAAGCGGACGATGGTGACGTCGAGATCGGCGATATGGCGGCGCGACACTTCCTGCCCGGGCTCGCCGAGCGGGGGCAGGTCGGTCATGGCGACCGCCCGGTCGGCCGGGCGCGGCGCCGGCGCCTCATGCTCGGCGGCGGCGAGCGCTTCGTGAAGGCCGGTCACCGGCTGCGGCGCGAGCAGCACCATGCGGGGGCCAGTGCCTTCGAACAGGCCGCGCATCGCTGTCTCGATCGCGGCGGGGGTCATTTTCGGCGCGAGCTCGTTGAACAGAGCGAGCGACTGGCTCGTGCCGGTGACGATGCTGTCGTCGTCCACCGCTTCGACCAGGCGATTGGCGCGCTGGGGCGAGCGGATGGTCTGATCGGCGTTGAGGTTGGCGATGGCGACCGAGCGCATGTTCTTGATCTCGCGCGCGATTTCCGCCTCGCTCGGCGGCGTGGCCCGCGCATCGGCGGCGATCGCGAAGGCTTGGTCGAGCGCCTGCTGCCAGCCGCCGTCGCGGGCCATCACCTCCAGCTCGGTATAGTCGGCGATGTGGGTGGAGCGGCCGGCGCTGATCGTGGCGCTGATATAGTCGGTGCCGGTCCGCGCTTTGGCCTCAAGGCGGCGGTTGAGGATGCGCCGGGCGATGATGCGGGCGAGATCCAGCTCTTCGGTCGCCTTGATGTGCGGCATCGGCTCGTAGGGGCGGACCCAGGAGATGGTCGCGAGGTGCGGCGCGCCGGCATAGACGAGTGTCGCGGTCGGATCGGGCACGTCGCCGATGCGGCCGTAATCGGGCTCGCGCGGGGCGGGGCCGGCGCCGCCCCAGCCCCCGAAGCGCTCGGTGATCAATTGCTCCATCATCGCCGGATCGGCGTCTCCGACCATGACCAAAGTCGCCCGTTCCGGCCGGTACCAATGTTCGTAGAAGGATTTGAGGCCGGCCGGGGTCGCCGCCTTGATCGTCGCTTCGGTGCCGATCGGGTCGCGATTGGCGAAGGCGAGGCCGGCATAGAAGAGGCTGCGGGTGAGGTCGTCGAGCGCGACCGTCATCTGGGTGCGCCGGCCATATTCGGAGAGGACGACGCCGCGCTCGGCCTCGACCTTGGCCGGATCGAAAATGGCCGTGTCGACCATGCCGTCGAGCAGCTTCAAGCTGGTATCGAGCGTGGGGCGGTCGGCATGCGGAAGATCGATCTGGAAGATGGTCTGGGTCGGCTGGGTGAAGGCGTTGGTGTCCGAGCCGAAGCTGGCGCCCAGCCGCTGCCAGGTCTCCCGCGCCTCCCCGTCGCCGGAGGCGGCGGTGCCGCGGAATACCATATGCTCGACGAAATGGGCCCAGCCGCGCTCGGAGTCGCGCTCCATCAGCGAGCCGACATCCATGCGCAGGCGGATCGAGACCTGGCCCGCCGGCATGGCGTTGCGCCGGACGGCGTAGCGCAGGCCGTTCGGCAGCGTTCCAAAGACCCAGGCGGGGTCCGGCTGGACGTCGGAGCCGCGATAGAACCAGTTCGTGTCGCCCGCCGCGAGAGCGGGGGCGGCGAGGAGGATCAGGAGAGCGAGAAGAAGGCGGCGGGGAAGAGGCATGGCGGGAGCTTAGGATATTCTCCCCGTTCCGGGGAGGAGCATCTACGCCTCCACCTGCTTGACTCTCGCTGAATGAGGGCGGAACATAAGCGGAACAAAAGAGTCGTTTCACTATGTCCAATGCTTCCGCCTGTCCCGACCGGCTGGCCGCGCTTCGCGCGGAGGTGCGGGCGCTCGAGTCGCTTGGGGCGGCGCGGGGCGGTGAGGTGCTGCCGTTCGGGATCGAGGCGGTCGATGCCCGGCTCGCGGGGGGCGGTCTCGCCGTCGCCGCCCTGCACGAGGCGGCGGCCGACCGGCCGAGCCTTTCCGACGACGCGGCCGCCACCCTGTTCGCCGCCGCCATCGCCGCGCGGCGGCCGGGGATCGTGCTTTGGGCGCTCGCCCGCCGCGACCTGTTCGCGCCGGGCCTGGCGCTCGCCGGCCTCGCGCCCGACCGCATCCTCTATGCCGAATGCGGCGGCAACGAGGATGTGCTGGCGGTGATGGAGGAGGGGCTGCGCCATGGCGGTCTCGCCGCCGTGGTGGGAGAGGTGTCGCGCGTCGCCATGGCCTCCACCCGCCGCCTCCAGCTCGCCGCCGAGGAGAGCGGAACCGTGGCGCTGATGCTGAAGCGCTGGCGGCGCAGCGGTGAGGATCCGCTCGCAATCCCGTCCGCCGCGATGACCCGCTGGCGCATCGCTTCGGCACCGTCGGCGGCGCTGCCGGTGCCCGGCATCGGCCGTCCTCGCTGGCATCTCGTCCTCACCCGCCAGCGCGGCGGCGAGCCCCACAACTGGATCATGGAGGGCCCCGATGCGCAGGGTCGCCTCGCTCTACCTGCCGAACCTTCCCACCGACCGGATCAGGCGCGGGCGGCGGCATGACAATCCTCCCCTGAGCTCCGCTCAGGGGAGGGGGACCGCGCGGAGCGCGGTGGAGGGGCATGGCTCGGAGCTGGCCCCTCCACCAGCCTTCGGCTGGTCCCCCTCCCCTGCGAGAGCAGGGGAGGATCGGGAAGATTGCTCCTGCCCCCGTGGCGGCCATTGGCGGCCCGGCGCGCGCTGGGCGCGGGAGCTGGGGCAAGTGCGGCTGGTGAAGAGGGCAGGGGCTGCTGCCGCCGCTCCCCTCGTCACCGTTCACAAGATCGGCAACCGGGTCGAGATCGCCGCAGCCTGCCCGGCCGCCCGCGCGCTCGGCTTCCATTCCGGCATGGCGCTCGCCACCGCCCGCGCAATGTTCGCCGCGCTCGACGCGCGCGATGCCGATCCGGAAGGCGACGCGGCCTTCCTCACCCGCCTCGCTTTGTTCGCCGCCCGCCGCTGGACGCCGCGCGCGGCGCTCTCCGGCCCGGACGGGCTCTGGCTCGACCTCGACGGAGTGGCCCATCTGTTCGGCGGCGAGCGGACGATGTGCGAGCGCCTCCTCCTCTTCTGCGCGCGGCTCGGCTTCGACGCGCGGATCGCCGTCGCCGGCACGGCGGGCGCCGCTTATGCACTCGCCCGCCATGCTGCCGAGCCGATCGCCCTCTGCCCCGCCGGGGAAGAGGCTGAAGCCCTCGCGCCGCTGCCGCTCGCGGCGCTTCGTTTGGACCCGGAGATCCTCGCCAATGCCCGCCGGCTGGGCATTGAGCGGATCGGGGAATTGGCCTTCCTGCCGCGCGGGCCGCTTCGCCGGCGTTTCGGCGATGAGGCCCTGCTCCGCCTCGACCAGGCGCTCGGCCGCGCCGCCGAGCCGTTCGATCCGATCGTCCCGGAAGAGCCGCCGGAGGCCGCTTTCCGCTTCGCCGAGCCGATCGCCACCGCCGAAGCGATCGGGGCGGTGCTCGATCGGCTGATGAAACACCTGGTCGAGCGTCTGTCGGAACAGGCCTTGGGCGTCCGCCGCCTCGCGCTCCTTTGCCAGCGCGTGGACGGGGCCGTGCTACGCGAGGCGATCGGCACCGCCCGCCCCAGCCGCGACGCCGGACACCTGACGCGCCTGCTAAGCGCGCGGATCGAGCGGCTGGAGCCGGGATACGGCATCGAGGGGATGCGGCTCGTCGCCGAGCGGGTCGAGCCGCTCGCGCCGGCCCAGCTCTCCGGCGAACCGGCACCGCCCGATCTCGCACCGCTCGTCGACCGCCTCGCCGGCCGCCTCGGCCCCCGCCGCCTGTTCCGGATGAGCGCGGTCGAAAGCGACATCCCCGAGCGCAGCGTCCGCCGCGTCGGCCCGCTGGCGCCGACCAAAAACTGGCCCCGCTGGCCGCGCCCCGTCCGCCTCCTGTCGCCGCCCGAGCCGGTGGAGAATGTGATGGCGGTGCTGCCCGACCATCCGCCTATCCGCTTCCTCTGGCGCGGCCGGATGCACCAAGTCCGCCGCGCCGACGGGCCGGAGCGGCTCTACGGCGAATGGTGGCGCGACGGCCGCGAAGCCGAAGCGGTGCGCGATTATTTCCAGGTTGAGGACGAGGAAGGCGGCCGCTTCTGGCTCTTCCGCAAGGGCGACGGCGAGGATTCCCGCACCGGCGATTTCAGCTGGCACCTCCAAGGGGTGTTCGGATGAACCGCTCAGCGCCCCGCATCGATCGTCTCGACGTGCCCTGCGGCACCATAAGCGAGGATCGCCCGGTCGGCCGTCAGCAACGGCGCGCTGAAATGACGGGCGGTGGCAATGATGATCCGGTCGGCAGGGTCGCCGTGCAGCCCCTCAAGTTCGCCGGCCGCAATGGCGATAGCAGGTTCGAGCGGGATCAGGCGGATAGTGTCCAATGCCAGCGTTCGGTTGACCCAGTCACCGGCGGGGCGGCCGAGCGACACCCGCTTTTTACTGACGAGCATGGCCACTTCCCAAGGCGTGATCGCCGAGACCCCGAGCTCTTCCTCGCATGTTTCGATCTGCTCTCTGGCTTGCGCGCCCAAGACAGGGTCGGCCTGAACGAACCAGATGAGGACGTGCGTATCGAGAAGGATCACTCTTCCGGTTCCCAGATGCCCTTTTCGGCATTCCAGGGCCCGTCATATGCAGGGCTGAAAGGATCGTGGAAGCTGTACCCCGGATCCTTCATGCAGCCGAAGGTGAGCTTGTGCTCCGGCTTCGCCACCGGCCAGACTTCCGCGACCGGGCGGCCCCGTTTGGTGATGGTCACGCTCTCGCGCGTGCGGTCGACCTCGTCGAGGATCCGCAGGCACTGCGCCTTGAACTCGGCCGCGCCGATAGTCTTTCCCATGATCGTCTCTCCGCGAGATGTGACCAGTTCATATAGTCACTTTGAGCCGAGGCGGCAATCGTGACCTATATCGAACTCCAGGCGGCGACCCATTTCAGCTTCCTGCGCGGCGTCTCCAGCCCAAAGGAACTGTTCTCAGCGGCCGCCTTGCTCGGTTATCCGGCGCTGGGCATCACCGATCGGAACACCGTGGGCGGGTTGGTGCGCGCGCTGGTTGCTGCCGAAGAGACGGGAGTGCGTCTGATCGCCGGCTGCCGGCTCGATCTGATGGACGGCAATTCGCTGCTCGTCTGGCCCGAGGACCGCGCCGGCTGGTCGCGCCTCACCCGCCTGCTCACCGAAGGCAAGATGCGGATCGATCGGAAGAAGGGCGAGAAGGGCCAATGCTTCCTCCATTGGGAGGATGTCGAGGCGTGGTCGCAAGGGCTCGTCGCCGCTTTGCTGCCGGACGAGGCCGATCGTGTCGCCGAAACCGCGCTTGCCCAGATGGCCGACATCTTCGGCGACCGCGCCCATCTCGCCCTCAGCCTGCGCCGCCGTCCGGGCGATGCGATGCGTCTCCACGAACTGGACGGGCTCGCCAGCCGCTATGGCGTGCGCAGCCTCGCCACCGGCGACATCCTCTACGATTCTCCGAACAAGCGGATGCTGCAGGACGTCGTCACCGCCATCCGCAACAAGTGCACGATCGACGAGCTCGGCTTCCGCCGCGAGCGCAATGCCGACCGCTTCCTGAGGAAGCCCGAGGAAATGGAGCGGCGCTTCCGCGACTATCCCGATGCGATCCGCGCCACCGCCGACATCGCCGAGCGCTGCACCTTCAAGCTTGGGGATTTGAGCTACCAATATCCCGACGAGATCGTGATGACCGGCCGCACCCCGCAGGATGCGCTGGAGCGGCTCACGCGGTCGAAAATCGTGGAGAAAATCCCGCCCGGAGCCGCTCCGGAACCCTACCGGGAGTTGCTGGAGAAGGAGCTCGGTCTTGTGGCCCAATGGGGCTACGCACCCTACTTCCTCACCGTCAATTCGATCGTCGCTTATGCCCGCAGCCAGGGCATTCTCTGCCAGGGCCGCGGCTCGGCGGCCAACTCGATGATCTGCTTCGTCCTCGGCATCACCTCGATCGATCCGATCAAGCATCAATTGCTGTTCGAGCGCTTCCTTTCCGACAGCCGCAAGGAGCCGCCCGACATCGACGTCGATTTCGAGCATGAGAAGCGTGAGGACGTAATCCAGTGGATCTACAACACTTACGGCCATCGTCATGCGGCGCTGACCGCGGTCGTGAGCCGCTACCGCACGCGCGGCGCCGTGCGCGAGGTCGGGAAGGCGCTCGGCCTTTCGGAAGACACGCTCGCCGCCCTAGCGGGGCAGATCTGGGGTTGGTCGAACGACGGCGTGTCCGAACGCTATGTCGAGGAGCTCAATCTCGATCTGTCCGATCCGCGCCTGTCGCTGACCCTCGATCTGGCGAAGCAGCTGATCGGCACGCCGCGCCATCTCTCCCAGCATCCCGGCGGTTTCGTCCTCACCCGCGAGCGGCTCGACGATCTCGTCCCGATCGAACCGGCGGGGATGGAGGATCGCCGAGTCATCGAATGGGAGAAAGACGATATCGAGACGCTCCGATTCATGAAGGTCGACATACTCGGCGTGGGCATGCTGGGTTGTATGCGCCGCGCTTTCGACCTGCTCGACCAGCATAAGGGGCTGCGGCTGGGGCTCGAATCTCCGATCCTGCAGGAGGATGACGAAGAGACGTTCGCGATGATCCGGAAGGCGGACACGATCGGCGTCTTCCAGATCGAAAGCCGCGCGCAAATGTCGATGCTGCCGCGCCTCAAGCCGAAGAATTTCTACGATATTGTCATCCAAGTCGCGATCGTGCGACCCGGCCCGATCCAAGGCGACATGGTCCACCCCTATCTGCGCCGGCGCGAGGGCAAGGAAACGCCGGAATATCCCAAGCCCGAGCTCGAAGAGGTTCTAAGCAAGACCTTGGGCGTGCCGCTCTTCCAGGAGCAGGCGATGAAGGTGGCGATCGTCGGTGCCGGCTTTCAACCCGCTGAAGCCGACCGGCTCCGCCGCTCGATGGCGACGTTCAAGTCGACCGGCGGCGTCAGCAAGTTTCGCGAGCCGATGATCGCCGGCATGCTCAAGAACGGCTACACGCCCGATTTCGCCGAGCGCACGTTCAAGCAGATCGAGGGTTTCGGCAGCTACGGCTTTCCCGAAAGCCACGCGGCGAGCTTCGCCAAGATCGCCTACGCCTCCTCCTGGATGAAATGCCACCATCCGGAGATCTTCTGCGCGGCCCTGCTCAACGCCCAGCCGATGGGCTTCTACCAACCCGCCCAGATCGTCCAGGACGCCCAGAAGCACGGCGTCGAGGTGCGGCCGGTCTGCATCAACAAAAGCGAATGGGATTGCACGCTGGAGGGGGTAGATCCTCCCCTGCTTTTGCAGGGGAGGGGGACCGCGCGTAGCGCGGTGGAGGGGCTTGCTGAGCCAGAAGGGCCCCTCCACCAGCTTGCGGCTGGTCCCCCTCCCCTCGAAATCGAGGGGAGGATCAGGTTTCTCCCCCTCCGCCTCGGCCTTCGAATGACAGCGGGCCTGAACGACAAGGAAGCCGAAGCCATCCTAGCCGCCCGGGCTGCCGGTCCGTTCCGCTCGGCGGAGGACGTCTGGCATCGCAGCGGCGTCTCCCGGGGGACGCTGGAGAAGCTTGCTAATGCCGATGCCTTCCACGCGCTGGGGCTCAGTCGGCGGCAGGCTTTGTGGCAGGTGCGGGGGCTGCGTGAGAAACCGCTGCCGCTTTTCGCCGCGGCGGGCCTGCTCGAAGCCGCGCGCGAGCCGGCGGTGAGGCTGAATCCGATGACCGAGGGGCGCGAGGTGGTCGAGGATTATTCGGCGGTCCAGCTTTCGCTGCGGGGCCATCCGCTCGCCTTTCTGCGGCCGGAGCTGGAGCAGCGGAGGATTGTTCGCTGCGGCGATCTCGTCCGGATGAAGGACGGAAGGCGGGTCACGGTCGCCGGCCTCGTTCTCATCCGCCAGAAGCCGGGCAAGGGCAACGTCACCTTCATCACGCTGGAGGACGAGACCGGCATCGCCAATGCCATCCTGTGGCAACGCGTCTTCAATGCACACCGGCGGATCGTCATGTCGGCGTCGATGATCGCGGTCTCGGGCGTGCTTCAGCGCGAAGGCGACGTGATCCACATCATCAGCGAGCGGATCGAGGATCAGAGCGCCTTGCTCCGCACGGTCGGCCATCGCGATTTTCCGCACCGTTTCGGCCCGGGAGACGGCGCGAAAGGCGGCTTCGATCCGCGCGAAAAGGAAAGGGCGCGCGGCGAACACCACGCGCCCTTCCGCCTGGACCCAGCGGAGACCGTCCGCATCAAGAGCCGGAACTTTCATTAGCAGCGGGTCGAGCCCGCCGGAGTCAGAACTTCTGCTGGCGCTCGTAGAGCGACTTGTAATGCTGGATGCGCGTGACTCGCAGCCCCGGCATGCCGGAACGATCGACCGCCCGCTGCCAGCCGGCGAATTCCTCCAGGCTCAGGCCATAGCGCTCGCACGCCTCGTCCACCGACAGCAGGCCGCCGTTGACCGCGGCGACCACCTCGGCCTTGCGCCTGACCACCCAACGCGAGGTCGAGGGCGGCGGCAGGCTGTCCAGGGTCAGCGGCTCCCCCAAGGGCCCGATGACCTGTGCCGGCCTGATTTTCTGATTCTCGATCATTCCCACCTCAAAAAAGCAATCGTCCGATCGTCCCTCGCTTCCACGCAGCCCCCCTTACGCCGCGGCCTTGAAGGAAGGTTGAAATGCCAAGGTAAACGGCCCCTTCATTTCAGTTGACGGCTCCTTTCCGCGCCAAAGCGGGATTGAAGCAGCCGTGCAAAGCCGCCGCCGCCTGCCGCCAGGCCGGTCCGGCGGAGAGCAATTCCGCCAGTGGATCCTCGGGGCAGGGGAGGGCTTCGCCGATCGCCTGGGCCTGCGCTCCAGCGCTCGCCGCCTGCTGCAGGTGCAGCGTCGCGACGAGCACGCCGACGTCGAGGCGCGCGGCCGAACGGCTCGCGAGCAAAGCCTCGGCGCGGCGGAAGAAGCCCAGGTCCATGGCGACCCTTCTTAGCGGCGATGCTCTAAGACGCGGTTAAAGCGCCGTTAGGGTGGGATTTTCCTTTGTGGGCGCCTATGTGGCGCCGATGTTCGAAGCCGATTTCCAGCTCTCCCGTCCCGCTTCGGAGGCGCGGATCGTCGTCGCCATGTCCGGCGGCGTCGACAGCTCGGTCGTGGCCGCGCTCGCCGCCCGGACCGGGGCGGAGGTGATCGGGATCACCCTCCAGCTCTACGATCATGGCGCGGCGATCGGGCGGGCGAAGAGCTGCTGCGCCGGCCGCGACATCCACGACGCGCGCGCGGTCGCGGAAAAGCTCGGCATTGCCCATTACGTCTTCGATTACGAAAGCCGCTTCCGCGACAGCGTCATCGAGCGCTTCGCCGACGAATATGCGCGCGGGCGCACGCCCATCCCATGCATCTCCTGCAACCAGGGGGTGAAGTTCACCGACCTGCTGAGCCTCGCCCGAGACCTCGACGCCGATTGCCTCGCCACCGGCCATTATGTGCGCCGGGTGGTGGGACCGAACGGGCCGGAGCTGCACCGCGCCGCGGATCCCGCACGCGACCAGAGCTATTTCCTGTTCGCAACCACGCGCGAGCAGCTGGACTATCTCCGTTTCCCGCTCGGCGGCCTGCCCAAGCCGCTGGTCCGCGAGATCGCCGCCGATCTCGGCCTGCCGGTGGCGGCGAAGCCGGACAGCCAGGATATCTGCTTCGTCCCGAACGGCGATTATGCCGCGGTGGTGAAGAAGGTCCGGCCGGAGGCGGCGCAGCCGGGCGAGATCGTCGATCTCAACGGCCGCGTGCTGGGCCGCCACGAGGGGCTGATCCATTTCACCGTCGGCCAGCGCCGCGGGCTCGATATCGGCGGGCAGGCGGAGCCGCTCTACGTCGTCCGGCTGGAGCCGGAGGCACGGCGGGTGGTGGTCGGGCCCAAGGGGGCCCTCGCCATCCGCGAGGCGCGGCTGTCGGGCCTCAATTGGCTCGGCGAGGACCAGCGTCAGGATCTCAGCGTCAAGGTTCGCTCCATGGCGCGGCCTGCGCCCGCGCGCTTCGACGGCGAAGCCGTGCGCTTCGGACTGCCCGAATATGGCGTCGCGCCGGGCCAGGCGGCGGTGCTGTACGACGGCGACCGGCTGCTCGGCGGCGGCTGGATCGAGGAGACGGTGCCGGCTGAGCTCGTGGCCGCCTAGCCGTCCTGCCCTTGCGGCTCGTGCCCAGGCTGGCCGGGCGACGCCGTCTCTTCGTCCTTTTCCTCAACCAGCTTCACCGGCGCATAGGGCATGATCAGCGAGCCGTCGGGAGCCGCGGTGAAGGTGGTCTGGCTCGGATAGGCCATCTGGATATTGGCCTCGTTGAATGCGTCGAGGATATCGATGCAGACGTCGCTCTTGGTCCGATAGACGAACTCGTAATCGGTCGAATGGACGTCGAACTGCAACTCGAAGTCGAGCGTCGACGCGCCGAAGCCCACCATCCCGCAGCGCACCACCTTCGCCTTGTCGTGCTTCTCGACGATTTCCTTCAGCATCGCCGGCAGCTTGCGGCACACGTCCGGCGGCGTCTGGCAGATGAGGCCGAGCGCCAGCACCACGCGCCGATGCTTCAAATAGGCGAAATTGTGGATCTGCTGCTCGAGCAATTTGCCGTTGGCGACGATCACCTGCTCGCCGGTGATCGAGCGCACGCGGGTGGTCTTGAGGCCGATCAGCTCCACGTTGCCCGATACGTCGCCGAACTTGATTGAGTCCCCGCGCCGGAACGGCTTGTCGAACAGGATCGAAAGCGCGGCGAACAGGTCCGAGAAGATGCCCTGCGCGGCCAGGCCGATGGCGATGCCGCCGATGCCGAGGCCGGCGACGAGGCCGGTAACGTTGACGCCGAGATTGTCGAGGACGAGGACGAGCGCAATCGCGAACAAAGCCACCGTCACCAGCAGTCGGATGATCCCGACCGCCGAGCCGAGCGTCGTATGGCCGGCGGTGTCGCCGCCGACGCGATGTTCGACATAGCCGAGCACCAGCTCGCGCGCCCACACCGCCGCCTGAATCGCGAAGGCGATGACGAACAAGGCATGGATCACGCTCATCACCACCGGCGGCGTGTCCGCATGGGTGGCGACCAGCTCCGCCGCGAGCAGGACGATGAAATAGACCTTCGTCTTGGCCAGCACGCGCGCGAAGATCACCGGCCAGTGCGGATCGGTCCCGAGCTTCGCGATCAGCTTGCAGCCGAGCGAACGGATGGCGAGCATCGCAAGCGCGAGGCCGGTGCCGACCGCCGCGGCGATGATGATGCCGATGATGTTGCCCGTCACCCAGTGCGAGAACGCCGTCGCGAAATCGGACATGCGTTCGGAGAGGGTGGCGCCGATATGGGCCGGGGCCGCGGGGCGCGGGCTCGAGGACGCCGCGTGCGGCATCGAAAACGACTTCAAACCGGGCATCAGGCTGATTCCGCTTCGTGCTCCGCCCTGGCCGCCATCTCCGCCTCCACCTGCTTCTTCGACTTGCCGGAAGCCTTTGCCCGAACCTTCGCCTTCTCGTCCACCTTTGCGGTCTCTTCCGGCAGCGCGTCGAGGAACTCGATCAGCCCGCGTTCGGCGGCGGAGAGATATTTGGTCGGGCGCGGAAGCTTGCGCTCGCCGATCGCGCCGGCGTCCTTGGCGGCCTCGATTAAGGCCGGGTGGACATAGGATTTGCGGCTGATCGCGGGCGTGTTGCCGAGCGCCTCGGCGACCGGCTCAATCATGCTCTTCAGCTTCACCTTTCCCTTTTTCTCGACCGTTTTCAGCATCTCCTCGAAGGCGATGACGCTCGCGCCCCAGGTGCGGAAATCCTTGGCGGTGAACTCGTCGCCCATCGCCTCCTTGAGATAGAGATTGACGTCGGATGAGCCGATCGGGCGTACCTGCCCATCCTCGTCGACATATTCGAACAGATGCTGGCCCGGCAGATCCTGCGTCCGCTTGGCGATGCGCGCCAGGTTGCGGTCGGCGATCGTGCAGGTGCGCTTTATGCCGTGCTTGCCGGTGAAGCTGATCTTCAGCCGCCCGCGCTTCACTTTGGCGTGGCGATTGCGCAGGGTGGTGGCGCCGAAGCTCTTATTCTCCTTCGCATATTCCTCGTTGCCGATGCGCATCCGAGTCTCGTCGATCAGCCGCAGCACGGCGGCGATCACGGTCTCATAGGCGGTCGGCTGGCCCTTGAGATCCTCCTCGATCCGCTTGCGCAGCTTGGGCAGTGCGCAGCCGAAGGCGGCGAGCTTTTCATATTTCAGGCTTTCCTGCTGGGCGCGGAAATCGGGGTGATAGCGATATTGCTTGCGGCCGCGCGCATCGTAGCCGGTCGCCTGGATGTGACCGTTCGGCTTCGGGCAGAACCAGCAGCGTTCGTAGGCAGGGGGCATGCCGACCGCGTTCAGCCGGTCGATCTCCTCGCGGTCGGCGACGCGGCGGCCGTCCGGATGGAAATACATCCAGTAACGGCCTTTGCGCTTGCGGGTGATGCCGGGGAGGGACCGGTCGTCGACATAAGAGAGCATTGCGGCCCTTAATCGCTCGCGCCCCCGCTTCGTTCCGGAACGGCGGCGCCAAGTGTCCGTTCCACAAGCGATTTCCCGCGAAAACGGAGTGCCTGCCATGCCGAAGATTTCGGACACGAAGATCCTGTTGATCGCCACCGACGGCTATGAGGATTCGGAACTGCTCGAGACCCGCCGCCTGCTCGAGGAGCGCGGTGCCGACGTGACCCTCGCCTCGCCAAAGATGGACGAGATCAAGGGCGACAAGGGCGCGACGACCCGGCCGGACATCCTTATCGACCAGGTCGATGCCAGCAGGTTCGATGCGCTCGTCCTTCCGGGGGGCGTCGCCAATCCCGACAAGCTGCGGATGAACGAGAAGGTGGTGGAGACGGTCGGCACTTTCGTCCGATCGGGTCGCCCCGTCGGCGCCATCTGCCATGGGCCGTGGCTGCTGGCGGAAGCCGACGTGCTGAAGACACGGAAGGTGACGAGCTGGCCCTCGATCCGCACCGACCTGCGCAATGCCGGCGCCGAGGTGGTGGATCAGGAAGCGGTCATCGACGGCAATATCGTCACCAGCCGCAAGCCGGACGATATTCCGGCATTCGTGGACGCGGTGGTGCAGGTCATCGAGAAGGCGCACGCGCCGGCGATGGCGTGAAGTAGAATCAGACTTTGCAGTGGCCCCAAAATCCCTCTCCCCGGCGGGGAGAGGGTAGGGTGAGGGGGTCCAGCGTTGGGAATTATTCTCGGAGGCCGAACCCCCTCACCCCAACCCTCTCCCCACTGGGGAGAGGGAGTCTAGACTGCGGGCTGCGGCGTGGCTGTAGGCTTGCGCCAACTCTTCCGCGCCTCCTGTCCGCGGCCGACCAAGGTATCGAAGCCGATCTGCACGCCGACCATGCCGAGGATGAAGGGCTGGAAGGCGATGCCGACGAAGAGCGATCCGACCAGATAGACGATGTTCGCGGATTGCAGCGCCGTCGCCAGCGGGGCGATCCACTTCTCCTCCGCCTTTTCGGTCTTGAGATAGCGGCGGCGGATCACCTCCATCCGCACCAGGCCGGTGATGTGGAGGATCAGGAACATGAACAGGCCGGGGAAGCCCTGCTCCCCGAGCATCTCGAAATAGGAGCTGTGGTAGGCGCGGCCTTCGTCGATGAAGACCTGCTGATCCACCGTCTGCGCGCCTGCGCCCGCATCACTGCTGACCGTCACCTGCAGGCGGTTGCCGCGGAAGGCGTCGAAGCCGCCGCCCATCGGGTGGTGCTGGGCATTGTCCCAGGTCCAGCCCCAGACGGCAACGCGCGAGGCGGCCGAGCTGTCGCCCTGGTAGCCGGAGATGGTCTCCATCCGCGACGAGAAGCTGTGCGGCAGGAAGGGGATTGCGGCGAGGGCGGCGATGCCGATCAGGGCCGCGTAGAGGAAGCGCCGCTTCATGTCGCGGAGCAGCAGGAAGGCGACGACGCCGATGCAGATGAGGCCGGTCCGCGCCTCGGTCCCGACCGGGATTAGGAGGCAGGCGAAGATCAGGCCAACGGCGAAGGTCTTCACCCGCCAGTCGCGCGGGAAGATGGTGCCGTGGCGGGCGAGCCAGAGAATGATCGGGATGATCGCGATGGCGACGGTCGAGATGGTGCTGCCTTCGTAGAGGCCGCTATTGCTGTCGACCATCAGGTTGAGCTCGCCATAACCGCCGCCGGAGAGGATCGTCTTGATCGCGCCGACGATCACGATCGCCGACGCCGAGAGGGTCATGAACAGCAGATAGGCTTCCACCCTCAGCCGCGTTCGCAAGGCGAGCGGCAGGAAGATCGCCCAGACCAAAGCCTTCCACACCCAAGACCATTTGGCCGCCGCCTCCACCGGGAAATCGGCGTGCATGGTGGTGAACAGGGCATAGACGAGCAGGAGCAGCATCAGCACCTGCCGCGGCGCGACGCGCAGGGCCTTCTTGTCGTCCGCGATCGCCCAGCCGCCGACGGCGAGGCCGGCGATGATCAGCGACAGCGGGATTCGGTTGAGCAGGAAATAGGAGAGCTGCTGCGGCGAGACGATGTCGACATAGGCATAAGCGAGGACGAACAGGAACGGCCGGCGAAAGCCGAGCGCCAGCAGCCCGCACAGATAGAAGACGAAGAAGAGGTCACGCACCGGGCGCGGCCTTGCGGAAACGGAAGCGGCCGTCGGCACGCTTCCTGGCGGGCGCCGGCTCGGGCGGGAGCGCCGCCGGGTCGTTGAGGTCCGGCCGCGACAGCAGACGCCATGCCGCCAGGAGCATGAGCCCATGGCTCAGCAGCAGGGCGAAATTGTCGATCATCCGGGGCTCCTCGCACGAGGATGTAGCCGTCCCCGGTTGACGGGCCGTTAAGCCAATTCTGGCAGAGCGCCCGCCATGCGGATCCTCCATGTGCTCGATCACAGCCTGCCGCTCCACAGCGGCTACACGTTCCGCACGCGCGCGATCGTGACGGCGCAGAAGGCGCGGGGGCTGGAGGTCGCCTGCCTGACGGGGGCACGGCAGGGCGATTTCGCCGCCGATCCGGAGACCGTCGACGGCATCACCTTCTTCCGCACTCAGATGCCGGAAACGGCGCCGTCGCCGCTCCGGGAATGGCGCGAGATCAAGGCGCTGGAGGATCGGCTTGATCGGCTGGCGGAGGAATGGAAGCCGGACCGGCTCCACGTCCATTCGCCGGTGTTGAACGCGCTCGCCGCCCTGCCGGTGGCGCGGCGGCGCGCCATCCCTTTGATCTATGAGATCCGCGCCTTCTGGGAGGATGCGGCGGTCGGCAACGGCACCGGCCGCGAAGGCTCGCTTCGCTACCGCCTCACCCGCAGCCTCGAAACCTATGCGTCGGGCCGCGCCGATGCCGTGGCGGTGATCTGCGAAGGCCTCAGGCGCGACCTCGTCGCGCGCGGCATCGATCCCGCGAAGATCATCGTCGCGCCCAACGGCGTCGACATGACCCTCTTCGGCGACCCGCCGTCGCCCGACCTCAATCTCGCCCGCCGCCTCGGGCTCAAAGGCGCCGACGTGGTCGGCTTCATCGGCTCCTTCTACGATTATGAGGGGCTGGACGATCTCATCGCCGCGATGCCGCTGTTGCTTGCGAAGCGGCCGAAGGCGCATCTGCTGCTCGTCGGCGGCGGACCTATGGAAGACGCGTTACGCGCGCAGGTCGAAGCCTCGCCCGCGAAGGACCGCATCCACTTCATCGGCCGCGTGCCGCACCACGAGGTCGAGCGCTATTACGGCCTGATCGACATCCTCGCTTACCCGCGCAAGAAGATGCGCCTTACGGAGCTGGTGACGCCGCTGAAGCCGCTCGAGGCGATGGCGCAGCGCAAGCTCGTCGTCGCTTCCAATGTCGGAGGTCATCGCGAGCTGATCGAGGACGGCGTCACCGGCACGCTCTTCCCCGCGGGCGATCCGGCGGCGCTCGCCGAGGCCCTCGACACGCTGTTCGCCAACCGCCCGCTCTGGGACCAAAGGAGGGACTTGGCGCGCGCCTTCGTCGAGCGTGATCGTAACTGGTCGTCAAATATTTCCAGTTACATGCCCGCTTACCAGAAGCTGACGGGCAAGGCGAAATAATGGCCAGAACGAACCGCAATTCCGGCAAGGGCGGCAGCCTCCTCGACAATGGCGTGGCGGCGCTCGCCGCTTTGTCGGCGGGCTTCGTCACTTACGCGATGCCGGAGGGGCTCTTCGCCCGGCTCATCGTCGCCAGCCACATTCCGGACGTCCTCGCGGCCGCGCAGCCGCCGCTGGGGATGAAGGCGCGGCTGGCGGTGATCGCCGGCGTCGCCATCCTCGCTTATGCCGCCGTCTGGACCTTGATGCGCGCGCTCGACAGCCTCGGCGGTACGCCCCGCGGCGCTTCGGCCGTGCCGGACGTGGAGGAGGAGGCGCCGCGCCTGCGCCGTGCCGACGCCCATCCGGACGCACCGTCGCGCCGTCCGATCCGCGCCGGCCGCGATCTCGGCGAGCCCGCCTTCGACGACGAGCCGTTCGAGCTCGAGCCGGAAGCCGCGGTCGCGCCGGAGCCGGAGCAGGCGTTCGAACCCGAGTTCCAAGCTGGGCCAGAGCCAGAGCCCGAGCCTGAGCCGGAGCCAGCGCACGCGGCCGAGCCGCTGCCGCCATTCCTGGTGCCGCAGGAGCCCGAGTCCAAGGTCGCCGAAACGCCGGCCCCGGCGCCGGCCGCCTTCGTCGAGCCGTCGTTTGACGAGACTCATGAGGATGAGGAGGAGCCGGAGGAGGAAACCGGCGCCTATGAAGGCGAGAGCGACGAACAGTCGCTCGTGCGCCTGATGCAGCGTTTCGAAAGCGGTCTCGGCCGCAAGCAGCAGGCCCTCGACGCTGCGCCGCCACCGCCGCCGCCTGCGGCCGAGCCTGAGGCCGAGGCCAAGGCAACGCCAGTCCCGCAGGAGCGGGTCGGCCATCGCCTGCGCAGCGCCATCTCGGACCTCAACAGGATGTCCGCGCCCGGCCGCTGATTGCGGCCCGTCGACGGACCGGTCAGCCCTTCCGCCGGTCGTTCAGCCAGACGAGGATCGCGAGCAGCACGCCGGCCCCTGTGCCGACGAGGAAGCCGATGCTCGACTGGCGGACCATGGTCCCCGCCACCGTGCCGGCGATGATCGCGATCGCCAGGATCGCCCCGCCCGCCTGCGTATATCTGCCGCTGCCCTTCATGCGGGCGGCCATGGCAAATCGGCGCCCGTCCCGCCAGAGGCGATGGTGAATTTCCGCTTCACCTTCTCGCCTTGCGATCTCGCAACCTTGGCCTGCTAAACCCTTCCCGGGGAGAGAAAGAAGGGGGAAAGCTTGCGTCACGACATCCATCTCGCCGACCGAACCGCATTGGCGGAGGCGGCGAGCCTCATCGAGAAATTCGGAGATTATGCGCCGTCCGAAGCGGCCCGCCTGGCCGACGTCAGCCGCGACGTCGGCAACGTCATCCATTTCTGCCGGTGGCGACAGATCGAGCGGATGATCGTCATGCTCCGCGATGAGACGGTGACGGGCCCGCTCCACTAGAGGCGGGCACCCGAAACAGACTGGCGGGGACGGAGCGCGACAGCTAGTTTCGCGCGATGTTCCAGTTCGTTGCGGGGCGGCTCCTTTCGGCGGCGCTTCCTGCCGCCGCCCTGCTGTGTTGCCCCGTCGCCGTCTCCGCCCAGCAGCCGCCTTCGCCGGCGCCGGCTTCGCAGCAGCCGCCGTCGGAGCCGGGGGTGCCGGATCCGTCGGCGCCGCTCGCCCCGATGCCCGATATCGGCGTGCCGTGGCCGGACCTCCAGCAAACCGACACCGCCAAGCCGATCGCGACGGCGCCGACGGCGGGCGTCGCCGACGCGGCGACGGAGCGGCACTATAGCGTCGAGATCACCGGGCTGGACGCGACCAACGAAGGGGCGATCCGCTCGCAATTCCAACAGCTGTCGACGCTGGAGCAAGGGCATAAGGAAGCGGCCAACGCCGCCCAGATCGACCGCCGCGCGCGAGAGGATGCGGGGCTGCTGGCCGACCTGCTACGCAGCCGCGGCTATTACGACGCACAGGTGGAAACCAATGTCGCGGCCGCGCCGACCGGCGGCGACGTCAAGGTGACGCTCGCCGCCGAGCCGGGCGCGCTCTACCATTTCGCGGCGGTCGACCTGCCGGGGGTGGATCAGGCCGGGCCGGAGGCGCAGCGGCTGCGCGACGCTTTCGCGGTTCATCCGAACGATCCGGTCGATGCCGACAAGGTCGATCAGGCGCAGCAGGCGCTGCAGGTGGCGCTCGGCCGCCGCGGCTTCGCCTTCGCCGATCTCGGCAAGCTCGACATCGCGGTCGACCACGCCACGCACACCGCCAGTCTCACCCTGCCGGTCAATCCGAACGGCGCGCGGCGCTTCGGCCGCATCATCGTCGAGGGCAGGACGCTGTTCAGCGCCCGCCACATCCAGCAGATCGCCCGCTTCCATCCCGGCGACGCCTATCGCGCCGATCTGATCGAGGATTTGCGCCGGGCGCTGGTCGCGACGGGTCTCGTCTCTGCGGTCACGATCCGAACGGTCGAGGGCCAGGCGCCGAAGACGGTCGACGTGGCGATCTCCCTGGCGAAGGCGCCGGTCCACACCATCGCCGGCGAGGCGGGTTATGGCACGGGCGAGGGCGCCCGTCTGCAGCTCAGCTGGCAGCACCGTAACCTCATCAAGCCCGAGGGCGCCGTCACCTTTCAGGGCGTGCTCGGCACGCAGGAGCAGTCGCTCTCGGCGATCCTGCGGATGAACGACTTCCTCCGGCGCGACCAGGTGCTGAACGCGCAGATATCCGCCAGCCATGTCGATCGGCCGGCCTACGCCGCCAAGACCTTCCAGATGGCGGCGAGCCTGGAGCGGCAGACCAACATCATCTGGCAGAAGAAATGGACATGGTCGCTCGGCGGCGAGCTGGTGGCGACCGACGAGCGCGACGTCGATTTGAAGACGCTGACGACGCGCACCCGCACCTTCTTCATCATGGCCGCGCCGGCGACGCTCGCTTATGACGGCTCCAACGACCTGCTCGATCCGACGCGCGGCTATCGGCTGTCGGCGCATTTCTCGCCCGAGCTTTCGCTCCACAATGTGGTCTTCGGCTATTCGCGGCTGCAGCTCGACGGCAGCTTCTACCAGAAGCTGACCGACCGCATCACGCTGGCCGGGCGCACGCGGCTCGGCACCATCTTCGGCGCCTCGCGCGACATGATCGCGCCGTCGCGGCGCTTCTATGCGGGCGGCGGCGGCTCGGTGCGTGGCTTCGGTTATCAGGAGCTGGGGCCGAAGGACCCGGTCTTCAACGATCCGATCGGCGGCCGCGGCCTCGCCGAATTCGCGATCGAGGCGCGGATCCGGTTCGGCAATTGGGGGATCGTGCCCTTCCTCGACGCCGGCAACATCTCGACGACGCCACTCCCGCGCGTCGATCAGCTGCGCTTCGGCACCGGCCTCGGCGTGCGCTACCATACGCGCTTCGGCCCGATCCGTGTCGACGTCGGCACGCCGATCGCGCGCAAGCCCGGCGAATCCCGGATCGCGGTCTATGTCGGCCTGGGTCAGGCTTTCTGATGGACGCGGACGACACCCCGCCGCCTGAAGCGCCGCCGCCGCGCCGCCGCCGTTGGCGCTGGCTGTCGCGGCTGGCGCGGTTCGTCGTCCTGCTCGCCCTGACGCTGGCGCTGGTCGTCGTGGCCGGCGCGGCCCTGCTCGACACCGCGCCGGGACACCGCTTCCTCGCCGACCGCATCGCGGCCATGGCGCCGCATTCGGGGCTCAAGATTCGGATCGGGCGGATCGAAGGCTCGATTTGGGACCGCACCGCGCTGCGCGACGTGCGGCTGTACGACACGAAGGGTCTGTTCGCGGAATCCCCGCTGATCCGGCTCGACTGGCAGCCGCTCGGCTGGATCACCAACCGGCTGATCGTCAACGACGCAGATGCCGACATGGCGGTGCTGAAGCGCCTGCCGGTGCTGCGGCCGGGCGAGAAGCCGGGACCGGTTCTGCCGGGCTTCGACATCCATGTCGGCCGGCTGCACGTCGCCCAGTTCGTGCTCGGCAAGTCCATCGCCGGCGAGCGGCGGGTGGCGTCGCTCACCGCGGAAGCCGAGGTACGCAAGGGACGGGCGCTGGTGCGCGCCAATGCGGCGGTGAAAGGCGGGGGGGACCGGCTCTCGCTCAACCTTGACGCCGAGCCGGACCGCGACCGCTTCGATCTCAACGCCCATGTCGATGCACCCGCCCGCAGCACGGTCGGCGCGGTGCTGGGGACCGACCGGCCGATCAAGCTCGCCATTGACGGCAAGGGGAGCTGGAGCGTGTGGGACGGGCAGGCCCAGCTCGACCTGTCCGGCCGCCGCACCGCCCAGCTAACGCTGCGGGCGCGGTCGGGACGGTTCGGCCTCTCCGGCTGGGCGGCTCCCTCGCAATTCTGGACCGGCAAGCAGCAGCGGCTGAGTGCGCCGATCGTTCGCATCCGTGGCATGGCGACGCTCGCCGACCGCCAGCTCGACGCGCGGCTCTCGCTTCGCTCCGCCGCCCTCAAGATCGAGGGCGCCGGGACGCTCGACCTCGCCCGCAGCAGCTTCCGCATGCTCCGGATCGGCGCCGACCTGCTGCAGCCGCCCGCCTTGTTCCCGAACATGACGGGCGAGAAGGTGCGGCTCGCGGTCGTGCTCAACGGCCCGTTCGGGCGGGCGATATTCGCCTATCGGCTGAGCTCGCCGCGCGTCGCCTTCGACCAGACCGGCTTCGAGGATGTGGTCGCGGAGGGGAGGGGGCAGATCACGCGGGCGCCCGTCGCGGTGCCCATCCGCCTGTCCGCGCGGCGGGTGACGGGCGTCGGCGACGTCGCCGGCGGCATCCTCGCCAATCTGCGCATCGACGGCGTGCTCAAGGTCACTGACCGCGTGCTCACAGGTTACGGGCTCAGCCTCGTCTCCGACAAATTGAAGAGCAAACTCAGCCTGTTCGTCGATCTTGTTACGGGTGATTATCACGTCATCCTCTCCGGCGGCCTCACGCGTTATCTGATCCCGGGCCTCGGCATCGTCGATGTGACGAGCGAGCTCAGGGTGGTGCCGGGCCCCGGCGGCCATGGCTCGGTGGTCACGGGCAAGGGCCATGCCTGGGTGCGGCGCTTCGACAACAAGTTCCTCGCCGGCCTGGCGGGCGGCTTGCCGGAGATCGAGACCGACCTCGTCCGCGGCACCGATCTCGTCATCCATTTCGTCAATCTTCGGCTGAAGGCGCCGGCCATCGCGCTGAGCGGCAGCGGCTACAGGCGCAAAGATGGCACCTTTCTCATCGACGCCTCGGGCCGGCAGGCGACCTATGGCCCGTTCGCCATGCATCTCGACGGCGAGATCGACCGGCCGAAGCTCGCCATCCGCCTCGCCAGCCCCAACGAGGCGATGGGCCTGCGCGACGTGCTCCTGAACCTCGACCCGAATGCCTTCGGCTTCGCCTGGCGCGCGACGGGCGGCTCGACGCTCGGGCCGTTCACCGGCAATGGCGCTATCCTGCTGCCGAGCAACCAGCCGGCCGTGATCCAGGTCGCGGCGTTGAACGTCGCCGGCACCCGCGCGACCGGCAGCCTCAGATCCGATCCCGGCGGCTTCACCGGCCGGCTCGACCTCGCCGGCGGCGGCCTCTCCGGCCGGCTCGTGTTCGATCCGGTCGGCACCATCCAGCGCATCGCCGCCGACATCAGCGCCGACAACGCCCATTTCGCTGGCCCGCCGCCGTTCGCTGTCCGCAGCGGGCGGCTGCAGGGCGTGGCGTTGCTCGATCCGGCCGGGACCACTTTGCGCGGCACGCTCAGCGCGCGCGGGCTCAGCCAGGGGCCGCTCTTCCTCGCCAGCCTCGACGCGTCGGGCGAACTGAAGGCCGGCAGCGGCCGCGTCAATGCCCACATGACCGGCACGCGCGGGCGCAGCTTCGCTTTCGACACGTCGGTTGACGTGACGCCCGGCCGCTACCGCATCGAGGGGCATGGCACGCTCGACCGCCGGCCGATCGCGTTGACCCAGCCGGCATTGCTGGTGCGCGAGGGGGGCGGCTGGCGGCTGCAATCGGCGGGGATTTCCTTCGCCGGGGGGCAGGCGGATGTCTCGGGCCTGTTCGGCGGCGCGACCAGCGAGCTCGACGCGCGCATCGACGCCATGCCGCTCTCGGTGCTGGACATCTTCTGGCCCGATCTCGGTCTCGGCGGCACCGCCTCGGGATCGCTCAGCTACCATTTCCCGAATTCCGGCGGCACGCCGAGCGGGGCGGCAGACCTGCGCATCCGCGGCCTCACACGCTCCGGCCTCGTGCTGACGTCGAAGCCGGTCGACATCGGCGTCGCCGCGCGGCTCCAGGGCGGGATCGCCGGCATCCGCGCGGTCGCGGCGAGCGAGGGGAAAATCGTCGGCCGGGCGCAGGCGCGGCTGGCGCCGGTCACGGGGAGCGGCACGGTCTTCGAGCGGCTGGCGGCGGCGCCGATGTTCGCGCAGCTGCGCTACAATGGCCCGGCCGATACGCTCTGGCGTCTGACCGGCATCGAGCTGATCGACGTCAGCGGCCCGGTGGCGGTCGGCGCGGATGCGACGGGCACGTTCAACAATCCGCAGATCCGCGGCTCGCTTCAGGCCGACAAGGCACGGATCGAAAGCGCCGTCACCGGCACGGTGATCGACAACGTCCAGGCGAGCGGCCGCTTCGGCGGCTCCAGCCTCGTCATCGACCGCTTCTCGGGGACCACGAAAGGGAAGGGGGCCGTCACCGGCCACGGCCGCTTCGACCTCGGCGCCGCCGACGGCTTCGGCATGGACCTCGCGCTCGACGCCGACGCCGCGCAAATGCTCGACCGAGACGACATCAAGGCGCAGGTGACCGGGCCGCTCGCCATCCGCGCCTCCCATGGCACCGGCACGATTTCCGGCAATGTGCGGCTGGTGAACGGCACCTTCCGGCTCGGCGCCGTCACCGCCTCGGCGCAGGTGGCGCGGCTCAACGTCCGCGACCTCAACCTGCCGCCGGACGAGCGACTCGAGGCGAAGCCGCTGGCGCCGTGGAAGCTCGATCTCGCCGTCCAGACCCGCAGCGGCCTCAAGGTGACCGGCCTCGGCATCAACAGCGAATGGGGCGCGAACCTCAAGATCGGCGGCACCGTCACCGATCCGCGCATCACCGGCCATGCCGACCTCTTCCGCGGCACCTACGATTTCGCCGGCCGCCGCTTCGATCTCCAGCGGGGCGAGATCCGCTTCCTCGGTGAAACCCCGATCAATCCCGTGCTCGACATCACGGCGGCGGGCGGCGTGCAGGGGATCGACGCGACGATCCGGGTGACAGGGCGCGGCGACAAGCCGGAAATCGCCTTCACCAGCACGCCGGCTTTGCCCGAGGACGAGTTGCTGAGCCGCCTGCTCTTCGGCACCTCGATCACCAACCTCTCGGCGCCCGAAGCGCTGCAGCTCGCCGCCGCCGTCGCCTCGCTCAACAACAGCGGCGGCGGGCTCGATCCCATCAACCGGATCCGCGCCGCGACCGGGATCGACCGTCTCAGGATCGTCCCCGCCGATATCACCACCGGACAGGGAACGGCGCTGGCTGCCGGCAAATATTTCGGCCGCCGCGTCTATGTGGAGGTGGTGACGGACGCCCGCGGCTATTCGGCGACGACGGTCGAATTCCAGATCACGCGCTGGCTCGCCCTACTTTCCAGCGTTTCGACGATCGGCCGCGAGAGCGTCAACGTGCGGGTTTCCAAGGATTATTGAACGATCCGTGGGCGTCGGCAGCATTTCATTAACGAGCAGAGGCTAAGCTTCCCAGCGATCAGACGCGAACGGGTGGCGCATGGGATCTAAGGCAGAAGCAACGGGGGACCTGGAACGCCGGGCCGAACGGCTGGCGCTGGACGAAAACACGCGGCTGCGACCAAATAGCTGGAGCAGCCTCGAAATCCACATGCTCGACCTGTCGCCGCTAGGCTTCCGCGGCGATTGCGAGGCGCGCCTGCAGCCGGGCAGCGCCGTCACGCTTGAGATACCGGGCCTCGGAGGTGTCGAGGCGCAGGTCGAATGGCAGCACGGCAATCAATTCGGCGCCCATTTCTTCGAGCCCATCGATCTCGAACGCTGCGAATGGACGTTGGGCGACGAGCGGCATCCGCTGGCGCAGCTGCTGGTCCAGCGCGCTTTGGCTCGTTCGGCCGGCCGCGGCAGCGCCGAGGCGCAGATCCGCCGCCGGATCCTGGATTCGCTGCCGATCCGCAAGCAGCTCTGAGCACGCCAGGGGGGCGAGACGAAGCCTTTCCTTAACCTGAATCAGCCTAGAAGTCCGCACGCGAGGCGGGGGCCTGCGGCGTGGGCGGGAGCAGGATGAGGAAGAGCCGGTTTTCGGGTGTGGAGAGCGCCACCGCGGCACCGCTGCCGCTGCGCCGCCTGCTCGCCTTCGATTTCCATCCGCCCGACCATGAGGAGGCGCCGGTCATCGCCGAGCGAGCGCGAATGCTCGCCGTCTCGCTGCCTTTGCTCACCGCCGCCCACCTGCTCTGGTGCGCCCTGCTCGCGCTCGCTTATGCGGCCGAGGGCCAGCATGTGCCGTTCGCCCCGGCCTGGCTCGCGGTAGGCCTCCTCGGCCTCGACCTTGGCCTACGCCGGCTGCTGCGCCGCCCCGACGCGCAACCGCACCAGTCGATCCGCCTCGCGACCGCTCATGCCGCGCTCTGTGGCGTGCTTTGGCTGCTCGCGGCCTTCGCGCTGTGCCGGTCGGGGAGCCCGCCGATCGCCGCGCAATTCGCGCTCGTGGCCGGTGCCGGCGCGACCTTGCCCGCATTCTTCTTCATTCCCGTCCTGGCGATCCTCGCCTGCGTGACCGCGTTTGGCATCGGCGCGGAGCTGAAGGTGCCGCCGGCCCTGCTCGGCGCCGGCGGCCTGTTCGGCCTGCTCCTCTCCTTCCTCAGCCTTCAGCGCGCCCGCGATTACATCCTGCGCGCCGGGCGGCACCTGCTGCTCGAAGCCGACGCGGAGAAGGCGCGCCGATTCATCGACGATTTCGAGGCGTCCGGGCGCGGCTGGTTCTGGGAAACCAATGCCGAGGGCCTGCTGACCTACGCGTCCGACGAGCTGGCCCGGCACCTCGGCGTCGACGCCTCGGCGCTGATCGGCCGCCGTTTCGACGATATCCTGCTCGTCGAGAAGGCGCAGGAAGAAGGCGGCCATGCGCTCGGCTTCCATCTCGGCGCCCGCTTCCCCTTCGCGGACCTCGTCGTCCGCGCCCCCGGCGGAGAGACCTGCTGGCTGCTCTCGGGCACACCGAATTTCGATTCATACGGTCGTTTCCTCGGCTTCCGCGGTCTCGGCAGCAATTTGACCGAGCAAAGGCGCAGCGAAGCCGAGCAGAACAAGCTCGCCCGCACCGACAGCCTCACCGGCCTTCCCAATCGCGCCGCCATGCGCGCCATGCTCGAAGCGGCACTCGCCAACGCCGCCGAGCGGCGGCGCGGCTGCGCCCTGATGCTGATCGACCTCGACCGGTTCAAGCAGGTCAACGACACGCTCGGCCACCCGGTCGGCGACAAATTGCTCAAGCAGGTGGCCGAGCGGCTGAAGAAGGCGATCGGGCAGGAAGGCCAGGTTGGGCGGCTCGGCGGCGACGAGTTCGAGGCGGTGCTGCCTGCGATGGCCGAGGAGGGGCGGCTTGGCGACCTTGCCGAGGCGCTGATCGCCGACGTCTCGCGACCCTATGCGATCGATGGTCACCAGGTGATGATCGGCGCTTCGGTCGGCCTCGCCGTCGCCCGGCCCGGCAAGACCTGGGCCGACGGGCTGATCAAGGAGGCGGACCTCGCGCTTTACGCGGCTAAGCATGACGGGCGCGGTGTCCACCGCTTCTTCCGCGAGGAGATGCACGAGGGTGCGGCGGAGCGGCAGGTGCTGGAGGGCGATCTTCGCAACGCCCTCGCGCGCGACCAGCTGAGGCTCCTTTACCAGCCGATCGTCGACGCCGTTTCGGAGGAGCCGGTGGCGTTCGAGGCGTTGCTGCGCTGGCACCATCCGACCCGCGGCATCGTGCCTGCGATCGAGACGGTCGCGCTCGCCGAGGAAGCCGGGCTGATGGGGCGGATCGGCGATTGGGTGATCCGCACCGCCTGCGCCGAGGCCGCCAAATGGCCGCGCCACGTCCGCATCGCCGTCAACCTCTCGCCCGCGCAGCTCGCCGAACCGGCGCTGCCGGCGATCGTCACCGGCGCGCTCGCCGCGGCGCGTCTCGACCCGGAGCGGCTCGAGCTGGAGGTCGGCGAAAACGTCTTCACCAGCGACGGCAAGTCGGCGGAGCGGCTGGGGGCGCTGCGCGAGCTCGGCGTGCGGCTGGCGCTGGACAATTTCGGCACCGGCCGCTGCTCGCTCGGCCATTTGCGCGACGCGCCGCTCGACAAGATCAAGATCGACCGCAGCTTCGTGCGCGGCGCCGCCGAGCCGGGCAGCCGCAACGCCGCCATCGTTCGAGCGATCGTCGTGCTCGCCGAGAGCCTCGGCATCGACACGACGGCGGAAGGCGCGGAGACTCTGGAGGAGCTGGCGCTCATCCGCCGCCTCGGTTGTTCGCAGGTACAGGGCTTCATCTTCTCGAAGCCCGTGCCGCCGGAACAGGCGCAGGCGCTCGCCGCCGACAGCCGGCCCAGTGCCGAGGTGGTCGGCTTCGGCCGCCCGCCGCGCCACCGCCTGATCCGCACGGGCCAGCTGAGGATCGGCGAGGAGGCACTGCCGGTGCGGCTGCGCAATATCTCCGAGGGCGGGGCGATGATCGAATGCGACCGACCGCTGGAAGCGGGTGAGCGCGTGGCGCTCGACCTGAACGCAGCCGGACTGCTCGACGCCGAGATCCGCTGGTGCCAGCGCGGGCAGGTCGGCCTCAGGTTCGACCAGCCGTTCCAGCTCGGCAAGCTGGCCCGATCGAGCCGGAAGCCGGGCGCGCGCAAGATGCTGCGGCCCGACTATCTGGCCCCCGATGCGATGGCGGCCGCTGCTGCGCCGCCCGCGGTTACTTCGCCGTTGCGGACGAAACGGTCGCGGCAGGCGTCGTAGCCGCGGCGGCCTTCGCCGCCGGCACCACTTCCAGCTTCCACGCTTTTGCGTCGACCAGATAGCGGCGCGCCGCTTCCTGAAGATCGGCGGCCGTCACCGCGCGATACTGGTCGAGCATGGTGGCGATGGCCTCGGCCGCCTTCGGCTTCGACTGGATGTCGGAGAGCTCCGCCAGCCACCAGGCGTTGTTCGCCTGCTGGCGCAGCAGATTCTCGATCAGCGGCTTACGGGCGCGCTCCAGCTCGTCGGCCGTGACGGGATGGTCGCGCAGGTCGGCGGCGATGCGCGCGGCATCGGTCAGGAAGCCGTCGAGCTTCTCCGGCGGCGCCTCGATCCGCGCCGCCATATAGCCGTAGCCCGGGAAGGTCTCGGACGGCTCGTGGCCGGCCGCGGGGCTGTAGGTCGTGCCCTGCTTCTCGCGGATTTCGTCGATCAGGCGGAGCTGGAGGACCTCCGCCAGCACGTTCAGCGTGCGCGCGCGGCGAACGTCCGAATAGAAATCGGCGGTCGGCCAGGCGATGAAGGCGAGGCCCTGGTCGGCGCGGCCGTTATGCGTCTCGCGGACCAGCCCGGGTGCCGGGAAGGCGGTATGCAAAGCCGTCGCCGGCAGCGGTGCTTCCTTGCGCGGCGGCAGCGCTCCGAAGGTGGCGCCCACCTGCCGGATCGCCTCGTCGACCGACACGTCGCCGACGATCGTGATCTCTATCGGCTCGGTCGAGAGCGGACGCGCGACGAGTGCCTTGGCCGCCTCGATGCTGCTCGACGCCATCTCGTCGCGGCTCGGGGTGACGAAACGCGGATCGCCGGCGTGGAGAAGGCCGCTGAGGTCGCGGTTGGCGACGCCGCCCGGCGTGCTCGCCAGCTGGTCGTGAATGGTGGCGCTCATCGAGCGGAGCCGGTTCCAGCCGGTCGGCTTGTAGCCGGGATCGGTGACATAGGCGGCGAGGACCTGGAGTTGGGTTGCGAGGTCCGCGGGCCGGGTGCGGCCGCCAAGCGTGAAGCCGTTCTCGCCCAGCCCGAAATTCATGCCGTAGACTTTTGAGGTCAGCGCCTGTTGGATGTCCTCGGCGCCGAGCTTGCCGAGCCCGCCCAACGTGTAGGCGCCGGCCGAGAAGGCCCAGGCCTTCCTGGCATCCGCCGCCGGCAGGTCGAGCAGGCCGTTGCCGATGCGGGCGGAGACGAGGATCTGGTCCTTGGCGAAATCGGTATGCTTCACGGTCAGGCGCACGCCGTTGGCGAAGCGGACGGCGGTGGCGCCGAGGGCAGCAAGCTCGCGCCGCTCCACGGGAGCCCCGGCCGGCCCGAAGCTCTGATACGGCCACGTCATGGCCTGCTGGATGGTGCCGGCCGTGACCGGAGCCTTGCGCGAATCGTCGAACGCGGTGCGGACCGCGGCTTCGCCGCCCTGGACGGGCGTCGGCGAGGTCAGGTAGACGAGCGGCCCGCCGGCGGCGAACAGCTTTCGGGTCGCCTCCGTCACCTGCTGCGCGGTGAGGCCGTGGACCCACTGGTCGAACTCGGCGAGGCCCTCGGCCGGCGTGGTGAAGATGCCGTGACCGTCGACCTTCGCGACCAGCAGCTGGGCGAGGTGCGGCGTCTGCCTCGTATCGGCGCCGGCGACGGCGGTGGTGAGGGCGGCGCGCGCCTCGGTTACCTCCCGGTCGAGCTCGGCCTGGGTGAAGCCGAACTGGAGCGCGCGGCGCTGCTCCTGCTCGATGGCGGCAGTCGCCTGCTTCCACTGGCCCGGCTTGGCAATCGCGAAGATCTGCGTCACCTCGGCGCGCCGCGCCTGCTCCTGGCGCACCGCGACGGCGGCAACGAAGGGCGCATCGCCGCTCTCGGCCAGGCGCGACAGGCGGCGGTTGAGGATGGCGAGGCCGAGGGCGGGGATCACATGCTCCTCGCGGACGGCGCGGCTGTCCTCGCGCAGGTCGGGCGGGGTGACCCAGGCGAGGCTGACGCGATTGGCCACACCGTCCTCGGAGAAGATGCGGCTTTCCTCGCTGCGCGCGGCAACCTGCGGGGCCGGCAGCTCGGCGCCGGGCTTGCCGCGGCCCTGCCAGCCGCCGAACTGGGCGCGGATCTTCGCTTCCATCTGGTCCACGTCGAAATCGCCGACCGCGATCAAAGTCGCGCGCTCCGGCCGGTAATAGGCGTTGTAGAATTCCACGAACTTGTCGTGGTTGGCGGTGCGGATGACGTCAGTCGAGCCGATCGGCATCCGCGTCGGCAGCACGTCGCCCTTCAGCAAATAGCCCAATTCGTCCTCGGCATTGCGCAGCTGCGGCGTCGCGCGGGTGCGCTCCTCGGAAAGGACGACGCCGCGCTCGCGGTCGATCGCATCGGGGGCGAAGGTCGCCTCGCCGGTGGCTTCGCGGAGCATGAACAGGGCGGTGTCGATCGTTCCGGCATCGGTTTCCGGCAAATCGAGCATGTAGACCGTCTGCTGGAATTCGGTCGTCGCATTGGTGTCGGGCCCGAACTTCAGGCCGGCGCGCTCGAGGCGCTTCACGAACTCGCCCTCGGGCACATGGGTGGTGCCGTTCAGCACCATATGCTCGATGAAATGGGCGAGGCCGCGCTGATCCTCGCGCTCGTACATCGAGCCGACGTCCATCCTGAGGCGGAGCGACGCATTATGGGGGGGCGTCGCATTGTGCATGATCTCGTAATGCATGCCGTTGGGAAGCACGCCGAAGCGGACTGAGGGATCCGGCTTCAGGTCCGAGGCGGCAGCCGCGGCGGGTGCGGAGGTCGCGGCAACGGCCGGTACGCAAAGAACCAACGCCATGCCGCACGTGGCGGCCAAATACTTCATTCGCATGTCGAATTTCTCCCGCGCCCGGCCGCACAAAGCGCCGGAACCCCATTGGTAATTTACGCTATTCCCTTCTTTTTACTAGACATTCTTTCTCAGGTGGAATGAAATCCAGGTCTCCTGTACACTGGATCCATGGGGGGACTGGCGTGGTGGAGACTGAAAAAATGGCGGTGGCACGCGCTGCTGCTGCTTACCGTCGTTCCCGTGGTCGTCGGTCTCTGGCTTTTGCAATGGCTCGGGCCGGTGGGAAGGCCGCTCTCCGACGATGAGATCGCGCTTTTCCGCGATGCGCTGAATTCGAACGCCTTCCTCCCGGGCATCCTGACCCTCGTCGCCGTCCTTTCGATCCATGTCTGCGTCTGCCTGTGCGGCCTCGGCCTCGCCTGGGCGATGCTTTCCCGCCAGCCGCCGACCCGGCCACGCCTCGGCAGGGTCGGCATCGGCCTGGCGCTGCTCGTCGGGCTCGGGCTCCTGCTGCTGATCGGGGTGGACGCCGGACGATGGAGCGGGCTCACCATCTACGATGTCAGCTATGGTTTTTTCGACAAGCTTTATCGCGGAACGGGCGCGGGGCGCGCGCTGCTTCAACCGGGCTTTGCCGGGATCGATGCGCTTGGCTGGGCGGTGTTGATCCCGACTATCCTTGGCATCGGCGGCGTCGGAGTCGTCACCGCTGCGGCGGCGGGGGAGTTGCGGGCCGTGCCGGAGCCGCCACCGCTTCCCGACGCCCTTTACGAAGCCAAGCTCCAGAACGTGCAGGGGCGGCTGAAGCGGCTGCTCTACGTGCTCACCATCGGGCTGGTCACGAGCACCGTCGCCGTCTCACTGTTTTTCCATCTGCCGTCAAAGCTGACGGAGAAGAGCATTGCCTGGCAACCGCCGGCCTTTTCCGACGCGTCCGACCCCTCAGGCAAGCGCTTGCCGCTCGCGACGAGGGACAAAGAGGCTCTGACGGCATCTGCGGAGCTGGCGGATGCGCGCGAACGGGTCGAAAAGCTGAAGGGAGCGGAGGTCGACCGGCTGCGTGCCCGACTCGACGATTTCGCCGGCGAGCTTTCGCTCTTCTGGGGCGCGATCTTCACGCTCACCCTGCTCGCATCGGGGGCCGTGCCCCTCCTTCTGCTTCAGCAAAAGGTGCGGCATTATTCCGAAAATTCGCGCGACGCCGTGGCGCTGGAGGAGGCGCAGAAACGGCTCGGCGACAGTGGGCTGCTGAGCGGCGGCCTCGATCAGGTGAAGCTGCTCGGCGCGGTGGTGGCGCCGCTGGCGAGCGGGCCGATCTCGCATTTCGTGCAGGTCGCGATCGGCGGCTCATAAAAAGGGGCGCCGGACCGGCCGGCGCCCCCTATCTCCCCCACAGAGATCGTCGTCAGGACGAGTAGTACAAATCGTATTCGACCGGGCTGGGCGTGGTCTCCCAGCGGAGCTGCTCTTCCCACTTGAGCTCCATATAGGCGTCGATCTGGTCGTCGCTGAACACGTCCCCCTTGGTCAGGAAGGCGCGGTCGTTGTTGAGCGCGATCAGCGCCTCCCGGAGGCTGCCGCAGACGGTCGGAACGTCGACCAGCTCCTGCGGCGGCAGGTCGTAGAGGTTCTTGTCCATCGGCTCGCCCGGGTGGATGCGGTTCTGGATGCCGTCGAGACCCGCCATCAGCAGCGCCGAATAAGCGAGGTACGGATTGGCGAGGGCGTCGGGGAAGCGGAACTCGACCCGCTTCGCCTTCTCGCCCGCGCCATAGGGGATGCGGCATGAGGCCGAGCGGTTCCGGCTCGAATAAGCGAGCAAAACCGGCGCCTCGAAGCCCGGGACGAGGCGCTTGTAGCTGTTCGTCGTCGGGTTGGTGAACGCGTTCAGCGCCTTGGCGTGCTTGATGACGCCGCCGATGAAGTAGAGCGCCGTCTCCGACAGGCCCGCATAGCCGTTGCCAGCGAAGAGCGGCTTGCCGCCGTTCCAGATCGAGATGTGGGTGTGCATGCCCGAGCCATTATCCTTAGCGATCGGCTTCGGCATGAAGGTCGCCGTCTTGCCATAGGCCTGGGCGACCATGTGGACGACGTACTTGTAGATCTGCATCCGGTCGGCGGTCTCGACGAGCGTGCCGTAGGTGAGGCCGAGCTCGTGCTGGGCGGCGGCGACCTCGTGATGGTGCTTGTCCATCGGCAGGCCCATTTCGAGCATGGTCGAGACCATCTCGGCGCGGATGTCCATCGCGCTGTCGACCGGCGCGACCGGGAAATAGCCGCCTTTGGCGCGCGGCCGGTGGGCGAGGTTGCCGCCCTCATATTCGCGGCCGGTATTGGTCGGCAGCTCGATATCGTCGATCCGGAAGTAGCTGGCGTTGTAGCTGTCCTCGAAGCGGACGTCGTCGAACATGAAGAATTCGGCTTCGGGGCCGACATAGACGGTGTCGCCGACGCCGGTCTGCTGGAGATAGGCCTCGGCCCGCTTGGCGGTCGAGCGCGGGTCGCGGGCGTAGAGCTCGTGCGTGCCAGGATCGACGATGTCGCAGAAGAGCACCATCATCGGCGTCGCGCTGAACGGATCGATATAGGCCGCGTCGAGGTCCGGCTTCAGGATCATGTCGCTCTCGTTGATCGCCTTCCAGCCGGAGATCGACGAGCCGTCGAACATGAAGCCGTCGGTCAGCTGGTCCTCGTCGACGATCCCCGCGACCATCGAAAGGTGCTGCCACTTGCCCCTCGGATCGGTGAAACGGAGGTCGACCCATTCGATCTCCTCGTCCTTGATCCGGGATAAAATCTTGCCCGCGTCGGTCGCCATGATGCTGTCCTCATTTCGGTTTCGAATCGCCTCGACGGGAATCGGTGCGATTCCAGGAAGCGCTGCAGCAAGCCTTTGCCGCACCTGCGAAGAGCGTCCAGCCCGCAGCGGCGGCAGGTGAATATTTCACGTGGGGAAGTGCGGAACTTCCTAGAAAACCCGCCGCTGGGCCGAGATCAGCATCCGCAGCAGCATGCAGACGGGGCGGGGGACGCCGACCTTCCCTTCCACCCAGAGGCTGACCGCCGAGCGGCTGACGCCGATTGCCGCGGCGAGATCTGCTTGGGTGCGGTAGCCGAGCGTCCGCATCGCCGCGCGCAATTCCTCGGGCGGCATGGTGGCGCGCAGCGCGGCTTCGTCGGCGAGGGGCTGGTTCGGGTCGCTCACGTTACGACGTTCATAACGGCAGGTGGCAAGCGAGTCTGCCTTCAGGTCAGATCGCGTCCGTCCCCCGCTCGCCAGTGCGGATGCGCAAAGCCTCCTCGACCGGGATCACGAAGATCTTGCCGTCGCCGATCCGGCCCGTCCGCGCGGCCTGGGCAATCGCGTCGACGACGCGGTCGGCAAGGCCGTCCTCGACCACTACCTCCAATTTCACCTTGGGCAGGAAGTCGACGACATATTCAGCGCCGCGATAGAGCTCGGTATGGCCCTTCTGGCGGCCGAAGCCCTTCGCCTCGGTAACGGTGATGCCGGAGACGCCGACATCGTGCAGCGCCTCCTTCACCTCGTCGAGCTTGAACGGCTTGATGATCGCCTCGATCTTCTTCACCGGCGGTTCCTTAGAAAGCTGCTGCGGCGCAGCATAGCGGGCACCGCGAGCGAGGTGCAAGCGGCGGCGGCTAGGACGAGATCGCCTGACCGAAAGCGAGAAGGTTGCCGTCGGGCGCCAGAATCAGCAGCTCCCGCTGGCCATAGGGCTTGTCCGCCGGCCCATGAACCGCGTCGGACGGTAGCCTATCCAGCTTCGGCTTCAGCTCCCCATGGAGCGCATCCACGTCGCGCACGTCGATATAATAAGCGTAGCGGCGATTGCCGGGCGGTGCTCCGTCCTCGCCATGGTTCTGGAGCAGGCGGACGCCGACGCCCTCGCGCTCGACATAGGCGTAGCCGCCGCCCTTCAAGAGCGTGCTGAAGCCGAGCAGGTCTTCGAAGAAGGAAATGGCCGCTTCGAGATCGGGCACGTGGATGAACGGGGTGATCTGGAGGAAATTGCCCATTCCGCCCTCCCGTGGCGCGCCCTAGGCGTAGGGAGGCTTGTCGAACCCGGCCGGGCTCTTCGTGAAGATCTCGCAGCCGTCCTCGGTGATGCCGACGCTGTGCTCGAACTGGGCGGAGAGGGTGCGGTCGCGGGTGACGGCGGTCCAGCCGTCCTCCAGCACCTTCACTCCCGGCTTGCCGATGTTGATCATCGGCTCGATCGTGAAGAACATGCCGGGCTTCAGCTCCGGCCCGGTGCCGCGGACGCCGGCATGGACGACCTCGGGCGTGTCGTGGAAGACGCGGCCGAGGCCGTGGCCGCAGAAGTCGCGGACGACGCCGTAGCGGTGCTTCTCGGCATAGGCCTGGATGGCGGCGCCGATGTCGCCGAGATGATTGCCGGGCCTGGCCTGCTCGATGCCGATCATCATGCACTCGTAAGTGACGTCGACGAGGCGCTTCGCCCTCACCGAGACGTCGCCGACGAGGAACATGCGGCTGGTGTCGCCGTGCCAGCCGTCGAGAAAGATGGTGACGTCGATGTTGACGATGTCGCCGTCCTTCAGCACCCGGTCGCCGGGGATGCCGTGGCAGACGACGTGGTTGATCGAGGTGCAGCAGCTCCCGGTGAAGCCGCGATAGCCCAATGTCGCCGGCACGCCGCCGCGGGCGCGCATCTCGCGATAGACGATGTCGTCGATCTCCTGCGTGGTGACGCCGGGGACGACATGGGCGACGAGCGCGTCGAGCACCTCCGCGGCGGCGCGGCCGGCGCGGCGCATGCCGTCGAAGCCCTGCGGGCCGTGGAGCTTGATCGCGCCGGAGCGGGAGAGCGGCTCGGTGCCGGTAATCGCCTGATATTCGGTCATGGCCGCGATATAGGCGTTGGCCGGCCGCTTGGCGACCCCTCCGCGCCTCGCTAAGGCACGGATATGGCCGAGGAACGGATCTGGACGGCGGGGCTGCTGGTGATCGGCGACGAGATCCTCTCCGGCCGCACGCAGGACCGCAACATCGCCCAGATCGGCGCCTGGCTGAACCTGCAGGGCATCCGCCTCAATGAGGTGCGGGTGGTGCCGGACGTGATCCCGCGCATCGCCGAAGCGGTGAACGCGCTGAGGGCGGAGAACGACTATCTCTTCACCACCGGCGGCATCGGCCCGACCCATGACGACGTGACCGTGGACGCGATCGCCGCCGCGCTCGGCGTGCCGGCGGTGGTCCATCCGCGGGCGCGGGCGATCCTGGAAGCTTATTATGAGAGCCGCGGCGGCGTCACCGAGGCGCGCCTCCGCATGGCGCGGGTACCGGAAGGGGCGGAACTGATCGAGAACAGGATGTCCGGCGCGCCCGGCATCCGCATCGGCAACATCTTCATTCTCGCCGGCGTGCCGCATATCGCAACGATCATGCTGGAGGCGCTGTCCGGCACGCTGGAGGGCGGCAAGCCACTGCTCTCCCGAACGATCGGCAGCTGGACGCCCGAAAGCGAGGTCGCCGACATCCTCCGGGAGGTCGAAGCGCGCCACCACCAATGTCAGATCGGCTCCTATCCCTTCTTCCGGGACGGGAAAGTCGGCGCCGATTTCGTGATCCGCTCGACCGACGAAGCGGCGCTCGATGCCTGCGTCGAGGACCTCGTCGCCAGCCTGGAGGCAGCGGGGCGGGAGGTCGTGCGCGGCGGGGCCTAGTCGTCAAATTGGCCCGCACCGGCAGGAGCGAGCCGGCAGTGATGCTTTATGATCTGTTAACCCTCTTCTCGTAGCACGGGACGCTCAACAGGAGCGGGGCGCGGGATGCTTGAGCGGATGGTCTTTGGAGGCGTGGTCGCCGATCGCCGCAAGGTGCTGCAGACCCACTTCGATGTCTGCCGGCAATTCGAGGAGATCGAGGAGAGCTGCATCCCGTCCTACGTGCATGGCAACAAGCTGGCGGCCTGGGTCGCCTGGCAGCGCGCCAAGGTGGCGGCACGGCTCTACGACCGCTTCGCGCCCGTCGGCCCGATCCTGGATTTCGGTGCGGCCACCGGCGAAGTCGGCCACCTGATCGACAAGCGCGGCTCCTACCATATCATCGAGCAGGACGAGCTTCTCGCGACCGCCTGCGGTCGCTGGCAGGATGCGGCGCGGACCGACCTCGAAAAAGCGGAACCGGACAGCTACGCGGCCATGTTCGCGCTGGATTCGCTGGAGCATAACGAAGACATTCCAGCGCTCGTCGCCAGGCTGATTCCGCTGCTCAGGGCGGACGGAGTGCTGATCCTCTCCGGGCCGACCGAAAGCGGTTTCTACCGATTGGGCAGGCGGCTGGCCGGCTTCTCCGGCCACTATCACCATTCGAACATCTTCGACATCGAGGCCATCGTCGCAAGGCAGTGCGATCTCCTTGCGGCGCGGCGCGTACCGTTCTTTCCGACCCTGTTCCGGGTCACCGTGTGGCGCCGCCGCGTCCAGCCCGGCAAGGCTCACGGATGAATCCGGCGCTCCGCCTCGCCGCATCGCCTCCGACATGAAGATCGATTCCAGCGAGATTTTCCGGATCGCCGCCGCGGCCGACACCGCGCGGATCGCGGTCATCATCCCGTGCTATCGGGTCACGGATCAAATCCTGTCGGTGATCGGCCGGATCGGACCCGGGATCGAGGCAATCTACTGCGTCGACGACGCCTGTCCCGACGGGTCGGGCAAGCTCATCGAGCGGCAGTCGTCCGACCCGCGCGTGAAGGTGCTCCATAATCCGGTCAACCGCGGCGTTGGCGGCGCCGTCCTGGCGGGCTACCGGCAGGCGCTCGCCGACGGTTTCGACATCCTCGTCAAGATCGACGGCGACGGACAGATGGACCCGGCGCTCATGCCGGAGCTGGTGCGGCCGATCCTCTCCGGCGAGGCTGACTACACCAAAGGCAACCGCTTCTTCTTTCTCGAGCATACGCGCGGCATGCCGTTCGTGCGGCTGATCGGGAACGGCATGCTGTCGTTCCTGACCAAGCTTTCATCGGGCTATTGGACGATCTTCGACCCGACCAACGGCTACACCGCGATCCATCGTTCGGTTGCCGAGCAGATCGTGTCGCGCCGCATCGACGAGCGCTATTTCTTCGAAACCGACATGCTGCTGCATCTCTATTTGCTGCGGGCGGTCATCCGCGACGTGCCGATGGCTTCGGTTTATGCCGACGAGCGCAGCAACCTCAGCGTGCGGCGCGTGGCGCTGCCCTTTCTCGCCAAGAACCTGCGCAACATGCTGCGGCGCTTTCTCGTCCACTATCTGATCCGCGACTTCTCGCTGGCCACCCTGGAAGCGATCGTGGGCGCGGCGTCGCTGACCTTCGGGACAATGTTCGGCGCCATTGCCTGGGGCCATTCCTATGCGAGCGGCGCTCCGGCCACGGCGGGCGAGGTCATGATCGCGGCCCTGCCGATCCTCACCGGCATGCAGCTGATCCTCTCCGCGCTCAACTTCGACATGCGCAACGTCCCCGCCGTGCCGCGGCAGCGGCCGCGTTGATGCGCTTATGGGAGGCGCGGCGGCGCGATGAATGAGGCCTGGCGTCGTCTCGGTCCCGCTCTCCTCTATCTCGCGCTGGCGCTTCCGGCGACGCTGATTCTCAACCTCGCTTTCGTCAACTTCCACGCCCCGGACGATTATGATCACGTCAAGCGGGCCTATACTTTGGTCCACGACCCGTTCCGCGCGGTGACGCCGCCGGGGCATTCCACGGGCGCGATGATCGATACGGGGCTCACCGACTATGTGGCGGCGCAGCGGCCGGTCGCCGTCCTCGCGCCACGGCCGCTGCCCCAAGCTCAGGCCGCGGCCTTCCGGTCCGCGTCCCAAATGCGCTGGAGCGGCGTGCAGCGCTTCAGCGAGATGTCGGGCGCCATCAGCTACTTTCCAATCCTCTATGCGCCTCAGACCGTGGCGCTGGAGCTTGGCCGCTGGATGGGGGCCACCGTCGAGGAATCGGTATTTTGGGCCCGCCTCGCCAACGGGCTCGTCGGCATCGCGCTCGCCGCGCTCGGGTTGCGGCTTCTCCCCTTCGGCCATTCGCTGGCCCTGGTCGTGCTGTTGCTGCCTCGAACCTTGCTCCAGTTCGCCTCCAATTCGGCGGACCCGATCCTCTACGGGCTTGCGCTGATCGTCACCGCCATGGGGCTGCAGGCAACGGGGCGACTGAAGCCTCTCGCCCATAACGGCCTTGCCGCCGTCGCCCTCTTCGTCGCCGCATCGGTGCGGCCGCCGATCGCGGCGCTCGGCTTCACGCCGATGGTTCAGGCCATCCGGAACCGGCAGTGGCCAGGCCTCCTTCTGCTGGGGCTCAGCGTCGCGGCCGCGGCTTCATGGGCGCTCATGATCACGACTCAGGTGGTGGAGCTGAGGTGCGGCGCCGGCGGCAGCCCCATCGCACCCCGCCTCGCCGCCTTCGCAACCGGTTGGCCATGGCTGATCGGCCATAGTTTCGCGGACAGGGGGGTGTATTACTTCACCAGCTTCATCGGCCATTACGGCTGGGGGGACGGGCCGAACGGGCGTCTTTCCTACCTGCTGCCGCCGTGGATGTACGTTTCCGCGGTGGCATTGCTGATGATCGGACTCCGCAACGACGTGCGCACGCCCGCGCGCCTGGATCGTCTGGCCCGCCTGTCCCTGGCGGCCGGCGCGGCGGGGGTCGTTCTGATCACCTTCCTCGCAATGTACGTCGCGTGCAGAGGGCCGCTGCAGACCATCTCCGGCGTGCAGGGCCGCTACTTCGTGCCGGCCCTGTTCGCGATCGCGCCGGCGATCAGCGGCCTCGCGCCCGCGGCAAGGGATCGGCTCCAGAGCCTGTTCCCGATCCTGCTGGGGGTTTGGGTCACAGCCTGCGTCATCGCGATGTCGCTACAGGCGCAAATGCTCTACCGCCTCTGAGACCGTGATGGCCTTGCTGCTGCCGTCCGCAGCCCTGCGGGTGGAGCTGGTTGGATGGAGCGGGTGAAGGGAATCGAACCCTCGTCGTAAGCTTGGGAAGCTTCTGCTCTGCCATTGAGCTACACCCGCCCGGCCGCCCTCCATCTAGGAAAGCGGCCCGACCTTGTCGAGACGGGAAAGCAGCCGCCGGCCGGTTCAGGCGGTCGCCGCCGCCGTCATGTCGTCCTCGGCCCTCCACGAGCCATCCGGCTGCTTCTTGTAGGTGGTGACGTAGCTGCCGGTTTCCGTCATCGGCTGCTTCGTCTTCGGATCGGTCATGTGCAGCGTATAGGTGCCGCGCGAATAAGCGAGATCGCCCGACTGCGCGACTTCGACCTTCTCCGGCGCGAAGTTGAGCTGGAAATTCGGATCGCCGACCAGCCCCTTCAGCCCCGCCTCGATCGACTTGCTGTCGGTCATCCGCTTCATGCCCGAAGGCATCAAGGCCGCGTCCGGCGCATAATGGGCGAGCGCCTTGCCGACGTCGTGCGCCTGATAGTCCTTCACCCATTGCGCTTCGGATTGGCGGATCTGGTCGGCGATCGCCTTGGTGTCGGTCGCCGGCGCGGCCGCGCCTTGATTGCAGCCGCCGAGCGCGGCGGTGCCGAGGATCATGCAGAGAAATGCCTTCTTCATTGGATTCCCTCCCTTTGTTGCCGGCGCAGAGTCCGGGCGGCGGCACGTTCGCGGTGCACGCGCTGGAGATACGGACGCGGCGTGCGCACGGATGCACGCGGGGCGTACGGACAAGGAGCGGCCGGCCCAGCCTTCGCCGGGCCGGCCGCGCCGTCGCTATTGCCTCACCGCCTTGTAGGCCATCCGCGTCGCCTGGACCTTGTCCTCGTAGACGACGCTCATCGTCTTGCCGTCCTTGTTCAGCGTCATGGTGGTGATTCCGACCGGCTTGCCGGCGCGCGTGTCGACCTCCTGCAGCGTCGTCGGCCCAAGCCTGCGGATCGATGCCATGGTCGCTGCCTGGTCGCCGTGGATCAGCACCGCGCCGCCGCCGACCTTGGCCTGATAGCTCTGGCCGGTCGGAGTGGTCATCTGCAGCATGTCGCCGACCAGCTTGTAGCTGACGAGAAGGCCCGCATCCGAGACATTGTCGTATTTGTCGGTACGCCAGGACCCGGAAATGGCGTGCGTCCGGGCGGGGGCGGGGCCGACGCGATGCTCAATGCCCTTGCCGGTCACGACCTGGCCGTTGGGGCTGCTTGTGTCGGTGAAGGCGAAGGTCAGGGCATGGCCGTCCGCGGAAACGGTATCGGTGCCACGGCCAACCACTTTCCCCTTGAGGCGGGAGGCGAACTCGACCGTGCGGGCGTCGACAACCTTCACCGCTTCCTCGTCATAATAAGGATGGCCGGTGATCGGGTGGAAAGCGCCGTCTGCCTTGATGGTGTAGGCAGGCACGCAGGAGCGGCAGGTGTAGACGCCGTCCTTGATCATGAAGACGTCCGGCTTCTGGGGCGTCTGCACCGAAGCGAGATCGGCTTTCCATGTGCCGCTGAATCCGGCCTGGGCGAAGGCTGGCGCGGCGGCGAAGACGGAAACGAGCAGAACGATCGTGGTTTTTTTCATGGCATCCCTCCTGTTGCTTGGCACGCAAAGGAGACGCTACTGGCACGGCCGGGCACTGGCTCCCCACATCCCGGCGGCGGCCCGCGAGTAGGCGCCCCGGCGCGAGTCGAGTCAAGGGAACGAAAGACGCCCGCCGGCCTTGCCATGTCTTCCCCTCGCGGCTATGCGCCCCCACATCCCGTGACGGGAAACTGAAGCGTCCGTGGACGCGCGCTGGCCGGCGAGTTTCGCCCGCCGGCGCTTTTGCGTTTTCGGGTGCGGATTGAGGAGTTCTGGATGTTCGACAGCCTGAGCGATCGCCTGAGCGGAGTCTTCGACCGCCTGCGCGGCCGCGGCGCGCTCAGCGAAGCCGACGTGCGCGGGGCGATGCGCGAGGTGCGGATTGCGCTGCTCGAGGCGGACGTGGCGCTGCCGGTCGTCCGCGAGTTCGTCGACAAGGTGACCGAGCAGGCGGTCGGCCAGCAGGTGCTGAAGTCGGTCACGCCGGGGCAGCAGGTCGTCAAGATCGTCCACGACGCGCTGGTGGAGATGCTCGGCGCGGATTCGTCCGAGCTCAATGTCGACGTCACGCCGCCGGCCGTGATTCTGATGGTCGGCCTCCAGGGCTCGGGCAAGACGACCACGACCGGGAAGATCGCCAAGCGCCTCGCCGAGAAATCGCGCAAAAAGGTGATGATGGCGTCGCTCGACGTCGCCCGCCCGGCGGCGCAGGAGCAGCTCCGCGTCCTCGGCGAAAGGGCCAACGTCGCGACCCTGCCGGTCATCCCCGGCCAGCAACCGGTCGACATCGCCTGGCGCGGCCTCCAGGCGGCGAAGCTCCAGGGCTATGACGTGCTTCTGCTCGACACGGCGGGCCGCCTCCACGTCGACCAAGCCTTGATGGACGAGATGAAGGCCATCGCCCAAGTCTCTGATCCGGATGAAATTCTTCTCGTCGTCGATGCGCTGACCGGCCAGGACGCGGTCAACGTCGCCAAGAGCTTCTCCGAGCAGGTGCCGCTGACCGGCGTCGTGCTGACCCGCCTCGACGGCGACGCCCGCGGCGGCGCGGCGCTGTCGATGCGCGCCGTCACCGGCAAGCCGATCAAGTTCGCCGGCGTCGGCGAGGGGCTGGATGGGCTCGAAGGCTTCCATCCCGACCGCGTGGCCGGCCGCATCCTCGGCATGGGCGACGTCGTCAGTCTCGTCGAGCGCGCGCAGGAGACGATCCAGGCCGACGAGGCCGAGGCGCTCGCCCGCAAGATGGCGAAGGGCCAGTTCGACCTCAACGATCTCAGGAGCCAGCTCGCGCAGATGCAGCGGATGGGCGGGATCACGGGCCTGGCCGGCATGCTTCCCGGCATGAAGAAGGCGCAGCAGGCGATGGCCGCCTCGGGCGTCGACAACAAGGTGCTCGTCCACATGGACGCGATCATCGGCTCGATGACGCCGAAGGAGCGCATGCGGCCGGAGCTGATGAACGCCAAGCGCAAGATCCGCGTCGCCAAGGGCGCCGGGCGGACGGTGCAGGAGGTTAACAAGCTCCTCAAGATGCACCAGGAAATGGCAACCGCGATGAAGCGACTGAAGAAGATGGGCGGCTTCGGCAAGCTCGCCGCTTTGTTCGGCGGCGGCGGCGGCGGCGGCGGGATGGGCGGCATGGGCGGCCTCGGCGGGATGGGAGATTCCGGCGGGGGCGCGCCTCCGGGCCTTGGCGGCCTGGGCGGCGGCGCGGCGCCGTTCAACCTCCCGCCCGGCTTTGAAAATTTCCTCAAGAAATAGACGCAATCACCAGAAAGGACTAGAAAATGGCAGTAGCAATCCGGCTTTCGCGCGGCGGCGCCAAGAAGCGGCCTTATTACAAGATCGTGGTCGCGGATTCCCGCACCGGCCGCGACGGCAAGTTCATCGAGCGGATCGGCAGCTATGATCCGATGCTCCCCAAGGACAGCCCGGAGCGTGTGAAGCTCGACGCCGAGCGCGCCCGCCACTGGCTCTCCGTCGGCGCGCAGCCGACCGACCGCGTCGCCCGCTTCCTCGACGTCGCCGGCGTCCGCGAGCGCGCGGCCCGCAACAACCCGAATAAGGGTGAGCCGGGCGAGAAGGCCAAGGAGCGCGCCGAGGAGCGCGCCGCCCGCGAGGCCGAAGCCGCAGAGGCTGCGGCCACCGCCGCCGAGGAGGAGACCGTCGAGGTCGCCGCCGAGGCGATCGAGGAGGCCACGCCCGAAGCTCCCGCGGAGGAAGCGGCCGCTCCCGCCGAAGAAGCGGCGCCCGTGGAAGAAGCCGCCCCCGCCGAGGAAGCGGCCGCTCCGGCTGAAGAGGCTGCGCCCGTGGAAGAAGCCGCTTCCGCTGAAGAAGCTTCTGCCGAGGAAGCCGCTCCGGCTGAGGAAGCGCCCGCCGAAGAGGCCGCCACTGAGGAAGCGCCGGCTGCCGAAGCCGCTGACGGCGAGGCCACTCCGGCCGACGAGGCGTCGAACGAGGGCCAGTCGACCAGCGAGCCCGCCGAGGGCAGCGAGGAAGCCGCTCCGGCCGAAGGCGCCGAGAAGGCCGAATAAGCCTTGGACAATGAAGTCGCCCTCGCCGCGATTGCCGGAGCGCACGGCATAAGCGGCGAGGTGCGGCTGAAGCTGTTCGCGGAAGGCGCGGACAGTTTGAAACGGCACAAGAAGGTGAGGGTGGGGGAGCGCGAGCTCACCATCGCCTCCGTCCGAGATGCGGCCCAGCCGATCGTGCGCTTCGCCGAGATCGGGGACCGCAACGCCGCCGAGGCACTGCGCGGAAAGCTTGTCACCGTTCCTCGCTCGGCCCTGCCTCCGCTGGAGGAGGGCGAATATTATCATTCCGATCTGATCGGTCTGCCATGCGAAGGCGAATCCGGCGAGCCGCTCGGCACGGTGGTGGCGGTGGAGAATTTCGGTGCCGGTGATCTGCTGGAAATAGAGCGTTCTGACGGGAGCCGTATCCTGGTGCCGTTCCGCGAAAGCATCGCCGATCTGGTCGAAGACCGGATCATCGTCGACCCCGAATTCCTCGCCTGAGCCAAGCGCCAACCTCCTCGCTCGTCCCGAGCGAATTCGAGGGGCGCCGGCACGGACTCAGTGCATATGCCCCTCGACTATGCTCGGGACGAGCGGGAATGGCTGGACCTGCACAGATCAGCTAGAGCCCGTTTTCCAAGCCGCGCTACCGGCTCTTGGCCGCGATCGAGCCGCTGAGGTGCTCGCGGATGATCGGCCGCTCCTTGGCCAAGTCGTTGCGGATCGTGGTCGCGGCGACGCCGCCTTCGCCCATGGCGTGGCTGATCTGGTCGAGGCCGAGCACGACGTCTCCCGCCGCATAGAGGCCCGGGACGGAGGTGCGCTGGTGGCGGTCGACGACCAGCACCCCGTCCTTGAGCTCCGCCCCAAGCTGCAGCGCCAGCTCTATGTGGGTGTCCGAGCCGAGCGCCGGATAGACGCTGTCGAACGTGTAGCGGCCCTCGGCCGTATCGACGACGATGCAATCCTTCTCCACCGCCACGGCCTGGCAGGGGCCGTTCACCGCCTCGATCCCATAAGCCCGCAGCCTCTCGTGATCGGCCTCGGACAAATCGTGCGCCATGTCGGGCGCGATCAGGGTGATGTCCTCGGTATAGCCGCGCAGGAACACCGCCTCGGCGACGCCGTGGCCGCCGCTGCCGATCACGCCGACCTTCTTGTCGGTCACCTCATAACCGTCGCAGATCGGGCAATAGCGGATGAGGCCACGCGCCAGCGCCTCGTCGTGGAGGTCTTCATCCATATGCGGGCGGCGGTTGGTGATGCCGGTGGCGAGCAGCACCTTGTGCGCCATCACCGAACCTTCGCCCCATTCGGCGCGGAAGCCGCCGTCGATGCGGTCGATGCGGGTGACCCGGCCGGCGACGATCGAGGCGCCGTATTTCTGCGCCTGCTCCGTCATCCGCTCCACCAGCTCCTGGCCGGAAATACCGTCAGGGTAGCCGGCATGATTGCGCGTGCAGGGGATGAGGCTCGCCCGGCTCTTCCCCGCATCCACCAATTTCAGCGAGAGATGAAAGCGCGCGAGATAGATGGCGGCGGTCAGCCCCGCCGGGCCGCCGCCGATCACCAGGCAATCGTAACAGGGTTCGCTCATCGGCAACCGAGCGCTTTGCCGCGGCGAGGGTTCCGCTTGAGCCCCGTATATACATTGCGTATATACACATGGCGATGAAGACGACGAAAACCTTCAAGTCCGGCAATTCGGTCGCCGTCAGGCTGCCGCGCGCGCTTGGCGTCGAGCCGGGGGTCGAGATGATCGTCCGGGAGGAACGCGGCCGCTACATTGTCGAGCCGGTCCAGGCGGCCCCGAAGAAGATCGATTTGACCGGCATCGCGGGCTCGATGCCGTGGCTGAAGCCGCTGACCAGAGAGGAACGCGAGTTCGAGGATTCGCCGCGCGATTGGCATCTGCTCAAGAAACGTGACTGAGCCGCGCTTCCTTCTCGACACCAATATCTGCATTTACGTTCTCGCCGACGCGGAGAGCGAAGCGGCGAAGCGTGTGGCCGAGTGCGAGGAGGGTTCGGCTATCGCGTCGGCCGTCACCTATGCGGAGCTGTTGCGGGGCGTCCGCTCCGCGGGGCCGGAAGACGAGGCGAAGCTGGAAAACTTCTTCCGCCATGTGCCGATCGTCCCTTTTGGTGAGGCGGAGGCGCAGGCTTATGCCCGATTGCCGTTCCGGCGCGGCAGCTTCGACCGCCTGATCGCGGCCCATGCCCTCTCGCTGGGCCTGGTTCTCGTCACGAACAACATCCGCGACTTCAGGGACGTACCGAATCTCGCACTGGAGAATTGGGCGAAGCCATGAGCTGGGACGCGACAATCCTCACCCTCTATCCCGAGATGTTCCCGGGGCCGCTCGGCATCAGCCTCGCCGGCCGCGCGCTGGACGAGGGCATCTGGTCGCTGGAGACGGTGCAGATCCGCGATTTCGCGACGGACAAGCATCGCTCGGTTGACGACACGCCCGCCGGGGGCGGGGCGGGGATGGTGATGCGGGTGGATGTGCTCGCCGCGGCCGTCGACTATGTGCTGGCGAGGCGGCCGGAGGCGCCTTTGCTGGCGATGACGCCTCGCGGGCGGCTGCTCGACCAGGCGCTGGTGCGCGACCTTGCGGGAGGGCCCGGAGTCTCGATCCTCTGCGGCCGCTTCGAGGGCATGGACGAGCGTCTGTTCGAGGCGCGGCCGATTGTTCCGGTCTCGATGGGAGACTATGTGCTGTCGGGCGGCGAGCCTGCTGCGCTCACCCTCCTCGATGCTTGCGTTCGGCTGCTCCCCGGGGTAATGGGCGCGGCCTCCAGCGGAGAGGAGGAGAGCTTCGAAAGCGGGCTTCTCGAATATCCGCATTATACCCGACCTGTCGAATGGGAAGGGCGCACGATCCCTGAAGTGCTGCGATCGGGGGATCATGCGAAAATCGCCGCGTGGCGCGCCGAGCGCGCCCGGGCGGATACACGGTCAAGGCGGCCGGACCTGATCGAGCGTCACAGGGACGCACGAAGGCCACCGCCCTCTGGCGCGCAGCGCGAGATAGAGAGCGACGAGACATGAACCTGATCCAGCAGCTCGAGGCCGAGCAGATCCAGTCCCTCACCCAGGGCCGCGCCATTCCCGAATTCCGCCCTGGCGATACGCTTCGCGTCGGCGTGAAGGTGGTCGAAGGCGACCGCACCCGCATCCAGAATTTCGAGGGCGTCTGCATCGCCCGCGCCAACAGGGGCCTCGGCTCGTCGTTCACGGTGCGCAAGATCAGCTTCGGCGAGGGCGTCGAGCGCGTCTTCCCGCTTTATTCGCCGAACGTGGAGTCGATCGAGGTCGTCCGCCGCGGCGCCGTCCGCCGCGCGAAGCTCTATTATCTGCGTGGCCGCACCGGCAAGGCCGCCCGCATCGCTGAGCGCCGCGACAATCGCGCCGGCCCAGAGACGCAGGCTGCCGCCGCGACCGCGACGCCGGAGACCGAGACCGCGGAGGGCTGACGTTTACGTCATCCCAGCGAAGGCTGGAGTCCCAGCGGAAGTTCGTACCGCGGTGCGAGCCCCCAGGGGATGCCAGCCTGCGCTGGCATGACGATGGGAGAAAAGGCGGGGAGGGCATTGCTCTCCCCGCCTTTTCTTTTACGCGGACGCCTCTAGGGTGCGCCGCCATGCGCACAGCTCTTCTGGCTCTCATGATCCTCACCGTCTCCGCCACGCCCGCCACTCCCGCCGCCTCGCGCGACCTGACGCTCGAACGATTGTTCGAAAGCCCGTCGCTGGCGGGGCCGTCGCCGCGCCTGCCGAAGCTCTCGCCGGACGGCCGCCTCGTCACCCTGCTGCGCAACCGGCCGAACGACAAGGAACGCTACGACCTCTGGGCCATCGATGCTGCCAGCGGGCAGGCGCGGATGCTGGTCGATTCGAAGAAGATCGGTTCGGGCGCCGAAGTCTCCGAAGCCGAGAAGATGCGCCGCGAGCGGCTGCGCATCGCCGGCACCAAGGGCATCACCGATTACGAATGGGCGCCGGACGGCCGCTCGATCCTCGTGCCGATTGACGGGGACCTCTATCTCGCCACGCTCGACGGCAATGTCCGCCGCCTCACCAACACGCCCGAGACCGAGATCGACGCCAAGGTGTCGGAGACCGGTCGCTATCTCTCGTACCTTCGCAACCAGAATTTCTACGTCATGGACGCGGCGACCGGCCAGGAACGGGCGCTGACCAAAGATGGGGGCGGCACCCTGAGCTGGGGCGCGGCCGAGTTCGTCGCCCAAGAGGAGATGGACCGCCGCACCGGCTATTGGTGGTCGCCGGACGACCGGTGGATCGCCGTCGCCCGGGTGGACGAGAGCCCCGTCCATATCGTCACCCGCGCGGCGATCGGGGCGGATGAGACCAAGCTGGTCGAGCAGCGCTATCCCGCCGCCGGCACGCCCAACGCCATCGTCGACCTCTATCTGATGCGGCCTGACGGCAGTGCCAGGGTGAAGGCGGACCTCGGCAGCGACCCCGATGTGTATTTGACCCGCGTCACCTGGGCGAAGGACGGCAAGAGCGTGCTCGTCCAGCGGATGAGCCGCGACCAGAAGAGGCTGGACGTGCTCCGGATCGATCCGGAGACCGGCCGCTCGACCCTGCTGTTCAGCGAGACGTCGCCGACCTGGATCAACCTCACCAACAATCTGAAGCCGCTGTCGGACGGCAGCCTGATCTGGTCGTCCGAACGCTCTGGCTTCTCGCACCTCTATCGCTGGAAGGCGGGGAAGTGGACGCAGCTCACCCATGGCGACTGGGCGGTCGGGGAGGTGACCGGCGTCGATGAGAAGAACCACCGGCTCTATTTCACCGGCACCGAGGAGACGCCGCTCGAGGAGCAGCTCTATTGGATCCACACCGACAGGCCTTCGAAGCCGGTGCGGGTGACCGAGAGCGGCTGGTCGAACGCTGCGGTGATGGACAAGGCGGCGACGCACGCCCTCGTCACCCGCTCGAACACGACGCAGCCGAACCAGACCTATCTCGCCGATGCGGACGGCCATCGTCTCGCCTGGATCGAAGAGAACAAGCTGGACGCCTCACATCCTTACGCGCCCTATCTCGACAGCCATGTCGTGCCCGTCTTCGGAACGATCCGTGGCCCGGACGGCAGCGAGCTCCACTACCGCATGCTCTCGCCGCCGCGCGTGCCGGGGAAGCGCTACCCCGTCTTCGTCAACGTCTATGGCGGGCCGCACGGCGCGCTCGTCAGCCACGCCTGGTATCGCGACCTGCCGCTGCAGGAATATCTGGTCGACCAGGGCTGGATCGTCTTCAGCCTCGACAATCGCGGCACCAACCGGCGCGGCACCAAGTTCGAGAACGCCATCTACCACAAGATGGGCGCGGCCGAGGTCGAGGACCAGCTCGCCGGCATCGACTGGCTGAAGCACCAGGAATTCGTCGATCCCTCGAAGATCGCGGTGATGGGCTGGTCGTACGGCGGCTACATGACGCTGAAGCTGCTGGAGAAGGCTCCGCCGCACACGTTCGCGGCGGGCGCGGCAGTGGCGCCGGTGACGCGGTGGGAGCTGTACGACACCTTCTACACCGAGCGTTATCTCGGCAATCCGAAGACCGATCCCGTGCCCTACAAGACGTCGGACGCGCTGGACGAGGCGAGCCGGATCACCGATCCCCTGCTCGTGGTGCACGGCATGTCGGACGACAATGTCGTGTTCCAGAACACGACGGCCCTAATCGCCAAGCTCCAGCGCGAGAAGCGTCCGTTCGAGCTGATGGTTTATCCCGGCGCCACCCATGCCATCGCGGGCGAAGGCCCGCAGACGCACGTCTGGCAGACGATCACGAACTTCCTGAACCGGACGGTGCGGGACCGGCCGTAGGGTCCAAATCCTCCCCGGACGGGGAGGGGGACCATGCGAAGCATGGTGGAGGGGGCCCGGAATCCGAGCGGGAATTTGTCTTTGAGGGGTGGCGCGGACGAGGGCCCCCCTCCACCGCACTTCGTGCGGTCCCCCTCCCCGTTCCGGGGAGGAGCTTTTAGACCCGCCCTCGATCCACCAATCGCGTGTAGAGGTGCCACGTGGCGTAGCCGAGCCACGGCAGCACCACCGCGAGGCCGACGAAGGCGGGGATCGAGCCGAGCACCAGCAGGATTGCGACGATCAGGCCCCAGCGGATCATCGTACCGAAATTGGCGCTGAAGGCGGCGATCGAGGTGCGTAGCGCGTGGCCGACGCCGCCGTCGCGGTCGACCAGCAGCGGCAGCGAGACGACGCTGAGCGCCAGCACGGCGACGGCGAACAGCGCGCCGATGGCATTGCCGGCGACGATCAGCTCCCAGCCCTCCTTCGTCGTGAACAGGCGGGTGAGGAAGGCGCCGAGCGAGTCCGGCACGTTCTTTCCCCATAAGGCGACGAACAGCCCGCCCGCCACGGCAACCCACAAGGCGAACAGGCCGATCAGGATCGCGCCGATGCCGAGCATGTCGGGAAAGGCCTTGCGCTTGCGGACGTCGAGGAAGTGGGTCCAGCCGGACTCCAACCCCTGCTCGCGGCGCCGGGCCAGCTCGTAGAAGCCGATCGCCGTGAGCGGCCCGAGCAAGGCGATGCCGGCCGCGATCGGGAAGAAGAGCGGGATCAGCGCTCCGCCCAGAGAGACGACGGCGGCGACAAGCCCGACGATCGGATAGATCAGCCCGGCGAACAGCAGGTCGCCACGCATCGATTTGAAGTCGCGCCAGCCTTCGGCGAGGGCGAATCGTAGGTCCGCGGGAGCAATCTGCCGGACCGGCGGACGCTGGGCGAGGGAAGCCGCTGCGGGAGCGGCGTGCGAGATGGCCATAAAAGCTCTCCTCTCGCCCGCGCTTATAGCAGATCAGCGGATGGCGCGGGAGAGGGTCCCGGCCGGTTACAGGCGGATGCGGTCGACCGCGAAGCTGCTGTCGGGGCTGTATTGCGGCGCGGAGGTGGCGGGGCGGGCGGCGACGAGAGGCGCGGCCGCCCCCGGCAGTCCGAAGCGGATGCCGATCACCGTCAGCGTCAGCGGGCCGGGACGGCCGACGCGCAGGTCCATCACCGCGCCGTCGCAGGTGCGGCCGGCACAGCGGATGAAGAACGGGTCGGTCTTCTTGCCGGCACCAAAGCGAGCGTCCGAGCCGGCGACGCTCGCGCCGACGAGGCCCGAATCCGGCTCGGCGCGAAGCAGGATCTGGTCCGCGCCTGCACTGGCGAAGCGCAGCCGGATCAGCCGTCCGCCGTCCGTCGTGCCACTTTCGGCGATCTTCACCACCTGCGGCGGCGCCAGCGGCAAGGCAGGGGCCGGAGCGCCTCTCCTCTTGGCGCTCGACCAGGGGACTTCGACTCCGCTCCGGAAGCCGGCCGCACCCGGAAAGCCGGTGGGGAGGGACGCGCCGTCCTCGGAGATCAGCCATTCGCCCTTCCGCGCTTGCTGGTCCCAGCCATATTCGATCCGGAAATTCTGCTTCCGGTCGGCGGAATAGGCCGGTGCGAGGGCGACGGCGGTCCACGAGGCGAGTGCTGCCACGCCCAGCGCGGCCGGGACCCGCCAGCGCGGGAAGGATGCCGTGAGCGCCTTCAGCTCGACCAGCACCGGCAGCACGAGCAGCGCCGAGATCGCAGCGAAGACCGGTCCCAACGGGAAATCGAGCAGCACCTCGCTGAGGTGGAGGAGCGGCGCCCAGAACAGGAAGAGCAGGACCCACGACAGCACGGCCCCTGCCGTTTCGGCACCGGGCAGCCGCCGCTCCAGCCCGGCGCCGATCAGCAGCGGCAGCGGCGGCAGCAGAGCGAAGATCACCGCCCCCGGCGCGGCGAGCGCGATCAGCAGGCCGAGGAGCAGGAAGACCAGCCAGAAAGCCGCCCGCAGCCGATCCCGTGCGGACGGACGGCCGATCCAGGCCAGTGCCGCCGCGCAGGCGGCAAAAGCGGCCATGTCCACGGCGATGGCGATGATCCCGGGATGCGCGCGCCAGTACAGGCCGGGGCGGAAGAGCCCGATTGCCTCCTGCACCGCAAAGGCGAGCAGGGCGCTTCCGGCGATCCCGGCGGTCACCGCACCGGCGGCGCGGCCAAGCCCGGCACGGCGGCGCCAGCCGAACGAGGCGAAGGCAGCGATCAGGGCGGCGAACGATCCCAAGGCCAGGGTCTTCGGAAGCACCACGAGCGCGCGGCCGAGCACGTCAGCATAGACATACTCGCCTCCGTCCGCCGCCGGCGGGCCGCTCGCAAGCTTCTCGGTCGCCGCCAGCGCCTCCGTCCCCATGTGCCGAAGGCTGCGCGGGTCGAGCGCGTCGAGCCGGTCGCCGGCGCTGTGATAGCGCGTCTCGTTGCCGATGATCGCGAAATTCAGGATCGTCCACGGCCGGGCGGCGAAGACGGTGACGTCGGTCGCGTTGGGGATCAGGCGATAGAAATCGGTCGTCATCGAATTCGCCACCGGCCGCGACGCGGCGCGGCGGTAGACGTCGATCGCGCCGCCGTTCGGTCGGCTGGTTTCGAACATGATCGCCGGGCCGGTCACGCCGCGCGATTCCATGTTGATCAGGCTGTCCACATGCGGCGCCAGCGGATCGTGCTCGAGGAACGCCCTGGCGCCGAGCAGGCCCGCTTCCTCGCCCTCGTCGAACAGGAAGTCGACCGGCCGGCGCGGCGGATGCGCCTTCAGCAGCGCGGCAATCTCCAGCATCGAGGTGACGCCGATGCCGTCGTCGGCCGCGCCGGGGCCCGTCGGCGTCGAATCGTAATGGGAGACGAGGAGCAGATGGGATCCATTTGCCGGCCCGAGGCTGGCGACGACGTTGCGCACGGAGGCGCAGCCGATCGAGCGCGACTTGGCGCCGCCGTTGCAGGCCCATGCTTCCGTCACGCGCGGCGTGAGGCCGATCGCCTGCAGCTCGGCGACAAGCCGCCCCCGCACCGCGTCGTCCGCCGCCGTATCGACGGGATGCGGCCGCTGATCGCCGAGCACGCGCCCGAGCCGCTGCAGCGCGCGCGCGGTGTCGAAGCCGCCGGGGCCCGGCGCGGCCGGCGGCGGCGCTGACGTCAGCTCTCCCTTGAGCGCGAGCGCGGCGACCAGCAGCAAAAGTGCCGCGATCAGCCGGGATCCCGTCTTTGCCATCTTGTCCCCTCCGCCCGTGCGCGCCATATCGCTTTCGGGCGCCGCTTGCGATAGACGCGCGGCGCAGCTCCAGCGGAGACGAGTGAAATGGGATACCGGGTGGTCGTGGCCGGCGCGACCGGGAATGTCGGACGCGAAATGCTGAACATTCTGGCCGAGCGCCAGTTTCCGCTGGACGACATCGCCGTCCTGGCCTCGTCGCGGTCGACCGGCGACGTCATCGATTTCGGCGAGACCGACCGCAAGCTGACCGTCAAGAATATCGAGCATTTCGATCCGCGCGGCTGGGACATGGCCCTGTTCGCGATCGGCTCGGAGGCGACCAAGGTCTATGCGCCCAAGTTCGCGCAGGCCGGCTGCACCGTCATCGACAACAGCTCGCTCTACCGGATGGACCCCGACGTTCCCCTGATCGTGCCGGAGGTGAACCCGCAGGACATCGACCTCTACCGGCGCAAGAACATCATCGCGAACCCGAACTGCTCGACGGCGCAGCTGGTGGTGGTGCTGAAGCCGCTCCACGACGCCGCCCGGATCAAGCGGGTGGTCGTCTCGACCTACCAATCGGTCTCCGGCGCGGGCAAGGCGGGCATGGACGAGCTGTTCGAGCAGAGCCGCAACATCTTCGTCGGCCAGAGCTTCGAGCCGGTTAAGTTCTCGAAGCAGATCGCCTTCAACGTCATTCCCCATATCGACACATTCCTCGACGACGGCTCGACCAAGGAGGAATGGAAGATGGTCGTCGAGACCAAGAAGATCCTCGACCCGAAGATCAAGGTGATCGCGACCTGCGTGCGCGTGCCGGTCTTCGTCGGCCATTCCGAGGCCGTGCACATCGAGTTCGAGGACGAGATTTCGGCGGCCCAGGCGCAGCGCATCCTGCGCGAGGCGCCGGGTGTCATGCTCGTCGACAAGCGCGAGGACGGCGGATACGTGACCCCGATCGAGTGCGTCGGCGAATATGCGACCTATGTCAGCCGCGTCCGCGAGGATTCGACGGTGGACAACGGTCTCGCCCTCTGGGTGGTCTCGGATAATCTGCGGAAGGGCGCCGCGCTCAACGCGGTGCAGATCGCCGAGCTGCTCGGGCGGAAGCACCTCAAGAAGGCGGCGTAAGCTCCGTCGTCATTCCCGCGAAAGCGGGAATCCAGACTGACTCCGAGCCGCTCCTGACGCCTTCTGGATTCCCGCTTTTGCGGAATGACGTAAGGTGGCGCAGGGAGGTGCCTCATGTCCGACGAAATGACCGGCGGCTGTGCCTGCGGACGGGTGCGCTACACGGTACGCGTCGAGAATGACGACGCCTATCTCTGCCATTGCCGGATGTGCCAGCGCGCCACGGGCGGCGTCTCGATCGCGTTCAAGAACGTGAAGAAGGCCGACGTGACCTGGGAGCGCGAGCCCGACTGGTACGCCTCCTCGCCGATCGCGCGCCGGCCCTATTGCCGCGACTGCGGCACGCCGCTGGGCTTCGCCTTCCCCGACAGCGAGAATATGGACCTGACGGTGGGCTCGTTCGACGATCCCTCTCGCTTCGTGCCGCGCCACCATTTCGGCGCCGAGAGCATGCACCGCGCCTGGCTCAACACCGAAGGGCTGAAGGAAATCCGGACCGAAACGTACAAGCCGCTGGCTGAGCGTTGGATCAAGGCGGTCGGCAAGGTCCCCGACTGAATGGCGGGGCAGGGGGAGAGGCGGACATGACATTCCACCACCGCGCGGTGCCGATCGTGCTCGTCGCCATTCTGATCGATTCGATCGGCTTCGGCATCGTCCTGCCGGTCCTGCCGAACCTGATCGTCCACCTCGCCCACGTCACCGTGCCGGATGCGACGCGGATCGCGGGCTACATGCTCGTCGCTTATGCGGCGGCGCAATTCTTTGCCGGGCCGGTGCTCGGCAATCTCGGCGACCGCTTCGGGCGGCGGCCGGTGATCCTCTTTTCGATGATCGCTTTCTCGCTCGACTATGGCTTGATGGCGGCGGCGCCGACGATCGGCTGGTTGTTCGTCGGCCGCTTCATCGCGGGCATCGCCGGCGCTTCCTACACGCCCGCCAATGCGGTGCTCGCCGACGTCACCGCGCCGGAGAAGAGGGGCGGCGTCTTCGGCCTGATGGGCGCCGCCTTCGGCTTCGGCTTCATTCTCGGGCCGGCGCTTGGCGGATTGCTGTCCGGCTTCGGAACGCGGGCGCCGTTCATCGCCGCCGCCAGCCTCGCCGCGCTCAACGCGCTCTGGATCGTCTTCGTTCTGCCGGAGACGCTGCCCGCCGAGCGGCGGCGGCCGTTCGACTGGCGGCAGGCCAATGCCCTCGGCGCGTTCAAGCCGCTGCTCCACGCCCGTGGCATCGCGCCCCTCCTGATTGCCGCCCTGCTCTGGCAGCTCGCCCACATGGTCTATCCCGCCACCTGGGCCTTCTGGGCCGAGCTTGCATTGGGCTGGGACGCGAAGGCGATCGGCTGGTCGCTCGCCGCCGCCGGCCTCGCCATGGCGCTGGCGCAGGCCCTCGTCACCGGCCGCGCCATCGCCCGCTTCGGCGAGGAGCGGACGGTGGTGATCGGGATGCTCGTGGGCGGCGCGAGTTTCCTCGCCTACGTCTTCGTGCGGCAGCCGGCGCTCGTCTATTGCGTCATCTTCGCGAGCGCGCTGCAGGGGCTCGCCTGGCCCTCGGTCAACGCCTTGCTGTCGCGCATGACCGACGCCTCGCACCAGGGCGCGCTGCAGGGCGGGATGGCGAGCATCGCCAGCATCGCCGCAATCCTCGGGCCGCTGGCGCTGACCCAGGCGCTCGCCTTCGGCGCCGAGCACGGTCAGCCGGGCGGCGCCTTCCTGCTCGCCGCGATCCTCGCCTTCACCGCCCTGCTGCTGGTCTGGTTCGGCGTGGTGCGGCGCCTGCACAGGGTCGCCGTCCCCGCCTGAGTCAATCGGCTGGAACGCAGAGGCGCCGGGCGCTAGGGGCGGCGCCATGGCGGTGACCACCCATTTCTTCACGGCTCCCGACGGGGCCGAGCTGGCCTGGCACGAGACCGGCGAGGGGCGCCCGATCGTGCTGCTCCACGGCCTGTTCTCGAACGCTGAGACCAACTGGATCAAGTTCGGCCATGCCGCCGCGATCGCCGCCAGGGGCTTCCGCGTCGTCATGCCGGACCTGCGCGCCCACGGCGAAAGCGCCAAGCCGCACGATCCCGCCGCCTACCCGCCCGACATCCTCGCCGCCGATGGGCTGGCGCTGATCGCCCATCTCGGCCTCGCCGATTACGACCTCGGCGGCTATTCACTCGGCGCGCGCACGTCCGTGCGGATGGTGATCGACGGGGCGAGGCCGCGCCGGTTGATCGTCAGCGGCATGGGCCTGGCGGGCCTGCTCCATACCGGCCATCGCGCCGAGCATTTTCGTGACATCCTCACGGGCCTCGGCACGCACGCGCGCGGCTCGCCCGAATGGCTGGCCGAGGCCTTCCTGAAGACGACGGGGGGCGACCCGCAGGCTTTACTCCCGTTGCTCGACACGTTCGTCGATTCGAGCGAGGCCGAGCTGCGCGGCATCGCCATGCCGACGCTCATCCTCCAGGGCGCCGAGGATCGCGACAACGGCTCGGCCGAGGATCTGGCCCGCCTGCTTCCCGACGCCCGCTACGTCGAAGTCCCGGGCAACCACATGAGCGCCGTCACCAAGCCCGACCTCGGCCGCGCCATCGCGGATTTCCTTGCTGGTTGACCCTCTGCCGCTCGCGAGCCAGACCATGCTGGTGGGGAAGGGGAGACTCCGATGAAGCTTCGTTCGCTCGCTTGGATCGTAGCGGCCCTGGCCGTGCCATTGGCAGCCCCGGCCGCCGCCCAGCAGACGGCCATAACGCTCGCGTCAAACGAGGTGCTGCTCAAGGTCCAGGCGACGGGTACGTTCCGCAGCCGGCCGGACCTGATGTCGCTGACCGCCGGCGTGGTCACCACGGGGCGTACGGCGCGGGAGGCGATCGCCGCGAACAACCAGCTCGCGGGCAGGCTTCTCGCAGCGGTTCGTGCACAAGGCGTCGCGGATGGCGACATCAAGACCGAGGAGCTCAGCGTTCGTCCGCAATTCGCCCACTCAAAGGACGATGAGGATTCCGACGAGTCCTCGCGCATCACCGGCTATGTCGCGACGAACAGCCTTGTCCTAAGCTTGCGCGACCTGACGAAAGGACCGGCTCTTATCGACGCCTTGTTCCAGGCGGGGGCGAACAAGGTGGAAGGACCCCGATTCGAGTTGTCCGACCCCGCTCCCGCCGAGAAACGCGCGCGCCAGGCGGCGGTCGCCGCGGCGCTCGAGCAGGCGAAGACTTATGCCGATGCCCTGCACATGAGGATCAATCGCGTTCTCCAGGTGAGCGAACGCAGCGAGGCGCAGACGACAGACGTCATCAATTCGCTTCCAAGCCTCAGAAGCACCTTCGCTCCCGCCACGCCCGTCGAGTCCGGCGACCTGACCACGGGCATCACGGTCTGGATCGATTACGCTTTGGTGCCGATGGGCTAAATCCTCTGGTCAGCTGAAGCCGATCTTCTATCTTAGGTTTTGCTTAGACCGAGGGCTGCGATGATGCGTGATGGATTGAAAATGGCGGCGTTGCTGGCCTTGCTGGCGGCGCCCGTGGCAGTGTCCGGACAGAACATCCCGATCGCCCTCGCGCCGGGCGAGGTGCTGATGCAGGTCCAGGCTTCGGGAGAGGCTCGGACTCGCCCTGACGTGATGTCGATCAATGCGGGCGTCGTGACGACCGGGCAGACGGCCAAGGCCGCCGTGGCCGCGAACAACACGCTTGCGAACCGGCTGCTCGACGCCGTGCGGGGGCAGGGCGTCGCGCCGAAGGATGTCCAGACGCAGGAGCTGAGCGTCAGGCCGCAATTCGACCGGACGGACGAGACACGGGCGAGTGAGACTGGGCGGCCACCGAGGATCGTCGGCTACATCGCCACCAACAATCTCACCCTGACGCTTCGCGACCTCGGTAAGGCACCGGACATCGTCGATGCGCTGTTCGAAGCGGGCGCGAACAATGTCCAGGGCCCGAACTTCAGCCTCTCCCATCCCGAGCCGGCCCAGGCCGAGGCGCGGCGCGCGGCCGTCGCGGCGGCGCGGGCGCAGGCGGACGAATATGCCTCCGCGCTGGGCATGCGGGTATCGCGAGTCCTGCGGGTCAGCGAGCGCGGCGCGTTCGAGCAGGAGGCTCGGAACGGGACGATCATGGTCACCGGCTCGCGGATCCCACGGACGCCGCTGGAGCCGGGCGAAATCACCACACGCATCACCGTCTGGATCGATTTTGCGATGGTGCCGGCGCGCTGACGGGCGCCGCCGCTCAGCCGCCCTTCGTGTCCGAGGTCTTGCTCCGGCATTCGGAGGCGGTGATCGCCGTTTGCAGGATCGGGTTGACCGGCTTGTCCGCGCTCGCGCCGTTGCGGCGGGCGAGGACACGCGCGCCAACGAAGGCGCCGCCCGCTAGCGCAGCGGCACCGCCCGCAATGGCCGCCGCCGCATAAGGATGGCTTCTGACCTCCTCCGCCAGCCTCAGGGCCGCGGATTTGCCTTCCTTGCCTTTCGGCTCCTTCGATCCCGCGCTCATGCTGTCTCCCCGTCTGAGCCCCATCAACGCGCCAACCACGGCAGCGTTGCGTGCGGCGGGAGAAGAATCAGGAGCTTAGGAGCAGCCAAAATCCGTCATCCCGGACTTGATCCGGGAACCATGAACGCGGACGTGCAATGTCCGCGACCCGCACGCATTGTTCGTGGATCCCGGGTCAAGCCCGGGATGACGGTGAGGGGTCACAGCCGCTCGAGCAGATAATCGGCGCTGCTGACGTTGAAGGCGCCGGGCTCCTCGACGTTGAGCTGCTCGACCACGCCGTCCTTGACCAGCATCGAGAAACGCTGGCCGCGATGGCCCATGCCGAACTTGGAGAAATCGGCGTCGAGGCCGATCGCCTTGACGAACTCGCCGCTGCCGTCCGCAAGCATCGTCACCTTGCCCTCGGCGCCGGCGCTCTTCGCCCAGGCCTGGAGCACGAAGGCATCGTTGACGGCGGTGCAGGCGACCTCGTCGACGCCCTTGGCCCGGAGCTCGTCGATCTTGTCGACGAAGCCGGGAAGGTGGCGCGCCGAGCAGGTCGGCGTGAAGGCGCCGGGCACGGAGAAGAGGGCGACGCGGCGGCCGCGGAAGAAGTCCTCGCTGTCGACCGGCTGCGGCCCCTCCGCCGTCGCCTTGATGAAGGTCGTCTTGGGCAAGCGGTCGCCGACCTGGATCGTCATGAAGAGCTCCTCTCGTTCGCGTTCGCCGGGCCTGTAGCAAGTCGGACGCACCGCTCCTAGCCACGTGTTTCGGTAAGAGGCGGCGGCCGGACTGTTCCATCCTGCGACGTGTCGCGCGCCGGAAGAAATCCCGGCGGCGAATGGCTGTTCTCGCGGCGAACCTATGGTAAAGCTTCGCGAAACCATGTTGAATCGCCGGTGGGGCGGCAGAAGAGGGAGCGGGGGCGTCGAATGCTGGCGATGTCGATGAAAGAGGAACGGCAGGTGGCGCAGGAATTGTCGCCGGCCGTCGCCTGGCCGACCTTGCGACTCGCTTTGCTGCTGCCGCTCGCACAGGCCGCCCTGATCGCCGGCGCGCTGACCGGGCGGCTGCCGCTCTGGCTGGTGATCCTGCCGCTCGGCTACATCCATTTCGCTTATTACACGCTGGTCCACGAGAGCATTCACGGCAACGTGATGCGCAATCCGCGCCACGCCTGGGTGCATCAAATGCTCGGCTGGTTCGGCGCGCTGATGATGATGACGTCCTATCCGGCGCTGCGGCGGATCCATCTCCTCCACCACCAGCATACGAACACGGACGGGGACCCCGACTACAATCTCTGCCATGGGCCTTTGTGGAAGAGCGTCGGCCGCGTCATCGGCTTGCGCACCCTGCTGCTGCTGCCGCTGCCGATCGTGCGGCTGGTGCCGGCGGCGGCGTACACGCTGAAGCAGGCGCGGCTGAAGCCGGAAGAATTACGCCTCCATGCGATCGTCGTGACGGCGCTCCAGCTCGTCTTCTGGGTCGCGATCGCTCTGGGCTATTTCAGGATCGCCTTCTTGCTCTACTGGCTGCCGATGATGGTCGGCCTCGTGCTGCTCAACGTCTTCTTCCAGTGGCTGCCGCACATGCCGTTCGACAAGACCGACCGCTACGGCAAGGCGCGGGTCTACTGGCCGTTCGCCGCCCGCGTGCTGCTCGGGCAGAACCTCCATCTCGGCCACCACCTTTGGCCGTCCGTGCCCTTCTTCAACTACCGCCGCCTGAACGACCGGCTGCGCCCGCAATTCGAAAGCGCCGGCGCGCAGATGGACGATTTCCTGCCCGCGGTCGGCCGAGCCCACGCCGCCTAGCGGCATTGTGCCGCCCGGCCTATAGCCGGAGGCAATGGAAGAACCGAAATATCTCTCCGGACAACTCCTCCTCGCCATGCCGGGGATGGGCGATCCGCGCTTTGAGAAGGCGGTGATCGCGATGTGCGTCCATGACGAGAATGGCGCGCTCGGCATCGGTCTTGGCCGGATCGTGCCGCGCATCACCTTCCACCATCTGCTGAAGCAGCTCGACATCGATCCGGGCGTCGCGCCCGACGTGCCGATCCATCTCGGCGGGCCGGTCGAGCCGCAGCGCGGCTTCCTGCTTCACAGCACCGACTGGGGCGGGCCGGAGAGTATCCAGGTCGGCGACCGCTGGACGCTGAGCGCAACGCTCGAGATCCTGCGCGCCATCGCCGAGGGGAGGGGGCCGCGCCGCTGGCTCGCCGCTCTGGGCTATGCCGGCTGGGGCGCGGGCCAGCTCGAGGAGGAATTGTGCGGCAACGGCTGGTTCGCGACTCCGGGCGATGCGAGCCTGCTCTACGATTGCGACGTCAATTCGCGTTGGGCCGCGGCGTTCAAGAGCGCCGGCATCGATCCGCGCCTGCTGGCCGCCGATTACGGCACCGCGTGAACGGCACGTCCCGGCGCATTCGTTCCGGGGCGTTAACCATTTGGTAACCATGTCCTGAAACCCTCGCTTTCGGTCGCCGAGTTCGGCGGCCTTGTGAAAGTGGGAGCGGGGACATGGGCATTCCTGTTTCGAAGGCGGCGCTCGCTTTTTCGGCGGCCGCTCTGCTGGCCACGCAGCCGGCTCAGGCGGCAATGGGCTGCTGGAACGCGCAGCAGGCGGCGGCGGCGAAGGTCAGGGACCTCCAGTCGCGGCTGATGGTGGCGGCGCTGCGCTGCCGGGCGATTGGGATCGACGTCGCCGGCGCCTATAACGATTTCGTCCGCCGGAATCGCGATGCGCTGCAGGCGACGAACGGTCTCATCCACGCGCGATTCGAAACAGGATACGGCCAAGACGCGGACCTTTATTACGACCGCTTCGCGACCAGCCTCGCCAACCGCTATGGCGGCGACGCGACGAACGGCGAGATTTGCGACGAGGCGGCATCCGCGGCGCAGGAAGCCGCGGCCGCCGCGGGCAATCTCGGCAAGCTGCTCGCCATCGCCGACCGTTTCGGCCCGGCGCCGGAGCTTCCCGGCGGTGCCTGCGGCATGGCCGAAGCGGCCGCGCCCGCAGCGCCGCCGCCCCCGCCGCCGCCGACCTTCGCCGCCGCGATGGACCAGGCGTTGGCCGACGTGGCGGACCCGCCGAGGGCGCCGGTGAGCTCCCCGCGCTGAGGCTCGCAAGCCACATATAAAGATATCTTTATATTTGCATCTCAGCCGCGCCGTCGCTACATCGCCCGCGTGCGACCGCCGGCTGTGCCTGCGGTCTTCCGTCATTTTTGAGGAGGCCTTTCGTGGCGACCCAGGCTCAGACCAGCTTTGAAGATTATGTGATCCGCGACCTTTCGCTGGCCGATTTCGGCCGCAAGGAGATCGAGATCGCCGAGACCGAAATGCCCGGCCTGATGGCCCTGCGCGAGGAGTTCGGCACGTCCAAGCCGCTGACCGGCGCCCGCATCACCGGCTCGCTGCACATGACGATCCAAACGGCGGTGCTGATCGAGACTCTGACCGCGCTCGGCGCCCAGGTCCGCTGGGCGTCGTGCAACATCTTCTCGACCCAGGACCATGCCGCCGCCGCCATCGCCGCGACCGGCGTTCCCGTCTTCGCGGTGAAGGGCGAGACGCTCGAGGACTATTGGGATTACGTCATCCGCATCTTCGACTGGGGCCGCGACCAGACCGCCAACATGATCCTCGACGACGGCGGCGACGCCACCATGTTCGCCCTCTGGGGGGCGCGCGTCGAGGCGGGCGAGGAATTGTTCGCGCCGGGCAATGAGGAAGAGGAAGTGTTCGTGGCGACGCTGAAGCGCTTCCTCGCCGAGCGCCCGGGCTACCTCACCAAGACGGTGCAGGCCATCCGCGGCGTCTCCGAGGAGACCACCACGGGCGTCCACCGGCTCTACGAGCTCGCCAAGCAGGGCAAGCTTCCCTTCCCGGCGATCAACGTCAACGACAGCGTCACCAAGTCGAAGTTCGACAATCTCTACGGCTGCAAGGAATCGCTCGTCGACGCGATCCGCCGCGCCACCGACGTCATGCTCGCCGGCAAGGTCGCCTGCGTCGCCGGCTTCGGGGACGTCGGCAAGGGTTCGGCCGCCTCGCTCCGCAACGGCGGCGCCCGCGTCCTCGTTACCGAGATCGACCCGATCTGCGCGCTGCAGGCGGCGATGGAAGGCTATGAGGTCGTGACGATGGAGGAGGCGACCAAGCGCGCCGACATCTTCGTCACCGCCACCGGCAACATGGACGTGATCACGCTCGACCACATGCGGGCGATGAAGAACATGGCCATCGTCTGCAACATCGGCCATTTCGACAGCGAGATTCAGATCTCCTCGCTGGCCAATATGAAGTGGACCGAGATCAAGCCGCAGGTCGACGAGGTCCAGTTCCCCGACGGCAAGAAGCTGCTCGTCCTCGCCAAGGGCCGCCTCGTCAATCTCGGCTGCGCCACCGGCCATCCGAGCTTCGTGATGAGCTCGTCCTTCACCAACCAGACGCTCGCCCAGATCGAGCTCTGGACCAAGTCGGGCGAGTATAAGAACGAGGTCTACGTCCTGCCCAAGCATCTCGACGAGAAGGTGGCGGCGCTCCACCTCGACAAGCTCGGCGTGAAGCTCACCAAGCTGAACGAGAAGCAGGCGGCGTATATCGGCGTGTCGGCCGAGGGCCCGTTCAAGCCGGATCATTACCGGTATTGATCTTGCGAGGCGGGGGAGGGGCCAAAGCCTCCCCCGCCTCGCTCGTCCCGAGCCCTTCGACGCCGCCTGCGGCGTCGCTCAGGATGAACTTCGGCCATTCGGCCGAAGTCGAGGGGCGTATGTGATGAGTCTGTGCCGGCGCCCCTCGACTACGCTCGGGACGAGCGAATGCTTGCGTCTTGCAAGTGTCGGATGACGGCGCCCCCAATCCCTCCTAAGCAGGCGAAAACACGCCTTCTGGAGGGGGACTCATGAATTATCGGGTGATCGCGGCAATTGCCGTGTTGCTGGCAGGCGCGTCGGCTTTGGCGCAGGCTCCGGCGAAGCAGGCGACGCCGCCGGCGCCGCAGCCGGTCCAGCAGTCGCAGGCGCCCGAGAACCAGGTGCTCAACCCCGATCAGCGCGTCACCGGCCCGCTCGCGCCCGCGGCGGCCAGGACGCCGGCGACGCAGCCCGAGGCGAAGGCGCCGAAGTGGGACGTCAACGCCCCTCCCGGCATGATCACCCGCGAGATCCGCATCGACACGTCCGAAGGCAGCTGGATGAACGTCGACGTCTCGCCGGACGGGCGGACGATCGCCTTCGACCTGCTCGGCGACATCTACACCATGCCGATCGCCGGCGGCACGCCGCGGCGGATCGCGGAAGGCCTCGCCTACGAGCAGCAGCCGCGCTTCTCGCCGGACGGGCGCCGCATCGCCTTCGTCTCGGACCGGGGCGGCGGCGACAATATCTGGATCATGAACGTCGACGGCTCGGACAAGAGGCCGCTCACCAAGGAGGATTTCCGTCTCCTCAACCAGCCGAGCTGGAGCCCCGACGGCCGTTTCATCACTGCGAAGAAGCATTTCACCACCGGCCGCTCGCTCGGCACCGGCGAGGTGTGGCTCTACCACGTCTCGGGCGGCGGCGGCGTGCCGCTCGTGAAAAAGCCGAGCGAGCAATACCAGAAGGAATTGGGCGAGCCGATCTACGCGCCCGACGGCAAGGCCATTTATTTCACCCGCAACGTCACGCCGGGCCCGATCTTCGAATATGCGCAGAATTCGAACACGGACCTGTTCGACATCGAGCGCTACGACCTCGACACCGGCGAGGTGACGACCGCCGTCTCCGGCGTCGGCGGCTCGGTGCGGCCGACGCCCTCGCCCGACGGCAAGAAGATTGCCTTCGTCCGCCGCGAGCGGGCGCGCTCCAAGCTCTACGTCAAGGATCTCGTCTCGGGCGAGGAGCGCAAGATCTACGACAGCCTCGACCAGGACGTGCAGGAGACCTGGGCGGTGACCGGCGTCTATCCGAACATGGCCTGGACCCCGGACAGCCGCTCGATCGTCTTCTGGGCGGGCGGCAAGATCCGCCGCGTTGGTGCCGACGGCAGCGGCGCGGGCGAGATCCCGTTCCACGTCAGCGACACGCGCGTGGTGATCGACGCGACCCATCCGCAGGTCGACGTCGCGCCCGACCGTTTCCAGACGAAGATGCCGCGCTGGGCGAGCGTCTCGCCGGACGGGCGGCAGGTCGTGTTCGAAACGCTCGGCAAGCTCTGGATCAAGCCGATGGCGGGCGGCGAGCCGCGCCGGCTGGTGAAGGGCGACGAGGCCGAGTTCGAGCTGTTCCCGAGCTGGTCGCGCGACGGGCGGACCATCGCCTTCGTCGGCTGGACCGACCAGGGGCTCGGCCATATCCGCACCGTGTCCGCGATCGGCGGGGCGGCGCACGACGTGACGAGCCAGCCCGGCCATTATGCCCGCCCGCGCTTCTCGGCGGACGGCAGGACGATCGTGTTCGAGAAGGGCCGCGGCGGCTTCCTGACCTCGCCGCTTTGGTCGGAAGACCCCGGCGTCTATCGCATCGCCGCGACTGGCGGACCGGCCGCGCGCATCTCGCGGGACGGCGCGGAGCCTCAATTCGGCGCGGACAACGACCGCGTCTTCATGATCACGTCCTCGGGCGGCAAGCGCCAGCTGATCAGCACCGATCTGAGCGGCGAGGCGAAGCGTACCCATGCGACCGGCGAGCTGGTCAACGATTATGAGGTGTCGCCGGACGGGCAATATGTCGCCTTCCGCCAGAATTACGAAGCCTTCGTCATGCCGCTGATGCCGGGAACGCAGGACGTGGCGGTGGACGAGAAAGGCGGTGCGCTCCCCGTCACCCGCGCCAGCGCGGAGGGCGCGGACTTCATCAACTGGTCGGAAAACGGCCGGCGCCTGCACTGGAGCATGGGGCCGACCGTCTTCACGGCGGACACGGCGTCCCTGTTCGCCAGTGCGCCCGGCGATACCGGGCCGAAATACCAGCCGCCGCGCACCGGCGTCTCGATCTCGATGGACGTCGCCGCCGACAAGCCGACCGGCATCGTCGCCCTCACTGGCGCCCGCATCGTCACCATGGCGTCGAAGGACGGCGGCATCATCGACGACGGCGTGATCGTCATCCGGGGCGACCGCATCGCAGCAATCGGAAAGCGCGGGGAGGTCGCCGTTCCCGCCGGCGCGAAGATCGTCGACGTCACCGGCAAGACGATCGTCCCGGGCTTCGTCGACGCCCACGCCCACGGCCCCCAGGGCGAGGACGATCTGGTGCCGCAGCAGAACTGGTCGGCGATGGCGAACCTCGCTTTCGGCACGACGACGATCCACGATCCCTCGGCCCGGGCGGCCGAAATCTACGCCGCCTCGGAGCTGCAGCGGGCCGGCAAGATCCTCGCCCCGCGCACCTTCTCGACTGCCGAGATCATCTACGGCGCCAAGGAACCGGACGTGTACGCCGAGATCAACACTTTCGACGACGCGCTGGCGCACGTGCGGCGGCTGAAGGCCGAGGGCGCGCACAGCGTCAAGAATTACAACCAGCCGCGGCGCGAGCAGCGCCAGATGGTGATCGCCGCCGCCCAGAAGGAGGGGCTGGAGGTCGTGCCGGAGGGTGGCTCGCTCTACACGATGGACATCACGCTCATCCAGGACGGCGATTCGACGCTCGAGCACAATTTGCCGCTGCGCGTCTTCTACGACGACGTGATCCAGTTCTGGAGCCAGACGAAGACCAATTATACGCCGACGCTCGTCGTCACCTATGGCGGCCTCGCAGGCGATCCCTATTGGCGCCAGCATATGGACGTGTGGCGGAATCCTTTGCTGATGCGGCACGAGCCGCCCGGCCGGCTCGCCGCCCAGAACGTCCGTCGGACGATGGCGCCGGAGGAGGATTTCGTCGACGCCGACAGCGCCCGCGAGGCGAAGAAGCTCGCCGACCGCGGCGTCCAGGTGTCGATCGGCGCCCACGGCCAGCAGGCGGGGCTCGGCGCCCATTGGGAGATGTGGTCGTTCGTCCGCGGCGGCTGGACGCCGATCGAGGCTTTGCGCGCGGCGACGATCATGCCGGCGACCTCGCTTGGCTATGCGCACGACGTCGGCTCGCTGGAGCCCGGCAAGCTCGCCGACCTCGTCGTCCTCGACGCCGATCCCACGATGGACATCCGCAACACCGACAAGATCCGAGACGTGATGCTCGGCGGCCGCCTCTACGACAGCGCCACGCTCAACGAGGTCGCCACCGGCACCCGCAAGCGCCAGCCTTATTGGTGGGAGACCGCGGGCGGCGCGTCCTACGCCGGAACGACGGCGGCGGATACGAGCGTTACGGACGGGGACTGAACCAGCCGCACGTGACCCTCTCCGTCATTCCCGCGAAAGCGGGAATCCCGCTTGGGCACGATGCTAGAAGAAAAGAAGCGGGATCCCCGCTTTCGCGGGGATGACGGCGCTTTCTTTCCTGTGGGCGCTTTCCCGCCGGCCCTTGTGAGCGATTCGCCGCTGCTCTAGGTTCGCCCTTCGTTCCGGGAGGGCAATATGGACCCGATGGTCCTCATCATCGTCGCTCTGGCCGCCGCGGGCGGCGTGGGGCTGGGCTGGTTCCTCGGCGGCCGGCCCGGTGCCGCGCTGCGCGCCGAGCGCGATGCGGCGCTCGATGAGCACCGCCGCGCCACGGCCGCGCTCGCCACCGCCGAGGAGCGCGCGCGGCAACTGCCGGAGCTGCAGGCGAAGCTGGAGGCCGTGCGCAACGATTGCGCCGAGGCGCGGCAGGAATGCGCCCGTCTCTCCTCGGGTGCCGAGGAGCGGGAGAAGGCCTTCGAAGCGCGGCTGAAGGAGTTGCGGGAAGCGCGCGAGGCGCTGTCGCACCAGTTCAGCGAGATCGGCAGCAAGCTGCTCGGCGAGGCGCAGAAGAATTTCCTCGAACGCGCCGATGCCCGTTTCCATCAGGCCAACGAGAAGAGCGAGGCGCAGCTGAAGCAGTTGCTGCAGCCGGTCGAGACGACGCTGAAGCGCTACGAGGAGGGCCTGAAGCAGGTCGAGAAGGAGCGCGTCGACCATTATGCCGGCTTGCGCGAGGCGGTGGAGCTGGTCCGCTCCGGCCAGACGCAGGTCCGCGACGAGACCGCCCGCCTCGTCAACGCGCTCCGCTCCAGCCCCAAGGCGCGGGGCCGCTGGGGCGAGCAGTCGCTGCGCAACGTGCTCGAGCAGGCGGGCCTCTCGCCTTATGCCGATTTCGCAATGGAGGTTTCGGTCGACACCGAGGACGGCCGCCTCCGTCCGGACGTGATCGTGAACCTGCCGGGCGGCCGCAAGCTGATCATCGACGCCAAATGCTCGCTCAACGCCTATCTCGACGCCACCGAGGAAGTGGACGAGACGCTGCGCGCCGCCCACCTCAAGGCGCATGCCGGATCGATCCGCACCCACGCCCAGCAGCTCGGCGGCAAGGCCTATTGGCAGCAATTCGGCGACGCCGCCGACTATGTCGTCATGTACATTCCCGGCGAGCATTTCCTCACTGCCGCGCTGGAGCAGGACGAGGGGCTGTGGGAATGGGCGTTCGAGCGGCGCGTGCTGCTGGCGACGCCGACCAATCTCGTCGCCATCGCCCGCACCGTCGCCAGCGTGTGGCGGCAGGAGAAGCTGGCGGAGGAAGCGGCGGAGATCGCCCGGCTCGGCAAGGAGCTGCACGCGCGCCTCGCGACGATGGGCGGCCATGTCGTCCGGCTCGGCCGCAACCTCGAGCTGGCGACGGGGGCCTATAACAGCTTCGTCGGCAGCCTGGAGAGCCAGGTGATGACCCAGGCCCGGCGCTTCGAAACACTGGAAGTCTCGGGCGGCGCGAAGGAGATCGAGCCGCTGCCGGTCGTGGACATCACCCCGCGCGCGCTGACCAAGCTCGATCCGGGCGAAACGGCGGAAGCCGCGGAATAATCAGCCGAACGCGAGTTCGTCGCCGCGGCGGATGCGCGCGATCTGCGGGAAGATGTTGGCGATGGCGAAATCGTGCAGCTCGGCCGCGCGCGAAGTGGTCGCATCCTCGGCAATGACGATGTCGTAGCCCAGCTCCCAGGCACGGCGTGCGGTCGATTCCACGCCGAAATTGGTGGCGATGCCGCCGAGCACGATCGTCGAGACGCCGCGGCGGCGGAGGTGCAGGTCGAGCGGGGTGCCGGTGAAGGCGCCCCACTGCCGCTTGTGGATGCGGATATCGCCCTCCTCTTCGAGACCGGGGACGAATGCCATCCATTCCGGCGGGAGGCCCCCGGGCGGCAGCTGCATCGGCCGGTCCACATTGCCCGAGGGCCGGTCGGCGCCGTCGGGCTGCCAGCCGACGTGGACCAGCGCCACCGGCGCGCCGGCGGCGCGGAAGCGGCGGGCAAGGTCTTTCGCCGTCGCCACCACCTCGTCGCCCGAACGCGGCGCGAGCGGCATACCAGCGATGCCCTGCTGGAGATCGATGAGGACCAAAGCCGTCTTCCTTGGATCGAGGACGAGCTGGTCAGCCATTACGCCGGCACTCCGAAAAGGTCGTGCTCGTCCGCATCCTCGACGAGAACGCGGAGGATGTCGCCGGGCTTCGCGTCCGGTGCGTCGCGCAGGTGCACTTCGCCGTCGATTTCGGGCGCATCGGCCTTAGAGCGGCCGGTGGCGCCGCCTTCCCCGTCGGCGAGGTCGATCAGCACGTCGATCGTGCGGCCGATCTTCGCCTGGAGCTTTGCCGCCGAGATGCGGGTGGTGAGTTCCATCAGCCGGGCGTAGCGCTCCTCCTTCACCTCTTCCGGAACCACGCCGGGCAGGCTGTTGGCGGCCGCGCCTTGGACCGGTTCGAAGCGGAAGGCGCCGACGCGGTCGAGCTGCGCTTCCTCCAGCCACTGGAGGAGATATTCGAAATCCGCCTCGGTCTCGCCGGGGAAGCCGACGACGAAAGTGGAGCGGATGGTGATCTCCGGGCAGATCTCGCGCCAGGAGCGGATCCGCTCCAGCACCTTCGCCTCATTGGCCGGCCGCTTCATCGCCTTCAGCACGGAGGGGGAGGCGTGCTGGAAGGGGATGTCGAGATAGGGGAGGACCAGCCCCTCCGCCATCAAAGGGATCACCCGGTCGACGTGCGGATAGGGATAGACGTAATGCAGCCGCACCCAGGCGCCGAGCTTGCCGAGCTCAGCGGCGAGGTCGGTCATGTGCGCCCGCACTTCATGGCCCTTCCACGGCCATGCCTTGTGGCGCAGGTCGACGCCATAGGCCGACGTGTCCTGGCTGATGATCAGCAGCTCTTTCGTCCCCGCCGCGACCAGCTTCTCTGCCTCGCGCAGGATGGCGTCCGGCCGGCGGCTGACGAGATCGCCCCGCAGCGAGGGGATGATGCAGAAACTGCAGCGGTGATTGCAGCCCTCGGAAATCTTCACATAGGAATAATGGCGCGGCGTGAGCTTCAGCCCGCTCTCCGGCACCAGGTTCAGATAGGCCGAGGGCGGCACCGGCGCGGCGACATGGACGGCTCCGACCACCTGCTCATATTGCTGGGGCCCGGTGACGGCGAGCACCTCGGGGAATTTCGCGCGGATGATGTCCGCGTCCTTGCCCATGCAGCCGGTGACGATGACGCGCCCATTCTCCGCCACCGCCTCGCCGATCGCCGCCAGGCTCTCCTCCTTGGCGGAATCGATGAAGCCGCAGGTGTTGACCAGCACGACGTCGGCATCGGCATAATCGGGCGACAGATCGTAGCCGTCCGAGCGCAGCTTGGTCAGGATCCGCTCGGAATCGACCAAGGCTTTCGGACAGCCGAGCGAAACCATGCCGACTTTCGGCGGAGAAGGAAGCGTGATTGCCATGGGAGCCGCCCACATAGGGGCGCAGGGGGAATTTTCCTAGGGTTGTGCGGCAGGCGACGCCCACTTCCGGATCATCACCGTGAGACCGTTCACCACCTGCGCCAGACGGCCGTAGTCGACCTTGTCCGGCGTATCCGCGACCGTGTGGTAATAGGGATGGCGAAAGGGAGCGGTGTCGGTGACCATCGCCGCCGGCATCCCGGCCTGCTCGAACGACCAATGGTCGGACCAGTCGATGCCCTGGAGGAAACCCGGCGCGGTGCCGCCTTGGCTGGGAAATCGCGCGGCGGTGCGGAAGGCGCCGGTGACGTGCCGGACCCAGGCCCGCGATCCGGTGGTGCCGACGAAGGCTATGAAATTGCCGGTGCAGGGATAGAGCAGGCCGAGCGGGAGGGGATAATGCTGGCTGTCTGGCCGGTCGCTGTAGAAGCCCAACGTCTCCAGCGACAGCATGCCGAGCACCGGCTCTCCGGTCCGTTTCAGCGCGCGGGCATAGACGAGGCTGCCCATCCGGTCCGTCTTGAAGAAAGGCGGCTCCTCGTTGACGAACAGGACCAGCCTTATGCGGATCGCGGACCGGTGGCGAAGGTCCGCCAGCGCCCGCGCCAGCTCCACAACCGCCGCCGCCCCGGTGCCGTTGTCGTTCGCGCCCGGCGCCTCGCCGACGCTGTCATAATGACCGCCGACGACGATGGTCGGCGCGCGCGCATCCGCCGGCTCAACAACGACCTCGATATTGCGAACCGTTGTTCCGCCGGCGGCGAAGGATTGGCGGTGCACAGGATAGCCGAGGCGCAGCAGCTGCGCCTCCAGATAGCGAGCTGCTTCATCCAGAGCTTCGGGGTGACCGACGTTGTGCGGCTTACTGGCGATCGTTTCGACGTGGGTGCGCAGTCTGCCGGCTAGGTGCGTCTGACTCAGCGTGAGCGGCGGAAGCGAGCCGAAATAGGAGTGGCCCGGAACCGCGGTCATCCAGAATAGGGTGGCAGCGGGCAGGCCGAAAAGCAGCAGGAAGACAGCGGCTAAGGCGCTAAGGCGGACCCGCAGCGGCACCGCCCCATAGTCGTCACCACGTCCGTTCGATCCCGCCCCCATCGGGGCCAGGCATAGCGCTCTCCGTCGCGAACGCGAAGCTGCGCCGGTTCAGTCCACCAGCTCCACCGCCATCGCCGTGGCCTCGCCGCCGCCGATGCAGAGGGTGGCGAGGCCGCGCTTTCCGCCGGTCGTCTCCAGCGCGCTCAGCAAAGTGGCGAGGAGGCGGGCGCCGCTGGCGCCGATCGGGTGGCCGAGGGCGGTGGCGCCGCCGTGGACGTTCAATTTGTCGCGCGGGATGCCGAGGTCGCGCATCGCGATCATGGCGACGCAGGCGAAGGCCTCGTTGACTTCGAACAGGTCGACGTCGCCGACGCTCCAACCGGCTTTCTCCAGCGCCTTCCGCACTGCGGGCACCGGCGCGCTGGTGAATTTGGACGGCTCTTGCGCGTGGGCGGCATGGGACACGATCCTGGCGACCGGCTTCACGCCGAGCCGGTCGGCGACGCTCTGGCGGGTGATGACCAAAGCGGCGGCGCCGTCGGAGATGGACGAAGCATTGGCCGCGGTGATCGTGCCGTCCTTGGCGAAGGCGGGCTTCAGGCCGGGGATTTTCTCCGGATTCGACTTGCCGGGCTGCTCGTCGGTCGAGACAATCTCCTCGCCCTTGCGCGTCTTCACGGTGACCGGCGCGATCTCGCGCTCGAAGGCGCCGCTCTTGATCGCCTCGTTGGCGCGGCGGAGGGATTCGATCGCGTAGTCGTCCTGGTGGCCGCGGGTGAACTGATATTCGCGCGCCGCATCCTCGGCGAAGGTGCCCATGGCGCGGCCGCTGTCATAGGCGTCCTCCAGCCCGTCGAGCATCATATGGTCGTAGACCGTGTCGTGACCGATGCGGGCGCCCGAGCGGTGCTTCTTCATGAGGTAGGGCGCGTTCGACATCGACTCCATGCCGCCGGCCACGATCAAATCGGCCGAGCCGGCGGCGATCATGTCATGCGCGTAGATCGCGGCCTGCATGCCCGAGCCGCAGACCTTGTTGACCGTCGTCGCCTCGACCGAGCGGGGGAGGCCGGCGCCGAGCGCCGCTTGGCGGGCCGGCGCCTGGCCGAGGCCGGCCGGAAGGACGCAACCCATGAAGATCTTCTCGACCTCGTCGCCCGAGATGCCGGCCCGCTCGACCGCGGCGCGGACGGCGGTGGCGCCGAGCTCGGTCGCGCTGGCGCTGGCGAGGCTGCCCTGGAACGAACCCATCGGCGTGCGGGCGTAGGAAAGGATCACGATCGGATCGGCGGTCATGGGGGCTCCTGCGTTCAGCTCTTCCCCGGAACGGGGAGGGGGACCGCGCGAAGCGCGGTGGATGGGGGTCCGTGTGGGCCTCAGGGCCCCCTCCACATGCTGCGCATGGTCCCCCTCCCCGTTCCGGGGAGGACGAGTGTGCCCGGCACATAGTCACCCGCCCGCGCTTGTTCAAATCGCGGGGGCTCTGCTAGGGCCGCCGCAACAGGAGGACCGGATGGAACTCGGGCTCGACTTCGCGCTCGGCGAGATGGCAGACACGATCCGCGAGACGACGCGCCGCTTCGCCGCCGACCGCATCGCCCCGCTCGCCGCCCGCATCGACGCGGAGGACTGGTTCCCGCGCGCGCTTTGGCCGGAAATGGGCGAACTCGGCCTCCACGGCATCACCGTCGAGGAGGACTATGGCGGGCTCGGGCTCGGTTATCTCGAGCATGTCATCGCGCAGGAGGAAGTGGCGCGGGCCTCGGCCTCGATCGGCCTCTCCTACGGCGCCCATTCCAACCTCTGCATCAACCAGATCCGCCGCTGGGCGAGCGATGAGCAGAAGCACAGATATCTGCCGAAATTGATCTCCGGGGAGCATGTCGGCGCGCTCGCCATGTCGGAGGCCGGGGCTGGATCGGACGTCGTCTCGATGAAGCTGCGCGCCGAGCGGGTGGACGGCGGCTACGTCCTCAACGGCACCAAATTCTGGATCACCAACGCCCACGAGGCCGACACGCTCGTCGTCTATGCCAAGACGGGCGAGGGCAGCCGCGGCATCACCACCTTCCTGATCGAGAAGGCGATGGAGGGCTTCTCGCTCGGTCAGAAGCTCGACAAGATGGGCATGCGCGGCTCGCCGACGGGCGAGCTGGTGTTCAACGACTGCTTCGTGCCCGACGAAAATGTGATGGGGCCGGTGAACGGCGGCGTCGGCGTTTTGATGTCGGGCCTCGATTACGAGCGGACGGTGCTCGCCGGCATTCAGCTCGGCATCATGCAGGCCTGCCTCGACGTGGTGCTGCCCTATGTCCGCGACCGCAAGCAGTTCGGCCAGCCGATCGGCACCTTCCAGCTGATGCAGGCGAAGGTGGCGGACATGTATGTCGCGCTCAATTCGGCGCGCGCCTACGTCTATACGGTGGCGAAGAATTGCGATGCGGGGAAGACGACGCGCTTCGACGCGGCGGGGGCGATCCTGCTGGCCTCGGAAAGCGCGGTGAAGGTGAGCCTGGAGGCGATCCAGGCATTGGGCGGCGCCGGTTATACCAAGGACTGGCCGGTGGAGCGCTATGCGCGGGACGCCAAGCTGCTCGACATCGGCGCCGGCACCAACGAGATCCGCCGCATGCTGATCGGCCGCGAGCTGATCGGGGCGGCATGAGTGACGGTCTGATCAATGGCCTGCAATGGTACGGCTCGATCGCCGGGGCGATCGCGGCGTTGATCGTGTCGCTCGACCTCGGCCGCAAGCCGACGGGCTGGGGCTTCATCATCTTCGTGACCTCCTCGATCGCCTTGGTGAGCTGGGGCTTCCTGTCGAAGGAGGCGAAGGGAATCGGGACGCAGAACATCATCCTGTTCTTCATCAATGTGATCGGCGTCTATCGCTATCTGATCCGGAAGAAGCCGGTGCACGCATCATGACCTTTTCAGTCGTCATTGCGAGCGCAGCGAAGCAATCCAGTGCGGCGTCTGTCACCAACGCAGAACTGGATTGCCGCGTCGCTACGCTCCTCGCAATGACGGGAGGGGCGGCATGAGCGAGATCGTCAGCAAGGTCGACGAAGGTTCGGAGACCTATCGCCGCTTCGCCGCGCACAATCGCGCGCTGGTGGAGGCGCTTCGCGAATGCGTCGCCAAGACGGCGCTCGGCGGGCCGGAGAAGCATCGCGAGCGGCATGTCGCACGCGGCAAATTGCTGCCGCGCGACCGGGTGATGCGGTTGCTCGATCCGGGCTCGCCGTTCCTCGAGATCGGCGCGCTGGCGGCGAACGGCATGTATCATAACGAGGCGCCGGCCGCGGGGATGATCGCCGGCATCGGCCGCGTCTCCGGGCGCGAGGTGCTGATCGCCGCCAACGATCCGACGGTGAAGGGTGGCGCCTATTTCCCGATGACGGTGAAGAAGCATTTGCGCGCGCAGGAGATCGCGCGCGAGAACCGGCTGCCCTGCGTCTACCTCGTCGACAGCGGCGGCGCCAACCTGCCGCACCAGGCCGAAGTCTTCCCCGACAAGGAGCATTTCGGCCGTATCTTCTTCAACCAGGCGAATCTGTCGGCCGAAGGCATTGCCCAGATCGCCTGCGTGATGGGCAGCTGCACCGCCGGCGGCGCCTATGTGCCCGCGATGTCGGACGAGAGCGTGATCGTCCGCAACCAGGGGACGATCTTCCTCGGCGGCCCGCCGCTGGTGAAGGCGGCGACGGGCGAGGTGATCTCGGCCGAGGATCTCGGCGGCGGCGACCTCCACGCGCGCAAGTCCGGCGTCGTCGACCATCTCGCCGAGAATGACGAGCATGCGCTGGCGATCGTCCGCAGCATCGTCGCCAGGCTCAACACGACGAAGGGGATCGATCTCGACGTCACGGAGCCGGCGGAGCCCAAGCTCGATCCGGAAGACCTCTACGGCATTATCCCGGACGACGTGCGCACGCCCTACGACGTGCACGAGGTGATCGGCCGCATCGTCGACGGCTCAGACTTTCACGAGTTCAAGCCGCTCTACGGCGCGACCCTGGTCTGCGGCTTCGCGCGCATCTGGGGCATTCCGGTCGCGATCCTCGCCAATAATGGCATCCTCTTCTCGGAAAGCGCGCTGAAGGGCGCCCATTTCATCGAGCTCGCCTGCCAGCGCCGCACGCCACTGCTGTTCCTGCAGAACATCTCGGGCTTCATGGTCGGCGGCAAATATGAGGCCGGCGGCATCGCCAAGGACGGCGCCAAATTGGTGACCGCGGTCGCAACGGCGCAGGTGCCGAAGGTGACCGTGCTGATCGGCGGCAGCTTCGGCGCCGGCAATTACGGCATGGCCGGCCGCGCCTACGGCCCCCGCTTCCTCTTCACCTGGCCGAACAGCCGGATCAGCGTGATGGGCGGGGAGCAGGCGGCCTCGGTGTTGGCCACCGTCCACAAGGATGCGGACAAATGGACGCCCGAGGAGGCCGAAGCCTTCAAGGCGCCGATCCGCCAGCGCTACGAGGACGAGGGCAATCCCTATTACGCCACCGCGCGCCTGTGGGACGACGGCATCATCGATCCCGTCCAGACCCGCGACGTCCTCGGCCTCGCCTTCAGCGCCTGCCTGAATGCGCCGATCGCCGAGCGGGCGCGCTTCGGGCTGTTCCGGATGTGAGGGGAGGGGAGATGCGCAACCTGCTTTGGGCCTTCCTGCTCTTCGCTGCGCCCGCCATGGCTGCGCCTTCGGCGGACGAAGGCGCCGTCATGCACACGGTCGACGCGATGTTCGCCGGCCTCGCCGCGCGCGACGGGCAGGCGATCCTGGCGCAGGTGCGCCCGGAGGGCGGCGCCACCGTCGCCGTCGAGCGCCCCGACGGCAGCCGCGCCGTCCGCCACCTGAGCTGGGCCGAGTTCGCCGGCGGCCTCAAGCCGGGCCCGGAAAAATATCGCGAGGCGCTGAGCAACCCGCAGGTGCGGGTGGACGGCGACATCGCCATGGTCTGGGGCCGCTACGTCTTCACCATCGACGGCAAGGTCCACCATTGCGGCGTCGACCATTTCGATTTGGTCCGCGAAGCCGGCACGTGGAAAGTGCTCAACGTCACCTGGTCGCAGCGGACGACGGGATGCGCGTGACTGGCCGCATTTCAGTCCTCCCCGGGACGGGGAGGGGGACCGTGCGAAGCACGGTGGAGGGGCTGGCACGATGCTGACCGGGCCGGGCGCTACGATTGGAAAAGCGCGCAAGCTACGGAAGGAGATGTCCCTGCCGGAGGTCCTTCTTTGGGAAGAGCTTCGCCAGCGGCCTGGCGGCTTCAAGTTCCGCCGCCAGCATCCAGCCGGACCGTACATCCTCGATTTCGCCTGTTTGACGGCGCGTCTCGCGATCGAAATCGATGGCGAAGGTCACAATGGCGGCCATGCTGCGATCCATGACGAAGCACGCGATGAGTGGCTCGCAAATCAGGGGTTCAGAACGGTGCGTATTCCAGCGCGCGACGTTTATGAAAATCTGGAGGGCGTGCTTGCGCTCGTAGCCGAGCGTTGTGGGCTCGAGCAGCCCCTCCACCGCCGTTCCGGCGGTCCCCCTCCCCGTACCGGGGAGAAATTGTGATCCGCTCCCTCCTCATCGCTAATCGTGGAGAGATTGCGTGCCGCGTCATTCGCACGGCTCGGCGGCTCGGCGTGCGCACCGTCGCCGTCTACTCCGACGCGGATCGCCATGCGCTGCACGTCCGCGAGGCGGATGCGGCGGTGCATATCGGGCCGTCGCCGGCCCGGGAGAGCTATCTCGTCGGTGAGAAGATCATCGCCGCGGCGCGCAAGACGGGGGCCGAGGCGATCCATCCGGGCTACGGATTTCTCTCGGAGAACGCCGATTTCGCGCAGGCGGTGATCGATGCGGGCCTCATCTGGGTCGGGCCGAAGCCAGACAGCATCCGGGCGATGGGGCTGAAGGATGCCGCCAAGAAATTGATGCAGGAGGCGGGCGTGCCGGTGACGCCCGGCTATCTCGGCGAGGACCAGGCGCCCGAGCGGTTGCGGCGGGAGGCGGAGGCGATCGGCTTTCCGGTGCTGATCAAGGCCGTGGCGGGCGGCGGCGGCAAGGGCATGCGCCGGGTTAACGCCTCCGCCGAATTCGACGAAATGCTGGCGAGCTGCAAGCGCGAGGCGGCATCCTCCTTCGGCGACGACCGCGTGCTGATCGAGAAATATGTCGAGCGGCCGCGCCATATCGAAGTGCAGGTGTTCGGCGATTCCCACGGCAATGTCGTCCACCTGTTCGAGCGCGACTGTTCGCTCCAGCGCCGCCACCAGAAGGTGATCGAGGAAGCGCCCGCGCCCGGCATGGACGAGGCGACGCGGGCGGCGGTGTGCGGGGCGGCCGTCAAGGCGGCGCAGGCCGTCTCCTATGTCGGCGCGGGGACGGTCGAGTTCATCGCCGATGCCTCCGAAGGGCTACGGCCGGACCGCATCTGGTTCATGGAGATGAACACGCGGCTGCAGGTCGAGCATCCGGTGACCGAGGAGATTACCGGCCAGGATCTGGTCGAATGGCAGCTGCGGGTCGCCTCGGGTGAGCCCCTGCCGCTCCGCCAAGACGAGCTGTCGATCCGCGGCCACGCCATGGAGGCGCGGCTGTATGCCGAGAATCCGGCGCACGAATTCCTGCCCTCGACCGGCCGGCTCGAGCATTTCGTCCTCGGCCGCGCTATCCGCATCGACACGGGTGTTGAGGAGGGGGACCGGATCAGCCCCTATTACGATCCGATGATCGCCAAGCTGATCGCCCGCGGCGCCACACGCGAGGAGGCGATCGACCGGCTGGTCGAGACGCTGGACCAGGTCGAGGTGTGGCCGGTCCGGACCAACGCCGCCTTCCTCGCCCGCGCCGTCGACGATCCGGACTTCCGCGCCGGGCGGGTGGACACAAGCTTCATTCCTTCGCGGATCGAGCGGCTGGTGCCGGATCCTGCGCCGTCGGACGCCGTCTGGAACCTGGCCGCCACGGCCTTGCTCTCGTCCGATTTCGGCATGAGCGAGGATGCGGACCCGTGGGCGGCGCTTCCCGGTTTCCGGCTCAACGCCCCGCGCGACCTGCGCATCGCGCTCAGCCATGGCGGAGAGACGCGGCTGGTCGAAGGCGGCGGCGATCCGCCGCTGGAAGGGATCGCGACGGCGTCCGGCGATCAGGTGCTCGTCTTTTCCGCAGGCCAAGCCTTCGCCTTCAGCCTGCCCGGCGCCTCAGGCGCGAGCGGCGGGGGAGGGGCGGCGGACGGCACCTTGCTGTCGCCGATGCCGGGACGGATCATCTCTGTCGACGTGCGGCAGGGCGACAAGGTGGCGAAGGGCCAGAAGCTCGTCACGCTAGAGGCGATGAAGATGGAGCATAGCCTCGCCGCCCCCTTCGACGGTATCGTCGCCGCGCTCGAGGCGAAGGAAGGGGCGCAGGTGACGGAGGGGACTTTGCTGGTGCGGGTGGAGAAGGAATCATGACTTCACTCGTCATCCCGGCGAAGGCCGGGATCCCAGCGAGGAAAAGGCACTGGGATGCTCGTGCGCTTGCGACTTCTTGTCCTGGGATCCCGGCCTTCGCCGGGATGACGGTGTAAAGATGCCCGGCCGCTACTATGACGAATGGCGGATCGGCGACCGGCTGGAGCACCAGCCGCACCGCACCGTCACCGAAACGGACAACCTCCTCATTTCGGCGCTGACCCACAATCCGCAGCCGCTGCATATCGACGCCGAATATGCCGCCGCGACCGAGTTCGGGCGGATCGTCGTCAACGGCACCTTCACGTTCGCGCTGATGATCGGCCTCACCGTCGGCGACACGACGCTCGGCACCCTCGTCGCCAATCTCGGCTACGACAAGGTGCGGATGCCGAAGCCGGTCTTCGTCGGCGACACGTTGCGCGCCGAGACCGAAGTGCTGAGCCTCAAGGATTCGCAGTCGCGGCCCAATGCCGGCATCGTCACCTTCGAGCACCGGCTGCTCAACCAGCACGAAGAGCTCGTCTGCACGTGCGAGCGGACGGTTTTGATGCAGAGGCGACCGCGATGAGGCTGCGCTCGCTCCTGTTCGTGCCGGGCGACCGTCCGGACCGGATGGAGAAGGCGCTGCGCGTCGGCGCCGATGCCTTGATCCTGGATCTCGAGGACGCCGTCGCCGCTTCGGCCAAACCCGAGGCGCGATGGGCGATCGCGGCCTTCCTCGATGCGAACGCGACGGCGCCGCTCTGGGTGCGGATCAATCCGCTGGAGAGCGGCGAGGCGGAGAAGGATCTCGCCGCGATCCTCCCGGTCCATCCCGACGGAATCGTCCTTCCCAAGGCCGAGGGGGGCGCTTCGGTCGCGGAGCTGACGCGGCGGCTCACCGAGGCCGGCAACGCGACCGCCCAGATCCTCGCCATCGCCACAGAGACACCCGCCGCCCTCTTTCAGCTCGGCACCTTTGGTGGGCAGCGGCGGCTGGCGGGGCTCACCTGGGGTGCGGAGGATCTGCCGGCCGCGGTCGGCGCCGTCACGTCGCGCGAGGCGGACGGCCGCTACACCCCGCCTTACGAGCTGGCACGCTCGCTCTGCCTGTTCGGCGCGGCCGCGGCCGGCGTGGCGCCGATCGAGACGGTTTATCCGGCTTTCCGCGATCTGGAGGGTCTCGCCGCTTATGCCGGTCGCGCGCGCCGCGACGGCTTTACCGGCATGATGGCCATCCATCCGGACCAGGTGCCCGTCATCAACGCGGCCTTCACGCCCAGCGAGGCGGACGTGGCGCACGCGCGCGCGATCGTCGCCGCGTTCGACGCGAATCCCGGCGCCGGCGCGCTCTCGCTCGATGGGCGGATGATCGATCGGCCACATCTGATCCAGGCCCAGCGTACCCTCGCCGCCGCCGGCCTCTGACATGGCCGCGTTTGGCGTCAGCGCCTGGACGGCGCTCGGCTTCGTGCTCGGCATGGGCGCGGGCGGGGCGGCAGCGGCCTATTTCGCCGGGAAATCGGTGCTGGCGGGACGCCGCTGCCCGGCCTGCGGCACCAGCCTCAGCCTCTGGCCGCGCGTTCCGATCCTCTCCTGGTTCGGGGTCGTGCCGCGCTGCCGCCATTGCGGCCTCGCCACCAATCGCCTTCGCGCCGGGATCGAGGCGGCGGCCCTGCTGGTCGGCGTGATCGCGATCTTCGCGGCGCCGTTTCCGCTCGCGCTCTATCTGGCGCTCGGCGGCTGGGCCCTGCTGCTCGCGCTCTTCATTATCTGGCGCCGCTTCGGATGAGGATCAGGCCGTCGCGTCCGGATCCTTGTAGCGATTCTCGATGAAGCGGCCCTGCGTCTCGAAGGCGTCGCGGTCGCCCTGCGCGAGCTTGCCGCCGATCTCGTTCAGCGCCTGGCCGGCGGCATCGAGGCTCCGCACCAGCCTTTCGTCCACCGTCAGCCCTTCGCCGTCCCGCTCCTGGCGGTATTCCGCGGGGACGCGCTCGTAACGGTCGAGCAGGTCCGGCAAATGCTTGCCCATCAGCCGCTTCGCGTCCTGCGCGAGCGGGTCGAGCGGATCCACCTCGGCGAGGCGGTTCTCCAGCAAGGGAAGCTGATTGACGATGGCGTCCGCCTGCCGGACCGCTGCTGCGGGCAGGGTCCGCCGCCGGCTGGCGAGCAGCCCGTCGAGCTGACGGACGACGGCCTTCGCCGGCAGCTGCTCGTTATAAGTGACGCGCTTCGGCTCCCGGTTCAAAGGCTGAAGCGAGAAGAAGATCAGGACGGCGAGCATCGCCAGAACGACGAGGAACAGGCCCTTGAGGCCGATTGGGCCCACGAACAGGCCGAAGGCGATGGTCGCGACGATGAGCGCGACGATCGCCACGCCGATCGTGGCGAGCCGCCGCGCGATGGCGCCGCTGTTGTGCACGGCTTCCCGCACCAGCGCCGACGAGACCGCGCCCGGGCCGCTCTCGTAGCGGTGGACGAGATCGTCGAACCGCGCGATCGCCTGGTCGACGCTGTGCGGGCGTCGTGCCATCAGTGCTCGATCGGCGACAGCAGCGGCGAGCTGCTGCTGCCGCCCGAAAGCTTGCTCTGCTCGACCCCCTCGGCTCGGGCGATATAGCCGCGGCTCTTCTCGACCTCGCTGGAGAGCGTGGTGACCGTCTGCTTCATGTTGCCGAGCGCCTCGGCCTTGAACTGGTCGATCATGTCCATCGTGTCGTAGATGTTCTGGAAGGCGCGCTGCAGCGTCTCCAGCGGGATGGTCGCGGAAGCGGCCTGCTTGTGGATCTCTCCGGTCTGGTTGCGCAGCATGTTGCCGGTCGAATCGATCACGTTCGCGGTGGTCGTATTGAGGGCGGTGATCTGGTCGAGCACCAGCCGCTGGTTGGTGAGTGCCTGGGCGACGGTCACCGCCGTCCGCAGTGCGGAAACCGTGGTCGTCGAGGCGCGGTCGACGCCCTTGATCAGCTCGACATTGTTCTTTTTGACGAGGTCGAGGGCGAGATAGCCCTGCACCGTCACTGCCATCTGGGTGAGCAGGTCGGTGGTGCGCTGGCGGGTGTAGAACAAAGCCGTCTCGCGGATCGCCTTGGCCTTGGCTGGTTCGGTCGCGTCGAGCTCGTTCGCTTTGTCCTCGAGCTTCTGGTCCATCGTCTTGGAGATGTGGATCATCTGCTCGAGCTGGCCCATCGCCTTCCACAAGGCGGCGCGCTCGGTGTCGATCGCCGCATTGTCCATCAGCAGCTCGTCCTTGCCCGAGGCGAGGCCGTCGAGGATCTTTTTGATGTGGGTCTGCGCCGACTGGTATTTCTGGAAATAATTGCCGAGCCGATTGCCGAACGGAATGAGACCGAGGAACTTGCGCGGCTTCGACAGATTGCCCTGCCGGCCGGGATCGAGTTGCTCGACGGTGCGGCGGAGTTCGGTCAAATCCGCGCCGATGCCGCTTTCCTTGTCGATCGCCTTGACCGGCCGGTCGAGGAAGCGGTTGGAATGGCCGGCCGCGTCGGCGATCTGCTTGCGGCCCATGTTGGTGAGCTCGTCGACCTTCCTGCCGAATTCGGGGCTGTTGGAGTCGGCCGCGACGAGCTCGTTGACGAACTTGTCGCACACGGTGTCGAGCTTCGACTTCACGCCCTCGTCGATCGGCACCAGGCCGGCCGCCTGTTCGGGCTGGACGGTCGCAACCGGATCCGGCGCCTCCAGCGTCAGCTTGGTTTCCGTGGCGGTGGTGGCCATGATCGCTCCCCTCGTCTGCTGCCCGCTAGATGGGGCAGGGGGGCGGGACTGTGCAAGAGGGAAAGTGTATTAATACTATAGCACAGTGCCCGATCGCACCCGCACGATCACCAAATGCCGGGGATCAACCGGCTGCGGACGGTGTCGCGATAGGCACGATAGGCCGGGTCTTCCGATAGCACGGCCTCCTCGGCGCGGATGCGCAGCACCATCGCCGTCCAGCAGACCGCATAAGCGGCGACGTTGCGCAGCTCGAAGCTGCTGGCGAGGAAGCCGATATGGGTCAGTGCGTAGCCGACATACATGGGATGACGGACGAGCCGGTACGGGCCGCCCAGCTGCACGCCGCGATTGGCGGGAAGGATGCCGAAGCTGCGGCGCAGGAAGAGCTTGGCCGAGATGCTGAATGCCAGGCCGACCGCCATCAGGACGAGGGGCGCGGTGCCCGGGAGGGCCCGGAGCCCGCCGGGTGCAACGAGAAGGGGCGCACAGGTGCCGGCGATCGAGATCGTCCAGGCATAGGCCGTGCCGACCACCGCGCCCGGGCGGCGAGTCAGGATGAGGACCGCGCTCAGCCCTTCCGAAATCGCGATCAGGACATTGCAGGCGCTGCTTCCGATGGCGGGGGCGATGCGGATCACGAAAAGCAGCATCAGCGCGAACACGAAGGCGCGCTCGCCGAGGTCGAGCGACAAGGCGCGCCAATTGAGGCGCGCCGGAGCCGTGCTCGTGCTGTCACCAATCATGACGGAGTTCCTAGCGCGCAACCGTTAAGCAAGAGTATGCCGGGCTCGGGTGTCCAAGGCGGCCCGGCCGGCGCAAAAGGAAAGGGCGGCGGACTCAAGTCCACCGCCCCCTACCTTCATTGCCCTCAGGATCAGCCGTTCATCTGCGTCGAGACGTTGCTGAACGTCGTGTTGAGGGTCGAACCGACGCTGCGCATCGCGGTGATGGCGGCGACGGCGATCAAGGCGGCGATCAGGCCATATTCGATGGCCGTGGCGCCCTTGTTGTTCCTGATCAGTTTCTTCAGCTTCAGCATCGTGCTCTCCTGAAATGAAGTCGTCCCGAGTAATCCGGAGAAAAAGGGGCGGCTCATGCGAGCCGCCCCTCATTCAGGACCGGATTAGCTGCCCATCTGGGTCGAAACGTTGCTGAAGGTCGTGTTCAGCGTGCTGCCGACGCTGCGCATCGCGGAGATGGCGGCGACGGCGATGAGGGCGGCGATCAGGCCATATTCGATGGCGGTCGCACCCTTGGTGTTCTTGACGATCTTGCGAATGAAATACATTTCCGGTCTCCTGTTTTCCAAAGCTGGAAGTCCACACTTCCCGCGCTGCCCCCTTGTCCACTTCGGGCGAGCCGTACGGGATTTATTGGAAGGAAGTTTCCAAAAGGTTAGCGGCTTCCTTCCGTTCGTCCGGCGCGTCAGCCGTTGGAGGCGACGTTTTGCGAAACGTCGTTCCACATGCTGATCGCACTGCCGGCGAAGAGTTTGAGGCCGCCGATCATCGCGATGACGATCAGGGCCACGATCAATCCGTATTCGATTGCGGTCGCGCCTTTCTTGTCGCGGACCAGCTTTCCAAAGTACTTCATCGACCCTATCCCCCTGAGGCACAGCGCCCATCGAGCAGTGGTGGATAGGTTGATCTCGTTAATGCTTTCCTACCAACAGGACCGCTCTTGGAAAAAAATCCGACATTGACCGTCGTGGCCGCAGCGCTCGTCGATCCGGAAGGGCGGGTGCTGCTTCAGCAGCGCGCGCCGGGGCGGGCGATGGCGGGCCTGTGGGAATTTCCCGGCGGGAAGGTCGAGTCAGGCGAGCGGCCGGAGGCGGCTCTGGTGCGCGAGCTGCGCGAGGAGCTCGGTATCGCGGTCGACGAGTCGCATCTCGTCCCCGCCGCCTTCGCCAGCGCCGACAATGCCGGCCGGCACATGCTGCTGCTTCTCTATCTCTGCCGCGCGTGGAAGGGCGTACCCCAGGCGCTCGATGCCGCCGCGCTCAAATGGCTGATGCCGGGGGAGATGGTCGTCGGGGAAATGCCGCCGGCCGACGTTCCCTTGGTGGCGGCGCTCGAGCGTCTCATTAGCTCCACCCCTCTCCCTTGGACGGGAGAGGATACGAAGCCTTAGCGGCTCTGCCGCTTAGGCGCAGTTGGTGAGGGTGACACCGTCAGCGGATTTTCTCCAACTCTGTCACCCTCACCCAACTCCGCCTAGGCTCCTTCGTCGCCAAGGCTTCGTATCCCTCCCCCGTCAAGGGGGAGGGGAGTTTCGAAGCGCCGCGGCCAGGGAGGTGGTGCCGCTGCCGCGGCGGGCGGGCTTGGGCTGGTCCGGCGACGGCGCCCAGCCGAGCAGATGGAGGATCTCGAACCGCTCGGCGGTCTTGCCGTCGGGATCCGCACGCGATGCGAAATCCGCGGCTGCCGCGGCGAGCCCGAATCGCCCGATCGGCTTATGCACGCGCGAAGTCAGTATATTGGTCGCCGCCATCGCCCGTAGATCGCGGACGAGCGTGAAGAGGTCGGGGAAGCGCACGTCGATTCCCTCGGCGTCGACCACCGGCAAGGCGAAGCCGGCGCGGACGAGCAGGTCGCCGGCGGCGCGGACGTCGATCTGCGGGTGGATGTGCGGCGACACGGCGCCTTCTACCTCGTCCGCCCCCAGCATGGCCGCCCTGAGCTTCGGCAGCGAGCCCGCGCCGGCCATGGCGGCGAGGAACAGCCCGTCGGGACGCAGCGCCCGCCGGATCAGCAGCAAGGCGCCGGGCAAATCGTCGACGCTGTCGAGGACCCCGACCGAGACGATAAGGTCGAAGGCACCGTCGCCGAAGGGCAGGAAGTCCTCATCGCACTGCACGCCGCCGCCGGCGCGGGCGAAGGCGAAGCCCGCATCGGCCGCGACGACCTCCATCCCGCGCGCGCGAAGCCGCTCTGCCAACCAAGAATCGCCGCAGCCGAGATCAAGCGCGCGGGTGAAGGAGCGCCGCACCAGATCGAGCCGCTCGATCAGCTCGTCGGCCGCGAGACGGTGGAGATAGTCGGCTCCGGCGAAGCGTGCCGCCGCGCGGTCGCGCCGCAGCCGCCGCAGCCGCCGGTCGAAGATCGGCCCCTCGTTCATCGCGGCGCCGCGTTCACCCTTTCGCCGCGCCTGTAAACCCTCAGAAGAACTGCTTGCGGATGCTCAGCCTGAACACGCGGCCGAGCGGATCGAGCAGATCCGGCTGGAAGCTGATCGGAGTCACCCCGTTGGGATCGGTGACGCGCATGCGCCGGTCGAACAGATTGTCCAGGCCGACCGTCACCCGGAAACCCCGCATCCAGCGGTGCGTCCGCCCCATCTTGGTCTGGCCGAGATCGGCGAACAGGCGGAGATTGAACGTTGCGAGGCTCGAGAAATGGAGGTCATCGTTGACACCGCCCTGGCCGTTCGGGCCGCCGAGGACCGTGGTCGCGCTCTGCCAATTGCCTTCGGCGCGCAGACCCACCCCGTCCTTGAAGAAAGCCACCGTGCCCTGCACCTGGTGCTGCGGCTGGCCGCCGGTGCTGCCGACCGCGGCGCCGTGCAGCAGGTCGAGCACCGGCACGCCGTCGCGGATCAGGATCTGATCGCGGATGTGCCAGGTGTGGTAGAGCGTGAGGATCAGCCGTCCGCCGCCGGGCGCCCCGAATGGGCCGCGCGCCCCACCGCCGCCACCGCCGCGGAAGCCACCGCCTCCGCCGCCGCCACCGCGCGCTCCTCCGCCACCGGGCCGCCCTCCGCCCGGCCGGCCGCCAAAGGCCCCGGTGCGTTGCGGCTGCTTGCCGATCGGCAGCATCAGGTTGAAGCCCCAGCGGAAATCCTCCTGGTTGGATTGCTGGAAGTTCAGCGGACGCGCGTCGATCGCGATCAGATGCCCCTGCGAATCGCGCACGAAGCGGTTGGGAAAGGCCTGCTCGATCGCGAAGGTCGGCGTCGGGAAGGAGGCGATCGGGTTGATGATGCGGCTGTTCGTATAATTCGCGCTGACGTTCAGCTGGATTTTCGAGAACGGCTGGATGTTGGTACCGAGCTTGAAGACGCGGCGATTGTCCTCGATGAGGGCGCGGTTGCCGCCGGTCGTCTCGGTCACGTTCACCGTCTCGTTGCGGACGAAATCGAACACGCGCACGCCCGGCGTCACCAGCACGGGGTCGCCGAGCTGGTTCATCGACGGGGCGCCGTGCTCGCGCGTCTCCGAGGCGATCAAGTCTACCTGCGCGATCGGGCGCCAGTTGAGTCCGTAGCCGACGGTACTCAACGTGCCGAAATCGGAGAGATGCTCCGCCTGGTAATTGAAGTTGGCGTTGAGATCGCCGATTGCGGACAGGAAATTTTCGCGCCGGCTGGTGAGCGGGACGTCGATATTGCCCTGGCCGCTATAGATGTCGCGCGCGAGCGAGGTGTCCTGCGTCAAGCCGCTGCGCATCGCCTGGCTGGAGAGCCGCGCGATGCTGCCGCCGAAGCGGAAGCTGCTGTTGACGTTGCCGCCGGGCAGTTTGACGACCGGTCCGCTGAACAGCACGTCGGCATTGCCGGTCTGGGACAGCGAATGCGCGCGGTCGTCGGGCCGCCCGTTCACCAGGTCGCCGAGCGCGAGGTTCCCGAATGGATTGACGGCGGGATCGTCGGCGATCAGCCTTTCCTGCAGCCGGGCGACGTCGAGGCCGGTGCCGGTGCGGATGAGGCTGTCGGTGAGGTCGTAATTGCCGGTGAACGACCAGCGCCACGGCACGAGATCGCCGTTCAGCGTAAGGCCGAGATGGCCGGTCTGCGTGACGCTGTCGCGCTCCAGCGGAAAGCCGACGTCGAACTGGCGCAGGATCGTCTCGCCGCCGGGGAAGAAGGGATTGCCGCCCGGGATGACGAGCACCGCCGACGGGAGCCCGAGCAGGCTGTCGTTGTCGGTATATTGGTAGCGGCCGTTGAGGGTCGCCGAGACGTTCTTGAAGATCGTGCGGTTGTAGACCGTGTTCATCGACAGCGAAGTCGTTTCCGGCAGCAGGGTGCGGAAGGCGCCCGGATCGGCGGGTCCCACAACCGGGAGCGTCGTGCTCGGGGCCTGCTCGATGACGTCGCGCTCGCTCTCCAGCAACGGCGTCGCGTGCTGATATTCGGCATGGACCTGCAGGCGACCGTCGCGCTGGATGCGGAGCAGGTCGAACTCGCCCGTGCCCGATTCCCGCCCGCCTTCGGTGGCGATCAGCGTGCTGGCTTCCGTGGTGACGGCGCGAAAGCGACGGCGCAGCACGAAGTTCACGACACGCTGGTCGGCGCGATAGCCGTATTTGAGCGCGACCTCTTCCGGGAAGATGTCGACGCGCTCGATCGCTTCCGGCGGGATGTCGCGGATCTCCGCGAAGCTGGAGATGCGGCGGCCGTTGAGGAGGATGACCGGCGCCTCGCCGCCGCGGCCGCGCGTGCTCGCCGTCTGCGGCGCGATCGCGTCGAGCAACTCGGAGATGCTGCTCGCGCCATAGGCCTGGATGTCGCGGCGGTTGAGCTGGTTCTCGGGCGGGATGTCGCTCTGGACGGCGCCGCGCGGGCGCTGGCCGGTGACGACGATCTCGCCGCTGCTGTTGTCATTGTCTTCCTCGTCGTCCTCGGACGCTGCGGCCTTGGGCGCGGTCGTGGCGCCGGGTTGCGTGGCTGGGCCGGACGATTTAGGCTGCGCGGGTGCCGCCGCGACCGGCGGGGCCGGCGCGGGGGCGGGCTGCGCCGCCGGCGGAGGCGGCGGAGGCGGTGAGGTCGGAGCCTGGGCGAAGAGAGGAGTGGCGGCTGCCCCGGCAAGCAAGCCCGCAATCATATTTCTTGTTTTCACGCTGTCCTTACCGTCACGATGCCGATCGGGCGCGCTGCTGCCCGAGCGATGCTGAACTCCGTCTGTATCCGAAAGGTCCCTTTGTTCGCCGACCCCCCGCGCGTCCGCAGACGCGTAAGCGGGCGCCTCTAGACCCGGTCTATGACACCGGTTTTGCGCTTTGTGACGCTTTGTGACGCGCCGGAAACGCCCCTAGCGATCGCGTGCGTAGATCAACTCGGTGCCGCCGCGGTGCATCACCAGCCTGCCCGGCGCGATGTCGATCGGAATCTCTTCGAACCCGATTTTGCCCATATCGTGCGGCGTCAGGATAAAGGTGAGGTCATTGGCTTTGGTCGTGTCGACAGGAAAGCGGGGCGACCCCACCCGGTATATCGGCTCCGCGAAGCTTACCGCGACGGGCTTGCGATGTTCCTCGGGCGGCATGCTCCAGCCCTCGTCATTGTTGATATAGTCTTCGAGCGGATCGCCGCTTTCGAACTCGATTCGGAAATCGACGCCCGGAATGCCCCGTCCGTTGGGCCAGGTGACGTGCAGCGCGAGCGGCGCCTCGGCCGTATGCGCCGCCTTGCCGGGCGAGAAGACCGGCGGCACCGGCTTCGGTAGGGTCGTGAGAATGAGGTGACTCCCGACGCGGCGCCAGCGGCCGGTCGCCTCTTCGTCCAGCGCGCCATAGGCGAGCGCATAGTCGAAGCGGCCGTTCGCGCGCAGGATCAGCTCGGAGGCGGCGTCGTGGACGCCCTGCAGCCGGTAATGGCCCACCGGGGAGGAAGGGGCCGCCGCTGCGAGCAGCAGCGCGGCGAATAGCGCCTTTGCACCCATCGCCGCACCATGGAGCAGTTACGCCGCCGAAACCATCTTCTTTTGCATCGCTCGTGCGCCTGTGCTTGATCTCCGCCCATGGGCTTGCTGGACCGCCTGTTCCGAACCCTGATCCGCGCCGGTCCGCTGACCGTGATTTCCGGAGGGCGGACGCGCAGCTATGGCGCGCCGGCGGATGGGCTGAAGCCGGTGACGATTCGCCTCTCCGGCCGCGGCACTGAAGGCCGGATCGTCCGCAATCCCGCGCTCGGTTTCGGCGAAGCCTATATGGACGGCCGCCTCGCCATCGAGGACGGCGACGTCCGCGACCTGCTCGAGCTGATCGCCTGGAACCTCGCCTGGGAGGACGAGGGCGCCGCCCATGCACTGCGCTGGCGGCCGCGACGGCTGGAAGCCCTGTGGGACACGTGGAACTGGAAGCGCCGCTCGCGCCGCAACGTCGCCCACCATTACGACCTTTCGACCGATTTCTTCCGGCTCTTCCTCGACGACGACCTCCAGTATAGCTGCGCCTATTTCGCCGAGCCGGACATGGGCCTCGACGCCGCGCAGGCAGCGAAGAAGGCGCATATCGCGGCCAAGCTCCGCCTCGCACCGGGCCAGCGCGTGCTCGACATCGGCTGCGGCTGGGGCGGGATGGCGCTGTTCCTCGCGCGCAATGCCGGCGTGACGGTGCACGGCATCACCCTGTCCGAGGAGCAGCTCCGCGTCGCGCAGGAGCGGGCGAAGTCGGAGGGACTCGCCGACCGCGTCACCTTCGCGCTCGCCGACTATCGCGACGTCGAGGGCGAATATGACCGGATCGTCTCGGTCGGCATGTTCGAGCATGTCGGCCCGCCGCATTACGCCGCCTTCCTGCGCAAATGCCGCGCCCTGCTCGCGCCGGACGGGCTGATGCTGCTCCACACCATCGCGCGCGCGGACGGGCCCACCGCGACCGATCCGTTCCTCGCCAAATATATCTTCCCCGGCGGCTACATCCCCGCCTTGAGCCAGATCGCGCCGGCGGTGGAGCAGGCGCGGCTCTGGCTCACCGATCTCGAAGTGCTGCGCCTCCATTATGCGCGGACGCTCGCCTGCTGGTACGAGCGCACCGTCGCGGCGGGCGAGGAAGTCGAGCGTCTCTACAGCCCGTCTTTCCTGCGCATGTGGCTGTTCTATCTCGCCGGCGGCATTGCCGCATTCCGCCACGATGCGCTTGCCGTCTACCAGCTCCAGCTCGCGCGCCGGCGTGACGCGGCGCCGATCACGCGCGACTATTTGGCCGATGCGGAGTCTGCTTTTCGCAATGAGTTAGGAGGCGTATAAGACTCGCAGCGAAAGGGGGATGTCGCATGAAAAAAACCGTCATGATGCTTGCAGGTGCCGGCGTGATCGCGCTGGCTGGAGGCGCTCTCGCCCAGGGAGGCGCCGGCAGCGGCACCGCCGTCTACTGGATGACCGCCGATACGATGTCCGGCATGGCCGGAATGATGGGCGGCGGCCGGCCCAGCGGCCGCGCGATGATGGGCGCGATGTTCGGCCGCGGTGGTGGCATGGACATGAACGGCTACGTAAAGACGCTCCACCTGCAGCTCGGCGGCACGATGCACCCCGCCGACCCCAGTGCCGAGCACCTCCCGCCCGCCGCTCTCGGCGCCGGGCCCAGCCTGCCGCTGGTGACGCCGCAGGAGATCAGGACCACCGACGAGCCCACCACGCCCGGCATGCCGCCGAACATGGAGCGGCCGCGCGGGCGCATCCTCATCTACTGGGGCTGCGGCGAGCACGCGCGGCCGGGACAGCCGGTCGTGATCGACTTTGCGACGATGCAGGCCGGACACATCCCGCCCGCCTTCGCGGCGGCGATGAACGTCGCGCGCGAGCAGCCGCCGTCGCAGGGTCGTTTCCCGACCTACGGCGAATGGCCGAACCAGAAATCGCGGGCGGTGGTGCCGCAGACCGGCTCGCTGGTCGGCGATCATGTCATCCACGGCAATTATTCGCCCGAAATCCGCTTCACCCTCGCGCAGGGGCAGGATTTCCTCGCCCCGGTCACGCTCACCTCGAACACCGCCGCGCCTTCGGGAGCGGTGCCGGTGGCGTGGCAGCCGGTCCCCGGCGCCCGCGCCTGGTTCGCCAGCGCCTTCGGCGGCGGCCAGAACGGCGATGTCGTCATGTGGACCTCGTCCGAGACGCAGGCGATGCCAATGATGGACTATATGCCCGACGGCGAGATCGCCCGGCTCGTCCAGCAGCGCGTGCTGATGCCGGCGCCAACCGACCATTGCACGGTGCCCTCGGAAGTCGCGCATGCGGGGCAGGGGACGATGTTCACGCTCACCGCCTTTGGCGGCGAGGCGAATTTCAGCCATCCCCTCCGGCCGGCGCGGGCGCCCGCCGGCTGGCATCCCGACTGGCTCGTCAAGCTCAGGGTCAAGTCGAACTATATGGGCCTGCTGGGCATGAACATGCCGTCCATGGGCGGCGGCCGCGAGGAGGCGCAGGGGCAAACGGGCGACAATCCGCCGCCCCAGCCGAAGAAGAAGAAGGGTCTTCTCGGCGGTCTCGGCGGCATGATCCCGCACCCGCGCTGAGGGGGAGGCGGGCGCGCATGGCGCCCGCCCACCCGCTTTCAGCGAAGCCAGCCTCGCCGTGTCGCGTCGCCAGCGAACCAGACCAAAGCCGCGCCGACGACGATGATGCAGATCGGAAGGGCGGTCGCGCCGGCACCCAATTTGGCCAGCGCCGGAGTCGCGAGGAAGACCCAGCCGAACTGCAGGATAGCGGCGACCAGCGAGACAATGAAGGCGGCACGCGCCCAGCGCTGCCGCAGCAGCAAGGCAAGCGCGCCGGTGAGACCGACCCACACCGCTACCGCATAAGCCGACCAGATCCAGAGCGGCATCGACATCCAGAGGTCGCGCTGCGCGGCCGGCATGGCGCCCATGTCAGCGACCTTCATCGTCACTTGGGTAAGATAGGCGTAGCAACCGCCAGCCTCCCACAAGAACGCCAGCACCGCGACGATCCAGTACCAGGCCGGCACCGCCGGCTTCGTTCCCCCGTCCATGGTCGCCTCCGCTTGTTGCGGAGCCGAAACTGCGCCTGCCGGGGCAAAAAGGCAACCGAGCGGACCGTCCGCGCAACCGTCCGCCGTTCCGCTCGTTACACTGCCGTAGCGGCCTCCCGCCCGCTCAGAAACGGAGAGAGACGATGGGCCTTATCCTGTTGATTATCCTGATCATCCTTCTCGTCGGCGCGATGCCCACTTGGGGCTATAGCCGCGGCTGGGGCTATTATCCGTCGGGCGGTCTCGGCCTCATCCTGCTCATCGTCATCATCCTCTGGCTGATGGGCTATCTCACCTGATCGAAGGCGGGGCGGGCGGAGAAAAACGCCCGCCCCGCAACCGCTTCCGACGTCGAGGGTTGTCGGCTGACACGCGAGCGAAGGAGCGCAGATGGCGACGAAACCACCAGGGATGCCGGGCGGAGGCGGCGGCATTCTCCTGATCGTCGTTTTTCTCATTGTCATAGCGATCCTGATCTTCTGGGCCTGGTCCGCGCACCCGCCGGGCAGCGCCCATCCAGCCGCGACCGGCGTCCCGCCGACCGCGCCGGCCAAGGCGATCCCGACCCCCCACTGATCCAGCCCTTGCCGCTGCGGCGCGACCGGCACAGGATGCGGCCATGTCCGCCGCCGTCTCGCTCGTCCGCAATCTCCTGCGCGAGACGGTGGATTTCGCGCTGCCGCCGCGCTGCCCGGCCTGCGGCACCATCACGCCCGAGCCGCACCGTTTCTGCTTCGACTGCTGGCAGTCCCTGACCTTTCTTGGCGATCCCTGCTGCCAGTGCTGTGGCCTCCCGTTCGCTTATGGCGATCTGGGCTCCCTGTGCGGCGGCTGCCTTGCCGAGCCGCCGCCCTTCGAGCGCCTGCGCGCCGCCGTCGCTTATGGCGAGGTCGCGCGGACCGTGGTGCTCAAGCTCAAATATAGCGGCCGCCCTGGCCTCGCCGAAACGCTCGCCCGCTTCATGCACCGTCACCTGCCGGAGATCGGCAGGCCCGCCGCGGGCGAGAAAGGGCCCTTGCTGGTGCCGGTGCCGCTCCATCGCTGGCGGCTGTGGAAGCGCGGCTACAACCAAGCCGCCTTGCTCGCCTCGGCGCTGGCGCGGGCGAACGGCATCGCCTTCGCGCCCGACCTGCTGCGCCGCACCCGCGCGACGCCGCCGCTGAAGGGGCTCGGCCGCCGCGAACGGGCGCTGACGGTGCGCGGCGCCTTCCGGGTAACGGAGAAGGGAAAGGCGGCGCTCGCCGGCCGCCCCGTCATCCTCGTCGACGACGTCTTCACCACCGGCGCCACCGCCGGCGCCTGCGCCCGCACGTTGAAGCGGGCCGGCGCCGCCTCGGTCGCGATCCTCTGCTGGGCACGGGTGGTCCGGGAGAGCGCGGATTGATCCAAACCGATCCTTCCACGTTTGTGACAATATGAAGACAGACCCTCACAGCCTCAAAGGCAACGGCTATCTCATTTCGATCCTGAGCGTTTTCCTGCTCGCTTTCCCGCCGCTGAAAAGCGCCAAGGGCGATCCGCTCGCCCTTGGCTGCATCGCCGTCGGCGCGATCCTCTCGATCCTCGGCATGGCGCTGCGCTGGATCGCCGACCGCAAGACGCAGCATAAGATCGACCGCAAGGAGAATAAGGGCGGCACCGAAGCGGGTCGCCCGGCGCGCGCTGCCGCAGGACGTTGACAATCAGCCTCGCGGCGCGCCACGCCGAAGAGCAAGTAGGAGTGAAATATGGCCCGGGTGGAAATCTATACGAAGTTCGGCTGCCCCTATTGCGCGCGCGCCAAGTCGCTGCTCGGCCAGAAGGGCGTCGAATATGAGGAATATGAGATCAACTCGGTCCCTGGTAGGCGTGACGAGATGCTGGAGCGCTCGAACGGCCGCCACACCGTCCCTCAGATATTCATCGACGGCAAACATGTCGGCGGGTCGGACGATCTCGCCGAGCTCGAACGCGCCGGACGGCTCGATCCGATGCTCGCCGGCGGATGAGCCGGATCGCGCTCTACCAGGCGCGGACCGGCATCGATCCGGAGGCGAATGCGCGGGAGCTTGTCGGGGCCGTCAAGGAGGCGGCGGCCGGCGGCGCGGCGATGCTGTTCACGCCCGAAATGAGCGGCCTGCTCGATCGGGACCGGCAGCGGGGCGCCGTCCATCTGCATTCGGAGGCGGATGATCCGGTGCTCGCCGCCGTCCGCGAAGCGGCGGCGCGGGCCGGCATCTGGGTCCATCTCGGCTCGCTGGCGCTGAAGCGCGAGGACGGCAAGCTCGCCAATCGCGGCTTCGTCATCGACGATCGCGGCGAGATCCGCGCGACCTACGACAAACTTCATCTGTTCGACGTCGATCTGCCCACCGGGGAGAGCTGGCGCGAATCCGCCTCCTACGCGCCGGGCGAGCGGGCGGTGGTGGTCGAGACGCCGGTGGGGCCGCTCGGCCTCTCCATCTGCTACGATTTGCGCTTTCCCGATCTCTACCGCGCGCTGACCGACGCGGGCGCGAAGCTGATCGCGATCCCGGCCGCCTTCACCGTCCCGACCGGCCAGGCGCACTGGCACGTGCTGATGCGGGCGCGGGCGATCGAGGCGGGCGTGTTCGTCATCGCCGCCGCCCAGTCCGGCCGGCACGAGGACGGACGCCAGACCTACGGCCACAGCCTCGTCGTCGGGCCATGGGGCGAGGTCCTGCTCGACATGGGGGATGAAAAAGGCGTCGGCTTCGCCGATATAGAGGTGGAGCGGGTGGACGAGGTGCGGATGCGCCTCCCGGCCATTCGCCACCGCCGTTCCATTCCCCAGCCCGAGCACTTTTCTTGATCATCTTCGACCTCAAATGCGCGCCCCTGGGCCATGTCTTCGAGGCCTGGTTCGGCTCGACCGCCGATTACGAGGCGCAGAAGGCGAGGGGGCTCGTCTCCTGCCCGCTCTGCGGCTCGCCCGAGATCGACAAGGCACCGATGGCGCCGGCGGTGGGCGCCAAAGGCAACAGACAGGCGCCGGCGGCCGCTCCGGAGCTATTTTCGAGCGATCCGGAGCAGGTGAAGGCGATGCTCGCTGCCGCGGCGGCCCTGCAGAAAAAGCTGCTCGACGGGTCGGAAGCGGTCGGCGACCGCTTCGCCGACGAAGCCCGCGCCATCCATCTCGGCGACGCGGAGGCTCGCGCCATCCACGGCCACGCCACCCGTGAGCAGGCGGAAAGCCTGATCGAGGACGGCGTCCCCGTCGCGCCCTTGCCTTTCCCGATCGCCGAGCCCGGCACCGAGAATTGACCCCGAAGCGCCCCCGTCCTAGTCGGAAGCCGCGCGGCCCCGTAGCTCAGCAGGATAGAGCGACAGATTCCTAATCTGTAGGCCACAGGTTCGAATCCTGTCGGGGTCGCCAGCTTTCGAAGGGGCGAAGAACGATGAACGACGCACGCGATCCTGCCGATGGCGATCTCGTCCGTCCCGCGCCGAAGATCGCGGTGCCCGAGAATGTCCAGGAGGCGATCCGCACCCTCATACGCTGGGCGGGGGACGATCCGGCGCGCGAAGGGCTGCTCGACACGCCCGCCCGCGTCGCACGCGCCTGGAAGGAATATGCGCGCGGCTATGAGGAGGATCCGGCCCACCATCTCAGCCGCACCTTCGAGGAGGTGGGCGGCTATGACGAGATCGTGCTGCTGAAGGACATCCCCTTTCAGTCGCATTGCGAGCATCATCTGGCGCCGATCATCGGCCAGGCGGCGATCGCTTACCTGCCCAACGAGCGGGTAGTCGGGATTTCGAAGCTGGCGCGGGTTCTCCACGGCTTCGCGCGGCGGCTGCAGGTGCAGGAACGGCTGACCGCGCAGATCGCCGACTGCATCTGGGAGCATCTCCAGCCGCAGGGCGTCGCTGTCGTCATCGAGGCGAGCCATGCCTGCATGACCGCGCGCGGCGTGCAGACGCCGGGGGTGATGATGACGACCAGCCGCATGATGGGCGTCTTCCGCGAGGACGAAAGGAGCCGGCGCGAAGTCCTGGCGCTGATGGGGTATTAAGCTCCTCCCCGTTCCGGGGAGGAGCTAGAGGGACTCCAGCACCGCCCGGCGCAATTCCTCCATTCCCAATCCCGTCTCGCTCGACGTGGCGATGATCTCGGGGTGCGCCGCCGCATGCTTGCGGGCTTCCTCCGCCGTCGCGCCCGTCACCGCTTCCAGCTCGCTCGCCTTTACCTTGTCCGCCTTGGTAAGCACCAGCCGGTAGCTGACCGCCGCGTCGTCCAGCATCTTCATCACCTCGCGGTCGACGTCCTTGAGGCCGTGGCGGGCGTCGACCAGTACCAAGGCCCGCTTCAGCACGGCGCGGCCGCGGAGGTAATCGTTGATCAGGTGCCGCCATTTGCGGACCACATCCTTCGGCGCCTTGGCAAAGCCGTAGCCGGGCATGTCTACCAGCCGGAAGCGAAGCGGTTCGCCGACGTCGAAGAAGTTGAGCTCCTGCGTCCGCCCCGGCGTGTTCGAGGTGCGGGCGAGGCCGGTGCGGTTGGTCAGCCGGTTGAGCAAGGACGATTTGCCGACGTTGGAGCGACCCGCGAAGGCCACTTCCGGCGCCGCCGGATCGGGCAGGAACTTGAGGCTCGGCGCCGATTTCAGGAAGGCGATGGGGCCGGAGAAGAGCTTCCGGGCCTGCTCCTCCAGCGCCTCGCCGTCGTTAGCGCTCACGTCTGGGGGGCTTGCCAACGACCATATCCTTCGGTGCGTCCTTGGGCGAGTAACGGGCGTAGAGCCAGCGCTGCTGGATCAGGCCGTAGACGTTGTTGCAGACATAATAGAGCTGCAGCCCCGCCGCGAAGGGCGCGAAGATGAACATCATGAACCAGGGCATCAGCGACATCATCTGCTGCTGCACCGGATCGGTGGCGGGCGGATTGAGCCGCATCTGCAGCCACATGGTGATGCCGAGCAGGATCGGCAGGATGCCGAGCGCAAGGTAGGCCGGCGGCGTGAAGTGGAGGTAGCCGAAGAGGTTCACCGGGGTCATCGGATCGGGGGCGGAGAGGTCCTTGATCCACAGGACGAACGGCTTGTGCCGCATCTCCACCGACACCATCAGCACCTTGTAGAGCGCATAGAAGATCGGGATCTGGATGAAGATCGGAAGACAGCCCGCCATCGGGTTCACCTTCTCCTCCTGATACAGCTTCAAGATCTCCTGCTGCGCCCTTGCCTTGTCGTCCTTGTAGCGCTCCTGGATCGCCTTCATCTTCGGCTGGACGACCCGCATCCCCGCCATCGATTTGAACTGCTTCTGCGCGATCGGGAAGAGCAGGGTGCGGATGATGATGGTGAGGCAGATGATCGAGACGCCGAAATTGCCGATATGGTCGTAGAGCCACATCAACAGGGCGAAGATCGGCTTCATGAACCAGCGGAACCAGCCCCAGTCGATCGCCCGCTCGATCGGCGTGCCGAGCTCGGACGTGTAGCGGTCGAGCAGCCGCACCTCCTTCGCGCCGGCGAAGAAGTGGGAGGTGACGTTCGCCGCATGGCCCGGCGCCACCATCGTGGGGCTCCCCGCGAAATCGGCCTGGAAACCGCCCGCCGGGCTGGTCCGGAAGGAGGCGTCGACGCTTTGATGCTGGTCGGGGACGATCGCGGTCAGCCAATATTTGTCGGTGAAGCCGATCCAGCCGCCGTTCGAAGAGAAATGCTGGTCGCCGCTCTTCTTGAGGTCGTCATAGCCCCAGCTGTAATTGGCGGCGCCGTTGAACACGCCGACCGGGCCGATATGGATGGACCACGTGCCGCGGTCGGCCGACTCCGTGGCGCGGCTGACGAGGCCGTAGGGGCGCGCGGCGATTGCGCCGGACCCATGATTCTCGACCGATTGGTCGGCGGTGAAGAGATAGGCATCGTCGACGGCGAAGCGGATGCGGAAGACCTGGCCCTGGCCGTTATCCCAGCTGAGCGTCACCGGCGTCTGCGGCGTCAGCCGATTGCCGGTCGCCGTCCAGATTGTGTTCGCGTCGGGCAGCTTGGCGCCCTCGCCCGACCAGCCGAAGCCCGCGAAATAAGAATTGGCCGTGCCCGAGGGGGAGAGGAGCCGAACCGGCGGCGAATTTGCGGCGATGGTCTCGCGATGGGTGGTGAGGACGAGGTCGTCGATCCGGGCGCCCTTCAAATTGATCGAGCCGGCGAGGCGCGGCGTCGCGATGGCGACCCGCGGAGTCTCCGGGAGCACCGTCTTCAGGTCGCGCACCGCCGTCGTCGATTGCGCGGCGGGGCTCGCCTGCGGCCGCGCGATCGGCACCTGCTTCCCGTTGACGACCTTGGTGGCCGGCGGATTGGCCGGCATCCAGCGCTGGCTGATATAGCCCCAGCCCAGGAGGACGAGCAGCGACAAGGCGATCGCCAGGATGAGGTTGCGATTGTCTGTCACTGAAATCCTCTCAAGGAACCGGATCGTAGCCGGAGCCGCCCCAGGGGTGGCACCGGGCGAGGCGCCGGGCGGCAAGCCAGCTCCCCCGCAGCGCCCCATAGCGCCGGAGCGCGGTGATTGCATAGGCCGAGCAGCTGGGCTGGTACCGGCAGCTCGGCGGCATCACCCGAGAGGGCCCCTTCTGCCAGGCCTGGGCGACGAGGATGAGCGCTCTCGCGATCATTTCGCCTCGCCGCCCTCTCCGTCATTCCCGCGAAGGCGGGAATCCAGTTCCGCGTTCGCGCCGCGCCGACCTTCGTCTGGATTCCCGCTTTCGCGGGAATGACGGGGTTCAGAAGTCTTCCTAAGAGCTTTCTGCATCTCGTCGCGGAGCAGGCCGTAATCCCGCTCGATCCCGCCCGGGCGGCCGATCAGCACGACATCCGCGCCGCCGACCCCGCTCTCCGGCAGCAGCTCTCTGGCGAGCGCCCGGAACCGCCGCTTCATCCGGTTGCGCACCACCGCGCCGCCGACCTTGCGGCTGACGGTGAGGCCCAGGCGCACGGACGGATCGCCGTCGCCGCGGTCGCGCAGGAGCAGGATGAAGCCGGGCATGGGCGCGCGGCGCCCGCGATTGGCGGCGAGGAAGTCCGCCCGGCGGCGGAGCGTCTCGTAGGGCTGTTTGCCCAGGCGCCTGCCGGCGATTAGGCGGAGAGCCGCTTGCGGCCGCGGGCGCGGCGCGCGGCCAGGACCTTGCGGCCGCCGACGGTCGCCAGACGGGCCCGGAAGCCGTGACGCCGCTTGCGCACGAGATTGCTCGGCTGAAAGGTGCGCTTCATCGCTCATTCCTCAACGATCTGAATTGAAAAGGGCCGCCTTTGGCGGGCGGCCGCTGTTGGCGCGCGACTACGCAACAGCGGCGGCAAAGTCAATCTCGCGGCGAGGGTTCCGATGCGTTCACTCCCATAGGACGGACCCGCGCTGCTATTTCGACGCCTCCGCGAACGTGCGATGGAACAGCTCGAGCTCGCCCGCCTCGACGTCCGAAACCGCCCAGAATTCGAAACCCCCCTTGGTCCAGCGGACCAGATTGTATCCGGCCCTGCGGGTCGTGAAACCGACCGGCGAGGAGATGCCGCCCTGCCGCATGACGAACAGGTTGATGGTGTGGAGATTGCGGCGATAGACGATCGCCGCGACGACGTGGCCGTCCAGGTAGTCGAGGCGACCGCCGACCAGAGGGAATCCCTGGCCGGCCAGCTCCACCACCGGCGGCGCGAAGTCGATGCGGCCGGCGAACCAGGGCTTCACGACGTGGCGGTTCGACGTCGCGACGTCGGTCAGATGGTTTGCCAGCAACGAGCGCACATGGCTGGACACTAGCTGATCCTGGATCCCCACGGTCGTGAGCTGAGGGCTGGCGAGCAACAAAGCGACGCTGGCGGCCACGGCGGTGAAGGCGCCGCCTGCAAGCCAGGGGCCGGTCCGGACGGGCCGACTCGGCGATCGGGAAGGCCGGGCCGGTGCTTCGGCCGAGACCATGGCTTCGATCCGGTCGCGGAGCGCCCCCGGCGCCTTGTACCGGAGCGCCGGAGCGGCGAGTCCGGCGCGCAACGCCTCCAGCCGGCGCAGCTCCTCGGCGCAGCTCTCGCAGCTCTTCAGGTGCGCCTCGATCGCGACGCTGTTGACCGCGTCCAGCTCTCCGTCGAGGAGCCCGTGGAGGAGGATCATCCGGTCGGGGCAGCCGCTCATGACTGGGCCATCCTGCCGCGCTCGTCGGCGGGCAGCAACATTTCGCACAGCATCTCGCGACCTCGGGAGAGTCGCGACATCACCGTCCCCATCGGCACGCCGGTGATCGTGGCGATCTCCTTGTAGGAAAGCTCTTCCAGCTCGCGGAGCACGAGCGTCTCACGGAACGGCTCGGGCAGATTCTCGACCGTGGCCCGGACCATGGCGACGTCCCCGTCGCGCGCGAGGATGGTTTCGGGCGTGTCTTCGTCGATCGCCTCCGCGGGCACGCCTTCGGAGTGCACATCGTCGATCGCGGCATGCTTGTCGCGATTGGCGGCAACCCAGTCGAGCAGGCAGTTGCGGACGATCGCGAACAGCCACGCCTTGGGCGCATCGCCGCGAAAGGAGTCGAAGCTCCGGAACGCGCGGAGGAAGGCGTTTTGCACGATATCCTCCGCGGCATCGGGGTCGCGCGAAAGATAGCGAGCGAAATTATAGGCTGCGTCCATATGCGGCAGCATCGTCTCGCGGAACCGGTCGGCGTTTCCGCTGGGGCCGCTCGCCGGCGCCGGCTTTGCGGGCCGGCTCTTCCAGCCGGCGCTGAAGGCGAGACGCGGACGAAAGTAGCGCCTGCCCTCCGTCACCGACCGGTCCTTTTGCCGAGGCTCAACCCTTCACGACGATCTTGCCGACCATATGCGGATGAAGTGAGCAGAAATAGGCGAAATCGCCCGGCGTATTGAACGTGAACGAATATTTGTCGTCCGTGTCGAGCGCGGTCGAATGGAAGCCCTTGTTGTTCGCCGTCACGGTGTGCGGGTCCTCGTCGACATTGGTCCAGGTCACCGTCGTCCCCGGCGCAACGACCAGCACCGCCGGCACGAAGGCGAAATTCTTGATCTGGACGCTCTGCGCCCGCGCCGGGGCGGCGATCGCGGCCTCCGGCAGCAGCCACAGGCAGGCCGGGATTCCGAGGAACAGGGACAGCGCCAAAGCGGGCAGGCGGATGGGAGTGGGCAGGGAAACAAGCATGTCGGGTCTCCAGTGGAAAAGGCGGCCGGTCAGGCCAGATTTTGGTCGATCAGCGCGATGCCTTCGCGGCCGCGCACGAGCGTCGCCGTCCTGATCCCGAGAACGCCATGGAGCTGCTCCGCCGGCACTTTCAGGGGGCCTGGCGACGGAGCAGCTCCCGGCGCGGGCTGGGGGTAGGCCGTCGAGCGCGCGCTGTGAAAGCTGATATTGCCTTCCACCTTCTGGATGATCTGGTGGATATGGCCGTTGAGGATTGTCACCGATCCGAAGCGTTTCAGGAAGGACAGCGCCTCGACGCTGTCGTCGGTCCCCCAGCCCCAGGGGCCGTAAACCGTCCAGAGCGGAATGTGGGCGAAGACCACGATCGGCGTGCTGGAGGAGAGGCCGCCCAGGTCCTTCTTCAGCCAGGCGATCTGATCGTGCCCGAGATGGGCCATGCCGCCGGCCTTCAGGTTCGAGACGTTGTTCAGGCCGACGAAATGAACGCCGTCATGGTCGAAGCTGTACCAGCCGAGGCCGCCGACCGACCCTTTGCCGTAGCGGTCGAGATAGGCCTTGCCGCCGCCTTCATCGAGCATGTCGTGCTCGCCCGGGACGTGGAAGACGGGGACGCCCGCTTCCTTGATGATGTCGTCGGCGTCGGCGAATTCGGAATCCTTCGACAAATGGCTGATGTCGCCGGTGTGGAGGATGAAGTCGGGCTTGACCGGCATCGTCTTCACCTTGGCGACCGCCTCGATGAAGGTGCCGCGGGCATTGGGGTTGGCCGGCTTGTCGAAGCCGATATGGCTGTCGCTGATCTGCAGGAAGGTGAAGGGTTTGACCTTGCTGCTGCGCGGCGTCGCGGCGAGCGCCGAGTCGAGGGTGATCGAGGAGGCGATGCCCCCGCTCATCACGAACAGGGCGCCGGTCCCGGCCCAGCCGGCGCACCGGAGCAGCCCGCGCCGGTCCAACTCGTCCCCTCGATTCTTGGTCATCTTCAACTCCCGATATTCGCTGTGGTTGGAAAGCAGGACCGGAGCAGCGCGGACTTTATTCCGTGGCCTCGGAAAAATTCGTCGGAAGGTCGGCCTGCGGGCGCCACGGCAGGATCGACTGAAGGACCTGATCCTTGAAGACGAAACGGTGCGCGAGTGCCGCGAGGGCGTGGAGCCCGATCAGGCCGAGGAGGAGCCACGAAGCCTCCGTGTGCAAATCGCCGAACCGGGCGACGAGGCCGCGGTCCCGGGTCACCAAAGCGGGGATGGTGCCGACGATCAGATCGAACGGCCGACCCCGGAACAGGCTTTGCGCGAGACCGGTCAGGGGCTGGATCGCCAGCAGCGCGTAAAGCGCATATTCGGTCGCGCGCGCCGCCCAGAGCTGCGGCGCGGAAACGGTGTCGGGCAGCGGAGGATGAGAGCCCCGGGTCCAGCGCCAGCCGAGCCTCGCGATGGTGAGAAGCCAGATGAGGAGGCCGAGCGAGCGATGCGCCGCCAGGAGGGCCGCCGCCTGCGCGCCGCCTTCGGCAGCGGCATGCGCCCACGCGGTGGCGAAGACCGCGACGATCAACAATAAGGTGATCCAGTGGATCGCGATCGTCGTGCCGTCGAACCGCACAACCGCATCGTCGAGCTCTTGATCGTCCACCATTGCCACCTCCCGCATTTAGCCGTCGGGGGAAGACTGATGCGGTCGGCGATTTATTCCCGCTTTGCCGGCAAGATGGTGACGCGGTGACCGCACGGCGCTCGGGCGGATCGCCAACGAGAGCACGGGCGTCGATCAACCCGCTCATCCTTCCCGCCCGCCGGGCGGTGGGCGAGGAGAGGGCGTCCACCGCCCGCGTGGGCGCTTAGGCCATTCTGTTCTGGGAGAAGGTGGCTCGAAGAGCCGGATGAGGGGCGCGCGGCATCGCCGCGCGCCCGGCTGGAGCCCTTCAGTTGGTGAAGATGGTGCGGATCTTGCGGGTGCAGAAGCCGCCGCTGCCGCCCTCTGCGGCGCCGTCCAGCACATAGGGGCCGGGATATTGCAGCTCCAGCATGTAGCCGCTCGCGGTCACCGGCTGGACCGGATAGGTTGCGCTCGTGGCGGCCTGATCCAGGAGCTGAGCGGGCGTGGTATCGCCCGCGACGATCTGGTTGCTCGCGGAATCGTAGGCAAAGAGCTTGATTCGCGGCGTGCCATTACTGTCATTGATGAGGGTCGTACCGAACGGCGTGTTGAACGGCAGCGGCGTCCAGGTCATGGCCACTGACGACACGCCGTTGATGGTCGTCCCGGCCGACGGCGTCGTTGACACCACGATGGGCGGGCAGGGCAGATCGAGCGTCAGGGTGTTCTTGGTCGATGCGGAGCTGACCACGAAGTGCAGGATGTTGTCTGGCCCGAGCGTCGGCTTCGGACCGGTCCCCCCGATCCGTACGCCGTCGAGCGACACGACCGCATCGCGCGGCCCATTGGTGAGGACGATACCATTGGGGAAGGTGATTTCGTCTTCGCCGGTGAGCGGGGACTTGGTGACCGTGACGTTGTTGGCGCCGAGGTTGCCGAGGCCGCCGCCACCGCCACCGCCGCCGCCACCACCGCCGCCACCGGGAGCGGTGCCGCCGCCGCCGGTACCGCCACCCCCAGTGCCGCCTCCAGTCGCGAAGACGGGCGATGCGGCAAAGACGAAAGCAGCAACCAATGCGGATGTCGTAGCAGCAATCCCAATTTTCATAGTTTCCTCCCCTTGATGATCCCTCAGGCCGAACGCGCCCGACGATCGGTGCTTCCGCCGGAGCCGCCTACCGCCGGCAAGATTGGCTCCCCCGTCACCGAGCCGTCGTCCGGCTATGTTCCCGCATGCGTGTCTTCATGGGAGAAAAAGGTTCAATCCCCGTCGCTTCCTCCCCAGAAACGTCACGCGATCCGCCCCGGGGCGACGGGATAGGTGTGTTATTCGTACACGACGCGAACCTTGCGCATTCGCAAAAGCGTTGACTCCGCGGCCGCTCCCCGCCGAATGAGAACAAAAAGGGGGCTCTATGGTCGCGCATGTCGCCACGGTGGCGTTTCTGGGGCTGGTGGCGCGCGCGGTCGAGGTGCAGGTGCAGATCGCCAGCGGCCTGCCCAAGTTCCTCGTCGTCGGCCTCCCGGACAAGGCGGTGGCCGAGAGCCGGGAACGGGTCTACGCCGCCCTCTCCGCCATCGGCCTGTCGCTCCCGCCCAAGCGCATCACCGTCAACCTCTCGCCGGCCGACCTGCCCAAGGAGGGCTCGCATTACGATTTGCCGATCGCGCTCGGCCTGCTCGCCGCGATGGGCGCGATCGATACCGAGATGCTGGCCGGCTACCTCGCCGTCGGTGAGCTTGGGCTCGACGGGCGGATCGCGCCGTCGCCGGGCGTGCTGCTTGCCGCGATGCACGCTTCGGCGCGCGGCCTGGGCCTGATCTGCCCCGTGGCGCAGGGGCCGGAAGCCGCCTGGGCCGGCGACGTCGAGATCCTCGCCGCGCCCGACCTCATCGCTTTGCTCAACCATTTCCGCGGCAGCTTCGTGCTGTCGCCGCCGGTGGCCGGCGAGGCGGAGCCGCCGGGCGTGGGGCCGGACCTCGTCCAGGTGAAAGGGCAGGAAACGGCGAAACGGGCGCTGGAGATCGCCGCAGCCGGCGCCCACAATTTGCTGATGAGCGGCCCGCCGGGTGCCGGCAAGTCGCTCCTCGCGGCCTGCCTGCCCGGAATTCTCCCGGATCTCACTGCCTCCGAAGCGCTCGGCATTATGTAGCAGATGCACCAAGACGTGGATAGATGCCATCGCTCGTAGTGCGTAATGTCACCATATGACGGACTACATGGTGACGGGCCTAGTCGCTAAACGGGCAGAGATAGCAGGCGAGCTTGAGCGGACGCACGAAAGGCTGCGCGAACTGGTCAACCAGCTGGAGAGCATAGACGGGACGCTCCGCATCGTGGCGCCTGATATGGAGCTAGAGGCGATACGGCCGAAAGCCTTCCGCCCGCCGGAGGATTGGTCGCACCGGGGCCAGATGAGCCGCCTCGTCCTCTCCATCCTGCGCACGGCCAAGGAGCCCCTGACAACCCGCGAGATCGCCGCTCAGATGCTCCTAGAGCGCGCCATGGACGCGGAGGACGTGAAGATGCTGCGCACGATGACCAAGCGCGTCGCCTGTGCCCTGCGGCACCAACGCGACAATGGCCGGGCCGCCTCGATTGAGGGGCCGGGCAACTACCAGCTTTGGACCGTCAATGCTTGTCGGGATGAGCGCCCGGAGTCCCGCACTTAGCGAAGCGCCCGTGCGCGTCCCGGCAGCGAACCGGCTTCGCCTTCTCCGGGCACTTCATGAACTTGCCGTGCGCGTCACGACAGGGCGCGGCGAGCGCGGGCGTGGCGAGCATTGCGAAGGCGGCGGCAGCGGCAACGAATAGACGCATGTACATTCCCCTGATTCGTGGTGGGGCGAGAGTGCGGCGAGGGCCGGGCGGTGGCAAGGGGTGGGTGCGGGCTTAGGCGTCCGACACAGTGGCCAACCACTGTTGCAAAACTGACTCAATATTCAATAAAGCGCGTCGGCTATCACGCCAAGGCTTGACAGAAGGGTGGCACCCGATTCTGTCTAGAGGGTCAGTCTTTGGCGGAGGGGTGCCATGAACAGGCTCTATTTCGGAGACAATCTAGACATACTGTCCGACAAAGTCAAAGACGAGAGCGTTGACCTCGTATACCTTGACCCGCCATTCAACTCGAAAGCGGAATACAGCGTCATTTTCAAGTCGGAAAATGGCGAGCCGTCCGGAGCGCAAGCTAAGGCGTTTCAGGACTCGTGGCGTTGGGGGGAAGCCTCGCAAGATGCCATCGAAAAGATCGTCGCCTATGGCGGAAAGCCGGCCTCCTATATCGGCGCTTTCATGGGCGCGATGGGCCAAAGCTCCACGATGGCCTATCTCGCTATGATGACCGTGAGGTTGATCCAGCTTCGGCGCGTGATGAAGCCGACCGCGAGCCTCTATCTCCATTGCGACCCTAGCGCCTCGCACTACCTAAAGGTTATTTTGGATTCCTTGTTTGGCGAGGAAAATTTCCGTAGCGAGGTGGTCTGGCGCCGGTCATCCGCGCACAACAAGCTGTCGAAGCAGTACGGCCCGATCCACGATAACATTCTGTTCTACTCGCGCTCGAAAGTATTCCATTTTGAGCCGGGTTGCACACCCTACACCCGGCAGTATGTCAGCAAGCAATTTCGACGTGCCGATCACGATGGGCGACATTATCGGCTCAATGAGCTTACCGGACCCGGCACGCGGCAAGGCGCGAGCGGGTCCCTGTGGGGTGAATACGATCCAACGAACAAAGGAAGGCACTGGGCGATCCCGGCATCCCTGCGACAGAACCTACCAAACAACGGCGCAGGCATGTCCCCGCAATCCATGTTGGACCATTTGAATGAGCTGGGCTGGATACACTTCTCGGCGGACGGCCGCCCCACCTATCGGCAGTATCCGGGCAGAGGAGTACCCTACCAAGATATCTGGGCGTTCCAGCCGGGCACAGAGGGCTGTGTCGAAGGCACGAACGCGGGAATTGATGCAGACGTCAAATGGCTCGATCACGATAACGAGCGAGAAGGCTATCCGACACAAAAGCCGGTTGGGTTGCTTTCGCGGATCATTGCGACCTCGAGCCGTCCTGGCGACATGGTGCTCGATCCGTTTTGCGGTTGCGGAACGACCGTGCACGCTGCTCAAGCATTGGGTCGCAGTTGGACCGGCATAGATATAACCCACCACGCGGTTTCGCTCATACAGTCGCGGATAAAGCGCAATTTTGACGGACTCCATGTAGAGGTGGAGGGGCGACCTGCGGATCTTGAGGGGGCGAGAAACCTAGCGAAGAGGGACAAATACCAATTTCAATGGTGGGCCAACTATCTCTTCGGAGTGCAGCAATATCGAGAAAAAAAGGGCGCCGACGGCGGCATCGACGGAGAAATCTTTTTCCTTAACGGGCCACATGGCATCGGGAAGATTATCGTCTCTGCCAAAGGAGGTGCCGACGTTGGCCCCACACCTGTTCGCGAGCTAGGGTTCGTCGTAGATCGCGAGAAGGCCCAAATGGGTGTCCTCGTGATGTTGGAAGAGCCTACACAGAGCATGAAGAACGACGCGCTTTCCGCCGGGAATGTCCAGACGGCCCATGGACGCTTTCCTAAGCTTCAAATTGTCAGCATCGCGAACCTTTTTGATGGCAAGCGTCCCTTGCTGCCGCACAGGGCTCCGTTTGAACGGCTAAGAACGGTGGCGCTGCAAGAGAAGAGACACAGGGTTGCCGATCCACAGTTTGGGTTTCTATTCCACTTCGAAGGCGGCCGGAGGGTCGAGCCGACTGGCGATGTTGTCTACGTTGATCCCGAAATGGCCTTCGCGGAGGAAGCGGCTTAGTCGCCAGACTATGCGGCCTCACTACGCTGCCAATACCCGGCCCATTTCCGGCTGACCGGCGAAGCCATCGTCGCCCCCGTCACCATCGCCGCTTGATGGCCGTTGCTGACCCGGCGGTGATCCTCACGCCACGAAGCTTCCGAGGCATAGGCTGCCAGATACGGCCCTGCGATATGGTGGTGCGTCCCGACTTCCATCCGGCGGAGACGGGAGAAAAAGCTTTCGGCCTGATTGGTGCAAGCGAGGCCGTCGCTGTAGCACTCGCTGTGGTTGATGCGGTGCGTCTCGTACTCGCCGTGCAGGCCGTCCCAATGCGACGCCTCGTCGGCATGGATAACCGCGCCGGGGGCAACGTTGCTGCGGACCATCGCCACGCCATCGGCTTCCTTCTTGCCGACGAACGTGATCGACTGCCCGTCCCGCTCGCGAGCGACGATAACGGACTGGCGCTTGCCTGACTGGTTGGCGAGGAAGCGGCGGTCGACACGATCCTCTTTCCGGTTAGCGGGCTTCACGTAGCCGCCGAAATAGGCGCCATCGGTCTCGACAACGCCGTCGAGCTTCCGGCCCATGTCCTCACGCGCCATGGCTTCCCGCAGCTTGTGGGAGAGGACGAAGGCGGTCTTATACTGGCAGTCGAGATCCCGGCTGACTTGAAGGGCAGAGACGCCCTTGGCGCCGTTCACGAAGATAACGATCGCTGCCAGAAGGTCGGTGAAGCTCAGCTTGCGGGAGGCGAAGATGGTCCCGCTGGTCACGCTGAATTGATGGTGGCAGGCAACGCACTTGAACCGGCGACGCGACGTGATGTTGTAGGTCTCGACACAGCCGCAGCGGGGGCAGATCGCCTCGCCGTCGTTCTCCGCCCACCGCATCTGGCAGAAGGTCTCGTAAGCCTTGTCCTCGCCCATCTGAAACACAGCCTTGAGGCTGAGAGTGCGGGCGGCGGCGGAGAGGAGGAAATGTTGCATTGCCATCGTATCCAGTGCTTATGCATCGGATATAGTGGCAAACGTGCACTCTATGCAAGGACAATCGTATCGGATATGATGGCATTTGCGACGAATGGAGTGCGGTCATGGCCGAAACGAAGGAATGGGAGGATCGGGTCAAGGGGATGCTGAAGGCGGAGCTGAAGCGCCGGGGCGTCACCTACCACGGGCTGGTCGAGAAGCTGGCCGCTATCGGCGTGAGGGAGACGGAGCCGAACGTCCGTAACAAGCTTGCGCGGGGCAAGTTTACGGCCGTATTCCTCGTCCAATGCTTGGAAGCCATCGGCGCTACATCCTTGCGGCTATCGGATGGCTGATCCTAGCCGCCGCTCCAGCCCCCGATAACGGCGCAAGCGCCGAATACTCCCACACCACTCAACATAAGCAAGCAGCCCTCAATTCGGTATCGGCTACCGCTGCGCAGGTCGCTGCACCGGCGAATACCCCCGAAGATCAGAAGCCATGCAACAATGGCCAACACCATGATCTTTCCGAGCGCTGTGCCGAGTGGGCGGCTGCCGATTGGGCTCGGGACTCGCTGACTGTTGGCGTTATCGGCGCCGTTGGCATTGTGATTGCCCTCCTTCTGACTATCGACTCTAATCGAATTGCGAGGGATACGGCTAAACGCCAGCTTCGCGCCTACATGACAATAGACGGGGTAAATCCCTTTGACGTGGTAGCCGGACAGCCGATCTTGATTAGTGTTACAATCATGAATCGCGGTCAGACGCCCGCCTACCGGGTGCGCAGTATCTCTACTATGAGACTCGATGTGCCTCGCAAATCCTTTCGGCACCAAATCCCTAAGATCGAAGAGGCTGGTGCACTGGTGATGGGGGCAGGTGATAAGGCCAGAGTTAAAGCTAAATCGAAGCCCCTTACGACCGAAGAGATGCATAACTTCAATGCCGGCAAACTTGCGATCTACACCATCGGGAGGGTGGAATATTCCGACGTATTCGGACGCCAGCACCATCTCACTTTTATGTATGAAGCCGATGTCGATGGGATTCGCGCTGCCATTCAGGGCAATGAGTGGACATAGCCACCACACATTCCAAGCGCCTCCTAGCGCTCGGCATTATGTCAGCACCGCACCTTAGATGATGGCATCTGCAACGGAGTCGGATGCTTCCGTCACTGCCTTGGTGCATTTGCTACATAATGCCGGAAGCGCTCGAAGTGTCGATGATCCAGAGCGTCGCCGGCGGGCTGCCGGAGGGGAAGCTGCTCCGCAACCGCCCTTTTCGTGCGCCGCACCATAGCGCCTCGATGGTGGCTTTGGTCGGCGGCGGCCTGCGCGTGCGGCCGGGCGAGGTCAGCCTCGCCCATCTCGGCGTGCTGTTCCTCGACGAGCTGCCCGAATCCAGCGGCAGGCGCTTGATTCGCTGCGTCAACCCCTTGAAACGGGCACCGTCTCCGTCGCCCGCGCCAACGCCCATGTGACCTTCCCCGCCCGCGTCCAGCTGGTCGCCGCGATGAACCCGTGCCGCTGCGGCCATCTCGGCGATGCCGCGCTCGCCTGCTCGCGGGCACCGCGTTGCGCCGCCGATTACCAGGCGAAGGTCTCGGGCCCGATGCTCGACCGCATCGACCTCCATGTCGAGGTGGCCGGCGTCGCCGCCGCCGACCTCGTCCTGCCGCCGCCCGCCGAAGGCTCGGCCGAGGTGCGGGCGCGGGTCCAGGCGGCGCGTCAGATTCAGACCGACCGCTATTCAGGCGCGGGGGTGCGCACCAATGCCGAAGCCGACGGCGAATTGCTCGACCGCGTCGCCACGCCGGACGAGCCCGGCCGCCGCCTCCTCGCCCAGGCCGCCGAGGCGATGCGCCTCTCCGCCCGCGGCTTCCACCGCGTCCTCCGCGTCGCCCGCACCATCGCCGACCTCGCCGGGAGCGAGGGCGTCGGGCGGGTGCACGTGGCGGAGGCGCTCAGCTACAGGCGCGTGGCGCCGCGAAATTAAGGACAGTCGAGCGGTCGAATCTCAAGTACCTCGGGACAACGTATGAAACGCAACTTTCAATTTGATGGTTTCTCGGTGATCCGGTGGGGCGGCAGGTTCATCGACCTTCACAATGCCTATGATCTTGAAGCCCTTGGCACGGACCTGAATGGCACAGAGGTGACCCTGCGGTTCTCGCGGAATCGGTATGCGATAGAGCCCGACAGCTTATCCGCGAAGGTCTCCCTTCGGTGCACTGGAAATGTCAAAACCGCATTCAATAACCTTAACGAGATAGCCGCGCCGCCGCGGGACGAAGGGATAGAAATCGCCTATTTCGATGAAGGCTGCGATTGGGTCTCATTCACCGACGAGCAGATAGCCGCACGAAATGAACCGCAGGGCCTGCACATCAGCTTCATCAACGGGTTCATTCTACGAGTGTACTGCGATTTGGCGACCTTCGAAGATAATTGAGGGCGCGGCACTCACTGCACCCGCGTCACCTTCAGCCCCTTCGCCGCGAGCATCGCCTCCACCGAATCCTTCCCCGCCAGATGCCCCGCGCCCACTGCCACGAACACCGTGCCGGGCTTCGCCATCCGCGCCTTCAGCCACTCGGCCCAATGGGCGTTGCGATCGGCGAGGAGGGCTTTCATCAGCTCGGGCGAATCCTTCATGTCGTCGTTGAAGCTATGGGCGATGCCGGGGACGTCGCCGTTCATCCACGCCTGCATCATCGCGTGGAATTCCGGCCCCGCCTTCTCGAGATCGGAGACCTCGCCGGCGAGCAGGTCGCTCTGCGCCTTGTCGGAGAGATGATCGAACAGGCCGAATTGCTGCTCCGCCGTCTCCAGCCCCTCGAGCGGCTTGCCGCTGTGCCGCCACGGGCCGATCAGGGTCACCTCGACGCCGGAATTGGGATCGAGGTGGAGCCGCTTGAAGAGAACGCCTTCGAGCAGCAAAGCCGCCGCCCAGGTCTTCATCCTGTCGAGCGCCGCTTCCGGCACTCCGCTCTCGGCGATCATCGCCTTCAGCGCCGCACGCTTGTCCGCCGGCACGCGCTGGACGAGCGGCGGCAGGCCGTCCTTCATCCCGAGCTTCACCAGCGCTCCGGCGAGGGCGTTCTGGTCGTCGATGTTCGGAATCTCCATCACCAGCTCGTCCGAGGAGGCGAGAGCCTTGTCGAAGGCGGGCGTGCGCCAGGCTTCGCCCTGGGGCAGCAGGTGGAAGGTGCCGAACAGATAGATGGTCGTGTCCTTGTCGGCGAGCTTCCACAGCGCCGGATGGCCGTGCGGCGCCGTCGCGGCGGCCTTTGGGGCAGGGGCGGCGCCGAGCAGAGCCAGGCCGGCGAAGGCGGCGCCGAGCCGTGAAAACAATTTGCGCGCGATCATCTCTCGTCTCCCACGGCCGCGCCGCCCCGTGGCGCACCTTTCTTGACCCTCTTATTCGGATGCGCCAAGGCGTCGCCACCCTTTTGTTGCAATGCGGAAAGACACCTTGGCCGACCAGCCGCCGAGCTTTCAGCGCCTCATCCTGACGCTCCACGATTATTGGAGCCGGCAGGGCTGCGTCATCCTCCAGCCCTATGACATGGAGATGGGGGCGGGGACCTTCCACCCGGCGACGGCGCTGAGGGCGCTGGGGCCGAACCCCTGGAAGGCGGCTTACGTCCAGCCCTGCCGCCGCCCGACCGACGGCCGCTACGGCGAGAATCCGAACCGGCTCGGCCATTATTACCAATATCAGGTGATCCTGAAGCCGAGCCCGGACGACCTCCAGGCCCTCTATCTCGGCAGCCTGTCGGCGATCGGCATCGACTTCCTCAAGCACGATATCCGCTTCGTCGAGGACGATTGGGAGAGCCCGACGCTCGGCGCCTGGGGCCTTGGCTGGGAAGTCTGGTGCGACGGGATGGAGGTGACCCAGTTCACCTATTTCCAGCAGGTCGGCGGCTACGATTGCAAGCCGGTGGCGGGCGAGCTCACCTACGGGCTCGAGCGGCTCGCCATGTACATCCAGGGCAAGGACAATGTCTTCGATCTCACCTTCAACGATGCCAAAGACGGCCAGGGGGGCGTGACCTATGGCGACGTCTTCATGGAGAATGAGCGCGAGTTCAGCGCCTACAATTTCGAGGTGGCGAATACCGACACTTTGTTCCGCTGGTTCCGCGACGCCGCCGAGGAATGCGGCCGCTGCATCGAGGCGCAGCTGCCGCTTCCCGCCTACGACCAGGCGATCAAGGCCAGCCACATCTTCAACACCCTCCAGGCGCGCGGGGTGATCTCGGTCGCCGAGCGCCAGGCCTATATCGGCCGCGTGCGGGATTTGGCGAAGGGCGCCTGCCAGGCGTGGGTCGAGAAGAACGGGTGGGCAGCGTAATGTCCTTTCCCCGTCATTCCCGCGAAAGCGGGAATCCCGCTTCTTCTCTCGACAATCCGTGCCCAAGCGGGACCCCCGCTTTCGCGGGGGTGACGGTGAAGCATGCCTGATTTCCTCCTTGAGCTCCTCTCCGAGGAAATCCCCGCCCGGATGCAGGCGAAGGCCTCGGCCGATCTCGCGCGCCTGTTCGAGGCCGAGCTGGGCAAGGCCGGCCTCAAGGCGGAGGCGATCGAGACCTACGCCACCCCCCGCCGCCTCGCTCTGATCGCCCGCAACCTCCCCGCCGCCACCGAGCCGGTGCGGGAGGAGGTGAAGGGTCCGCGCGCCTCGGCGCCGCCGCAGGCGCTCGAAGGGTTCCTGCGCAAGACCGGCCTCGCCCGCGAGCAACTGGAGGAGCGCGACGGCATCCTCTTCGCAATCACCGACAAGCCCGGCCGCCCCACCGCGAACGTGCTGGCCGAGGCGATCCCCGTCATCGTCCGCGCCTTCCCCTGGCCCAAGTCGATGCGGTGGGGCGCGGACTCGGCCTCGACCGAGAGCCTGCGCTGGGTACGTCCGCTCCAGGGCATCGTCGCTTTGCTCGGCGAGCAGATCGTCGAGTTCGAGATCGCCGGCGTGAAGAGCGGCGCCGCGACGGTGGGCCACCGCTTCCACCATCCGGGCGTGATCACCATCGGCAGCGCCAACGATTATGCGGAGAAGCTCCAGGCCTGCCACGTCATCGTCGACCCGGCGGAGCGAAGCGGGCTCATCGCGGAAGGCGCTCATGCGGCCGCCGCCGAAGCCGGGCTGGCCTTGGTCGAGGACGAAGGCCTGCTCGCCGAGAATGCCGGCCTCACCGAATGGCCGGTGCCTTTGCTCGGCCGCTTCGATCCCGCGTTCCTCGAGGTGCCGCGCGAGGTGATCCAGCTCACCATGCGCACCAACCAGAAATATTTCGCCTGCACCGCGGCGGACGGATCGCTGGCGCCCAATTTCGTCTGCACCGCCAATATCGACGCGAGCGACGGCGGCGCGGCGATCGTCGCCGGCAACGAGCGGGTGCTGTCGGCGCGGCTCTCGGACGCGAAGTTCTTCTGGGAGCAGGATTTGAAGGTGCCGCTGGAACAGCAGGCGGCGAAGCTCGACCAGATCGTCTTCCACGAAAAGCTCGGCACCGTCGCCGACAAGGTGGAGCGCGTGGCGAAGCTGGCGCGCTGGCTGGTCGAGGAGGGGATCGTCAAACCCTCTCCCCCCGCGGGAGAGGGTCGACTCGCCGAAGGCGAGCGGGGTGAGGGCAAGGCGGCCGGAGAACAGGCCCTCACCCTCCCACTCGGCTCCGCCGAGCGGGCCCCTCCCTCTCCCGCAGGGGGAGAGGGGCCGGATCTGGCCGACCTCGCCGAACGCGCCGCCCGGCTCGCCAAGGCGGACCTCGTTACCGGCCTCGTCGGCGAATTCCCCGAGCTGCAGGGCGTGATCGGCGGCCACCTCGCCCGCGCGCAGGGCGAGCCGCCCGAAGTCGCCGACGCGATCCGCGATCATTACAAGCCGGTGGGGCAGGGGGACGAGGTCCCCACCGCGCCAGTGACGGTGGCGGTGAGCTTGGCGGACAAGCTGGATACGCTCATTGCTTTCTTCGCAATAGACGAGAGGCCGAGCGGTTCGCGTGACCCTTATGCGCTACGTCGCGCTGCATTGGGTGTAATCTCTCTTGTTGTGCAGTCGTCTTTGCGGTTGCATTTGGGCGAGCTGTTTCAGCCTATCAGCGAAAGGCTGGCACGTGACATAGCAGTCAACGAACTGCTCAAGACCGGCCAATCTGAAGCGACGAGATTGGTTGATGAATGGTACGAAGCCCTTGCTTCGGGCCGACCATTCATTCGGTCAGGCGGCAAGCAGGTCCATCGCTTGCAGGAAAACCTAGAAAATCGAGTTCATTATAGCATCGAGCTTTCGGGTGTGATCCTCTGGGTCATGGATTTGAGCGACGCTCTGGCTACAGGAACTCCTGCCCTTCTCGATTTCTTCGCCGACCGTCTCAAGGTCCAGCAGCGCGAGGCGGGCGTCCGGCACGACCTGATTGATGCGGTCTTCGCGCTCGGCGGAGAGGACGATCTCGTCCGCCTCCTGGCCCGCGTTCGCGCGCTGCAAGCGTTTGTGGAAACGGCGGAAGGCACCGACCTCCTCGCCGGCTATAAGCGGGCGGCGAATATCCTGAAGAAGGAAAATTGGGCCCAGGGAGCCGCGCAAGATTCCGCTCGTCCCGAGCCCTTGGACGCCGCCGGCGGCGGCGCTCAGGATGAACTTCGTCGAGGGGCGTTGGCACAGAGTCCGAGCGAGCGTCCCTCGACTTCGCTCGGGACGAGCGAGGAGGGTGGGGCGTTGCCTTATGCGCCGCTGCCTGAGGAGGCGGCGCTGATCGCCGCGCTGGATGCCGCGGAGCCCCGCGCGCGCGCGGCGGTGGAGGCGGAGGATTTTGAGGGGGCGATGGCGGCGCTGGCCAGCTTGCGGGCGCCGGTCGACGCCTTTTTCGACAAGGTGACTGTGAACGATCCCGATCCCGTCAAGCGGGAGGCGCGCCTCAACCTGCTCGCGCGGATGCGGGATGCGGTGCACCAGGTCGCCGATTTTTCGCGGATCGAAGGGTGAGGGTCGCGCGCTCACGCAGCGTGGGCGCGAACCTCCATCGAACAAGTTCAGACATGATAGCGCTAACGGCGCGCGGCCTCGCCGCGCCCGCCGCTTACGGGCAGGGAAGGCTGGGATGACTCGGTACGTTTACCGCTTCGGCGGCGGGGTTTCGGAAGGCGCAGCGGGCGACAAGAATTTGCTCGGCGGCAAGGGGGCGAACCTCGCCGAGATGGCCTCGATCGGCCTGCCGGTGCCGCCGGGCTTCACCATCTCGACCGAGATGTGCACGCGTTATTATGCCGAGGGGCAGAATTTCCCCGATAGCCTGCGCGAGGAGGTCGCCAACGGCCTCGACCATATCGAAGGAATCACCGGCAAAAGGTTCGGGGACAAGGAAGATCCTTTGCTCGTCTCCGTCCGCTCGGGCGCGCGGGTGTCGATGCCGGGGATGATGGATACGGTCCTCAACCTCGGCCTCAACGACGAAACGGTGGAGGGGCTCGCCGCCATTTCGGGCGATCCGCGCTTCGCCTGGGACAGCTACCGCCGCTTCATCCAGATGTATTCGGACGTCGTGCTCGGCCTGCCCCACGCCGCCTTCGAGGAGGCGCTGGAGATCGCCAAGGAGGACAAGGGCGTCCATCTCGATACCGAGCTGGAGGCCGAGGACTGGCGCCGCCTCACGGCCCGCTACCAGGAGCTGGTCGAGGAGCATTGGGGCAAGCCGTTCCCGCAGGACGTGCACGAGCAGCTCTGGGGCGCGATCGGCGCCGTCTTCGGCTCGTGGCAGTCGGAGCGGGCGAAGGTCTACCGCCGGCTCAATTCGATCCCCGGCGACTGGGGAACGGCGGTCAACGTCCAGGCGATGGTGTTCGGCAATATGGGCGAGACCAGCGCCACCGGCGTCGCCTTCACCCGCAACCCCTCGACCGGCGAGCGGGCGACGTACGGCGAATATCTGATCAACGCCCAGGGCGAGGACGTCGTGGCCGGCATCCGCACGCCGCAATACCTCACTCGCACCGCGCGCGAGGCGGCGGGGGCGAAGGCGCCGTCGATGGAAGAATCGATGCCGGAGGTGTTCGCCGAACTTGCCCACGTCTTCGACCTGCTCGAACGCCATTATCGCGACATGCAGGACATCGAGTTCACCGTCGAACGCGGCAAATTATTCATGCTGCAGACGCGCAGCGGCAAGCGCACGGCCAAGGCGGCGCTGCGGATCGCGGTGGAGATGGCGCAGGAGGGGCTGATCTCGGAAGAGGAAGCGGTGCTGCGGGTGGATCCGCAGGCGCTCGACCAGCTCCTCCACCCGACCCTCGACCCAAATGCAGAGCGGAAGGTGATCGCCAAGGGCCTGCCCGCCTCGCCGGGCGCGGCTTCAGGCGCGGCGGTGTTCGACGCCGACACCGCCGAGAAGCGCGCCGGCGGCGGCGAGAAGGTGATCCTGGTACGGGTCGAGACTTCGCCCGAGGACATTCACGGCATGCACGCGGCGCAGGGCATCCTCACCGCCCGCGGCGGCATGACCAGCCACGCCGCGGTGGTGGCGCGCGGCATGGGCCGGCCCTGCGTCAGCGGCGCCGGCTCGATCTCGATCGACTATCGGTCTCGGCTGATGCGGGTCGGCGGGGCCGAGGTGAAGGAAGGCGACACGATCACCATCGACGGCTCGACCGGCGAGGTGATGCTCGGGACGGTGCCGACCGTGCAGCCCGAGCTGGCGGGCGATTTTGGCACGCTGATGGTCTGGGCGGATGCCAAGCGCCGGCTCGGCGTGCGCACCAATGCCGAGACGCCGCTCGATTGCCGCACCGCGCGCGATTTCGGCGCGGAGGGGATCGGCCTCTGCCGCACCGAGCATATGTTCTTCGATGCCGAGCGGATCACCAACGTCCGCCAGATGATCCTTGCGGAGGACGAGGCAGGCCGGCGCGCGGCGCTGGCCAAGCTGCTCCCGGCCCAGCGCGCGGATTTCGAGGAGATCTTTCGGATCATGGCCGGGCTGCCGGTCACGATCCGGCTGCTCGATCCGCCGCTCCACGAATTCCTGCCGCACAGCGAGGAGGAGTTTGCCGAGGTGGCGGAAGCCGCCGGTACGGACGTCGAGACTTTGCGCCGCCGTGCCAACGAGCTCCACGAGTTCAACCCGATGCTCGGCCACCGCGGCTGCCGCCTCGGCATCACCTATCCCGAAATCTACGAGATCCAGGCGCGCGCCATCTTCGAAGCCGCCGTGACTGTCGCGGGGGAGGGGGGTGAGGCGCCGATCCCGGAGATCATGGTGCCGCTCGTCGCCACCCGGGCCGAGCTGCGCATCATCCGCGAGCTGATCGACCGGACCGCCGCCGCGGTGTTCGAAGAAAAGGGAACGCGCCTGGAGTATCTGGTCGGCACGATGATCGAGCTGCCGCGCGCGGCTTTGATGGCGGGCAGCATTGCCGAAGAGGCGCAATTCTTCAGCTTCGGCACTAACGACCTCACCCAGACGACGCTCGGCGTCAGCCGCGACGATGCCGGGCGCTTCCTCACCACCTATGTCGAGAAGGGCATCTTCGCCCGTGATCCGTTCGTGTCGATCGACGAGGAAGGGGTCGGCCAGCTGATCTCGCTGGCGGCGGAGCGGGGGAGGGCGGTGAAGCCGAAGCTCAAGCTCGGCATTTGCGGCGAGCATGGCGGCGACCCGACCTCTATCGCCTTCTGCGAGGCGACGGGCCTCGATTACGTCAGCGCCTCGCCCTACCGCGTTCCGATCGCCCGGTTGGCCGCGGCGCAGGCGGCGCTGCGGCATCGCCAGGCAAGCGAGGCCTTGGGGCTGCCTTAGGCGCGGAAATCCTTCGCTTTCAGCCAAGGGGTGCGGCGGCCACGACGGGCGTCGCCTGCTGCGCTTGCACGACAGGGGATGCTGGGAGCAGGTGGCCAGGCTTAGCAAGCCGCTGGCGGAGGCCCGGTGGAGATCATACCCGACTTCTGGGTGCTGTGGACCATCATTGCCTTCATGATGGTGCTGGCCGCCATCGTCGAAGTGCGGCGATGGCTGGAAACACGCTCCACGCGTACACCGAAAAGATAGTCGTGCCGTCCTCGAAAGGGGTAGCAGGACGTCAGATCGCGGGGCCCGGGTCCTCTGCCGCCGCCCGCCGGCGCGCCTCGTCCTTGGCAGCCGCGTGGCGGAGGGAGTCCATCTCGGTGCCGTCCTTGGCGAGGCGGCGGTTTTCCACCTCCAGCGCCTCGCGCTTGCTCACTTCGTCATAATAAGCGGCCTTCCAGCGGCCGCCGCCGCGCAAGGCCATGCCGATGACGATGCCGAGCAGGAAGACGAGGCCGACGAACAGCCATTGATTGGTCGTAAAGGCGAGCACGGAAGCGCCTCCTCCGTTGAAGAACGCTTTCCAGAACCGGAGGAGGGGGGGGATTGTTCCGCCCCCGTGCCGGACCGGATCAGTGATTGATGAAGTTGTCCTTGATCGAGCAGGCCGCCGGACCCAGGATGACGATGAACAGGGTCGGCAGGATGAACAGGATCAGCGGCACAGTCATGATCGCCGGCAGCCGCGCCGCTTTCTCTTCCGCCCGCATCATCCGGTCGTTGCGGAACTCGGCCGAGAGCACGCGCAGCGCCGAGGCGAGCGGCGTGCCGTATTTCTCGGTCTGGATCATCGTCGTCACCACGCCGCGGACCGAATCGAGGTTGATGCGGGTGGCGAGGTTCTCGAACGCCTGGCGGCGGTCGGTCAAGAAGCCGAGCTCGATCGAGCAGAGCGCGAACTCGTCGCCGAGCTCGGGATAGCCCTTGCCCAGCTCGCGGGCGACGCGGTTGAAGGCGGCGTCGACGGTGAGGCCGGCCTCGGCGCAGATGACGAGCAGGTCGAGCGCGTCCGGCAGGCCCTTGCGGATTGCCGTTGTGCGCTTGCCGATCTTGTTCTTCAGCCAGATGTCCGGCGCCTTGTAGGCGAGGATCAAAGTGCCCGCGACCAAGCCGTAGCGCTTGACCGAGCCCCAGTCTGGGAACCAGTCGAGCAAATAGACGCCGACGATGATGATCGTGCCGAACACGATCGGCAGGATCAGGCGGCCGAAGATGACGACGAAGGCGAGATCCTTCGAACGGATGCCCGCCTGCATCAGCTTCTGCTGCGCCTTCTGGACCTGCTCGTCCTGAATCATCTTCAGCGAGCTGAGGAAGGTGCGGACCTTGTCGGCGACCTCGTTGCGGTTGGTGATGTTGCGGCGGCGCTTGGAGGTCGAGGCGATGATGCCGGCCTTCAGCTGCTCGCGCCGCTCGTTCAGCGCCTTGACGCGCTTCGCCATCGGATCCCGGACGGTCGTCGCCGCGTAAATGGCGACGAGCACGGCGAACGTGGCGACCGCGGCGAACAGGGTCGCCACGTAGATCACGTCCACGCCAAGCAGGGTCGGATGCGGAGCAGGGGGGGTCATGAGGTCTGCGATCCTAGATTTCGAAATTGACCATCTTGGCCATGATGAAGACGCCGATCCCCATCCACACGACGCCGCCGAGGCCGGCGATGATCAGCCTCTGGTCGGTGAAGAAGTGGTCCATGTAATCGGGGCTGATCCACCACACGAGCAGGAAGACGATGAAGGGCAGCGAGCCGACGATCCAGGCCGAGGCTTTGGATTCCGACGACATCGCCTTGATCTTGAGCTTCATCTGGGCGCGCTTGCGCAGCACGTCGGCGAGGTTGGCGAGCGTCTCGGCGAGGTTGCCGCCGGTCTCGCGCTGGATCGCCAGCGTGATCACGAAGAACTGGATTTCGGGCGTGCCGAGCCGGTCGGCGGTCTCCTGAAGCGCCGCCTCCATCGTGCGGCCGATCTTCATCTTGTCGGTGACCGATCGGAATTCCACGGAGATCGGCCCGGGCAGCTCGTCGGCGACGACGCCCATCGTCTCGGTGATGGGAAGGCCGGAGCGAAGGCCGCGGACCATCAGCTCGAGCGCATCGGGGAAGCGCGCGTTGAACTGGTTGATACGCCGCTGGATGAGCTTGCCGACCATGTAATGCGGCACCCCGAAGCCGGCGAACGCGCCGACGAAGAAGGCGAGCCAGAACGGCATGCCGCGGACGGTGAAGGCGAGCATCACCACGCCGGCGATGGCGACCGAGACCAGGAAATACTGACCGAGCGTCCAGGTGCGCCCGGTCTGCTGCAGCCGTTTGCGCAGCAGGGCCGGGTTCGGCAGGAAACGCTGCGCGAAGCTGTCCATCTTTGTCTGGGCGCGGTTCTGCAGGATCCGCTTGAGCTGCGCCTGCGCCGCGACCTCGTTCGACTTGCTGTGCCGCTCGCGCACGCTTTCGAGGCGCCGCAGCGATGCCTTCGAGGTCGAAGGGCCGCTGAACGCGAAATAGCCGAGCGCGAGCGTCCCGAGCAGGCCCACGAAAATCAAGATCGGCAAGATGGACACGTCCGCTCCCGTTCGTTTCGCGCCGCCGGAGTGGCGGCGCGCCTTTCCGTCAGGCCTTGGCCGGCGCCTTGTTCAGCAGGCCCTTGATGTTGAACTTCTTGAGCAGCGACGCCGAGCCGCCTTCAGCCGCCTCGCCCGTGCCTTCGGCCTGCTCGACCGTCGCCGTCACCAGGGCGACGAGCTGGTTGAACGGCTGGCTGAGCTTGGCGCCGGTCGCGACCTTGGCGAAGGGCTGGCCGAGCTTCGCCGCCTGCGCCGCGATCTTCTGCTCGGACGGGATGACCAGATCGACCTTGCGCTCGATCGAGGCCTCGAAATCCTTGCGGCTGATCTCGTGATTGGCGGCCGGCACGCGATTGGCGACGACGATCACCTTGGCCTGCGGCGCATTGGCCTTGAACCAGGAGAGGATGCGGATCGCGTCGCGGGTCGCGGCGAGGGTGAACTCGACGACGACGACGGCGACGTGCAGGTCCTGGACGAGATGCGGATGCTGGACCAGCATCGGGCGCGGCAGGTCGAGCACGGTGCTTTCGAACGCGTTCCGCATTTCCTCCTGCAGCTGGTAATAAGCCGAGCCGTCGGTGAGGAAGGGCTGGTTCATCGGCGCTTCGGCTGAGAGCACGCAGAGCTTCTCGTTCGCGCGGACCATGGCACGCTCGATGAAGAGGCCGTCGATGCGGCTCGGATTCTCGATCGCGTCGGTGAGGCCGCGGCCCGGCTCGAGATCGAGCGTCAGCGCGCTGGTGCCGAAATGGACGTCGAGGTCGAGCAAGGCGGTCGACCGGCTGGTCTTGTCGCCGAGCAGCCAGGCGAGCGAGGTGGCGACCGTCGAGGCGCCGACGCCGCCGCGCACGCCGACCACGCCGACCATGACGTGCGGCCGCTCCGAGCCGGACTCGGCGACGCGCGGGCCGGAAATGGTCATCTGCGCGTGCGCGAAGGAATCGCGCAGCTGGTCCGGCGTGAACGGCTTCAGCAGGTAATCCTGGATGCCCGAGGCGAGCAGGTCGCGGTAGAGGCGGACATCGTTGACCTGGCCGGCGGCGATCACCACCGTGCCGGGTTCGCAGACCTCGGCGAGCGCGTTGATGTCGCTCAGCGGATCGGCGGATTCGGACAGGTCGACGAACAGGATGGAGGGGCTGGCGGAGACCGACAGGGTCTGCACCGCGTTGCGCAGGCCGCCCTTGTTGACCTTCTCCGGCGCCCAGCCATGCTCGACGACGACCGGCCGCAAAATCTCGGCCGTCGCTTCGTCGGCGACGAAGGCCGCGAAGGGATCGCGCAGGGCGGCGGCCCGGTTGCTGAGAGGAGCGTTCATCAGTTCGAGCCCTTTGCACTGGCGGCTTGCAGACCGTTGGCGCCGGTCGGCTTCGCATCGCGATAGGTCCTGATCGCCTTGGCGGCGGTTGCCGGATCGCCGGAGGCACTGCCGGCTTCGCCGAGCACCAGGTCGTTCGGATCGGCGATCATTGCCGCGAGGTTCGAATTGACCGAGCAGCCGTAATTGGACGACGTCGCGCTCGGACCTTGGTGGCTGTCGGCGAAGGGGCAGCCCGGCACATGCGCGAAGCTGCGGCTGACGATCACCCGGACCGCGCCCGCCTCGGGCCGGCCGGCGACGATGGGCGCGCTGTCGCTCAGGAGGAGACCGTATTCGGCGGCGATGCGCGCGACGTCGGCGCGGACCGGATCGTTGCCGTAGATCGATTCGACCGCGACGCGATCGCCGTACCCGAGGCCGAGCGAGGCGAACCAGGCCCGCAGCCGCGCGCGTTCGGCGACGGGGAGACCGGGACCGGGATTGGCGAGCTCGAGCACGTAGTCGGCCCGCTGAACGACCGGCTGGTTGTAGGAATACAGGCCCCAATTGTCGTCGCGGCTATTGCGGTGACGCGCGTCGGCGGCGGAAGCCGAGAAAGCGGCTCCGATCACGATCAGGGCGAAGAGGGTCTTGCGTGCCATAATGTGAAGATCCTTTCGAGCGGTCACGGCGTCAGAAGCTGAAGCCCGGAGCGGCGGTGGTCTGCTGCTGCGGCTTGATCGCAGCCTGCTGCTCTGGCTTGCGGATCGGAGTCGGGAGCGGCGCAACCGGGTCGCCGACACTGCCGACGGATGGCGCCGACTGCTGCGCGGGGGCGACGCTCGGCTTCGGCCGTGTCTCGCCGGTGCGATGCTCGGCGGTGTTCGTGAGGACCCGCTCCAGCGTACCCGGCGCGCGATAGCCGTCGGTCGGCAGCGCGATGTCGTTCGCGTTGACGGGATGGACGAGGTAAGGCGTGACGACGATCACCAGCTCCGTCTCGTTGCGCTGGAAGCTGTTCGACTTGAACAGCGCGCCGATGATCGGAAGGCTGCCGAGGAACGGTGCCTTGTTGGTGGTGTTGGCGCTCGAATTGTTGAGCAGGCCGGCGATCATGAAGCTCTGGCCCGAGCCGAGCTCGACCGTCGTTTCGGTCCGCCGCGTGGTCAGCGCCGGAATCTTGATGCCGCTGAGCACGATCGCGCCCTGGTCGCTGAGCTGCGACACTTCCGGCCGGACGCGCATCGCGATGCGGCCGCCCTCGAGAACGGTCGGCGTGAAGGCGAGGCTGACGCCATATTGCTTATACTCGATCGACGTGCCGCTGAGGCCGTTGGTCGTTGCGATCGGGAACTCGCCGCCGGCGAGGAAGCTCGCCGTCTCGCCGGAGAGCGCCGTCAGGGTCGGCTCCGCGAGGGTGTGCGAGCGGCCGTCATTTTCGGCGAGGTCGAGCGTCGACAGCAGGTCGAGCCCCAGCAGGTGGCCGGCAAAGCCGAGGGAGGTCGCGCCCGCGGCAGTATTGAACTTGTAGGCGGTGCTGCCGGGGAGGGCGCCCGTGGTCGGATCGGGCGTCGTTCCGGTGACCGTGGTGATCGTGCCGGCATTGCCCTGGCCGATGCCGAACAAGAAACCGCCGCTATGGTCGCGATTCAGCAGGTTGAAGCCGATCGACTTCACCAGCGAGCGGCTGACCTCGGCGACGCGCACCTGCAGCATGACCTGGAGTGGAGTCGCGGTCTTGAGCCGGCTGATCACCTGCACGTCCTTGCCGACGACGCCCTGGACGATGCTGGTCGCCTGCTCGACGTCGGCCGGGCTGGCGACCGTGCCGCTCAGGACGACGATGCCGTTGAAGGTCTGCACCTGGATCTGGGCTTCCGGCATCGCAGCGCGGATCACGCTGCCGACATCGGCCATGTTCGAGCCGACATGGACATTGGCCGAATAGACGGTGCGGCCGGCCTTGTCGGTGGCGAAGACCGTGGTCACGCCCGGGCCCTTGCCGAAGACGTAGATCTGGTTGGGCGAGCGCACCTGGACGTCGGCCACCTTGTCGTCGGCGACGAAGAGGTCGCTGATCGCCGCCGGGAGCCGCACCATCTCGCCGGTACCGACCGACAGGGTGAGGTCGCTCGCCGGACGGACCGGAGCCGGGCCGTAGCCGGGCGCGGCCAGCAGGGGAGCCGGCGCGGTGGCCAGGCTCGCCGCGAGCAGCGCCGCTGTCGCGGTGCCGAGCGTGGCGCGGTTGAGGATGGACGTGATCATCTTACTTGGCTCCCACCGGAACAATCGTGATGACATTGCCGCGTGCGACGCGGACGATCGGACCCTGCGGGATCGGGTTCGGGGCGCCGCCGGAGGGGGCGGTAGCGCCGCCGGCCGCAGGAGCCGGAGCTTTGGTCGGGACGGTGGAGCGCTGGAAGCGCGAGACCTCGGCCCCGACGGTATAGGTCGGCGTGGTGTCGACCGGCTGGCTGGCAACGTCGATCAGCATCTGCCGCGCCGCCTTCGGATCGGTGCCGGCGGGGACCTTGACGTCTCCCGAGGCGATCGCCCGCTGCAGGTCGGTGTTGTTGTCGGCGATGGAACGCAGTGCCAGCGACATCTGGCCGATGGTCTGCGCGACCGCGATCTTCTCGGCCATCTTCGGAGTCGCCTCGAGGGTGACGGTCGAGAAGTTCCTGACCTCCGGCTTGCCGTCCTGGCCCTGGGCGCTCATGCGCTGGTCGGTGGCGAGGACGCGGACGTTGCGGAACACCGTCTCCGAAGCCTTGAGGGCCGGACCGTCGCCGCCGCCGACTTCCTGGGTCAGCACGATATCGACGCGGTCGCCCGGGAAGATGAAGCCGGCGACGCCGCTGGTGACCGACACCGGCACCGTGATGGCGCGCATGCCCGGCCCGAGCGCGGCGGCGAGGAAGCCCCGCTCGCCCGGCTTGATCAGCGAGCCCTGTGTGATCGGCTGGCCGGCGGCAATCTCGTTGCGCACGACGGTGCCGATCAGGTCCTGCGACCCGCCGGGTGTCTGGCCCTTGATGTAATAAGCGGGCTGGGTGAGCGATTCCGGCCAGCGCTGGTAGCGCAGGGCCTCGGCATCGATGATCGTGCCGACGGGCAAAGCCCGCGTGGCGACGAGCACTTCGGGCCCGGTGGCCTGCTGCTGCATCAGCGGGATCGCATGGGCAGAGGGCGCGCTGGCGCCGCTGAACATGTTCTTCGCCATCACGGCGGTGACCGCCGCGACGACAAGCGCGCCGATCAGCAGCATGAGCTTCTTCACATCCATGACGCCAGTCGCCTCCTAGGCCGCTCTTCGAAAAGCCGGCTCACACATCAGACAAATTGGTTAAGAAACCGTTCGCTAATCAGCCACATACCGGCGAAAGCGATTGCGATTCCGTACGGGATCTCGGGTTGGCCCGCGGTTTTACGAAGCTTGTGCGGGATCATCAGCGCGATCGTGAGCAGGCCGCCGGCGATCGACATCACCACCAGCAGCTTCAGCACCGCGAGAGGCGGCAGCCACAAAGCGAGCGCGCCGAGCATCTTGACGTCGCCGCCGCCCATTGCGCCGAGCGCGAAGGCGATGGCGAAGATTGCGAAGACGATCAGGGCGATTCCGACATGGATCGCTACGCCCGGCCACAGCGACAGCCCGATCGCCCACCAATAGGGAATTGCGCCGAGCGCGAAGGCCGCATTGAGCCAGTTCGGAATCGTCCGGCTGCGCCAGTCGAACGCGGCCGCCGCGGCCAGGCCGCAGGCGAGCAAGACGACAAGAAAGGTGGCAATTCCCCCGTTCATGTTTACCACCACTAGACTTAGTTACTTTCCAAACCGTAACCGGCGCCGATGCCGACCGCCCCTTTCGACCGACGCGCAATTCCAGCAGGCACGAGCTTCTCTTCCTGGCCCGCGCCGGACGGGTGGCCGTACCGGCTGTTCCACTGGCCGCAGGAGGAGGGGAGGGCGGTTCGCGGCAGCCTGCTCTTCGCCAATGGACGCGGCGATTTCGTCGAAAAATATTTCGAGGCGGACCACCACTGGCATCAGGAGGGCTGGGACGTCACCGCCTTCGACTGGCGGGGGCAGGGCGGCTCGCGCGGCGACATAAAGAGCGGCCATCTCGACAGCTTCGATCCGCTGATCGCCGATCTGGATGCGCTGATCGCGGACTGGCGCGGCCGAACGCCGGGGCCGCACGTCGTCATCGGCCACTCGATGGGGGGGCATTTGCTCGCCCGCATCCTCACCGAGCGAAAGCCGGCGATCGAAGCGGCGGTGCTGATCGCGCCGATGCTCCGGATCAACAGCGGCGCCCTTCCGTCCTGGGCTGCCGCGGCGACCGCGGCGACCATGTGCGCCTTCGGTCTTGGGCGCGTCCCAGCGTGGCATGTGCCTAAGACGCCCGCGCCCGCAGGCTCCTTTCGCCAGTCGATCCTCACCGGATCGCGCGAGCGGTTCGAGGACGAGCTCTGGTGGTGGACGCAGCACCCGGAATTCGATCTCCACGCGCCGACCTGGGGATGGCTGCACGCCGCTTACGTCTCGTCCGCTTTGCTGACGCCGGACCGGCTGCGCGAGGTGCGAACCCCGATCCTCCTGATCGGCACGGATCGCGACAGGCTGGTCAGCCCGTCGGCGATTCGCGAGGCAGCGGCCGAACTGCCCAATGCCGAGCTGCTGATGTTTCCGAACGCCGCGCACGAGATCCTGCGCGAGGCGGATCCGGTGCGGCTTCGCGCGTTCGAGCGGATCGATGCCTTTTTCGACGCGCATGCGCGTTGATGAAGGATGATGGTTAAAGCGATGAAGGACGATGGTTAAAGCCGACATCGCGATCGTCGGCGCCGGGATGGCCGGCGCCAGCCTCGCCGCGGAGCTTGCCGGCGCGGCCTCGGTCCTGATCCTGGAGGCGGAGGACCAGCCCGGTTATCACGCGACCGGGCGCTCGGCGGCGTTCTGGTCCGAAACCTACGGCGGGCCGCTGGTCCAGCCGCTCACCACCGCCTCCGGACCGTTCCTGCGCGCGGGCGATTATCTGAAGCCGCGCGGCGGCCTCCACATCGCCGCCGATGCCGCCGGCGAAGCGACGCTCGCCGCCATGGAGCAAGAATTCACCGGCGCGGTGCCGTTCGAAAGGCTCGACCGGGCAGCCATCGAATCGCGCATTCTGGGTATCCGACCGGGCTGGGATCACGGCCTGCTCGAGCCGACCTGCATGGATATCGACGTCGCGGCGCTTCACGCTTTCTACCTCGCCGCCGCGCGGCGCGCAGGCGCGCGGCTGGTCACCGATGCGCGGCTGACCGGTGCCGAGCCGGGGCATGGGGGCTGGGCGCTAAGCACGACCGCGGGCCGTTTCGAAGCCGCGATTCTCGTCGATGCCGCCGGCGCATGGGCGGATCCGGTGGCGGCGCTGGCGGGACTCCGGCCGCTCGGCATCCAGCCCTACCGGCGGACGCTGGTGCAATTGCGGGTGGCGCCGCCCGCGTCCCCCGACCTGCCGCTGGTGATCGACGCCCTCGGCCGCTTCTATTTCAAGCCGGAAGCGGGCGGGCGGCTCTGGCTGAGCCCGCACGATGAGACGGCGTCGGATCCGTGCGACTGCGCGCCCGAAGAGATCGACGTCGCCCTGGCCATCGCCCGGCTGGAGGAGACGGTCGATTGGCGGATCGAGCGGGTCGAGCGTCGCTGGGCCGGCCTCAGAACCTTCGCGCCGGACCGCCGGCCGGTCTACGGCTTCGCGGCCGGACGCGCCGATTTCTTCTGGTTCGCAGGGCAGGGCGGGTTCGGTATCCAGACGGCCCCCGCCGCGGCAAAGCTCGCCGCCGCCCTCCTCCTAGGCACGAAGCCGGACGCGAGCGTCGCGGCCATCGACCCGGAGCCCTACGCCCCCGGCCGCTTCCTGAACTGATCCGCCGCGTGGCAGGCGAGCCGGTCGGCGCGCTCGTTCTCGGGATGGCCCGAATGGCCGCGCACCCATTGCCAGCTGATCCGGTGCGGCGCCGCAGCCTCGATCAGCTCCTGCCAGAGTTCGGCATTCTTGACCGGCTTCCGGTCGGCCGTCTTCCAGCCGTTGCGCTTCCAGCCGTGGACCCATTTGGTGATGCCGTCGCGCAGGTAGATGCTGTCGGTGTGCAACGTGATCGTACAGGGCCGCTTCAGCGCCTGCAGCGCCCGGATCGCGGCGAGCAGCTCCATCCGATTGTTGGTGGTGAGTGGCTCGCCGCCGGACAGCTCCTTTTCGCGCTCGCCCGAACGGATGATCGCGCCCCAGCCGCCAGGGCCGGGATTGCCCTTGCAGGCACCGTCGGTGAAGATCTCGACGTCGGCCAAGGGAGGTTCAGGCCGCCTCGAGCCCGCGCGGGAGCTTGAACACCATCCGCTCGACGACGCCGTCGCTCTCGCGCTCCGTCACGTCGAAATGACGCGAGAGGAACTCCACCACCTCGCGCACCAGCACTTCGGGCGCGGAGGCGCCGGCGGTGATGCCGAGCGTCCGCACGCCCCCCAGCCAGGCGAGATCGATGTCGGGGGCACGGCCGATCAGGCGGGCCTTCGCCCCCTCGCGCTCGGCGACCTCGACGAGGCGGAGCGAATTGGAGCTGTTGGGCGACCCGATCACCAGCACCGCGTCGCTCAGGCGGGCGATCTCCTTCGCCGCCGCCTGCCGGTTGGAGGTGGCGTAGCAGATGTCCTCGCCGCGCGGCCCGCGAATGCCGGGGAAGCGGCGTTCGAGGACGCGGATGATATCGGCCGTGTCGTCGACCGAAAGGGTGGTCTGGGTGAGATAGGCGAGCTCGTCGCCTTCGGGCGGCCGCACCGCCTCGGCGTCGGCCGCCGTCTCGATCAGCGTCATCCGGCCCTCCGGCACCTGGCCGAACGTGCCGATCACCTCGGGATGGCCGTGGTGGCCGATGAAGAGGATGTGGCTGCCGCGCTCGACCAGCCGCTCCGCCTGGCGGTGGACTTTCGAAACGAGGGGGCAGGTGGCGTCGAGATAGTCGAGGCCGCGCTCCTCGGCCCGCGCCGGCACGATCTTCGGCACGCCGTGCGCCGAAAAGACCACCGGCCGCCCGTCCGGCACCTCGTCCAGCTCGGCGACGAAGACGGCGCCCTTGGCCTTCAGGCTGTCGACGACGAAGCGGTTGTGGACAATCTCATGGCGGACATAGACCGGCGCGCCATAACGCTGCAGCGCCAGCTCGACGATGCGGATCGCCCGGTCGACGCCGGCGCAGAAGCCGCGCGGCGCCGCGATCAGAAGATCGAGAGGGGGCAGGGATGTCGCCATGGCGCGGCTCCTACGATGATCAGGCAGCGGCGTCCACGGCCGCCTTCCTCGCTTGCCTCCGCCCTAGCCGGTTCCTATGATCCGCCCGCTTTCCCTTCATGAGCGTGAGGTGCTGTTTTCGTGTCCAGGTACAAGGCGGCTGTTGCCGCGCTGATTTCCGTTGCCGTCGCCGGCTGCAGCACCGAAGGGCGGCTCACCGAGAGCGGGGTCATCACCACCCGCTCGGCCTGCCCCGCCGTCGCGATTCCGGCTTCGACGGGGGACATCACCTTGTTCAATCCCGAGACCAGCCGCGACCAGAATGCCATCGACGTGGTGGCGACGATCACCAATGTCCGCTCGACCTGCGACGAAACCGGCAATGTCATCGTCACCAACCTGACCTTCGACGTGCTGGGCCAGCGCCGCGATCCGCGCGGCGCGCGCGACGTCGTGCTGCCCTATTTCGCGGCCGACGTGCAGGGTGGCACCCATGTGATCTCGAAGAGCATCGGCCGGGTCGGCCTCCACTTCGCCGACGGCCAGATCCGCGCCCAGAGCTCGGGCACGGCCACGAGCCAGGTACAACGGTCGGCCGTCACCCTTCCCGAGGACGTGCGCCGCCAGGTGACGCGCGAGCGCAAGGCGGGCGATCCCGACGCGGCGGTCGATCCGCTGTCCGATCCGAAGGTGCGCGATGCGGTGCGCGCGGCGACCTACGAAGTGCTGGTCGGCTTCCAGCTGACGCGGGACCAGCTCGCCTATAACGCAACGCGTTGACTTAGCAGCGGCGAGCCGCCAGAGCGGCGGCGTCGCCGGCCCGTCAGCCGGTGCACGCGCGGGAGAGAGCAGGGGGTTTCACCCTCGGCCGCCGAAGGAGCAACCGCCCCGGAATCTCTCAGGCAAAAGGACCGCGCGCGCATAGACACTCTGGAAAGCGTCTGCCGTGGCTGAGGCTATGGCGGACCACCGAAGGGGTAACCCACCGTCGCTCCGGACTGGTCCGGAGCTATGGCGGGGAAAGCTCTCAGGTCCAGCGGACAGAGGGGGAATCCGGGATCGCGGCGGGCTTCGGCCCGTTCATGGTCGCGGCCTCTGGAGACTGGACATGAACGACGCCCCCGACCGCCTGCTTCCCCTCAACGACTGGCACGTCGCCCGCGGCGCGCGGATGGTGTCGTTCGCCGGCTATTCGATGCCGATCCAATATGAGGGCATCATCGCCGAGCACCGTTGGACGCGCGAGTCCGCCGGCTTTTTCGACGTCAGCCATATGGGCCAACTGATCGTCACCGGCGCCGAGGCCGAGAAGGGGCTCGAAAAGCTGCTTCCCGCCGATCTCGCCATCCTGAAGGAAGGGCGGCTGCGCTATTCGCTGCTGCTGGCCGAGGACGGCGGCATCATCGACGATTTGATGGTCACAAGGCGCGGCGACCATTTCTACGTCGTCGTCAACGGCGCGACCAAGCACGGCGATATCGCCGACATGACGGAGCGGCTGCCGCGCAGCGTCGTTATCGACCATATGAAGGAACAGGCCCTTCTCGCCCTGCAAGGGCCGAAGGCGGTGGACGCGCTGTCCCGCCTCGTTCCGGGGGTCGAGGCGCTGGGCTTCATGACCGGCGGCGTCTTCAGCCTCGGCGGCGCGAATGTCTGGATCAGCCGTTCGGGCTATACGGGCGAAGACGGGTTCGAAATCTCGCTGCCCGGCGCCCGTGCCGCCGAAATCGCCGAGCTCATCGCCTCGCAGCCGGAGGTGAAGCCGATCGGGCTCGGCGCGCGGGATTCTCTGCGGCTGGAGGCGGGCCTGCCGCTCTACGGCCACGATCTCGACCGCGGCACGACGCCCGTCGAGGCCGATCTCGGCTTCGCCATCTCCAAGCGCCGCCGCGCCGACGGCGGGTTCGCCGGCTGGCACCGGATCGCCCGCGAGCTGGAATATGGGCCGTTGAGGCGCCGCGTCGGCCTCGCCGTCGAGGGCCGCCAGCCGGTGCGCGAAGGAGCGGCCGTGGTCGATGCCGAGGGCAATGAGGTCGGCAAGGTGACGAGCGGCGGCTTCTCGCCCTGGCTCGAGGCGCCGATCGCCATGGCCTATGCCCCGACCGCCAGCGCGGAGGAGGGGAGCGACGTAACCCTCGCCCAACGCGGCAAGCTCTTCCGGGCGAAGGTCGTGAAGATGCCCTTCGTCCCCCACCGCTACCACCGCAAGGGAGCCGCCTGATGACGGTCTATTATACCAAGGAGCATGAGTGGATCCGGGTCGAGGGCGACCAGGCGACGGTCGGCATCACCGACTTCGCCCAGGGCCAGCTCGGCGACGTCGTCTTCGTCGAGCTGCCGGAGACCGGCAAGCAGGTGACGAAAGGCGGCGAGGCGGCCGTGGTCGAATCGGTGAAGGCGGCCTCGGACGTCTATTCGCCGGTCAGCGGCGAGGTCACCGAGGCCAACCAGGCGCTGGTCGACGATCCCTCGCTCGCCAACACCGATCCGGAAGGTGAAGGCTGGTTTTTCCGCCTCCGCCTCTCCGACCAGGGCGAGCTCGACGGCCTGATGGACGCCGACGCTTACAAGAGCTTTTGCGACAGCCAGTGAGAGGCGCGAGGAGCCATCCTTATTCCGTCATTCCCGCGAAAGCGGGAATCCAGACGGCGTGTGAGCCTGGCAACGAGTCAGCCTGGATCCCCGCTTTCGCGGGGATGACGAGGTCGTGGTTATGAGCGTCAATTCCTCCTCCCAATGGTCGCCGACCGATTATGCCGCCAATGCCGCCTTCGTGCCCGCGCTCGGCGGGGCGGCGCTGGAGCTGCTCGCGCCGGAGCCGGGCGAGCTGATCCTCGACATCGGCTGCGGCGACGGCATCCTGACGCAGAAGATCGTGGCGTCGGGCGCACGGGTGATCGGGCTCGATGCGTCGCCCGAGATGGTCGAGGCGGCGAGGGCGCGGGGCGTCGATGCCTTCGTCGCCGACGCGCAGGCGCTCGACCTCGAAACCCAGTCGATGCGCTTTGGCCAGTTCGACGCCGCTTTCTCGAACGCTGCCCTGCATTGGATGCTCGACCCCGACGCCGTCGCTTCCGGCGTTTATTCGGTGCTGAAGCCGGGCGGCCGCTTCGTCGGCGAGATGGGCGGTGTCGGCAATATCGCGGCCTTGCGCGGCGGCATCCGCGACGAGCTCAAGGAGCGCGGCTATCCAATCCCCGACGAGGACCCCCAATGGTATCCGAGCGTCGAGGAGTTCGTCCGCCTCTACGCCTGCGTCGGCTTCACCCAAATCAACGCGCAGCTGATCCCGCGGCCGACGCCTCTGCCCTCCGGCGTCGCCGGCTGGGTGAAGACCTTCCGCGCCGGCTGGCTCGACGTCGCCCAGGTTCCCGCCGAGGCGCGCGACGAGATCGCCGACGCGATCGAGAAACGGCTTCAGCCGCGCCTCCAGCAGGAGGACGGCAGCTGGACCGCCGATTATGTCCGCCTCCGCTTCTCGATGCGGAAGCCGGAAGAATGATTTTCGATAGGGAGTTTTGATGCGTTACCTACCCCTTGCCGAGGCTGATCGGCAGGAAATGCTGCGGGCGATCGGCGCCGCTTCGGTCGACGATCTGTTCGTCGACGTGCCCGAGGCCGCGCGGCTGGACGGCGCCATCCACGACCTGCCCAACCATGCCAGTGAAATGGCGGTCGAGCGCCAGCTTTCCGCCATGGCGCGGCGGAACCTCGTCGCCGGCGACGTGCCCTTCTTCCTCGGCTGCGGCGCCTATCGGCACCATATCCCGGCCAGCGTCGATCACCTCATCCAGCGCGGCGAGTTCCTGACAAGCTACACGCCCTATCAGCCGGAGATCGCGCAGGGCACGCTGCAGGCTTTGTTCGAGTTCCAGACCCAGGTCGCGCGGCTCTACGGCTGCGAGGTCGCCAACGCCTCGATGTATGACGGCTCGACCGCCTGCTGGGAGGCGATCGGCATGGCGCGGCGGATCACCCGGCGCGGTAAGGCGATCCTCTCTTCCGGGCTTCATCCGCACTATGTTTCCGTCGCGAAAACGATGGCGCGCTTCACCGGCGACCAGCTGGTGACCGCGCTGCCGGAGCTTGGGCCGGAGCCCGACACGGCCGCCCTGCTCGACCGGATCGACGGCGAGACGAGCTGCGTCGTCGTCCAATATCCCGACATTCTCGGCCGCATCGGCGATCTCTCCGAGCTGGCGGAACGCGCCCATGCCGCCGGCGCCCTGCTGGTCGCGGTGGTGACGGAGCCCGTGGCGCTCGGCCTGATCCGCGCGCCGGGCGAGATGGGAGCGGACATCGTCGTCGGTGAAGGCCAGTCGATCGGCGTCGGCCTCAATTCCGGCGGGCCTTATGTCGGCCTGTTCGCGACGCGCGACAAATATGTGCGGCAGATGCCCGGCCGCCTCGCCGGCGAGACGGTGGATGCGGAGGGGAAGCGCGGCTTCGTGCTCACTTTGTCGACCCGCGAGCAGCATATCCGCCGCGAGAAGGCGACCTCGAACATCTGCACCAATAGCGGCCTCTGCGCCCTGGCCTTCACGATCCACATGACGTTGCTTGGCGAGAAGGGGCTGCGGCGGCTGGCGAGCATCAACCACGCATATGCCGTGGCGGCCGCCAACCGGTTGGCGCGGGTGCCGGGGGTGGAGCTGGTGAACGAGAGCTTCTTCAACGAGTTCACATTGCGCCTGCCCGACGAAGCGCGGCCGATCGTCCGGACGCTGGCGGAAAGAGGTGTGCTCGGCGGCGTGTCGCTGGGCCGGCTCTATCCCGGCGTGGAGAGCCTCGACCGCGGCCTGGTGATCGCCGTCACCGAGACGAGCAGTGAAGAGGATGTCGAGGCGCTTGCCAATGCGCTCGAGGAGGCGCTGGCATGAGCATGAACCGCGAAGGACGCCCCACCCGCCCTGAGGCGGAGCAGGGGAGCGAGGCCGAGACCTGGACCGGCAACCGCGCGCTGATGCTGGAAGAGCCGCTCCTCTTCGAGATGGACGAGGACGGCGGCACCGGCGTCGATTTCGACGCGGCACCCGGCGGCGCCTCCCGCCTCGCGGGCATGGAGCGCAACCGGCCCATCGGTTTGCCGGGCCTCTCCGAGCCGCAGGCGGTGCGCCATTACACGCGCCTGAGCCGGCAGAATTACGCGATCGACCTCGGCCTCTTCCCGCTCGGCTCGTGCACGATGAAGCACAATCCGCGGCTCAACGAGAAGATGGCGCGGCTGCCCGGCTTCGCCGACATCCACCCGCTCCAGCCGGTCGACACCGTTCAGGGCGCGCTGGAGCTGATCGCGAAGCTCGGCGAATGGCTGGTGACGCTCACCGGCATGCACAGCGTGGCGATGAGCCCGAAGGCGGGCGCGCACGGCGAATTGTGCGGCCTTCTCGCCATCCGCGCGGCGCTGGAGGCGCGGGGCGATGCGCGCGAGGTGATCCTGGTCCCCGAAAGTGCGCACGGCACCAATCCCGCTACCGCCGCCTTCGCCGGCTACCGGGTTGAGAACATCCCCGCCAACGACCGCGGCCGGGTCGACCTCGATGCGCTGAAGGCGCGGCTGGGGCCGGACGTGGCGGCGGTGATGATCACCAATCCCAATACCTGCGGCCTGTTCGAGCCGGACATGATCGCCATTTCCGAGGCGGTCCATGCGGCGGGCGGGCTGGTTTATTGCGACGGCGCCAATTTCAACGCGATCGTCGGCCGGGTGCGGCCGGGCGACCTCGGCATCGACGCGATGCACATCAACCTCCACAAGACCTTCTCGACGCCCCATGGCGGCGGTGGGCCCGGCTCGGGCCCAGTGGTCTTCTCCGAAGCGCTGACGCCGTTCGCGCCGTTGCCCTTCGTCGAGAAGCAGGGCGACCATTATGCCCTCGTCGAGGAAGAGAATGCGGGCGAGCATCACGGCCAGAGCTTCGGCCGCATGGTCGCCTTCCACGGCCAAATGGGCATGTTCACCCGCGCCTTGTCCTACATCCTCAGCCATGGCGCGGATGGGCTGAGGCAGGTCTCGGGCGACGCGGTGCTCAATGCCAATTACATCCTGCGCCGGCTCGACGATTTGCTCGACGCGCCGTTTGGCGCCAGCGGCCCGTGCATGCACGAGGCTTTGTTCAGCGACAAAGGTTTCGCCGGCGGCCTCTCGACGCTCGATCTCGCCAAGGCTTTGATCGACGAAGGCTTCCACCCGATGACCATGTATTTCCCTTTGGTCGTGCACGGGGCGATGCTGGTCGAGCCGACCGAGACGGAATCGAAGGCCACGCTCGACCAGTTCGTCGGCGCGATGCGCTCGGTCGCAGAACGCGCCAAGGCTGGGGACCAGAGCCTCAAGGCCGCGCCCGTCTGCGCGCCGCGGCGGCGGCTCGATGAGACCCAGGCTGCACGCAAGCCCGTTCTCGTCTACAAGGCGCCCGAGCAGGCGCAGGCCGCGGAATAAGAGGGAAAGACGATGCAGGGAACCGCGGGCCAGCCCAATCCGCTGATCGGCTATGTGATCATGGCCGTCGTGCTGGCGGCCGTGCTGATCTTCCGCGTCCGCCGGGTCAACCAGGTGCGGCCGCTTAAGGTCGAGCGGCTCTGGATCATCCCGGGCATCTATCTGGTCCTGGCCGTGCTCGCCTTCGCGACGACGCCGCCGGACGGCGCCGGCTGGGTGGCCTCGGTCGTCGCGCTGGCGCTCGGCGGGGTTCTGGGATGGCAGCGTGGGCGGCTGATGCGGATCGATGTCGACCCCGAGACGCACGGGGTGACGATGGTGCAGTCGCCCGCCGCCTTGTTGTTCATCGTCATCCTGATCGCGATCCGCTCCGGAATGCGCTCGATGGCGCAGAATGGCAGGGCTGGCTTCCTGCACGTCTCGCCAGCGACGTTGACCGACGTCCTCGTCGCCTTCGCACTCGGCCTGCTCGCCGTGCAGCGCCTGGAGATGTTCCTGCGGGCGCGTCGCCTGCTTGAAGAGGCGCGCCGCCACCGGGCGGCATGACCGGGCCGCAGCCCTTCGTCATCAAGCCCGGCGGCGCCGATCCCCGCCGCAGCGCGCCTCACGTCGCCCGCAACGCCGAGCCGATCGCCGCCGTGCTGCGCGAGGTGCTGCCGGAGCACGGGCTGGTGCTGGAAGTGGCGAGCGGCACCGGCGAGCACGCGCTCCATTTCGCCCGCACCTTTCCGGACCTGCGCTGGCAGCCGAGCGATCCGGACCCGGCCGCTCTGCGTTCGATCGAAGCATGGCGCGCTGCCGCCGGACCCGAAAACCTGCTTCCGCCCATTACACTCGACGCGAAGTCGGACGAGTGGCCGATCGACACCGCCGGTGCAGTGGTGTGCATCAACATGGTGCACATCAGCCCCTGGACGGCGACTTTGGGGCTGCTGGTCGGCGCGGCGCGGCTGCTCGACCCCGGCGCGCCTCTGATCCTCTACGGCCCTTATCGCCGCGCCGGCGTGCCGACGGCCCCGAGCAATGAAGCCTTCGACCAGTCGCTGCGCACCCGCAATCCCGACTGGGGCCTGCGCAATCTGGAAGATGTCGCCTCGGAGGCGGCGCAGCGCGGCTTCGCGCTTGAACGCGTCGTCGAGATGCCGGCCAACAACCTGACGGTGGTGTTCAGGCGTCTGTAGCCCTCACTTCTGATTGTAGCGTGGCAGGTCGGCCTGCTCCGGCTTGTCGCTGTCGCGGACGCGGGTGACGCTGTCGTCCGCATCCACGTCCTCCTTCATCTCGTCGCGCGTGCCGATGTCGCGCTGGAGATTGCCGCCGATCGTGCCGCCGAAGGCGGGGGCGCCTTCCACCGCGTCGATGATGTCGGAATCGTCGTTCTCGCGGGCGGTCTGGGCGCGGTCGGAGCCGCGGTCGTTGCGGTCGCTCATCTTGCTCTCCTCTTCGCGCGATCAATGACGGAGCGGCGGAGACGTTCCTTGCACGAGCCGCAGCAGGAGCAATGTCCACGCCGCGCCGAAGGCCCAGCCGCCGATCACGTCGCTGGGCCAGTGGACGGCGAGCACCAAACGGGTGAGGCCGACCAGCATCGCCAGCGCGAGTGCCGCCGCGACGGCCGCTGGCCGATAACGTGGCGGCGCGACGATGAGCGCGAAGCCGAGCCACGCCACCATCGAATTCGCGGCATGTGCGCTCGGGAAGGAGAAGGAGGTGACCGCGTCCAGGCGTCCCGCGGGATCCGGGCGCAAGCGGCCGATCAGATCCTTCTGCGCCTCGACCAACGCGCGTCCGGAAAGAACGAGGACGAGATAAAGGAGAGCCGACCGCCGGCCGCGCCGCAGCGCGATTACGATCAGCGCGGCGAGCGACAGCGGCAGCAGAATGTAAGCGTTGCCGAGACGCGTCACGACCAGCGCTTCGGCAACCAGGGCGGATGCATGGAACAGCGGCAGCAGGCCGCGATCCGCCGCCGAGAATGGGCCGCCGAGCAGCCACATCGCCAGCCACAGCGCCGTCAACAGGGCGACAAGAAATGCCGATCGATGTTGCACCACACCCCTCTCGCCGCACGCGCCGCGTTCGTCCAGCCCGTGCTGCGCCGGAACGAAACACCGGTCCGCCGGGGCCATTCACAAATACGGCGAAATTGTGTTACGCCCCGAGTCGGGGAGCGGGGACAGATATGGAATCGAACCATCGCTATTGGGCGCGCCGTGCCGATGAGGAGCAGCGCGCCGCCGCACGAGCTGTGACACCGGAAGCGCGCGCCAGGCGCCGGGCGCTGGCGGAAGCCTTTATGGAGAAGGCGCAGCTCTGCGTCGCCGAACCGGCGCGCGATCTCGTACCGTCCTGAGCGCCGCCCCGGCTAAAGGCTTTTCAGCGGAGTTTCCGCGTCGGCCAGCAGCAGCCGGTCGGGTGCGGCCCGTTCGAGCACCAGCTTGCGCCCCTGCACATAATCCTTCGTGGCATTGACGCAGTCGAGCGCGATAACCCGATCCTGCTTCAGATAGACGACCGAAAAGCTGCGCGAGGCGGGATCGCCGCGAACCAGAATCTCGTCTCTGCCAAGCGATAGCCCCACTGTTTGCAGCCGCAGATCGTACTGGTTCGACCAGAACCACGGGATCGCCTCATAGGCCGCGGGCTGGCCGAGGATCGTCTTCGCGGCGACATTGGCCTGGTCGGTCGCATTCTGGACCGATTCGATCCGCACCCGTGTGCCGTCCGCGAAGCAATTGGCGTGGAGGGCGCAATCGCCGACCGCATAGATGTCCGGCAGCGACGTGCGGCACTGCGCGTCGACCTCGACTCCGTTGCCGCCCGCGGCGCCGGCCGCGAGGAGCGGCGCGACCTCCGGCACGATGCCGATGCCGACCACCACCAGGTCGGCCGCGATGACTTGGCCGTTCGCCAGGCGAACGCCCGAGGCGCGGCCGTTCTCGCCCTCGATGCAGGCGATTGTGGCGCCGAGGCGGATGTCGACGCCGTGCGCGCGATGCTCCGCTTCGTAGAATTGCGACAGCGGCGCACCGGCGACGCGGGCGAGGAGGCGGTCCAGCGCCTCGACCAGGCACACTTCCTTGCCGAGCTTGCGCAGCACCGCCGCCGCCTCCAGCCCGATATAGCCGCCGCCGATCACGACCGCCCGCCGCACGGACGGCAGCTCGGCGATCAGGGCATCCACGTCGGCACGGCTGCGGATCGTGTGCACGCCCGCCAAATCGCCGCCGTCGCAGGTCAGCCGCCGCGGGGTTCCCCCCGCCGCCCAGATCAGCGTGCCGTAGCCCAGGGTCTCGCCCTCGGCGGTGGTCGCCTGCTTCGCCGTCGGGTCGATCGCCACGATCCTCCGCCCCGGCACCATCGCCACGTCCCGCTCGCTCCAGAAGGCGGCGGGGCGGATCAGCAGACGTTCGAACGGCTTCTCGCTGGCGAGATATTCCTTGGAGAGAGGCGGCCGCTCGTAGGGCAGCTCCTTATCGGCGCTGACGAGCCCGATCGAGCCGGAGAAGCCGCCTTGCCGAAGCGCGATGGCCGCCTGCGCGCCGCCATGGCCGCTGCCGACGATCAGGACCTCATGGTGAGTCGTCATTTCGGGGACAGCGCGTACAGCTCCTAACGCCGCAGCACCACTTCCTCGACCTGCCGCCGGCCTGCGGTACGGCCGAGCTGGACGAAGACGTCGATCGTCCGGCTCACATAATGGTGGACGTCCTCGCGGGTGAGCTGCGTCCCCACCTGCAGGACGAGGAGGGTGATCTGCTCGATCGCCCGCTCGGCGCTGTCGGCGTGGACGGTGGTCATCGAGCCGGGATGGCCGGTGTTGACCGCGCGCAGGAAAGCATAGGCTTCCGGGCCGCGAAGCTCGCCGAGGATGATGCGGTCCGGCCGCATCCTGAGCGACGCGGCGACGAGATCGTTGGCGGTGACCTGCGCTTCGCCGAGCTCGCTGCGCGCCGCGAGCAGCCCCACCATGTTCTCGTGCTGCACGGAAAGCTCAGGCGTGTCCTCGATCAGGATCAGCCGCTCCTCGGCCGGGATCTCGCGGATCAGCGCGTTGAGGAAGGTCGTCTTGCCGGTCGACGTGCCGCCGGAGACGAGGATGTTGCGCCGCGCCTTCACCGCCGAGGCGAGCATGCCGGTGACGTCGCCCGCCTCGAGCTGCGCCGCGAGCGCGCGGTCCACCTCGGAGGCGGCGAAGCCGGTGCGCCGCTTCGTCGCCGCGAAAGCGCCCGACGCGACATAATCGTCGAGCGACAAATGCGGCGCGACATGCTTGCGGATGGCGAGCGCCAGCGGCCCGCGCGTCGCCGGCGGCGCGACCACCTGGATCCGGGCGCCGTCGGGCAGGGTCGCCGAGAGCAAGGGATGCTCGCGGCTGATCCCCTGGTGCGACAAAGCCGCGACCTGCCGCGCCAGCCGCGCCAGCGTCGCTTCGTCGAGCTGCGGCACCTCGTGGCGTTCGATCAGGCCGCCGGTCGTCTCCGCCCAGATCTCGCCCGGCCGGTTCACATAGATGTCGGTGACGTCCGGCCGCGCCAGCATGCCGGTCAGCGGTGCGAGATAGGCGCGAAGATAGAGTCCGGGCTCGGCCGTGGCGGCGGCCGCGCTCATTTTCTCGCCTCGCTGCCGCTGAAATCGAGATCGTGGGCGACGAAGATGCTGATGCTGGTGCCCGCCGGCACCGTCAGCGTCGGCACGACCCGATTTTGCGGGAGCAAGGAGGCAAAGGCGGCGGTGTTGTTCGACGAGTTCGGGAGGATGATCACATTGTTGCCGCTGACGGCGCGCGTGCCGATGTTGGCGCCGATGTCGAGCACCGTCTGCAGGATGGCGCCGCCGAACCGCTCCCAGAAATGGCTGTTGTAATGCCCGCTGATGCCGCCGCGGCCGAGGGTGTCGGCGGCGGGCGAGCCGATCGCGATCGTCGTACCGTCCGGGCGGATCAGGCGGTTCCAGGTGATCAGGGCGCGCTTCTGCCCGTTGCCGACATCGGAATGATAGTCGCCGATCAGGCGGCTGCCGCGCGGGACCAGGATTTTCGTGCCGTCGAAACCGCGTATGTCGCGCGAGACGATGGCGCGGGCGAGGCCGGGACGGGTGGAATCGAACGCGGTTTCCAGCACTGCCGGGATCAATGTGCCTTCGGGAACGGTGGCGCTGCGGTTGGCGAAGACGCTGGCGCGCACCCGACCGCCGGAGGAGACGGTACCGAGCAGGCCGGAGGCGCCATTGGGCCCCTCGTTCGCCTGGGCCGCGGGCGGCTGCGGCGCCGCCGACGTCGTGTCGACGACGAGAGCCGGCCCGCCCGGATTGCGCGGCGGCGCCATCGGCGGCTGCATGACGGCCGGCGCGGGCTGCGGCACGTAGACGATCTGGGGCGGCGGGGGCGGGGGCGGGGGCACCGGCCGCGGCGGCGGGGTGGGCGCGGTCTTCTCCACCACCTCGACGGGTGGCGGCGGCGGCGGGGCGGGGATGATGAGGGGCGGCGGCGGCGCGGTGCCGGCCGCGGTGGCGTCGGCGGCGCGCTCACGGACCGACGGCCCGCTCAGCGTTTGCCGGCGCGCGTTGAGCACGCTGAACAGGATCGCCGCGGCGACGAGCGCGGCGATTCCGAAAGCGAGACCGGAGGGGCCGCCGCGCGGAAGTGCGACGACCGGCCGGACGCCCGCCTCCTGCTCGCCGGTCGGCGGCGGCGGCGGCGCGCCGACGCGCGGATCGCCGGCGGGATCACGGACGGCCATTGGCGATCTTTCCCGGTCTCAAGCGGTCCGCGCGGGCGACGCGATTGTCGATACGAAAGACGAGCTTCTGCGAGACGCTGTCGATGACGAAGACGTCGTCCCGCATCATCCCGTTGACGAGGGTCTCCCGGCCGGCCTCGTTCAACGCGTAGACGGCCGGGAGCGAACGGTCGCGCGGCCAGGAGATGTAGGTGTGACGGCCGTCGTCGCTGATCGCGCTCGGCCGCAGCGCCCTGTCGCCGCCGAGCTTGTAGCGGCCCTCCCCATTGGCGGAGGGTGCGTCATCTGCCGCCGCCGTCGCGCCGTCGGTCGGCGAGGGGTAGTGGAAGCGCACCGTATAGGCGATCTCGCCGGGCGAGCCCGGCACCAGCTCGAAATTGTAGAGGCGGACGTTGGTGATCACCGTCATGTTCGTCGGCACTGCCTGCAGCGCCTTCACGAACAAATGGTCGCCGCGGTGATTGGCGGTGACCTGCCACGCATTGCTGTCGCCGATCGCGACATTCTCGACCTGCTCGTCGGGCGAGAGCTCGACGGTGACCGCATAACCCGGCGCGCCCTGCAGCTGGAACACCTGGTCCGGCGTGAAATCGATCGACTGGATGCGCGGATCTCCGGGGCCGGGCTTCGGCCGGACCTGCGCCGCCAACGGCGAGGAGGCGGCCGCCAGCGCGGCCGCGAAGAGGCAGAGGAGGGCTCTCACAGCGGCGGTTCGACCGCGCGGCGCTGCTGCGCCCGCTGCGCCGCCGCGCGTGCGGCCGGAGCGAGAGGCGAGGCGGAGGAGGTGGGCGGCGCGAAGGCACCGGTGCCGCCTTGGACGCCGGCCGGCGCCGCGCCGGGGGTGACGACGGTGACGTTGGTCGTGCTCGGGACAGCGACCACGGGGGTGATGCCGGGAACGGCGACCGGCACCGGCGTGGTCTGGAGCGGCGGGGCCGTCTCCGGATCCTTGCGGTAGCGCAGCACCTGGAAGCCGAGCGGGTTGATGAACCGGTCCTCAAGCTTCATCGGCTCGCCCGAATAATGGTAGCGGACCAGCGCGACCCAGGAACGCGGCGGCTGGGGGACGCCGTTCGCATCGCGGCGGATCGTGTCGAAGCGGACCAGCGCCGCGTTGGCGCTGACCGGCGAGACGCTCTTCACGTCGGTCTCGATCACGGTGTTGCGCCCATAAGCGTTGAGCGGGCTCGCCGGGTTCGAGACCTGCATCAGGCTCAGATAATCGGCCCGCGCCGTCTCGGCCGACCACAAGGCGACCTTGTTGTAATTGGTCCGCACCGTGTCGACGTCGTAGCTCTCGCGGCCGATCACATATTGGACCAGGAAGCTCTGGGTGAGCGCGCTGTCGGGCGAGACCTTGTCGGGATTGAGCGGCTTCAGCGCCTGGACGTAGCCGGTCGTCTTGTCGACCATCAACGTATAGGGCACGACCGTCTTCAGCGGCATCAGCAGCATCAGGGCGAGAGCGAGCAGGACGGCGACTGCGGCCGCGCTCCCCGCCACCCACCAGGCGGTGCGGCGCGAGCGGTTGAGCGCCTCCAGCCGGTCGCGATTCCAGGTCGCGGCCTCCTTGTAATAAGCGTCGAGCGCTTCGCGGTTTTGATCGTTCATGATGTGCGGTCCCGGCGACGGGCGCTGGCGGAGACCCGCGTGCGCGTGCTGCGGCGAAAGCTTTGCCCGAGCGGGGCCGGCGCGCTGCGGTCAGGCAGGTCGCGCGGCGTCGGCGGACCTCCCCCGCCCCGCTCGGATCGGTAGGGAGAGGTGAAGGTGGCGACCGGGCCGGCCGCGGCTTCGCGCCGTTGGGCGCTGCTGATCGCGTCGACGACGATGGCGGCGCGGGTCCGCCCCTCCGCCGCCGGCGCGGCAGCGGCCACCGGTGCCGCCGCAGCCGCGGCGACCGCCGCGACGGGGATCTGCTCGCTGCGGAAGGCGGAGGCCATCCGGGCGGCGGCCGTGCGCCAGCTCGGCGCGAGCCGGAAGCCGTAGGCGACCCGCGCCGAAGCGTACATCAAGGCGAGGATCAGCAGGGCGAAGATCAGGGTGACGAGCAGCAGCTCGGCAGGCAGGTTCGGCATCGCCTCGCCAGCGGCGCGGCGGGTGAGGACGTCGGCGAGCCACGGCTCGGCGAGCGCCAGCTCGAGGCTGAGCGCGATGGCGGTGCCGACCGCCGCCAGTGCCGCGCCGGCCAGCACCCGGACCCAGCCTTCGAACAGACCGCACGTCTGCTCGAACAGGAGGAAGGCGATGAAGAACGGCCCCAGCGCGAGCATCAGCCCGGCCGTCAGCCGCACCGCGGCCAGCGATCCCACCGCGCCGAGCAGGAAGACCAACCGAGAGCCGCCGAGCGCGAAGGCGTTGAAGCCGGCGAAGGGCGGCGGCGGCGTCTGCGTCGCCAGATCGCCGGTCTGGTTCGTGGGTGCGCCGACGACGACCGGCGCCTCGCCCGCGCCGAGGATCGCCAGCGCCGCCAGCGCCTGGTCGACCGTGTCGAGCCGCCCGACCATGCCGCCGCCCGTGCCGGGAAGGCCGCTCGGCACGCCGATCTCGGCGGTGAGCTCCGCGGGGCCCCTCAAGGCGACGTCGTAGACGAGCGTGCGATAGGCGGGCCAGCTCGTCGCCAGCGCCATCACGAAGCCGAGCTTGGCGAGCATGAGCACGCCTTCCCGCACGTCCGGCACATGGCCCATCAGCAGCCGGTAGCCGAACAGGGCCACGAACAAGGTGAGGAAGCCGGTGAGAAGGAGGGCGAGGGTCGAGCCCGGCGCGAGCAAGGCGAGATAGCCCTGCGCCCCGATCGACTGCGCCTGGCAGTCGACGAACGCCATCGCCGCGCGGACGAAGCCGGTATCGGGTGAGATGAGCGGGCAGATGGCGGCCATCAGGCGACTTCCAGCAGGCGCGGGATCCACTCGGCGGGATCGTCGCCGGTTTCGGCGCGGATCTCGTCGAGCAGCCGCACGGTCCGCTCGCGGCCGGAGAGGATGGTGAGCAGATCCTGCTCGCCGGTGAGGTTGAGCCGCGCCACCACGCTGTCCGCGCCATGCTTGATCAGGAAGCAATGGGCGTTGTCGGGGAGCGTGCGCACCAGCTCATATTCATGCGGGGTAAGGCCGAAGCCGTCGATATAATCGGCCGCGCGCGCCTTCGGATTGGCCATGAAGATCTGGGTCGCCGCCTGCTCGATGATCGCGCTGGCGATGCGGCTTTCGAGCGCGTCCTGCGCGCTCTGCGTGGCGAAGCCGACGATGCCATTGCGCTTCCGGATCGTCTTCTCCCAATCCTTGATACGGCGGACGAAGACGTCGTCGTCCAGCGCCTTCCAGCCTTCGTCGACGACGATGATCGCCGGGCTGCCGTCCAGCCGCTCCTCGACCCGGTGGAAAAGGTACATCATCGCCGGGCTGCGCAGCGCCGGATCGTCGAGGATCTGGGTCATGTCGAAACCGACGGCTTCGGCGGTGAGATCGGTGCGGTCGAGATCGTTGTCGAACAGCCAGGCGCGCTCGCCGTCGCCCCACCACGGCCTCAGGCGCGACCAGAGATCGGCGGCATGGGGGCGGTGGCCGCCGCGGAACAGTTCGACGATGTGGCGCAGGCGACGATGGTCCTGCGGTTGCTCGAAATTGGCGTCGATCGCGTCTTTGATCTTGGCGACGTCGTCGATGTCCGCGCCGCCGGCGAGCAAAGCCAGCCAGTCGATCAGGAACTGGCGGTTGACCGGATTGTCGGGGAGCTGGAGCGGGTTGAGGCCGGAGGGCGTGCCCGGCCGCAGCAGATCATAGCGGCCGCCGATCGCGCGGATGAACAATTCCGCGCCGCGATCCTTGTCGAAGAAGATGATGCGCGGGCGGTACTTGCGCGCCTGGGCGAGGAGGAAGTTCAATACCACCGTCTTGCCCGAACCCGACGGGCCGATCACGGTGAAATTGCCGAGATCGCCCTGGTGGAAGTTGAAATAATAGGGCCCGGCGGCGGTCGTCTCGAGCAAGGTGACGGCCTCGCCCCAATGATTGCCCTGGGCGCGCCCGAGCGGGAAATTGTGGCCGCTGGCGAGGCCGGAGAAATTCGCGGTCGAGATCAGTCCGCGCCGCGCGACATATTTGAAATTGCCGGGGAATTGCGCCCAGAAAGCAGGCTCCAGCGCGATCTCCTCGCGCACCGAGAGGATGCCGAGATCGGCGAGCGCCGCCTGCACCTCGGCGGCGCCGTCGTCGACCACGCCTGGAGTGTCGCCGCGGATCGCGATGGTCATGTGATGCTCGCCGAAGCCGGCGCGACCGGCGGCGACGTCGTCCTTGGCGTTGGAGAGGTCGGCGCGCAGGCTCACCGCCTCGTCTTCCGCCGAGCGCATCCGCCGCAGCGCCAGGTTCATGCGCGAGAGCGCCGCCTGCCGCTCGACGAAGCCGAAACTCTGCGAGACGGTGAGCTCGAAGGGGAGGCGCAGCAATTCGTCGAGCATGCCGGGCACGGTCTGGCCCGGATAATCCTTGATCGAGACGATGCCGAGGAAGGAGCGCGGCGTCGCCCCCGCCGGCCCGAGCTCCGCCGTCTCCTGGCCGAAGCTGACGCGGCGATAGGGGAGATAGTCGCCGAGATCCTGGAGCGGCAGCAGGACCGGGCGCATCTCGCCATTGTAGAGGGCGGAGAGGAATTCGAGCGGCTCCGAGCAGGGGCCCTGCGGCGTCTCATAGACGCCGAGCAGCCGCGGCTCGTAGCTGCCCAATGCGGCCATCAAGGCGTCGCGCGCCTGGTCGAGCGCGTGGCGCTCGAACACCGGCTGCATGTCCCCGTCGGTGGTGGAAGCGCGGCCGAGCCGCTCGCGGATGCGGTCGATCGTCCCGACCCGGCCCTGGAGCGGTCGACGGATCAGCGTCAGGAACAGATCGTTGACGTAGAGCCGCTTGCCGGCGAGCCGCTCGCGCCAGGCGGCGTCGAGCTGGCGCGAGAAGGGGTCGGGGTGGCCGGCGGAAAGCCCCGCCTCGATCCGTCGCCGGACGACGTGGTGATAGAGCGCGAAGCGCGAGGAGCCGATCGCCTGCAGCATCGCGTCGCGCAGGCGCTTCCTGTAATTGATCTCCTCCGTATCCGCGGTCTCGAACAGCAGGCCGCGCATGTGGATGACCTGCATGAGCAGGCCGTCCCGCGTCTCCAGCGTGTGGTCGTCCACATGCCGGGCGTAGGGCAGGTGCCTGCCGGCCGGCTGCTCGCGCGCTGGGGCCTGCGGGTCGCGGGTCAGGCGCGGTAGGAGTTGCATCCCCAGATCCGGTAATTGCGCACCCGCGGCGTGCGCGAGACCTTCGTCATCCAAAGGTCGAAGAAGCGCGGCTCGCGCACCGCCAGCAGCACGCCGACGATGTGGACGAGGACGGCCGCGAGCAACACCCAGGCGGAGCGGAAGATCAGGAAGAGCTCGGTGGCGAGCACGGCATTGGCGATGAACCAGGAATAAGTGACGCCGGCGAACATCTGCGGCCGCGTCAGGGCGACGAACAAAGTGTCACGTTCGAGCCCGTTCATGGCGGTTCATTGTCCCAATTGCGCCGTCGACTGGATGCCGGCGACGATGGAGGCGGCGCCGAACAGGATGAAGCAGCCGAGGATGACGGTGGCGCCGTAGCGCCAGTTGATGCGGCCGGTGAGCATCAGGAAGCCGACCGACGCGACCGCGATCACCGCGACGACGGTCGCGATCGTGCCGAGCAAAGTGCCCTGGAGCCAGCGCACCGCCGAGACGATGACGCCCGATCCCGCCGGGTCGGACAAAGTATCCTGCGCCCAGGCCGCCGAGCCCTGCGCCATTGCAACCAGCGCCGCGACTGACGCGGCCAAACGCCTGCTACTCAAAAAACTCATCTCCGCCCCATGTGCGATTCGCCCCGCCGATACTGCGCGCCCCGGCCGCGCTTGCCAACACCTTATGGATGCGGGGCAATTTTGAATCGGGAATGGCGCCGCGACGGCAAGGCAGTCGCGAATCACAAACCGCGCCGCGTGCCGCATGGAATTGATTCTGTCTATAGTCAAAATTGGAAGAAGAACCATTTCGGTTCTTCTTTTCAGCGTCATCCCACAAAGTGATACCGGAAAAATACCGTAGCGCGGCTACGAAAACATTGCCCAAAATGGGGCAAAAATATTCCTGTGTTCCCCAATTGACTCGAATCGTTCGTCTGTGCTCGCTTAGGACACCAACAAGGGGAAAGAAGCCGTGAAGACGAATGGCGCCAGGCTGCTTCTGGCGACGTCCTCGCTTGCGCTGGCGACAGTCGCGCAGGCAGGCGTCACGACCATCTATACGTACGACGCACTGGGACGGCTGGTCGCCGTCTCGACCAGCGGCGACGTCAACAACGGTCTGTCGACGACGGTCAGCTACGACCCGGCGGGTAACAGGACGAGTTATTCGGTGGGCACGGGGGCACCGCCACCGCCGCCACCTCCGGCGCCGCCACCGCCGGCCCCGCCTCCTCCGGCACCGCCGCCGCCTGCGCCGCCACCCCCAGCGCCACCGCCGCCTCCCCCACCAGCGGCAAGCATGACAGCGCTCAACCCGACCTTCAGTTTCACCAACGCTTCGACCAATGTGATTGCGCTGACGACGCTGATAAATCCCAACGGGGAACCGGCGACTCTCCTGACCTTCACGCCTCCCTCCGGTGGCGGCAGCGCGACGATCGCGAGCGATGGACAATCGGTCACCTACATCGCGCCGTCGCTGCCGCGTCCTCCGAACTGCGAGACCTTTTATACGAATACCTATTCGGTGCCTTACTCGGCGCAGGACACGTCCAATGGCGCCACGGTGAGCGGTACGGCCACGGTCAATGTCCGCAGCCAGAACGGAATCATGACAGGATGCCCATGATGGCTGCGATGATGCGCCGATCGAACCTGGAATTGTTGGAGAGGACAATGACCGCGGGAACTTTTCAATTGTGGCAAAGTGACGTTGCGAGAACGGCAGCCGCGATATTGCTTTGCGTTGCCACGCTGTCTGCGCCCGCTCTCGCCGACACCACCGTGGCGACGCCTGCCGAAAAATATGCGGTCAACCCTGGAGGCGTTGACATGCGCACCGGCGCCTATGTGTACAAGCACACAGACCTGGCGATCGGCGGAACAGACGAAAGCGGCGGGCTCACGCTGACTCGTTCGCAGATTGACCCGCGTCGTGCCAATCAACCGTTCGGCAATCAAACCCATAATTGGGACATTAACCTGACGCTGAAACGTGTCAGTCTCGGAACGAATAATTACCAGAATTTTTCTGGAAACGATTACCAGGTTGCCGTCCACTTCGGTGGCCGCTCGCGAACGTTCAACGCCTATTATGGAAGCTCCGGTTTCACTGAAGTGTCCCAGGCGGATTTTGCGACGCTGACCGTGTCGGGCGACCCTGCTAGCGGCGCTTACACATTCACGGCGGCTGACGGGACCGTCGCCACATTCCGACCCTTGAGCAACGTCGATTGTGCCGCGACCGGATCGGGCGCCGCGCCGGCTTGCGCGGTGATTTCTCAAATTGTTGAGGCGGACGGCACCACCTTCACCTTCAACTACGATTACAACGCCAGTGCGCCTGCGGGTGTTGACCGGGCGCGACTGAAGAGCATCGTCAGCTCGCGCGGCTACGGAATGGTGTTGGAGGCCAATCCCGCCACCGGCAATCTCATCACGAAGGCGTGCGTCCTGAACCTGACGCTCATGACGATGCCCGCGAACGGCCTTTGCCCCTCGAATGCGCAGGCGGCAACGACCTACGCCTATACCAATTTCAACGGACAGAAACTCTCATCCATGACCGATCCGACGGGCGGGATTTGGGGGTTCAATTACGCCGGGAGTTCGACCAGCTATACGATGGGTTATGTCAAACCTGGGCAATCCTCCCCTTGGCTGACGAACACGCTCAGCATGATGGTTGACGAGGATTATGGCAGCTACGAACTTGTGAGCTCGCAGAGCTTCTCCGACGGGCAAAGCTATAGCTATCTGTATGACATGACGCCGACCATCATAGGCCACACTCCAGAATCCACTATCGCTGGCGGCAGCTATACGGATGCCATGAGTGAAACAACCACTGTCCATTACAGCTTTCCGCTGTTACCTGGCTCCAAGGTATGCAAAGGCTTCAATCCGTGTCCGCCGTATAACTACGGGAGCAGTAACTATACTTATCAGCTGACGTCGGGGCCGACCTCAATCGAGGATCCGGATGGGCATACCTGGAGCAGCGATTATTGCGATCCAAATGAAGCGACGGTTCCCCCCCCCAATGGCGGCTGTCTGGTGACGCTGCTTCAGGATTTTACGGATCCCGAAGGGATCAAGACCGACCTCACCTACGACGGCAATCGCAATATCATCCAGGTAGTGCGGCATTCCAAACCGGGTTCGGGCATACCCGACGTCGTGACTTCGGCGACTTACGATGTGATGCACCCGAAATCGTCGAACAAGCCGCTGACAGCCACCGACGCCAGCGGCAACACCACCACCTACACCTACGATCCCAATCATGGCGGCGTGCTGACCGAGACTGACCCAGCCGTGAACGGCATTACGCCGCAGAAGCGCTACACCTATGCCCAGCGTTACGCGTGGATTTCAGACGGCGGCCTCGGCTTCGTCCGCGCCGCCACTCCGGTCTGGATGCTGACGCAGATGTCGTTCTGCAAAGCCGGCAATCCCAGCAGCAGCGGCGTCGGCTGCGCCAACGGCGCGTCGGACGAGGTGATCACAACCTACGATTACGGGCCGGATGCCGGGCCCAACAATCTGAACCTCCGAGGCACGGTCGTCGACGCGGGCGCTCTCTCCCTGCGCACCTGCACGTCCTACGACGTGCTCGGCAACAAGATCAGCGAGACCAAGCCCCGCGCCGGGCTGGCGAGCTGCCCATGAGACGGAAGCACGCCGCCACCACCGGAACAGCGCCAACAGGGAACAGGATCATGGGCTTCCGCAAATCTCTCCTTCTCATCGGCACCATTCTCGGTGCCGGGATGGCCGCTGAGGCGCAGGCGCAGAGCGCCGCGCCATTCACGACGGCCTATACGTACGATGCGGCGCGGCGATTGGTCGGCGTCATCGAACCGGACCCGGATGGATCGGGAACGCTGCACTACATCGCCACCCGCAACACCTATGACGCTGCCGGGCGGCTGACCAAGGTGGAAAAGGGCGAGCTCGCGACATGGCAACCCGAATCGGTGCAGCCTGTGCCGCTCAACTGGACCGGGTTCACGGTGCTACAGGAGATCGACACCACTTACGACGCGCTCGACCGCAAGACGGTGGAGAGCGAAAGGCAGGATGGTCTCAGTCCGATCAACACCATGACGCAGATCAGCTACGATCTCGCCGGTCGGGTCGATTGCACGGCGGCGCGAATGAATTCCGCCGTCTGGACATCACTACCGGCCTCCGCCTGCACGCTGCAGACGACGGGCAGCAACGGCCCCGACCGGATCACGCACAACGTCTACGACGCGGCCGGACAGCTGCTGAAGGTGCAAAAGGCTTACAATGTCACCACCGCCAACGGCTTTCCGGCGACGCTCCAGCAGGATTACGAGACCTACACCTACAACGGCAACGGCAAGCAGACGAGCGTCACCGACGCCGACGGCAACCTCGCCACCATGGGCTATGACGGGCAGGACCGGCAGGCCAACTGGGTGTTCCCGTCGCCGACGACGCATGGTTCGACCAACGCCGCGGATTACGAAGCCTATGGCTATGACGCGAACGGCAATCGCACGAGCCTGAAGAAACGCGACAACACGACGATCACCTACCAGTACGATGCGCTGAACCGGGTGACTGTGAAGACGGTGCCCACCTCGGCGACCGGCGGGGCGGGCTACACGGTCTACCAAGGCTACGACAATCGCGGCTTGCTCGTTTACGCGCGCTTCGGCTCGACGAGCGGCCTGGGCATCACCGACACCTATGACAGTGCCGGCCGGCATACGTCCGAGACGACGAACATGGACGGGGTCAGCCGTACATTCACGTCAAGCTACGATGCCGACGGCAACCGGACGCAGCTGCAGGGCGACCAGGGCTATCTGGCGACATTCGACTATGACGGGCTCGATCGCATGTCGGCGGTGCACGACAGCGCGGGGACGGTGCTCGCCTCGTTCACCTACGACCAGCTCGGGCGGAGGAACGGGCTGGGCCAAGGCTATGGTGCGTCCTACTCCACCACGTCCTATGCCTATGACGGCGCCTCGCGTCTTCAGACGATGACGCACGATCTCGCCGGCACCGCCAGCGACCAGGTGCTCGGCTTCGGCTACAATCCCGCCTCGCAGATCGTTAGCCGCACGCGCAGCAACAGCGGCTGGGAATATACCGAGCAGGTGCAAGGCTCGAAGAGCTATGCGGTCAACGGGCTCAACCAATATACGAGCGCCGCCGGCGTCGGCTTCGGCTATGACGCGAACGGGAACCTCAGCTCCGACGGCACCAGCACCTACGTCTATGATGCCGAGAACCGGCTGGTGTCGGTTACGGGCGGGACCAGTGTCACGATGTCCTACGATCCGCTGGGGCGCCTCTGGCAATATGCCGCGCCGAGTGGAACGGTTCGGTTCCTCGACGATGGAGAGAGACTCACCGAGGAGGAGAACACGTCCGGCGCCTTGCTGAGAGTGTATGCGCACGGATCGGACGAGGACGAGCCCCTTGCCTGGTACGAATATACCGGCGGGACGGTGCGTCACTATCTTCATGCCGACCATCAAGGCTCGATCGTGGCGGTGACGGACGATGCCGGGAATGCGCTCGCCATCGACAAATATGACGAATGGGGCGTGCCCTCATCGGGCAATGCGCTCATCGGGGCCGCTCCCCAGCGGTTCCAATATACCGGCCAGGTGTGGCTTCCGGACTTGGGTCTGTACTATTATAAGGCCCGTATCTACTCGAGCCGGCTCGGCCGGTTCCTGCAGACGGATCCGGTGGGGTATAAGGATCAGATAAACCTTTATGAATATGTCAGTGACGATCCGGTGGATGGGAGGGATCCAACTGGTGAGCTAGAAGTCCCCGGATGGGCAGCGGCCCTTGAGGAAGGCGCGGAACTAGTTGGTCGTGGAGCAGTCGCTACCATAGCTGCCACTGCCGCTACAGTAGTTGGTGGAGTGACGCTGCTGACGTGGTCAACTTCCGGCAACCCGGAAAATGAAACTGCCCTTATGGCCAATTATAACGCAAAAATGCAGCGCATTGAGGCGGCTAAGAGAAATAAGAAAGACAGAAACAGCAACAAAAGTGACCGTCAAAAGAGTA
>DATBDY010000049.1:0-42625 GCA_036269695.1 Allosphingosinicella sp. | reverse complement strand
CGAGGAGAAGATCGGGCTCGCGACGCAGGATTGGAAGCGCAAGGGGCGCGTCCTCAAGATCATCCTGTACGGAAGCTATGCCCGCGGCGGCTGGGTCGACGAGCCTCATACGGCGAAGGGCTATCAGTCGGATTTCGACCTGCTGATCATCGTCAACGACAAGCGGCTGACGGACCGGGTGGAATATTGGGCGAAGGCTGACGACCGGCTGATCCGGGAGCTGTCGATCACGAAGACGCTGCGGACGCCGGTCAACTTCATCGTTCACACCCTGCAGGAGGTGAATGACGGCCTCGCGCATGGGCGCTATTTCTTCATAGACGTCGCGAAGGAGGGGATCGCGCTTTATCAGAGTGACGAGACCGACCTTCCGGAGCCGAAGCCGAAGACGCCGGAACAGGCGCTCGCGATGGCGAAGGAATATTTTGAGGAGTGGATGCCGGGCGCGAACAGCTTCTATCGAAGCTTTCAACATTCGATGGCGGACGGCTTTCCAAAGAATGCAGCCTTCCAGCTCCACCAGGCCACAGAACAACTCTATCACTGTGTCCTCTTGGTATGCACCTTTTACACTCCGCACGTTCACAACCTCGCGTTCCTGCGGACGCAGGCGGAGCGGATCGATCGGCGGCTGGTCCACGTCTGGCCGCAGGACACGCGCCGGGACCGCGCGCTGTTCGAAAAGCTGAAGGCCGCTTACGTGAAGGCACGCTATTCGAAGCACTACCGGATAAGCGAGGAGGAGCTGGGCTGGTTGGGACTGCAGGTCGAGGAGCTTGGCCGGGTGGTCCAGGCCATTTGCACAGATCGAATTCGCGCACTCGAAAGCAGTATAGCGGCCTGAGCAGTTAATCTCAGGGGCGCACCCGCGGCGATTCCTGCGGAACTCGGAAACAACGACAAGAGAGTTAGGTGGTATAGTGCAAAGCACCGAGGGCGCCCTCCTGGATAGGCCGATCGAGCGCGACGCTGATGATGCGCTCGACCGGCTTCCCTTTGTTGACAGCCTGATACGCGCCGTGGTCCGCGATGAACTCGACAACGACGGGAGACTCGTCGCTCGCCGATCTCGCGGCTATGTGATCGGGCTCACGGGAAGCTGGGGCTTGGGCAAATCCAGCGTCCTAAACCTGCTGCATCAGAAACTAGACTCGATGGATAGAGTCACAGTTGCTCTTTTCAATCCTTGGCTCTTCAATGGCCGGGACGAGTTGTTGGGTGGATTCTTCAGCGTGCTGCGCGACGCTATGGGGCGCAGCATCGGAGAGCACGCGAACGGGATGGTCGGCGCTCTCGACCGTTATTGGGGAGCCATCAATCTCGCAGCGCATGCGACAGCCGCATTCGCGGATGCGCATGGGGCGGGCGGAGCAGCCACGACCGGCTGGACCAACTGGAAGGATCGGCTCCGCGGCGCAATAAAGAAACCTGACGTCGCCACTCCCCAAGATGAACGTCGGAAGCTGGAGAAAAAACTTAAGGCCAGCAACTCTGCCGTGGTCGTTCTGGTCGATGAACTGGACCGCGTTGAGGATGATGAGGTCCGAGCGGTCGCGCAGCTGATTAAGGCGGTCGGCGATATCAAAGGCATCTCTTATCTAGTTGCCTATGATCCGGCCCGCGTGACCGAGGCCTTGGGTAGAGGGGACAAGGACCGGGGCGCCGCCTACCTCGAAAAGATCGTTCAGCATCCCATTCCGCTTCGTCCTCTTTTTGACCGCGATGTTGAGATTTTGTTGAAGGCGGCGCTGGAAGGTAACGGTCTAAACCTCGGCGACCCCGACGAACGATATAAGGCCGACATAATTAGAGAATTAACCGGGCTGATCGCTACGCCGCGCGATGTGAAGCGGCTGGTCGGCGCTTTCGCGGTTCTCGAATCCGCCGTCCGAGGTGAGGTCTCCGAATACGATGTTCTCGCCTACGCGTGGCTCGCGACCAAGGCTCCCAAGATCCGGGCCGCAATTGCCGCCCATCCCGACGCGGTTGTTGACGACCCAGGCGACAACATCGGGCTCGAACGCCTCGCCCGTCGCCTGGACAAGAAGAACCCGCAGAGCCTTTCCGAGGCTCTGGGCGAGGATGTCGGCCAGCTGGATAGGTTGCTAAAGCTACTGTTTCCGAGCTTCAGCAATTCTCATGCGGAGGCGCCCGATCGCATCGCGCGACGCCGTAACCTGGTGCGGTTGCTTTACCTCGGGAATCCGCCAGACATGGTGCCGCGCAGCGAAGTCGAACGCATCTGGTCGCTTCCCGATCAAGGTTCGATGCATATGGCCCTCATTGAGCTCAAGAATGCCGGCCGCCTTCGCGGATTCCTCGACCGTGCCGACGACCTGCTTGCCGAGTTGGATCCGCAGCACGACGCGATCTTCTGGCCGGCCTTGGCGCGACTTCTCATCCGGCCTACGGATTGGATCTCCGGTCCGGACGAACTTCGTGCGCTCGCCGAGGACGCAAGGGATAGCCTCGTCCAGATGGGGTTGAGAGACCGTAGACAGTCACACCGGCTCGGGTCGATCATGGACGCGTTAATCGACGATGGCGATTTGGTTCTTATCCCTGCAATTCTCCGGAAGCAGATGTTCGCGAACGGGCTCACTCGACATTCGCCCTCGGAACGTGACGGTGGCGTCCTCACTAAGGTTGAAACTGAAGCGTTCATTGAGCGCGAGCTGCCGCGATATCGAGCTGCGATCACGGACGGAACTGCCCTACGCCGATTGCCCAATTTGGAGGCGGTTTTCGTTATCGCCAATCGGAGCGAATGGGATGCTGATCTCAGGGCCGAGTTCACTCAGCAGTTACAAGGCCCGGAAGCGCTTTCCACATTTGCCGCTTTGATAGTTCCACCCGGCTACGGCACGGAGAAATCAACGTTGGACGAGTTGTCCGACTCTTCGTTAATCGCCGACCGACTTAAGCAGCTGAAGGCTTCGGGCGACTGGCCGGAGGAGGCGTATCTGGACGGCTGTCTTCGCCGGCTGCGAGCCGCTGCCCGAGGCAACAGCTTTCACGATGACGATGACGAAGATGATGGCCAAGAAGGCGGCGGCGCATAGCTTGTCTTAATGAGTGCATTGCGCGGGCAGAGGGAGTGGAAACCTCCCGACCAACATCGTGGTAATCCCAAGGCGGCCGAGATGCACCATGCAACGGCGAGTCATTCAACGGAATGGATGCCAAAGGCGCGCCTGCCGGCGCGTCGCCAAAGCAACACGAGTTCGTCGTGGCGCTCGCTCTCTAGCGAACGCCGCACTTCTAGAAGGGCGCCAAAAATCACCGCGCGATCATCGTCGACGAGATCGACAATTCCCGCCTTCACGACGAGGCCTCCAAGCTCGATCAGGTGCCGTGTTCGTTCCCGCCGCTGAGCCACCCATGTCCTCGCATCAAAGCATGCTCTGCTGCTGATCAGTCGCCGGCGAGCCGCTTCGATCCGGCGGCTCGCCAGCAGCGCCGTTAGCAGGCTTTCCGCCAGTCGCTTTCCGCGACCGCTGAAAGAACGCCGTGCCTCGCCGCCGCCACGCCTCCTTCGCATCGGGTGCGGCCTCGCGCGCCGCGAGCAGCGCGCCGGCCACAACCTCGATCGGCAGCGAGTCTGCTCCGGTCGCTGTGACCAGTTCCCCGAGCTGCCGAAGCTTCTTCTCCTGAAGCACCTTCGCCCGTTCGTTGATGGCCTTAAGTTCCGAATCAAAGTCTCTGGGTTTGCGCATGCCGCCGCCCTCAGTTGAGTAGTGACGGCAAATCAGTTATCGGCGCTATCGATCAGGGGCAACAGCGTGGGATTTGCTGGGACGAGCGCGTCCCGAGAAAGATGAATTCTTTCGAGGGCGCGCTTATACGTCGTGCCGACGTCGCTTTGGTAGTGTAAGTGGTGTGTCGCACATGGCGATCTACCACTTCTCCGCAAAAGTGATTTCCCGCGCCGCCGGGTCGAGCGCCTTGGCGGCGGCTGCGTACCGCTCTGCGTCTCGGCTGCGGGACGAGCGGCTCGACCGCAGCCACGACTTCTCGAACAAGGCCGGCGTGGTCCATTCAGAGGTGATGCTGCCGGAGGGCGCCCCGGAGCATCTGTCGGACCGCGAGCGCCTGTGGAACGAGGTTGAAGCGGTAGAGAAGAGGGTCGACGCGCAGCTCGCGCGGGAGGTGGAGTTCGCGCTGCCTCGGGAACTGTCCAGGCAGGATGCGGTTGAGCTTGCCCGTGGGTTCGTGGAGCGCGAGTTCGTCCGCCGCGGCATGGTCGCGGATATCAACGTGCATTGGGACATCGGCTCGAATGGCGAGCCGAAGCCGCATGCGCATGTGATGCTGACGACGCGCTCCCTCGGGGAGGAAGGATTCGGCGCGAAGGTGCGGGATTGGAACCGCACCGAGCTTCTCCAGCATTGGCGGGAGGCGTGGGCCGAGCACGTCAACCGGCGGCTCGCCGAACTCGATATCGACGCGCGTATCGATCACCGCTCGCTTGAAGCGCAGGGGATCGCGCTCGAGCCTCAGAACAAGATCGGTCCCGCCGCCGCGCGCATGGCGTCGCAGGGCCTGTCGCTGGAGCGGGTCGACGAGCATCGGGAGATCGCCCGGGCAAACGGCGAGAAACTGCTCGCCTCGCCTTCATTGGCGCTCGACGCCATCATGCACACCCAGGCGACGTTTACCACTCGCGACCTCGCCATGTTCGTGCACCGGCACAGTGACGGGAAGGAGCAGTTCGACAGCGTCATGGCGGCGGTGAGGGCCGCGCCGGAGCTGGTCCGGCTTGGCTCCGACGGGCGAGGGCAGGAGCGGTTCACTGCCCGCGCGATGCTGCAGACCGAGCAGCGGTTGGAACAGGCGACTGTCGCCCTTGACGGACACCGCCGGCACGTTGTGCCCGACCGGCACCGGAACCGCGCGCTTGTCCTCGCGGCTGCGAGGGGGCTGGACCTCTCGGACGAGCAGCAGGGGGCATTCGAGCATATCACCAGGCCGAATGGGCTCGGGGTCGTGATCGGGTATGCCGGCACCGGCAAATCCGCGATGCTCGGGGTGGCGCGGGAGGCGTGGGAAGAGGCGGGGCATCGCGTGCACGGCGCAGCGCTGTCGGGCATTGCCGCCGAGAATCTGGAGGCGGGCTCCGGCATCGCTTCTAGGACCCTTGCCAGCCTTGAGCATCAATGGGCGCAGGGGCGCGACCTGCTTGCCGCAAATGATGTGCTCGTGATCGACGAGGCGGGAATGATCGGCACCCGCCAGATGGAGCGGGTGATTGCCGAGGCGCAGAAACGCGGCGCTAAGATCGTGCTGGTCGGCGATCCTGAGCAGCTGCAGGCAATCGAGGCTGGCGCCGCGTTCCGCTCTATCGCGGAGCGGCATGGCGCCTGGGAGATCACGAGCATCCGCCGACAGCGAGAGGAGTGGCAGCAGCGCGCCACCCGATGTCTGGCGACCGAGCGGACGGGCGAGGCCATCGAAGCTTATGTAGAACGCGGCGCAATCCATTCGGTGGAGAGCCGCGACGAGGCGCGGTCGGATCTGATCGATCGCTGGGATCGGGACCGAGCGGCGGCGCCGGAGGTCAGCCGCATCATCCTCACGCACACCAATGAGGAGGTGCAGGCTCTGAATGCGCTCGCCCGCGAGCGGCTGCAGCGCCGGGGCGAGCTTGCCGAGCCGGTGGCGATCAGGGCCGAGCGGGGCGAGCGGCAGCTCGCCGCCGGAGACCGCATCATCTTCCTCAGGAACGAGCGCAGCCTTGGCGTGAAGAACGGCTCCCTCGGCCGGCTCGAGAGCGTCAGCTCCGCCCGCCTGGCCGTGCTGCTCGACGATGGCCGATTGATCGCGTTCGACCTGAACGATTATGGCCATATCGATCACGGCTATGCGGCGACGATCCACAAGGCGCAGGGCATGACGGTGGACCGGGTACACGTGCTGGCGACGCCGGGGCTCGACCGTCACTCGGCTTACGTTGCTCTGTCCCGACACCGGGACCAGGTCGATCTTCATTATGGCCGGGACGACTTCGCGGACCGCGGAAAGCTCGTCCGGACGCTGTCGCGCGAGCGTGGAAAGGACATGGCGTCAGACTATCTCTCATCAGATCGCGCGCAAGACACCAAGATCCAGCCGCCGCCGCGCGATCCGTTCGCCGGCTTGAAGCTCGGCGCCGTCGCCCGCGCTGAGCCGGCGAGGACGCCTCTGGACCTCGCGGTGGAGCGAGCCGGCCGCGCAGTCGCGGACATCATGCGGCTGCAACGGCAGGAAATGGCGCCGCTGCCGCATCAGCTCGTTGCCCGTGATAAGGCGGTAGAGGCGCTGAGGGCAATCCACCCTGAAGCCTCGCAGGATCTGACCAGCGCGTTCAGGGGCGATCGCAGCCTCGTCGACGAAGCAGCGAACGGCCGTACGGCTCGCGCCATTCGTGCCATGCAGGTGGAGGCCGAGTTGCGGCAGGGGAGGACTGTTCGGGCCGATCGGTTCGTCCAGGAGTGGAACCAGCACGCCCGCCACGCCGATCGGTTGCAGCGCGATGGCCACGGCTGGCGCGCCGACGAGGTTCGCCGTCTCATGATGGGCATGGCGCACAGCCTGGAGCGAGACCCTCAGCTCGAGTCGCTGCTCCGGAACCGCATCCAGCAGCTCGGAATCAAGAAGTCGAGCGGAGCTTCGTTGTCCCATGACCTCCAGGAATGGCTCGGCCGCTCGCGCGGTCTGGATATTGGGTTCTAGGCTCCAGCCATGAGCCAAGATATCGTTCCCGCCGCATCCGATCCGGCCCGCGCATTCGACGACCTCCGGGGTGAGGTGAGCTTGCTGCGGCGTGCTGTTCAGGGACTGACCGCGGAGCGGGAGAACGCTCCGGATTATCTGCCGACGCTGCAGCAGATGGTCGAGAGGCTGGATCGGATCGCCCGGACTGTAGAGTGCGTCTCCAAGGCTCCGGCCATGAAACTCAGCGTCGAGAGCCTGGCCTCGCGCATCGAGGAAACGATGGCGAAGGCCCGCGGCGAGGCCCGTCAGCTAATTGCCGACGCCAAGGCGGCGACGCACACCTCGATAGCGCGCATCGATGCCGTCGTTGAGAGAGGGAGGACGGCAGAACGCCAGTGGCGGCAGCTTTTGTGGACTGCGGTCATCGCGTTCGTGCTCGGCATCGTCCTTTGCTTCGCAATTCCGCGAATCTTCGCGTCGCGGGCTGCGCATCCGGCGCCGGAGTGGATTACCACTCAGGAACGTGCGCGTCCTTCTCGCGCCCGCTAGAAAACCCCTCCGAGGCGAGCGCCTGACCGTCGGATGCCCAACTCAAGGACGCCCTTGCCAGTGGCCGCTTTGCGCCAATCCCGACGTTCGACGCGCTCATCGCGGAGCCCAAAAGCCGACATTGTTCAGATGACGCCGACGGCCACGATGGTGGAGAACGGCCTGTCCGCTATTGGTTAGCGATCCTCGTAATCGGCCGCTTGTTCAGGCGGCAGGGCAGTGGACTTAGCCACCTGCCTGTGGTGGGAAGCGGAACGAGCCGTAGAGCAGGAGCGTGCGGACGCGGCCGGTGTTTCTTCCACATTGCCGTCCTGATGGCGACGCAGCGGGGGTGCGAGCATCGAAGGTGTCGGCAGCTGCGTACGTTCTAGTCGAGGGGAGGGTTGGCGCACGAAGTGCGGCCGGATTGATGGATGCCTGCCAACAAAAACCAGCATTTCGTGCCGCAAAGCTATCTTCGCCTGTTTAATGACGGCGATGAGCGGCAGATTGACGTCCTGCCGCTCTCGCTCGGCCGGATCATCCGCGGCGTCAGTCTGCGCGATCAAGCCTCGCGCCCGTGGTTCTACGACCAGGACGGCACGATCGAGCGCGAACTCGCCAAGCTGGAAGGCAGTGCGGCCGGCATCATACGGGCGATGCTTGCGCGCGACCGGCCCCCGAAGCGCCTGTCGAGCGAGCATCAGGGTTTGATCATGTTCCTCGCGCTGCAGCTGGCGCGCACCCAAGCAGCGGCGGACGCCGAGAACGAGCGCGCCGACAAGCTGGCCAAGCTGCTGATCCGCCGCATGAACCCCGACAATCCTTTGCGCGACAACCTCGATCTCGTGAGGGTCACGCTCACCCATCCGGTGCACGAGGCAATGCGCATGGCGTTTCTCGGAACGCCGCTCCTGTACGACCTCAAGCTGAAGCTGATCGTCAACGCCAGCTCTACGCCGTTCGTGGCGTCCGATGCGCCCGCGATTCTGCATAATCATCTGTGCGACGGCACCGGCACCCCGGCGCGCGGCTACGCTAGTATCGGGCTGCAGATCATCCTGCCGCTGGGGCCGTGGCGGGCGCTGCTCTGCTACGATGGCGATGCCTATGCGGTCGGCTCGCCGACCAGCAATGTTGTGCGTCTTCTCAATTCCCGCCACGCCGATCTCGTCAACGACCTGCAATGGGAAGCTGCCCGTCATGTGTTGTTCGTGCCGCCCTGCGCCGATGAGGAGCACCTGATCAGTTTCTGGGATCGCTGGCGTCACCAGTCGCGTGAGCAGATAGTCGCCGCGGATGAAGTAATCTTCCAGGATGAAAAGACCATGCGGACCCGGCTCGGAATCGGCGCGGCGCCATCCGCGGTGGATCTATCCCTGCCGTTCGTCCGTCCACTTCGGCCGAAGTTCCCTGCGTGGACCGGCGAGCAGCCTCCGGAAGTTCGCCATCCCGAATGGGTCGCCTATGTAGGGGACCTAATCCAGCGGGTCGACGACGAAACGCTGCACCCGGCACGTTTCGTCGAGCTGACCCTGAAGGTTCCGCGCATGCCCCGCCGCCGCCGCCGCTGAGGTCGGGTAGAGAGACAGTCGGAGGCACGATGGCCGAAATCTATCGTTACGCATTTCCGCGCTCGCTGTTCGATCAGGCACCCGAGGGGCATCGGTTCGGGTATCTGATGCTCGGGCAGCTGTGGAACGATTGTATCATTCTCACCCGGCAATTGCTGACGGCGCGCAACCAGCCACCGGAGGGTCGGTCGGACCTCGACTTGCACGGGCAAATCGTGACCGAACTCGTCAACCTGCGTTTCCTCGCCGGCCGTCTCCACGAGGGCGCTGCCTTGCTGCGCAAGCTTGGGACCTTCTCGCGCACCTGGGAAGAGGAGGTGACCCCGGACGCGGTCGAGGCCGCCAAACGCGTCAAGCGCTACTTCGCCACGTCGAGCGCGCCGCTCAGCCGGCTGCGCCATAAGCTGGGGTTCCATCAGGACGAGGAGGTCGCCCGCGCGGCGCTTGGCACGATCAGCGACGAGGAACTGATCGACTATCATGGGGAATATTACGCGACGACGCTCTACATGAGCGCACAGGCGCTTGACCTGCGTGCTCTCTCGAGTCTGCTCGGCACGACGGCGCGCGAGGCGCTCAATATCCTCAGCGAGGATGCCATCAGCATGCTCGGCGACACCAACGTCATTTGCCAAGCCTACCACAGCTGGTTTCTCCTGAAATATATCGTCCCGCACCATCCGCTCGGCGAGGGCCAACGGATCCATCTCGATGGCGTCCCAGACCATGACGCCATCGTCGTCCCGTTCTTCGTCAGCTTCGACAAGGTGAAGGCGACGCTCGATGCGCGATCGGCTGGCGCAGTGCTAGACTAGTCCGACTTCCCTAGGGAATGAAAGACGATAAAGATCGACCGAAACCCAGGAATGGATTTCGATCATCGACATAAGGGCGCACGGTTCGAGAGCTAGCGGTGTCGGGGGCTCGCTTCGACAATGAGAATCCTGTCATACAATCCTGGCCATGACGGAGCAGTCGCATACGTGCGGGACGGCCGCCTCGTATTCTCGATAGAGGCGGAGAAGGACTCGAACTACCGCTACATGCCCGCGTCACCTCACGACGTGCTCGCCGCCCTCGCCCACATCGACGAGATCCCTGACGTCGTCTGCGTGGGCGGTTGGTGGCCCGGCGAGGCTCGGTTGATGGGATCGTCCCCGCTCGCGGGCTACCGCGGGATTGAGCTCTCCAGCATCATAGTCGAGACCCGGCGGATGTTTGGGCGATTCGTCCAGCACTTCTCCTCGTCTCACGAGCGTTCGCACCTACTCTGTGCCTACGGCATGTCCGGACTTCCAAAGGGAACGCCTTGCTACGCGCTGGTATGGGAAGGAGCGATCGGCGCGTTCTACGAGATTAACGCCGAGGGGAACGTCACGCGGCTCGGTGATGTTATGAACCAGCCGGGGAACCGCTACTGCTCTATATATGGCCTGGCAGACCCCACTTTCCCGAAGAACGCGCCGTTCTCCCGGTTTTCCGACGCCGGCAAGCTTATGGCGCTCGCATCGTTCTCGAGGCGGAGCGAGGCTACAACAGCGGAGGAGGACCTGATGAGGTTCCTTCTCTCATCCCCTGATGTGCGGCTCGACATGTATGACAGACTGGCGGGGTCGCCCTACTTCGACGTGGGTGTGGAGGATGCGAACTTTCGCGACTTCGCGGGCATATACAGCGATCGGCTCTTCGAGGCGTTCCACGCATTTGCCCGTGCGAATATGCGCAAGGGTCTGCCGCTTGTGGTGGCCGGAGGGTGCGGGCTCAACTGCGACTGGAACACGAAATGGGTCGAGACCGGGCTCTTCGGCAAGGTGCATGTCCCGCCGGTCGCGAACGATTCCGGATCCGCCATAGGCACCGCCATCGACGCCCAGCTCCAGTTGACCGGCGACGCTACAATCGAGTGGGACGTCTATGCCGGGCTTGGGTTCCAGACAGACAGGGCTTTCGAGACCAGCCGCTACGACGTTGTCGAGGCCACACCCGACCTCGTCGCGGACCTGCTTGCGAGTGACCTCATCCTTGGTTGGGTGAATGGACGTTGGGAGATCGGACCCAGGGCCCTTGGAAACCGGTCGATCCTCGCCGCGCCCTTCGCGGATGCCACTAGGATCAGGCTAAACGAGATAAAGCAGCGCGAGCAGTTTCGACCTATCGCCCCCGTGTGCCTGCGCGAGGACGCCGCGCGCCGGTTCGGCTGCATCGACGACAGCCCCCACATGCTCTTCACGCATCGCGCGACCACGGACAGGCTCGCGGCCGTGACACACGTCAACGGCACCGCTCGCTTACAGACCGTCACGGCCACGACCAACGCCCCCCTCTACGACCTCCTTGTCGCGTTCAGGAAGCGCTCCGGCTACGGCGTCCTGTGCAACACCTCGCTGAACTTCAACGGCAGGGGATTCATCAACAACATCGCAGACCTCGACACCTACACCGTGCAGCACGGCCTCGATGGCTTCGTCGTTGAAGGCCGTGCATACCTACTAAGAGCCTCCGAGCGATACCTGGCGCATAGAGACCGGACAGGTCCGCTTCAAACGTGTGACGCAGCGCTTGCCGGCAGGTAGTCCGCCCCGCCAAAGGCCCACCGACGCTGATGTGCAAGGGCCATCGGAAGAACGCGGATGGGTCTTCCCACCCGGCTTCGAAGAGGACGATGGCTTGCGCTCTGCCTTCATCCGAGGTCTTGTACTCCGCCAGGGCGAGCATGCGGGCGCGGTTGGCCTGCCTGCCGGCTCTCCGGCACCGCGGACGCTAGTGCGCTATTGGCACGATCTGGACGAACTCCCCAACGACGTGCGCGCATGTCTCGCCAGCTGGGATCGGCTCCGAAGCGACGGTTTCAACGTGTGCACCTTCGACGATGCATCGGCTGCCGCCTACATCCGAGAGAACTACACACGCCGTGAGACCGACGCGTTCGGACGTTGCCGGCATCCGGCCATGCGTAGCGACTACTTGCGGATGTGCTTCATCCTGCGGGAGGGCGGCCTCTACGTCGACGCGGACGACGTCCTCTTAGACGGAGATGTCGAGGATCTCGTCGCGGATGGCACCCTCAAGCTCCAGCCGCTCTGCTACGATGTGGAGGCGCGCGCGATGGCACCGACTGGGGACGTCTGGAAGCCAGACCTGCCGGCCGGACACCGCATCTTCTACACGAACAACAACCCGTTGGCAGCTGCCCCCGGCCACCCAGTTCTCGCGCGGGCGCTGGCGCGAGCGACCGCTTTGCTGCTCGCCGGAGATCCGCGCCCGGAGATCCAGTCGACTACGGGACCCGGGAATTTGACGGCGGCTCTCGCCGCCCACGCAAGCGAACTCGAGGCGTCCGGCCGCCCCTTCGACTTTCAGTTCATTCGACATTGGAACGGGATTGCGGAGACCCGCTGGGACCTATCCTATCGCGGCGACGGCCGGAACTGGCGCAATATGGACGCGGGCTGATGCCCGGCGCCTAGGACCCAGCCACCGTGAACCTCCAAGATCCCTCGGCAGTTCTGCGGCGCGTCGCCTTCCGGGCCGCGCGGCTTGCAGCGTGGTGGCTGCCGGGCGGGCGGATCTCCGCGTTCGGCTCCGGCGACGACAAGATCGGCTCTATTCTAGCGATCAATCTTGACCGACAGCCTTTGCGGTGGAGGAGGTTGCTCCGGGAACTCGGGCGCTTCAGGACCGCGACCGGCGCACGCCTGCCAACCATCGTCCAGCGGCTCTCAGCGGTGGACGCGAGGGACGGTCGAGCTGTGGCGGCCACGGCAGACGTCGATGCGATGTATCGGATTGGCGACCATCTGTTCGTGCAGCCGGACGCGAGGCTCGCGGATTGCTTTGACACTGAGCTCCCGATCCGAATGACGCGCCAAGAGGTCGCGGTCGCGCGTTCGCATATTGAGGCTTGGAAGGCGATCGCCGCCGGTCCTCACCGGCACGTCCTCGTGCTGGAGGACGACGTCTGGTTCCGGCGCAGCGCCGCGAGGGTGATCGAACTCGGATGGCGCGCCGCGCTGCGCCGGCGCGGAAACGACGGCGGGCCGCACCTCCTATACCTCTCCTTCAAGGACGCGGGCGGAATGGCGACCAGGGCGGACGCCTGCGACGCGCTCTTCCAACCCGTCCGCGGGCTATGGTTCTTGTCCGGCTACGTGCTGTCGCGCGACGGTGCCGCCGCGCTGCTCAAGGCAATGCCAGTGGTTGGCCCCGCGGACCTTTGGATGAACTATCGGTTCGCCGAACTGGGCGCGCTCGCCCTCACGCGCCCGGCGATCATGCAGCGTGAGGACGGCGAGTCGGACAACGCTTACTCTATCCTTCCCTTCCTTGCCCGAGCCGGCACGGTTGATGCCGGCGCGCCTCCCGCCAGACCGGACCGACCACCGCACGGTTTGACGCTTGCATGGACCGCAGGCGAGGGCGAGGGCCTCGCGATGGCGATTTCGATGTTGGGCTTGCGAACAAGGGCCTTCGCCGGCTCCGAGCCGGAACTCTCGGCCGCCGAACTCGTAGCGGTCGGTGAAGTTTTCGATGCCGTAGTCGATCCTCCGCTGGACGAAAACGCGCTCCGCGCGGCGATCGAGCGCTCGGACGCCCGGTTCATCATCGAGTCCGAGGCCACTGGCCCGCACGGCCCGTGGGCGCTGCGTCTTCCGCCAGCGCGCACGTCCGTCGTCGACGCCGCCGATCCACGCTGGGATCCCATCTGCCGCCTACTGGGCCTAGCGCCGCCCGCCGAAGAATATCCGACCCGCGCGCCGGTAGGCACGGGGATGTTCCGCGACGAGCGGCTTTCTCCGCCCCAGCCTTTGGCAGCGAATGCGGCGACCAAAGTCATGCCGATGGACGACTCGCCATGGGTGCTGCCGCCGAGCGCCGCATGGCAGCCGCGACAAATCGATAATAGAGTGAACATTAGCCCGATTCGGACCGCCAGGATGTCGCGCGCGGTGCACCCGCGCGAACTCATCACTCTGGTGGAGACTTTCCCAGGCAATCTAGCGGCATTCACGAGGGAAGGCGTCGTTGAGTTGCCCGAGAGCAAGCAGCTCGTCCTGTCCGTCGCAGCGGACGGGGAAGTTAGACCCTTTCGCTCCGGCGCGTTCGCATCGGCGCGCATGTTCCCTTATGGAAGGTTCGAGGCGGAGATCAGGGCTGCGGCCGGACCCGGGCTCGTGACAGGCTTCTTCCTCCATCGTGACACTCCGCGACAAGAGATCGACATCGAGCTGTTGGGCGACGATCCGCGGCAGATGCTGGTCAACGTCTATTTCAACCCCGGCGACGACGGGGCCGCGCTTGGTTTCGGCTACCGCGGGTCACCTTGCCGCATCGACCTCGGCTTCGACGCGTCTGCGGACTTCCATGCCTATGCCATCGAATGGTCCCGGGATCGCATCTCATGGTCTGTGGACGGGATCGTGGTCCACGAGCGCCGGAGCTGGGATCCGACGCCGGTCCCGCATCTGCCGATGCGGGTCCACGCCAACCTGTGGGCGCCGCGATCCATAGAACTCGCAGGAATTGTAGACCTGACCGCGCTGCCAGCGTCAGCGGAATTCCGCAGAGTGGTATTACTAGCAGATGAAGAAGCATGAGTTGCGGCTGGGCGGAAACCCGAGCTTTCAGGAGTCCGGTCGCCCAGCCACGCGACGACGGGTGCGCACCAGCAGACTCTCCTCATCTTTGGAACATAAACTTCGTCACAGGGCGGATCTGACTCTCGGCAGGTGACAAGGCAGCCGAAGAAGGTTCAGTAGAGCGCAGAAAAACCGTGGGTCAGAGTGAGGGCCGCCCATCTGCAGGCCAGAAAACCACCAGTCGTATCAGGCATTTAGCCCTTGAGTGTGGTGACCCCTACGAGACTCCGCCCGTGTTTTCGCCGTGAGAGTTCTCAGCATCGAGCCGAGTTTCTTCGGCGGGTGGATGCTGATCGGAAGTGTGGCGCTGGCCGCCATCGGAATTGTCACTTCAATGCGGAAGCGGCCCGCCGAATAGAAAGGGCGCGCCCGCCGTTCGACGAGCATCCTGTCGATGCATTTCGCCACGCTACGTAAGCCTAACGTGCCGCCAAGCCAGTAGGGACACTTAGCTTTTCCGGCTGAGGGGTGAGCGTCTCGCGCCCCTAGAGGACGATGTCATCGAAATCTTGCAGCAGGATTGCGCCAGAAGTCGCGGTCTCGATTTCCCCCCTGTGACGGATCGGGTCGGCCTGCTCCAGCCCGTGGAAGTTGATGCCGGTTTGGCGTGCGATTGCCGAGATCGGGACCTGGTAGGCATTGAAGTCGCCGAATGCGAAGGTCTCCGTGAGTGCTCGAACGAAGGTGGCCTGGCCGAGCACATATCCTGTTGCGTGGAGCGACGGCAGGTCCGCCGAGGGCATGACGACGACCTTCCAGAACGCAAGTGGGACCTGCAGGTCGTCGCGCCCTTCAATCACAGGATCGCAATCGGCCAGGACAGGGCCGGAGAAGACGCTCGCGCGGAATCCGTAGGTCTTTGCTGAGCGAAGGATGTACTCTTCGAGCCCAAGCCAGCGCTGCCTGCTTCGATTAAGCTGCGCGTGCTGCAAGGCGGCGTTGGTGTAGTGAAAAGTGTCGCCATCGGCTTGTTCAGCTGCAGCGCGCGTACCCCAGTTCGGGTCTTCACGCCGAACCATGTGCCCACGATCGAAGTCCGCCGGAAAGTCTCGCTGCGTGAGCTGGAGCGAGCGTTCCAGGCGGAGATCGGCGAACCATTGGTCATCGCCGCGGACGATCTTCTGCGGATGCGCGCCGTCGATGTTTACGGCCGTCAGGCAGGGAGTCCGGCGGGCACGGTGATAGAGGACACTGAAGTGGGTATAGCGTAGCTCGTGCTCGCCCGGTCTTCCCACGATCGGCGCAAGATCCGCGGTTGGCGGAGCTGGCAGCTGAACGGTGAGCTCCCCATGAAGTGGCGTGTCGATCCCGGCGCCGTCAGCAAGGAACTCCCGGACATAGCCGCTCCGGCCCTCGAAGAAGTCCGCGGCATGCTCTCCATCGTGCCGGCCTTCAGTCTGTCCGGAGTTCGGCAGTGCTCGTGTCGCAACCGCGCTGCCCTTTAGCGCATCCTTCAGAGAAGCCACCGAAACAGCCATGTTTTTGGACAAATAGGCTCCGCTGAAATGAAGCCCCACAACCTTTCCCGACGAGACGTCGATGAGCGGTGAGCCAGAGGCCCCGCCCAAGGTCGAAGCGTCGTGAAGCAAGCCCTCGCCGGGGGCGGCTGGCTGGCGGATCAGCCCGGGCGCGAGGCGCTTGCAATCGTACACTGTCCCGAAGACGTCGTTCTGTGCGTCCGCCCCGTTGCGCGAGTCGCGCGCCGGGAAGCCGATCGTCGCGATGAGATCGCCGCGCGCTGCGTCGCGGCCTGCTAGCGAGAGGCGCTCGCTCGCCAGACCGTTGTCCTCCAGTTCTAGTATCGCGACGTCCGGCCGGTTTTCCGTCGCGAGGTAGCGGATGCCCTTAACGCGGGCTTCGGCCACCGTCGGGTTGCCATGCTCGGCAACGAAGTCGACCCATGCCCCACGGCGCAACATCGTGCGAGGATCGTAGCTGAGCACGGCTTGACCGGCGCGCAGCGCGGCGAACTCCTGAGCGACATGGCGGTTCGTGATCGCGAGCGGACCGTCGCCGGCGTCGACCAACCATGCAGTCCCGACCCAGTCGAGCGCCGGATGATTGGCAGTGTTCACCCTGCCAACGCAGTAGAAGCTGCCGGCCAGGAGGTCGATCGCCGGCTTCACATCATCCTCGAAATTGAGGCCGGGCGCTTCGAATGCGACGCCTGATGCCCAGTCCACGACACCACCGCGGATAAGATAGCTCGGGCGCCCGAGCCGGAGAATTATGGCCTCGAGGAGCATGCTTCGCTCAGTTCCAGCTCCCTCGCGCGCCTCGATGGATTCCGCCATGCGCCCTGAAAGCGCGGCCTCAAGCTCCGCTGGAGGGATGTTCAGCCGCCCGAGGAGCCTTGCTGACTCGCTCGATGGATTGTGCGCATCTGCGATGATGCGCCGAAGCGTGGTGTGGCCCAGAAGAGCATCCAAGCGATCCAAGCTCTCTCCATAGGCCATCGGGCTCACTCCACAGATGAGGAAAGGTCGTGATAGCGCCGGGCCTAAAGAGAGCCAACGCTACGCCGCCGAAGATTCTGAATTGCGACAGCGCGACTTGCGCTACGCGAACTTCTTGGTAAGTCAACGCGATGTCGACGGACAGCCAGTCGCGAGACGTAGAAAGCCGTCTTCGCCGTACATTCGGCGATGGAGACTACACTGGCTACTCAGCAGAAGGCGACTTTGGCGCATGCGAGGGGACTAGAGAGTCCAGACACGCCAATAGAACGGATCGTATCACCGCCGCCGTCGGTCAACTGGCAGATCTGATCGAAGAAACCGCCCCTGACGGCACCAGCCTTCCGGCGCTTCACCGCGCGCAAGATCACGTTGAGTTGGCGCGCGAGATTGCCCGCAGTCTGATCGAGGAGAAGCCGCTTCCGGCCAAGTCGCAAGTGCCATTCGTCGCCGAGTTGATGATCATCAGTGACGGAACTCGACCGGCTACTATGATACGAAACGGCAGTGTCGCCGAACCCGCTGCGCTTGGCGCGTTCGGCGAGCTCTACAGCGCGTTCCTGTTCGACGCCGGCTCGTCGATCGCCGCGACCGGCCGCCTGGAGCTTGATGGCCGGCACGTCGGATCAGGGGTCCTCGTCGCGCACCCGCAAGCCGGGGTCGCCGCAATCCTGACAGCCCGCCACGCCGCCATCGCCCTCGAGGGTGGTCGTTTGAACGGCGCGGTCGCGCATATCGACTTCAGCGGTGAATTCCGCGGCGCGCGTGCAAACCGGCATGTCCTCGCGTCGCCGGCGGCGCTCGGCGCCAGCGAAGCCGCCGAGGAGGATTGGGCGGTGCTTCGACTGTCCGGCGCCGCTGACCCAGGTGCGGTCCTTCCTGCGCCGGCGGCCGTCGATCGCCGCCGAGACGCATTTGAGCCGCCTCGCCAGCTCGCCGTGGTTAGCTATCCGGGACGGCCGCCCGATCTTGAGTTGCTTCGAGCGCAAAGCGCTGCGTGGGATCGACTGTTCAGGGGCGTCTGGCACGTGAAGAGGCTCTCGCCCGCTCGCGCCGTCGGGTTCGGTGACCCACGCGACCTCGTGCTCCATGACGCGACCACGACTCGGGGATCCTCCGGAGGAGCAATGCTCTCGGTAGGCACCGGCAAGGTCGGCGGCATTCATTGTGGGTCGCCCGCGCCGGGTGCCAATTGGGGCTTGAGCATCGCCCTCATCGCGGCCCGCGGCGGGTGGTGATTTCAGACGAGATACTCGCGAAGCTGGCGCGGTGCGTCGCCGTCAGCGTTGACGAATTCGGCCGGACGTTTGCCCGAGCCCAGTCGCAGCGCGACAGCGTCCAGGATCATGCCACGGTGGCAGCGCTTTATCCCGACGTTCCGACGATAATCGCATGCTTGCGTTTTGCCCGGGAGGAGCAGTTCCTTCGCAGGCTGCTGCGCAAGTCTATTGAAGCGCAGGTCGCCGGGCCCATCTTGTCACCTAATGGGCAGGTTTTCGCCGAACTGTGCCGAGAGCATGCGGGCGTCACGCCCTCTCTCGACGTCGATACCGCGAGAGCGGCGATAGAGGAGATGGCGCTTGCGCTGACGACTGAGAAAGAAGGCGCGGTGACGCAGCCGGTCTTCGACCGGCAGGCAGTGAATCCGCAAGGCTATGACGCGGAGGTGGCCTTTCTCGCGGCGCAGCTGCAGAACACGATGCGAAAGGTCTGCCGGATCGTCGATGGGCGAAACGGCGTCAGTGGCTCCGGTGTCCTGATCGCGCCTCATCTCGTTGCCACCGCGGCCCACGTCCTGGAGCCGTTGCTCGATCGCGAAACAGGGGACTATCGCACTGACGCGGCTGACACCCTGAAGGTCAAGCTCGACATGCTCGCAACGAGCGACGCAGAAGCCGACCGCACCATCGATGTTGCCGAGAAATGGCTTGTGGCGGAGGCGCGTTGCGACTTCCAGCGGGATGCTGCAGGCAAGCTCACGCTGCCACCGCCCGAACAGCTCATGGACAGTCACGACGTCGCAATCCTTCGGTTAAAGGATGCTCCGGGACTTACGCGCGGCTGGGTCAGCCTTGAACAGGTCGCCTCACGAGGAGAGCCGAATCGCCACGGGCTCCTGCTCCACCACCATCCAGGCGGCGGCGCGCAAATGGTCAGCTACGGATCCCACAAGGGCGCTCATGGCAGCCGCTTCCTGCACAGCTGTTCGAGCCTCGGCGGAAGCTCGGGCGGACCGCTGATCAGCCAGGCCGCGAGGATCGTCGGGCTCCACCACGGCGCGGTCAAGGACGCGGATCCCGTCCTCAACGTAGGCGGCGGCGGCGCTTGGCTGGCCCGCTGGTGGCGCGAGCATCCGGACGACCACATGCCCGACCCCAGCCTCAATCCGCTGTGGGAGTGGCGCCCGGCGGGCGCGGTCGGCACGGGCATACCTGTGATCGGCTTCGAATCGCTTCAGCACTCGGTCTGGTTCGCGCAGCTCGCGACTGAGCCGATGGCGGCCGTCGTAAGCATGCCGCGGGTGGCTGGCGCGCTTCTGGTCGACATTATCTCGTCCATGTTGCCTCCAGGAGGCGCAACAGTTCTACGAATCAGGCGCGCCGAGCTGGACCGCATCGCGATGGCGACGCTTGAGTCGCGGGAACCGACTTCCGCAGTGTTGGAGGCCTTGGCCAACCAGCTTCAGCTTCCCGTCGCCGCCGCGCCGACCGAGCTTCCGACTTCGGACCTGTCCACCGACTCGGTTCGCGCGGCGAACGCTGTAGCGGCACTTGCTGATCGGCTCGGCCGGGTGCAAGCTGCCGGTCCGGTCTGGCTCCTCGTTCACGTTGAGGATAAACCGATGCGGACGGCGGCTTCCGAAGCGCTTGGGTATCTCTATCGAGCTCTGCTCTCGATTCAGGGTGGGCGCGGCAGGCTTCTTGTCATTGGCGACCACCCCGGCATGGCGGCGGCTGTCCAGGACATGCTTCGCGATTCGGTAAGCGGCCCGGTGCTCAAGTGGTCCTTCGCCGAGCCGAGCGAGTCGGACATCGAGACCTATCTCGTGCGTTGGGCCCAAGCCGTGGCACCCGATAAACCCGATGTACGGGCCTCGCTGCAGGGCAGCGGATGGCTGTTTCTCAAAGCCGCGCAGGCGGCGGTCATTCAGGGGGGTGACTTCTATGCCGCGCTTTGCGACCTCCTACGCGAGCAGTTCGACCGCGCCCTTGGCATAAGGGCATGAATACATCGGACTTCGAGGAGCTCCGCGAGCAACTGGCGCAGGTCGCGAGCGGTCTCGATCGCTCTCTTCCAAACGACGGTAGTCTGATGATCGGGCCAAGCCTCAACGCCGCCGAGGAGCACGCAGCCCTGATCCAATGGTTCGATCCGCGCGAGCTGTGGCGCGAGGTGTCGCTGGGGCCGGACCCACAGCCAAGCCGGGTCTGGCTGAGCGGACTGCGACGCTCCTGTCTTGTGGATTCGGTTGATGTCTCGCGCTGGCGGCTTGTCGAGGAGGAGCGGTTCCGGCGGCTACGGCAGCTGCGGGAGGATGGCCGTCTGATCGAGGCGGCAACACGGCTCGCAGAGGCCACCGGCGACCAGGCCCCTCGTTTGATATGCGCCCTCCTTCAGCATCGGTTCGTGGTCGATCAAGCGCCGTCGGGGGATCTGGCGGCGGCGGCCGAGATCGTCGGCTGGCTCGACGCCGTTCATACCGACGCGGGGCTCCCGAGCGCTGACAGCATCAGCGCGGCACTCGAGCTCAGGTCGCGCGATTGCGAGCTCGCTGAGTTGGCTCGGGGAATGGTTGGACGTGACGAGGAATTGCGGCGGCTCACCACATTCGTTCGTCAAGCGTGGCGATCCAAAGACTCGTTCCTGTCTCTCTTCCGGCTCGAGGGCATCGGCGGCATAGGCAAGTCAACGCTGGCTGCTCACCTGGTCTGCCACGGCCTGCCGCGGCAGGCCGGAGAGCCGATCGTGATCTGGATCGATTACGACAAGTTGCGGATCCATCCTGAGGATGTCGGTAGTGTCCTCGCGGAGTTATCGCGTCAGCTGGCGTGGGCATTGCCCGAGCGCGCTGGCGCGCTAAGGGAAGCCAGGCTTTCCGTGCGGCAATCCGAAGTGTCGGAGACCGCCGCGTTCGACAAGCTCGAGACCAAGGCCGCGGTCGACACGTTGAGCGACGCGCTGGCCGGTCACCATCGGGATCAGATCGACAGGCCGACCCTCATCGTCCTCGACACCTTCGAGCAGGTGGAGCGGCTTCCGGGGCGGGCGGCCGATCTCCTCACGACACTCTCCGAGCTAAAGCGGCGAGTCCTGCCGCGGCTGGCCGTGCTCGCCTCCGGCCGCTCAGTCTTCTCGAGCGGCCTCGATACTGCTGGCATACGTAGCGAAACGTTCCCGTTTTCTGGCTTGTCGCGTTCCGCGAGCCTAGAGGTTCTGACCGGCCGCGCGGGCATGGCTCGCAGCGCCGCTGAGCGATTCCTCCGGGCCTTCGACGACTTGGCGGTCGGCAATGACGACACATTGTTCCGGCAGCGTGTGGGCATCCCCATGCTGCTGTTGCTCATCGGCCGCCTCGTTCACGACAAGCGTCTCGACCTGGAAACCGAGGACCTGAACAGGATCCGCGAGGAAGCCGATGGCGAAATGGCCACGGCCTACATCTACGGCCGCGTGCTGGCGCAGGTACCGCCTAAACTGCGCGACCTCGCCCATCCCGGGCTTGTGCTCAGCGAGGTTTCCGCGCAGTCGATCGCCGAGGTGATTTGGCCCGTCGTTCGCCCTGGGGAAGACACGCTGGAGCAATCCCAAGCGGAGCTTCTCTTTGATCGGCTGGCCCAGGAGTTGTGGCTGGTCGAGCCGGTGGTCGGAAGCAATCCTGCCCGAGTGCGACACCGCCCGGATCTTCGACGGACGATGTTGGCCAAGATGACCGCCGACAACACGCCGGGCGTCCGGGAGAGGCTGCTCAGCCTCCATAGCTCGGCTCGAAAGTTCCATCTGCAAGAGCGGCGCGCGTCGAGCGGCGATGACGAGCAACGTCATCACTCGCTCATGGTCTATCACGCACTCCAGATCGCCGCCTTGCGGAATCGCAGCAGCGGTCTGAGCCTGTCCGCGATCCGGCGGGCTCGTGACGAGATCGTACTTCAACTCGAGGATTTTCCGCGCAGCTACCAGTCGGTCATTCGCGGGTTGCTCGGATACGATCTCTCCGGAGCTGAGCTTGAGCGTCTCGACGTGAACCTGCGGACAGCCCTCATCACGGACCTGGCCCGGAACTGGGTTGCGCGCCGTGATGCCGACGCCGGCCTTGCCTTTGCAAGGTCGCTCAGCGCCGGAGATCGCGAGCTTTCGCCGGCGATTGCGCGACTGGTGCTTCGTCTCTTCTTGCAGTCGGGACGCTGGCGGACCGCTTGCGCCGTGGTCGAGCCTCTCGTCGGCAACGCCTATCGCCCGGCGTTCAACTTCGGCACGCGGGCTCCCTTGCTCGACCCGTTGTTGGCCGCTCACGCCGCCCGTTATGATGACGTGGTTGACGAGGTTCTTTCGGTTGGAGAGGATCTGCCGAACACCCCGGCCCGAATTCGGTTGAGGTACGGGATCCTCAAGGAGTTGTTCGCCCAGTTGAGAGCGCCCAGTTCCGCGCGGCGTGCAAGACTGCACGAAAGCCTGCACCGGTTCGTAGCGGGGCTGCCCTCCTCCTGGCCGAAAGCTGAAGAGCTTCGCTTGGTTCGTATCTACGGCTCGCTGCTTCGCGAGCAGGATCCCGCCCGCCGCGCCATCGGCACATTCCATGCTTCCTTGCGCCGTGGCGCTCACGCCGTGGGCATCGCTACCCTATTAGAAATCGACCCGAGCAACTGGCCAACGCGGACCATGGCGCAATGGGTTCAGGCCTGCCGTTCCACCGAGCGCAAGATCGAGCGCGATGGCCTGCCGGCGCCACATCTTCGTTTCGTGACGGTTTTTGAAGACGTCCATCAGCCGCTCGGCGCGGCCATAGCGGCGGCACTCGCCGACAAGGAGATGGTTTACAGGATCGCGTCGCTCGCGTGGGACCTGACCGAAGTCCGCCCACATGACCTCCGGCCATCCTTCTTCTCTCAACGATTTGGCGAGGGTACGGCCCTCCAGTCGGCGCTCCCAACCCTGGTGGCGTTCATTGACCGATCAGGAGTCTTGCAGGCTTTCCTGGATCAGCTCCCTGGGACGATCCAGATGAACGAGGACCTCGACGCGGTTCGCAAAGCTGCTCTCGCGTGGATTCGGGCGTTTGGAGACGCCTAGGCAGCGGTAGGCCAGCTGCAGGCGATCTCAAGGCGGTGCTCAGCCGCGGCCGGTGAGCTCAATCGAACGCGATTCCGACCACATCTCCCAACGACGAACTCGCCCGACCCGCTGTTCGGCGGCTCGGCTCAGCTGAACCGAGATCTCCCCAGGCTCGAATTCGCAAGCCTCGTCGTCCAAATCAGGCATGGTCTCGTTATTCAACGTTGAAAGTTCCGCTTCGCTGCTCTCTGCTCTCATGAGCCTGCGTTCTACCCCCCCTTAGGCAACAGCCAACGCCGTTACTGCGCTCGCCCTATCAACAAATTGCTAAAGGCTCAATAAAGAGGTTAATCCACTCGTCGCAATTCCGGGCGGCGGGGCGCGAATCGCAATGTCGGGGGCAAGCATGTGGAGCCGTGAGAATTTCGACGACGATTGGCTGCCGTGCGCGCGCCCCCCCTACTCTTTCTACAATGATTTCATAGAAGCGTATTGGGAGGGCGGGGCGAGTGAGCAGACTGCCGCCTGCATCCATCGCATCTGCACACTGGCCCGGAAGATGGAGGCTTGCTCTTTCTTGATGGAAGACGTGTCTGCGCGACCCGACGTGGCAGCGGAGATCGATCACCTTCAAAGCTTCTCGCCCGGCGTCCAGGGGCTGGTATCAGCGCGCGCCATCACCTTTCTCACCAGTCGGCGCCCCCGCGCACCGCAAAAGAGTGTCCCAAAAGAAGACGGTGTCATCGGCCATTTGGTAATCATCAGCTTCCCCGTGCGCGACGGCAGGCGGAGCTATCTCTACGAGGCCATCATCCGGGTCCCGGGCAAACGCAACGTCCAGCTCCTCAACAACAATCTGACGACGGCGTGCCGGTTGAGCTTCAGGGCTTGGGGAACGGAGATGCGTATCCCGGCGAGCTACTTCTGCCAGCAGAATGGCGTCACCAGCATTTGCGCGCACAGTGCGGTTCGCGGGCTCATCCGCACGAAGACCGGGCGAAGCGTGTCTACGGCCGAGTTGAATGAATTCTGGGGCTTCGAGTCGCCGGCGGACGCCGTCGACAGCCGTGAGGTCATACGGGCTCTGCGGCACAACAAGCTCGACGCGGTGCCCTACCACGTTGACGGGCGTAAGCTAAGCCTCGGCCAGGCGACGAAAAACGACACGATCTGGAGTCTGCTGGCGGGGCTTGCAGATTCGGGCGCGCCGGCCCTGCTGATGCTCGGGGGCGAGGGGCAGGTTGACCACGTGATCTCGGTCCTCGGTCACACCTTCAATTCCGACGAATGGCACCCACTCGGGACCGCGCTCCATGTGAATGGCCATTCCCATTTCGCATCCAGCAGCTTGTGGATCGACCATCTCGTTATTCACGATGACCTGCTTGGCCCCTATTATTGCCTTTCGCGTGCAGGCCTGTTCCAGGAAGATCCGGCCGCGCCGCGACCGCGGCACGTTATTGCCCTGCTGCCAAGCGGAGCGTCGGTATCACCGACGCTCGCGGAGGATGCCGGGCGGCAGCTCCTCGAACAGTTGATCAAAGCCGTCAAAGTCCAGGGGCTTGGCAAGGGGCGCTGGTGGGACATGCTGACACAACGGCGAGAGCGCTGGCTTTTCCGAGCGACTCTGATCGATCGCGAAAGCTGGTGCGACGGAGTGGAACGTCAGGCGCCCGAGTCGCGCGTAGGCCAGAGGCTCGCGCGGAAGTTGCTGGCTACGCTACCCCCGCAGGTCTGGATGTGCGAACTGTCGCTTCCCAACCTGTTCCTTGCAAACAGCGCCAAGCTTGGGGAAATCCTTATTAATCCGAATGAATTCGATGTCGACGATCCACTCGCTGCGATCCTTGCATTCCGCCTTCCCTCGCTGATCGGCTGGCCGGACCCGAAGCGCAAAGGGACCTTCGTGGCGAACGCTTGGCCTGAGCGCGGTCTGACTCTGATCCATGCGCCGTATCGCCACCAGAATTGGTGGTGACCGGCGAACTGACGGTCATCCCCACTGGACCGACCGGCGCGGACCTCGATTCGGCATCAGCATGAGCTGTACGATCGCTTCCTCGTGGCGACGGCACCGGGCGAGACGGAGGGCCGATAGCGTTGCAGTCCCTGCAAGCGGGATTTCGCCGGTTACACCAGTGCGCACCTTGGTCGCTCTCGAGCGTCAGACGACGGACGGTTCGACATCATAGCGGCCGAACCCTTTTCCGTACTTTTTCCATACGTAAGCCGATGGGGGCACCTAAGTCATTGAAAAGGTGGTGGAGCTGAGGGGAATCGAACCCCTGACCTCTGCAGTGCGATTGCAGCGCTCTCCCATCTGAGCTACAGCCCCGCGCCGTTTCGAAGGCCACTCCATGGGCGGGAGCGGCGACCCGAGAGGCGCCCAGATAGCGAGGCGTGCGCGCTTTCGCAACGCCGCATATCCGCCTCCTTCTCAGCATCGTTCGTTTCGCCCGGCGCGCCCAACGGACCGCCTCGCCGTCCGGAACGGCGCCGTGCCGATGCTCGTTTTGATCCTGGGACGCGAGCGTGGATGGGCCGCGCCGGTTTTCGCGTCCGATCGATCGAAGGAGATCATCATGGCGAATTATGACGACCGCTACGGCGGCGACCGATGGCGCGACCGGGACCAGGGGAGCTGGAACCGAGACCGCGACTCTGGACGGAGCGACTATCACAGCCAGGGTGGCCGAGGCTCCTATGGCGGCGGCTATCGCGGCGATGACGATCGCGGCTTCCTCGATCGGGCCGGCGACGAGGTCCGCTCCTGGTTCGGCGACGAGGAAGCGCAGCGCCGGCGCGAGGAAGACGAGCGCCGCTGGGCGCGCGAGCAGGGCATGACCGGCCGGCGCGACAACGATTATCGCGATCTCGGCGACCGGAGCCCCGGCAGCGGCTGGGGCAACCAGCGCGGCGAGAGCTGGAACCGCGAGCGGCCGGGCGAGCGCGGCTGGTTCACCGAATCGCGCGGCGGCGAACGCGGCGACCGCTACGGCGCAGGCTATGGCCGCGGCGGCGCGGGCACGGGTTACGGCTCGGGCTACGGCGTGCCGGAGCCCGAACTTTGGGAAGGCACCGGCTTCGGCGGCGACTACGGCCGGCGCTTCGACCAGACCGACGTCGGCTCGACCGGCACCCATGGCGCCCATCCGATGTCAGGGGCGACCGGCGGCGGCATGGGCGGCGGCTACGGCCCGACAAGCACCGGCTCGGGCAGCTCCTCTCGTTACGCCGCGCTGCGCGACAAGGGCGGCGACCGCGACCGCGGCCAAGGCGGCCACGATCCGCATTATGCGGAATGGCGGCGGCGGCAGATCGACGATCTCGACCGCGACTATGACGAATATCGCCGCGAGCATCAGTCGAAGTTCGAGCAGGAGTTCGGCAGCTGGCGCTCGAGGCGCCAGGGCCAGCGCCAGTCGCTCAACAAGGTGGCCGAGCACATGGACGTCGTCGGCTCCGACGGCAGCCATGTCGGCACCGTCGACAAGGTGCGCGGCGACCGCATCATCCTCACCAAGTCCGATGCGGATTCGGGCGGCATCCACCATTCGATCCCCTGCTCGTGGGTGGAGAGGGTCGAGGACAAGGTGATGCTCAACCGCACCGCCGAGGACGCCAAGGAAGCGTGGCGGAACGAGGAGCGCAGCCAGGCGCTGTTCGACCGCGGCGGCAGCGATGCGGGCGAGGGACCGCATAACCTCAACCGCAGCTTCTCCGGCACCTATGATGAGCGGAGCGACCGCGACCGCGACCGCTGAGCGGCCTGGCGGATGAAGAGGCCCGGCTTCCGCGTGGAGGCCGGGCCTTTTTCGCGCCACAGGCTGGATTGCTTCGCTTCGCTCGCAATGACGACTATGGTTCGCGTCATTGCGAGGCGCGAAGCGACGCGGCAATCCAGCAACGGAGGGGGCACATGACGAACGGCAATCTAGCCTGGCACCTGAAGTCGCGGCCGACCGGCCTGCCGACGATGGACAATTTCGAGCTGAAGACGCTGCCGTCGCCGGAGCTGCAGGACGGCTGGATCCGCGTCGAGAACAAGTGGCTCTCGGTCGACCCCTATATGCGCGGCCGCATGAACGATGTGAAAAGCTACGTACCGCCATTCGAGGTGGGCGCGCCGCTGGAGGGCGGGGCGGTCGGCAAGGTGGTCGAGAGCCGCTCGCCGCATTTCCGCGAGGGTGAGACCGTCTTCCACATGATGGGCTGGCGCGAGGCCGCGGTCGGGCCCGCGGAGAAGTTCAACAAGGTGCCGCCGATGCCGGTGGAGGACCATCAATGGCTCGGCAATCTCGGCCTCACCGGCGCCACGGCCTATTTCGGGCTGCTCAGGGTCGCGCAGGCGAAGGAGGGGGATGTGGTCTTCGTCTCGGCCGCGGCGGGCGCGGTCGGATCGGCGGTGGTGCAGATCGCCAAGGCGAAGGGCATGAATGTCATCGGCTCGGCCGGCGGGGCGGACAAGGTTGCGTGGGTGCGGGAGCTCGGGGCCGATGCCGCGATCGACTACAAGGCGGAGCCGGTCGTCCCGGCGCTGATGCGCGAGGCGCCGAAGGGGATCGACGTCTATTTCGACAATGTCGGCGGCGACCATCTCGACGCCGCCTTCGCCGCCGCCCGCCAGAATGCCCGTTTCGCCATATGCGGCATGATCGAGGGCTATAATGGCGGCGAGCCCCACGCCTTCCGCTACATCATGCGGGTGATCGCCGCCCGCATCCGCGTGCAGGGCTTCATCTACACCGACTATCTGCCCGAGATGGGCGACTTCTACCGCGACATGGGCGGCTGGGTGGCCTCGGGCCAGGTGAAGGGCCGCGAGACGCTTCGCGACGGCATCGAAGCGGCGCCCGAGGCGTTCCTCGACCTGTTCCGTGGGGCGAATATGGGGAAGATGCTGGTGCGGCTGTAGGAGCGCCTTCCCTGCTCTCCGGCGAAAGCCGGAGTCCAGTTGCTGACTCAGTTCTGGGCCCCGGCTTTCGCCGGGGAGCAGCCCTGCGCGCTAAACCAAAGCCTTTGCCCGCTCCCCGATGCGGTGCAAATCCTCCACGAATTTCGCATATTCCGCCTCGCGGTCGTCGCGGACGCGGAGGAGGAAGCTGGGGTGGATCGTCACCCAGGCCTCGCCGCCGTCCGGCAGCGCGTGCGGCTTGCCGCGCAAGGCGGAGATCGTCACCACCCGTTCGAACACCGAACGGGCGGCGGTGGCGCCGAGGGCGACGAGCAGAGGCGGGCGGATCAGGCTCCGCTCCTGCTCGAGCCAGAAGCGGCACGCCATGATCTCGCCGCCGTCCGGCTTCTGGTGGATGCGGCGCTTGCCGCGGCGCTCGAACTTGAAATGCTTGACCGCATTGGTGACGTAGGTGGCATTGCGGTCGACGCCGGCATCGCCCAGCGCCCGGTCGAGGATGCGGCCCGCCGGCCCCACGAACGGTTGCCCGGCGAGATCCTCCTGGTCGCCCGGCTGCTCGCCGACGAACATGATCTTCGCATCGAGCGGCCCTTCGCCGAACACCGTCTGGGTGCCGCATCTGTAGAGGTCGCAGCGGGTGCACCCCTTCGCCTCGTCGCGCACCGCCTCCCACGCCCTGAGCAGATTGTCGCCGGCCCCGCCGCTTGGAAGCGGCGCTTCCGTCGATCCGGTCCGGTGCCTCTTCGCCATCGTCTCGGTTAGTCGCGCTCGTCCCCATCGGGCGACGCGACGGCCCGCTCCAGCTCCGCCGGCTTGCGCTCCTCATAGGTCTCGGCGAGCTTCTCCTCGACCGCGTCCGGCAGCTCCTTCTCGGCGGCGGGGAACATCTCCTGCTCCTCCTCGTCGATATGATGTTCGTAGCGGTGGCGCATATGCGCGAACTTCGCGTCCCATTCGCCCTCGCCCGGCGCCATCTTCGCCAGCTCGGCGAGATAGTCGGCGACCTCCTTATGCTCGGCGACCGAATGGCGCGCATCGTCGCGCAAATCGGGATCGGCGAGTATGGTCGCGTAGAGCGACTCTTCCTCGGCGGCGGCATGGGCCGTGATCTGCGTGCGCAATTCCTCGAACAGGCCAGTTTCGCCGTCCGCGATCCGCTTCAGCAGGCTGCGGTGGAGGTCGTGGTCCTTCTTGAGGTCGCGATAGATGCGGGGTTCGAGCATCATGTTCTCCTTCGCACCTCAAACCCGGCAGCGGCGCGGACGTTTCATGCGGCGAACGATTTCGGGCCGTCAGCGGCCGTCGGAGGCGGTTCATGAGGAGCGAGAATCCGGCCGGCGAAGGAGCGGACGATCAGCAGCCCCACCGCGCCCGCGGCGACGAGGCCGGCGTGCAGGAGCCAAAATCGGCCCGCCGGCATCTTTTCAAGGAAGCCGCCGAGCCAGCCGACCAGCAGGTTGCAGACGAAAAGATGGGTATAGTAGACGCCGATCATCGTCCCGGCGACGGCGCGCGGCGCCGCGCGCGAGAAGAGCGCGATGCCGACGGGAAAGACGTTGGCGAAGCCGATGTCGTTGATGAAATGGAAGGCGAGGCCCCAGCCGAGCCCGACCTTCTGCCCGGTCGCGGCCGCCTGGAAGGAGGCGATGGCGAGAGCCAGAGGCGCGAAGGCCGAGATCAGCGCCCCGATGGTGAGCTTGGTGATCTCGTCCGGCTCCCGGAACTTGGTTCCCCACCAGCGCCAGAAGACGACCGCGCCGGCGATCATGGCGGTCGAGATGAAGGCGTCGAGCGAGACGAGCCACGTCACCGGCATTGTGTGGCCGCCGAAGGTCAGATTGTAATTGGCGTCCCCCCAGACGAGATAGGCGTCGAAAATCTGCTGGTTGCCGAGAGCCGAGAGGACGAGCAGCGGCAGCAGCAGGACCAGAACCCCAATCCTCGCCCAATCGCCCGGCACGAAGGGCGGCCGCTCGGGCGCGACCATCGGATCGCTGCGCCGCGAACGTTTCTCCTTCGGCAGCCAGCGGCGGCCGGAGAGATAGATCAGCAGCCCGATGACCATCCCGACGCCCGCCGCGCCGAAACCCCAATGCCAGGCGACCTCCTGGCCGAGCGTGCCGCAGACGAAGGGCGAAATGATCACCGCGATATTCACCGCCAGCAGGAAGATCTGGAAGGCGTCGGCCCGGCGCAGATCGTCCGGCCCGTAAAGCTCGCCGACCTGGGTGGCGATATTGCCCTTGAAGAAGCCGACGCCGATCAGCAGGCACAGCAAGGCGAGCAGGAAGCTGACATCGAAGGCCATTAGGAAATGGCCCACGGCCATGGTCAGCGCGCCGATGGTGATGCTGGCCGTGCGTCCGAGCCAGCGGTCGGCGATGAAGCCGCCGGCAAGGGGGGTTAGATAGACGAAGCCCGCGTAGAGGCCGAAGATGCTCGAAGCCAGCGCGAGAGGCGTCATCGGCCCCCAAACCCACTCGAGCGCCGCCCGGAACGGGCCGAAGCCGGCGACATGCTCGACATGGCCGGGCAGCAGCAATTGCTTGGTCATGTAGAGGACCAGCAAAGCCTGCATTCCGTAATAGGAGAAGCGCTCGAAGCCTTCCGCGACGGCGAGATAGCCGAGGCCCTTCGGGTGGCCCAGAAAGGCGCGGTCGGCGGGATCGGCTGGGACGTGGCCGTCGGCGGCTTCGAGAAGGGACATGGGCGCTCCGTTAAGGACTCGACCCGCTCATGGCGAGCGGCGGCTGAACGGCGCCTGTCGCCGCCAAGCCTCCGTGGGTGCGGACGAGGTCACTCGCCGAGCGTGAAGCCGATCCGCAGCGTCACCTGGTAATGGGCGACGCGGCCGTCCTCGACATGGCCGCGCGTTTCCTTGACCTCGAACCAGCGGATGTCGCGGACGCTCTGGGAGGCACGGGCGATCGCGCAGTCGATCGCCGCCTCGATCCCGGCCGGCGAGCTGCCGACCACCTCGATGATTTTGTAGACATGGTCGCTCATGGCGCGTCTCCTGCCGGGTACGGGCAGAACCATCCTGCCCGCTTTGGTTTCCGCCGCCCTTGCGGCCCGGGCTGCCGCCGATAGGATGGCGCCCACCCCCGGGGAGAGTGGACCATGCGCGCAGCCTTTGTCACCCTTGCGTTCGCCTTGCTTGCCGCCGCCGCGCCGGTTCGCGCCGCCCCGGCGGACGATTTCCACCGCCTGCTCGCCGACCACTATCAATGGCTGCTGCGCGAGAACCCGGTGCAGGCGACGGCGCTCGGCGTCCGCACCTATGACGACCGGCTGGGAGATCCGAGCCTCGCCGCGGAAGACCGCCGCGCCGCCGAGGCCGCTGCCTTCCTCGCGCGGCTGGAGGCGATTCCGGCGGCGGACCTGTCGCCCGAGGACCGGACCAACCGTGCGATCCTCAAGCGCGCGTTGGAAGGCACGGTCGAGGGCAACCGCTACCCGCAGCGGACGATGCTCTTCACCACTTATTCCGGCTGGCACCAGGAATTCGCCGACCTGCCCAACAATGTGCCGCTTCGGACGAAGGCGGATTTCGACTCCTACCTCGCCCGTCTCGCCGCTTACCCGAAGCTCAACGACGCGGCGCTGGCGGTGACGGCGGAGGCGGTGAAGGGCGGCTATGTCCTGCCCTGCTCGGTGCTCGGGGGCTATGACAAGACGATTTCCGGGGTCATCGTCCAGGATCCGACGAAATCCCGCTTCTACGAGCCGTTCACCCGTCCGCGCCCGGCGACGATCTCCGAGGCGGACTGGGCGGCAATGCAGGCGCGGGCGCGGCAGCTGATCGCGGACGTGCTGAACCCGGCTTATGCCAGGCATCTCGCTTTCTACCGCACCGAATACCTCCCGCATTGCGCCAAATCGGACAGCGTCTCGGCGGAGCCGGGCGGCCGTGCCTGGTATGCTTTCCGGGTCCGCCAGGAGACAACCACCGACCTCACGCCCGAGCAGATCCATGCCACAGGCCTGCGTGAGATCGCGCGGATCACCGCCCAGATGGATGCGGTCGCGCACCAGGCGGGCTTCGCGACCCGCGCCGACTTCATCAAGGAGCTGCGCACCAATCCTGTCTATAATGCGAAGAGCCCGGCCGAATTGATGGCGGCGGCGGCCCTGATGGCGAAGACGATCGACGGCAAGATGCCGGGCCTGTTCGGCAAGCTGCCTCGCCTCAGCTACGGCATTCGCGCCATCCCGGCGGAGACGGCGGAAGGCACCACCACCGCCTATTATTCCCCCGGTTCGCCCGCCGCGGGCATCGCGGGCACTTATTACGTAAACACGTCCAAGCTCGACCAGAGGCCGCTTTGGGAGCTGCCGGCGCTGACCTCGCACGAGGCGGTGCCCGGCCACCACAACCAGATCGCGCTGCAGCAGGAGCTCGATCTGCCGCCCTTCCGCCGGTATTTCAGCTTCTACACCGCCTTCACTGAGGGCTGGGCTCTCTATGCCGAGAGCCTCGGCGAGGAGATCGGCCTCTACGACACGCCGGCCAAGAAAATGGGCCAGCTCTCCTACCAGGCGTGGCGGGCGGCGCGGCTGGTCGTCGATACCGGCATCCACGCCATGGGCTGGGACAAGGCGCGCGCCGTTGCCTTCATGCGCGCGAACACGGCATTGAGCGACGCCAACATCGATGCGGAGGTCAACCGCTACATCAGCTGGCCCGGCCAGGCGCTCGCCTACAAATTGGGCGAGCTCAAGATCCGCGAGCTGCGGACGCGGGCGGAGCGGGAGCTTGGGCCGAAATTCGACCTCCGCCGCTTCCACGACGCGGTGCTGGGGCAGGGCTCGGTGCCGCTCGACGTGCTCGAGGCCCAGATCAATAATTGGATTGCGGCGGAGAAGGCGCGCTAAGCGCCAGCTGGCCCTTCCTCGTCATTGCGAGGAGCGGAGCGACGCGGCAATCCAGCACTGCGTTCCTCACCGGCTCCGCTCTGGATTGCTTCGCTCCGCTCGCAATGACGGACAAAGGTGGCGGTGAGCATGGCAGAACCTCGAAGCCTACGGCACCCGCGCCGCATCCGCACCGGCCTGCCTGCGTTCGGCGCGGGCGGCGGCGATCATCTGGTTGAGGCAGCCGGTCCAGCCGCCCGGGCCGACGGTCGAGCAGCTCTGGATGCCGGTGCGGCCGACATATTCGAGGCTCTCGGCCCTGTTGGCCCAGCTCGTGCTCGCCGGGTCGGTGCTCGGCTGGTCGCGCAGCTCCTTGGGGATGCGGTAGCGCTCCGTCTCCGGTTTCCTGGCGCAGATCACGATGTCCTCGCCGCTCGATGCGCGCGGGCAAGTCTCGTGGCCGTAGACGATGATGTGGCGGATCTGCGGCTGCTGCCCGGCGGCCGGCGCGGCGAGGGCGGCGGCAAGTGCGCCGGCGGTGACGATCAATGGTAAGGCGGCTTTCATGGACGGCCTCCTTTCTCTCGCGAGAAGAAGCCGGCCAAAGGGCGCTTTGTTCCCTATTTCGGGGGCGTGATCGGCTGCTGCTGCCCCTGGCTTCCCTCGGTCGCCTCGCCGGCGATCGTCGCGTTCCGCTCCTCGCGCGCCTGCTCGATCAGGTGGGTCATGTTGACATCCGTCTCGCCGCGCTCGGCGCGCGCCTGCTGGATGAGTTGGTTGAGGCAGCCGGTCCAGCCGCCCGGACCGACCGTCGAGCAGCTGCCGATGCCGGTGCGTCCGACATATTCGAGCTTGTCCGCCCGATTCGCCCACGACTGGTTGGCGGGAGCGTTCGGATCGTCGCGCAGATTGGGCGGGATCCGGTACCGCTCGCTCTCTGGCTTGTGGGCGCAGACGACGATCTCGTCTCCGCTGCCGCGCGGGCAGGGATCGTTGCCGTAGACGATCAGGGCGTCGATCCGTTCCTCGCCCGTCGCGGACCGCGATCGCGGCGGCGGGGCGGCGAAGGCGGCGGACGCGCATGTCCCGGCAAGGACGACGGCAAGGAGGAGGCGCTTCATCGGATCAGATCCTTTTCGACAATTCGATAGCGGCACGGCAACCCGCCCGGATCAATCCCGACAAGAGGGGATATCCGAACGTATTCTCCGCCCCGGAGGCGATGGCGGTGTCGCGATGCTCGATTTCCTCCGCCTGGAAGTCGGCGATGGTGGCGCCGAGGTCGGGCTCGTCCTCGCCCAGCGCGCGGCGCTGCTCGGCATAATGGCGGTCGATCTCGGTCTCCACCGCGGCCGTGCAGGCCATGGCGGCGTTCGGCCCCATCAGGGCGGTCGCGGCGCCGAGCGCATAGCCGGCGACGTGCCAGAAGGGCTGGAGCAGGGTCGGCCTGAGGCCGCGCTCGACCATCATGTCGTCGAAGCGCTTCAGGTGCCTTTCCTCCTGCGCCTGCATGCGGGAGATGAGGCGGGCGGCGGGGTGGCGGGTGCCGAGCACGGCGAGCTGTCCGCAATAGATGCGCACCGCCCCATATTCGCCGGCCTGATCGACCCGGATCATCGAGGCGATGTCGGGCCGGTCGTCCCCGGGCCGCCAGCGCGGCGGGGCGACGAGGGCGGCGTCGGCGGTCATGCCGTGGTTCGCGGGCGGCGGACGGTCAGCCATAGGATCAGCAATGCGAACCCGGTCGAGAGGATCGCGTTCCATCCCGCCATCGAAATGCCGAGCACGGGATCGCGCCACTGCACCTGGTCGCAGCTGACCACCGGCGCGGCCATGATCTGCGCCATCAGCTCGTCGACATTGCCGCTGTTCATCACCGTCTGGGTGCAGGTGGTGATGCCCTTGAAGACGTGCGCTTCGACGCCGGCATGATAGGCGCCGATCATCCCGCTCGTGAGGATGGCGAGCGCGGCGAGGACGAGCACGGAACGGTCGAGCCCCGGACGCCTGCAGACGGCGATCGCGACGAGGGCGAGCGCGGCGGCGACGAGATGGGCGTAGCGCTGCCACCAGCACATTTCGCAGGGATAGAGGCCGCCCCAGATCTGGAAGGACCAGGCACCGGCGAGCAAGGCCGCCGGCACCAGCAGCGCCAGCGCCCGCGCCAGGTTGAGGTTCGACATTCCCCCCGCCGGGCTCACCTCGGCGCGCCGCCGCTCCGCGACGTGGCGGACGCAGCGACGGCCGTCCGGCCGAGCCGCGCCAGCGTCTGCACGGCATAAGTGAGCTGGAAGTCGTCGACGCCCTTCTTCTTCAGCTCGTCGGCGCTGGCGGCGAAGCGCGGATCGGGCTTGCCGTCATCCTCGATGACGTCGTTACCGACCGCCGCCTCGTTGATCAGGTGGCGGCGCAGGTCCGCCTCGCGCAGCCGCGGCCGCGACTTGTAATCGGGATCGGACAGCTGCGGCACGTCGATGTCGGGCTGAATCCCGCCTTCCTGCACCGAGCGGCCCGACGGCAGATAGTAGCGGGCGGTGGTGAGGCGCAGCGCCGTATTCTGGGTCAACGGCAGCAGGGTCTGGACCGAGCCCTTGCCGAAGCTGCGCTCGCCCATGACGATGGCGCGGTGCTGGTCCTGGAGCGCGCCGGCGACGATCTCCGCCGCCGAGGCGGTGCCCGCATCGACCAGGATGATGACGGGCGCGCCGTTGGTCGCATCGCCCGGCTTGGCATAATAACGCTCGATGTCGGTCTTCTCGCGGCCGCGCTGGCTGACGATCTCGCCGCGCTGCAGGAAGACGTCGGAGAGGCCGACCGCCTGGTCGAGCAGGCCGCCCGGATTGTCGCGCAAATCGAGGATGTAGCCGACCGGCTCGTGGCCGAGCTGTTTCCGGATCGCGGCGATGGCGGCAAGCGTCTCGTCGGTCGTGGTTCGGCTGAACGTGTTGACGTTGAGGATGCCGACATCGTCCTTCACCTTCCACTTCACCGCCGGAAGGTTGATGACCGAGCGGGTCAGGGAGACCTCGATCGGCTTCTCGCGGCCGACGCGCAGGATGGTGAGCTTGATGGTCGAGCCCGGCGGGCCGCGCATCTGGTCGACCGCCTCGTCGAGCGTGCCGCCGTAGATGAGCTTGCCGTTGATGTGGGTGATGTAGTCGCCGGACTTGATGCCGGCCTTGAACGCTGGGCTGTCCTCGATCGGAGTCACCACCTTCACCGCGCCGTCTTCCATCGTGACGTTGAGGCCGAGGCCGCCATATTCGCCCTCGGTGGTGGTCATCAGCGACTGATAACCCTTCTCGTCGAGATAGGAGGAGTGCGGGTCGAGGCTCGCGAGCATGCCGTCGATCGCGCCATGGATCAGGGTCTTGTCGTCGACCTTGTCGACATAATCGGCGCGCACCCGCTCGAACACGGCCATGAACTGGTCGAGCTCGCGATAGGTGCTGACGTCGACGGCGGCGAAGGCGGCGCTGGCGGCGGGGATGATCGCCACCGCGGTGACGAGAGCGAGGGAACGAAGAAGGTTGCTGGCCATGGAGAATCCTGGATGTCGGGCTTGGCGCGAAGCTTAGCCCCTTTTCTAGCGCGGGAAAAGCAACCGCAGGTGAACGGGTGTCCCGCTCAACCGATCAGGCCCGTGATCGGCACCGGCTCGCCATTGTGGCGCAGCTCGACCGAAACGCGGGAGGTGGCGGGGCCGGTGCGGCCGAGCGGGTCGCCGCGGGCCACCCGGTCGCCTGCCTTGACGGCGAGCGTGCCAAGATTGGTGATCGCGGTCAGCCAGCCGTTGCCATGATCGATGACGACGATGGCGCCGTAGCTGCGGAAGGGGCGGGCATAAGCGACGCGGCCGGGCGCCGGCGCCACCACCGGCTGGTCCGGGCCCGCTTCGAACAAGAGGCCGCGGGCGTGGACGCCAGCGTCCGAAATCTCGCCCGTGCCGGTGACGAGCCGCCCCTCCACGGGCAGCACGTAGGAGCGGCGTGGCGGCCCCTGCGGCGGGTTGACCGGGCGCGGCACCGGCCCGGGCAGCGTCGACAGGCTGGCGCGGAGCTGGGCCTGGAACTGGCGCGTATCCTCCAGCGTGGCGATCTCGCGCGCTTGCTCGCCCAGAGCGAGGGCGCGCTCGCCTTCGTTGGCAGCGGATTCCGCGAGCGTCTCGGAGCGGGCGCGCTGCCGCTCCTCCAGCCGGGCGAGCGCGATGCGGCGCTGGCGCAGGTCGCGCTGGCTCGTCTGCAGCGCGGCGACGGCAAGGTCCGCATCCTGACGCAGCGCATCGCCGCGCTTCACTTCCGCGCGCAGTCCGGCCGTGCGCGCCCGGATCTCCGGCAGCGCCGTGGCGAGGAGGGCACGGACGTGGACGACGTCGTCGAGCGAACCCGGCTGGACGAGCGCGAGCGCGGGCGGGCGGCGGGCCATCGTCTGCAAGGCGGCAGTGAGGCGGATCAGCGGCGCCTGCTTCTCGGCCAGCCGGGCGCGCTGCTGGCGGCGCAAATCCTCGATCAGGCGGATGCGGGCCTCGCCGGCAGTGATGTCGGCCTCGGCCGCCTCGATCTGGGCGGCCAGAGCGGCGGCCTGGGTGCGCGCCCGCTCGGCCTCGCCCTTCGCCTGGGCGGCCTGCCGGTCGAGAAGCGCGGAATGTTGCCGCGCCTGGTCGGCCTGCTGCCGCGCGGCGACGAGCGACTTGGCGTCCGACGGACCCTCGCTCTCCTGCGCCAGCGCCCATCCGCCCGCCAGAGCGAGCGTTGTAAGGGACGCGAGAAGGGCGAGGCGGCGCACGCGCTTATCCTTCCCGATGATAGGGGTGGTTCGCAAGGATCGATGTGGCGCGCCAGAGCTGCTCGGCGAGCATTGCCCGGGCGAGGAGATGCGGCCAGGTGGCGCGGCCGAAGGCGAGAAGCAGGTCGGCCGAGGCGCGTTCCGCATCGCCGAAGCCGTCGGCGCCGCCGATCAGGAACCGCGCCTCCCGCCGCCCCTCGTCGCGCCAGCGCTCCAGGCGGCGGGCGAGCTCCAGGCTCGGCAGCTGCTCGCCTTTTTCGTCGAGAAGGATGGTGACACTATTCTCGGCAGCCGGCGGCACTCGCCCGCCGCTCTCGGGCAGCTCGGTCACCTTCGCGGGCCGGGAGATGCGCGTCAGGTAGCGCTCGACCAGCTCCGCCTCCGGCCCTCGCCCGATCTTCCCCCGCGCGATGATGTGAAGGAGCATGTCAAGGCCACCCGTCATTTTATGATGCAAGTATTTGTAGCGAAGTGACGCATTGTGCCATACTTCGGTGAGACAAATTGATCGCAGGTATCATTCGGGAGAAGGTCGCCATGGTCAAAGGAATTCAAAAGGATCAAGCACTTGGAGCGCTTGGCCATGCTCTTCCTTCGATCTCGACGGTCGCCTCGTTTATTGCTCTCCTCACTCTTGCGTTCACTGGAATGCTATATCTTGCCGGTTGGGAAGAGCGCCATAAGCTGCTGAGGGAGTTTGGTTTTACGAATTACGCGTTCGATGAATCCATTCAAACGACCTTTGCAAGAGGCTATAGGCCACTGTTTCTGGGTATGCTCGTCGTTCTCATTTTGGGCTGGGTATTTTGGTCGCTGAGTAAACGAATCTTGCATGGGAAAAGTCGCACCATCGGTAGATTGGGACTCTGGTATGCCGCATTTTGGATGGGCATTGGCGTACTTACCTGTGCATATCTCGCCGGGAATCTCTCTGGTTCGCTTCGGGCCGAGCGTTTGGCTTCTCAAATGGAAGAGGGATGTCATACGGGTTGCTATATATACTACTTGGGGCGTAGTCACTATTTAGGCATCCTATTGGCTCAGGACACAAAGAGAAGCGCCCTGCTAACTCGCGAGGGCGTGGTTGTAGTCAATACGGAAGCGATCACTAGGATTGTCGCGACCAGCCGCATATCGGAGAGGGTGCACAACGACAGGCGCGGCTGGCCCTTCGTAGCGATTTTACGCGAGTGAGACCTGGTCGAGGTGCGGGTGGGTGTCGTCAAAGCTGTCGACGCTTCGGGAGATTGCGGCCAATCTTCCCGCGCGCGATGATGTGGAGGAGCATGGTCACTCCGTCATTGCGAGGAGCGCAGCGACGCGGCAATCCAGCCACGGCGCGCGAGGGAGGCGCTGCACTGGATTGCTTCGCTCCGCTCGCAATGACGGAGACGGCGCGGAATCAGTGCGCCGCCGCCGCGGCGCCGCTGCCCCCTTCGAAGCCCCACATCCGCTCGAGATTGTAGAAGCTGCGGACCTCCGGCCGGAAGATGTGGACGATGACGTCGTCGGCATCGATCAGCACCCAGTCGGCGACCGGAAGCCCCTCGATCCGGACGGTGCGGCCGAGATCCTGCTTGATCCGCTCCGACAGTTTCTGCGCCATCGACGCCACCTGCCGGGTCGAGCGCCCGGAGGCGATCACCATGTGGTCGGCGATGTTCGACTTGCCCTGAAGAGAAATGGTGACGACGTCCTGGGCCTGATCGTCGTCGAGGGACCGAAGCACGAGTTCGTGCAGGGCTTCGGCCCGTTCGATTGCTCCGCCATCACGGGGAGCGGGTGCGTTGGCTGGCAATGTGCCTCCTTAAGTCACGAGCCGCCGCGTCACGCCATCGCGGAAGGCTCGAGGGTTGAACGAATGAAGATCGGATAAGTGCCAGTCGGGCGCGGCGGCACGGATGCGCGTGGCGGAGGTCGGATCGAGCGGCAGTCGAAGCAGCACGAGTGCCGGCGTTCTCCACTCCGTCCAGTGCCGAGCCTGGTCCGCGGGCCGGACGAAGCGCCGCAACCAGCCCATCGCGACCGCCGCGTGGGCCTCGCCTTCATAGCCCGGACGCGAAACGACCGCAATCGGAAGAGTTCGGGCGATCGTGCGCCACTGCCGCCAGCGGTGGAACTGGGCGAGATTGTCGGCGCCCATCAGCCAGATGAAGCGGCGGCGGGGGTAAAGGCGCTTCAGCGCCCGCAGCGTCTCGACGGTGTAGACGGTGCCGAGCCGGCGCTCGATCGCGGTGACTCGGATCGGAAGGCCCCGCGCCATGCGGCGGGCGGAAGCGAGGCGGGCGGGGAGCGGCGCCATGCCCTGCACCGGCTTCAGCGGATTGCCCGGCGAGGCCAGCCACCAGATCTCGTCGAGCCCGAGCGCCCGCATCGCCGCGGCGCTGATACGGCGGTGCCCGCGATGGGCCGGGTTGAAGGAGCCGCCGAGAAGGCCGGTGCGTATCACAAGGTTCGGCTAGCATGCGGCGGACCCCGCCGGAAACCATCTCGACGCGCCGATCCGGCTCGGCCATGATCGGGCCATGGTGACGGGGGGCATCGAGGGTGTCGGCGACGCGCTGACCGGGGGCATGATCGCGCGGCAGTTCGAGCCGGGCGCGGGCGAGGCGCATGAGGACGGCCATGGCGGTGTCTGCCTCAATTGCGGAGCCGCGCTGACCGGGCCCTATTGCCATCAATGCGGCCAGCCGGGGCACGTCCACCGCAGCCTCGCCGCCTTCTGGCACGACCTCGCCCACGGCGTTCTCCATTTCGAGGGCAAGATCTGGCGGACCCTGCCCTTGCTCGCATGGCGGTCGGGCGCGCTGACGCGGCGCTACATCGAAGGCGAGCGGGCGCGCTTCGTCTCGCCGATGGCGCTGTTCCTCTTCTCGGTCTTCCTGATGTTCGCCGTGTTCAATTTCGTCGGCGGCCCGTTCACGACCGGCGAGTGGAACGGGCAGGGGCTCGCGTCGACGCCGATCACGATCGAGCAGAAGATCGAACGCACACAGTCCGAGCGGACGAAGGCGGCTGCGGTGGGGCAGAGCACCGCGTCGCTCGACCTCACCGCGCAGGCCCTGCGCGACCAGATGGCGCGCGAGAATGCCGAGAAGGCGACCGCCGGGGAGGCGAAGGGAGCCGCGGACGACGGCGAGGGCTGGTTCGAGCGCGCCTATCGCCACGCCAAGGAAAATCCGCAGCTCCTCGCCTACAAGGTGCAGACCAACGCCTACAAATTCTCGTGGATGCTGATCCCGATCTCGGTGCCGTTCGTCTGGATCCTGTTCCTTCACCGCCGCCGCTACCGCGCGTTCAAGGCCTACGATCACACCGTGTTCGTGACCTATTCCTTGTCCTTCATGACCTTGCTGCTGGTGGCGCTGTCGCTGCTCCACGCGCTGTTCCTGCCGACCAATCTCGCCGGCCTCGCCTTCGCGTTCATTCCGCCGGTCCACATCTACCGCCAGCTGCGCGGCGCTTATGCCCTGTCCTGGTTCAGCGCGCTGTGGCGGATGCTGGTGCTCGTCTTCTTCGCCTGTTTCGCGGCGCTGAGCCTCTTCCTGCTCCTGCTCCTCGCGCTCGGCGTGATGCACTAACGTCATTGTTCCCCGGCGAAAGCCGGGGCCCAGTAGGGAAGCTGGACCCCGGCTTTCGCCGGGGAGCAAGAGGAGGGCTTCGCCTCCCGATCCAAGAACAAGCGCCTCAGCCGGAGCGCGTAGGGCGCTACGCCCCCTGCGGCGCCGGGCCGCCGATGCCGCCGCCGCGGGGGCGGCGGGTGGACGGGATCGAGGTGCCGCCGGTGGGGAGGAGCGGCCGGCGGTTGGCCGGGTCCTCGCGGCCGATATCCTCGCCGCGGATGGCGCGCTTGGCTTCCTCGCCGTTCAGCGTCTCATATTCGAGCAGGGCGCCGGCGAGGCGATGCAGCTCGTCGAGATGCTCGGTCAGCACGTTGCGGGCGGCCGCCTCGGCCTCTTCGATGAGCCGGCGGATCTCCTGGTCGATCAGCTGCGCCGTCTGCTCGGAGACGTGCTGGGCGCGCGAGACGCTGTGGCCGAGGAATACCTCTTCCTGGTTGTCGCGGTAGCGCAACCAGCCGAGCTTTTCCGACATGCCATATTCCATGACCATGGAACGGGCCATCTCCGTCGCCTGCTGGATGTCGTTGGAGGCGCCGGTGTTGAGCTCGTCCGAGCCGTAGATGAGCTGCTCGGCGATGCGCCCGCCGAAGCACAAGGCGAGGCGCGCCTTCATCTGCTTCATCGTCATCGAATAGCGGTCCCGCTCCGGCAGGTTCCAGGTGACGCCCAAAGCCCGCCCGCGGGGGATGATCGTCACCTTGTGGAGCGGATCGCAGCCGGGGACGTGGAGCGAGACGAGGGCGTGGCCGGCCTCGTGATAGGCGGTCGCCTTCTTCTCGTCTTCGGTCATCACCATGGACTTGCGCTCGGCGCCCATCATCACCTTGTCCTTGGCGAGCTCGAACTCGCTCATCGCGACCAGGCGCTTGCCCTTGCGCGCGGCGAGCAGGGCCGCCTCGTTGACCAGGTTGGCGAGATCGGCGCCGGAGAAGCCGGGCGTGCCGCGGGCGATGACGCGCGGATCGACGTCGGGCGCCAGCGGCACCTTCTTCATATGGACCATGAGGATCTTCTCGCGCCCGTCGATATCGGGGCGCGGCACCACCACCTGGCGGTCGAAGCGGCCGGGACGCAGCAACGCCGGATCGAGCACGTCCGGCCGGTTGGTCGCGGCGATGATGATGATGCCTTCATTGGCCTCGAATCCGTCCATCTCGACCAGCAACTGATTGAGAGTCTGCTCACGCTCGTCATTGCCGCCGCCCAGGCCGGCGCCGCGATGGCGGCCGACCGCGTCGATTTCGTCGATGAAGACGATGCAGGGCGAATTCTTCTTGGCCTGTTCGAACAT
>DATBDY010000031.1:0-88684 GCA_036269695.1 Allosphingosinicella sp. | reverse complement strand
ATCCACCGCACCGGCCCCGGAAGAGCGGGGTGGGCGGCAGGAGCGAACCGGATGGCCTGCCGATCAAGGCGGGCCGCACCCGAAGGGCCGCAACGAAGAGGAGGACCCGGCGCGAAGCGCCGGGTTGCGGCACGCCGAGGCTGGCCTAGAGGGTAGCGACGCCCGCCCCGCTCAGCCGCGGCCGCAGCCAACGCCGCCGCACCTCATGTGCGGCGACCATCAGGCCGGCCGCGTCAGGCCGATCGTCACGCCGCCAGGCGCCGAGACGCCACAGAGCGACTCGGGCGAGCGAAGCGAGGTAGAGCCCGGCCGCGCCGAAGACGCGGGACGCCGAACAGCTTTCCGGTCTCGAGCTCCAGATGCTTCTTCGACGCAGCAGGACGCATCATTCGGACGCCCGAGCCGCACCTCCTTGCGCGGTCCCGCAGAAGGTCATTTCTCCCGAAGGCGCACCAACTCAGCCCATCCTGCTGGAGGCACAATGACCCTCGACACCAACGACCGCATCCTACGGATCGCGACCGTCCTCCAGCTGACGGGGCTCAGCCGCTCAACCCTCTATCGCAAAGTGCAGCGAGGCGAGTTCCCGAAGCAGATCAAGCTGTCGGAGCGGTGCGCCGGCTGGCGACAGTCGTCGGTCAACGCGTGGATGCACAACCCGATGTTCTATTCTGTGGATGATGAGCGGACCTAAGATTGTCGGCAAAGTAGCTGCGACTCACCGTGTGAGCTTCACCTCGGCGAATCCCTTCGACCACCCAATTTGGAAGCGCTGCCGATCATCTTTGTGCTTCGCCGCCAGCTCGGACACTCGCTCGTCCTTTACATGCGAGTAGAGGAATCGCTCTGCTTGGTAGGCTCGCGCCGCGTTCAACCCCCAGACGGCTTCGGGCCCGAGCGTGAAATGCCGTTCACGAACGGAGTGACCAGTAATCATGAGGAGGCGTAGCGGCGATAGAGGTAGGGTGACCTCGGAAGCCGGATTCTTGAACCCGCCATCACCATAAATCGGATGCGTGGCATCCGGATCCACATAGCGGAACACCGGGCTGTCGCCTGTCACATAGAAACTCTCGCTCGCGTCGAGCAAATACCAGTTTCGCTCGTACAGGAAATCAGTGATCTTATCCGTGGCACCAATAATAGACAGACCCCTCTTCTGGCTAATTTCCATGAAGAAACGTTTCTTATCGTGCCAAAAGGCGAACAGGTGGTCGCGATCTCGGACGTGCTCGCCGGTATCAGCCTCGAACCTGTCAATGAACCGGTCGAACCGTTCCCGCGTGCCCCAGTGGACATCCATTTCCATCTGCAAGGCTTGCGCATACCCCTCGGCTTGCGCGCGTATGAGCGATGGCGAACGTGCAAAAAGACTTGCCACGAATACAGCAAAATCTGCTTTCGCCTGCCCTTTCGGAATGTCTCCACGAAGAAGGGCCCGGTACGGTTCATCCGCCGCCGTCTCCACGCCTTCGAGCCATTTTTCCAGGGTATCGAGATAGGACCCGTCGTCCCGCTTGATCGAGTAGAAGTTGGTCTGGGCCCCAGTCTCCTCGATGCGCGATGGGCGCGCGGTCCCCTTCTCCGCATCGTAGGTCCAGATCATGTTCTTGGGCTGCTCGCCTCGAAAATGCTGCAGGTGCAGCCGAGGCACGAAGTGCTGATTCTTGGTTCGAGGGGTTGGCTTCGCTGTGATGGCCATGTCCCTTCTGCGACCGCCTTATCGCCAAATCAGGTGGTCTGCGATGATCTGCCCCGGGGTGCGCAGAATCCTCAAGTTGTCACGGTCGTGGAAGAACAAGCCCCGCACCAAGGCGATCGCTTCGGAGACTTGGTCCGTCAATTTTCGGGGGTTCACCAACGTCATGACTGCGCGGTCAATCGTGGAGAACTGCCCATCCCAGGCCACTTGGGCGGTCTGGATCGCGGTCTGCATATTATAGTCATACCGGAAAATGTAGCGCGCGCCGCTGCCCTGGTCGCTCGACGTGAGTGACGCTGCGTGGATGAGGCCGTTCCTAAGGGCGTAGAGCGCCTTCACTTCCGGAGACATTGGTGGATAGCCGCAGAAATAGTATAGGGCATGTTCGATTCCGCCTCCGCTCGTCGGATGGCGCTTCATCTTGCGGTTCCGATAAGTGCTCCCGAGCTGCTCGAGGATCGAGAAGCCGGCGAGCAGTGGCACATAGCTAGAGGTGTTTACGATGCCCTGGGACTGCCGCATCTCGGTCTCGATATCATCAAGCGTCGTATAGACGGTGCAGCCTTTGATCTGCTCCCAACCGCGTCGGGAAAGGTGACAATATGCGACGTCGTCGGCGGAGAGATCACGAAGCGTGAGATTGGAGAGGTCGCGAATGTACGGCGAGCCAGTTTGCGTCGTCATGTGATCCTCATACGGCGTGCCGCCCCCGAGGCGATTCGCCTTTTCCGCAGGCTGCGTCAGGTGATGCAGCAACACTAGCGCGACGGTTCACTTAGGTCTCGCCTCCCGATCAACCGCCTCCCGGTAGGATCACCTCGCCAACTGAACGTCCGCTATCGCGATCTCCACGGAGTGAACGACTGATCATCTGCTGAGGCCCATCAGACCGATTGCTCCTCGGCGCGGTCGCTGCCGAATGCTCGTTGTCCCACTGGGCTGCAACAAACACCATTACAGCGCAGCACGGCGTGGGACGAAAATGTGGGACTGCGCCGGACTCAAATGCCTAGACGACTGCGATTCCCTCACATTTTTTTCTTGAATGGTGGAGCCGAGGGGGATCGAACCCCTGACCTCTGCAATGCCATTGCAGCGCTCTCCCAGCTGAGCTACGGCCCCGAGCCTTCGTGCGCGCCCCTGGGAGGGCGGCTGGTGGACGCCGCATAAAAGAGGCGGCGCCCGTTATCAAGCTGGCTTAGACTTCCTCGTCCTCGTCGCCGCCGCTGGCCAGGCCGATATCGTCGTCACCGCCGAGATCGACCTCGTCGTCCGGATTCTCCTCGGCATCCTCGTCGATGACGAGATCCTCGGCCGCCAGGTCCGCGTCCTCCTTCTCCACCTCGACCTCCTTCTTGGGGGCGTCGAACGGCATCGGCTGCTTGGACTTGAGGACGGGCTCCGGATCCCAGGCGATGCCGCAATTGAGGCAGGTCACCGGATCCTCTTTGCCGAGGTCATAGAAGCGGGTGCCGCATTTGGGGCAGGTCCGCTTCGTGCCCCATTCTGGCTTCACCATGAGCGAGAAAACTCCGAAAATCTCTGTTGGAAATGGCCGCGCGGCCATGGCGGAAGCGTCCCGCCTCCGGCCAGTGCGGCGCGCCTTGCCACATGGTATCGCCGCTGTCAAAAGCCAAGCCCGTGACCCACCAGCCGCCCCGGCCGACGATTTTTAGCGCCTCGGGGCCGCTCTCCGGCGCCGCCCGCGTGCCGGGCGACAAGTCGATCTCGCACCGGGCGTTGATGCTTTCCGCGATGGCGCGGGGGCGGAGCCGGATCGCGGGTCTGTCGGAGGGTGCCGACGTCGCCTCGACCGCGGGCGCGCTGCAGGCGATGGGGGCGCGGATCGAGCGCACGGAGGACGGCATTCGCATTGTCGACGGCGTCGGCAGCGGCTGCCTGATCCAGCCCGAAGCCGCGCTCGACATGGGCAATAGCGGCACCTCGGCGCGCCTGCTCGCCGGCCTCATCGCCAGCCATCCGATCCAGGCGACCCTGATCGGCGATGCCTCCCTCTCCCGCCGGCCGATGGGCCGCGTGATCGAGCCTTTGAGCCGGATCGGCGCCGAGTTCATCGCATCGCCGGGCGGGCGCCTGCCGCTCACCATCCGCGGCATCTGCCCGGCCGTGCCGCGCGAGCACCGGCTCCAGGTCGCCTCGGCGCAGGTCAAATCGGCCTTGCTCCTTGCGGGCCTCAACACGCCGGGCCGGACCCGCGTGATCGAGACGGTGCCGACCCGCGACCATAGCGAGCGGATGCTGAAGCGCTTCGGCGCGGACCTGCGGATCGAGCGGGACGGCGGCGACACGATCATCGATCTCACTGGCGAGGCCGAGCTCAAGCCGCAGGATTTCGCGGTGCCGGGCGACCCCTCCGCCGCGGCTTTCCTCGTGACCGCCGCGCTGATCGTGTCCGGCTCGGACGTGCGGGTGGAAGGGATCGGGATCAACCCGCTACGCGTCGGCTATTTCAATATTCTCCGGAAGATGGGTGCCGATCTTCGGATCGAAAATGAGCGCGAGGAAGCGGGCGAGCCGGTCGCGGACATCGTCGCCCGCCATTCGCCCTTGCGTGCCGTCGAGGTCCCGCCGGAGGTCGCGGCAAGCATGATCGACGAATTCCCCATCTTCTTCGTCGCCGCCGCCTTTGCCGAAGGGACCAGCCGCACCTCCGGCCTCGAGGAGTTGCGGGTCAAGGAATCGGATCGGATCGCGGTGATGGCCGAAGCGCTGACCGCAATCGGCGCGCGGGTGGAGGAGCGGCCGGACGGCATGATCGTCCACGGCTCGGCGGGCGAGCCGCTCGCCGGGGGTGCCACCATCGCGGCGCGGCTCGACCACCGCATCGCGATGAGCGGCGCCATCGCCGCCCTCGCCTGCCGCGCGCCGGTGAGCATCGACGACATGGCCCCGGTCGACACCAGCTTCCCCGGCTTTGCCGCGACGCTCGCGAGCCTCGCGCAATGATCGTCGCCGTCGACGGGCCGGCGGCGAGCGGCAAGGGCACGATCGCCAAGGCGCTCGCCCGCCATTACGGCCTGCCGCATATGGACACGGGCCTCCTCTACCGCGCGGTGGCGCTGAACCTGCTGCGCTGGAATGGCGATCCCGAAAGCGAGTTTGCGGCGGTGCGCGCCTGCGACTTCTCGCAGATCGATTTCGCCGATCCCGAGCTGAAGAGCGAGGCGGCGGGCGGCATTGCCTCGCGCATCTCGGTCTACCCCCTCGTGCGCCAGGCCCTGGTCGAGCGCCAGCGCGCCTTTGCCAACCAGGATGACGGCGCCGTGCTCGACGGCCGCGACATCGGCACCGTGATCGCGCCCGAAGCCGATGTGAAGCTGTTCGTCACCGCGCGTCCCGAAGTGCGCGCCCGCCGCCGCTACGAGGAGCTGAAGCGGATGGGCCTCGCCGTCCATTATGAAGACGTCCTCGCCGACATCCAGGCCCGCGACGAACGCGACCGCAACCGCGCCGCCGCCCCGCTCACCAAAGCGGAGGATGCCATCCTGCTCGACACGAGCGAGATGGGCGTGGAGCACGCGATCGCGGAAGCGATAGCGGCCGTGGAGACGAAGCGCGCGACCGCGCGTTAGGCGCCCAAGCGCTGCCCCGGTACGGGGCCTCTGCCACTGCAACGAAGGAACGAAACCATGATCCGTCCCGTCAAGGCTGCCGCGATTCCGGCCCTCCTGCTCGCCCTCGCCGCCTGCCAGGTGACCGTCGACAACAAGACCCAGGCGCAGGTCGACAACGCCTCCGATGAGCTCGACAATGGCGCCGACAAGGCCGGGTCCGAGATCGGCAACGTCGCCGACGCGGCCGGCAACGCGGCCGACCAGCTCGGCAACGACGTCGAAAAGGGCGCCGACAAGCTCGGCAACGGCGTCAGCGTCCACGTGAACCTCAACGGCGGCAAGGACGACAAGTCGAACGGCAACAGCCAATAGGCCGCTCAGCTCTCGTCGAGCCAGTCCTCGCAGCGAAGGCCATCAACCCGCTGGAACTCGCCGAGGTTGCGGGTGATGACGGCCAATCCGCGGCTGCGGGCATGGCCGGCAACAAGGAGATCGTAGGCCCCGATCGGCATTCCCTTCTTTTCGAGATCGGCCCTGATCTCCGCGGCATGGTCCGCTGCAGCCTCGTCGAACGAGAGGACGTCCAGCCGCGCCGCGAAATCCTCGACCGCGCGCCGGTTCTCGGCCGGCCGCGCGGATCGGGCGGCGCCATGGAGCAGCTCCGTGAGCACGATTGTTGAAATGCACAGCCCTTCGGCATTCTCGTTGAACCGCCGCCGCGCGCTTGGCGGCCGGTCGCGCAGCACCCGGATGCAGAGGTTCGTGTCGAGCATGTAGCGGAGCATCAGAAGGGCTCGCGCGCCTCCGCCTCCGGCTGGTGCCGCCCACCGAGGTCGGCGCCCGGCGCATCGAAGAAGTCGTCCCAGGCGGCATCCGCCGGAAGGATGATCCTTGCCTTTCCGACTTTCCGGATCGCCACCTGCTTCACGCCTTCCGGAAAAGCGAGATCCTTGGGCAGGCGCACCGCTTGGGAACGGTTGGATTTGAAGAGAGAGGAGCGCGCAGCCATCATGAAATCACTCTTGGGATATGGTGGTGGGATATACAGAGCGAATGAGGCAGTGACAAGGGTGGCTAACACTCAGGTTCGTGGTTGTTACTCTGCCTTGCCACTTGAGGCCCCATTCCCTATATGCGCCCCGTCCAGCGGGCGTGGGTCGCGCTCGCGCTAGGCTCAGCTCAGGCAGCGCGTGAGGGGCAGAGGCGAAGACGCCCGCCCCTCGACGCGCTTTTCTGCTTATCCGCAAGGGTGCAACTGATCCGGCCTTCGCGCAGCGACCCCACGAGCCGCCGGGCGCTCCCGCCGCATGCGGCGGCGGGGGCGGCACGGTTCCAAGACCGGCGGAGACAACCGCCGGCCGGAATACGAAACACGAGAAGGACTGAGATTTTTATGGCCAGTACGGCGATGCCGACGCGCGATGATTTCGCGAAACTTTTGAACGAGACCCTTGGCGGCGAGAATGAAGGCTTTGAAGGCAAAGTCGTCAAAGGCATCGTCACCGCGATCGAGAACGACCTTGCGGTTATCGACGTCGGCTTGAAGAGCGAGGGCCGCGTTGCCCTTCGCGAGTTCGCCGCGCCGGGCCAGAAGGCCGACATCAATGTCGGCGACGAGGTCGAGGTCTATGTCGACCGGGTCGAGAACCACAATGGCGAGGCGATGCTGTCGCGCGACCGCGCCCGCCGCGAGGCCGCCTGGGACAAGCTCGAAAAGGAATTCACCGCCGGCAACCGCGTCGAAGGCGTGATCTTCGGCCGCGTCAAGGGCGGCTTCACCGTCGATCTCGGCGGCGCCGTCGCCTTCCTGCCGGGCAGCCAGGTCGATATCCGCCCGGTCCGCGACGTCACGCCGCTGATGGACGTGCCCTCGCCCTTCCAGATCCTGAAGATGGACCGCCGCCGCGGCAATATCGTCGTCTCGCGCCGCGCCATCCTCGAAGAGACCCGCGCCGAGCAGCGCAGCGGCCTCATCCAGTCGCTGCACGAAGGCCAGGTGGTCGACGGCGTCGTCAAGAACATCACCGATTACGGCGCCTTCGTGGATCTGGGCGGCATCGACGGCCTGCTCCACGTCACCGACATCAGCTACAAGCGCGTCAACCATCCGTCCGAGGTGATCAACATCGGCGACACGGTGCGGGTGCAGATCATCCGCATCAACCGCGAGACGCAGCGCATCAGCCTCGGCATGAAGCAGCTCGAGGCGGATCCGTGGGAGGGCGCGGCGGCCAAATATCCGATCGGCGGCGTGTTCCGCGGCCGGGTCACCAACATCACCGAATATGGCGCCTTCGTCGAGCTGGAGGCGGGGATCGAGGGCCTCGTCCACGTCTCCGAGATGAGCTGGACCAAGAAGAACGTCCATCCGGGCAAGATCGTCTCCACCTCGCAGGAGGTGGACGTGGCGGTGCTCGAGGTCGACGAGGAGAAGCGCCGGATTTCGCTCGGCCTCAAGCAGGCCCAAGCCAATCCGTGGTCGGCGTTCGCCGAAAAGCATCCGGTCGGCACCGAGGTCGAGGGCGAGGTCAAGAATTCGACCGAGTTCGGCCTGTTCGTCGGCCTTGAGGGCGACGTCGACGGCATGGTCCACATGTCCGACATCGCCTGGGGCATGACCGGCGAGGAAGCGCTCAACCTGCATCGCAAGGGCGAGACGGTGAAGGCCGTCGTGCTCGACGTCGATGTCGAGAAGGAGCGCATCAGCCTCGGCATGAAGCAGCTGGAGCGCGGCGGCGTCGCCAAGGGCGGCACCGGCGCGGCCGGTGGCGCCAACAAGGGCGAGACGGTCACGGTCACCGTGCTGGAAGTCCGCGACGGCGGCCTCGAAGTGCAGGTCGGCGACGACGGCGCGACCGGCTTCATCAAGCGCACCGACCTCGGCCGCGACCGCGACGAGCAGCGTCCGGAGCGTTTCCAGGTCGGCCAGAAGTTCGATGCGATGGTCATCGGCTTCGACCGTTCGAAGAAGCCGAACTTCTCGATCAAGGCGCTGCAGATCGCCGAAGAGAAGCAGGCGGTCGCCCAATACGGCTCCTCCGACTCGGGCGCGAGCCTCGGCGACATTCTCGGCGAGGCGCTGAAGCAGAAGGCCGAGCGCTGATCGTTTCGGGTGCGATTCGGGGGACGGAAGCAGCTTTTCCGTCCCCCTTTTTGCGTCAAAGACACGAAAAGGTGAATTTTTCTCGCCGCTTACCAACCTGCGATATTGCCTTTGCGGCAAAGTTGCGGTTTAATCTGGATCAGCCGGGGCGGATGGGGGTCTGCCGCGGCCTGTCATTATGAGCCCAAACGATGGGGGGTTAACGTGATTCGGTCCGAGCTGGTCCAGAAGCTTTGCGACGATCATCCCGATCTTACGGGCAAGGAGATCGAGCGCGTCGTCTCCGCTTTCTTCGATTCGGTCATCGACCAGCTCCAGCAGGGCGGCCGGGTCGAGCTTCGCGGCTTCGGCGCCTTCTCGACCCGCGACCGCGACGGCCGGAAGGGCCGCAACCCCCGCACCGGCGACACCGTCGACGTCTCCGCCAAGCGCGTGCCCTATTTCAAGCCGGGCAAGGAAATGCGCGAGCGGCTTAACCTGCCGGACGCCTTACCCGCCGCGGCGGAATAACCCCGGACTTCCCGATCGATTGAGGAAAGAATTGCGGCGCTTTCACCCGCGCGGCGATCATGGCATGCCGCTTCCGTGCGGACGTGGCGAAATCGGTAGACGCCGGAGACTTAAAATCTCCTGCCCTTCGGGGCGTGCGGGTTCAAGTCCCGCCGTCCGCACTCAGCCTTCCACCGTCTCCCCCGGCGCCTCGGCCGGTTCCGCCGTCCATTCGCAGCGGGAGAGGCTGATCGGGTCGAGGAACAGGCCGCCCATCTTGCCGCCGAGCTGCCAGCGCACCTGCGCCTTGACTGGGCCGATGCCGGGGACTTCGAGCGAGACGTAGCTGCCGATGCGGACCGGCTCGTGGCATTCGGCCATGAAGCCGCTGGTCGAGACGTCGCGGATCGTCACCTCGATCTTGTACCAGCCGGAGTGATGGAGCTGCGCCGAGCCCTCGACGGGCGTGCGGTGCGCGCGCCGCTGCTTGTAATGAGCGGATGAGGTTCGGGCAGCATCCATCGCGGTGCGATCCTGGTCCAATGGCGGAGCTTAAACCGGCAAAGATGAAGGAGGCGTAAAACCCTCACCATCCGGCCGCGCCTGCGCTATCGATAGAGGATGCGGACACGCGCCCTCCTGCCGGCCTTCGCCCTCGGGCTGGTCCTGCTCTCCGGCTGCCGGCCCGAGGCGACGGGGCCGCTCGTCGTCAGCGCGATCGGCGGGCCGGCGCGCCTGGTCGATCCCGATCGCGAGCCGCCCGACGCGGCCTCGGCCTATCTGCTCCAGAGCGTCGCCCAGGGGCTTGTCCGCTTCGACGCGACCGGCGACGTCGAGCCTGGCCTCGCCCAGAGCTGGATCGTCTCCAATGACGGCCTGCGCTACACCTTTCGCCTCGCCCAGATGGACTGGCCCGGCGGCGGCGGGCGGATCACCGCCGCCCAGGTCGTCGCGCGGCTGAAGGCGGCGATGGCGCCGAACAGCCGCAATCCGCTCAAGCCGGCGCTCGGCGCGATCGACGAGATCGAGACGATGACCGACGAGGTGCTCGAGATCGCGCTGAAGTCGCCGCGGCCGAATTTCCTGCAATTGCTCGCCCAGCCCGAGCTCGCCATCGCGCGGTCGAACCAGGGGAGCGGACCCTACCGCCTCGTCCGCCCCGAAGGGGGCGGCCTGCTGCTGGCGCCGCCGCCGCCGGACGAGGACGCGCCCTCCGCCGAGCCCGACCCGCAGGTGCTGCTCCGGGGCGAGCCGGCGGCGAACGCGGCGGCGCGCTTCGACCTCGGCCTCGCCGATCTCGTCACCGGCGGCACGCTCGGCGACCTGGCCATCGCCCAGGCGACGGCGCAGGGGAGCCGGGCGATCGCGCTAGACCCGGTGGGAGGGATGTTCGGCCTTGCCTTCAGCGGCGGCGAGGGACCTTTGGCCAAGCCCGAGGTGCGCCAGGCGCTGTCGATGGCGATCGATCGCGATGCGATCGCCGCCGCCTTCCCGGCCGCGCGGATGCAGGCTCGCGCGACCCTGCTCCCGGCCGGGGTCGAAGGAATGGCCGTGACCGCGGCCCCGCTGTGGGTGGCGACGCCCCTCCCCGACCGCCGCGCCGATGCGGCGCGCACGCTTGCCGGTCTCGGCGCGCCGGGACGGCTGCGGATCAACGTCTCGCTTCCCGACGCGCCCGGTTATCGGCTGCTCTTCGCGCTGCTGCGGCGCGACTGGGCCGCCGTCGGCGTCGAGGCGGTGCGGGTCGCACCCGGCCAGCCCGCCGACCTGCACCTCGTCGATGAGGTGGCGCCCGCGACCCTCGCCGGCTGGTATTTGCGGCATTTCACCTGCGACACGAGCCGGATCTGCGATCCCGCCACCGACGCGACGCTGGAAGCGGCGCGCACGGCGCCGACGCAGGACGCCCGCCGCGCCTTCCTGGTCCAGGCGGACACGAACCTCGCCGCCCTCGCCCCCTTCATCCCGCTGGCCGCGCCAGTGCGCTGGTCGCTGGTCTCCCCGCGCCTCACCGGCTTCCGTCCCAACGCCTTCGCACGCCACCCCGCGGGCGAGCTGCTGCGCGGGCAGCCTTAACCCCCTCTCCCGGCGGGGAGAGGGTTGGGGTGAGGGGGTTCGGCATCGCATCAGATCCGCCGACGATGTCACCCTTACCAAGTTCGCCTAAGCGGCGGAGCCGCTAAGGCTCCGTATCCTCTCCCGTCCAAGGGAGAGGGTGATCTCCAGCATTGTTTTCCCCACGCGGCACCCCACTTTCCTGAAGGTAAGGCTTTGAGGAGCTTGGCGAATGCGCGTTTCCCAGGAGCAATTCGGTGCCCTTGCCGGGCAGCTGCCGATCGGCCGCGACCCGGAATCGATCCGCCGGCGGATTGAGATCATGGAGCGGCTGCTCGAGCGAATGTTCGTCATCCCCGGCATCAACCGCCCGGTCGGCCTCGACGTCATCCTCGACCTCGTGCCGGTCGTCGGCGACGTCGTCGGCACGATCCTCGGCCTCTGGATCGTCTGGGAGGCGCGCAGCCTCGGCATGTCGAAATGGCACATCGCCCGCATGGCGGGGAATGTCGGCATCGACACATTGCTCGGCGCCATCCCCTGGGTCGGCGCGATCCCGGACTTCTTCTTCCGTTCGAACAGCCGCAACCTCAGGATCGTGCGCAAGTGGCTCGACAAGCATCATCCGGCGACCCGGACGATCGAAGGCGAGCTGGTGCGGCGCTGAGGCTCAGAGGTCGGCGGGATCGGCCGTCCGGCCCTCCGCGAACCACGCGGCGGACTCGGGGCGGAACAGGAACCAGAGCGACGCGAGCGACAGCAGATCCCACACGATCGCGAGCACGAACTGCACCGTGCCGTAGACCGGCCCCTTGGTCAGCCCGTACAGGCCGAAGAGCAGGAAGATCACCGCAAGTACGGCATAGATCCATTTCGCGGCCGGGCTGCCCTTGCGGCTGACCAGCCAGATCAGCAGCAGCCAGATCGCGACGATGATCACCGCGAAGCCGATGCCGATGCTCGACATCATCCCGAGCATCTTTTCCTGACCCTTTGCCACGAGCTGGGCTTGCTGCACGGCCATCATCTTGTCCCAGCTCGCGAAGCTGTTGACGATGCTGACCAGAACCGCGAGCAAGGCGGCGATCTCGAAATTGACGATCGATTTGGGTCGCATGGTTAGTCCCTCCGGTTTGGCCGGAACCTAGCCGAGCGGCTGCCTTGCGGGAAGTCCGAAAGGATCAGGCGGCGACGAAATCGAGACCGATGTCGGCGGCGGGCGCGGACTGGGTGATGCGGCCGACCGAGACGTAGGTGACGCCCGTCTCCGCCTTGGCGCGGATCGTCTCCAGCGTGACGCCGCCGCTCGCCTCGGTCGGGACGCGGCCGCCGACGATCCGCACCGCCTCGCGCAGCATATCCGGCTCCATATTGTCGAGCAGCAGGTGGGTGGCGCCGGCGGCGAGGGCGGGCTCGATCTGGTCGAGCCGGTCGACCTCGACGATGATGCTTGCGATCCCAGCCCCCGCGGCGCGGCGGACCGCCTCCCCCACCCCGCCGGCGACCGCCACATGATTGTCCTTGATCATCGCGCCGTCCCACAAGCCCATGCGGTGGTTCTGCGCGCCGCCCATGCGCGTCGCATATTTCTCCAGCAGGCGCAGGCCCGGCAGCGTCTTGCGCGTGTCGAGCAGGATAGCGCCGGTGCCGGCGATCGCGTCGACGTAGCGGCGGGTCAAAGTGGCGATGCCGGAGAGATGCTGGACCACGTTCAGCGCCGAGCGCTCGGCGGTGAGCAGCGCCCGTGCCCGGCCAGCAACGCGGAGCAGGTCCGTGCCCGCCTCCACCTTCTGCCCCTCCCCACACAGTCGCTCAACCTCCACCTCCCGATCAAGCGCGAGGAAGAAGGCTTCGGCGATGGGCAAGCCGGCGACAACGATGGCGTCGCGGCTATCCATCACGCCATGGAAACGGGCGTCGGCGGGGATCACCGCCTCCGAGGTGATGTCGCCGCCCTCCCCCAGATCCTCGGCGAGCGTGGCGGCGACGAAGGCGTCGAGGTCGAAGCCCGGCAGCGCGAAGCTCATCGTGCACCGAGCTCCCGCTTCAGATAGGCCATCAGCAGCGCCGCGCGCTTCGCGTCCTCACCGTGATCGGCGCCGACCGAATGGCCGCCCTCCATATATTCGTGGAAGTAGAAGCGGTCGCCATATTCGGCGAGCCGCGCTGCCATCTTGCGCGCGTGGCCGGGATGGACGCGGTCATCCCTGGTCGAACTGTAGAAGAAGATTGCCGGGTAGTGCGCGCCCGGCTTCAGATTCTGGTAGGGCGAGTATTTCGAGATGAACGCCCAGTCCGCCGGCTTGTCCGGGTCGCCATATTCGTCGACCCAGGAGGCACCGGCGAGCAAATGCGAGTAGCGCTTCATGTCGAGCAGAGGCGAGCCGGCGATCGCCGCCGAATAGAGATCGGGCCGCTCGGTCACCGCGACTCCGACCAGCAGGCCGCCATTCGAGCGGCCGGAGACGGCGACCTTCCCCTTCGCCGCGACGCCGGTGCGGATCAGATCCTCGGTGACGGCGAAGAGATCGTCATAGGCGCGCTGGCGGTGCTCGCGCAAAGCCGCCCGGTGCCAGCGCGGGCCGTATTCGCCGCCGCCGCGGATGTTGGCGAGGACATAGGCATTGCCCTCCTCGGCCCAGAACATGGCGAGCGGGCCGGCGCGATAGGGCTCCTCGGTCAAATAGGAGGGCGTCTGCGCGGCGCGGAAGCCGCCATAGGCATGGATGAGCGTCGGCACCGGCCCGCCCACATCCTTCCGACGCACCAGGAAATACGGCACGCGGGTGCCGTCCTTCGAGCGGGCGAAGCGCTGCTCGACCGTGAAAAGCCGCGCGTCGAACTTCGGCGGCAGGCTCTGGATCAGGGCCGGCGGCGCGCCGCGCGTGACCGCATAGAGGCTCGGCGGCGTCAGCATGCCTTCGACGGTCGCGAAGGCGACGTCCTGCTTGTCCGCCGTCGTCAGCAGGTGGACCGTGCTGTTGGCCGGCAGCGCCACCGGCTGCACGGCCCAGCCGCCCCGCGCCCGCGGCGTCAGCGCGAGCAGCCGGCCGGAGACATTGTCGAGCGCCTTCACCCACAGGACATGGTCGGACGTGTCGACCTCCTCGATCGCCTGCGTGGCCGTCGGCGCCATCACCAGCTCCGGCGCGGGCGCCGCGCCCGCCGCGATGCGGTCAAGCGGATAGGCGACGAGCGTGCCCTCGGCGAAGCGGCCGAGCGGGCTCTGCAGCTTCACGATCAGCCGGCCCTGGAACACGCCGTGCACCTCGGCATCGGCGGGGATCGGCACCGGGACGAGGTGGCCGCCGGGCGTCAGCAGCCGCCATTCGTTGGTCCAGAAGGTCTTGCCGCGGCGAATGAAGGCCCAGCGGCGGGGACCGTCCTCCAAGACGGCGGGGTCGTCGGAGACGTCGCCGGTCTCGCCTTCGAAGATGGTCGGCGCGGCATCGAGCGGCGTGCCGCGCTTCCACAATTTGACGATACGCGGATAGCCGGAAGCGGTAAGCGAGCCGGCGCCGAAATCGGTGCCGACCAGCAACGTATCGGCATCGACCCACGCCGCGTTGCTCTTGGCGGCGGGCAGCGAGAAGCCGCCTTCGACGAAGCGGCCGGCGATGCTGTCATATTCGCGCACGACATCCGCATCGGTGCCGCCGGGGCTCAGCGATACGAGGCAGAGGCGGTAATCGGGCGACAGGCAGTCGGCGCCATGCCAGACCCAGCTCTTCCCTTCCTCCCGGCCGAGCGCATCGACGTCGATCAGGGCCCGCCAGCGCGGACGCCCGGCGCGATATTCGGTAAGCGACGACACGCGCCACAGCCCGCGCGGATTCTTCGCGTCGCGCCACAGGTTGAGCACACGGTCGCCGATCACCCGATCGGGCGTCGCGATCTGCCGCTCGTCGTCGAGAATGGCGCGGGCGCGGGCCCGGTAGCTCTCATATTTCGGGTCTTTGGTGAGAAGATCCTCGGTCGCCTTGTTCCATTCCTTCACCTGCGCCAGCGCCCGCGCGCCGTCGACATCCTCGAGCCAGAGATAAGGATCGTCGGATGCGGGGGCGGCCGCGGCAACGAGCAGCAGGGACAGGGCCGGGAGCAGGAAACGGAGCAAGGCGGGACCTCCGGAAGGCGAAAGACGAAGCTTCTATAGAGCCCCTCCCCTCGCCCCGAAAGCACGGGCTTGACCGGCGCCAAACAGCCGATGATACCGGTGTCAAAGATGAGGGAGAGAATGGTGAAGGAAGGGAATCCGCTGCACCCGGTGACGATGAGCCGTCGGGCTCTGTTGGCAGGCGCGGGCGCCACCATGGCGCTGCCGACGCTCGCCCGGACAGCGGGCGATGCCGATCCGTGGGCTCTGGCGGCGGCGATCGTTGCGCGGGTGCGGCCGCCTGTCTTTGCGGACCGCGATTTCCCCATCACCCACTGCGGCGCCCGCGGCGACGGGCGCACACGCGCCGACGCGGCGATCCACGCCGCCATCGCCGCCTGCGTCGCGGCCGGAGGGGGCCGGGTGGTGGTGCCGGCGGGGGATTATCTCACCGGACCGATCCGCCTGCGCTCCAACGTCAACCTGCACCTCGAAGAAGGCGCACACCTGCGCTTCAGCACCGACCCGAGCGACTATCCGCTGGTCCACACGCGCTGGGAGGGGATGGAGCTGATGAACTACTCGCCGCTCCTCTACGCCTATCGCGAGCGCAACGTGGCGATCACCGGCAAGGGCATCGTCGACGGCCAAGGCGACGAAAGCCACTGGTGGCGCTGGAAAGGCTCCTGGCACGGCACGGTCGAAAATGGCTGGCGCAAGGGCGAGCCGGACCAGACTCCCGCCCGCAACCGCTTGCTCGACATGGTCGCGCGCGGCACGCCGCTTCAGCAGCGCGTGTTCGGCGAAGGCGCCTATCTCCGCCCGCCGCTGATCCAGCCTTATGGCTGCGAGAACGTCCTGATCGAAAACGTGAAGCTGCGCGGCTCCCCTTTCTGGCAGGTCCATCCGGTGCTCTGCCGGAACGTGCTGGTGCGCGGCCTCGACATTCTCGGCCACGGCCCGAACAATGACGGCTGCGACCCGGAATCCTGCCGCGACGTGGTGATCGAGGACAATGTGTTCGACACCGGCGACGACTGCATCGCGATCAAGTCCGGGCGCAACCAGGACGGCCGCCGCTTCAACATTCCCTCCGAGAACATCGTCGTCCGCAACTGCCGGATGAAGCAGGGCCATGCCGGCATCGCCATCGGCAGCGAGATTTCCGGCGGCGTGCGCAACGTCTTCGGCGAGCGCAACCGCATGGACGACCCCGAGCTCTGGTATGCGCTGCGCTTCAAGAACAATGCGATGCGCGGCGGCGTGCTGGAGCAGCTCCACTTCCGCGACATCGAGGTCGGCACGGTCGGCAAGGCTGCGATCGCCTGCGACTTCAATTACGAGGAAGGGCCGCACGGGCCCTACAAACCGATCCTGCGCGACATCACAGTCGACCGGCTGAACGTGGCGAATTGCAAGCGGGTGCTGGACGCGCAGGGTTTGGCTGGAGCGCCGGTCGAGCGGCTGACGATCCGCGACAGCCATTTTGCGGGTGTCAACGAGCCCAGCATTGTTCGGTATGTCGAGGGGCTGGCGCTGAAGGGTGTCACGGTGAACGGGCGCCCGGCTAATTCGCTCACATAAACTCCTCCCCGTTCCGGGGGATTTAAGCGCTGAAAATCGGCCTTCCCACGTCGCCCTTGCCCACCGTGTTGCCGGCCATCTCCAGCATCCTGTCGAGCGGCTTCTTGGCGGCGAGACGCAGTGCCTCGTCCATCGCCACCCGCGGCTCGAGATCGCGCAGCGCGAGGTAGAGCTTCTCCAGCGTGTTCAGCGCCATGTACGGGCACATGTTGCAATTGCAGTTCCCGTCCGCGCCAGGCGCGCCGATGAAATTCTTGTGCGGCGCCGCTTTCTCCATCTGGTGGATGATGTGCGGCTCGGTCGCGACGATGATCACCTCCGACGGCGATTTCAGCGCGTAATCCAGGATCGCCTTGGTCGAGCCGACCTGATCGGCATGGTCGAGGATGTGCGGCGGGCATTCGGGATGGGCGAGCACCGGCGCGCCGGGATTTTCGGCGATCAGCTTCAGCAGCTCGGTCTCCGAAAAGGCCTCGTGGACGATGCAGACACCCGGCCAGAGCAGCATGTCGCGGCCGGTCTTGCGGGCGAGATAGCCGCCGAGATTCTTGTCCGGGCCGAAGATGATCTTCTGGTCCTTCGGCAGCTGCTTGAGGATCGTCTCTGCCGACGAGCTGGTGACGATGATGTCGGAGAGCGCTTTCACCGCCGTCGAGCAATTGATGTAGGTGAGCGCGATATGGTCCGGATGCGCCGCCCGGAAGGCGCGGAACTGGTCGGGCGGGCAGCTGTCCTCCAGGCTGCAGCCGGCGGCCATGTCCGGCAGCACGACGATCTTGCCGGGCGAGAGGATCTTCGCCGTCTCGGCCATGAAGCGGACGCCGCAAAAGGCAATGACGTCCGCATCGGTCGCCTGCGCCTTGCGCGAGAGGTCGAGGCTGTCGCCGATGAAGTCGGCGAGGTCCTGGATCTCCGGCGCCTGATAATAATGGGCGAGGATGATTGCGTTGCGTTCGCGGCGCAGCCGGTCGATCTCGGCGCGAAGATCGAGGCCTTTGAGGCTGGTCAGAGGTGCGTTCATGGTCCCGTTCCCAAGCCTTCCGCCGCCGCCCCCCTGGCGTACGCGGCGTCTGGCAATTAGCGGACCGCTGCATCGCGTACGAACTGCACCGGCGCGTCCGTGGACGCGTGACGGGGATATTTCCGTCGTCATCCTAAATCAATGCGCCGTGCCCGATTTTCAAGGGACGAGGCGCCACGCGTCGCCCGCGCGGCGCACAAGGGCCCGCGCTTCGAGATCGATGAGATGGGCGAGCACCGAACGCCCCGCGGCCGGGTGCAGGCGCGGATCGACGTCGCGGTACATGTCGGCGACCATCGCCGGGATTTGCCCCTCCCCCGCCGCCAGGTGGGCGAGGATCTGCCGCTCGCGGCCGCGGCGATGCTCGATCAGGCGTTCGACATGCGTGTGGGGATCGGTCACCGCCGGTCCATGCGCGGGATAATAGACCCCATCGTCCCGCGCTCGCAGCTTGTCGAGGCTCGCCATATAGGCCGCCATGTCGCCGTCCGGCGGCGCCACCACCGTGGTCGACCAGCCCATGACATGATCGCCGCTGAACAGGGCGTTCGTCTCGGTCAGCGCGAAGCAAAGATGGTTGGATGTGTGGCCCGGCATCGCCACCGCTTCGAGCGTCCAGCCGTCCGCCGACAGCGTCTCGCCGTCCGCGAGGACGCGGTCCGGCCGATAATCGGCGTCGAAGGCGGCGTCGGCGCGGGGGCCGTCATCCTCCAGCGCGAGCGGGCCGCAGCCGATGATCGGCGCGCCCGTCGCCGCCTGGAGCGGCCGGGAGGCGGGGCTGTGGTCGCGATGGGTGTGGGTGCAGAGGATCGCCGTCACCCGCTCGCCCGCGAGCGCTTCGCTCAGCGCTTCCAGATGCGCCGGAATGTCGGGGCCGGGATCGATCACCGCGACCTCGCCTTCGCCGACGATATAGGTCTGCGTGCCCGTATAGGTGAACGGCGATGGATTGGGCGCGAGCAGCCGACGCACCAGCGGCCCGGGCCGTTCGATCCTGCCGGTGGGCCAATCCTCCATGGCTGAGATGTGGCATTGCCGCGTGCCGAAGCCAAGGCCGCGGCCGAACGGGGCGGAGTTCGCTGCCTCCGCCCCGCCCTCCTCCCGCGCGTCAGTGGGCGCTGCGGAGTTGCTCGATCGCTTCGCGCAGGGCCGCGGCGACGCGCTCGCGGCTGGCGTCGGAAAGCGCGTCCATGTGCTGGACGCGTTCGAGCACATGTTCGAGCCGGGCGATGTTGTCGGCGCCCGACGCTTGACCGTCGCAAATGACGATCTTCGTGCGGTCGTGGCCGTCGGCGCTCGACTGGTCGACGAGCGGCCGGACCCCGCCGCAGCTCTCGAGCGCGGAGAGTTGATAGGGATGGCCGCCCCCCTGCCGAAGCTTGAGCACGAGAGGAGCCTGGCCGACCCGGAAGGTTTCGCCCTCCCTCCCTCGCAGCACGATGGCGTGACGGGCGACGCCATCCACCCGATAGGTGTGGCCATCCTTCGCGCGCAGCACGAGCACGCCGTTGTCGCCGTGGCCCACCCGGTAGGTGGTGCCGTCTTTGGCGTTCACCACGAAAGCACCGCCGTCGTCGCGGTCGACGCGATAGACGGTGCCGTCGCCGGCGTGGATCTCGAACGTGCCGCCATTGGGCCGGACCGTATAGATGCGGGGCTGTCCGTCGCGCGCGCCGCTTCCGGCGGGCTTCGCGCCCTGCCCGTCCTGATGATGGCTTTCCGAAAGAATTATCAAGGACTCGCCGCCCGCCGATCCCGCCGCCGGAGGTTCGGGCGGCTGTTGCGGCGGCTGCGCGGGCACGGCGGCCGGGGCCGCCAGGCAGGATGCGGCGAAGGCGAGCGTCGCGATGCGTCTGATCATGTCTCAGTCCCCCTGTTCGACGATCTGCAAGTTGAGTTTCGCCCAGCTTCCGCCGCCCGCCGTCCGGACCAGCTGTGCCACGCGGACCGAGCGTCGCGCCTGTTCCTGCGTCTCCTGGGCTTCCTGCAAGGCCTTGCGCACCTCTGCCTCGATCAGCTGCGCCGCCCGGGGGTCGCCGACCCGATAGATCGTCCTTTTGTGCTTCGCCTGCCAACCGGTAAGGCGTTCGAGCTGACGCGCGGTGAAGCTGAACGAAACGGCATAGCGCATGTGCGGCGCCGCCGGTGCGACGGCTTCTTCCGGCATGTCGGCAACCGCCGGAGCCGCCGCCAGCACGATCGTCCGTGGCCTGGGTGCGTCCTCCGCCTCCGCCGCGGCCATCTGGGTGGCAAAGGGCGGCAGGTCGATCTTCGGCACCTCCGCTGTCGCATCCTTCGCGTCCGCCATTTCCATGGCCGCCGGAGCGGCGTGGCGAACGCGGGCGAAGGCGCGATGCTTGGGCGCAGCAATCGGGGCCGTGAGCGCCGGAGCGGCGGCGTGCACCGGGGCGGCGACGAACGCAGCCGGCATGGTGGCGGCCGCTTCGATCAGCTGCGGGATCTCGGCGGGGGCCTCGCGAAGGGTCGCCGAGGTGGCGCCCGCTACCGCCAGCACCGTCAGAGCGGCCATGCCGCCGGCGCTGCGGGCCGGGCTGGCGCGGTGGACGCGCAGCATTCGCAGCCGCCGCTTCAACGTGCCGGCGCCGTTGATCGGACAGGCGGCGATGAGCGCCGGCCCGGTCGCCGACTTCACCAGCGCGCGGGCATAATCGCAGCGCTCCTCGATCGTCGCGCGCGTCGCGACGGCGGCGTCGCAGGCCAGCTCCTGGTCGGCGCGGAAGGCGCGGTAGGCGAGCCAGGCGAGCGGGTTGAACCAATTGGTCGCCAGCACCGCAGTCGCCGCCATGTTCCACCAGATGTCGCGGTGGCGGTGATGGGTGAGCTCATGCTCCATGGCGAGGCGGCGCTCGCCCGGGCTGTAGCGGCGGCTGAAATCGGTGGGCAGGAAGATGCGCGGCTCGATCAGACCGAGCGCGAGCGGCCCTTCGACCATGCGCGAGACGAAGGTGGCGATGCCGCCGTAGCGCGCCGGCCGCGCCGGCCGCGCACTGCCGCTCAGCCGCCGCAGGAAGGCGCGGTAGCCGAGCCATTGCAGGATGATGAAGATGGCCGCGCCCCCGGCCCAACATGCGAGCAGGAAGGGCACCCACTGCCCTGGACCGGCGGACGCCGGCAGGGGCGCGGCCATATCCGACGCCGCGGGGATGAGCACGGCGACGGACGGCGGAAGGCCCTGCGCCGGCAAGGGGAGCGGCGGCAGGACCAAGCGGAAGGCGGGGATCAGCCACAGGGCATAGGCCCAGCCGGCGCCGAACAGGCGCGCGACAGGCCCGCGCAGGGCCAGCACCAGCAGCATCAGAAGGCTGGTTGCGACGAAGGTGTGAAGCAGCCAGTTCATGACTTCAGCTCCTTCAGGAGCGCCTCGATCTCCGCGATGTCGGCGGGCGTGAGGCGGTCGCGGGCGGCGAAATGGGCGACGAGCGGGGTCAGCCGGCCGCCGAACATGCGGTCGATCAGACGGCCGGATTCCTCCGCGACATAATCTTCGCGGCGGATGGCGGGGCGGTAGAGATAGCGGCGGCCGTCCTGCTCATGGGCGAGGGCGCCCTTGGCAAGCAGGCGCGAGAGCATGGTCTTGACGGTGGGAAGGCTCCAGCCCCGGTCGAGCGGCACCCGTTCGGCGACTTCGGCGGCGGTCAAAGGCGACTCGTCCCAAAGCACCTCCATGACCGCATATTCGCCTTCGGCGATTCGCTCCATGGCCGTCCTCCCTTATTGACTACAGCTGTAATCACTCCGCGGGTGAACGGTCGATGAATGGATGTTCAGGAAGCTCCCCACGGTCATCCTGACGAATGTCAGGACCCATGAACGCGGAGCATGCGAACTCCCGTAAACCGTGTTCATGGGTCCCGGATCAAGTCCGGGATGACGAATGAGGAGAGCTCTGTCGGCCGGTTTTACAGGTGAAGGAGAAAGTTAAAATCGATGAACCATCGCAAGCCGCGGAAATCCGCGACTGGCACGGTCTGGCACGCAGCGTGTATCGTTATCCGCGTCCACACGCTTCCACATCAAGGGCGGGCAGGCGCTTCTTCCGGTCGCGCCGCCCGCCCTTTCCTTTTTCGGCAAAGAGTTGCGCGGCGTTCCCGGAACGGCGGCGCAGCCGGTCTCGCCGCTACGCGGCGACCTGCTTGTCCTTGAGCAGCTGCTGGAGCTCGCCGGCCTCATACATCTCCATCATGATGTCGGAGCCGCCGACGAACTCGCCCTTTACGTAGAGCTGGGGGATGGTCGGCCAGTCGGAATAGGCCTTGATGCCCTGGCGGATCTCCGGGTCCTGGAGGACGTCGACCGTCTCGAATGGGACGGCCAGATGGTTGAGGATGGCGATTGCGCGCGCGGAGAAGCCGCATTGCGGGAAGAGTTCGGTGCCCTTCATGAACAGGACGACGTCCTTCGATTTGACGATCTCGTCGATGCGGGGATTGGGATCGGACATTCAAACTTACTCCTGGTCGGGGATGGCGGTCTTGAGCTGGAGCGCGTGGAGCGCGCCGCCCATCCGGCCGCCCAGCGCCTGGTAGACGCGCTGGTGCTGGACGCGGAGAGGCTCCCCCCTGAAACTTTCGGAGACGACGCGGGCAGCATAATGGTCGCCGTCGCCGGCAAGATCGGTGATCTCGACATGCGCATCGGGAATTCCCGCGCGGATCAGCGCCTCAATCTCATGGGCGGCCATCGGCACCGGCTCACCCCTCCGGCTGGATCATCTGGCGGCGCGCCTCGACGGTGCGGTGCTCGAGCGCCTCGCGGATGCGCGCCTCGTCGATGTCCACTCCGGCGGAGATGAGGTCGCCGAGCAACTTGCGGATCACCACCTCGTCGCCCGCTTCCTCGAAATCGGCGTGGACGACGTCGCGGGCATAGCCCTCCGCCTCGGTCTCGGTGAGGCCCATCAGCCGGGCCGCCCAGGCGCCGAGCAATTTGTTGCGCCGGGCGATGACGCGGAACTGCATCTCCTGGTCGCGCGCATATTTTGTCTCGAACGCCCGCTCGCGATCGTCGAAGGTGGTCATGGCGCTGCCTCGCTCTGCCTCGCACCTGAGATAGGGGACGCGGGCCACGGGCGCAACGTGCGCGCGGCGCGCATCAAAAGCCGCTTGCGCCGGCGCCGGAATCTGCGACGAAGGCGCCCCTTCTGGAGTTACGATACATGTCCTTGAAGTTCGGATTCGCCGCCGCTGTGCTTCTGTCGGCCTCACCCCTCCTGGCGCAACCGCCCGCCGCCCCGGCCGCACCGCAGCCGACCGACGCGCAAAAGGCTGAAATCCAGCGCACCGGCACGGCCTTCGGTCAGTGCATCGAGGCTGGGATGCACAACGTTTCGACTTCCGTGACGCCCGAAGCGGGCGCGGCGGGCGTGCTCGGCGGCTGCGCAACGCAGCGCGATGCGCTGGTGAAGGCCGTCAATGCGGTGATCGAGACCTTGCCGCAAGACCAGCGGGCGGCGGCCCACAGCCAGTTCGACGGTCAGATCGGCCAGGTGCAGGGTCAGCTCGCCGATGCGATCCGCCAGCAGCGCGCCGCGCCAGCAACGCCCGCGCCAGCAACGCCCTCGCACTGAGGAACGGCTCAGTCGTCCATCGTGACGACGAGCTTACCGATCGCCTGACGGGCGGCCATGTGGGCGATGGCCGCCCCGCCTTGCGCCAGCTTCCAGGTGCGGCTGACCCGCGGCGCGATCTTCCCATCCCGCCACAGGCGGAAGAGCGTCTCGACATGGGCGGCATTGGCCTTGGGATCGCGCGCGGCGAAAGCGCCCCAGAAGACGCCGCAGACGTCGCAGCTCTTGAGCAACGTGAGGTTGAGCGGCAGGCGCGGAATGCCGGCCGGGAAGCCGACGACGAGATAACGGCCTTCCCAGGCGATGGAGCGCAGGGCAGGCTCGGCATAGTCGCCGCCGACGGGATCGAGCACGACATGCGCGCCGTCCGGCCCGACAGCGTCCTTGAAGAACTGGGCCAGCGCCTTCGATCCGTCCTTGTCGAACGGCCCACGCGGATAGACGATCGCCGCATCGGCACCGGCCTCTCTGGCCGCCGCTGCCTTTTCTTCGGAGGAGACGGCGGCGACCACGCGCGCGCCGAAGGCCTTGCCGAGCTCTACCGCCGCCAGCCCCACGCCGCCGGCGGCGCCGAGCACGAGCAACGTCTCCCCCGCTTTCAACCGGCCGCGGTCGAGGAGGGCGTGGATGGCGGTCGCATAGGTGAGGATCAGCGCCGAGCCCTCCTCGAAGCTGCGCTCCGCAGGCAGCGGGATGGCGCGGGCGGCGTCGATCGCCACCTTCTCGGCGAGGCCGCCATGGCCGATCATGGCGATCAGCCGGTCGCCCTCCGACCAGCCGGTGACCCCCTCCCCTAATCGCTCCACCGTCCCGGCGATCTCGCCGCCGGGCGCGAACGGCCGGGGGGGACGGAACTGGTATCTGTCCTCGATGATGAGGACGTCGGGATAGTTGACCGCGGCGGCGCGGACGCGGACGCGGATCTGGCCCGGCCCCGGCTCCGGGTCCGGCAGCTCGCGCAGGACGAGACTCTCCGGCCCGCCCGGCGCCTCCGACAGCAAGGACTTCACGATTTCCGCGCCTCCTTGGGCGAGACATAGGAGGGATCGTGCGCGAAGGGCAAATCGCGCCCTGCCGCAAGCGCCTCCAGAACCGCGCCGAAATCGGTGCGGCAGCGAAAGCCCATCCTCCGCTCGGCACGCGAGGGATCGTAGACGCGGTCGATGAAGGGCGGGAGCGTCCAGCCCCGCTCCGCATAGAGGCGCGGCGCCTCGGGATAAGTGCGGGCGATCACCGCCGGCGCATGGCGGATCAGCTCCTCGCAATCTTCAGGCGCGAAAGGCGGGGGCGCGGAGAGGATGAAGGTGTCGAAGCCGAACGCGGGCGCCTTCTCCAGCGCGACGACATGCGCTTCGGCGGCATCCTCGACGGTCAGCCGCCGGTGAAGCAGCTCGTTCGCCTTCAAATTCTCGCCGGACGGGCTGCTGTGGGTGTCGTCGTCCTCCGGAAAGAAGCGGCTGGTGCGCAGGACGAGGATGGCGAGCCCGTGCCGCTCGTGCGCCTCCCGGCACAGGCGCTCCGCCTCCAGCTTGGTCGCCCCGTAGATGTTGCGCGGCGCAAGCGGCCCGAAATCCTCATCAAGCCAGAAGGCCCGCTCCGCCCCGCCCTCCCTGCCCGCCCGGACCTGCTCCGAGATCATCAGCGACGTCGTCGAGGTGAAGAGAAAGCGGTCGTTCCCCGCCGCGACCGCCGCGTCGAGCAGGTTGCGCGTGCCCTCGACATTGACGGCGCGGAAATCCTCTGGCGGATGACGAACGATGTCCGGCTTGTGCAGCGCGCCGGCATGGATGACCGCCTCGATCCCTCGCTCCCCGAAGATGCGGTCGACCAGCGCGCGATCCGCGACCGAGCCGACCACATGAGTGTCGGCACCAGGAGCAACATCGAGCCCGGTCACCTCATGTCCCTCCGCCCGCAGGCGCGGCGCGAGGAACCGGCCGAGCCATCCCGACGAGCCGGTCAGCAGGACGCGCATCGAGAGACGCGCGTCAGGCCGCTGCGGCGACGGGAGAGGCGAGCGGCTCCGCCGGATCCTGCTCGTCCGCCCAGCGCGTGCGGCGCTTCAGCCACGGATTGAGGAACAGAAGCGGCAATTTGATGAACAGCAGCTCGGCATGGACGAACGTATCGATCGCCCGTTCCCACCAGGCAGCCTCACGTCCGCCATAGGCCTGCAGCCAATAGTCATAAGGCGCCCAGTGGCTCGGCTCGTCCTGCTCGATGATGCGGAAGATCTTGATCAGCCGCGTATCGCGACGGACCAGCGGGTGAGCGAGCAGGATCTCGACCTGCTTGTAGCCGCGCCGCTCGGTGAGCGAGATCACCCGGCACAGCCGCGCGAACAGGCGATCGTCCCCGGCCACGATCTGCGTGTCGAGATCGTCGACGCGGCGGCCGAACATGATCTCGACGAAGCGGTCGATATGGCCGCAGGTGCGCTCCACCATGAGTGGCATCTTGCCCTGCTGCTCGAACCAGCGCCGGAACATCACATAATGTTTGCGCTCGTCGGCCCGATGCTTCTCGATCGCGGCCATGAGAGCTTGATCCTCGGGCCAGCGGGCACGCACGGCCTCGAGCACCCGGTCGATGCTCGTATAACCCCGATGCTCGTTATAGATGTAGATCGAGCCGAGCAGGTCGAGATAGCGGCGGCGGAACCACGCGATCATGCGCTTGGGCTCCGCCCGCGCGAAGGCAGCGTCGAGTCGCTTGCGGGATCCGTTTTCGGCATCGGTGACAGACGCACGAACTTCCGTTTCGCTCCGCCTGTCGTGGCGGGAATCACGCCTCGTAATGCGCCGTCGTCTTCGCCGCCACTTCCTCCGCCGTCACGTCCGGCGCCAGCTCGACGAGGCAGAACGGGCTCTGGTGGTCGGGGCGCTGGAAGACGCAGAGATCGGTGACGATCATGTCGACGACGTTCTTGCCGGTGAGCGGCAGGGTGCATTCCGGGATGAACTTGGGATCGCCGTTCTTCGAGATATGCTCCATCACGACGATGATCTTCTTGACCCCGGCGACGAGGTCCATGGCGCCGCCCATTCCCTTCACCATCTTGCCCGGGATCATCCAGTTGGCGATGTCGCCCTTCTCGCTGATCTCCATCGCGCCGAGCACGGCGAGGTCGATATGGCCGCCGCGGATCATCGCGAAGCTCTGCTCGGAGCCGAAATAGGCGGTCTGCGGAAGCTCGCTGATCGTCTGCTTGCCGGCGTTGATGAGGTCCGGATCGACCTCGTCGTTATAGGGGAACGGACCGATGCCGAGCAGCCCGTTCTCCGACTGGAGCGTCACCTCCATGCCCGGCGGAATGTTGTTGGCGACGAGCGTCGGGATGCCGATGCCGAGATTGACGTAATAGCCATCGCGCAGCTCCTTCGCCGCCCGCGCCGCCATCTGATTGCGATCCCAGGGCATCTATTTCTCCCGAACCGATTGGGTGGGCCACCGCTTGGCGGCCGGAAAGACGTCGTCGAGGCTGCCCTTGAGTCCGGTGCCGTAGACCGGATTGGGCAGCACGAACCACCCGGCGCCCCATTTGGCGGCGATCGGGCCGGCGAGGGTCGCGGCCCGCCGCGCGGGAACCGACGGCATGGCGAAACGGTCGCTGAAGTCGCCGAGCTGGTCTCCCCCCATGGCGATGACGCAATAATGCGCGGCGATCATGGCGCGGCGCCCGTCCTTGTTCCGGCCGGTCGCATCGTCGCCCTGCAAATAGAGCGTATCGCCGTGCCGGGCCGGCCCGAGCCCAGCTCCTTCGATCGCCGCCTCATTGGCCGCCGCATAGCGGGCGAGCCGGTTGGTGTTGAAGATCACCTTCACGCCCATGCGGCGGAGCGCGCGCAGCGCATCGACGGCCCCGGGCACCGGCGCGACCTGACGGGCGCCGGTCCGTTCCCATTCCTCCCAGCGCGCATCGCTATAGGGCGTGCCCGTCGCCGCATCATATTCGAAGCCGAGGTTCAGCAGCACCGTCTCGTCGGCGTCGAACACCGCCGCGAACGGCTTGCCGCCGCACGGGGCGAAGCGAGGCGATTGCAGGTCGGCACCGGCGGCGAGGATGACGCTATCGCGCGGCCGATGCCGGATCCGCTTCGCGACATAGTCGGTCAGCGCACGCCAGGCCTGTACGCTGATCGCGGCGCCTTCTCCCGACCCGTAGAGATATTTCATGCCCTCGGAAAAGGGCGGCGGGGAGTCCGCGGCGACGGCCGGGGCGGCGGAAGCGAGCGCGGCCGCGACGGAGAGCGCTACCAGCGGGTTGCGATTCCAGGGCATTATTTATCCACTTCCAAGAAGCCTCCGAAATCCCGCTCGCGCTGCTCGTCGGAAAGGTTGCACCAGAAACGTATCATGTCGGGATGCAGACGCACGCGAACCATCGTCTCCGCTTTCGGCCGGTCGGACGGCTTTCCGGGCGCCCCGAAATTTTTCATGCGCGCCTGCATCTCGACCGATGCGGCGCGAACGCTCAGTCTCTTAGCGACACTTGGTGTGTTGAGCGCCCGGTCGAAGGCAGCGCCTCCAATGACGCCGCGCGCAACAAGCGGACCTGCTTCAACCGCGTCGAACAGATTCCCCAACGGTACCTGCTCTCGCATCGCGTGCACGATCGAGTCGCGGTAGGAGCCGAAATACCGCGCGACGAGACGCCCATGCAGCCCCTCCATTCCACGGCAGACGAACTGAAAGCCGTCCCTTTCTAAAAGCCCCTGCACCAAAGGGGATGCGGCGGCGTCCGCCATAACATCCTGCCAGAAGCGGTTTTCCGCACCTGTGATCCAGGCGATCTCATCGTCGCTGACATTCGAAGGCGCAGGCGCGGGCTGCACCAGCAGGAGGGCTGCGGCCGCCAGCGCCAGCACTTAGGCCGCCTCGCGTGGGCGCGTGGTGCGGAACTCGATCTTCTTTTCGTAGGGGGAGCCGTCGATCAGCCGGTTCACATAGATGCTCGGCAAGTGGATGCAGTCCGGATCGAGTGAGCCGACCGGCACGATCTCCTCGACTTCGGCGACGCAGATCTTGCCGGCCGTCGCCATCGGCTGGTTGAAGTTGCGCGCGGTCTTGCGGAAGACGAGGTTGCCGCTCTCGTCCGCCTTCCAGCCCTTCACGATCGAGAGATCGGCGCGGATGCCGCGCTCGAGCACATAGGTCTCGCCGTCGAACTCCTTCAGCTCCTTGCCCTCGGCGACGATCGTACCGACGCCGGTCTTGGTATAGAAGCCCGGAATGCCGGCGCCGCCCGCCCGGCAGCGTTCGGCGAGCGTCCCTTGCGGGCAGAATTCCACCTCCAGCTCGCCGGCCAGATATTGCCGCTCGAACTCCTTATTCTCGCCGACATAGGAGGAGATCATCTTGCGGATCTGGCGGGTGCGCAGCAGCTTGCCGAGGCCCTCCCCGTCGATACCGGCATTGTTCGACACGACGGTCAGGCCCTTCACGCCGGAATCGCGGATCGCGTCGATCAGCCGCTCCGGTATGCCGCACAGGCCGAAGCCGCCGCAGCAGATCAGCATGTTATCGAACAGCAGCCCCTCGAGCGCCGCCGCGGCATCGGGATAGATTTTCTTCATCGCCTGCTCCGCCTGGAATGAGGGCGCGATAGAGGCCTGGGGCGAGTCCGGTCAAGGAAAGTTGAATTGGTCTTCAACTTCATCCTCCCCGCTCGCGGGGAGGGGGAACCATGCGGAGCATGGTGGAGGGGGGCCGGAGACCCGCACCGAGCCCCCTCCACCAGCTTTTGGCTGGTTCCCCTCCCCGTTCCGGGGAGGATCTGCTCACCCCTCCGTCCGCTGGAGCAAATCGATCAGCTCCTGCCGCCAGAATTTTGCCCAGGTGTGGGTGCCGTGGCCGCGCGTGTCGGTGGTGGCGTGGATGAGGACGTAGCGGCCGGTCTTCATCCGCCGCGCCGCGTCTTCGGCGATGCCGTAGCCGGGCGGGTTGATGAAATCGTCCTCGCTGTTCACCCAGACCAAAGGCGCGGTGATCCGCTCCAGCCCTGGCCACGGATTGTAGTTCCGCGACGCGTCGAGCTGGTAGATCGTGTCGTTGGCGTCGATCGTCTGCACGCCCCGCTCGATCCGCTCCTTGATATAGGCGTCCGCCGCCGCGCGCGTGGGATAGGCCTTCTGGAGATAGAGCGGCGCGAAGCCGGCGATCTGGAGCACGGTCTCGGCGGTGCGCAGGCCCTGGAGCGGCTCGGACTTATAGTCGCCGCCCGCCCAGGCCGGATCGGACTCGATGCCGAGGATCGCCGCCTCCCGCCACATCCTGTTGTGGCCGGCGAGCGTCGTCGGCAGGCAGGCGAGCGGCATGACCGCACGGGCGAAATCGGGATGCGCCTCGGCCCAGACGAAGCTGTGCATGCAGCCCATCGAGGTGCCCATCAGCAGCCGCAGGTGCGTGACGCCAAGTCCCTCGACCAGCATCCGCCGCTCGGCCTCAACCATGTCGTCATAATCGTATTTCGGGAAATGCATCCGCAGCCCGTCGCTCGGCTTGGAGGATTTGCCATGGCCGAGATCGTCGGGGAGGATGATGTAGTAGCGCGCGATGTCGAGCGGCTGGCCGGGCCCGTAAAGCTCGTTCGCGAATTGCGGCGCGAGGAATTGGCGCCCGGTTCCACCGGTGCCGTGGAGGATCATCACCGCATTGACGATCTCGCCTTTGCCGTCGCGCCGGGGCGTGCCGAGCGTCGCATAATGAATCCGCACCTCCGGCAGCCGCTCGCCGTCGGCAAAGCGGAAATCGTGCAGGATGGCGTCGCCTTCCTTCAGCCGCTCGGCATAGGACTGTTGGGGCGCCTGCGCGGCGGCGGGCGCGGCGAGCAGGGCCGCAGCGAACATCATCCAAATCGTGAGCCGCATCGAAGGTCTCCTTCTCAGCGACCCTTTACGGGAGCGGCGGCGCGATGTTCAATGCGCACCCTTGGGGAACCCCGAGGAGTGCGTTCTGGAGAAGTGAAGGCCGAAGCTGGTCGACCTGATCGTATCTCTGCTCAGCCTGCTGTTCGTCGGCCTTGGCCTCTGGCTGGACGTCTCGGCTAAGCGAGGTCTCAGCCTCAGCGGTCGAGCAACTTGAGGTCGGTCATCGAGAGGCGCTGGAAGCGGGCCGCCCAGGGCGAGTCCGGGCGGAGCTCGGTCTCCAGATAAGCGGGCTTCAGCACCTCCGGCGCCGGCCCGGGCGAATGGGTGGCGGCCGGAACCAGCGAATCCAGGTCGAAATCGTCGGCGAAGCGAAGGCCGATCTGGCCGTCGTTCGACCAGCGCACCTCGGCGACGTGGAAGCCGCCCTCGCCGAGATCGAGCTCCACCTCGGCGCCGGGGCAGAGGTCGCGTTCGCCTTCGATGCGGGCGCCGCCCGACGAGATGTTGCGCAACCGGACCGGGACCGAGATTCCGCTCCAGTAGAGCGTGCCGCTCCTGAGCAGGCGCTGGCGCGGCTCGCGGTCGACGAACTCCGGCTCCGCCTCCTCGATCTCGCCAGCCTTGGCCGCAGCCTGGAAGTGAAAGACGGGGCCGGTCGGCGCGGTTTCCCAGAAGATCGTCTCGTTGACGAATTCGAGACCGATACGGTTCTCGCGGATCCAGCGGACGGCGCAGCGCGTCTTGTTCTCGTCGCTGAAGACGATCTCGAGATTCTCGCCGATCCGCGCCTCGATGTCGGTCTCGATCATCGCCCCGCGAGAGGAGACGTTGACCACCCGCACCTGATGCTTCTTGCGGCGGAAGACGATCGTGCCTTCCTGGACGAGGTTCGGGTGCCGGTCTTCGGAGCGCTGGTTGGTGACGCGCGCTTCCTGGCGCTTGATCGCGATCTTGGTGAGGCCGCCGAGGCTGCCGCCATCGGCTTTCTTGCCGCCTTTGCGCGCGACCGGGCCGGATTTCACCTCGCCCGACAGGATCGATGAACGGATTTCGTGCATTCTGGTCCCCGAAAGAACGGCGGTTTCGTTACCCTATGCCACAGCAATGATTACCGAATTGCTAGCTTTGTTTATCCACAGGCGGGGCCCAGCGGCGGCCGGGACACGGCAGCGCCCGTGACCGCGCAGCCCAGCCTGTTCGGATCGGAGGCCGCGGATCTACCTGAGGGCATGGTCTATCGGCCCGAATTGATCGCGCCGGACGAGGAGGCGGCGCTGGCGGCCATCATGGCGGACCTGCCCTTCGCGCCCTTCCAGTTCCACGGCTTCGAAGGCAACCGCCGCACCATTTCCTATGGCTGGCATTATGCCTTCGACGGCAGCGGCCTCCACGAAGCCGCGCCGATCCCGGACTGGCTGCAGCCGGTCCGCGCGCAGGCGGCGGTGTTCGCCGGGCTGCCGGCGGCGGCGCTCGAACATGTGCTGCTGGTTGAATATGCACCCGGCGCCGGCATCGGCTGGCATCGCGACCGTCCCGCTTTCGGCGACGTGATCGGAATCTCGCTGCTGGCGCCCGCGCGGCTGCGCTTCCGGCGCCAGGCGGAGAAAGGCTGGGAGCGCCGCAGCCTGATCGCCCAGCCGCGCTCCGCTTATTTGCTGCGCGGCCCTGCCCGCAGCGAATGGGAACATTCGATCCCGGCGATGGAAGAGCTTCGCTACTCCATCACCTTCAGGACGCTCAGGAGCCGCACTCAGCTGTAGAAGATGTGGAGACCGATCTGCGTCTCGCGGGTCAGCCTCTTGCCCCAGCTCGGCGACACGTAGGTGGCGTGGTACCAGAGGACGCTGGCCGGCACTTCGGCCTGGGCGAGCTTGTCCTCGGCGATATGGGCGATCGCCACCGCCTTGCGCCACGCCTCGGAGGCGCGGTCCGCCATCGGGATGCGGCCGCGGCGGACGAACGAGAATTGCGCGTGCTGCGTGATCGTCTCGCAGAGATCGGAGGGATAGCGGCCGGAGCTGGCGCGGTTCAGCACGACGTTGGCGACGGCGAGCTGGCCTTCGATCGGCTCGCCGCGGGACTCGAAATAGACCGCGCTGGCGAGGCAATCCTGCTCGCGGTCGCTGGCGATGTCGGTCTCGAACGTGGAGACGAGATCGGCGAGCGTCGGCGCGGGCGCGGGCGCTTCATCGGCCGCCGGGGCCTGCGCAGGCGTTCCTTCGAACAGCGCGACAGCGCTCGTGAACAGGTCGGCGAACAGGCCTTGGCTCGGCTGCGTCTGGGCCGGCGCGCTCGGGGCGGCAATGGTCGCGGTCGCGCTCAATGCGGCGCACGCCGCGGCAAGGCCCGCGGCACGAAAAATCCGGGTCATCGGCTTCCAATTTTTATGCGGTTGGCTGATCCCCCGATGCGCGGCGCGCATCCCGATCGCCCCCGACTCGCTGGCCGCCCGGTTCCCCTTCGAACCTCGGCAGTCCCCGCTCTCGCTTTTCTATCTCGTTAGCCGCGCTGCTTTTGCTGGAGCCTTGCTCCGCCCTGTGGTGCAGCGTTCTGGGCTGACGGGCAGATGGTTGAAGGTGCCCGCGGGATCAACCCGCTGCACCGCAGCAAGCGATGAGTCGTGTGGCGTGGGGGACACGTCGAAGAAAAAAGCGACTCTGGCCGGAACTTTTTGGAAGATCGGGCTTTTTTCGGCGCCCGAAGCTGCTCAACCTCCGGTGCGCGGCATCGCCTGATTCGCCACCGGCGGCGGCTGCTCGTCGCCCGCGATCAGCTTCACGTAAGCGCTCTGCACCCAGCCCGACTGGCAGGGGCCGGCATAATCGTGGCGATTATTGGCCGGCTCCGACACGCCGCAGGACGCCGCGAGCGCGCCGCCCTTGTCGTAGACGATGCCGAACCATTTCTCGTCGAGCGACCGGTTGCAGACGAAGAAGCGGGCGTTGGTCGGCACCGCCCCGGTCTGCGGCGCATTGTCGAACGGCGCGGAGCGGACGGGCAGGCTCTCCCCGGCTTCGAGATGACGGGTCGAGCCGTCGGTGCCGCAAGCCTGGAAGTTCTGCCCGAGCTCACCCACCCGCACTGGGATCGGCACCGGCGTCACTGTGTCGGACGCGTTGGCGAGATTCTGGTCGGTCGACGCATTCCCGTCCGGCACCGACGTCCCGCAGCCGGCGAGCGCGAAAGCCAGCGTCAAAACGGAAAGAAGGACGTGCGATCGCATTGCTCTGCTTGTGGCGCGCCGCGCTGGAAAAATCTATGCCCCCGCTCGGAGACGAAACGATGGCTTACTGGCTGATGAAATCCGAGCCCCACAGCTACAGCTGGGACCAGCTCGTGCAGGACGGCGGCACCGAATGGGACGGCGTGCGCAACCCGGCCGCACGGCTTCACCTCAAGGCGATGAAAGTCGGCGACGAGGCTTTCTTCTACCATAGCGGCGAAGAGAAGGCCGCCGTCGGCATCATGCGCATCACCCGCGAAGGAGCGCCGGATTCAAAGGATGCCAACTGGGTCTCGGTGGCGGTTGCGCCCGTGCGGCCGCTCACCAATCCGGTGACGCTGAAGGCAATGAAGGCCGACCCTCGCCTCGCCAAGCTGGAGATGATCCGCCAGTCGCGGCTCTCGGTCAGCCCGGTGCGGGATGAGGAATGGGCGGCGCTGGTCGCAATGGCGGAGGAGAAATCATGATCCTCCTCGCACTTGCCGCGGCCGCCCTCGCGGGCGCCGAAACGCCGCGCCACTTCGTCGAACGCGTCTATGCCGGCTATGGGCACGAAAGCTACGACCCGCTCGCCCATCCCGAGCGCCTGTTCGCCCCTGCCCTCGTCGCGGCGATTCATGAGGATCAGAGGCTGGCCAAAGGCGAAGTCGGCTTCCTCGACGGCGACCCCGTCTGTGACTGTCAGGATCCGGGCGGCCTGCGCGCAACAATCGCCGAAATCGTCACGACCGCCCCCAACGCCGCCACCGCGCGTGTCGCCCTGCGCTTCGGCCCCGATCGCCGCGCACTGACCCTGCGTCTCGTGCGAACCGCCGCCGGCTGGCGCATCGCCGATATCGCGAGCCAGACGGATCCGAGTCTGCTGAAGGACCTCCAGGCCTCGAACCGCCGCCAAAGAACGGGCCACTAACGAATGGCGCAGCACGGCTTCACCACTGGGCACGGCAAGGTCGACCGCCTGCTGCCCGGTCGGCGTTGATGGCAATGGCCGACGCGTGACCAATCACCGCTGGTTCGCCAGGCTCATGGAATTGTTCGGGCACGGCGTGCCGGAGGAAACCTGGCACGACCTCGGTCCGGACGAAGGCATTTCCGAAAGCGACCGCTTCCTGCTCGATGTCTTTCCTTTCGAGCGGATCATCGTCGACGGCAATCGGGCCATGTCCCAATGGCTGCGGGTCCGGCAGGAGGGAAGGTTCTGGCCGGTCATTGTCGGCGACGAACAGGGGCTCATGCGGGTCGCGGAGCAATGGGCGCGCGAAGATGCTCCGCCGGACCAGATACTTGCGGCCGCTGCCAGCCTGAAACACCCCGACACCTTCACTGCTATCGCAAGGCCGAAGCAGCCCGGATCGAGGCCTTCCTGCGCGGGATGGGCGGCTCGACCGGATCGGACTATGAACCTCCGCTTGGCGACTGGCCCGAGGACGACGCGCTCGAACCCGAGCGCGGTCCTTCGCTGATCCTGGACGCCCTCACGCGCGAACCGCTCGAGCAGGCGCACATCCTCCTGATTCCGGCAAAGGCCGGCCATGAGGTCCCGGCGCTGCTGCGCTGGGGCGGCTGGAACCGATGCCCGCCCGCGGAGCACCATGTGGCGGCGCTGCGGCAGTGGCACGAGGATTATGGCGCCGAGCTCGTCGGTCTCAGCGGCGATGTGATGGAGTTGCGCGTTGCGAGACGGCCTCAAACGAGAGACGAGGCGCTCCACCTGGCCCGCGAGCAATATTTGTATTGCAGCGACATTCTCGACGTGGGTCGGGGAGACCTCGCGACGCTCGCCGCTCTCCTCCTCGAGTCCGACTGGTGGTACTTCTGGTGGGACTGAGGCCGGTTACCAGATCCGTTCCACGCCAAAGCCGTCGAACAGCTTTTCGTTGGAGACGATCGGTACGCGCTCGATCCGCGCCTGCGCGATGAGCAGCCGATCGAACGGGTCCTTGTGCGGGATGTCCATCCCGCCGGCGAGCGCGGCATGCTCGACAGTGATTTGTAGCTGCTCAGCCGCGAGGCCACCCAAAACGGCGTTCCAATCCGCCACATGCCGGGCCGCCTCCGGCAACTTGCCCAGCCGATGCTTCAGCGCGATTTCCATCACCGAGGCCGCGCTGACGAGGATGCTATTTTGGGGTTCAACGACGGCGTCGGCCGCCTTCGACGAAAGCCTCGGATTGTCTTCCAGCACCCAAAGCAACGTATGCGTGTCGAGCAGAATTCTCACTCGCCATACCAGGCATTCAGCTCGTCGTCGGGCAGCGGTTCAAAGAAGCGTTCGTCGATGAGAACCTGACCCTTGAAGGCGCCCAGTAGCGGCTTCTTGCGGGCAGACCCTTCGCGGACGATCCGCGCGATCGGCTCCTTGTTGCGCATGATCACCACTTCCTCGCCCGCCTCCACCTGCTTGAGGAGGCGGGAAAGGTGGGTTTTGGCTTCGTGGACACTGACGCTGGTCATGTCCCGGAACTTAGCTAAGTTCTTAGTCAAGTTCAAGATCGCCGCAGACCGCACAGTCTCCGGGCGTTCCGAGCATAGTCGAGGGGCGCTGGCACAGACTCGTCGCAGGCGCCCCTCGACTGCACTTGGGGACGAGCGATTTTTCGCGACCGCTCGAGCGTCAGAAAGAGAGCGCTGGAGGCTGGATTCCGCAGGTGGTTTAAGCCGCCTCGGCCTTCCGCGACTGCCGCTTGCGCTCGTGCGGATCGAGATACCGCTTGCGCAGGCGGATCGCCTTGGGCGTCACTTCGACCAGCTCGTCGTCCTCGATATAGGCGATGGCTTGCTCCAGCGTCATCCGGCGCGGCGGGGTCAGGCGGATCGACTCGTCCTTCGGCCCTGAGGCGCGGAAGTTGGTGAGCTGCTTCGACTTCAGGGGATTGACCTCGAGGTCCTGCGGCTTGGCATTCTCGCCGATGATCATGCCCTCGTAGAGCTTCTCGCCCGGCGAGATGAACAGGATGCCGCGCTCCTCCAGCGCGTTCAGCGCGTAGGCCACGGCCTCGCCCTGCTCCATCGAGATGAGGACGCCGTTCTGGCGGCCGTGGATCGGCCCCTTATAGGGTCCGTATTTCTCGAACAGCCGGTTCATGATGCCGGTGCCGCGCGTGTCGGACAGGAACTCGCCATGATAGCCGATGAGGCCGCGCGACGGCGCCGAGAAGGTCAGCCGCGTCTTGCCGCCGCCCGAGGGGCGCATGTCGGTCATCTCGCCTTTGCGCTGCGCCATCTTCTCGACGACGGTGCCGGCATACTCGTCGTCGACGTCGATGACGACGGTCTCATAGGGTTCCTCGCGGCCGTTCGGTCCTTCGCGGAAAAGAACGCGCGGGCGGCTGATCGACAGCTCGAAGCCTTCGCGCCGCATCGTCTCGATCAGCACGCCGAGCTGGAGCTCGCCGCGGCCGGCCACCTCGAAGGCGTCCTTCTCGCTGCTTTCGGTGAGCCGGATCGCGACATTGGTCTCGGCCTCGCGCTCGAGCCGATCGCGAATGACCCGGCTCTGCACTTTGTCGCCCTCGCGGCCGGCATAGGGGCTGTCATTGACGGCGAAGCTCATCGCGAGAGTCGGCGGATCGATCGGCCGTGCGGCGATCGGACGGGTGACGGCCGGCTCCGCAATGGTGTTCGAAACCGTCGCCTTGGTGAGGCCCGCAATGGCGACAATGTCGCCCGCCTCGGCCTGCTCGACCGGCACCCGCTCGAGGCCGCGATAGGCGAAGATCTTGGTTGCCCTCCCCTCCTCGACCGGCTTGCCGTCGACGTCGAGCGCCTTGATCGGCATGTTGACCAGAAGCCGCCCGCTCTCAATGCGGCCGGTGAGGATGCGCCCGAGGAACGGGTCGCGGTCGAGCAGCACGCCGATCATCCGGAAAGGGCCGTCCGGATTGGCATTGGGCGCGGGCACGTGACTGACGATCGTCTCGAAGAGCGGCGTCAGGTCGCCCGAGCGGACGTCGTCGCTGAGGCCCGCATAGCCGGCGCGGCCGCTCGCATAGAGGGTCGGGAAATCGAGCTGCTCGTCCGTCGCGTCGAGCGAGAGGAAGAGCTCGAACACCTCGTCGAGCACCTCCGCCGGCCGCGCGTCGGGCCGGTCGATCTTGTTGACCACGACGATCGGCCGGAGGCCGAGCGCCAGCGCCTTGCCGGTGACGAACTTGGTCTGCGGCATCGGCCCTTCGGCCGCGTCGACGAGCAGGATGACGCCGTCGACCATCGACAGGATCCGCTCGACCTCGGCGCCGAAATCGGCGTGGCCCGGCGTGTCGACGATGTTGATCCGCGTCGTCTCGCCGCCATGCGCCCATTCGACCGAGGTGCACTTGGCGAGGATCGTGATTCCCCGCTCCTTCTCCAGGTCGTTCGAATCCATCGCCCGCTCCTCCACGCGCTGGTTGTCGCGGAAGGTGCCGGACTGGCGGAACAGCTGGTCGACAAGGGTCGTCTTGCCGTGATCGACGTGGGCGATAATCGCCACGTTGCGGAGGCTCATTGCGGGTTAACTCGCGGTTCGCGGAAAATGTTGCGGCGATATAGCGGCGATGCTGCGCTGCAACAAGGGTGGTGGTTCAACGGGTCACCTGTTCCAGGATCTCCACCCCCCGCGCGAGCGCCCTTCGCTCGCTTCCGGCCAGCCGCGCAACCCTTTCGGAGAGCGCACGCACGCGCCGCTCGCGCCCCGCTTCCATCACCTTTCGGCCCTCGTCGGTCGCCGCGATGCGGACGCTGCGGCGGTCGCCGGGCGCGGCTTCACGGGTGACCAGCCGCGCCTCGACCAAGCCATCGACGATCCGCGACATGGTCGGCGGCCGCACCTGCTCGGCGGCGGCGAGCTCGGCGAGCGACATCGCTCCGCCGAAGACCAGCACCGACAGCGCCGAAAGCCGCGGCGCCGAGAGCCCGCTGCTGTCGTCTTCCCGCCGCAACAGGCGCAGCAGGCGGCTCGCCGCCGCATGGGCGCGCGTGGCGATTTCCCGCACATCCTCTTCCATGTTAACTCCGATGATTAGTTACGCTAACAATTCGTTCAAACTAATCGTTAGCACGAAAGGGAGGACGCCGCCATGGCTTCGACCGCACCCGATCGCATCGCCCAGATCGCGATCCCGATCCGCGACCTCGAACGCGCGAAGGACTTCTACGGCAAGCGGCTCGGCCTCACCCATTTGTTCGACGCGCCGCCGAGTCTCGCTTTCTATCAGTGCGGCGAAACGCGCGTGATGCTGAGCCCGCCCGCCGGACCAGAGACCACCACCGCATCCATCCTCTATTACCGGGTCGAGGATGTTGCCGCGACGTACCGGGCGCTCGTCGAAGGGGGTATTGTCTTCGAGGAAGAGCCGCATCAGGTCGCCGAAGTGGAAGGCCGCCCCATCCTGCTCGCCGTCTGCCGCGACAGCGAGGGCAATTATGTCGGCCTGATCAACGGCTGAGGTTCAGCCCTTTCCGATTTCGCGCCAGCTCTTTTCCTTCACGTCGACACCGAACTTCTTCGCCGCCGCGAAGATGCGCTTCCAGGCTTGGTCGCGTTCGTCGTCGCTTACGCCCTCCACCTGGTTGAAGCGGGCGATGGCGGCGCGGACGTGCGATGCGTCCTCGATCGGCTCCTTGCGCTCCTTCGGGAACGCATATTTCGAGTCGCTCAGCCTATCGCGGTCTTTCTGATCCAGTTCGCTCATGGTCCTGCCTCGTTCGAAATCCCGCTGAACGAGCGCGCACGACGCTGCTTGGTTCCGCTCAGGACCGCACGGCGCGCCAGGCAAGCACGGCCCAGCCGACAATCATCGCCAGGCCGCCGAACGGCGTAACAGCGCCGAGCCAGCGCCAGCCGGTCAGCGCCATCAGGCAGAGGCTGAAGGAAAAGACGCAGGCGCCGGCGCCGAGCAGCCACGCCGGCAGCTTCAGCCGGGCGAGCGGCACCGCGCTCAGCGCTATAAGGGCCAAGCCGTGCCAGATCTGATACTGCACCCCCGTCTGCCACCAACCGAGCCGCTCGGCGTCGAGCACATGCTTCAGCCCATGCACGCCGAACGCGCCGAGGGCCACGCCAAGCCCCGCCAGCGCCGCGCCGGCGGCGAGAATCCGCCGCCGCCCGTGTGTCTCAGTGTCCGCCGCTGGTCCTCCGGATGAAGGCGGAGACGTCGTCATGGATGCCCTTCAGCGACTGCTCGTTGGCGTAGACCATGTGCCCCGACGGATAATAATGGAACTCGATATTGTTCAGCAGGGCCGGCGGGACCTGCAGATGATGCATCTCGTACCAGCCCTGGTAGAAGGGCGTGGCGAGGTCGAAATAGCCGCCGGCGACCAGCACGCGCAGGTTCGGATTGTATTTCAGCGCCTGCGCCATGTCGGGCATGACGTTGGTCGCGCCGGGGAAGGCGACGCTCGCGCCCGGTACCTGGTGCTTGAATTCCCAATATTTGAAGACGTCGACCTCGGGCCTGAAGGTCGTTTCGCCGCCATAGCCGAGGCGGTTGCGCACATAATCGTTGAACGCCGAGACATAGGCCGAGCTGATCGCCGCCGATTGCGGATCGTAATCCGCTTCCTTGCTGAGCGGGTCCATGGTCGGGCCCGAGAAGCGGGTGTCGAGGCGGCCGGTCGTCAGGCCCGCCGGATCCTGGAGGTTCTTCTCGAACTCGCCGCCGCTGATCCGCAGGTTCGCCTTGAGGATATAGTCCACCGGCAGCCCGGTATAGCCGGCGAGGCGCTGCGCGATCTGCTGGCGGCGCTGCGGATCGAGCTCGCTCCCCTGCTGGAGGGCCATGGCATAATCGGTGGTGGCGAACTGCTCGACCTCGTGCAGGAACGGCTCGAGGTTCTCAGGGCGCGGGCCTGCCAGGCGGTTGTGATACCAGGTGGTCGCCGCATAGGTCGGCAAAGCGGCGATATAGGCCTGGTCGATGCCCGGATTGTTCTCCGGCCCGTCGGCGTCGATGTCGAAATTGAGGATCTGCGAGAGCAGGATGACGCCGTTGAAATCGACGTCGTCCTCCGACTGGAGCTGGTTCACCACCACCGCCGAGCGCGGCGTGCCGTAGCTCTCGCCGAACAGGTATTTGGGCGAGTTCCAGCGGCCATATTTGGAGAGGAAGCCGAGGATGAACTGACTGAACGCGTAAGCGTCGGCGTCGACCCCCCAGAAGGCCTTCTCCTTGTCCTTGCCGGCGATGCGGCTGAAGCCGGTGCCGGGCGCGTCGATGAAGACGAGATCGCTGGCGTCGAGCAGGCTGAACGCATTGTCGACGACGCCGTAGGGCGCGGCCGGCGTGTGCTCATGATCGGCGGTGACGATCCGACGCGGACCGAAGGCGCCCATGTGCAGCCAGACGGTCGAGGAGCCGGGGCCGCCATTGTAGAGGAAGGTGATCGGCCGGCCCGGCGCCGGCACGCCCTTCTTGAAATAGGCGACGTAGAACATCGAGGCTTCGGCCTGCGGGTTCTTGTTTTCCTCCCCGAGCTCGCCCGGCTTGTTCTCGCCCGGTGCATTGGCCGCCCGCGCACGCCAGGCGGCATCGTCCCAGCCCTTCGGGTGGACGACCAAAGTCCCGGCCACCGCGCGATAGTCGATCCGCTGCCCCTCGACGGTGACGGAGCCGTCGCTGCTCACGCTCTCCGGCTGGAAGATCACGCCCCGGTCCGGCGAGGCGGTACGCGTCGCGTCGGGCCGCTGGTTCTCGACCGGCGTCGTCACGCGATCCGGCCGGCGCGGCGTCTCCTGCGCCAAGAGCGGCGCCGCCGCGAAAGCCACAGCGGTGGCGAGCAAAAGGGCTTTCTTCATCGGCGCGAGTCCTCCCATCCAGCTTTTCGCGCAGGGTCTATGACCCACCCGCGCCCGCGCCAAGGAGAAAGTGGGAAGAGGTCAGCCGTCGCCCAAACCGTGGCCGAAGAGTGACCAGCCGGTCCGGTCGACCAGCCGCTCCAGCGCCATGGCGCCGACCAGCGAGGTTCCGGCGGCGTTGAGGCCCGGCGACCAGACGCAGACGGCGCCGGTGCCCGGGATCACCGCGACGATGCCGCCGCTGACCGCGCTCTTCCCCGGCAGACCGACGCGGAAGGCGAAGTCGCCCGAATTGTCGTAATGGCCGCAGGTGAGCATCAGGGCGTTCACCCGCCGCGCCCGCGACGGGATCGTCACCTTCTGCCCGGTCACCGGATCCGTGCCGTCGAAGGCGAGGTAGAGCGAAGCGCGCGCGAGCTGGCGGCAGCTCATCGCGACCGAGCAGATCCGGTAGTAGAGCGAGAGCACCTCGTCCGCGGGATTCTGGAGGTTGCCGAACGCGGCCATGAAATAAGCGAGGCTGTGGTTGAACGCGCCGGCCTGTGATTCCGCCATGGCGAGGTTCTCGTCGATCGCAACCGCCTCGTCGCCCGACCGCTCGCGCAGGAAATCGATCGTCTCCTCGAGCGCCTCGTCGGCGCTGTCGCCGCCGATCAGCTGGTCGCAGACGACAATGGCGCCGGCGCTGGTCAGCGGGTTGCGCGGCTTGCCCCGCGACATTTCGAGCTGGAAGACGGTGTTGACCGGCGACCCGGAGGGCTCACGGCCGACATGGTTCCACAGCGCCGATTTCTGGTGGTCGAGCGCGAGCGACAAAGCGAAGACGTAGGAGATGCTCTGGATCGAGAAGGTCTCCCCGGCATCGCCCGCACCGTAGGTCGAGCCGTCCTCGAGCACGAGGGCGATGCCGAATTTCTCAGGATCGGCGCGCGCCAGCGTCGGAATATAACCGGCGACATTCCCTTGGCCCCGATAGGCGGAGACGTCGCTCACCACCTCGTCGAGCAGGGCCTGATAGTCCACGGCTTTACACCCTTTCCGGATAGATGGGCTGGATGTCGACCGGGATGTGCGACATGGTCGCGATCACCGCCTGCGCCTCTGGGTCGAGATGGCCGTAACGGTCAAGGAAAGCCTTGGCTCCGGCATAATCGCCGTCGCCTTCGAGCCGCACCAGCGCCGCGACGAGCTCCTTCAGCCCCGCCTCGAGCCGGTCGTAATCGATCCGGAAGCGCCGCGCCCGCGGGTCCCAGGCGAAGCCGCCTTTTTCCTTGAGGAAGCCATATTGCATCGCCGCGCCGCGGCCGTGGGCGTCGGCGGTGCCGAAGCGCAGGTGCCGGAAGACGTCCCCGAGATAGGAGGTCAGCGCCTGCTCGCGGTCGGCGATCGGCAGCTCGCCGCGGTGCATCAGATAGAGGATGTTGACCGCGCCCATCACGTCGGCCTTCGATTCCTCGATCGCCGAATATTGGTCCTTGAGCTCGGCATTGACCGTCGTCCGGCGGCCGCCGACGACGATCTGACCCGGCCCGAGACTGTGCGACAGTTCGTGGAAGAGCGTTTCCCGGGTCATGTACAGCTTCGTCACCAGCCGCGCCTGCTCGGGCACCAGGACGAGGCTCGCCATCGGCGCGAGGATGCGCTCGTATTTGGCGCCGAGCACATTGGCGAGGATCACCTTCTTCGCGCCCTTGGCCGTGCGCACCCGCTCGTCGTTGGGCAGGTTGAAGGCGATGGTCTGGATGCCCTGCGACGCCTCACCGCCGCCACGCACTTCCTCGGTCACCAGGATGGGCGAGCTGAAGGGCCGGTTCGCGTTCTTATACGTCTCCGGCACCGGCAGATTGCGCTCCATGTCCGGGAGCAGGCCCTTGTAGCGGACGAGCGCCGCCGTCTCCTTCGGGTCGGCAACGGTGACGAAGGATTCGAACGCCGTCTTCTGGCCGTAGAGATTGTCGGCATAGACTTCGTAAGGGCCGATCACGACCTCGATCGGTGTCCCGCTCACGTCCATCCAGGCCATTTCCGACGGATAATAATCATTGGTTCGGAAGGCCTGAGCCCGCAGCCTCAGGAAGCGTTTCAGGCTGGCATTGGACGTGCGCGCCGCCGCCTGCTCCAGCAGCCGCGCCGCCGGCTCCAGCCATTGCCGATATTCGACGCTGTAGGGCACCGCGACCAGCCGGTTCCCCTGCCGGTGCACGACCGTATAGGGGCTGGTCAGCGCCTCCCGTTCGCCCGGATGGGCGGCGAGATAGGCGTCGAACGCCTCCTTCGTGAGATCCTGCGGATAGAGGCCGCCGCCCGGCGGCAGCGGCGCCTTGCCCCAGAAGGGCCGGTTGTCCGCGAGCGTGTCCCACGGGCCGACATTGAGGTCGAACCAGTCGAGCAGCAGCGCCCGGTCCGGCCGCCGGCTGCGCGCGATCGCGGCGCGGGTCACCGGATTGTCCGCGGCGATCTGCCGCAGGTAGATCGGATTCAGCAAGTCGGCGGCGCGGATGAGGAGGTTCACCACGTCCCGCTCCTCGGCATTCAGGAAGGCGGTGTTCGGGTGCATGACGATCCGCGCCATCTTCGCGCGTTGCGCGGCGAGGCTGTAGGGCGCCGGCGCCTGGGCGGGGGCCGGGGCCGCCACGGCGAAAGCGGCGCCGAGCGCCAGCGCGGCGAACAGCCTCTTCGGCATCGTCTCTCTCCCTCTTCGTTACGGTCACGCTCTAGGATCTGCGCCGCCTTCCCGCAACGCGGGCAATGACACCTCAGCTCGCGCCACGAAGCGGTTTGCAGATCGGCCGGGATTCGAGCGGCACCGAATGCAAAGTTCCGTTGGGCGCGATGCCCAGCCCCTTCGCGTCTGCCATCATCTGGTCGGCCGTCGCCTTCAAGAGCAGATGGCTGTTGCGGGCGCCGGCGATCGCCTCGCGCAGCCGCGCGCGCCGGTCCGGCGTGATCGGATCCGTATCGCCCTCAAGCGATTGCAGGACGATCCACTGGGCCTGCTCGTCGCGCGAAAGGCCGGCATATTCGTTCATGCCCTGGTAGATTTCGCCATATTCCTTGACCGTCTTCGCCCCGAGATGGCGCGCGATCTGGTCCGCGACATTGCTGTTCCACGCGCCGCGGCTCGAGAAGAAAAAGGAGGGCCGCCCGATGTCGCGCAAGGGCGGGTGCGGCCCCTTGCCGGCGAGGAAGACGTCGAGCTGGCCGAGCTTGCGCGTGATGCAGGGATCGAGCCGGTCTCGGAGCGTGCCGATCTCGGCGAAGTCGGCGACCTCCTCGTTCATCGAGTCGCGTGTATCGAGCACCCGCTCCCGCTCGCGCCAATATTCGACGGCCTGTTCGAGGAGCAGCGCCAGCAGCACGCCCATCAGGACGCTCGCGAATTCGCGAAAGAAGTGCTTCAGGCCCCGGTGCGGCGCGTGCGCGGCGGCGGTCTCCCCCTCCCCGTTCGCCTCTTCCTCGTCCGCATGGACGTGCGGGTGATGCATCCCTCTTCTCCTCCCGCCACAGGCTTAGCGGGAGGCGGCATGGATGCAAATGATCAGGGGCGGCGGGCGAGCATCGACGGGCGCTGGTCCGCGTCGGCTACTGCCGCGACCAGATTGTAGAAGAAGCGATTGAACTTGGCGGCGGCGGCGAAGTCCATCGGCTGGGTCACGTCATCGGCGGGATGGTGGTAGCGGGTGCGGTACCAGAGCCGGTAGCGCCGCTCGGCGTCGGTTCCCGGCACGTAGCCGAAGATGAAGCCGGTCGCCGGCACGCCGGCCTGCAGGAAAGGCCAGTGATCGGCGCGCTGGAGCAGGCCGCGTTCGGGCTCGGGATCGGGCTGGATCCGGATGCCCATCGGCGCCGCCACCTGCCGGGCCGTCTCGCCGAGGCTGGTCCGGTCCACCGCCAACATGGTGAGGATGTTGAGCGGGAAGAGCGGGCGCAGCTGGTCGAGGTTGATCATCGCCGCGGCATTCGTCAGCGGCACCGTCGGGTGGCGGACGAAATACGTCGAGCCGAGCAGCCCCTTCTCCTCGCCGGTGAAGGCGGCGAAAAGGATGGTGTGCCGATAGCCGCGGCCGTGGCGGCGCTCGGCGAGCTGGGCCAGCAAGGCAATATAGGCCGCATCGTCCAGCGTGCCGTTGTAGAGGCGGTCGCCGTTCACTGGCTCGCCATAGCCGTAACCGTCGAGATGGGCGCCGAGCACAACCACCTCGCCCCTGAGCTTGGGATCGGTGCCGGGCAGAATGCCGAGGATGTTGGGCGAGCTGTAACGCGCCTGCGCGATATGGAAGCGCGCCTGGAGCCGCGCCGGTACGTCGAACGATGGCAAGATCTCGTCCTTGCCGCCGGCGCGCAGGATCGCCGCCGCGTCGTGCCCCGAGCCGCGGATCAGCTCGGCCATTGCGTCCGCGTTGAGCCGCATCACCGGCAGCGCCGCGTCGGCCGATGGCTTGTCGCCGGCGATGCGGACGGTGCGGGCATAAGCGACCGGCCAGCGCGGCGGCTCGACCGTGAAATACGGATTGTCGACCGCGATCAGCCCGGCCGCGCCTTCGGCCATCGCCGTCGCGCTTCGTTCGCCGGCGGTGCGGCGGGTGTTGAAGCAGATGACGATCTTGCCGCGCACGTCGCGCATCTCGGCGCGCGAGCAGGTGCCGCGGAAGGCGAGCGGCGCGTCGAGCGCAGGCGCCAGTGCCTCGGTCGGGCGGATGGTGATCTGGTGGAGGAAGACGAGCGGAAAGCGGCTGCCGTCGCTCCGCACGATGGTGAACGCGGTGCCGGGTTTGTCCACCCGCACCTCGGTGAAGCTCACCCGCTGGAACCAGGTGCCGCCCTCCCCCGCCGGCTTCAGCCCCGCGCGCGCGAAACGTTGCGCAACATACGCGCCGCCCGCTCATAGCCCGCGGAGCCGGTGTCCCGCCCCTCCATCGCGTCGCTGGAGAGAAAGGCGGTCGTTCGCCACCAGGCGGCGGTGTCGGGATCGATCGAGCGCGGCGGCACGGCCGCCGATCCGAACAGGACGGCGGCGGCGAGGAGCGGAAGGCGGAGACTCATGTTCTCGCCCTTAGCGCGGCGGAGGCCCGGCGTCCTCATCCGCGAGGCCGCGAAAGCTCCCAATTCGCCCCGGCTTCTGCTATGGCGAATCGCAGAGAAAGGAGCCCGTAAGATGCTGTTCCTGCTCGCCACTCTGGCCACTGCCTCGGCCGCCACCCATTCCGTCGTCCGCATCCCGGAACCCGCCGCCGTGTCCGACCGCTGCGCCGCGCCCGGAATCACCTATGCAAAGAACCGGTCGGTGACGAACGGCCTGCGCCGCCTCGGCGAAGACCCGCCCGCCTCTCAATATCTGGCGGTGGATCGGTTCATGGGCGGCTGCCCCGTGCCCGCGGTCGTCCGCACCGGCATCGGCCGCTGATCCGGACGAGCCGCCCGCCTATTGCCGCTGGGAGAGCGCGCCCGCGCGGCGGATGGCGCGCCAGGCGAGCGATTTGACGAAATTGCGCGCCGGATAGGGCTTGAGCGGGCGCGGCTTCCCGCCCCAGCGGCGCAGCGTCACGTTCATCATCCGCGCGTCGGCCTCGGTATAGCTCCACTCGGATTGCCAGGTGATCGACAAAGAGATCGAGACCTCGGGCCCGTTCTTCACCCAGTGCGGCGCCTTGAACGGCACGAACAGAGCATCGCCCGGCTTGAGCGTGACCGCCCGCCCCTGCGCGGCCATTTCCTCGCGCCAGGGCACGTTGACATGGCCGTGCGTGTGGACGCGTTCGTGAGCGTCCTCGCTGACCAGGCTTTCGTCATAGGCGGGGAAGACGGTCATCGTCTTCTCGCCGCTGAGCTGCATCAGGATGTTGTATTCGGGATCGAAGTGGAACGGCGTCACCGCGCCCGGCGACGAGATGAAGATGAACCCCTTCATCGCCAGCATCTCGCCGGTCCGGGCACCGACGACCGGTGTCAGCTCCTCGACGATGGAGTTGAGCAGCGCGCCATATTCGGGATCGTTCTGGACGTGGCGGAACACCATCCACGCGCATTTCTCGGTGATCGCGGCGATGACGGCTTCCGCGTTGGGGCTGACTTCGTGAACGCCCTCCGGCTTCACCTCCACCGGCAGGTCGGCCTTGTTGGAGAGGATGTCGACCGGGTCCATGCGCCGGGCGAGCGTCTTCAGAGCCTCGACCGTGAACAGCGGATGATCGCCAAGCTGATGGGCGAGCGGCACGGGCTGCAGCGGATATTCCTCGCCGAGCTTGCGCCGCGCAGCCTCGTCGAAGACGGAATTGGTCATGGTCATCGATCTCCCAACCACGTGGGCGGCCGATAGCAGGGAGCGGTTGCCCAATGCTTACCGGATCGGCGGGAGAGAGATGGATGCCCCGCGAGGATTCGAACCTCGATTGACGGAGTCAGAGTCCGTAGTCTTACCATTAGACGACGGGGCAGTGCGGGCCGGGAGATAAGGTCCGGCCCGGAACCGGTCAAGCGCTCTCGCGCCTTCCCGGGCGAAGCGAGCCCGCCCCGTCCCGAGCGGAGCAGAGGGGGTCCCTTGCCCCTGCCCCCGAAAACGATGTACCCTGACGGCAGGTCAAGGGCGGCGCCTCGCCGCCTGGAAAGAGAATATAAGAGTGTTTCGGTATGGCGCATGAAGCCGCGACGGCTCCGCTCCCGCCGGCACCGGGCCCGGCGCAGGCGGCTGCAAGCCCCTTCGTAGGGCGACGTCCTCCCGTCCGCACCTGCTACGGCGCGCTGGATCTCGGCACCAACAATTGCCGGCTGCTGATCGCGCGGCCTTCCGAGGACGGCTTCACCGTCATCGACGCTTTCTCGCGCGTCGTGCGGCTGGGCGAGGGCCTGGCGACGAGCGGCAAGATCAGCGAAGCGGCGATGGACCGCGCCGTCGCCGCGCTCGGCGTCTGCGCCGACAAGCTCCGCCGCCGCCGGGTCTCGCTCGCCCGCTCGGTCGCGACCGAGGCCTGCCGCCGCGCCGTCAATGGCCGCCATTTCGTCGAGCGGGTAAAGCATGAGACCGGCATCGCGCTCGAGATCATTTCCCCGGAGGAGGAGGCGCGGCTCGCCATGCTCGGCTGCCACCGGCTGCTCGAGCCGGGCGACGGCCCCGCCCTCATCTTCGACATCGGCGGCGGCTCGACCGAGCTGGTGCTGGTCGATGCGGACGGCGTCGGCGTGCCCAAGATCAAATGCTGGTGGAGCGCGCCCTGGGGCGTCGTCTCGCTGACCGAGAGCGAAGGCCGCAGCTTCAAGGATTCGGCCGAGCGGATCGCCGCCTTCGGCCGGATGAAGGAGCGCGTCCGCCACGCCTTCCGCCACTTCTCCGCGTTGCTGCCGCCGGGGCGCGACAATATCCGCCTGCTCGGCACCAGCGGCACGGTGACGACGCTGGCGAGCGTCCACCTCGCTTTGCCCGCCTACGACCGGCGCGCCGTCGACGGCCTCCTGATGCCGGTCAATTCGATGCGGGAGGTCAACCACATGCTCTCCTCGATGAGTGTCGAGGAACGCTCCCAGCTTCCCTGCATCGGTGCGGAGCGGGCGGACCTCGTCGTGGCGGGCTGCGCGATCCTCGAGGCGATCATGGACATCTGGCCGGCGAAGACGCTGGGGATCGCCGATCGCGGCATCCGCGAAGGCATCCTCCGCTCCCTGATGGCGCGGGACGGCTACAAATTGTGACCCGGCTCCGCACCGCGAAGGGGCGGAAGGTCAGCTCGACCAAATGGCTCGAGCGACAGCTGAACGATCCCTATGTGAAGCGCGCGAAGGCGGAGGGCTATCGCTCGCGCGCGGCGTACAAGCTGATCGAGCTCGACGAGCGCTTCCATTTCCTGAAGGGCGCAGAGCGGGTGATCGATCTCGGCATCGCGCCGGGCGGCTGGTCGCAGGTGGTCAGGCAACGCCTGCCCCGGGCCACGGTCGTGGGCATCGACCTGCTGCCGACCGATCCGATCGAGGGCGTGACGATCCTGCAGATGGATTTCATGGACGAGGAAGCGCCGGCGCGGCTCAAGGAAGCGCTCGGCGGCCCGGCGGATCTCGTCTTGTCGGACATGGCGGCGAACACGGTCGGTCATCCGCAGACCGATCATTTGCGCACCATGGCTTTGGTCGAGGCCGCGCTCGAATTTGCCGGGGAGGTGGTGAAGCCGGGCGGCGCCTTCGTCGCCAAGGTGCTCGCGGGCGGGGCGGACGCCAATCTGGTGGCCGAGCTGAAGCGCCGTTTCTCGACGGTCAAGCACGCCAAGCCCCCAGCCAGCCGCAAGGGCTCATCCGAATGGTATGTGGTAGCTCAAGGATTCAAAGGCTGAGACCTCCTCGTCATCCCGGCGAAAGCCGGGATCCCAGCAGGTGAAAAGCACGGCGGCCTTAGCGGCCTGAGATCCCGGCCTTCGCCGGGATGACGACAGATTTAGCCCCGCTCCCGCGCTGCCGCGATCGCGGCCTTGAGCGCGTCGTAGCCGACCGCCCCGCGCAGGACCTTGCCGCCGATGACGAACGTGGGCGTGCCGTTGGCACCAACGGCGCGGGCGAGGTCGTAATTACGGGCGAGCTCGGTGTCCGCATCCTTCGGCGGCGCGGGCGCGACGAGCCCTGCCACGTGCTCCGCCCCGGCCACTGCCGCAGCGCTCGGGCGGCCGGCGGCGAACAGGGCGTCGTGATAGGGCCTGAACCGCCCGGCGGCGGCCGCGGCGAGGCTGACTTTCGCGGCGGCCTCGCTGTCCGGTCCGAGGATCGGCCAGTCGCGCCAGACAATCTTCAGCTTCGGATCCTCCTTCAACAGCCGGTCGAGATCGGCATTGCTCTTGCGGCAGAAGCCGCAGGCATAATCGAAGAATTCCACCAGCACGACGTCGCCGTTCTTCGCCCCCGCCCAGGCGCCGCCATAAGGCGTCTCGAACTCGGCGCGATTGGCGTCGATCACACTTGCATATTGCCGTTCCTGAAGGCGCTGGAGCCCTTCGGCGATCACCTCCGGATGGTGGAGCAGATAATCGCGGACGAGCGGTCCCGAGAGCAGCCACATCGCCACGGCTCCGGCCACGGCGCCGACCAGGGCCGCGGCCAACCACGAACGCAGGCCGGCGGGAGCGGGCGGAGGCGCGGCCGGAGTACCCGGCGCCTCCTCATTTGGGTTCGGAGATATGGTGCTTCTTCTCGTAATCGACCTGGGTTTGCGAGACCATCGCGATGTCCTGCGCGCGCAGATAGTCATTGGTACCGGTGGGGATGCCGCGCATCGCCATCTCGGCATTGGCGAGCGCGAGCTTGGCCTGGCCTTCGAGATTGTAGCGCTCCGCCGTCGCCAGCGCCGCCCGCGGCTGGTCGCCCTCGCGGTCGTAGACGATGCCGAGCTGATACCAGGCGAAGGGGTTGCTGTTGTCGCGGGCGATCGCCGAACGAAGCACGAGCTTCGCCTCGTCGAAATTCTCCTTCTTCTCGGTGGCGATCAGCGCGCTGGCGAGGAGGGAGGCGATGAGCGGCTGGTCCGGCGCATGCCCGACCGCGTCGCGGAGCGAGGCGAGCGCTTCTATGGGCTTGCCGGATTCGAGGAGGATCTGGCCCTTGAGCTCGAGATAGAAGGGGTCGCCCGGCCGATCCTTGAGCAGTGAATCCATCTCGGCCAAGGCCCGGTCGGGAAAGGCTTCCTTGTGCCAGGCATAGGCCCGCGCATAACGCGCCGGCTCGCTGTGGTTGCTCTCCGGATAGAGGACGAGCACCTGCTTGGGATCGTAGAGGTAGCCGATCAGCTTCGCCTTCACCCGCTGGAAGCGCGCCTCCAGCGCCGGATCGGTCGCCTTGCCCCAGGCGGGTGACGCCTTCAACTCCTCCTCCAGCACCTGGATGCGGTCGCCGGTCAGCGGATGGGTGTAGGCGTAGGCATCGTCCTGCGGGATGGAATAGCGATATTCCTCGTTCTGCAGCTTCTTGAAGAAGTCGAGCATCCCCTTGCCGCTGACGCCGGCCTGGTTGAGGAACTTGGCGCCGGCCTGGTCGGCCGAGGATTCCTGGGTGCGGGTGAACGCCAGGAACTTGCCCATCGCCGCCTGCTGGCCGGCCGCCATGATGCCCGCGCCCGCATCGGCCGCGCCCGCCGCCATCGCCGCCGCGCCGAGCAGCAGCGAGAGGAGCATGATTCCGGTCGCGACCTTCTCGCCCTGGGCCATGCGGATGACGTGGCCGCCGACGATATGGCCGATCTCGTGCGCGACCACGCCCTGGACCTGGTTCACATTGTCCGCAGCGGCGATCAGCCCGCTATGGATGTAGACGATCTGCCCGCCGGCGACGAAGGCGTTGATCGAGCGGTCCTGGAGGACGAGGATCTGGACGTTCTCGGGCCTGAGCCCCGCCGCCTGGATGATCGGCCGCTCCATGTCCCGGAACAATTGCTCGGTCTCGGCGTCGCGCAGGATCTCCTGCGCGAGCGCCGGCCGTACCCCAACCGCAAAGCTCAGGGTCAGCAGCATCAGGAAGCGGGCGAACCAGGTCACACGCGCCCAAGGCACGCCTGGAACGCGCGTCCGGGATGCATCAGCCATGGTCGTCCTATTCCGCCTGCGGCCTGAACCGGACATGAGCGCCCCCGCCGTCAGGCTCCGAAGGTGCGCTGCCACCAGCCGCGCCGCGGCGGCTCGCCGGATTCGTCGGCAGCGTCCGGCTCCGGGGTTTCGGACGCTGCGGCCTCGTCATTGGCGGGCTCAGGCGCGGCCACGGCAGTCGGCGCTTCCGGTTCCGCGGCCTTGCGGCGGCGGCTCCTTTTCGGCTTCGCCTCCGGCTCGGCCGCGGGCGCTTCAGGCTCGGGCGCGGGTGCCGGCGCTTCGCTGACGGGCTCCGCCACGGCCGGGGCCGGAGCCTCGGCTTCGGCTTCGCTTTCACCCTTGCGGCGCGCGCGCGGACGGCGACGGCCGCGCGGCTTGGCTTCCGCGTCCTCGGCCGGTTCGGCCGCGGCTTCGGACGGCGCAGCTTCAGCGGCGGCGGGTGCCTCGGCGACCGGCGCTTCCGCTTCGCTCTCCTCCGCGATCACCGCTTCGGAAGGCTGATCTCCGTCTTCGCCTTCCTCGTGCCGGCGGCGACCGCCGCGACGGCCGCGGCGGCGGCGGCGCTTGTGGCCCTGCCGGTCCTCCTCGCTGCTGTGCTCGCGAGGCTCAGGCCGGCCCTTGGACGGCTGCGCCTGCGCCTCCTCTTCCGCCTCGCCCTCTTCTTCCTCGTCCTCGATCTCGTCGAACTCGGCCTCGTCTTCCTCCGGCTCCTCGACCCGCGCCGGCTCAATGCGCGGGCGCTGCACCGGCGGCGGGCCGAAGGATTCGACCGCCATCCGCGCGCCTTCGAACGAATCGTCGATCAGCACCTCGATCTGGACGCCGTAGCGCTGCTCGACCTCGGCGATCTCGCCGCGCTTCTTGTTGAGGACGTAGACCGCGGCCTCGCGGCCGGCGCGCAGCGCGATACGGCTGCCCCGGCCCCGCGCCGCTTCCTCCTCGAGCATCCGCAGCGCCGACAGGCCGGCCGATGCGGCGGTGCGCATCAGGCCGGTGCCCTCGCAATGCGGACAGGGCCTGGTCGAGGCCTCGAGCACGCCGGTGCGCAGGCGCTGGCGGCTCATCTCCATCAGACCGAAGGAGGAGATGCGGCCGACCTGGATACGGGCGCGGTCGTTCTTCAGCGCCTCCTTCATCGCCTTCTCGACCTTCCGGATATGGCCGTTCGATTCCATGTCGATGAAGTCGATCACGACGAGGCCGGCCATGTCGCGCAGGCGCAGCTGGCGCGCGATTTCCTGCGCCGCTTCCAGATTGGTGGCGTAGGCGGTCTGCTCGATATTGTGCTCGCGCGTCGAACGGCCCGAGTTGATGTCGATGGAGACGAGCGCCTCGGTCGGGTTGATGACCAGATAGCCGCCCGATTTCAGCTGGACGACCGGCTGGTACATGGCCGCGAGCTGGTCTTCGGCGCCGGCGCGCTGGAAGAGCGGCACCGGGTCGACATATTGCTTCACCCGCCTGACATGGCTCGGCATCAGCAACTTCATGAAGTTGCGCGCGGCCTTGTAGCCTTCGTCGCCCTCGACGATCACCTCATCGATGTCGCGATTGTAGATATCGCGGATGGCGCGCTTGATGAGGTCGCTGTCGCCGTAGATGAGCGCGGGGGCCGAGCTCTTCAGCGTGCGGTCGCGGATCTCGTCCCAGAGGCGGGCGAGATAGTCGAAGTCGCGCTTGATCTCGGTCTTGGTGCGCGAGAGGCCGGCGGTGCGGACGATGCAGCTCATGCTCGAAGGCAGCGACAGGTCGGCCATGATTTGCTTCAGCCGCTTGCGGTCGGCGCCGTTCGAGATCTTCCGGCTGATGCCGCCGCCGTGCGACGTGTTCGGCATCAGCACGCAATAGCGGCCGGCGAGGCTGAGATAGGTGGTGAGCGCCGCGCCCTTGTTGCCGCGCTCCTCCTTGACGACCTGGACGAGCAGCACCTGCCGGCGCCGGATGACGTCCTGGATCTTGTAGCGGCGGCGCAGATTCTGGCGCTTGCGGCGCAGCTCGTCGGCGGCGCTTTCCTCAGGCGCGCTGACCGCCGATTTCGGCGTCGGCGCGGCGCCTTCGTCGGAGCCCTCCTCGAATTCGTCTTCGGAGCGCTCGGGCTCCAGCTCCTGCTCGTCACGATCATGGTCGTCGTCGCCATGATCGTCGTAGCGGCTGTCCTCGGCGGCGCGCAGGCGCTCTTCCTCGGCGGCGTGCTCCGCTTCCTCGCGCAACAGGGCCTCGCGGTCCTCGCGCGGGATCTGGTAATAATCCGGGTGGATTTCCGAGAAGGCCAGGAAGCCGTGGCGGTTGCCGCCATAATCGACGAACGCCGCCTGCAGAGACGGTTCGACCCTGGTCACCTTAGCGAGATAGATATTCCCCTTGAGCTGCTTGTGCTCGGCGGACTCGAAGTCAAATTCCTCGATCCGGTTTCCCTTGACCACGGCCACCCTGGTCTCTTCCTGGTGGCGCGCGTCGATCAACATGCGCATTGTCATTAAAATCACTCCACACGCGCGGCGCGGCCTCAGCGGGGCCGAGGAGCAAGCGGCTCGCGCGCTCGAATAAGGACGAAGGCGCGGCCGGTGCGGCGCGCGCCTCCAATGTCCGGGTTGCAAATGAACTGAGTGCCTCTGCTGCAAGGGGATAGCCGGTCGAAAGTGCCGGCCGCAAAGCGCCGGACGCGGCGCCACCCGTCAGGCGGGGGCGGAGCAGTCCGGAAAAAACATCACTCATGCAGCGTCAACCTTGGTCGGCCGGCGCGGAGCCGGCACGAATTCTCACGGCTATTAGATGAGAAGGGGTGTCAAAACCTTCAACACGATGCCGATGCTTCCTGCTAGCATTCGTGAGGGGCAGCGGCAACCGGGGAATGGGCGGCGCCGAGGATCCGCGCGTAGAGCAAAGGATCGACATTCCCGCCCGAGATCACGACCACTGTCCGGTCGGTGACCGCTCCTGCCTTGCCGGCGAGCAAGGCGGCGAGCGCCACCGCGCCGCCCGGCTCCGCAACGAGGCGGAGGTTGCGGGCGGCGAAGGCCATGGCTTTCTCGATCTCGTCCTCGGTAACCGAGATGCCGCGGGCGCCACTCGCCTTGAGCGCGCCGACGGTGAGCGGCGACACCAATTTCGTCTGGAGCGCGTCGCAGCGTGTCGGCGGCGCCGGGTCCTCGACCGGCACCGGCCGCCCCGCCTCGATCGAGCGCGCCATGTCGTCCCAGCCGGCCGGTTCGACGGTGACGATCTCCGCCTCCGGCAGCGCCAGCGCAATGCCCGCCGACAGCCCGCCACCACCGCAGGGCACCAGCACCTTGTCGGGCGAGCGGCCGAGCTGCTCCCCGATCTCGACACCGGCGCTCCCCTGCCCTTCGATCACGTCGACATCGTCGAACGAGGGCACCAGCACCGCACCTTTCTCCTTCGCGAGCCGCGCGCCGATCGCCTCGCGGCTCTCGGTCGCGCGGTCGTAGGCGACGATCTCGGCCCCGCCCGCCAGCGTCGCATCGCGCTTCACCGCCGGCGCGTCGGATGGCATGACGATGGTCGCGGGAATGCCGAGCCGTTTGGCGGCGATGGCGACGCCCTGGGCGTGATTTCCTGACGAGAAAGCGACGACGCCGCGCCTCCGCTCCTCCTCGCTCAACTGCAGCAGCCGGTTCGTCGCGCCGCGCAGCTTGAAACTTCCACCCTGCTGCAGGCATTCCGCCTTCACCCACAGGCGAACGCCCTCCCACTCCACCGGCAACAGGGGCGTGCGAGTCACATGGCCGGCCACACGCTCCGCCGCAGCTCGAACACCGTCCGCCGTGGGTCTTCTCTCGGTCATGCAAACCTCTGGAAAATCAAAGGAAAAAGCAGGTCTTTACAGGGGGGAAGGCGGGCCATATATCCACCCCCCGCTGCCCCATGGGGACTTCCAACCGCAAGGCAGCTTTTTCGTCAACTACCCCGTTGGAGGTCCCTTGAGTTGCACACGCACCATCGCGCGCTGGGGCTAGCTGCCGCCCCGTCCGGCAACAACCCGATTGCCGATATCGCACGGACGCGGCCGGTCCAGCCGGTCACGCTCATTCGCCCGCACGCCGCACGGCGGGCCGCCCGCTTCTTTATCGAGAAGTTTCCGGGCCGCTCGCTCTATGCGGTGAAGGCGAATCCGTCGCCCGATCTGCTGCGCATCCTGTGGGAGAGCGGCGTCACCCATTATGACGTCGCCTCGATCACCGAGGTACGCCGGGTCGCGGAGATCCTGCCTGGCGCGACCCAGTGCTTCATGCACCCGGTCAAAGCCGAGGAAGCGATCGAGGAAGCCTATTTCCAGCACAATGTGCGCACCTTCTCGCTCGACACGATGGAGGAGTTGGAGAAGATCGTCCGCGCCACGAACGGCGCGACCGACCTCAATCTCTGCGTCCGCATCCGCGTCTCGTCCGACCATTCGAAGCTCAGCCTCGCCTCGAAGTTTGGGGCCGAGCCGGAGGAGATGAAGGCGCTGCTGATCGCCACCCGCCAGGCGGCGGACGCGCTCGGCATCTGCTTCCACGTCGGCAGCCAGGCGATGACCCCGGCCGCCTTTCACGAGGCGTTGGAGCGGGTCCGCGCCGCGATCGTCTCGGCGGCCGTGACGGTCGACATCGTCGACGTCGGCGGCGGTTTCCCCTCCGTCTATCCCGGCATGGAGCCACCGCCGCTCGAAGCCTATTTTGACGTGATCGCGCACGGGTTCGAGAGCCTGCCCATCTCCTATTCGGCGGAGCTGTGGTGCGAGCCGGGCCGGGCGCTCTGCGCGGAATATGCGAGCCTGCTCGTGCGCGTCGAAAAAAGGCGCGGCGACCAGCTCTATATCAACGACGGCGCCTATGGCGCTTTGTTCGACGCCGCCCATATCGGCTGGCGCTTTCCGGTGAAGCTGGTGCGCGAGCCCGAATCGGAGACGCGGGCGATGCCGTTCAGCTTCTACGGGCCGACCTGCGACGATCTCGACCATATGGCCGGCCCGTTCCTGCTTCCCGCGGACGTGGGGCCGGGCGACTATATCGAGATCGGCATGCTCGGCGCCTATGGCTGCGCGATGCGGACCGCCTTCAACGGCTTCGGTTCGGCGGCGATTGTGGAGATGCGGGACGAGCCGATGGCGAGCCTGTACACGGGTGAGGAACAGGGCGCACCGTCGCACGTCGTCACGCTGTAACGCGCGAACATTAAACCGGAGCACGTCATTCCCGCGAAAGCGGGAATCCAGCTCCTATGTAACGAACAGGAAAAGCTGGATCCCCGCTTTCGCGGGGATGACGAAGGAATTGGAGACCGAAGAATGAACGAGCTTGCCCGCAACGACACTCGCAAGGCCGAGTTGCTCTCGTCCGTCGTCGAGCATGTCGACATCAGGAGCTTCGACGCGCGGCCGATCGTGGACGCGATGAAGAAGATGAGCTTCACCAGCCGCGACCTCGGCCGCGCCGCCGACATCTACAACCAGATGCTCGGCGACAGGGACTGCTCGATCTTTCTCGTCATCGCCGGCTCGACCTCGGCGGGCGGCTGCATGGACCTCTATGCCGAGCTGGTGCGCAACAACATGGTCGACGCGGTGGTCGCGACCGGCGCCACGATCGTCGACATGGATTTCTTCGAGGCGCTCGGCCACAAACATTACCAGGCGCTGGAGATCCCCGACGACGACACGCTCCGCTCGCTCTACATCGACCGGATCTACGATACATACATCGATGAGGAGCAGCTCCAGCAGACCGACCACACGATCGGCGAGATCGCCAATTCGCTGGAGCCGCGCCCCTATTCCTCGCGCGCCTTCATCCGCGAGATGGGCAAGTGGCTGCAGGCCAACGGCAAGAAGGAGAACAGCCTCGTGAAGCTCGCCCACGAGCATGACGTGCCGATCTTCTGCCCGGCCTTCACCGACAGCTCGGCGGGCTTCGGCCTCGTCAAGCACCAGGTCGACGCGATAAAGGCGGGCAAGCCCTACATGACGCTCGATTCCATCGCCGACTTCCGCGAGCTGACCGACATCAAGGTCAAGGCGGGCACCTCCGGCCTGCTGATGGTCGGCGGCGGCGTGCCGAAGAATTTCGTGCAGGACACAGTGGTTTGTGCGGAGATCCTCGGCCACGACGTCGACGTCCACAAATATGCGGTGCAGATCACCGTCGCCGACGTGCGCGACGGCGCCTGCTCGTCCTCGACCCTCCAGGAGGCGGCGAGCTGGGGCAAGGTCTCGACCGCGATGGAACAGATGGTCTTCGCCGAGGCGACCAGCGTGATGCCTTTGCTTGCGAGCGACGCCTACCACCGCGGCCTGTGGAAGGACCGCGAGACGCGGCGGTTCTCAAAGCTGTTCGATTGAGGTATTTCCGTCATCCCGGACTTGATCCGGGATCCACCTTGCCTTTGCTGCGGCCGTGAAAAGAAGGTGGATCCCGGGTCAAGCCCGGGATGACGAGCGGGTAGGAGCTCTCGCCGCCTCCCGGATGAAGAACGTGCCGATGAGGCCGCACAGCACCGCCGCGCTCATGTACCAGCCCGGCGCCAGCGGGCTCCCCGTCCAGTCGGTCAGCGTCTTGTCGATCAGCTGCGCCGTGCCGCCGAACAGGGCGATGCTAAGCGCGTAGACGATCCCCAGCCCGCCGGCGCGGTTGCGGGCCGGCAGCGCCTCGGCAAACAGCAGCAAAGCCGGCGTCGACCCGAAGATGTGCAGCGTCGTCAGGAAGATGGTGACGCCGTAGAGCGCGCCCGCCGTCCGATATTGGCTGAGGACCAGGAAGGCCGGCACCGCGAGCAGCATCAGCAAGGTCCAGCACGGCAGGATGAGCCGCTTGCGCCCGATCCGGTCGACCAGCCAGCCCGACGCAAGGTCGCCCGCCACGCCGACGAGCCCGAGCAGCACCGTCGAACCGAAGGCGACGTTCACCGCCATGTGCAGCGTCGCCTGCGCATAGGTCGTGAGATAATCGAGCGTGTAATTGGCGATGGTCGCGGCGCCGAGGATCAGCAGGCCCGCGGCCGCGGCGACGAGGACCGCACGGACGTCCTCGCCGGGCCTTTCCGCATCCTCCCTCGCCGGCAGCGTTTCGACGAGCGTGCGGCGGAGCGCGAGGCCGAACGGAACGATCGTCGCCCCGATCAGGAAAGCGATGCGCCAGCCGTAGGCGTCGAGCTGCGCCGCCGTCAGCAGCGAAGACAGCGTGAGCCCGACCACCCCGGCGACCAGCACGCCCATGTCCGCCGAGGCGGCGTGGAGCGAGACGACGAAGCCGCGGCGCCGCGGATCCGACGCCTCGATCAGGAAGGCGATGTTCGGCCCGACCTCGCCGCCCAGCGCGAAGCCCTGGAGCAGCCGGAACAGCACCGCCAACAACGGTGCGGCCATGCCCGCCGCCGCATAAGACGGCGTGAGCGCCAGGCCAACGAGGCCGATCCCCATCAGCGCGAAGGAGAAGATCATCGCCGGCTTGCGGCCACGCCGGTCGGCGAAGCGGCCGATTAAGAAGCCGCCGAGCGGCCGAGTCACGAATCCCACCCCGAAGGTGGCGAGCGACAGGATCAATTTGTGGTTGGCATCACCCGGAAACAGCGTTCGCCCGATCTGCGCGGCGAAGAAGCTGTAGGTGACGAAATCGTAGAATTCGAGCGCGTTGCCGGAGACGACGGCGGCGATCTGCTTCCTGCCGAGCTGCTTCGCCATCCTCGCCCCTCCCCCTCCGGCGCCGGGTCAGCGCCAGGCCATTCCTAGCGGCAGGGAAAGGAGGTCGCGACCCCCTGGATCACGACGAGGCCCGCGTTGCTGTCCTGCGCCTCCGGATGCGCGCGCATATAGGCGACGGCGACATTGGCGATCTGCTGGTTCGTCACCTGCGGCGGGAAGCAGAGATAAGGCCGGCCGAAATTGACGACGCTCGAGGCGACGTAGGAATCGACCGCGCCGAGCACGTAGGTGAGGCAGGCGCCCTGATTCTCGCTGCAAACGCCGAGCAGCGCCCTCGCCGTCACCCGCACGGGAATCGCCAGGCCGGACTGAGCGGGCGCGGGGGCGGGCTGCGGCGCCTGCACCGGGGCCGGCGCCGGCGTCCGGGCCGGAGCCCGCGTCTGCCGGGCCGCGGCGGGTGTGGCGACAAGGGCGGCAAGGCCGAGAACGCAAAGACACGATTTCATCGGAAGAACTCCCTCTTGCGCCCTTCTGCCCCGGAAAGCCGTGCCGGTTCAATGGCCTGGCGCAGCTTTGACTCGCGGCTCCTTCTGCGCCACCTTCGGGGCCGTTCAGGAGGGGGAGCCGAACCATGCACAGCCCGATCCTTGCGCCCGTCGTGGCGCTCGTCGCGTGGACCCTGATCGTGATGATCTGGATGTACAGCGTCCGTTTCCCGGCGATGAAGCGCAAGGGCATCTCGCTGAAGGGCCGGGTCGGCAGCAAGGGCGGCGACCTCGACGGCGTCGTCGAGCCGAACGTCCAGTGGAAGGCCCACAATTACAACCATCTGATGGAGCAGCCGACGCTGTTCTACGCGATCGCGCTGACCATCGCGCTGCTGAACGCCGGCGGCGCGTGGAATTTATGGATCGCCTGGGCCTATGTCGCCTTCCGCGTCGCGCACAGCCTGGTGCAGGCGACGACCAACGTGGTGCGCTGGCGGTTCCTGCTCTTCCTCGGCGGCTCGATCTGCCTGGCGGCGCTCACCCTCCACGCGGCCATGGCTTTGCTGCATTTTCATATGCACGGGTGAGCCGCGAGTTAGCGCGTGAACGCCCCGATGAGTTCGACGTGCGTGGACCAGCGGAACTGGCCCACCGGCTTCACCCAGTTCAGCCTGTAACCGCCATCCGCCAGCATCTTCGCATCGCGGGCGAAGGTGGCGGGATTGCATGAGACATAGGCGAGCCGCGGCACGGACGAGGCGGCGAGCAGGGCCACCTGCTCGCGGGCGCCGGCTCGCGGCGGGTCGAGCACGACCGCCTCGAAGCGGTTGAGCCCCGCCACGTCGAGCGGGCGGCGGAACAGGTCGCGATGATCGGCGAAGATCGGGCGTCCGGCGCGGTTGGCGGCGGATTTGAGCGTGAGCACGGCGTCGCGCGCGCCCTCCGCGGCATAGACGCGGCCGGGCAGCGCGAAGGCGAAAGTCCCGAGACCGGCGAAGAGATCGGCGATCGTCTTCGCCTCCCCCACTGCCTCGCGCACCGATGTGACGAGCGCTACCTCCCCTTCCGCCGTCGCCTGGAGGAAGGCGGCGTGGGGCAGGGGCACGGGAACGCCGCCGAGCGTGACGGTGACGGGCTCCGGCTCCCAGCGCGTCTGCGCACCATAGCCGTCGTCCAGCGCGAGCCGGGCGAGGCTATGGGCGCGCGCGAAGTCGGTGAGCGCCTCCGCAGCGTCGAGCCCATCCGCCTCGACTTTCTCGAGCAGGAGATCGACGCCCTGATCTGTCAACGTCATGCGAACTCCGCCCGAGGCCCGCTCCGGCAACAAAGTGCCGAGCAGCCCCCGCAGCGGCGCTACCAGCGCGAACAGCTCCGGCCGCAGGATATGGCATTCGCGCATGTCGACGATGCGGTGGCTGGCTTCGGCGTTGAAGCCGAGCAGCACCTGCCGCCCCCGCCTCTCCGCCCGCAGCGAGGCGCGCCGGCGGCTGTTCGGCGGCGAGAGGTGCACGGGCTTCAGCGCGGGCGCATCCAGCCCCTGCGCCGCCAGCGCCGAGACGATGCGCTCGGCCAGGTAAGCGGCGAACGTCTCGTCATCGAGGTGCTGGAGCTGACAGCCGCCGCACTCCGGGAAATGGCGGCAGGGCGGATCCTGGTGGTGCGGCCCCGGCTCGATCGCGCCGTCCTCGGTCACGATATCGCCGGGCGCCGCGAGCGGCACGTAGCGTCCGCTCGCCGTTACCCCGTCGCCCCTTGCGGCGACGCGGACCACTTCCTCGCTCAGCGACATTCGAAAATGAGTTTGGGCAGCGGAGCGAGCAGATCGTCGGCGATGAGCGCTGGTCCGGCCCGTTCGGCGGCGCGGCCGTGCAGCCACACGCCGGCGCAGGCCGCCTCGAAGGCGCCGAGCCCCCGCGCCCGCATCGCGGCGACGATGCCGGAGAGGACGTCTCCCGTCCCGGCGCTGGCGAGCCAGGCCGGTGCCGGCGGTGCGATCGCCGCCCATCCGTCCGGCGCGGCGACGACCGTGTCCGGCCCCTTGAAGACGATCACCGCGCCCGTTTCGGCGGCGGCGGCGCGGGCCTGCTCGATTTTGCTGCCGCGCCGGTCTGGGAACAGGCGGGCGAACTCGCCCCCATGCGGCGTCAGGATTGGGGTCGCCTTGGCCGAACGGAGCCGCTCGGGACCGGCGCGCGCGAGCAGGGTCAGCGCATCGGCGTCGATCACCGCCGGTGCGTCGCAGCCGAGCACATCGTCCAGCCGCCGGCGCGCGGCATCAGACAGCCCGAGGCCGGGGCCAAGGACGCAGGCGCCGATCCGCGGATCGTCCACTTTCCCTTCCCCGCCCTGCACGACGGACAGCGGCACGCCGGCCTCGTGCCTGTCGCCGAAGATGCGGACGTAACCCGCCCCCGAACGCGCCGCCGCGGAGGCGGCGAGCGCGCAGGCGCCGGGCATCTCGCCCGCCACGATGGCGACATAGCCGCGGCTATATTTGTGGTCGTCCGGCCCCGGCGCGCGCAGGTGCGGGCGGACGATCTCGATCAGGCGGCTTTCGGCGGCGATGCCGATGTCGGCAATGGCGATCCGCCCCATGTGCCGCGCGGCCGGCTGGAGGAGGTGCGACGGCTTCAGCGTCGCAAAGCTGATGGTGAGGTCGAAATCCGGCACCGGCGACAGCACGCGCCCATCGTCCGTCGCGACGCCGCTCGGCAGGTCGATCGCGACCGTCACGCGCGCGGCCGCGGCGAGATGGGCGAGACGCTGCGCCACAGACTCGTCGAGGCCGCGCGTCAGACCGGTGCCGAAAAGGGCGTCAACCAGCAACGGCGCCGGCGCGGCATCAGCGAGCGGCTCGACCGGACCGTCCCAGGCCGCGCACGCGCGGGCGGCGTCGCTCTTCGGCTCCGCGAGCGCAGCGACACGCACCTTCACCCCCCGCTCCTTCAGACGCCGCGCGACGACATAGCCGTCGCCGCCATTGTTGCCGGGCCCGCAGATCACCAGAGCGGGGACAGGTCCCGCGAAGCGCCAGATCGCCTCCGCGGCCCCGGCGCCGGCGCGCTCCATCAACGTCTCGACGCTCGTGCCGGCGGCGATGGCCGCTGCTTCCGCCGCGCGCATCCCGTCGGCCGTCAGGATCGGCCTCATCGCAGCGCCTCCCGTGGGATAAGGTAGCGGTCGCCGCCGATCGCCACATTCACCCTCTTATCATCGCCGCCGAGCAGGCGCGCGGGCTCGGCGCCATCGGCGGCGGCGACGCGGCCGTTCGCGACGCGCAGGCGGCGGAAGCTGCCGGTGGGGCTGCGGATCGTCAGGATCGCCCCTGTGCGCTCGATCGTGCAGCTGGTGCCGTAATCGCTCGCCCCATCGGTCGCACATTCCAAGCCCGGCGCGGATGCGGCAGCGCTGCCCTGGCCGTGCTGCCCCGCGTCCGACGAGCCGCAGCCAACCAGCAGGAGGAACGCCGCGCTGGCCGCCGCCCTCATCGCCGCCTCGCCGCCGCCAGCCGCGCGGCCGAGTCGTCCGAGCCGAGCAGGTCGTCGAACGCGCGGTCCTGCGCCGCGTCGCTCGCCGTGCCGCGCGCCGCCAGCGCGATCCCGCGCTTGAGCGTGCGGTGGCTCGCCCCGCTTCCGGCAGCAATGGCGCGGGCGAGCGTCTCCGCTTCCGCATGGGCGGTTTCCTCGGCAAGGATTTCGACCAGCCCGATCCGCGCCGCCTCGGCTGCGTCGATGCCGCCCGCGCTCAGCAGCAGCCGCGCCGCCTGGCCGGGGCCGACGAGCGCCACCAGCCGCGCGACATCCTCCTGCGCATAGGAAATACCGAACTTGGCCGGCGTGATCGCTAAGCTGGCACCGGGGCCCGCGACGCGGATGTCGCAGGCCAAAGCGAGCGCCACCCCCGCGCCGAAACAAGCGCGGTCGATCGCGGCGACGGTCGGCATCGCCAGCGATGCCAGCCGCTCGAGCGCCGAGCGCATCGCGGCGCGGAAACGCGCCCGCGCATCGGCGTCGTCGCGCATCGCCGCGAAATCGTCGAGATCCGCCCCCGCGCAGAAGGCGCTGCCGGCACCGCGCAGGATCAGAACCTTCGCGCCCGAACCTTCCGCCTCGCCGAGCGCCCGCTCCAGCGCCGCCCATCCCGAAGCCGGAATAGCATTCCGCGCCTCCGGCCGGTTCAGCGTCAGCCGCGCAATGTCGCCATCATGCGCAAGGTCGAACATGGCCGCGTGATTGCCGCCGCCGGCCCCGTTTGTCTCGCGAAAACTTGAGCCGGAAACGCGGTCGAACTCGGGGCTCGCCAATGAATCGCAATAGAACCTAGTTGCCGCGGACAGCCGCTCGGATGATCCGCGGCACTCGGATTCGCGCCAGCAGCAGCTGGATGGCAATGAACGTGAGGACCGTCACCGGGGACGCCAACCAGGGGCCGCCGCGGATCCTGCCGAAGGCGATCAGCAATACGACGACGAAAAAGGCTGCAAGGAAAGCTGCGGCGGCGAGCCCGTCCCACCCGCCCCAGCGGACGTCGTAGAGCTCATAGCGAACGGCGCTGCCGTCCACGCCCTGGTCCAGCCAGAACCGGCCCTTCCCGAAAACTTCCATGGCCGGGCGGGGGCGGCCGCGAAGCGGGATGTTTGAGAGTGGCCGATCGAATTCGATTTCGCTCGTGCCGCGACGCCTGATGTCCTTCTGCTCTTCCGCGAGAAGCAGCGCGACGCCGTAAAGCGGGTCGTCGCCCGCTCTGACTCCGTCGAGCGGAACAGAGCCGCGCAAATGCCAGAGAAAATCCAACATGCCGGTTCTTTGGCTAAGGCTTGGCGCGAATTTCCGCAATGCAGGCGGGAGGGTCCGCGCGTGCGGTCTGCCGGTCAGTGTTTCGGACTGGGCGGCTCGGCCTTCAGCGACTCCTGCTGGCGCATGGCGAGCCTGGCCTCGCAGACCAGCTCCTTCGCCCGCTCGATGCTGTCCCGGATTGCCGCTTGTGCCTCTTCGGCGGAATTCGTCTCGTTCGTACGCTCGTCACGCATCATTGCCACCCCAGGTCCGGGCATAACCTGGATCAGGGCCGCCGGTTCCACGGCTCGCCGCATGGGTTGCAAATATCGCGGAAAAAAGAAGCCGGCCGTCCTTACTTCGGGCGACCGGCTTCAGAGGGAGCCACGGCGCCTGCCACGCTCTCGCCGGCAGGGACCATGTCGCGAATGTCCACACGAGCCCCCTCGGCCCATGCTTCGACCCGTCGCGGATGAGGAGGCAAGCATCGTGCCACAACGCAAAGGTGCGGCTTGCGATGGTTAAGAGGGCGGAGGACCCGTGCCACGATGGGACGCGCGGGTCAGGGGGGACGGTTTAGGGGCTCAGCGTTTGCAGGTTGGAGACCTTGAGCAGGGCCCAGAACAGGAAGCCGGACACGCTGACGAACGCCAGGGCGGCGGTCAGCATCAGCGAGCCGAGCACCGGCCGCTGAACGCGAAGCGCGCGGGAGCCGGTCCAGCAGGAGACCAGACCGATTGCGAGGATAAGAGCCGGCAAGATCAACATAAGCGGGCGCCCCCCTTGCGATCCGCCTGTGTCGCCAGTTTGCCGGCTTCGGTTCAAGATTTGTCACGGTCGCCGAAGGGCACCGCCAGCCGCCACCGGCCGGGATTACTCACCATGATTGAGGTTAACGGCAGCCCGCCCGTTATTCTCTACGGCAACCCCATGAATTCCCGAATCAAATGGGCGGCCGTCCTCGGCGCGATGCTGGTCGTGATCTTCGGCTACGCCTTCTACATCAACCTGGTTTGATCCCTAGGGCCGAAGGCGGCTGGCAAGCTGCCACCAGTCCGGATGTGTGTCCCTGATTGCGGCCGCTGCGCCATCGCGCGCGGCCTCGCTCTCGAACAGGGCAAAGCAGGTGGCACCGGAGCCGGACATGCGAACGAGGCGCGCGCCGCCGCATTGCCGCAGCGCCGCCAGGACGTCGGCGATAACAGGAGCGATGGCGAGGGCGGGAGCTTCCAGATCGTTGCGGCCGTCTGTGTGATCGTCCGGCAGCGCGCCTCGGTCGACGCCGTCCCACCGGGCGAAAACGTCGCGGGTCGACACCGCCACGCCCGGATTGACCAGCAGCAGGGGCGTTCCGGCGAAGCCGTGACCCCCCCACGGTGCCAGAGCGTCTCCCCTACCATCGCCGCGCATCGTGCGCGAGAGCAGGCAGGCGGGGACGTCGGCGCCCAGTTTGGCAGCGATGGCGAGCAGATCCTCTTCAGGCGCCTTGATTCCCCAGAAGCGGACGAGAAGGCGCAAAGCCGCCGCCGCATCCGCCGAGCCGCCACCGACGCCGGAGGCGACCGGCAGGCGTTTGTCGAGGATCAGGTGGGCGCCTTTAGTGACGCTATAGCGGCCCGCCAGCGCTCGTGCCGCCTGCAGGACGAGATTGTCGTCATCCACGGCCAGCGCGGTGGCGAAGGGCCCTTCGAGCGAGAGGCTCAGCCCCTCGCTCGCCTCCACGCTCAAGACATCGCCATCCTCGCAGAAGGCGAAGATCGTCTCGATCCGGTGATAGAAGTCCGGCCGCCGCTCCCGCACGTGAAGCGCGAGATTGATCTTGGCGTAGGCGGTCTCCCGCATCAGGGGGCGGAGAGGTCGGGCCTCAACCCCGTGTCGATCTTCGTCTTGAGCCGCGTCTGCGCCTTGCCGTCGGCGTAGAGCAGGGCCGCCCGCCAGGCGTAGCGCGCCTCGTAGTGGCGGCCGGCGGTGTAATAAGCGTCGCCGAGATGCTCGTTGATCGAGGCGTCGGCCGGCTGGCCCTGCGCCGCTTTCTCGAGCAATTCGATGGCCTGCGGCAAATCGCCCTTCACGTACATCGCCCAGCCGAGGGAATCGGTGATCGAGCTGTCGTCGGGCTGGAGCGCGCTCGCCTCGCGAATCAGCGTCTCGGCCTCGCCGATATTCTGCCGCCGCTCGAGCTGCGAATAGCCGAGATAGTTGAGCACCACCGCCTCGTGCGGGGCGAGCTTGTGCGCCTCCTGCAGCGCTGCCTTCGCCTCGGGCCATTTGCCGGCCTGGGTCAGGGCATTCCCCTGGAGCAGGAGCAGGGTCCAGCGCGGGTGGCCGGTGCGGGTGCCGTCGCCGTTCAGTGCCAGCGCATGGGCATAGGCATCGCCCGCTTCCGCATAGGCTTCCGTCTGGGTGAGCGCATCGCCGAGGCGCAGCCACGCTTCGAGCGACTGCGGCTGCTTCGCCGTCTCGGCGCGGGCGAGCGCGACCCCCTCGTCCTTGCGGCCGGAATCGCCGAGGACGAGGAGCCGCCGGTCCGCCGCATTGCCGGCGAGCGGATCGTCGGCGCCGATATGGGCGAGCGCCGCCAGCGCCGCGTCAGGCTCGTGGCGCGCGTCGAGCAATTCGGCGGTGAGCAGCCAGGCCTCGCTGTTGCCGGGATCGAGGAAGGTCGAGATGCGGCCGAAGCTCAAAGCCACTTGCGGCACCTGCTGCGCGTTGAGGTCGACGGCGATGCGGGTCAGGAAATTGGCGATTCCGGCGGCTGGCGTATCGATCGCGCCGGGGAGCCGGCCGCTCGCCGCCAGCGCCTGGCGGGCGCGGAGCAGGATGACGTTGTCGCCCTGCAGCATCGCCTCGGCGCCGGCGCGGTCGCCCTTCGCGGCGAGCAAGGACGCGGCGGCGATACGCAGCCGCTGCGAATGGAGCCCGCTTTCCTTGAGCAAAGGCTCGAGGGCGGCGATGCCCTCCTGCGCGTGGCCGGAGGCGAGGAGGATCAGCCCCCTTTGCTCGGGCGCGTAGAGCCCTCCCGGCGCGCTCGCCTTGGCGGAATCGAGGATGACGATCGGATCGCCCTTGCCGGAGCCGACGGCGAGCCAGGCGCGCAGGATCGGCGCCGCGAAGGTGAAGACGTCGTCGCCGTCGAGCCGGGCGATGGCGGTCTCCGCCGCCGCCCAGTCCTTCCGCTTCAGCGCGTCGGCGGCGAGCAGGATCTTGGCCTCGGGCGGCAGCGAGGCCGCCGGCAGGGCATGGGCGGCGCGCAGCGCCAGCGCCTCGTCCCCCGAGGCGACGCCCTCGGCCAGCGCGCGGCCGGCGAGGATGTCGTTGCCGGGCTGCATCGCGAGCGCGGCGGCATAGCGGCGGCTGGCCTCGTCCGGCGACCCGGCGACGTCGGCGGCGCGGGCGCGGATATAGGCAAGGAGGGCATCGTCGTCGGTGGCGGCGGCGAAAGCGGGCGCCGAGAGGCCGGCCAGCAGGGCTGCCGCCGCGATCATTCTACATGTTCGGGTAATTGGGGCCTCCTCCGCCTTCCGGGACGACCCAGTTGATGTTCTGGGTCGGGTCCTTGATGTCGCACGTCTTGCAGTGGACGCAATTCTGCGCGTTGATCTGCAGCCGCGTCCGCCCGGCCTCCTCCACGAACTCATAGACTCCCGCCGGACAATAGCGCTGCTCCGGCCCCGCATAGAGGGGCAAATTCACCTCGGTGGGTATGTCCGCATTCTTGAGCGTGAGGTGAACGGGCTGGTCCTCCTCGTGATTGGTGTTCGAGACGAACACCGAGGAGAGCCGGTCGAAGCTGATCACGCCGTCCGGCTTCGGGTAGGCGATCGGCTTCACCAGGTCCGTGCGGTAGAGACTTTCATTGTCGGCATGATGCTTCATCGTGAAGGGCAGCCCGATCCTGAGCGTGCGCATCCACATGTCGATGCCGGCGAGCAGGGTGCCGGCGGTGCCGCCGAAGCGCGCGACGAGCGGCTCGACGTTGCGGACCAGCTTCAGCTCGTCCGCGATCCAGCTCGAGCGCACCGACGGCTCATAGCTTTCGAGCACGTCACCGCTCCGATCCGCCGAGATCGCCGCGAAGGCGGCCTCGGCGGCGAGCATGGCGGATTTCATCGCCGTGTGGCTGCCCTTGATCCGCGGCACGTTCACGAAGCCGGCCGAGCAGCCGATCAGGGCGCCGCCGGGGAAGGCGAGATTCGGTACCGACTGCCAGCCACCCTCGTTGATCGCGCGGGCGCCATAGGAGACGCGGCGGCCGCCCTCCAGCACCTCCCGGATCGCGGGATGCTGCTTCCAGCGCTGGAATTCCTCGAACGGCGAGAGATACGGGTTGCGATAGTTGAGCGCGACGACGAAGCCCAAGGCCACCTGGTTGTTCGCCTGGTGGTAAAGGAAGCCGCCGCCCCAGGCGTCGTCGAGCGGCCAGCCCTGGGTGTGGATGACCCGGCCGGGGACGTGCTTCGCCGGATCGACGTCCCACAATTCCTTGAGGCCGATGCCGTAGACCTGCGGTGCGCTGTCCTTGTCCAGATCGAAGATCCGCTTCAGCTCCTTGGTGAGATGCCCGCGCGCGCCCTCGGCGAAGAAGGTGTAGCGGCCGTGCAGCTCCATCCCCGGCTGGTATTCGGGCTTGTGGGTGCCGTCCCGCGCCACGCCGAAATCGCCGGTGGCGACGCCCTTCACCGATCCGTCCTCGTTGTAGAGGATCTCGGCTGCCGCGAAGCCGGGGAAGATTTCGACGCCCAGAGCCTCGGCCTGGCTCGCCAGCCAGCGGCAGAGATTGCCGAGGCTGGCCGTATAAGTGCCCTTGTTGCTCATGAAGGGCGGCATCAGGACATGCGGGAATTCGCGCTTCTTGCGCTCGCTCAGAAGCCAATGATGGTTCTCGGTGACCGGGACGGTCAGCGGGCTGTCGAGCTCGCGCCAATTGGGCAGCAATTCGTCGATCGCGCGCGGATCGATCACCGCGCCGGAGAGGATATGGGCGCCAACCTCGGAGCCCTTTTCGAGGATGCAGACGGAAAGCTCGCGCCCCGCCTCGGCGGCGAGCTGCTTCAGGCGGATGCCGGCGGAAAGGCCCGCGGGGCCGGCGCCGACGATCACCACGTCATAGGGCATCGACTCGCGTTCGGCCATTCACTCGCTCCGTTCGGCGGCCGGCGGACTCCTCTCGCCGCACGCAGCCAACGTCTGGCGGATACGCACCTATTTTCCGGTTGACCAGCCCCGCCGGGCCTGACTCTCTGGCGCCGGAGGAATGGGGCATGGAGCGGGGTAACGACCCCTTCGACACGGCGGCCGCCGCGAGCGTGCTGCAATGGTGGGCCGATGCGGGCGTCGATGTGCTGATCGACGAGGCGCCGCGCGACTGGCTGCGCCCGAAGGCGAAGGTGGAGGCCCCCTCTCCCGCTCCAGCCGCCGCGCCGGCCCAGGCCGAGGACGCGCTTCCGGGCCAGCTCGACCTCTTCCAGGCTTATTTGAAGGACAGCGACAAGCTCCCCTTCGCCGCCCCGGCCGCACCCCGAATCTGCCCCTCGGGCGATCCCGCCTCCGGGCTGATGGTGCTGGTCGACATGCCAACAGGCGAGGATTGCGGGTCCGGCGCCCTGCTCTCCGGCGACGTTGGAAAGCTGTTCGACCGCATGCTCGCCGCGATCGGCCGCGACCGCGAGAGCATCTATCTCGCCGCCCTCTCCTGCCTCCGCTCCCCCACCGGCAGCTTCACCAGCGACGCGGCGAAGCAATGCGCCCTGCTCGCGCGCCACCAGATCGGGCTTGTCGCGCCCAAAGCCGTGCTCCTGTTCGGCGACGCCACCGCCAAGGCGCTGCTCGGCCTCTCCGTCGCGCAGGCGCGGGGGCGCTGGCACGAAATCGCCACGCATCACGGCGCGATTAGGGCTTTGGTAACCATTTCCCCCAAACAGCTTCTCGACGCGCCCCGGTTGAAACGGCTCGCCTGGGAGGACCTTCAGATGCTGATCGAAGAGGTCGAAAAATGATCCGCTTTCGCTTCCTGCTGCTCGCCGCGGCCCTCGCCGCCCCTGCCCTCGTGGCCGCGCCCGCCGCGGCCCAGGACGCCGCCGAGCGCGCGACGTCCGCTCTGCCCTCGGTGCTGACCGTGGAGCAGCGCACCGCCTATCGCGACATCTTCGCCGCCATCCGCGCGCAGGACTGGCTCGGCGCGACGACCCAGCTCGACGCCCTACCCGATGGCCCGCTCCACGCCGCCGCGCGCGAGGAGCTTTACCTCGCCAAGGGCTCGCCGAAGGTGGAGCTCGATCCAGTCATGGCGCTGCTCGCCAAGGCGCCGGACCTGCCCAAGGCCGACCAGCTCGCCCGCCTCGCCATCGCCCGCGGCGCCGCCAGCCTGCCGCCGCTGCCGCAGCCGCGCCAGCTCGTCTTCATGGGCAGCCAGCCGCGCCGCGGCCGGCCGCAAGCGGTGACGCGCGACCCGGTCAGCACCGAGGTCGACGGCCAGATCACCCCGCTCATCAACACCAACAAGCCGGCCGATGCCGAGGCAATCTTCATCGCCCGCGTCAACGAGCTGACTCCGGACGTGCAGACCGAATTCCAGCAGCGCATCGCCTGGTCCTATTACACGATCGGCGACGATGCTTCGGCCTGGCGGCTCTCGCAGATCGCCCGCAACGGCAATGGCGACTGGGCGGTGCAGGCGGCCTGGACCGCCGGCCTCGCCGCCTGGCGGACGCAGCGCTGCGACGACGCCTCCGACGCCTTCGCCACCGTCGCCGCGCGCACCACCGACTATGAGCTCGCCGCCGCCGCCGATTATTGGGGCGCGCGGGCGGATACGATGTGCGGCCATCCCGAGCGGGTCGAGACCAAGCTGCGCAGCGCCGCCCGCTTCAAGGAGACCTTCTACGGCCTGCTCGCCGCCAGCGCGCTCGGCATCCGCACCTCCAATTACACCGGCCTGCACGATTATCGCGACGCCGAATGGCGCAGCATCGCCGACAAGCCGGACGTCCGCGCCGCGATCGCGCTGACCGAGATCGGCGAGACCGACCTCGCCGACCAGTTCATCCGGTACCAGGCGAAGATCGGCGGCCCGGGCGACCACAATGCGCTGATCCACCTCGCCTGCGACCTCAACATGGCCTCGACCCAATTGTGGCTCGCCCACAATGCGCCGGCGGGGACGGCGGTGAACGTCGCCGCCCGCTATCCCCGGCCCGACTGGCGGCCGGCGCGCGGCTGGCGCGTCGACCAGTCCCTGGTCTTCGCCCATGCGCTCCAGGAATCCGCCTTCCACACGGATATCGTCAGCAAGGCGGGCGCGGTCGGCCTGATGCAGGTGACGCCCGCCACCGCCGTCGACATCGCCCGCCAGCGCGGCGAGCCGTTCGAGCGGGCGGAGCTCAACAACCCCGCCTTCAACATGGAATTCGGCCAGAGCCGGATGGAGGCGCTGCGCGACATGGGCGCGACCGGCGGCCTCCTCCCCAAGGTGATCGCCGCCTACGATGCCGGCCCGCTGCCGGTGCAGGAATGGAACGCCCGCGATTTCGGCAAGGGCGACCCCCTGCTCTACATCGAGAGCATCCCGTACTGGGAAACGCGCGGCTACGTGCCGATCATCCTGCGCAATTACTGGGTCTACGAGCAGGAAGCCGGCAAAGCCGACGGCAGCCGCGAGGCACTCGTGCAGGGCCTGTGGCCGCGATATCCGGGCCTGCCGGGCGCGCGGGCGGTGCGGCTGACGAGCGGGAACGAGCTGGCGATGGGGCGGGATTGAAATCTCAGGACCGTCGCATGAGGCGCTTGCTTCCCCCGCACAACGACTAGGTCTTGTGCCTTCAATTTTGTCGCACAGCCAATCATCATAGCCGCTCGTGTCTTGGTTGCGCGACGTGTGAGCCGCCATGGGTTGCGAATATGTTCGGTGGGAGTAAGGGCGCCCCCGCTAGGAGAGAATCAATGTCCCTCACGCTCACCCCTGCCGAACGCCTCATCGTGGTAATGCTCGCCGAAGTAATGGAAGCGCTGAACCTGCGCCACGAAATCGACCCCGCCCTCGTCAAGCGCCTCGCCATCAACCATGACGATTGGGCTATCACGTGGCAGTACGGTGCCATCTTCAACGATGAGGCACCTTCCGAAGAGGCGATTCAGGAAACGGCCGACATTCTCGATATGTGGTCTTTTATCGAGTATTCGGTCGAGCAGCTCGGCCCGACCGAGCAAGCCGAAATCAAGGCTCTGCGATGGCAGTTCAGCGGTTTTGACGGTAACAACGATCGACACCACGGGATAGCACATACGTTGATCGACGACCTTGGCCGTTGGTCCGAGTTCCAAGGCCGGAACCTCAACAGCCATAGCCGCGCCACACTGGCTCGTTATCGGGACATGCTCCCGCGCTATCGTGACGCGATGAAGGGTAATAGTGAGCCGCTTACGGCTGATCAGCTTCGGACAATTCTTGAAAGGCCCGCCCCGGCGACGGCGGCCTGAGATCGTGTTTGTGATAGAGACAGCGGAGGTTCACCGGCGCAAATTTATCCACACTCGCACGCAAAACTGCGAAAAATCGCATTTAGCCTGTGGATATCGGGGACAAGGCGGGATTCGTTCACCGCGTCCTTCCGATCCGCTGTAAGGCAGGAGCAACCCGGCGGGAGACGAGCGGCTGGAAGTGGGCCGTCTTCATGTTAGGGTATCGCTTCACCCGCGCCTATACGGCGATGGGTGCCACCTTTTCAGGGCGGGTCCAAACCGTCTTGACGCGGATAGGAGGGCGGCTCTGCCAAGACACCAGCCCCTTCCAAAAGGGCCGGTGATCCGTCGCCTTCCTATCCGCACTCTTCTCTTCGCACGGTTCCGCCAGACTCGGCAACGATTCGTATCATGCCCGTGACACGCAGCCGCGTTGCACTCGCATTGACCGATACCCGATACTGAGCAATCTTCGCCCCGCTGGGGGACGACTGGAATTCCGGCGGACACAATATGGAATTGAGCGGTGCCCGCGATCCTCACCGTTGACCGCCGACGCCTCGTTTGCTCACGCTCCCGCGGATGTTCACTGCAGCCCCCACAGCGCGTGCCGATTTGAAGGCCGGCGCCCTCTACGCGTTTTTCGGCGAGGGCGGGTGGATCTACTATGGCCAGGTCACTGCCGAAAAGAAGGTGGCCTTCTTTCGATGTCGGGACCGGGAACTGGGAGACAGCGAGGCTGTACTTGCCACGCCCGTCATGTGCCTCCTTTCCGTCGCTTATCCGTCGATCACGCGCGCGCTTCGTTCCGGCCGATGGACGAAGCTCGGGCGTCACCCGCTGTCGAGCCAATTGCAGAAGCCCCAACCGAGTGTGAATTGGCCGGTCGGGACGCTCACCGTCACGGTCTGCATCGGCGACAGCACGTATGACACGCGGGTGGACGATCCTGCCATTCAAGACATGGAATTGATGGCGGTCTGGGATGCCGAAGCCCACGTTCCTGCCCGCCTCACTGCCGATTTCGGGGTCGAGCCGGCGCAATGGCATGTCGGCGGCCCAATCCGGCGAGAAAGGCGGATCAAGGAGGAAATGGCCCAGCGCTTCCCGGACCAGCCTTGGCACCAGCTGCCGGGAGATTGGGTGCCGACCAGCGTTCGCTGAGATTGAGGGGGCGAGCGCCGCCAATTCCGGGATACAATACTGAATTCCACAGCAAAGTCGCCCGACAGGAATGGGTCCGCTATCATCCTCGAAACACCGCAGCGCTGAACAGGTCGAAGCCATGCGCACGCTCGCAACATCCGCTCTCATCCTGATCGCCCTTTGGGCGAGCGGCGGGGCCCATGCCGCGGCGGCGGGCGTGATCTCGTCGATCGATCTGTCGAAACCCTTCGACACGCGCTCCACGTGGCGTTTCACCGCTTCCCAAAGCCCTGAGATCGATGATCCGCTCTGGGCGCAGGGCGGCAAGGTGCCGGGCTCGGTCCATCTCTGCATCAGCAATGATGAGGGAAAATCGTGCCGTCCCGATCTGCGGGGGATCATCGGCACGCCGGACGCGAACAATCTCTTCTGGGAACCGCATTATTTCAACGGGGCCAGGATCGTGCGGCCCCATGGCGGGCGCGCCTTGCTCCTCGTGCAGGCCGCCAGCCTCAACAGCGGCGACGGCGACCAGGCCGTGGCCACGGAAGTGCTGGCCTATGACCGCCGGCGCGATCGGTTCGTTCCGGTCTATCGAGAGACGACCGGCCGGAACAACAACGAGGAGGTCCGCTACATGGCCGGCGGACCGCTCGAAGGCGCGGTGATTTCGGCCGAGCCGACGGAGCGCGCGCCGTTCGGCTTCTGGGTCACCGTCCACCGGCTCACCCCGGCCTACATCTACCGCCAGGTGCTCCGTTATCGCAGCGCGACCCATTATGGCGACGGCAACCCGCTGGCGGTGATCGATTCCGAAATGCCGAACATCGCGCGCCGGCTCGGCCTGTGGCGTCCGGGTTCGCCCCCGCCCCTGCCGAAAGAGCGCTGTCCCAGGCCGCACCTGATCCGGATGGAATTGTGGTGTAAGTAGCCGCCGCAATCCCACCGGCGAACTTATTTTACCCGTCCCGCATCCGCCCGCCTCCACCCCCCGTATCTCCTCCAGCAGCGGCTGAAAGCTGCGCCACAAGGAGGAAGTCCGATGAAAATCCTTTCCACCAGTGCCGCCTTCGCCATGGCGGCGGCCTGCGCGCTCGCCGCCGGGAGCCCGGCGATGGCCGGCAACCCGATGGTCGGCGGCGCGGCCATGTATCCGACCAAAACGATCGTCCAGAACGCGGTCAATTCGAAGGACCACACGACGCTCGTCGCCGCGGTCAAGGCCGCCGGCCTCGTCGACACGCTCTCCAGCCCGGGCCCGTTCACCGTCTTCGCGCCGACCAACGCCGCCTTCGGCAAGCTCCCGGCCGGCACGGTCGACAGCCTGGTGATGCCGGACCACAAGGACCAGCTGACCCAGATCCTCACCTATCACGTCGTGGCGGGGCGCCTCACCGCGTCCGACATCGCCGCGAAGATCCGCGCCGGCCACGGAATCGCCACCCTCACCACCGTCGAGGGCGAGCCCCTGATGGCGCGGATGCAGGGCAAATGGCTGGTCCTCACCGATGCCAAGGGCGGCATGTCGCGGGTCACGACCAGCGACGTGATGCAGTCGAACGGCGTCATCCATGTCGTCGACACGGTGCTGATGCCCTGAAGCTCTGTCCGTCGGGGGTCCGACGCGCGCCGGGCGGGAACGGAAGATGATGGCAGCTCCCCTCACCGCCTTCGCCTTTCCGTCTCCCGTCCGGCGCCTCTTCCTGTCCGGCGGGGGATGGTGCATGATCGCGGGAATGGAGCAGACGGGTGGGGTGCCTGGGCGTCCTGAGGATAGCCAGCTCGCGCGGCTCATGACGGCCGTGTCCGCCGGCGACGGCGCCGCCCTTGCCGACCTGTACGAACGCACCTCCGCCAAGCTTTACGGCATCTGCCTGCGCATCCTCGGCAGCGAGGCCGAGGCGGAGGAGGCGCTGCAGGAGGCGTTCGTCACCATCTGGCGGCGTGCGTCCAGCTTCGACATCGCCAAAGCGAGCCCGATCACCTGGCTCTCCGTCCTCACCCGCAACAAGGCGATCGACCGGCTCCGCACGCGCCGGTTCGCGACCGACACGATCGAAGCCGCCAACGACGTCGCCGACGACAGCGCCTCGGCGGTCGAGCTGATCGAGGCGGCGCAGGATCGCGAGCGCCTCGCCCACTGCCTCGGCGAGCTCGACGAGCAGCCGCGCGCGGCGATCCGCGCCGCCTTCTTCGACGGCCTCACCTATCAGGAGCTCGCCGAACGCGACGAAGTGCCGATCGGCACGATGAAAAGCTGGATCCGCCGCGGCCTGATCCGGTTGAAGACCTGTCTGGAACGATGACCGACGACCGCCCCCTCGACCGCGACGAACGCGACCTGCTCGCCGCCGAATTGGCGCTGGGCCTGCTCACCGGCGACGACCTCGCGCGGGCGGCGGCGCTGACTCGCTCCGATGCGGAGTTCAGGCAGCTCGTCGGCCGCTGGTCCGGCCGGCTCTCGCCCTTGCTCGACGAGATCCCCGCCGTCGCGCCGCCCGAGCGGCTCTGGTCCGGGATCGAGCGGCGCATCCGGCCGCCATCGCCGCTCCCGTCCAACGTCGTCGTACTGCGGCGGCGCACGAATTTCTGGCGCGCTTATGCCGCCGCCGCGACCGCGATCGCCGCTTCGCTCGCTGTCGTGCTGGTGACGCGTCCGCCGGCCGCGCCGACAGTACAGACGCCCGCCGCCGGCGCGCCGCTCGCGGCGACGATGGCGGCGGCGGATAGCCAGGCGAAGCTCGTGGCGACCTGGGATCCGTCCACCCGCAGCCTGATCGTGGCCGCAGCGGCCGACGTGCCGCCGCCTTCGGGCCGGGCGCACGAACTCTGGCTGATCCCCGCCGGCGGCAAGCCGCTCCCGATGGGCATGATGCCCGCCGGCCGGCCGATGCGGATGCGCGTCTCCCAGAAGATGGACATGCGCGAAGGCGCCACCCTCGCCGTTTCCGTCGAGCCACCCCACGGCTCGCCCACCGGCCTGCCGACCGGCCCCGTCATCGCCGCCGGCGAACTCAAGCGGATCTAGAATCTCCTCCCCGGAACGGGAGGGGGACCATGCGAAGCATGGTGGAGGGGGCCCGGGGCCGTGCTGAACTCCAGAGACTTCATGTTGCACAGCGCTGGGCCCCCTCCACCGCACTTCGTGCGGTCCCCCTCCCCGTTGCGGGGAGGAAATGCGCCCCCCTGCATCCGGCCGCGCTCCGCCTCCGTAGATGGTGAAGAACAAGGGAGGCATTGATGACGGACACCCTCTTCAACCGCCGTTTCTTCATTGGCGCCGCCGGCACCGCGGCCGCCGCGTCGCTGCTGCTCGTCAGGACCGGAGCCGCAGCCGCCGGCACGTCACAATTCGAGGTGACGCACACGCCCGACCAATGGCGACACATGCTCGGCGCGCAGCGTTACGCCATCCTCCGCGAGGCAGCGACCGAGACGCCCGGCACCAGCCCGCTGCTGAAGGAGCACCGCAAGGGCATTTTCGCCTGCGCCGGCTGCGGTCTGCCCGTGTTCCCGTCGGAGACGAAGTTCGACAGCGGCACCGGCTGGCCCAGCTTCTGGCGCCCCCTGGCCCATGCGATCGTCACCCGCTCGGACCGCACCCTCGGCTTCGAGCGGACCGAGGTTCTCTGCCGCCGCTGCGGCGGCCATCTCGGCCACGTCTTCGACGACGGCCCGCAGCCGACGGGCCTGCGCTATTGCATGAACGGGCTGGCCCTCGTCTTCCGCCCTGCCTGATTTTTCTGGACCGGAGCGCCGCGGGGGCGGCAGAATGGGGGCGTGACGCGTTTCCTGCTCTGCCTTGCCGTCGCCGGCCTGTGCCTCGCCGGCTGCTCGAAGGGGGGCGGCGATAACGGCCAGGGCGTGACGATCGACCTCGCCCGCACCCCGCAGTCCGATCTTCCGCTGCCGCGCGTCTACGGCTCGCGCGATCCGTCGCGGCCTCTTGTCGTGCTCGACGCGGGCCATGGCGGCAAGGATCCGGGCGCGACCTCGCCCTTCGGCGGGCGGCAGGAGAAGGACGTGACCCTCGCCGTCGCCAGCGCCATCCGCGACGCCCTCGCCGCCTCCGGCCGGGTGCGGGTGGCGATGACGCGGGAGGACGACCGCTTCCTTGTCCTGCGCGACCGTTACGAGATCGCCCGGCGCATGCATGCCGACCTGTTCGTCTCGATCCACGCCGACGCCGCCCCGCGCAACGACGGCGCCCGCGGCGCCACCGTCTACACCCTCTCGGAGGTCGCCTCGGACAAGGAGGCAGCCGGCCTCGCCGCCCAGCAGAACGGCGCCGATGCGCTCGGCGGCGCCCCGCTCAGCCGCGATGCCGGGGTCAACCGGGTGCTGATCGACCTCGCGCAGCGCGAGAGCATGAACGTCTCGGCCGATTTCGCGAACCTGCTCCGCCGCGAAGGCGCGCCCTATTTCCCCTTCCGGCCGGACTGGCACCGCTTCGCCTCTTTGGTGGTGCTGAAGGCGCCGGACGTGCCCTCAATCCTGTTCGAGACGGGCTATCTCACCAATCAGGTGGACGCCGCCTATATCGAATCGCCCGATGGGCAGAGGCAGATCGCGCAGGGGATGAAGGACGCGATCGAAACCCATTTCGCCCGCCGCCTCTACCGCATCGCCTCGCGCTGATCCGCCTTCACCCCTCCCCTTCAATCGTTTAGAGCCAGCGTCGAATGAGTGCCGACAGTCCCACCGCCACCCGCATCACCCTCTATCGCGACGCCGGCAGCCGCTTCGGCGGCATTGTGCGCGCCGCCTGGCGCCGCCGCTGGGTCAAGATACTCGCGATTCTCGCGGCGAGCCCCTTCGTCCTCTATTTCCTGCTGCTGCTGATCTTCGCCCGCGGCCTCCCCTCGGCGGAGTCGCTGCTGACCTACCAGCCGCCCCTTCCCTCGATCGTCCGCGACATCAACGGCCAGCCGGTCCAGACCTTCGCCCGCGAGCGGCGGGTGCAATTGAGCTACAACGAATTCCCGCCCAAGCTGATCGACGCCTTCCTCTCGGCCGAGGACAAGAGCTTCTTCAGCCATCACGGCATCGATTATGGCGGCCTCGCCCAGGCGGTGTTCGACTATGTCCGCAAGGCCGGCACCGGCGAGCGCGCCCGCGGCGGCTCCACGATCACCCAGCAGGTCGCCAAGAATTTGCTCGTCGGCAACCAATATTCGGTAACGCGCAAGATCAAGGAGGCGATCCTCGCCCGCCGCATCGAGAACGTGCTGACCAAGCAGCAGATCCTCGAGCTCTACCTCAACCAGATCTTCCTCGGCCGCAACGCTTACGGCGTCGAGGCGGCGGCGCGCGCCTATTTCGACAAGGACGTCAACCAGCTCAGCCTGCCCGAGGCCGCCTTCCTCGCCATCCTTCCCAAGGGCCCCAGCAATTACGACCCGAACGTCCGCCCCGAGCGCGCGCTCGAGCGGCGCAACTGGGTGCTTGGCGAGATGGCGAAGAACGGCTTCATCACCTCCGAGCAGGCGGCGGCGGCGCAGGCGGCGCCCCTCGGCACCGTCACGACGCAGCGCGAGACGGTGCACAATGTCGGCGGTTATTTCATGGAGGAGGTGCGCCGCCAGCTCATCGCCCGCTATGGCGAAGGGACGGAGAAGGGCCCGGACGGTGTCTATACGGGCGGCCTCTGGATCCGCAGCTCCTATGACGCGCAGAAGCAGCAGGCGGCGGAGCAGGCGCTCCGCGACGGCATGGCGCGCTACGACAATCCGCACGGCTGGAACGATCCGGGCAAGACCGTCGACCTGACCAAGAACTGGGCGGCCGAGCTGGCGAACCTGCCCTTCGGCACCGGCTATTCGGACTGGCGGGCGGCGGTGGTGCTGTCGCGCGAAGGGTCGAACGCGACGATCGGCTTCGCCGACGGCGGCCGCGGCACCCTTCCAGCCTCGCTCGCGGTGATGCCGAAGCGCGGCACGGGCACCGCGGCGTTCAACTTCCTCGAACCCGGCAAGGTAATCGCCGTGAAGCGCGAGGGCGCGGCCTGGGCGCTGAAGTCCATTCCGGCCGTCCGGGGCGCGATGGTGGTCGAAGAAGTGGCGAGCGGCCGCATCCTCGCCATGCAGGGCGGCTGGGACATTCGCGACGACGATTTCAACCGCGCCACCCAAGCCTACCGCCAGCCGGGCTCAACCTTCAAGCCGGTCGTCTATTCGGCCGCGCTCGACAACGGCATGACGCCGTCCTCGATCATCATCGACGGCCCGTTCTGCGTCTGGCAGGGCGCGGGACTGGGCAACAAATGCTTCCGCAACTTCTCCGGCCAGAATGCCGGGCCGCAGACGATGCGCTGGGCGGTCGAGCAGTCGCGCAACCTGATGACCGTCCGCACCGCGAACGAGATCGGTATGGATAAGGTGACGAAGCGCGCCCACGATCTCGGCGTCGGCGACTTCCCCAATTATCTCTCGATCGCGCTCGGCGCCGGCGAGACGACGCCGCTCCGGATGGCCAATGCCTTCTCCATCCTCGCCAATAGCGGCCGGGCGGTGAAACCGAGCCTCGTCGACTATGTCGAGGACCGCAACGGGAAGGTCATCTACCGTGCCGACACGCGGCCCTGCGAAGGCTGCAACGCGCCGGACTGGGACGGCAAGCCGATGCCGCGGCCGCCGCTCCGCACCAAACAGATCGTCGACCCGCTCACCGCCTATCAGATGGTCCACATCATGGAGGGCGTGGTGCTGCGCGGCACCGCGGCCGTGCTGCGTGACCTCAATCGGCCGATGTTCGGCAAGACGGGCACGACCAGCGGCCCGACCAACGTCTGGTTCGTCGGCGGCATGCCGCAGGTCCTCGCGGCCACCTATATGGGCTTCGACCAGCCGCGGCCGATGGGCGGTTACGCCCAGGGCGGCACGATCGTCGCGCCGATCTTCAAGCAATTCGCCAAGGCGGCGTTGATGGACCTGCCGGTGGTGCCGTTCCGGCAACCACCCGGCATTCGCATGGTGCGCATCGACCGGCACAGCGGGCAGCAAGTCTATGGCGCCTGGCCGAGCGACGATCCCAAGTCGGAGGTGATCTGGGAGGCGTTCAAGCCGGAGACCGAGCCGCGCCGCGCCGCCCGCCACGAGGAGCTCGCCGCCGCCGCGCCGCCCAAGGCGAAGGCCGCCGGGCCGCAGCCGGTGCAGCAGAGCCGCGACGCCACTTTCTTGCAAAACCAGGGCGGGATTTACTAGGCCTGCAACGCACGTTGCAGGCCGTGTCCCGGCGAAAGCCGGGATCCAGACTGAATAAAGCCACTCAGGGCTCCGGCTTTCGCCGGAGCACAGGCATTTGGAGTTTCCTATGCGCGCGGAAGCGCAAGCCTATGTCGACCAGGTGCGGTCGGCGCTCGATCTCCTCCGCCGGTTCCTCGATTGGGACCGCGCGCTCGCGCGTCTCGACGAGCTCAACGCCCGCGTCGAGGACCAGTCGCTGTGGAACGATCCCAAAGCGGCGCAGGAAGTGATGCGCGAGCGGCGGCGGCTCGACGAGGCGATCGGCGCGACCCGACGGATCGAGCAGGACCTCGCCGACACGCTCGAGCTGATCGAGATGGCCGAGGCCGAGGGCGACGCTGCCATGGTCGACGATGCCGTCGCCTCGCTGAAGGAGCTGGCCGAGCGGGCGGACAAGGACAAGGTGGCGGCCCTCCTGGCCGGCGAGGCCGATTCCAACGACACCTATATCGAGGTCAATGCCGGCGCCGGCGGCACCGAAAGCCAGGACTGGGCGGAGATGCTGCAGCGCATGTACACGCGCTGGGCCGAGCGCCACGGCTACAAGGTCGAGCTGGTCGACCAGCATCCGGGCGAGCAGGCCGGAATCAAGTCCGCGACCCTGCTGGTCAAAGGCGAGAATGCCTATGGCTATGCCAAGACCGAGAGCGGCGTGCACCGGCTGGTGCGGATCAGCCCCTACGATTCCAACGCCCGCCGCCACACCAGCTTCTCGAGCGTCTGGGTCTATCCGGTGGTCGACGACGATATCGACGTCGACGTCAACGAGACCGATCTCAAGATCGACACCTACCGTTCGTCCGGCGCCGGCGGCCAGCACGTCAACACCACCGACAGCGCGGTCCGCATCACCCATCTGCCGACCGGCATCGTCGTCGCGTGCCAGAACCAGCGCTCCCAGCACAAGAACCGCGCCGAGGCGATGAAGATGCTGAAGGCGCGGCTCTACGAGGCCGAGCTGCAGAAGCGCGAGGCCGAAGCGAGCGCCCAGCACGCCGCCAAGACCGACATCGGCTGGGGGCACCAGATCCGCTCCTACGTTCTCCAACCCTATCAGTTGGTGAAGGACCTGCGTACCGGCGTGACTTCGACCGCACCTTCCGACGTTCTCGACGGCGCGCTCGACCCGTTCATGGCCGCGGCCTTGTCCCAGCGCGTCACCGGCGAGAAGGTCCAGGTCGAAGATGTGGAATAGGGGCGCCTCCGCGGCCCTCCTCGCCCTCGCCCTTCTCGCGGGGTGCAGGAAGGCGCCGCCGACGGACCCCTTCCCGCTTCCCGACCGGCCCGTCGCGCCGATCGTGTCGCCGCGTTACTCGAACGAGGACGAGCGCGACCGCTACAAGGAAGCGGCGACGGTGATGAAGCTCGGCGACGTCGTGCCCGGCATGACCGTCGCCGACATCGGCGCCGGCGAAGGCTATTACACCGTCCGCTTGGCCCCCCTCGTCGGCAAGAAGGGCCGTGTGCTCGCCGAGGACATCGTGCCGCAGACCCGCGACAATCTCGCCCGCCGCGTCCAGCGCGAGAATCTCGACAATGTCGCGGTGAAGCTCGGCACGCCGAACGATCCGTTGCTGCCGGACAATTCGTTCGACCGCGTCTTCATGATCCACATGTATCACGAGATCGAGCGGCCGTCGGAGGTGCTCTGGCACCTGCGCGAAGACCTCAAGCCCGGCGGCCGCATCATCGTCGTCGATGCCGACCGGCCGACGCCGCAGCACGGGACGCCGCCGAAGCTCCTCATCTGCGAGTTCGGCGCCCTCGGCTACGAGCTCACCCGCTTCGAGCGCCTCGCCGACACCCAATCCTATTTCGCCCAGTTCGCGCCGAGAGGGCCGAGACCCGCGCCCGAGCAGATCAAGGTCTGCCCGGCCTAAGCTCCTCCCCGGAACGGGGAGGAGCTACAGCCGCTTCCAAACCTTCCCCACACCCGGCATAGAAAGCCCATGCAGCCCTATCAGCAGCTCCTCCGCCGCATCCTCGACGAGGGCGTGCCCCAGCCGGACCGGACCGGCACCGGCACCCTCTCCGTGTTCGGTCACCAGATGCGCTTCGATCTTTCCGAAGGCTTCCCGCTGCTCACCACGAAGAAGCTGCACCTGCGCTCGATCATCGTCGAATTGCTGTGGTTCCTGCGCGGCGACACCAACATCGCCTGGCTGAAGGAGCACAAGGTCAGCATCTGGGACGAATGGGCCGACGAGAATGGCGACCTCGGCCCCGTCTACGGCAAGCAGTGGCGCGACTGGGAGGGGCCGGACGGCCGCCACATCGACCAGATCGCCAACCTCATCGCCCTCATCAACCGCGACCCCGCCTCGCGCCGCCAGATCGTCACCGCCTGGAACCCGGCCGAGCTCGACCGCATGGCGCTCGCCCCCTGCCATTGCCTGTTCCAGACCCAGGTCGCGGCCGGCCGGCTCCATCTCCAGCTCTACCAGAGGAGCGGCGACGTCTTCCTCGGCGTCCCCTTCAACATCGCCAGCTACGCTTTGCTCACGCACATGCTCGCCCAGCAGGCTGGGCTGGAACCGGGGACCTTCGTCTGGACCGGCGGCGACTGCCACCTCTATTCGAACCACCTCGATCAGGCGCGCCTCCAGCTCACCCGTGAGCCCCGCCCGCTGCCGAAGCTGACGATCCGCCGCCGCCCGCCGGCGATCGACCAATACGAATATGAGGATTTCGAGATCGCCGGCTACGATCCCCACCCGCACATCCCGGCGCCGGTGGCGGTGTGAGCCACATCACGCTGATCGTGGCACGCGCCGACAATGGCGTGATCGGCCGCGACGGCGCTTTGCCCTGGCACCTCCCGGACGACCTCAAGCGCTTCAAGGCGCTGACGATGGGCACGCCGATGGTGATGGGCCGCAAGACGTTCGAAAGCCTGCCCCGCCTGCTCCCCGGCCGCCGCCATATCGTCCTGACGCGCGATCCGAATTGGCGCGCGGACGGCGCGGAGGTGGCGCGGGACGTGGCGGACGCACTGCGGATCGCCGATGCACCGGACGTCTCCGTCATCGGCGGGGCGGACGTCTTCCGCCTGTTCGAGCCGGTCGCGGATCGGGTCGAGCTGACGGAGGTCCATGCCGATATCGAGGGCGACACGATCCTGCCGGCTTTCAATCCGGCCGCCTGGAAGGAAGTGGCGCGCGAAGAGCATCAAGGGGCGGATGACCGCCCCGCTTTCAGCTTCGTCACGCTGGCGCGTCAGCGCTGAGGCCGCGTTGCCCGGCGGCGCGACTCTGCCTATGAGGCGCGCCATGGAGCGGCTGGACAGCGGCTCGGCGGTTCCGGCCCATTTGCGCGGCGGCATCGTCGCGCTTGGCAATTTCGACGGATTTCACAAGGGCCATCAGGCGGTCGTCGGCCATGCGGTCGAGCGGGCCCGCGCCGAGGGGCGGCCGGCGCTCGTCGCCACCTTCGATCCGCACCCGATGCGCTTCTTCCGGCCGGATTCGCCCTGGTTCCGGCTGACGACGATGGACCAGTGCGCGCGCCTGATTGAGGCGGCCGGAGTCGATGCCCTGTTCGTCTTCCATTTCGACCGCGACTTCGCCGCGCTCGCGCCGGAGGAGTTCGCCCGCCTCTGGCTGGTCGACAAGCTTGGTGTGGCCGGCGTGGTGACGGGCGAGGATTTCACCTTCGGCAGGAATCGCGGCGGCGACGTGGGCCTGCTCGCGAGGCTCGGCGCGGAGCAGGGCTTCGTCGCCGAGGCGGTGGCGCCGGTCCGGGAGGGCGGGGAGACCGTCTCCTCCAGCCGCATCCGCGACGCGCTGCGGGCGGGCGACTGCGAGACCGCCACGCGGCTGCTGACTCGGCCCTTCGCCATCGAAGGAACAGTCGAGCATGGCGACAAGAGGGGCCGGGCGATCGGCTATCCGACCGCGAACCTCCCCCTCGACCGGTATCTTCGCCCCCGTTTCGGCGTCTATGCGGTGCGCGGGACGCTTGCCGACGGGCGGGTGCTGGACGGCGCCGCCAATCTCGGCATCCGCCCGACCTTCGAGCCGCCCAAGGAGCTGCTCGAGCCCTTTTTCTTCGATTTTTCGGGTGACCTCTACGGGCAGAGGATCGAAGTGGGCCTGATCTCCTTCCTGCGCGACGAGGCCAGGTTCGACAGCATCGAGGCTCTCCAGGCGCAGATGGCGCTGGACTGCGACGAGGCGAAAAGGCGGCTGCGCGCGCCTTAACCGTCATCCCCGCGAAAGCGGGGATCCCGCTTCTTTCCTTTGATTTCGTGCCCAAGCGGGATTCCCGCTTTTCGCGGGAATGACGGGAGGGATTCGGCTGCTGGACAGCCTCACCGGCCCCGCTACACAGGCACCATGACCGTGGAAGACGAGGGGGAGGAGGCGCCGGCCGGGCCGCGGCGGCGTGGCTGGTGGCGGCCGGTGCTGATCGTCGTCGCCCTCATCGCGGTTCCGCTGACCCTCATCAACGCGTCCTGGCTCGCGGCGCGGCCGGAAGGCCGGCTGACGCTGGTGGCGAATGGCGGCATCGCCCAGCCCTACGACCGTGCCGCCGCCGACGGGAATTGCACGGCGACGCGGATCAAGCCGCACGGCAGCGACGCGGACGACAATGATTATATCGAGAACACCCTCCCCTCCCTCTATCGGGCGACGCGGGTCGGCGCGGACGCGCTCCAAGTGCCGGTGCGGCGCACGGGCGACGGGCAGATGGTGCTGTTCGAGGATGCGACGCTCGATTGCCGCACCAACGGCCACGGCCCGCTCGCCGACCGCACGCTCGCCGAGCTGAAGCGGCTCGACGTCGGCTACGGCTATACCGCCGACGGCGGCCGGACGTTCCCGCTCCGCGGCCGCGGCATCGGCGGCATGCCGACCGTCGAGGAGCTGCTGCGCGAGGTGCCGACGAAGCCAATCGTCTTCGACTTCAGGAGCCGCGATCCCGCCGACGCCGACGCGCTCGTCGCCGCCTTCCGCCGCGCCGGCGTCGCCATCGACGACAAATATGGCTTCTTCGGCGATCCCGCGATCACCGCCCGCGTCCGGGCGCTCGTGCCGAACGCCTGGATTGCCGCCAGCCCGCCGCGCGGAACCTGCCTCCAGGATTATATGCGGAGCGGCTGGACCGGCTTCGTGCCCGCGAGCTGCCGCGACGCCACCGTCGCGGTCACCCTCGACAGGCGCTGGAAGCTCTGGGGCTGGCCCTATCGCTTCCTCGTCCGCATGGCGAACGCGCACGCCCACGTGCTGATCTACGGCGAGGAGCGCAACGGCACGCTCATCGGCCTCGAGCGGCCCGAGCAATATGACCAGGTGCCGGCGGACTTCCACGGCTGGCTCTGGGCCGAGGATTTCTACCGGATGGGCCCGGCGCTGCGCCGCTAGACGCCCCCGCTGGACGCCCGCCGCCCCTCCCGCTAAGCCCCGCCCGCAATGTCCGACAGACGTGATTATCGCGACACGGTCTTCCTGCCGAAGACCGAGTTCCCAATGAAGGCAGGCCTCGCGCAGAAGGAGCCGGCGATCCTCGCCCGCTGGGCGGCGGAGGGCCTTTACCAGCGCCTGCGCGAGGCGCGCGAGGGGCGCGAGCGCTTCATCCTCCACGACGGCCCGCCCTACGCCAATGGCGACATCCACATGGGCCACGCGATGAACAAGATCCTCAAGGATATCGTCGTGCGCTCGCAGTCGCTGCTTGGGAAGGACGCGCCCTACGTGCCCGGATGGGACTGCCACGGCCTGCCGATCGAGTGGAAGATCGAGGAGGAATATCGCAAGAAAAAGCTCGACAAGGACGACGTGCCGCCGCGCGAGTTCCGTGCCCAGTGCCGCGCTTATGCCGAGAAATGGGTGGCGATCCAGTCCGAGCAGTTCCAGCGGCTCGGCGTGATGGGGGAGTGGGACAATCCCTATCTCACCATGAAGTTCGAGGCCGAGGCGAAGATCGTCGAGGAGCTCCTGAAGTTCGCCGAGACCGAGCAGCTCTACCGCGGCGCCAAGCCGGTCATGTGGTCCCCGGTCGAGAAGACGGCGCTGGCCGAGGCCGAGGTCGAATATGAGGAGATCGTCTCGACGCAGATCGATGTGGCGTTCGAGATCGTCGAGAGCCCGATCCCGGAGCTTGTCGGCGCCCATGCGGTGGTGTGGACGACGACGCCGTGGACGATCCCGGTCAACCAAGCGATCGCTTACGGGCCGGACATCGACTATGTCGCTGTCAAGATTAACCACGATGACGAGAGAATCTTGCTTTTAGCTGAGAGCTTGGTCTTTCCGTTCGTTTATCGTGCCGATCCTGCCAGCAAAGCTGAAGAGGCGCGCACGGCCGGAATTTTCTGGAGAGGCAAGGGCTTCGATCTAGCGGGCACGATCGCGCGACATCCAATGCACCATCTCGGCGGCTTCTTCGCGAAGCCCCGGCCCTTCCTGCCGGGCGAGCACGTCACGACCGACGCGGGCACCGGGCTCGTGCACATGGCGCCGGACCATGGCGAGGAGGACTTCCTCGTCTGCAAGGCGGCGGGGATCGACCCCGTCTTCGCCGTCACCGACGACGGGCGCTATCGTGAGGATTGGGCGTGGCTCGGCGGCCAAGGCAGCGTCATCAACGCCAAGTTCAACGCGCCGGACGGGCCGATCTGCTCCGACCTGCGCGATGCGGGCGCTCTGCTCGCCGCCTCCGCCGACTTCAAGCATAGCTACCCGCACAGCTGGCGGTCCAAGGCGAAGATCATCTTCCGCTGCACGCCGCAATGGTTCATCCCGATGGACAAGGACCTGCCCTGGCTGCCGTGGGACGGGCGGCTCGGCCAGGATTCCGATTATCCGACCAACCCGGAAGGCGACACGCTCCGCTCGAGCGCGCTGCGGGCGATCCGCAACGGCCGCTGGGTGCCGGAAAAGTCGCGCAACCGCATCCAGGCGATGGTCGAGGGGCGGCCCGACTGGGTGATCAGCCGCCAGCGCGCCTGGGGCGTGCCGATCGCGCTGTACGTCGACCGCCGGAGCGGCGAGTATCTCGTCGATCACGCGGTCAATGCGCGGATCGTCGAGGCGTTCATCGCCGGCGGCGCCGACGCCTGGTTCACCGCCGACCATCAGGCGCTGCTCGGCGAGCGCTACGCGGCGGTCGATTACGAGCCGGTCAACGACATCCTCGACGTCTGGTTCGACAGCGGCTCGACCCATGCCTTCGTCGTCGAGGCGCGCTATGGCGAGGATGTCCGCGCCGATCTCTATCTCGAAGGCTCGGACCAGCACCGGGGCTGGTTCCAGTCGTCGCTGCTCGAAAGCTGCGGCACGCGCGGCCGCGCGCCATACAGAGGCGTGCTG